>NZ_JAAGAA010000011.1 GCF_010435965.1 Crenobacter caeni
GCGGCTGTCCAGCGTGTAAGTCCACTGGCCGTCGCTGCCCAGTACCAGGCTGCCGTAGTTGCCCTTCACCGTCTCGCCCACGAAGGCCAGATCGGCGTTGTCCGCGTCGCTCGCCGTCAGCTGCCCGCCGATGCTCGGCTGGCTGTCTTCCACCACGCTGCCCGTGCCGCGGCTGATCACCGGCGCGTCGTCGGTGCCATTGATGGTGATGGTCACCATGTGTTCAGTGCCGTCCACACTCTGCACCTTGAAGCTTTCGGTACGGGTTGCGCCCGCGCCCAAGTACTGCACCTTGCTGTTATCGACGTTGTAGGTCCAGGTGCCGTCCGCCGTGATGGTGAGGCTGCCCAGTACTTCGCCCTGCGCCACGCCGGCGCCGGCCTTGAAGGCTATTTCGGTGGCGACCTTCAGTTGTCCGGAATCGCTCAGCGTCGGAATCGCTGCATCTTCGGTGACTGCCCCACTATCAGTCGTTCCAAATGATCCCAGTTGGGCACTATCGCTACCCGCACCCTTATTGCCTGCCGCGTCGGTCTGCACTGCGTCAACCTTCAGTTGCTCGCCTTCGGCCAATACGCCTTCGTTGAAACGGATCACACCTTGGTCATAGGCGTACCCCATCAGCACTTTCCCCTGCGCATCGGTGAACTGCACGGTCCCATCGACAAACTTGACGGTGACCACGCGTGCGTCGGGACTGCCAGCGCGGTCTATCGTCAGGGAGACCTGGCCACCAGATTGCAGCGCGGCGTGATCGACACGCACCTCCACCTGTGCATGGCCATCTCCCGCCTCCTTGCCGTTCAGCCAGCCATCGTTATTGGCATCGTTGACGATTTCCACAGTGATCTTCGGCGCGGTCACGTCAACGTTGCCGTTGTCGCTCGCCTGTCCCTTGTTGCCAGCCGGGTCGCTCACGCTGGCGTCTGCCTTGTAGCCACCTTCCGGCAGAGGCTTGCTCACATCCACGCTGTAGCTGCCGTCCGGTTTCACGGTGGTGGTCAGCATCTGCTTATCACCCTTGGCGTCGGTCACCACGATGGTGACGGTGCTACCGGCCGGCGCGTCGGTCTTGCCGGTGATGGTCGGCGTGGTGTCGTTGCTATTGTCCGGCGCGTTGACGGTAATGATCGGCGCGGTCACGTCAACGTTGCCGCTGTCGCTCGCCGTGCCGGTGTTGCCAGTCGGGTCTTTCACGCTGGCGTCCACCTTGTAGCCGCCTTCTGGCAAAGGCTTGCTCACATCCACGCTGTAGCTGCCGTCCGGTTTCACGGTGGTGGTCAGCGTCTGCTTATCACCCTTGGCGTCGGTCACCACGATGGTGACGGTGCTGCCGGCCGGCGCGTCGGTCTTGCCGGTGATGGTCGGCGTGGTGTCGTTGCTATTGTCCGGGGCGTCGACGGAGATGGTCGGCGCGGTGGTGTCGACCGGTGCGTCTTCGCGCGCGGCAGTGGCCACTTGGCCGTCAGCCTCTGGCACCACCCGCGCATCCACACGAGCGGTTTCCAAGTTCAGCTCGTTCAGGGTCTCGACGATGCGGCCCAGGCGGACGAAGCCGTGGCCGCCGTCGGCGCCGCTGCCGCCGGTCAGGCCGGCGGCGGTTTCTTCGAGCACGCCCAGCGGGTCTTCGTTGCTGTTGAGCGCGGCGATCACCTTCTCGGCTTCGGCACTCAGCGGAGCGACGCGCGCTTCGGTGGCGTCGACGGCGTTCGGCTGCAGGGTTTCTTCGGCCAGCAGCACGGTGCGGCCGCCGTCGAGGCTGACTTGCTGGCCACCGGGTCGTTCGAAGGTGAGCGATGCGCCATTGGCAAGCTCGATCCGCTCGCCGGTGGCGACCATGTCGCCCGCCTTGAGGATACGCACGCTGCCGTCGGCCGCGATGGCCCTGACTACACCCTGAATGGCGACCACTTTACCTTGAGCCATGACCCGTCCTTCGCTGACACGATTGAGATGCTGTCAGGGTAAGACGGCAAATGCGAAAGAAATATCGTACCGAAGGACAATACGGGGCCATGCCAAGCAAAACGGCAGCCTCGCGGCTGCCGTCCTTGCGCGCAGGCTGCGCTTAGCCCAGCTTGATCAACAGCTGCAGGCGGTCTTCGACGCCGAACTTCTCGAACAGGTGGCTCAGGTGCGCCTTGACGGTGCGCTCGGCGATCTCGAGTTCGCGCGCGATCTCCTTGTTGGAGAGGCCGCGGCGCAGCGCGGCGACCACCTCGGCTTCGCGCGCGGTCACCTTGTCGCGCCACGCGCCGTCGCCGGCGGGCAGGCGCCCGGCGAGCTGGCGGCACAGTTGCGCGAGCAGTTCGCGGCCGACCCAGCTCGCGCCCCCTTCCACGGTGGCGACCACCTGGCGCAGCACGTCTTCGGTCGAGTACGCGTGCGCGTAGCCGGCCGCGCCGCGGCCAAGCCAGGCGACGCCCTCGGCGTTGTCGGGCACCGAGCTCAACGCAACCACCCGGGCACGCGCGCACAGCACTGGCCAGTCGGCCGCGTCCACCCCGGGCATGGCGAGGTCGACCAGCACGGTCTGCCCTGGCTGCAGGCCGGCGGCAAGCGTCGCCGTGTCGGCGACCCGCCAGCAGCGCTCCGCCCCCAGCGCGGCGCGCCAGGTGTCGGCCAGCGCCTCGCTCAGGGTAAACAGCACGATCTTCATGGCAAGCCTCCTCGTGTCAGCGTTCGGTCAGCGCGGCGGCCTTGGCGCGCAGCACCGGCTTGAGCAGGTAGGACAGGATGCTCTTCTTGCCGGTCATGATGTCCACCTGCGCAACCATGCCGGGGATGATCGGCAGCTTCGCCTCGCCCAGGCTCGAGCCCTTGGTGCGCACCTTGACGATGTAGAAGGCGTTGCCCTTCTCGTCGGTCACGGTGTCGGCGCCGATGGTCTCGACCACACCCTGCATACCGCCGTACACCGTGAAGTCGTACGCGGTGTAGCGCACCACCGCCGGCTGGCCGGGGCGCAGGAAGGCGATATCGCGCGGCGTGATGCGCGTCTCCAGCAGCAGCGACTCGTTCAGCGGCACGATCTCGACGATGTCCTTGCCCGGCTGCACCACGCCGCCGACGGTGTTGTTGTACAGGCGCTTGACCTCGCCGCGCACCGGGCTGCGGATCTCGGACAATTTCACCTTGTCCTTGAGGCCGACGCTGCCCTCCGACAGCGCGCCGACCTTGCCCAGCGTCTCCGAGAGTTCGGTGCTCGCCTGGTTGCGGAACATCAGCTCCACCTCGTCGATCTTGCGCTGCGCCTCGGCGATCGCCGCCTGGATGCGCGGCACCTGCGCCGCGGCCATGTCGCGCTCGCCGCGGTAGCGGCTGACGTCGCGCTCGAGCCTGAGCAGGTCGACATCGGACACTGCGCCGGTCGCCTTCAGCGGGCGGGTCACCGACAGCTCCTGGCTGGTCAGCGCGAGGCCCTGCGCGGCCTGGTCGCGGCGGGCGATCGCCTCGTTCAGCTCCTGCCGGCGCTGCGCGAGCTGCTGGCGCGCGATCGACACCGACGCGTCCAGCTCCATCTTCTTGCTCTGGTAGAGGTCCATCTCCTGGCGGGCGATGTCGGGCGCCTGCTCGAGCACTTCCTGGGGCAGCGCGAACGCCTCGCCATTGGCGATCGCCTTCAGGCGCGCCGCCTTGGCCGCCTGCGACAGGTATTGCGCCTGGTTCTCGCGTAGCGACGACACGAAGCGGGTGTTGTCGACCTTGACGAGCAGCTGCCCCTTGTCGACCACCTGCCCCTCGCGCACCAGGATCTGCGAGACCACGCCGCCGTCCAGGCTCTGTAACACCTGGTTCTGGCCGGATGCGACCACTTTCCCCTCGCCGCGCGACACCTCGTCGACCTTGGCCAGCGCCGCCCACAACAGCGCCACCACCACCACGGCGAGCATCAGCCACACGAACACCCGCGGGCGCTGCGGCTGCTGCTCGAGGATCGCCCAGTCGGCGTCGGCCGCGAAGTCGTTGCGGTCGGCGATGTCGCGCGCGCCCGCCCAGTCCATCAGCCGGTCCCACCACGGCGCACAGCGCGCCTGCGCGGCCAGCGCCCAGGCCTTGAGCCGTTCCATCCAGCGTTTCATCACGCGGCCCTTCCTACGCGGCCCTGCTGCAGCGCGGCCACCACTTCTTCGCGCGGCCCGTCGGCGACGATGCGCCCCTGGTCGACCACGATCAGGCGGTCGACCAGGTCGAGCAGCGCGTTATGGTGGGTGACCAGCAGCACGGTGCGCCCCGGCGCGATCGCGCGCAGCGTCTCGCGGATGCGCGCCTCGGAAGTGTGGTCCATATTGCTGGTCGGCTCGTCGAGCAGCAGGATCGGTGGCGCGTTGAGCAAGGCGCGCGCGATGGCGACCGCCTTGCGCTGGCCGCCGGACAAAGACTCGCCGCGCTCGCCGATCAGCATGTCGAAGCCTTGCGGGTGCGCGCCGACAAATTCGGTGAGGCCGGCCTGCTCGGCCGCCGCCGCCACCGACGCGTCGTAGGCGTGGGGCGAGCCCATCGCGATGTTCTGCCTGAGCGAGCCGTAGAACAGCACCGGGTCCTGCGGCACGTAGCCGATATGGCGGCGCAGCTCGGCCGGGTCGATCTGCTTGATGTCAACACCGTCGACGCGGATCGACCCGCCGGACGGCTGGAACAGGCCGAGGATCAGCTTCTGCAGCGTGCTCTTGCCCGAGCCGACGCGGCCGATCACCGCGACGCGCTCGCCCGCGCGGATGCGGAACGACACCCCCTTCAGCGCGACCATCGGGTTTTGCGGGTAGCTGAAGCTGACGTCGGAAAACTCGATCTCGCCCTTGAAGCTGACCCGGTGGAAGAAGTTGGCATCCTGTTCACGCTCGACGGGCATCTTCATGAATCCGTCGAGCGAGGCGAGCGAAGTCTTGGCGTTGTGGTACTGGGTCAGCAGGCCGACCACCTGCCCCAAGGGCGCCATCGCGCGGCCGGACAGCATGATCGCGGCGATCATGCCGCCCATCGACAGCTGGCCCAGCATGATCATGTAGACGCCGGCCACCAGCATCGCGACCGACACCAGTTGCTGGATGAAGCCGGCAAAGTTCTGCGTGGTCGACGCCAGCAGCTTGAGCCTGGAGCCGACCTGCGCGAGAAATAGCGTCGAGCGCTCCCACTTGCCCTGCAGTTCGCCCTCGGCGCCGAGCACCTTGATGGTGTCGAGACCAGCCAGGCTCTCGACCAGGTGCGCGTTGCGCTGCGCGCCGGCGCGCAGCGTGGTCTCCGCCATCTCCTGCATCTTCGCCTGCACCAGCCACGCAAAGCCGACCATCAGCAAAGCGCCGACCAGCACCGGGATCGCCATCCACGGCGAGATCCACGCGATGACCAGCACGAACAGCAGCAAAAACGGCATGTCGATCAGCGCGGTGACCGACGCCGACGCGATGAAGTCGCGGATGGTCTCGAACGCGCGCAGGTTGGCGGCGAACGCGCCGACCGAAGCCGGGCGCGCCTCCAGCCGGATGCCGAGCACCCGCTCCATGATCAGCGCCGACAGGGTCACGTCGACCCGCTTGCTGGCCAGGTCGATCAGGTAGCCGCGCGAGACCTTGAGCAGGAAGTCGAACATGAGCACCAGCGCGCCGCCGACGGCGAGCACCCACAGGGTGTCGGTCGCCATGTTCGGCACCACCCGGTCGTACACGTTCATCGAGATGATCGGGAAGACCAGCGCGAACAGGTTGATCAGCAAGGCGGCGAGCATCGCGTCGCGATAGAGCGGCGCGCTGGCGAACACCGTCTGCCAGAACCAGTGCCGCGAGCGGATCTGCGCCATCTCCGGCGCGCGCTTCTCGTACTGGTAGCGCGGCTTGACCAGGATAGCGACGCCGGCGTAGCGCGCCTCCAGTTCGGCAAGCGCCACCTCGACCACCGCGTCGGGCAGCTCGGCGTAGCTCACGCGCAGGGTGTCGCCGTCGCGCTCGCGCAGGATGCACGCGTCGGTGCCGTCGATGAGCAGCACCGCCGGCAGCAGCGCCTCGCGCAGCGACGCGATCGTCTGCCGCGTCACCCGCGCGGCGAGACCGGCGCGGCGCGCCGAGCGCGCGAACATCGAAGGGGAGAGCCGGTTGTCGGGAAGCGGGATGCCGGCGGTGAGCGACTCGCGAGTGACCGCGAGGCCGTAGCCGCGGGCGAGCGCGAACAGGCAATCAAGCAGGGGGTCGACGTGGGTCGACTGACGGGAGAGCCCGGCGCCGTCGGCCGGTACTTGGGTATGAAAAGCCATGATGGGACTCGCAGACTGGGTCGGCTTTATCGGTTCGCTATAGTGATTTTATACGCGCCCCGCACTCTACACGGCTTTTTATTTGAAATGAATAGATTGAAGCTGTTTGTCGTAAAAATACAAAACCCCCGCCCGTGCCGCGTGGGCGGCCAGAGCGGGGGTGAGCCGGAAAAAGGGTTCAGGCGGCGGCGCGGCCGGCACGCACGAAGGCGAGCACCGACGCGAAGAACAGCGTGCACAAGGCCGCCTGCGCCCAGCCGAAGGTGCTGGAGAGGCCGCTGTCGGCCCAGCCGCGCATCACGCCCTCGGCGAAGAAACCGAGGATGAACATGCTCGCCCACTGGTAGGTGTAGCGGCGCGCGCGCAGGATGCCCGGCAGCGGCAATAACAGCAGCGCGGCCTTCAAGACCAGCCAGGAGCCGCCCTCGCGCAGCGGCGCCCACCACAGCTCCCAGCCCACGTTGAGCAGGATCAGCGCGATCAGGCTGCCAATCGCGCCCCAGTGCGCCCACTGCCTCATGCCGCCTCCCCGTCCGTCTTGGCGGACGGCTTGCCGAGGAACACCGACAGCAGGATGCCGAGCTCGTAGAGGATCCACAGCGGCACCGCCAGCATGATCTGCGAGAGCACGTCGGGCGGGGTGACGATGGCGGCGATCACGAAGGCGCCGACGATCACGTAAGGCCGCCCCTCGCGCAACTGCTCGACGCGCAGGATGCCCATGCGGGTGAGCAGGATCACCACCACCGGCACCTCGAAGGTGACGCCGAAGGCGACGAACATGCCAAGCACGAAGGACAGGTACTTGTCGATGTCGGTCATCATCGACACGCCGTCCGGGGTGACCGAGCTCATGAAGCCGAACACCACCGGGAACACCAGGAAGTACGCGAAGGCCATGCCGATGAAGAACAGCAGCACGCTGGAGACCACCAGCGGCGCGACCAGCTTCTTCTCGTGCTGGTAGAGGCCGGGCGCGATGAACGCCCACACCTGGTACAGCGTGTTCGGCAGGGAGATCAGGAAGGCGACCAGCATGGTCACCTTGACCGGCACGAAGAACGGCGCGGTGACGTCGGTCGCGATCATGCTCGCGCCGGCGGGCAGCACGTCCATCATCGGTTTGGCCAGCAGCCGGTAGATGTCGCCGGCCCAGTGGAACAGGACGACGAACACGATCAGGATGCCGGCCGCGATGCGCACCAGTCGGGTTCTGAGCTCGATCAGGTGCGCCAGCAGCGGTTGTTCTGTCATGGACGCGGGGGAGGTTCGGGTGACGGGGCCGCCGCGGCAGGCGCGGCGGGTGCAAACAGGTCGGGCTGGTTCTCGTCGCGCGCCAAGGCGGCCGGCGCTTCGTCGTCGCGGTGCGCGGCGTCGATCAGCGCCTGCGGGTCAAGCTCGCGGGCGGCGTCGTCCAGCGCGGCGCCGACTTCGGCGTGCGCGTCGGCCACCGGCTGCGCCGCCTCGGCCGCCAGTGCCTTCAGTTCGCCCTGTTGGGCGCGCAGCACCTCGTTGACCTCGTCGACCTGGCCCTGCACCTGGCTGCGCAGCCCCTCGGCCGCGCTACGCAGGTCTTCTTGCAGGCCGGTCAGGCCGGTGGCGGCCGCCTGTGCGTGCATGTCGGCCTTCACGCCGGAGACGAAACGCTGCATGCGGCCGATCAGCGCACCCAGGGTGCGCGCGACGGTCGGCAAGCGCTCGGGCCCCAGCACGATCAGCGCGATCATGCCGATGAGCACCAGCTCGCCAAAGCTGATCTCGAACACGGCTGCGACTTACTTCTTGTCTTCGGTTTCGGCCTTGACGTCGATCACGCGGCCGCCCTCGGCCGGCTTCTGCTCTTCGTCGCCCTTCATGCCTTCCTTGAAGCCCTTGACCGCGCTGCCCAGGTCTTCACCGACGTTGCGCAGCTTCTTGGTGCCGAACACCAGGACGACGACGACCAGAACGATGATCCAGTGCCAGATGCTGAAAGAACCCATGATATGTCTCTACCCGATTGATGTATTGGTATGGACGCCAGCCGCGGGCTGGCGCGGGAAAACTCAGGCCTTGTGGCCGAACACGTGCAGGTGCAGGTGCGGCACTTCCTGGCCGCCGGCGCGGCCGGTATTGATGCCGCACTTGAAGCCGTCGGTCATGCCCTGCTCGGCGGCGATCTTGGGCGCCAACAGCAGCATGCGGCCCAGCATCGCCTGATGCTCGGGCTCGCAATGCGCGAGGCTGTCGACATGTGCCTTGGGAATGATCAGCACGTGCACCGGCGCGATCGGCCGGATGTCGTGGAAGGCGACGAAATCGTCGTCCTCGTAAACCTTGGTGGCGGGGATGTCGCCCGCCACGATCTTGCAGAAAATGCAGTCGCTCATTCGGATAGTCCTGTGTTACTCGGCCCGGCGCGAGGCCTTCTCGTCGATGCCGGAGATGCCCTCGCGGCGCTTGAGTTCCATCAGCACGTCCTCTGGGCGCAAGCCGTGATGGGCAAGCAGCACCAGGGTGTGGAACCACAGGTCGGCGACTTCGCGCACCAGGTGCAGGCGGTCGCCGTCCTTGGAGGCGAGCAGCACCTCGGCCGATTCCTCGGCCACCTTCTTGAGGATCGCGTCCTCGCCCTTGCGGTACAGGGACGCGACGTAGGAAGACTCGGACGCCGCCTCGCGGCGGGCTTCGAGCGTGTCGGCCAGCTTGCTCAGCACCTCGGTATCGATCATCGGGCAGCCCTTCGGGACGGTTCGAAAAGTATAAGGTGATTTTATTGCAGCAACGTGAATTTTCGATAGGGAAAACCCGCGATGCCTTGTCCGCCGTCAAGCGGACGGGCCGTGTCCGTAGATCTCGGCCGGGTCCTTGCGCACCGGGTCGGTCACCTGCCACGCGCCGTCCCGCCACACGCGGTAGAAGCAGGATTCTCGCCCGGTATGGCAGGCGATGCCGCCGGCCTGCGTGATCTGCAGCACGATCACGTCGCCGTCGCAGTCGAGCCGCATCTCGCTGACCGTCTGCAGGTGGCCGGATTCCTCGCCCTTCTTCCACAGGCGGCCGCGCGAGCGGCTGTAATAGTGGGCGACGCCGGTCTCGGCCGTCAGCGCGAGCGCCTGGCGGTCCATCCACGCGACCATCAGCACACGCTGGGTCGCCGCGTCCTGCGCGATCGCGGTGACCAGGCCCTTGTCGTCCCAGCGCACCGCGTCCAGCCAGCTGGCGGTTTCCATCTGTCCGTCCTTGCCTGCGCTCATAGCCGCACCTCGACGCCGGCCGCGCGCATCGCCGCCTTCGCCTCGCCGACCGTGTGGTCGCCGAAGTGGAAGATGCTGGCGGCGAGCACCGCGTCAGCCTTGCCTTCCTTCACGCCGTCGACCAGGTGCTGCAGGGTGCCGACGCCGCCGGAGGCGATCACCGGCACCGGCACCGCCTCGGACACCGCGCGGGTCAGCGCAAGGTTGAAGCCCTGGCGGGTGCCGTCGCGGTCCATGCTGGTGAGCAGGATCTCGCCGGCGCCGTATTCGGCCATCTTCACCGCCCACTCGACCGCGTCCAGCCCGGTCGGGCGCCGCCCGCCGTGGGTGAACACTTCCCAGCGCGTGTTGTCCGCGTTGACCGCCTTGGCGTCGACGGCGACCACGATCGCCTGGCTGCCGAAGCGGCCGGCAGCGTCGCGCACCAGGTCCGGGTCGGTGATCGCCGCTGTATTGATGCCGACCTTGTCGGCGCCGGCGTTGAGCAGGCGGCGCACGTCGGCGACGCGGCGCACGCCGCCGCCGACGGTCAGCGGGATGAACACCTGGTCGGCGACCGCCTCGATCACGTGCAGGATCAGGTCGCGGTCGTCGGAGCTGGCGGTGATGTCGAGGAAGGTCAACTCGTCGGCGCCCTGCTCGTTGTAGCGGCGGGCGATCTCGATCGGGTCGCCGGCGTCGCGCAGGCCGACGAAGTTGACGCCCTTGACCACGCGGCCGGCGGTCACGTCGAGGCAGGGGATGATGCGTTTGGCGAGCATGGCAAAAACCGGGAGAAAGTGCGGAGGGCGCCGCCGCCGGACAGGCCGGCAGCGGCGCAAGGTCAGGCGGACAACTCGTCGGCCAGCGTCTGCGCTGCGGCGAAGTCGATGGTGCCTTCGTAGATCGCGCGACCGGTGATCACGCCCTCGACGCCTTCGCTCTGAACCGCGCACAGCGCGCGCACGTCGTCGAGACCGGTCAGGCCGCCGGAGGCGATCACCGGTACGGTCAGCGCCTGCGCGAGCTTCACCGTCGCCTCGACGTTGACACCGTTGAGCATGCCGTCGCGGCCGATGTCGGTGTAGATCACCGACACCACGCCGTAGTCCTCGAAACGGCGGGCCAGGTCGACCACGTTGTGCTGGGTCACTTTCGCCCAGCCGTCGGTCGCGACCTGGCCGTCCTTGGCGTCCAGGCCGACGATCACGTGGCCGGGGAAGGCATCGCACGCATCGTGCAGGAAGCCGGGGTTCTTCACCGCGGCGGTACCGATGATCACGTACTTGAGGCCCATGTCGAGGTAGGCCTCGATGGTGTCCAGGTCGCGGATGCCGCCACCCAGTTGCACCGGCATGTCGTTGCCGACCTCGCCCAGGATGTCGCGGATCACGCCGCGGTTCTTCGGCTTGCCGGCGAACGCGCCGTTCAGGTCAACCAGGTGCAGGCGCCCGGCGCCCTGGTCTCGCCAGTGCACGGCCATTTTCACCGGGTCGTCGGAGAACACGGTCGCGTCGTCCATCACGCCTTGCTTGAGGCGTACGCACTGTCCGTCCTTGAGGTCGATAGCGGGTATCAGCAGCATGGTGCATTCATCTACGGAAGGTTAAACACTGCCATCCCAGGCGAGGAAGTTCTTCATCATCTGAAGGCCCGCCCGGTGGCTTTTCTCGGTGTGGAACTGCGTGGCAAAAATATTATCGCGGCCGACGATGCACGCGAAGCGGTCCGGGTATTCGGATTCGCCCAGCGTCAGCGCGCCGGTCGCCGGCGCGAAACGGTAGCTGTGCACGAAGTAGAAGCGCTCGCCGTCTTCGATGCCGGCAAACAGCGGGTGCGGCCGCGTCTGGAACACCCGGTTCCAGCCCATGTGCGGCACCTTCAGCCGCTCGCCCGCAGCGTCGGTCAGCCCCGGCGCGAAGCGCACCACGTCGCCGGCGAAGAGGCCGAGGCCCGGCGTATCGCCTTCCTCGCTGTGTTCGAACAGGAGCTGGGCGCCGACGCAGATGCCGAAGAAGGGCTTGCTGCGCGTGGTCTCCAGCACTGCCTCGGCGAGCCCGTGCGCGTTAAGTTCGCGCATGCAGTCGGGCATCGCGCCCTGGCCCGGGAACACCACCTTGTCGGCGCGCACCACCTCGTCCGGGTCGGAGGTGAGGAACACCTCGGCGCCGGCGTCGTTGACCGCCTGCACCGACTTCAGGACCGAGTGCAGGTTGCCCATGCCGTAATCGATGATCGCGACCTTCATGCCGTCAGCGTCCCCTTGGTCGACGGCATGCGCCCGGCCATCCGCTCGTCAAACTCGACCGCCATGCGCAGCGCGCGGCCGAAGGCCTTGAACACCGTCTCGGCCTGGTGGTGGCTGTTCACCCCGCGCAGGTTGTCGATGTGCAGGGTGACCATCGCATGGTTGACGAAGCCGTGGAAGAACTCGGAAAACAGGTCGACGTCGAAGCTGCCGATCGCCGCGCGGGTGAACGGCAGGTGGTACTCGAGCCCCGGCCGGCCGGACAGGTCGATCACCACCCGGCTCAAGGCCTCGTCCAGCGGCACGTAGGCGTGGCCGTAGCGGCGGATGCCCTGCTTGTCGCCGATGGCGCGCGCGAAGGCCTGCCCCAGCGTGATGCCGATATCCTCGACCGTGTGGTGCGCGTCGATGTGCAGGTCGCCGACCGCGTGGATGTCGAGGTCGATCAGCCCGTGGCGGGCGACCTGGTCGAGCATGTGTTCGAGAAAGGGCACGCCGGTGTCGAAACGGGCAATGCCGGTGCCGTCGAGGTTGACCGAAACGGTGATCTGCGTCTCGGCGGTGTTGCGGGTGACAGTCGCGCTACGCATGGTTCACGCCAGTTCCTGTTGCAGTGCGGACAAGACCGCGTCGTTTTCTTCGGGGGCGCCGACGGTGAAACGCAGGCAGTTTTCCAGCAACGGATGCGCGCCGTCGAGCTTCTTGATCAGGATGCCGCGCGCCTTGAGCGCGGCGAACAGCGCACCGGCGCCCGCCACCCGGCAGGTGACGAAGTTCGCTTCGCTCGCGAACACCTCGACCCCCGGCAGCGCGGCCAGACCGGCAAACAGCCGCGCACGCTCGGCGCGCAACAGCGCCGCCTGCTCGTCGAACAGCGCGAGGTGATCGAGCGCGAAGTGCGCAGCTTCCTGCGTCAACACGTTGACGTTGTACGGCGGGCGCACCTTGTCGATTTCGGAGACCCAGGCGGCGGCGCCTGCCGCGTAGCCCAGGCGGATGCCGGCCAGCCCCACCTTGGAGAGCGTGCGCATCACCAGGAGGTTGTCGACCTCGCCGGCAAGGTCCATCAGGCTGTCGTCGGCGAAGGCCTGGTACGCCTCGTCGACCACCACCAGGCCCGGCGCGGCGGCGAGCACCGCCTCGACGTCGGCGCGCGCGTAGCGGTTGCCGGTCGGGTTGTTCGGGTACGCGATGAACACCAGCGCCGGCTGGTGCGCCTCGATGGCCGCGAGCAAGGCGTCAAGGTTGAGGCTGAAGTCCGCGTTCAGCGGGACGCCGACGTAGCGCATGCCGGCGAGCTCGGCGTTCACGCGGTACATCACGAAGGAAGGCTCGAGCGCGAGCATGGTGGCACCGGGACGCGCCAGCGCCTGCGTCACCAGCGTGATCAGTTCGTCCGAACCATTGCCCAGCAACAGTTGCGCGGCAGGCGGGATGCCGAAGGCGTCGGCGAGCCGCACCTTGAGTCCGCCGCCGGACGGGTCGGGATAACGGTTGACGGCGACGCGGCCGAGGCGGCTGCCCAGTTCTTCCTGCAGGGCGGGCGGCAACGGGAACGGGTTTTCCATCGCGTCGAGCTTGATCATGCCGCGCGCGTCGGCGACATGGTAGGCGTGCATGGCGGCCACTTCCGGGCGCACCCATGCTTGGGCTGCTGGTTTCATCGGTCTGCTTCGTCTGGTGCGCGTCATCTGGACGACACGCGAAATATCCGCATATCGTAACGGTTTATCGGCCGGCGGGCGAGCGCGTCGCCCGCCCGGCTCAGTCCTGACCTGTCAGCCGCAGCTCGGCGGCGCGCGCGTGCGCGGTCAGCCCCTCGCCGTGCGCGAGCACGCTGGCGATGCGGCCGAGCTTGTCCGCCCCCTCGCGCGACACGCGGATCAGGCTGGTACGCTTCTGGAAGTCGTACACGCCCAAGGGGCTCGCAAAGCGCGCGGTCCGGCTGGTCGGCAGCACATGGTTGGGGCCGGCGCAGTAGTCGCCGAGGCTCTCCGAGGTGAAGCGCCCCATGAAGATCGCGCCGGCGTGCTTGAGCGCCGGCAGCCACGCGTCGGGGTCGGCCACCGACAGCTCGAGGTGCTCGGGCGCGATGTAGTTGGCGATGCGGCACGCCTCGTCGAGGTCGGTTACCTGCACCAGGGCGCCGCGGTTCTCGAGCGACGCGGCGATGATGTCGCGCCGCGGCATGTCCGGCAGCAGCCGCTCGATGCTCGCCGCGACCGCGTCGAGGTAGGCGGCGTCCGGGCACAGCAGGATCGCCTGCGCGATCTCGTCGTGCTCGGCCTGGCTAAAGAGATCCATCGCGATCCAGTCCGGGTCGGTGCTGCCGTCGCACACCACCAGAATCTCGGACGGGCCGGCGACCATGTCGATGCCGACCACGCCGAACACGCGGCGCTTGGCGGCGGCCACGTAGGCGTTGCCCGGGCCGGTGATCTTGTCGACCTGGGCGATGCTCTGGGTACCGTAGGCAAGCGCGGCGACCGCCTGCGCACCGCCGACGGTGTACACCTGGTCGACGCCGGCGATATACGCGGCAGCCAGCACCAGGTCGTTACGCTCGCCCCCCGGGGTTGGCACCACCATGACGATCTCGCCGACACCGGCGACCTTGGCCGGCAGTGCGTTCATCAGCACCGAGCTCGGATACGCCGCCTTGCCGCCGGGCACGTAGATGCCGACCCGGTCGAGCGCCGTCACCTGCTGGCCGAGCAGGGTGCCGTCCTCGTCCTCGTACTGCCAGGAGTGCGCGAGCTGCTTCTCGTGGTAGCGGCGCACCCGCTCGGCGGCGGCGGACAGCGCCGCGCGCTCGGCTTCGGGCAGGCGCAGGAAGGCCGCCTCAAGCGCGTCGCGGCCCAGCGTCAGCTCGGCCATCGACGAGGCCTGCATGCGGTCGAAGCGGTTGGTGTACTCGATGAGCGCCGCGTCGCCGCGCGCCTTCACGTCGGCGCAGATCGCGGCGACACGCTCGTCGATGGCCGGGTCCTGCGCTGTCTCGAACGCCAGCAGCGCCTGCAGGCGTTCGCCGAAATCCGCGTCACCGCTGTTCAACCTTTGCATGCTGCCTCCCCCTGGCGGACCACCGACGAGAACGCGTCGAGCACCGGCTGGATCGCGCCGTACTTGAGCTTGAGCGCGGCCTGGTTGACCACCAGCCGCGAGCTGATGTCGAGGATATGCTCGACGGCAACCAGGCGGTTCGCCTTCAGCGTGCCACCGGTCGACACCAGGTCGACGATCGCGTCGGACAGGCCGACCAGCGGCGCCAGCTCCATCGAGCCGTACAGCTTGATGATGTCGACGTGCACGCCCTTCTTGGCGAAATGCTCGCGCGCGATCAGCGGGTACTTGCTCGCCACCTTCAGGCGCGCTCCCTTCTTCACCGCGGCGTCGTAGTCGAAGCCCTCGGGTACCGCGACCATCATCCTGCAGCGCGCGATATTGAGGTCGAGCATCTGGTACAGGCCGTCGCCGCCGTGCTCGATCAGCACGTCGCGCCCGGCGATGCCCAGGTCGGCGGCGCCGTACTGCACATAGGTCGGCACGTCGGACGCGCGCACGATGACGAGGCGCACGTCGTCGCGGTTGGTGCCGATGATCAGCTTGCGCGAGGACTCCGGGTCCTCGGCCGGGACGATGCCCGCCGCCGCCAGCAGCGGCAGCGTTTCTTCGAAGATGCGCCCCTTGGACAGCGCGATGGTCAGCTTCATGATGGTTTCTTGGTGTGGATGGTCAACGGGTCAGCGCTCGGCGTTCTCGCTCGAGCTGGGCGACGTAGCGCTGGACGAGGCCCTCGCGCGCCGTGCTCATGTTCAGGAACTGGCAACCGATACGCGTCGCCGGGTTGCCGTTGGTCAGAGTCAGCGCACGCCGGTTGCGCACCTCGATGCCGACCGGCAGCACGCCAAGCCCGGGCAACTCGACGCTGCAGTCGGCGTAGCGCTGGCCGTAGTCGAAGCCGGCCAGGTCGTGCTCGGGCAAGTCGAGCGCCATGCCGCCGATACTGATGTCGAACAGCGGCAGCAGCAACTCGCCGGCGGGGTGGTCAAGCACGCGGCAGTACACCGGGTTCGCCAGCGGCGTCTTCACGCGGAACATCTCGCGCCGCTGCAGGCGGATCATCGCGGCGGGCAAGGCGGCTTCGAACGCCGGCCGGCCCTCGAATTCGATTTCGCGCGGCTGGCCGGTCGAGAACTGGGTCTTGATGCCGTCGGGCGCGCAGGCGAACACATTGTGCGGGCAGGCGAGCAGGATGCGGTTGGCGGCCTCGTTGCCGCCCCAGTCGAACACCAGCGTGCCGGTTTGGGCGTCGGCGGCGAGCACGCGGGTCAGCACGCAGTTCTTGCCCTGGTTCGAGTAGACGGTAAGCATCACCCCCACCTGCGCGAGACCGCGCAGGTGGTGGACGATTTCCAGCGGGGAAGTCAGCGTGTAACGCTCGAGCTCGGTTGCGCCGCCCTGGCTGCCGGGTGCTGCACTCACATCAAAATCCTGTCGTTCGGTCTTCGTGTCGCCACAGTTTACCGCAACAAAATACGAATATCATGGGCGAGCGCGTCAGCCGGCGTGCCGTACGCCTGGTAGACGCGCAACTGGCCGTCGCGGCCGATCAGGTAGGAGCCGGCGCTGTGGTCCAGCGTGTAGCCGCCGCCCTCGCCCGCCACCCTGTTCGCGACCACCTTGAAGCGCCCGGCGACGGCGGCCACCTCGTCCGCCGTGCCGGTCAGGCCGACGAAGGCCGGGTCGAAATGCGGCACGTAGCCCTTAAGCACGGCCGGCGTGTCGCGCGCGGGGTCGAGCGAGACGAACAACACCTGCAAGCCGCGCCCGTCCTCGCCCAGCGCGCGGCGCGCGGCGGCGTACTCGAGCATCGTCGTCGGGCACACGTCCGGGCAGTGGGTGTAGCCGAAGAACAGCGCGACCACCTTGCCGCGGTAGTCGGACAGCGCGACGCGCTGACCGTCGTGCGCGGTCAGCGCAAAGTCGCCGCCGAAGGCGACGCCGGAGAGGTCGCTGCCCTTGAACGGCAGCTTCTGCACCGGCGGCTCGGCGGGCGAACAGGCGGCCAGCACCAGAGGCAGGCACACGAGGCGTAACAGGCGAAGCAGGCGGGACATCAGCTGACGGGGATCATCCAGTAGTGGTCGACGAGCAGCGCGGCGAACATCAGCGTCAGGTAGCTGATCGACTGCCGGAACATGCGCCGCGCGGTCTCGTCGGCGTAGTGTATATGCAATTTGCGTGCGATGCCGATAAAGCGCGCGTTCAGCAGCAGCGCTGCCGCGAGATACAGTGCGCCGCTCTCGCCCAGCGCGACCGGCAGCAGGCTGACAGCGGCAAGCAACCACGCGTAGAGCAGCATCGACAGCGTGGTGAAGCGCTCGCCGTGGGTAAGCGGCAGCATCGGCAGGCCGGCGGCGCGGTACTCGTCGCGCCGGTACAGCGCGAGCGCCCAGAAGTGCGGCGGCGTCCAAGCATAGATGATCAGGAACAGCACCATCGCCATCGCGCCGACTTCGCCGGTCGCCGCCGCCCAGCCGAGGATGGGCGGCATCGCGCCGCTGGCGCCGCCGATCACGATGTTCTGCGGCGTGTTCGGCTTGAGCAGCAGGGTGTAGACGATGGCATAGCCGACGAAGGTCGCGAGCGTCAGAGACGCGGTCAGCGCGTTGACGAAGCCGACCAAGAGCGCCATGCCCAGGCCCCCTGCAGTGAGCGCGACCGTCAGCACCAGCGCGAAGCCCGCCTCGCCGCTGGCGGTGGCGCGGCGCTGGGTGCGGCGCATCCGCGCGTCGATGGTGCGCTCGACCAGGCAGTTGACCATCGCGGCGGCGCCGGCGACCAGCCCGATGCCCAGCGTCGCGGCGATGAGCAGGCCCGGTTCCGGTAAACCCGGTGTCGCGAGCAGCATGCCGATCACCGCGCAGAACACGATCAGCAGTACCACCCGAGGCTTGGCCAGCCGCCACAGTTGCGCGGGCAGCGCCGCCACCCGTCCTGCCTGCATCGTCGTCATCGCACGCCTCCTTGCTGGCCGAATAGATAAAGACGGCGGCCGACCGCCGACGCCAGCGGCGCGCGGGCACGCACCGCCACCGACAGCACGCCCGCCGCGAGCAGCATCGCCCCCGCGTTATGCGCGACCGCCAGCGGCAGCGGCAAGGCGAACACCACGTTGGCGACGCCCAGGCCGACCTGCAGCGCCCACAGCGACACCAGCCACCGCCGGCTCGCCCGCCACGCAGGCACCCCGCGCGTGTGCCACACCAGCGCGATCAGCAGCATGCTCAAGAGCAGCGCGCCCGCCCGGTGCAGCCAGTGGATGGCGACCAGCGCACCCCAGCCAAGCGGCGTGCCGTCCGGCCCCTCGCCCAGCGCGCGCGTCACGTGCAGCGCGGCGGTAAAGTCCATGCCCTCCGGCCACCACGCGCCGTTGCACTGCGGGAAGCCCTGGCAGGCGGGCGCCGCATAGTTGGACGTCACCCAGCCGCCAAGCAGCACCTGCACGGCCACCGCCGCGACCAGCGCCCAGGCGAGCCCTCGCACCGGCTGCGGCGCCGGCAGCGGTGCGAGGCTGGCGCGGGCGAGCAGCGCCGCAATCAGCGCGACGATAGCGACGCCGCCGATCAGGTGCAGGCTGACGATCGCCGGTTTCAGCAGCAGGGTCACCGTCCACATGCCAAGCAGCCCCTGAAAAATCACCGCCGCGAGCAGCACGCCGGCGAGCAGCCGCTGCGTACGCTGGCGCCACGCCAGCCAGGCGATGCCGACGATCACCAGCCCCAGCGCCGAGGCGAGGTAGCGGTGGCTCATCTCCTTCCACGCCTTGGCGAGGCTGACCGGCCCGTGCGGGTCGGCCGCGTGCACGTCGACGATCACGTCGCGCGCGTGCGCCGGGCTGAGCTTGCCGTAGCAGCCCGGCCAGTCCGGGCAGCCAAGCCCGGCGTCCGACAGCCGCACGTAGGCACCCAAGGGCACCACCACGCAGGCGATTAGAAGCGCGAGCCACAACAGGCGGCGCATATTGGCAGGCATCCTTCGCATGCTCAGCCCTCCCGCCCGAGGCCGTTGTTGGTCTTGATCACCTTGCCCACCTCGCGGATCAGGCGCACCGGGTCGGCCGACGCCGGGTAGGCGAGCACCTGGTTGCCCCGCGGGTCGACCAGCACCCGGCTGCCCGGTGCCTTGCCGGCAGCGGAGAGATGCAGGGTCGATAGCCGGTTCGCCTGCTCGCCCTGCGCGACGCGGATGCGCTCGAGGCCGGCGAGCCGGTCGCGGCAGGCGGCGTCACAAGGCGCCGCCTCGTACTGCACCAGCACCCAGCGCCCGGCGGGCCAGGCGCCCGGGGCGGCGTCGGCGAACGGCCGCGTCGGCAACAGGGTGCCGTAGCTCTTGCCGCCCGCCGGCGGCGCGCCGAAATACAGCGCGGTCGACAGCACGACCGGCGAGATGCACAGCGCGAAGATCAACGCGAGTTTGCCGCGGGGAGTCATGGCGTGGTCCTCCTGGAGGGTACGGTCAGCCGCCACGCGAGCGGCACGAGCAGCAGCCCGAGCAGCAGCCACTGCAAGGCGTAGCCGTAGTGGCGGCGCGGATCGAACGAAGGGCGCAGCGGCGATGCGGTGAGCCCCGCAAGCGGCGGCGCCATCACCAGCACGCCCGCCAAGAGGCCCGGGTAGCGCACGGAGAGCGCGGCGACGTCCGGCGCGTCGACCTCGCCCGCCGCGCCGTGCACGGCGCCGGCGAGGGTGAACGGCCGCGGCCAGCGCTGCCAGGACCCGCTGCCCGCCAGCCGCGCAGGCAGCTCGCCCCCCGCCTCGCCCTGCCCCGCGTCGACCATCAGGTGGCGGCCGTCCGCCAGACGCAGCGGCAGCCAGACCCGTACCCGCCCGTCCATCTGCCGCCAGAACAGCGCCGGCCCCGCCAGCTGGCCCGCAAACGCGGCGCGCCGGCCGGGTTCGGCGGTAGCGAGCGCGTCCACCGGCAAGGGCGCACGAGCGGCGGCGGCGGCCAGTGCCGCAAGTTCCGCGCTGCGCGCCGCGCCGCGCTGCCACTGCCAGGCGGCCAGCGCGAACGGCAGCAGGCAGAGCAGCCACAGCGCACTAGACTTGAGCAAACGTCCCTGGGGGGAGCCTTTCGTGAAAGCCTTGCTCGCTGCCGTCGTCGTCGCCATCCTCTACGTCCTCTTCTCCGGCCTTGTCGCGCTGATGCGCCCGCAATCGGATCCTGCGCGCCTCGCGCGGCTGTTGACGGTGCGCGTCGCATTGTCCGGGCTGTTGTTCGCGCTACTCGTCGGCGGCGGCGCGCTCGGCTGGTGGGGCCGCTAGCCCTACAGCCAGTAGACGAACACGAACAGCAACAGCCACACCACGTCGACGAAGTGCCAGTACCACGCGGCCGCCTCGAAACCGAAGTGGTGACGTGCGTCAAAGTCGCCGCGCGCCACGCGCAGCCAGATCACCGCCAGGATCAGCGTGCCGACCAGCACGTGCAGGCCGTGAAAGCCGGTCATCATGTAGAAAGTCATCCCGTACGCGCCGGAGGCGAAGGTCAGCCCCAGCTCGTGCATCGCGTGCCGGTACTCGTACGCCTGTAGCAGCAAAAAGAGCACGCCGAGCAGCACGGTCGCGCCGAGGCCGGCCAGCAGCCGGCTGCGCCTGCCGGCGAGCAGCGCCCAGTGCGCCCAGGTCAGCGTCGCGCCGGAGGTGAGCAGGATGGCGGTGTTGAGCGCGGGCAAGCCCCACGCGCCCATCGCCTGGTAGCCCGCCGGCAGGCCCGGCGCGGTGACCAGCGGCCACGCCGGGTTGAAGTCCGGGTAGAGCAGCTTGTGCGCGGCGTCGCCCAGCTCTGGCACCGAGATCACCCGCACGTAGTAGAGCGCGCCGAAGAAGGCGGCGAAGAACATCACCTCGGAGAAGATGAACCAGCCCATCCCCCAGCGGAACGACATGTCCTCGCGCGCGCGGTAGGCACCGGCGCGGCTCTCGCGCACCACGTCGCCAAACCAGCCGATGAGCATCCACACGAGGATGGCGGCGCCGATGGCCAGCGACCACGGGCCGATCAGCACGCCGTTCAGCGCGAAGGCGGCACCCAGCCCCAGAAAGAACAGCGCGAGGGCGCCGACCAGCGGCCAGCGCGACGGCGACGGCACGTAGTAACGGGTCTGCCGCGCGGCAGCGTCGGCGCCGTGCCCGTTGTCGGCAACTTCATGAGATTGCATCCCTAGCCTCCCGCGGCGGCGACGACGCCGCGCACCAAACCCCACAACAGGACGGCGGCCAACAGCGCGACCAGCAGCGCCGCCACCACCACCTCCCACCCCTTCAGGGCACGGTCCGCACCCGCTGCGCGGCCGCGCCGCACGCCGAAGAACGCAGCGAGTACCGCGCGCAGCGCCTGCCCGAGCCGCACCTAGGGCTCCCGCCCCGGCAGCGAGAACACCGAATACGCCAGCGTGATGCGGCCGATCTCGCTCGGCAGCGCCTTGTCGACCACAAACACCACCGGGAAGCGGCGCGTCTCGCCCGGCTCGAACGCCTGCTCCTTGAAGCAGAAGCAGTCGAGCTTCTGCACATGCGGCCCGGCCGCCGCCGGCAGGTAGCGCGGCACCGCCTGGCCGATCACCCGCCTATCGCTGCGGTTGGTGATCTCGTAGTCGACGCGGATGAATTCGCCGGTGCGTCCCTCCACCCGGCGGACCAGCGGCACCACCTGCCACGGCAGGCCCGGCTGCACGGTGGCGTCGAAGTCCAACGTCACCGGCACGCCCGCTACCGGGTTCTCCTCTGGCGCATCGCCCGCCTTGACGAGCTGGTTGATGCCGGTCACCTCGCAGATCACCCTGTACAGGGGCACCAGCGCCCACGCGAAGCCGAACATCAAAAGCGCGATCAGCAGGAACTTGCGCAGCAGGATGCGGTTGTCGGTACGCGAGGCCATCGCCGTCTCCTTAGTGGTGCTCGCCGCCTTGCATGGAGAGGATCACCCCGTTGTCGCCGGCCTTAAGCTCGGGCGCCTCGACGAAGCTGTGGTAGGGCGCCGGCGTCGGGATCTTCCATTCGAGGGTGTTGGCGCCCTCCCACGGCAGCTGCGGCGCCTCCTTGCCGTGCCTGATCGAGCGCACCATGTTGTAGAAGAAGATCAGCTGCCCCAGGCCGAACATCATCGCGCCCACGCTGGAAATCGCGTTGAAGTCGGTGAACTGCAGCGCGTAGTCGGGGATGCGCCGCGGCATGCCGGCCAGCCCCAGGAAGTGCATCGGGAAGAAGGTGACGTTGAACCACAAGAGCGACCACCAGAAGTGCAGCTTGCCAAGCCCCTCCGAATACATCTTCCCCGTCATCTTGGGGAACCAGTAGTAGACGGCGGCAAACAGGCTGAACAGGGCGCCGGCGACCAGCACGTAGTGGAAGTGGGCGACCACGTAGTAGCTGTCCTGCAACTGCACGTCGACCGCCGCCACCGACAGGATCACCCCGGACAGCCCGCCGATGGTGAACAGCATCACGAAGCCGATCGCGAACAGCATCGGCGTCTCGAAGGTCATGCTGCCTTCCCACATGGTCGCCACCCAGTTGAACACCTTCACCCCGGTCGGCACCGCGATCAGCATGGTCGCGTACATGAAGAAGAGCTGCGCGGTCGCCGGCATGCCGGTGGTGAACATGTGGTGCGCCCACACCATGAAGCTCAGGATGGCGATGCTGGCCGTCGCGTACACCATCGACGCGTAGCCGAACAAGGGCTTACGCGCAAAGGTCGGGATCACCTGGCTGACGATGCCGAACGCCGGCAGCGCCATGATGTAGACCTCGGGGTGGCCGAAGAACCAGAAGATATGCTGGTACATCACCGGGTCGCCACCGCCGGCCGCGTTGAAGAAGTGGGTGCCGAAGTGGCGGTCGGTCAGCACCATGGTCACCACGCCGGCGAGCACCGGCATCACCGCGATGATCAGGTAGGCGGTGATCAGGCTCGCCCACGCGAACATCGGCATCTGCATCAGCCCCATGCCCGGCGCGCGCAGGTTGAGCACGGTGACGACGATGTTGATCGCGCCCATCACCGAGCTCACGCCGAGGATGTGGATCGCGAAGATGGTCAAATCCATCCCCATGCCGCCCTGCGTCGACAGGGGCGCGTACAGCGTCCAGCCGGCCGCTGCCGCGCCGCCGGGCACCCAGAACGACAGCATCAACAACAGCGCCGCCGGCGGCAGCAGCCAGAAGCTCCAGTTGTTCATGCGCGCGAACGCCATGTCCGGCGCACCGATCATCAGGGGCAGCATCCAGTTGGCGAGCCCGGTGAACGCCGGCATGATCGCGCCGAACACCATCACCAGGCCGTGCAGGGTCGTGAGCTGGTTGAAGAGCTCCGGTTGCCAGAACTGCAAGCCCGGCATGAACAGCTCGGCGCGGATCGCCAAGGCCATCACCCCGCCCGAGATGAACATGGCGAACGCGAACCACAGGTAGAGCGTGCCGATGTCCTTGTGGTTGGTCGCGTACACCCAGCGCGCCCAGCCGCCCGGTTTGCCGTGCGCGTCGTGGGGCAGGTGTGCGCTGTCTTCGACGGTCGCCATCGCTTTCTCCTTACGCCTGGCCGCCGCGGGCAGCCTTGATGTCTTTCGGCTGTACCACCTTGCCGTCCCGGTTACCCCAGGCGTTGCGCTCGTAGGTGATCACCGTCGCGATCTCGGTGTCCGACAGCTGCTTGCCCCACGCCGCCATCGCCGCGTTCTTGCGGCTGCCGTTGAGCACGATGTCGATATGCGCGGCGACCGGACCGGTCGTGATGGCGCCGCCGGCGAGCGCCGGAAAGGTGCCGGGCACGCCCTTGCCGTCTTCCATATGGCAGGCCACGCAGTTCTTGCGGTACACCTCCTCGCCGCGCCTGACCGCTTCGTCGAGCTTCCACACCTTGGCCGGGTCGTCCGCCTGCGCTGCCAGCTGCGCCTTCTTGGCCGTGAGCCAGCGCGCGTATTCGGCCTCGGGTTTCACCTCGACGACGATGGGCATGTAGCCGTGGTCCTTACCGCACAGCTCGGCGCACTGGCCGCGGTAGGTGCCCGGCTTGTCCGCCTTGAACCACGCCTCGCGCACGAAGCCGGGGATCGCGTCCTGCTTGACGCCGAAGGCCGGCACCCACCACGAGTGGATCACGTCGTTGGCGGTCAGGAGCAGGCGCACCTTCTGCCCGACCGGCACCACCAAGGGCTCGTCGACCTCGAGCAGGTAAGGCCCGCCCGCGGTCTTCAGCGTGCCGTCGCGCGGCGTCGAGAGGTGGCTCATGAACGCCACGCCGTCGTCCAGGTAGTCGTACTGCCACTTCCACTGGTAGCCGGTGACCTTGACCGTCATGTCCTCGCCGCGCGTCTGCTTTTGCGCGAGCACCACGCGGGTCGCCGGCCACGCCATGCCGACCAGGATCAGCAGCGGCACCACCGTCCAGATCACCTCGACCGTGGTGTTCTCGTGGAATTGTTTGGCCTGATGGCCCGCGGATTTGCGGTGGCGGACGATCGCGTAGAACATCACGCCGAACACCGCGACGACGATGGCGATCGTGATGTAGAGCAGCAGGGTGTGCAGGTCGTAGACATCGCGGGCGACCGATGTCACCGGCGTCTGCAGGTTGAGCTGGTTCGCGAGCACGGCGGGCGGCGCCAGCACGGCCAGCAGCAGGACAGGCAGGACAGGCGGCATGTTCCCCCCTTCGCGCAGGGGCAGCCGCCCCCAAATGGTCTGTTGCCGGCCATGTCATGCCAGCCGGTTTTTTTGATGCTAGGCTCGTTTCCGTATAAAACAAGAAACACTGATTGCGCCTTGCAACAGCGACCCGGGAGCGATACAACGGTGATCATCGCAACCTGACTGGAGAGAGCCATGAAGATCCGCCTGTTTGCCGCGCCTGCCCTGCTGCTGCTTGTCGCCGGCTGCCAGAGCATGATGGCGCCGACCTACCGCAACAATGTCGCCGCCTACGGCAGCCAGTGGTTCGCCGACGCCGGCCACCCGCTCGCCGGCCCGCTCGCCTGCGAGAACCAGGGCGACGCGGTGACCCTGGTGTGCACCGGCACCACCACCGCCGGCAAGGCGGCAACCATGAGCGGCGTGCTGCCCTCCGCCGAAAACCCGGGCGCGCCCTTCGTCGGCAGTGTCGCCGGCAACCGCGTGTTCACCGCGCGCATGCCGCAGTAAGCACCCGCCGCAAAAACAAAAACCCCCGCTGGCAAGCGGGGGTTTTGCCTTGGACGGGGCGGATCAGGCGAATTCGATCTTGCCCTCGGCGATGCTCTTGAGGATGGCCAGCGACTCGACGCGGCTGACGCCGGCCTCTTCGATCAGCGCGCGGCCGCTCTGGAAGCCCTTCTCGATCACGATGCCGACCCCGGCCACCTCGGCGCCGGCCTGGCGGACGATGTCGATCAGCCCGCAGGCCGCGTGGCCGTTGGCGAGGAAATCGTCGACGATCAGCACTTTTTCGCCGGCCGACAGGTAGCGGCGCGACACGCGCACGCGGTAGGTCTTCTGCTTGGTGAACGAGTAGACGTCGCTCTCGTACGCGTCCTTGTCCAGCGTCAGGCTCTCGGTCTTCTTGGCGAATACCACCGGCACGTTGCCGAAGTGGCGCGCGGCCATTACCGCCACCGCGATGCCGGACGCCTCGACGGTCAGGATCTTGTCGACCTGGACGCCGGCGAAGCGGCGGGCAAACTCGGCGCCCATCGCGTCGAGCAGGCCGACGTCGAGCTGGTGGTTGAGGAAGTTGTCGACCTTGAGGACGTAGCCGTCGAGCAGGCGGCCGTCGGTCAGGATCTTGTCTTTGAGTAGCTGCATGGCGGACAGGAGGCGGGCATTGAAATGCGCGTCATTGTACCACCGCCGCCCGCGCTCAGGCGGCGTCCGCGCCGCCTTCCCACGGCAATTCGAGCAGGGGCGGCATGCCGAGCGCCGCGCTGAGCGTCGCCAGGTTTTCCGCGTAGCGCGGCTGGCCGGACGAGAGCCGGTTGGCGACCCAGCCGGCGAAGGGGCAGCCGGACGCGCGGATCGCGCGCGCGCTCAATAGCGCGTGGTTGATGCAGCCCAGCTTCATGCCGACCACCAGAATCACCGGCAGGGCCAGCGCGCGGGCGAGGTCTTCCATATACAGGGTGTCGCTCAATGGCGCGAGCCAACCGCCGGCGCCCTCGACCAGCACGCAATCGGCCTGGCCGGCAAGCGCCCGGTAGCACGCGCCGATGTGCTCGAGCGAAATGTCGACGCCGGCCTCGCGCGCGGCGATATGCGGCGACACCGCCGGCTCGAAACGGTAGGGGTTCATCAGCGCAAGGTCGGTCTGCCCGGTCGCGGCGCACAGACGCGCGACGTCGTCGTTGTGCCAGCTGCCGTCCGCCAGGCGCTCGCAGCCGGAGGCGACCGGCTTCATCGCCAGCACCGTCTTGCCCTGCCGCTGCAACTGTTCGATCAGCCTGACCGCACTGTGCGTCTTGCCGATCTCGGTGTCGGTTCCGGTGATGAAGTAGTTGCCGTGCATCGTGAAGCCCTTTCCTATGCTGTTCCGCGGCCCTGTCGTACGCGCCGCCCGCACCATCCATGATAACCGCGGGATGTTTGCCGCTGCAGCCACCCGTCAAGCCGATAGCATTCACTTGAAACAACAATAATGAAATTGATTAGACGAAGTTCGTAGGCTATTCCGGTACGGCAGGAATCCTGCCGGACGGGTCATGCCCGCCGCAATGCATACCTACCAAGGAGTCATCCATGAAAAATCGCCTGATCTTGCAAGGCGGTCTGGCTGCTGCCCTGTGCTTGGCCGCCCCCTGGGCCTCTGCACTGACGGTGGACCTGGACAAGGCAGCCAGCCCGATGGCCAATATCTCCACGACCACCAACGGTGGCTGGGGCTGGAGCCACCACGGTGTCGGCCCGCTCAAGGGCACGCTGGACGGCAAGTCGTTCACCACCTACTGCGTCGAACTGAACCAGCCCCTGAGCTGGTATGCGAAAGAATACTCGCTGGCGAACTTCAGTCCGGCCGACAAGAACATGCTCGACCGGCTGTACACCGTCGCCAGCGACAAGGTGACCGACCTGACCAAGGGGATCGCCTTCCAGCTGGCGGTCTGGGAGATCACCCACGAGAGCCTGGACAAATTCCAGACCAAGTATGCGCCGGGCAGCTCCGGCCTGTTCGGCGGTACCAACCTCGACACGCAACACTCTACGGCATTCGCGACAGCCAACCAGTGGCTGGCCGACGCCAAGGCGCTGGACGCGTCGAAGATCAGCTGGTCGACCCAGAAGCTGACCAACGGCCACTATCAGGACTATGTGCTGGCGGTGGCAGTGCCGGAGCCGGAGACCTACGCGATGATGCTCGCCGGCCTCGGCCTGGTCGGCATGATCGCCCGCCGCAAGCAGGCCCGTGCAGTCAAGCAGGGAACACCGGCTGCGTGAAGGACGCCCGGACGCGGCGGCGCCGACCTCGTGGGTCGGCACGCTGGCGTCCGGGCCTTGTGAGCCGGCTTGACGATGGTTCGGCCTTGTGGGCCTGGGGTTTCAAACAGTGATCGGGTTGAAACCGATTGGCAGCCCTTTTCGGCGGCGCGTCTCCCGAACTTGCAACGGGACGGGAAGGCGTCGGCCACGCACCGGCCGGATAGGCTGCCGGATGAAAAAACCTCTCAGACGTCTCCTTGCGCCTTCAGGCGCTCTTCCTTGTTCGACAGCTTGTTCAGCGCCGACAGATAGGCCTTGGCGCTGGCGACGATGATGTCGGTGTCCGCACCCTGCCCGTTGACGATGCGACCGTCGCGCGCCAGGCGCACGGTGACTTCGCCCTGCGATTCGGTGCCCTTGGTGATCGCGTTGACCGAGTAGAGCTCGAGTTCGGCGCCGCTGCCCACCACGCCTTCGATCGCCTTGAACGCGGCGTCGACCGGGCCGGAACCGGACGACTCGGCGCGGCGCTCGACGCCGTGCTCGGCGAACACGATGGACGCCAGCGGCGCCTCGCCGGTCTCGGTCGCCACCTTCAGCGAAACGAACTTGTAGTCTTCCTGCTGTGCGCCGACCATCTCGTCGGACACCAGCGCGTGCAGGTCTTCGTCGAAGATCTCGCGCTTCTTGTCGGCCAGTTCCTTGAAGCGGGCGAACGCCGCGTTGACCGCCTCTTCGCTGTCCAGCGTGATGCCCAACTCGGAAAGCTTGGTCTTGAACGCGTTGCGCCCGGAGAGCTTGCCCAGCGTCAGGCGGTTGGCGCTCCAGCCGACCGACTCGGCCGACATGATCTCGTAGGTCTCGCGGTGCTTGAGCACGCCGTCCTGAT
Source organism: Crenobacter caeni (assembly GCF_010435965.1). GTDB lineage: Bacteria > Pseudomonadota > Gammaproteobacteria > Burkholderiales > Chromobacteriaceae > Craterilacuibacter > Craterilacuibacter caeni. The sequence continues at coordinate 28,049 of NZ_JAAGAA010000011.1, forward strand.
GGATGCCGGACTCGTGCGCGAAGGCGTTGGCGCCGACGATCGCCTTGTTCGGCTGCACCGGGTAGCCGGTGACGGTCGACACCAGCTTGGACGCCGGCACGATCTGCGTCGCGTCGACGCGGGTGTCGACGCCGAAGATGTCGCGGCGCGTCTTCACCGCCATCACGATTTCCTCGAGCGCCGCGTTGCCGGCGCGCTCGCCCAGGCCGTTGATGGTGCACTCGACCTGACGCGCGCCGCCGAGCACCGCGGCCAGGCTGTTGGCGACCGCCATGCCCAGATCGTTGTGGCAGTGCGCCGACCACACCACGCGCTGCCCGCCGGCGGTCGCGCCGATCAGGTCGCGGAAGAACGCCTCGGTCACCCGCGGCACCGCGTAGCCGACGGTGTCCGGCACGTTGATCGTCGTCGCGCCGGCGGCGATCACCTCGCCGAAGATGCGCGCAAGGAAAGCCGGCTCCGAGCGCAGCGCGTCTTCGGCCGAGAATTCGACGTCGTCGGTGAATTCGCGGGCGAACTTCACAGCTTTGACCGCCGCCTCGACCACCTCGTCCGGGTGCATGCGCAGCTTCTTCTCCATATGGATCGGGCTGGTCGCGATGAAGGTATGGATGCGGCCGCGGGCGGCCGGGGCGATCGCCTCGCCGGCGGCGCGGATGTCGCGCTCGTTGGCTCGCGACAGCGAACAGACGGTCGACTCGCGGATCGCCTCGGCAATGGAGCGGATCGACTCGGCGTCGCCCGGGCTCGCCGCGGCAAAACCGGCCTCGATCACGTCGACGCCAAGCCGCTCAAGCTGGCGGGCCACGCGCAGCTTTTCCTCGCGGGTCATCGACGCGCCCGGCGACTGCTCGCCGTCACGCAAGGTGGTGTCGAAAATGATCAAACGCTCGCCCATGTCCGGATTTCTCCCGTATCCGCCGGCCGGCGCCGCGCCGACCAGATAGTCGCTGTAATCGAACCGCCTGCCCTGGCTGGCCGCCAGTTGCGCCAGCTTGTTCAGCTGCGCCAGCGGCAGGCTGCCGCGTTCCCGCCACTTGTAGATCGCCGCCCGCGATACCGGCTCGTCCGGATGCGCGCGGCTCAGCGCCTCGGCGATCGCGCCGGGGCCGCCAAAGTCGGCGATCAGTCGTTCGATATCGAGTTGCATGCGTCCCTCCCGGTGGCTGTTTGTCATAAACGTACGCCGACAGAGACATCCTGTCAAACAAACCGCCAATAAATTTTTATGGCATGGATTAATTCGTGTCAGACACGCAAAAATCAGACTTTTTGTCCAATTTTGGTCGCAAAAAACCGCCGAGAGGCGGTTTTGTAGAACAGGGCGCTACACCCGCTTGGGCAACTGGACGACACGGGTCGCCGCCAGCCTGTCGTGCAGGCTCAGTTTCGCCGGGTCGAACAGGCGGCAGGCAAACGGGACCGCTAGCCACAGCGGCAGCAGCCACAAGGGCGCCGCCTCGCCCAGCGCACGGCTCCAGCCGGCCCACACCAGCACCGGCACGCCGACAAACAGCGCAAGCACCACGAGGAAACGGCGCAGCGAGTCAAGCCACGACAGCGCGGCGCCGTCGGCGCGCTCGACGCGCAAGCGCCAGGTCTTCATCGCCAGCGTCTGCCCGCCGCGCGTCCAGCAAAAGCCGCAGTAGCCGAACATCAGGGCGGCCAGCGTCAGCCGGAACAGCCAGTCGGCGAGCAGCCCCGCGGGGAGCAGCGCCTTCAGCGGCGTCAGCACGGCGGCGAAGGCGAGCAGCACCGCGCAGCCCAGCAGGATTTCGTAGAACAGCGCGGCCAGGGTGCGCGCCAGGGTCGGCTCGGCGGATGGGATGGTCATGCGATGGGCAGGCAGGCACAGGGTTTGGAAGCCGCCATTCTACCGCAAGACAATGTCACATACGGTCAGCGCTGCGCGGTCGGGTGCGTCAGCTCGAACAGCAGCGCGGCACGCCGCTCGGGTGCCATTTCCTGCACGCGCTGCCAGTTGGCGCGCACCCGCGCCTGTTCGGCGGGCGACAGCTCGACCCAGCGCCGCAACTGGCGCTGCGCACGCTCGCGCGCATCCGGCGTCAGCCGCTGCAGCGCGTCGGCCAGTTCGACCAGCGCCTGTTTCTTCTGCGCCGAGTAACGGTTCCAGTCGCGGGCGAGCGGCGCGAGCGCCTGCCGCCTCGACTCGGCGAGCATGTCCCAGTCCGGCGACGCCGCGCTGCCGGCCCACGCAGGCGCGGCCAGGCAACAGGCCAGCAGCAGGCTCCATCCCTTGATCATCGCGCGCCCTCCTCCAGTGGTTGCAACAGCATCTCCAGCGGCCACTCCGACGACAGCATCGCCGCGTCGGACGCGGCGTCGTGCCCCAACTCGGGCAGCGCAGGCCAGAAGGCGGCCGCCACGCCCACCAGTACGACGACACCCGCCGCACGGCGCAGGTGGCCGCGGGCGAGCCACAGCCGCGCGCGCAAGCGGCGGGGTGCATCCGCAGCCCCGACGTCCCCGGCAGCGCCTTCGCCCGCGTAGGCGTCTGCCAGCACGGCGGCGACCGCCGCGTCCAGCGACGGGTAGCCGTCGGCGTCGCAGACGCCCTTCAGCTGCAGCATCGCATGCAGCGCGTGGCGCGCCGAGCGCAACTGGCGTTCGGCGCCGAACACCGTAGCGCCGGTCAGCGCCGCGATGCGCGCGGCGGGCCAGCCGCCGAGCCCGTGCATGAGATAAGCGACCTGCTCGTCGCGACGCAGCAGCGCGAGTGCGGCAAGGATCAGCGGCCGCGCCCCAGGCTGTCGCGTCCAGCCGGGCGCCGCCAGTGCCGGCAGCGCCTCGAATTCGATCGGCGTCTCGGCCGCGACGGGCGCGCGCCAACGGCGGGGCCGGGGCAAGCGCGCGAGCAGGCAGCCCAGCCACAGCGCATCTTCCCGGTCCGTACCGAAACGGCTGCGGGCAGCCTGGCGGGCAGCCTGCACGGCCGCCATGCCGTCGGCTCCATAGGGCAGCGCGACAGCCGCCAGCACGCGGGCGGCGGCAAGAAGGTGCGGTGAGCGGGAAGCGGCGTTCATCTGGCGGCGGAAAAAAGCTGGAAGTCGTTATCTTAACAAAGCGCCCGTCCCGGCGTCAGCGCGCCAAAACCCTGATTTTTCCGGCCTTGCAGCCGCTTGTGCGGCCGCACAAAAGCGCTTGACCGTATTTTGCCGGATAAGATATGGTCATTAATTGCAACGGGACACCACATACACAAGACAGAGGCAACAATGCAGATATCGGGCGCGGAAATCCTCGTCCGCAGCCTGCAGGAGGAAGGGGTCGAATTTATTTTCGGCTACCCCGGCGGCGCGGTCCTAGAAATTTACGATGCCATCTTCAGGCAGAACCAGTTCAAGCATGTACTGGTCCGCCACGAGCAGGCAGCTGTCCACGCGGCTGACGCGTATTCCCGTTCCAGCGACAAGGTGGGTGTCGCGCTGGTCACCTCCGGTCCCGGGGCGACCAACGCGGTCACCGGCATCGCCACCGCGTACATGGACTCGATCCCGATGGTGGTGATCTCCGGCCAGGTGCCGACCCCGGCGATCGGCATGGACGCGTTCCAGGAAGTCGACATGGTCGGCATCACCCGGCCGTGCGTGAAGCACAACTTCCTGGTCAAGGACGTCACCGAGCTGGCGTCGACCATCAAGAAGGCGTTCTACATCGCCAAGACCGGCCGCCCCGGCCCGGTCGTCGTCGACATCGCCAAGGACGTCACCCAGGCCAAACACGAATTTTCCTACCCGGACAGCGTGCAGATCCGCTCGTACGTGCCGGTCACCCGCGGCCACCCCGGCCAGATCAAGAAGGCCGTCGGCCTGCTGCTGGAAGCCAAGCGCCCGTACATCTACGTCGGCGGCGGCGCAGTGCAGGGCAACGCGGCAGCCGAGGTGACCGAACTTGTGCGCCTGCTCGGCGTGCCGTGCACCAACACGCTGATGGGGCTGGGCGCGTACCCGGGTTCCGACCGCCAGTTCCTCGGCATGCTCGGCATGCACGGCACCTACGAAGCGAACATGGCGATGCAGAACTGCGACGTGCTGCTCGCCGTCGGCGCCCGCTTCGACGACCGCGTGATCAGCGTGCCGTCACACTTCCTCGGCGCGCCGAAGAAGATCATCCACATCGACGTCGACCCCAGCTCGATCGCCAAGCGCGTCAAGGCCGACGTGCCCATCGTCGGCGACGTCAAACATGTCCTGGCCGAGATGCTCGAATTGCTGCGTGCAAGCAGCCAGCGCCCCGACGCGCAGGCGCTCGCCGCGTGGTGGCAACAGGTTGAAGCCTGGCGCGACCGCAAGAGCCTGTGGTACCAGCCGTCCGACGAGCTGATCAAGCCGCAGCATGTGGTTCAGACGCTGTACGAGGTCACCGGCGGCAACGCCATCGTCACCTCCGACGTCGGCCAGCACCAGATGTGGGCCGCGCAGTACTACAAGTTCGACCGCCCGAAGCAGTGGCTGAATTCCGGCGGCCTCGGCACCATGGGCTTCGGCCTGCCCGCCGCCATCGGCGCACAGCTGGCGAACCCGGATGCGACCGTCGCCTGCATCACCGGCGAAGGCTCGATCCAGATGAATATCCAGGAGCTGTCGACCGCCAAGCAGTACCACACCCCGGTCAAGGTGCTCAGCCTGAACAACCGCTACTTGGGCATGGTGCGCCAGTGGCAGGAGTTCTTCTACGGCACCCGCTACTCCGAGTCGTACATGGACGCGCTGCCCGACTTCGTGAAGATCGCCGAGGCCTACGGCCATGTCGGCATGAAGATCGAAAACCCGGCCGACGTCGAGCCGGCGATCCGCGAGGCGTTCAGCCAGAAGAACAGGGAACGCCTGGTGTTCATGGACTTCCGTACCGACCAGTCGGAAAACGTGTTCCCGATGGTGGGCAACGGCAAGGGCCTGGACCAGATGGATCTGCCGCCGCACATGCGCGAGCAGGGCGGCGAAGCGGCCGATCGCGACTACGGCAACCTGTGCTGACCCGGAGCGAAGCATGAGACATATTCTTTCCATCCTGCTGGAAAACGAGGCCGGCGCGCTGTCGCGCGTGGTGGGCCTGTTTTCCGCGCGCGGCTACAACATCGACTCGCTGACCGTCTCGACCACCGAAGATGCGACGCTCAGCCGGATGACCATCGTCACCCACGGCTCGGACGAGGTGATCGAGCAGATCACCAAGCAGCTGAACAAGCTGATCGAGGTGGTCAAGGTGATCGACCTGAACGAGTCCGAGCACATCGAACGCGAGATGATGCTGATCAAGGTGCGCGCCACCGGCAAGGAGCGCGAGGAGATGAAGCGCATGGCCGACATCTTCCGCGGACGCATCATCGACGTGACCGAAAAGACGTACACGATCGAACTGACCGGCACCAGCGACAAGCTCGGTGCCTTTATCGAGGCCGTCGACCGCTCGGTGATCCTGGAAACGGTCCGTACCGGCGCCTCGGGGATCGGCCGGGGCGAACGCATCCTGAAGATCTGACCTGCCTTACCACGAACAACGAAACATCAAGGAAAATCAAATGAAGGTTTACTACGACAAGGACGCCGACCTCTCCATCATCAAGGACAAGCGCGTCGCGATCATCGGTTACGGCTCGCAGGGCCACGCCCACGCCGCCAACCTGAAGGACTCCGGCTGCGAAGTGGTAATCGGCCTGCGCAAGGACGGTGCCTCGTGGCCGAAGGCCGAAGCGGCCGGCCACAAGGTGAAGGAAGTGGCTGACGCGGTGAAGAAGGCCGACGTGGTGATGATCCTGCTGCCGGACGAAAGCCAGCCTGACGTCTACCGCAACGAGATCGCCCCGAACCTGAAGAAGGGCGCGGCGCTGGCCTTCGCGCACGGCTTCAACATCCACTACAACCAGATCGTTCCGCCGGCTGACGTCGACGTGATCATGGTCGCGCCGAAAGGCCCGGGCCACACCGTGCGCTCCGAGTACGTGAAGGGTGGCGGCGTGCCGACCCTGATCGCCGTCTACCAGGACGTGTCGGGCAAGGCGCGTGACGTCGCGCTGTCGTACGCGGCAGCCAACGGCGGCACCAAGGGTGGCGTGATCGAGACCAACTTCCGCGAAGAGACCGAGACCGACCTGTTCGGCGAACAGGCCGTACTGTGCGGCGGTGCCGTCGAGCTGGTGAAGGCCGGTTTCGAGACGCTGACCGAAGCCGGTTACGCGCCGGAAATGGCCTACTTCGAGTGCCTGCACGAGCTGAAGCTGATCGTCGACCTGATGTACGAAGGCGGCATCGCCAACATGAACTACTCGATCTCGAACAACGCCGAGTACGGCGAGTACGTGACCGGGCCGGAAGTGGTGACCTCCGCCACCAAGGAAGCGATGAAGAAGGCGCTGTACCGCATCCAGTCGGGCGAATACGCGAAGATGTTCATCCTCGAAGGCAAGACCAACTACCCGAGCATGACCGCCCGTCGCCGCCTGAACGCCGAGCACCCGATCGAGAAGGTCGGCGCCGAGCTGCGCGCGATGATGCCGTGGATCGCCAAGAACAAGCTGGTCGACCAGTCGAAGAACTAAGCTTGGTTTGGTGCATGAAAAAAGCCGGGACGCTGTCCCGGCTTTTTTTCGCCTGCGCCCAGACGACGGCTCAGTCGGCCATCGCCTCGCCCATGCGCACCGCGCGTGCGGGCGCCCACTCGGGGTTGAACGCGAGGCCGGCGGCCTTGGGGAACAGCAGCACCACGGTCGAGCCGAGCAAAAAGCGCCCCATCTCCTCTCCCTTGGCAAGCTGGATGCCCTGCCCGCGGTAGTCCCAGCGCACCACTTCACCCGGGCGCGGCGGGTTGACCGCGCCGTGCCAGACGGTCGCCATGCTGCCGACGATGGTCGCGCCGACCAGCACCAGCGCAAACTCACCGACCGGAGAATCGAACAGGCAGACCACCCGCTCGTTGCGTGCGAATAGCGCGTCCACCCCGCGCGCGGTCGCCGGGTTCACCGAGTAGAGCTCGCCCGGCACATAGGTCATGCTTTTGAGCGTGCCCGCGCACGGCATGTGGATGCGGTGGTAGTCGCGCGGGCTCAGGTAGATGGTCGCGAACACGCCGTCGTCGAACGCGTGCGCGGCGGTCTTATCGGCCAGCAAGGCGGCGGCGCTGTAGTCGCGGCCCTTGGCCTGGAACACGCGCCCGGCGTGGATGTCGCCGAACTGGCTGATCGCGCCGTCGACCGGGCACACCAGGCGGCTGGCGGCGAGCGGACGCACGCCCGGCTTGAGCGCGCGGGTGAAGAAGTCGTTGAAGGTCGGGTACGCGGCCGGATCCGGCTGGGCCGCCTCGGCCATGTTCACGCCGTAGCGTGCGATGAAGCGGGTGATCAGGCGGCGGGTCAGCGCGCCGCCCTGCGCGCCGGCGATGCGGCCGGCCAGACGGGTCAGGGCGAGCTTGGGCAGCGCGTGCTGCAACAGCACAAATAGGCGCTCGGACAAGGACGTTCCCCTTATTTTCGAATCAAGCCGGGCATTATAAACGAAGGGGACGCGGCTGTCGGCCATGCCGATGGCCTAGCGCGGCGGCACGCCGGCTGCGCTACAATATGCCGACCGGTGCTCCGCACCGCCGTCCGGAGCCTGCACGATGCATCCCGATCCGTCCGACGAATCCCCGCAACGCCCGTCGCTCAGCCGCCAGGGCGTCTACCTGCTACCCAACCTGTTCACGCTCGCCGCGCTGTTCGCCGGCTTCTACGCGATCGTGCAGGCGATGGGCGGGCACTTCGAAACCGCCGCGGTCGCCATCTTCGCCGCGATGATCCTCGACGGCCTCGACGGCCGCGTCGCGCGCATGACCCACAGCCAGAGCGCGTTCGGCGCCGAGTTCGACAGCCTCTCCGACATGGTCAGCTTCGGCGTCGCGCCGGCGCTCGTCGCCTACGAGTGGCTGCTCAAGGATCTGGGCAAGATCGGCTGGATGATCGCCTTCATCTACTGCGCGGGCGCCGCCCTGCGCCTGGCGCGCTTCAACACCATGATCGGCAGCGTCGACAAGCGCTGGTTCATCGGCCTGCCAAGCCCGGCCGCCGCCGCGCTGGTCGCGGGCCTGGTGTGGATCTGCCACGCCTACGGCTACTCCGGTGCACCGGCGCTGCCAGCATTGCTCGCTGGCTTCACGCTGTTCGCCGGGCTGACCATGGTCAGCAACGTGCGTTACTGGAGCTTCAAGGAGATCCACCTGCGCCGCCGCGTGCCGTTCTACGTGCTGTTGGCGCTCACGCTCGGACTGCTGCTGGTGCTGTACGAGCCGCCCTTGGTGCTGTTCGGCTTCTTCGTCGGCTACGCGGCGTCGGGCTACCTCTTGTTCGCGTGGACGCGGCTGCGCCGCTAGCCCCTCCCCGCTTCTGCCCCTATACTTGCGCCCGACGGAGCGGGCGCCGGATTCCTTGCCGGTGGCCCGCCTAGCGCCCGACTGTCGCTCGGGACTTTGCAAACCCTTTCTCCGGACTCACGCATGCTGGAAAAACTCTTCCACATCCGTGCGCAAGGCTCGTCCGTGCGCACCGAAATCCTCGCCGGCTTCACGACCTTCCTCACGATGTCGGCCATCCTGTTCGTCAACCCCGACATCCTGTCCGCCGCCGGCATGGACCACGGCGCGGTATTCGTCGCGACCTGCCTCGCCGCCGCCATCGGCTGCTTCCTGATGGGCTTGCTCGCCAACTACCCGATCGGCCAGGGGCCGGGCATGGGCATCAACGCCTTCTTCGCCTTTGGCCTCGTCAAGGGCATGGGCCTGCCGTGGGAGACCGCGCTGGGCGCGGTATTCCTGTCCGGCCTGCTGTTCGTGCTGGTGAGCGTGCTGAAGATCCGCGAGTGGTTCGTCAACGCGATGCCGGCCTGCCTGAAGCACTCGATCTCGGCCGGCGTCGGCCTGTTCATCTCGCTGATCGCGCTGCAGCAAGCCGGCGTGGTCGTCCCCAGCCCGGACACCATGCTCGCGCTGGGGCCGCTGGGCACGCCGTCGGTGCTGTTCGCGGCGGCTGGCTTCCTGTTGATGGTGGTGCTCGACCGCCGCGGCGTGCCCGGCGCCATCATCATCGGCATCCTCGCCGTCACCGCAGCCTCGGTGCTGCTGGGCTTCACGCCGTACGGCGGCGTGATCTCCGCCCCGCCGTCGCTGGCGCCGACCTTCCTCAAGGCCGACATCGCCGGCGCGCTGCAACCGGCGGTGCTCGGCGTGGTGCTGTCGTTCTTCCTGATGAGCCTGTTCGAGACCTCGGGCACGCTGATCGCGATCGCCGAGCGCGGCAACTTCCTCGACAAGGACGGCCACCTGCCGCGCCTCAAGCGCGCGCTCTTGGCCGACTCGACCGCGATCAGCGCCGGCGCGCTCTTGGGCACCTCGAGCACCACCAGCTATATCGAGTCGACCACCGGCATCGCTGCCGGCGGGCGCACCGGCCTCACCGCCGTCGTCATCGGCCTGCTGTTCATCGCTGCGCTGGTGTTCGCGCCGCTGGCGGCGATGGTGCCGGGCTACGCGACCGCGCCCGCCCTGCTGTACGTCGCCATCCTGATGCTGCGTAGCCTCACCCACCTCGAGTGGGACGAGCTGACCGAGACCGCGCCGGCGATCGCCTGCATCGCGACCATGGCGTTCACCTTCTCCATCGCCGACGGCATCGCCTTCGGCGCGATCACCTACGTGGTGACCAAGCTCGCCAGCGGCCAGGGCAAGCAGCTGTCCTTGCCCATCGCGGTGATCGCCGCGCTGTTCATCGGGCGTTACCTGTTCCTGTAACGCTCCGCCGGATAAACAAGGGGAGGCCTCGGCCTCCCCTTGTTGCGTCCGCTTCAGGCGGGGTAGACCTGCTTGCCGGCGATGTAGGTCGCGGCAATCGCACGGTCGTCGCCCAAGGTCATCTGGACGAACAAGGCCTCGTGGATGTCGCGCGCGTACTTCATCCGGTACTCGATGATCGGCGTCGACTTGAGGTTCAGCACGGCAAGGTCGGCCTCCTTGCCCACTTCGATGCTGCCTACCTTGTCCTGCAGCCCCAGCGCCTCGGCCGTGCCACGGCTGGCAAGGTAGAAGGCATGGCCGGCGGACAGCGCAAAGCCGTTCAGCTGCGCGGCCTTATACGCCTCGTTCATGGTCTGCAGCATCGAGAAGCTGGTGCCGGCGCCCAGGTCGGTCGCGAGGCCGACCTTGACCGGACGGCTCGCGTCGCGGGCGGCCTTCACGTTGAAGTAGCCGGAGCCGAGGAAGAAGTTGGACGTCGGACAGTGCGCGATCGCGGTACCGGTGGCCGACAACACGTCGAGCTCGGCCTCGGACAGATGGATGCCGTGCCCGTAGATCGCGCGATCGCGCAGCAGGCCGAAGCGGTGGTAGACGTCGGTGTAGTCGCGACACTCCGGGAACAGCGACTTCACCCATTCGACTTCACCGCGGTTTTCCGACAGGTGAGACTGGATCAGCGTGGTCGGGAATTCGGCCGCCAGCGCGCCGACCATTTCCAGCTGCTCGGGGCTGGAGGTCGGCGCGAAGCGCGGGGTGATCACGTACTCGGCGCGGCCTTTGCCGTGCCAGCGTTCGATCAGCGCCTTCGATTCGTCGTAGGCACGCTGCGGCGTGTCGAGCAGCGCTGCGGGAGCGTTGCGGTCCATGCACACCTTGCCGGCCATGATGCGCATGTCGTAGCGGGCGGCCTCCTCGAACAGCGCGTCCACCGACTGCGGGAACACCGTGCCGAACACGGTGGCGCTGGTGACGCCGTTCCTGTGCTGTTCCTTCAGGAACACCGACGCGACCTCGGCCGCGTGCGCCTTATCGGCGAAGCCCTGTTCGGTGATGAAGGTGTAGTTGTTCAGCCAGTCGATCAATTGTTCGCCGTAGGCGGCGATCATCCGGGTCTGCGGGTAGTGCACGTGGCTGTCGATGAAGCCGGGCAGGATCACGCTGTCGGGGTAGCGGGTCACAGGCAGCTCAGCCGGCAGGGTGGGCAGGACCCCGGCGGCAGCGCCGACGGCGGCAATCTTGCCGTTTTCCATCACGACGACGGCGTCGTCGAGGTAGACCATGCAGTCCTGCAGGTCACGGACAAAGGGGTCGTCCTTGAAGGTGAGCAAGGCTCCCCGGATGGCTGTCTGCATCTTGCCTCTCCTGCACGGCACGCCCCACGCGGGCGGCTCACTCATCTTGGCAGTGCCGCCGGCAGCTTGCCGGACGGGGCGACTGTCTTGCTGTAAAGATTCTTTCAGTGAAGCAAGTTTTGCGCCACCACCCACCCGTGTTACCCTTGCCGCCGGATATCACCCCACATTGCCCAATACATACACAATGCACCCACCCAAAGACCAGATCGACCAGATCGTCGCACTGTGGAAGGCGGTCCGCCCCGAACTCGACACTTCCTCGACCGAAGTCATCGGCCGCATTGCACGCATGGAGTACTTCGTCACCCGCCGCGTGCTGCAGGACCTCGCCCGCCACAAGCTCAACGTCGGCGAATTCGACGTGCTCGCCGCGCTGCGCCGCGCCGGCGAACCTTTCCAGCTCTCGCCCAACCAGCTGCAAGGCATGGTGCTGATCTCTTCCGGCGCGCTGACCAACCGCATCAACCGGCTCGAGTCGGCAGGCCTGGTCAGCCGCAGCCCGGACCCGAACGACCGCCGCGGCGTGATCGTGACCCTGACCGCCCGCGGACTGGACGTGGTCGAGGACGCGGCGGTCCACCACCTGGAAGCCGAAGCCGAGCTGCTCTCGCCGCTTGACGCCGACGAGCGCGTGCAACTGGCGGGCCTGCTGAAGAAGCTGCTGATCGCGCAGGAGCGCTAGGCGGCACGCGGCCAAACAAGAAGGGGAGCCCGCGGGCTCCCCTTTTTTGCTTGGCCGGTGGCGGCTCAACGCGTGCCGGCGGTCCGGTTCAGGCCGGCCGGCGGCGTCCACGCCCATTGCTTCTGCCAGGCACCGAGCACCAGGTTCGGGTACTCGGCGCGGCCCAGGCTGCCGTTGTAGCGGCCGAGTGCACGGAACAGGTTGCCGCGTTCGATATCGAGGTAATGGCGCAGGATGGTGCAGCCGTAGCGCAGGTTGGTGGTGAGGTCGAACAGGTTGTGCTCGGCGGTGCCGATCGCGCGCGGCCAGAACGGCATCACCTGCATCAACCCGCGCGCGCCGGCGCTGGAGATCGCGTACTTCTTGAAGCCGCTCTCGACCTGGATCAGGCCGAGCACCAGCTGCGGGTCGAGCCCAGCGCGGCTCGCCTCGTAGTGGATCGCGGTGAGCAGCCGCTCTCGCGTCCACGCGTCGGGAATGCGCTTCTGCAGCCGGGCCGACATCTCGGCGAGCCAAGCCTGACCCTCGCGCGGGTCGGCGAACACCAGCCTGGGTGCGTTCACCTCGCCCACCGAGCGGCGCAGCGAGGTGGCCACGCTATGCGACAAGGCCTCCTCGCGCTGCGCGCCGGCCAAGGCCGGCGCGGCGAGCGCCACAAGCAAGGCCGCCAGGGCCGCCGCGCGCGCCGCCATCGGCTTAGCGGCCGAGCTTGCCGAGCACGAAGGCCGCGATGTCGGCAGCGGCGACTTCGGTCGACGCCTCGTCGCGACGGTGGCGGTACTCGACCTTGCCCTCCTTCAGGCCGCGGTCGCCGATCACCACGCGGTGCGGGTAGCCGATCAGCTCGGAGTCGGCCAGCAGCACGCCCGGGCGCTCTTCGCGGTCGTCCAGCAGCACGTCGACGCCCTGCGCCTTGAGCGTGGCGTACAGCCCTTCGGCCGCCTCGCGCACCGCTTCGCTGCGCGCCATGCCCATCGGCACGATCACCACGGTGAAGGGCGCGAGCGCGTCGGTCCAGATGATGCCGCGCTCGTCGAAGTTCTGTTCGATGGCGGCGCCCAGGATGCGGCTCACGCCGATGCCGTAGCAGCCCATCTCGAAGAACTTCGGCTTGCCGTCGTCGTCGAGGAAGGTCGCGTTCATTTCCTTCGAGTACTTGGTGCCCAGATAGAACACATGGCCGACCTCGATGCCGCGCTGGATCGCGAGTTCGCCCTTGCCGTCCGGGCTCGCGTCGCCGGCAACCACGTTGCGGATGTCGACCACCACCGGCTCGGGCAGGTCGCGGCCGAAGTTGACGCCGGTCAGGTGCACGTCGTCCTCGTTGCCGCCGGTCACCATGTCGGCCATCACCGCGACGGTGCGGTCGGCGTACACCTTGCCCTTGAAGCCGACCGGCCCCAGCGAGCCCGGGTTGGCGCCGAAGGCGGCGACGATGGATTCGGGCGTGGCGAAAGTCAGCGGGCTGGCGACGCCGGCGAGCTTGCCGGCCTTCACTTCGTTCAGTTCGTGGTCGCCGCGCACCAGCAAGAGCACCGGCAGGCCGTCCTCGCCGTCACCCTCGACCACCACCGCCTTCACCGTCTGCTCGACCGGGCAGTTCAGGAAGGCGACCAGGTCGGCGATGGTCTTCACGCCGGGGGTCGACACCTTCTGCATGGCCGCACCCGGCGCCGGGCGGGCGTGGGCCGGCGCCACCGCCTCGGCCAGCTCGATATTGGCGGCGTAGTCGGAAGCCGGGCAGTAGACGATGGCGTCCTCACCGGTGTCGGCGATCACCTGGAATTCGTGCGAGCGGTCGCCGCCGATGGCGCCGGTGTCGGCCGCCACTGCGCGGTAGGTCAGGCCCATGCGGTCGAAGATGCGGCGGTAGGCGGCGAACATGTTGTCGTAGCTCTTGCCGGCGTCTTCGGCGCTGCGGTCAAACGAGTACGCGTCCTTCATGGTGAACTCGCGGCCGCGCATCACGCCGAAGCGCGGGCGGCGCTCGTCGCGGAACTTGGTCTGGATCTGGTAGAAGTTCTTCGGCAGCTGGCGGTAGCTCTTGAGCTCGCCGCGCGCGATGTCGGTCACCACTTCCTCGGAGGTCGGCTGGATCACGAAGTCGCGGTCGTGGCGGTCCTTGAAGCGCAACAGCTCGTCGCCCATCTTGTCCCAGCGGCCGGTTTCCTGCCACAGCACGGCCGGCTGCACCACCGGCATCGTCACCTCGATCGCGCCGGCGCGGTCCATCTCCTCGCGCACGATGGCCTCGACCTTGCGCAGCGTGCGCAGCCCCATCGGCATCCAGGTGTACACGCCGGCGGCGACCTTGCGGATCATGCCGGCGCGCAGCATCAGTTTCTGGCTGACGATGTCGGCGTCGCCGGGGGCTTCCTTGAGGGTGGAGATGAAGAACTGCGAAGCGCGCATGGTGAAAAATCCCTGAAATTCGGACACAGATGGCGTCGATTGTACTGCAAGGCGGCAGCGGCTGCCGAACGGCTCAGCCGCGGCAGATGCGTCCGCGCCCGCCCTGCTTGGCCGCGAGCAGCGCGTGGTCGGCACGGCGGATGGTCTGCGTGAAGCTCTCGCCCACCCGGTGGGTGGTGACACCGACGCTCGCACCCACGGGCGCGGGCAGCGCAAGCGCCTGCCCCAGCGCCGCGAACGACGCCCGGATCCGTTCAACGCGCAGCGCGGCCTCGTCGGCGCTCGCGCCGAAGAGCAGCAGCAGGAACTCCTCGCCGCCCCAGCGGCAACACAGCTCGCCCTCACGCAACTGCCCGGCCAGGTGCTGGCCGACGCCGGCGAGCACGCGGTCGCCGACATCGTGGCCGAAACGGTCGTTGAAGGTCTTGAAGTGGTCGATGTCGAGCATGGCCAGCGCCAGCACGCTTGCCGTGTCCACCGTGCGCGCCTCGGTCTCGCGGCGCAGGCGCTCGAGCATCGGCCGCCGGTTGGGCAGGCCGGTCAGCGCGTCGTGGTGGGCGAGGCGCGCGAGCTGCGCCTCGTGCGCCTTGCGGCGGGTGATGTCGATATGCGCGCCGAGGATGCGCAGCGGCCGGCCGTTTTCGTCGCGTTCGACGACGCGACCGCGGTCCCATAACCAGGTGACACCGCCGTCCGGGTTCAGCGTGCGGTACTCGGCCTCATAAAATGGCCGCTCGCCGGCGAGGTGGCCGTAGTAGTGCTCCAGCGTCGACGCCCGGTCGTCCGGGTGCAGCTTGGCGAGCCACGCCTGGAAATCGGGTGCCATGTCGCCGGCGTCGAAGTCCTGCAGATTGAACACGGTCAGCCGCCCGCTCTGCGGTTCGCCCTGCCACAGGCAGACGCCGGTACCGTCGAGCGCTGCCGCGAGTTTCTCCCGCAAGGCGGCGTTTTCCTCGCGCAAGCTCGCCAGCTCGGCGCGCAGCGCGGCCAAGTCTTGGTCGGCCATCCTTCCCCCTCGTTGCTATTCTGTGCCGTACAGGCGGCCCCGGCTGTCGGCTATGCGGGATTGTCGCACAACACCGGCCTTTCGGCGCGCACATGTCATAAGCCCCCGCGCACGGGTGGCCGCCGCCGCCGCCGCGGTGTTAGAGTGCGAGCCCTCTTGGAACCTCAACCGCGATCGCGCAGGAGCGCGCCATATGTCCCATACCCTGCCCGGCAAGGATGCCACCCTCGAAGACACCATCGCCACCTTGCAAGGCCGGCTCGCCGCGCTCGGCTTCCATCCCGAAGAGGTGTCCTGGCTGCACCCGGTCGACGGCTGCTGGTCGGTCCACTTGAGGGAGCGCGACTGCCCGCTGATCTACACCAACGGTAAGGGCGGCTCGGAACTCGCCGCACGCGCCAGCGCCCTGGGCGAAATGTGCGAGCGCCTGGGCAACCACTACTTCTGGACGCACTACTACCTCGGCCGCGCACGCAGCGAACGCGCGTGGGTGCACTTCGCGCGCGAGCGCTGGTTCGATGCCTGCGAAGAAGGCTGGCCGGACGGTCTGCTGGACGACGAGGCGCTGCGCGACTTCTACGACCCGGACGCCGCGCTCGCCGCAGCCCAGTTGACCGACTTCAACAGCGGCGACAGCGGCCGCGGCGTGTGCGCGCTGCCGTACACCCGGGTGTCCGACGGAAAGACGGTGTGGTTCCCGGTCAACCTGATCGGCAACCTTTATCTCTCCAACGGCATGGCGGCCGGCAACACCGCGTACGAGGCGCGCACGCAGGCGCTGTCCGAGGTGGTCGAACGCGCGGTGAAGTTCCGCGTACTGCGTGACGGCTTGTGCCTGCCCGACATCCCGCCCGCGGTGATCGAGCGCCACCCGGCCATCGCCGCCGGCATCGCCTCGCTGCGCGCGGCGGGCTTCCATATCCTAGTGAAGGACGCGTCGCTCGGCGGCCGCTACCCGGTCGCCTGCGTGACGCTGGTCCACCCGCACGACCGCGGCGTGTTCGCCAGCTTCGGCGCGCACCCCTCGTTCGCCGTCGCACTGGAACGCGCGCTGACCGAACTGCTGCAGGGCCGCGCGCTCGACGCGCTTGCGGGCTTCCCCGAACCCGCGTTCGACCCGGAAGAAGTCGCCAGCCCGGCCAACCTCGAGCTGCACTTCATCGATTCGAGCGGCAGCGTCGGCTGGCCCTTCCTCGGCGCTGCGCCCGACTTCGCCTTCTGCGACTGGAACTTCGAGGGCAGCACCGCCGCCGACTGGGACAGCCTGTGCGCACTGCTTCACGAAGACGGCAACGAGATCTACGTCGCCGACTTCGAGGAAACCGGCGTCTACTGCTGCCGCGTGATCGTGCCGGGGCTCTCCGAGATCTACCCGGTCGACGACCTCGAATGGGAAAACAACAATATCGGCAACCCGCTGCGCGCGCCGATCGCCCGCCTGCCCGAATTGTCCGACGCCGAGTGCCGGGCGCTCGCCGACGCGCTGGACGCGGCGTCTCTCGCCGACGAGAAGCCGGTGTGGGAGCTGATCGGGCTCGCCGCCGACCCGGACAGCGCGTGGGCCAGCCTGCGCGTGGGCGAGCTGCGCGCGCTGATCGCGCTGGCGCTCTGCGACGAGGAGAACGCGCGCGCGCAAACCGAGTGGGTGTGCCGCTTCGGCCAGCTGCCCGCGCCGCGCATGGCGGTGTGGCGCGTGCTGGAGGCGGTGTTCGAGTTCGGCGCGTCGCTGCCCGACTACCGCGCGATGCTCGCCACCCTGTGGGGCGAGCACGCGGTTGCCACCGCCGAGGCGCTCAAGGACGGCCGCGAACGCTTCTTCGGCCTGAATGCACTCGGCGAGAACTTCGAGGGCAGCGAGAGGCACCGCCAGCTGCTCGCCGCCTACGACAAGCTGACGGCGGCGTAAACAGCACCACCGACCGGACCCGCCGCATGACAAATGGACATGGCGCTTGGCGCGCCACGGCGACAGGCGTAAGCTTCGCGCGAGTCCGGTGCCCTGCTGCACCGCCACAGAATCCGCTGCCCTCCTGCCATAAAGGGTAATCATGCAACAACAAGAACATAACAAGGCCACGCTCGGCGTCACGCTGGCGGCGCTCGGTGTCGTCTACGGCGACATCGGCACCAGCCCGCTGTATACGCTGAAGGAAGCGTTCGGCCCCCACCTCGGCCTCGTCCCCAACCACGACAACGTGCTCGGCATCCTGTCGCTGGTGTTCTGGGAGCTGATCATCGTCGTCTCGATCAAGTACCTCGCCTTCGTGTTGCGCGCAGACAACCGCGGCGAGGGCGGCATCCTCACGCTGATGGCGCTCGCCCGCCGCCGCATCGCCGGCGTGCCCGGCTGGCTGCTGATGATCCTCGGCATCACAGGCGCCGGCTTCTTCTACGGCGAGGTGATCATCACTCCGGCGATGTCGGTGCTCTCGGCGGTCGAGGGCCTGGAGGTGGTCACCCCCGCCTTCAAGCCCTACGTGCTGCCGGTCTCGCTGGTGGTGCTCACCTTGCTGTTCCTGATCCAGAAGCACGGCACCGCGCGCGTCGGCACGCTGTTCGGGCCGGTGATGGGGCTCTGGTTTATCAGCCTCGGCGTGCTCGGCGTCGGCGGCATCCTGGACAACCCCGAGGTGCTCGGGGCGCTGAACCCCGTCTGGGGCTACCGCTTCATGGTCGACAACGGCATGCTCGCCTTCCTGACGCTGGGCGCGGTGGTGCTGGCGATCACCGGCACCGAGGCGCTGTACGCCGACATGGGCCACTTCGGCAAGCGTCCGATCCGCCGCGCGTGGTTTGCGCTGGTGCTGCCCTCGCTGGTGCTCAACTACTTCGGCCAGGGCGCGCTGGTGCTCGCCGACCCCGCCGCCGTGAAGAACCCCTTCTTCAACCTGGCGCCGGACTGGGCGCTGTTGCCGCTGGTCGGCCTCGCCACGCTGGCGACGGTGATCGCGTCGCAGGCGGTGATCTCCGGCGTGTTCTCGCTGACCCGCCAGGCGGTGCAGCTGGGCTACATCCCGCGCCTGTCCATCCTGCACACCTCGGAGATGGAGATCGGCCAGATCTACATCCCGATGGTCAACTGGTTCCTGTTGGGCGCCGTCGTGCTGGTCGTGCTGTCGTTCGGCACTTCGAGCAACCTGGCCGCCGCGTACGGCATCGCGGTGACCGGCACCATGGTGATCACCACCTTGCTGTCGACCACGGTCGCGCTGCGCAACTGGCGCTGGCCGGCCGCCGCCGTGCTGCCGGTGGCCTTCCTGTTCCTGTGCATCGACGTGCCGCTGTTCGCCGCCAACGTCCACAAGATCGTCGCCGGCGGCTGGCTGCCGCTGGCGATCGGCGCGCTGATGTTCACGCTGATGACCACCTGGAAGCGCGGCCGCGAGATCCTGATGCAAAGGCTGGACGAGCAGGCGATCCCGCTGGAGGGCTTCATCGAGAACATGGAAACCTGGCCGCCGACCCGTGTGCCCGGCACCGCGGTGTTCATGACCAGCAGCAGCCACGGCGTGCCGCACGCGCTGCTGCACAACCTCAAGCACAACAAGGTGCTGCACGACCGCGTGGTGCTGCTGACCGTGCGCACCCGCGAGGAGCCTTACGTCGACCCGGCCGAACGGCTGACCGTCAGCCAGCTCTCCGCGTCGTTCTGGCAGGTGATCGCCGAGTACGGCTACAAGGAGGCGCCGGACGTCAACGAGATCCTCGCGCTCTCCGAGCCCTACGGCCTCGCCTTCGAGGTGATGGACACCTCGTTCTTCCTGTCGCGCGAGACGCTGATCTCGACCGAGCGCCCGGGCATGGCGCGCTGGCGCGAGAAGCTGTTCGTGTGGATGAGCAAGAACGCGCTGAAGGCGACCGACTTCTTCCGGATCCCGACCAACCGCGTGGTCGAACTGGGCGCGCAGGTCGAGCTGTAAGCCGCCACCGGCGCGCCGGTTGAACGGATTTTGGCGGGTGCCGACCGGATTTTGACAGCCGGCACCGCCGCCCTTCCCTATCATTTTCCACACGGAAACCGACAGGGAATGTCATGCCTACCCCCGCCACTGCCGGGCGCGGCACGCTGGTCGTCAAATACGGCGGCAACGCGATGACCGACGCCTCCTTGCAACACGCCTTCCTCAAAGACGTCGCCGCGCTCGCCGCCGAGGGCTGGCGGCTGGTCGTCGTCCACGGCGGCGGCCCGCAGATCGACGCCATGCTCGGCCGGCTCGGCCTCGACGGCCGCTTCGTCAACGGCCTGCGCGTCACCGACGAGACGACCATGGCGGTCGTCCAGCTGGTGCTCGCCGGCGCGGTAGGCCCCGACCTGGTCGCCGGCCTGCAGCGCGCCGGCGCGCGCGCGTTCGGCGTCAGCGGGGTGGACGGCGGCCTGCTCGGCGCGCGCAAACGCTGGGGCGAAGGGCCAAACGGCCGGCCGCTCGACCTCGGGCGGGTCGGCGAGGTGGTCCGCGTCGACACCGATGTGCTCGCCACCTTGCTGGACGCCGGCTACCTGCCGGTGGTCGCGCCGTTCGCGCTGGCCGAGGACGGCGCGCCGTGCAACGTCAACGCTGACTTCGCGGCCGCGGCGATCGCCCGCGCGCTCGGAGCCGACGCGCTGCTCATGCTGACCAACACCGCCGGCGTGCTGGACCGGGACGGCGTCGTGCTCGCCGAACTGGACGGCGAGGCGGTGGCCAGCCTCATCGCGGCGGGGACCATAGGTGGCGGCATGCTGCCCAAGGTCGAGGCCGCGCTCGCCACCGCCCGCCAGGGCGTGGGCTACGTGCGCATCGTCGACGGCCGTGTGGCCGGTGCGCTGACCGCCGCCGTGCGCGAGGGCCGCGGCGGCACCGCGATCCGCGCCTGAGGCCGCCGCGATGGACACCGACGCCCGCTTCATCCCGCTGTTTCGCGAGGCCGCGCCGTATATCCACGCCTTTCGCACGCAGACCTTCGTGATCGCCTTCAACGGCGGCCTGGTCGACTCGCCGCGCTTCGCCCTGTTCGCACAGGACCTCAGCCTGCTGGCAGGGCTGGGCATCCGCATCGTGCTGATCCACGACGCGCAGCCTCAGGTGCGCGCCCAACTGGCGACCCAGCAACTGCAGGGCGGCTTTTACGGCGGACGCTGCATTTTCGGCGGTGCGTCGATGCGTGCGTTCAAGCAGGGCGTCGGCGGCGTGCGCGCCGAGATCGAGGCGCAACTCTCCGCCGGCGCGCCGCACTTCCCGATGGCCGGCGCCAAGCTCAGGGTCGCCGGCGGCAACTATCTGGTCGCCAGCCCCTTAGGCGTGCTCGACGGCGTCGACATGCTGGGCGCCGGCTGCCTGCGCCGCATCGACGACGAGGGCATCCGCCAGCGGCTGGATGCCGGCGAGCTGGTGCTGCTCTCGCCGCTCGGTTACTCGCCCACCGGCGAGAGCTTCAGCCTCGCGCTGGAAGACGTCGCCGCGGAGACGGCCACGGCGCTTAAAGCCGACAAGCTGATCTTCCTCCTCGACATCGACGACGGCATCCGCGACGCGCAAGGCCAGCTGCAGCGCGCGTTCACCCCCGCCGATGGCGGACGCTGGCTGCACGAACAGGGCGGCCACCTCGCCGAAGGCGTGCGCCTGTGCATGGCCGGCGCGCTCCGGGCGGTGGCCGCCGGCGTCGCCCGCGCCCACCTGATCGGCGAAGCCTGCGACGAGGCGCTGCTGCGCGAACTGTTCACCCGCACCGGCAGCGGTACCGCCATCTCCGCCGCGCCGCTGGTGAACGTGCGCGCCGCACGGGACACCGACCTTGACGCGCTGGTCGCGCTGACCGCGCCGCTGATCGACTGCGGCAAGCTGGTCGCCCGCGGCCGCGCAGAGCTCGCGCGCTCGCTTGAGCACTACTTCGTGCTCGAACACGACGGCCAGGCCGCCGGCTGCGTCGCGCTGCATCCCTTCCCGGCCGACGGCATGGCCGAACTGGCCTGCCTCGCGGTCGGCACCCGCTGGCAGCGGCGCGGCTTCGGCGATTTGCTGCTTGACCATGTCGAGCACGCCGCGCGCGACGCCGGCCTGAGCCGGCTGTTCGTGCTGACCACCCAGACCGCGCAATGGTTCGTCGAGCGCGGCTTCACCGAGGCGTCGCCCGCCGCGCTGCCCGCCGCCAAGCGCGCCGCGTACAACGCGCGCCGCCGCTCCAAGGTATTCGTGCGTCCGGTCGCCGGTTAACGCGCACCACACCGTTCGTTTTATTCAACACCCTGCACCACCGCAGTGCAGCACCCCGCCAACTGATGCAAAAAACATACGCATCAGCCACTTGCAGCCGATTGGCAAGGCTTTTTTTGCGTCGTCCCCTTCTCTTTTGGCCGTAGCCATTCAATAAATTAAACACCGCGAGGCGCACGCAGAGGCGCCCGTCCGCCAGGCATCCCTTACCGGACTGGACCCCAAGCAAGGAGAAGAGAAGACATGAAGCAGACCCTCGTGCTCGCCGGCACCCTGATCGCCGGCACCCTGACCGCCCACGCCGCGCCCCTGGCCAAGCTGGGCGCCCCCGAAGGCCGCCTCGACATCATCGCGTGGCCCGGCTACATCGAGAACGGCAGCACCGACAAGGCCTACGACTGGGTGACCCCGTTCGAGAAGGCGACCGGCTGCAAGGTCAACGTCAAGACCGCGGCCACCTCGGACGAGATGGTCAGCCTGATGAACAAGGGCGGCTACGACCTGGTCACTGCTTCGGGTGATGCCAGCCTGCGCCTGGTCGCCGGCAAGAAGGTGCAGCCGATCAACCTCGCGCTGATCCCCAGCTACAAGAACGTCGACAAGCGCCTGCAGGGCGCGCCGTGGTACACGGTCGGCGGCGCAGCCTACGGCGTGCCCTACCAGTGGGGCCCGAACGTGCTGATGTACAACACCAAGGTGTTCAAGACCCCGCCGACCTCGTGGGCGGTGGTGTTCGAGCCGCAGAACCTGCCGGACGGCAAGCCGAACAAGGGCCGCATCCAGGCTTACGACGGCCCGATCTACATCGCCGACGCCGCGCTCTACCTGATGAGCAAGCGCCCCGACCTCGGCATCAAGGACCCGTACGAGCTCAACGACAAGCAGTACGCCGAGGCGCTCAAGCTGCTCAGGCAGCAGAACGCGCTCAAGCACCGCTACTGGCACGACGTGACCGTGCAGATGAACGACTTCAAGAATGAGGGCGTCGCCGCGTCCAGCGCCTGGGGCTACCAGGTCAACGCGCTGAAGGCCGAGAAGCAGCCGATCGCGTCGGTGGTGCCGAAGGAAGGCGTCACCGGCTGGGCGGACACTACCATGCTGCATGCCGACGCCAAGCACCCAACCTGCGCGTACAAGTGGATGGAGTACTCGCTGAACCCGAAATTGCAGTCGGCGCTGGCCGAATGGTTCGGCTCCAACCCGGTCACCCCGGCTGCGTGCAAGGAGAAGGCGCCCGGCGGCAGCAACTTCTGCCAGAGCAACGGCTTTGACAACTTCGCCAAGGTCCGTTTCTGGAAGACACCGACCGCCAAGTGCGCCAGCCAGGGCAGCTGCGTGCCGTACAGCACCTGGACGCGCGACTACATCGGCGTGATGGGCGGCAAGTAAACACCCGCAGCAACGATCACCTGCCTGTGCCGCGCGGCCAGGCAGGGCCTTGCCACGCCCACCCGCACCCGGAGTCCGTCCATGAAACACGCCGTCGAATTCGACCGCGTCCGCCGCAGCTATGGCGCGGTCAACGCGGTCGATGATGTCAACCTCGCCATCCGCGAAGGCGAATTCTTCTCCATGCTCGGGCCGTCCGGCTCGGGCAAGACCACCTGCTTGCGCCTGATCGCCGGCTTCGAGCTGCCGAGTAGCGGCCGCGTGCTGATCGACGGCGTCGACGCCAGCCGCCTGCCGCCGTTCGAGCGCAACGTGAACACCGTGTTCCAGGACTACGCGCTGTTCCCGACCATGAACGTGCTGGAAAACGTCGCCTACCCGCTGATGATCAAGGGCGTCGCCAAACGCGAGCGGTACGCGCGCGCCGAAGAGGCGCTGGCGATGGTCGCACTCGATGGCTTTGCCGCGCGCAAGCCCGGCCAGCTCTCCGGCGGCCAGCGCCAGCGTGTGGCGCTGGCGCGCGCGCTGGTCGGCCGCCCGCGCGTGCTGCTGCTCGACGAACCCTTGGGCGCGCTCGATTTGAAGCTCAGGGAGCAGATGCAGGGCGAACTGAAGGCGCTGCAGCGCCAGCTCGGCATCACCTTCGTGTTCGTCACCCACGACCAGTCCGAGGCGCTGTCGATGTCCGACCGCGTCGCGGTGTTTGCCCGTGGCCGCATCGAGCAGGTCGACACCCCGCAGGCCTTGTATAGCCAGCCGGCCAGCCGCTTCGTCGCCGACTTTGTCGGCACCAGCAACGTGGTCGACGGCGCGCTGGCCGAAACGCTTACCGGCCGCCGGGGCGCGTTCGCGATCCGCCCCGAGCGCATCCGGCTGGGGCGCTTCGACGGCGCCATCAGCGTACGTGGCGTGGTGCGCGAAGTCGCCTTCCTGGGGCCGGTCAACCGCGTCGACGTCGAGGTGGCCGGCCGGTACCTGTCAGCGCAACTGCCGAGCTTTTCGCTGCAGATGCCCGAGGTCGGCACCGAGGTCGAGCTTGCGTGGGAACGTGACGCCGCGCACTGGCTGCCGGAGGCGGCATGAGCAGCATGGCCATCTCCCCCACCTCCCCGGCCCCCCGCACGTCACTCGCGCGCCGCGTCTCGGCGCTGCTGTACCGGCGCACCACGCTGGCGCTGCTGTTGCTGCTGACCCCGCCCTTGTTGTGGTTCGGCGTGGTGTACCTGGGTTCGCTGCTAACGCTGATCGCGCAGAGTTTCTACACCTTCGACGACTTCAGCATGCAGGTGACGCCCGAGTGGACGCTGGCCAACTACCGCGCGCTGCTGGATGCGGCCAACCTCGACATCGTGCTGCGCACGGTGTCGATGGCGCTGGCGGTGTCGGCGATGAGCGCGCTCTTGGCCTTTCCGCTCGCCTACTACATGGCGCGCTACGCCAAAGGCAGCGAAAAGGCGTTCTTCTACGTGGCGGTGATGCTGCCGATGTGGGCGAGCTACCTGGTCAAGGTGTACGCGTGGACGGTGCTGCTGGCCAAGGGCGGCATCAGCTGGTGGCTGATCGACAAGCTCGGCCTCACCCCGCTGTACGAATGGATGCTGACGCTGCCGGGAATAGGCGGCAGCACGCTGTCGACCTCCAACTTCGGCCGCTTCTGGGTGTTCGTCTACATCTGGCTGCCATTCATGATCCTGCCGATCCAGGCGGCGCTCGAGCGCATCCCGGACAACCTGCTCGCCGCGTCGTCCGACCTCGGCGCGCGGCCGTGGCAGACCTTCGTCCATATCATCCTGCCGATGGCGGTTCCCGGCGTGGTGGCCGGGTCGATCTTCACCTTCTCGCTGACGCTGGGCGACTACATCATCCCGCAGCTGATCGGCCCGTCCGGTTTCTACATCGGCAATATGGTGTACAGCATGCAAGGCTCGGTCGGCAACATGCCGATGGCCGCCGCGTTTACCGTGGTGCCCATCGTGCTGATCGGCGTCTACCTGACCCTCGCCAAACGCACGGGAGCCTTCGATGCACTCTGAACGCACGCCCTGGGCCCTGCGCCTGGCCGCCTACGGCGGCCTCGCCTTCCTGCACTTCCCGATCCTGGTGATCTTCGCCTACGCGTTCAACACCGAGGAGAGCGCGTTCTCCTTCCCGCTGCAGGGCTTCACCCTGCACTGGTTCGCCGACGCCTTCGCCCGCCAGGACATCTTCGACGCCATCACCGTCTCGCTAAAGGTCGCCGCCGAGGCGACGGCACTGGCGCTGGTGCTGGGCACGCTCGCCGCGCTCGCGCTGTCCCGGCGCGACTTCTGCGGCAAGAACGGCATCACCCTGCTCTTGATCCTGCCGATCGCGCTGCCGGGCATCATCACCGGTATCGCGCTACTGAACGCGTTCAAGGTCGCCGCGCTTGAGCCGGGCATGCTGACCATCGTGGTCGGCCACGCCACCTTCTGCGTGGTCATCGTCTACAACAACGTCGTCGCGCGGCTCAGGCGCCTGCCCGCCTCGCTGATCGAGGCATCGATGGACCTGGGCGCCGACAGCTTCCAGAGCTTCCGCCACGTGGTGCTGCCGTCGCTGGCGACGTCCTTGCTGGCCGGCGGCATGCTGGCGTTCGCGCTGTCGTTCGACGAGATCATCGTCACCACCTTCACCGCCGGCCATGAAGTGACGCTGCCAATCTGGATGCTCAACCAGTTGGGCCGCCCGCGCGACGTGCCGGTGACCAACGTGGTCGCCATGCTGGTGATGGCGGTGACCACCCTGCCCATCCTCGGCGCGTGGTACCTGACGCGCGACACCACCGACACCGCCGGCAGCGGCAAATGACCCAGTTTCCACCAGGGGGAGAAGCACCCATGTACGAGCACACCCTATTGATCGGCGGCGAACGCGTCGCCGGCACGGGCGAGACGCAGCCCGTCTACAACCCGGCCACCGGCCAGGAAATCGCGCGCATCGCCGAGGCCGGCCCCGAGCAGATAGACGCGGCGGTCGCCGCCGCGCAGGCCGCCTTCCCCGCGTGGCGGCAGACGCAGGTGAAAGCCCGCGCCGAGGCGCTGCTCGCGCTGGCTAACCGCATCGAAAACCACGCCGAGGAGCTGGCGCGGCTGGAGTCGGACAACTGCGGCAAGCCGTACGCGGCGGTGCTCGCCGACGAGATGCCGGCCATCGCCGACACCTTCCGCTTCTTCGCCGGCGCCTGCCGCACCCAGCACGGCCAGGCGGCCGGCGAATACCTGGCCGGCCACACCAGCATGATCCGCCGCGATCCCGTTGGCGTGGTCGCGTCGATCGCGCCGTGGAACTACCCGCTGATGATGGCCGCGTGGAAGCTCGCGCCGGCGCTGGCCGCCGGCAACACCGTGGTGCTCAAGCCGTCCGAGCAGACGCCGCTGACCACGCTCAGGCTGTGCCAGTGGCTCGCCGAGCTGTTCCCGCCCGGCGTCGTCAACGTGGTGTACGGCCGCGGCGCGACCGTCGGCGCGCCGCTGATCGGCGACGCGCGCGTGCGCATGGTGTCGGTCACCGGTAGCGTCGCCACCGGCCGCCACGTGCTCGCCGCCGCGCAAAACGGCGTCAAGCGCACCCACCTTGAACTGGGCGGCAAGGCGCCGGTGATCGTGTACGACGACGCCGACCTTGCCGCAGTGGTCGACGGCATCCGTACCTTCGGCTTCTACAACGCCGGGCAGGACTGCACCGCCGCCTGCCGCCTGTATGTGCACGAGAAGGTGTACGAACGGCTGGCGGCGGACCTCGCCAGCGCGGTGTCGACCATCAAGGTCGGCACCCAGCACGAGGCCGGCGTCGAGATGGGCCCGGTGATCACCCGCGAGCACCTCGCCCGCGTCGAGGCCCATGTCGAGCGCGCCCGCGCCCAGCCGCACATCGAATGCCTGACCGGCGGCAACCGCGCAAGCGGCAGCGGCTGGTTCTTCCAGCCGACCGTGCTCGCCGGTGCGCACCAAAGCGACGAGATCGTGCGGCGCGAAGTGTTCGGCCCGGTCATCAGCCTGACGCCGTTTGGCGACAACGACGACGTGATCGCGTGGGCGAACGACTCCGACTACGGCCTCGCCTCCAGCGTGTGGACGCAGAACATCGGCCGCGCGATGGACGCCAGCGCCCGCCTCGAGTACGGCTGCACCTGGGTCAACACCCACTTCATGCTGGTCAGCGAGATGCCACACGGCGGGCTCAAACAGTCCGGCTACGGCAAGGACATGTCGGTGTACGCGCTGGAAGACTACAGCGTCGCCCGCCACGTGATGATCAGGCACTAAGCCGTCAGGCCGGGGGCGCCCGCCCCCGGCCTTGCCGCCCCTTGCGCGCATCTTCGCAAGAATCGGCTTGTCCGCCGCTGGGCGCCTCCCTATCGTCAGGGTGATCCCGCAGACGGAAGCAATGTCATGAGCGCCAACGATACCGCTACCCGCCACTACGCCCTGGTCGAGGCGGCGATCCGCCACCTGCGCGCGCACGCGCACGAACAGCCGACGCTGGAAGACCTTGCCCGTGCGGTACACCTCAGCCCCGGCCACCTGCAGCGGGTGTTTTCCGAGTGGGCCGGCGTCTCGCCCAAGCGCTTTTTGCAGTACCTGAGCAAGCAGCACGCGCTTTCCGCGCTTGCCACATCGCAGGACATGCTGAGCGTCACCCACGCGCTGGGCCTCAGCAGTGGCAGCCGTCTGCACGAGCTGATGGTCACCTGCGAGGCGATGACGCCGGGCGAAATCCGCGCAGGCGGACAGGGTGTCACCGTCGGCTACGGCTGGGGGCCGTCGCCGTTCGGCGGCGCGCTGATCGGCTGGACGACCCGCGGCGTCTGCCACCTGGCCTTCGCCGGCGCGCCGCGGGCCGAACTCGAGGCCCGCCTCGCCACCGCGTGGCCGCGGGCAGCGCTCCGGCGCGACGACGCCGCCGCCCGCGCCTGGCTCGAGCGCGTGTTCGCGCCGGCCACGTCCGGCGCCCCGCTGCCCCTGCTGCTCAAGGGCAGCAACTTCCAGCTAAAGGTGTGGGAAGCACTCTTGGACACCGGCTGCGGCCGGCTCGTCTCCTACCGCCAGCTGGCGGGCATGGCCGGAGCGCCGCGCGCGGCCCGCGCCGTCGGCAGCGCGCTCGCCGCCAACGACCTCGCCTACCTGATCCCCTGCCACCGGGTGATCCGCGAAGGCGGCGAGGTTGGCCAGTACCGCTGGGGCGGCGAGCGCAAGCAGGCGATCCAGCTGTGGGAGGCCGCCCGCCTGGACGGCGACGGGTGCTGATACAAAAACCGGGCGGGTTTCCCCCGGCCGCCCTTTGCGTCAAACTGTCATCTTTCTGTAATGCCCCGTCCTTATCCTTGCGCTGACCATAGAACGGGAACGTCTCGCACATGCCAGCCAATATCCTGCTCGTCGAAGACGAGCCGGCGATCCAGGAACTGATCGCCTTCAACCTGACCCAGGCCGGTCACCACGTGCTGCGCGCAGGCAGCGCCGAGGCCGCGCATACGCTGATCAACAGCGCGCTGCCCGACCTGATCCTGCTCGACTGGATGCTGCCCGGCGCGTCCGGCGTCGATATCGCGCGCCGCCTGCGCAGTGACGAGCGCACCCGGCAGATTCCGATCATCATGCTGACCGCGCGCTCGGACGAGCAGGACAAGGTGGTCGGGCTGGAGACCGGCGCCGACGACTACATCACCAAGCCGTTCTCGCCGCGCGAGCTGCTCGCCCGCATCAAGGCGGTGCTGCGCCGGCGCGCACCGCAGATGACCGACGACGCGGTCGAGGTGAACGGCCTCAGGCTGGATCCGGTCACCCACCGCGTCAGCGTCGGCGGCCAGCCGCTCGACCTCGGCCCGACCGAGTTCCGCCTGCTGCACTTCTTCATGACCCACCCCGAGCGCGTACACTCGCGCACCCAGCTGCTCGACCAGGTGTGGGGTGACCACGTGTTCGTCGAGGAGCGCACGGTCGACGTGCATATCCGCCGCCTGCGCGGCGCGCTGGAAGCCACCGGCCACGACGCGCTGGTGCAGACCGTGCGCGGCGCCGGCTACCGTTTCTCCAAGGAAGCCTGAGGTCAGCTTGCGGGAATTCGTCCAACGATCGCTGTCGATCGCGCTCTTCGTCACGCTGGGCGCGCTGGCCCTGGCGCTCGCCTTCGGCGCGGCCGTCGCGCTTGCCGCCGCGCTCGCCGCCACCCTCGTCTGGCTGGGCTTTCACCTGTGGCATGTCGCGCGGCTGATCGCGTGGATGCAGCACCCCAGCCCCTACCATATGCCCGAGGGCTACGGCTCGTGGCACGCGGTGTTCATGGGGCTGTACCGCCAGGCGCGCAAGCAGCATGAAGGGCGCAAGAAGCTCGCCGGCACGCTCGAGCGCTTCACCAGCGCGGGCGAGGCGATGCCCGACGGCGTGCTGGTGCTCGATGAACACGAGCGCATCGAGTGGATGAACCCGATGGCGGTCGAACATTTCGGCCTCGACCGCAAGCGCGACACCGGCAGTCAGGTGCTCAACCTGATCCGCCACCCGGCGTTCCACGGCTACCTCGCCGCCGGCCGCTTCAACCAGCCGCTGACGCTGGTCACCGGCCACGCGCGCGAACGCGTGCTGTCGATCCAGCTGGTGCCGTTCGATTTGTCGCGCAAGCTGCTGCTCTCGCGCGACATCACCCAGCTCGAACGCGTGCAGACCGTGCACCGCGACTTCGTCGCCAACGTCTCGCACGAATTGCGCACGCCGCTGACCGTGGTCGGCGGCTTTATCGAGACGCTGTCCGACATGGACCATGTCGACGACGCCACGCTGCGCCAGTTCCTGCCGATGATGCTCGAACAGTCGCGCCGCATGCAGCGGCTGGTCGAGGACCTGCTGGCACTATCCCGGCTGGAAAACGAACCGAGGCAGACCGAACTCGAACGCGTCGACATGGCTGCACTGATGAACACCTTGCGCGTCGAGGCCGAAGGCCTGTCGCAGGGCCGCCACCGCGTCGAGGTGCTCGACGCCGCACCCGACGCACTGTGGGGCAATCCGTTCGAATTGCACTCGGCGTTCGGCAACCTGGTGTCGAACGCGGTGCGCTACACGCCGGAGGGCGGCCGCATCACGCTCGCGTGGCGCGCCGGCCCCGACGGCGGGCGCTTCACCGTCACCGACACCGGCATCGGCATCCCGCGCGAGCATATCCCGCGCCTGACCGAGCGCTTCTACCGGGTCGACCGCGGCCGCTCGCGTGCCAGTGGCGGCACCGGGCTGGGTCTCGCCATCGTCAAGCATGTGCTGGCACGCCACCGCGCGCGCCTGGACGTAGAGAGCAAACCCGACCAGGGCAGCAGCTTCAGCGTCAGCTTCACCCGCGAACAACTGTGTGGGGCGGCAAAGACGGGGACAGACCCGGCCTGAGCATTCCGGCGCAACAATTCCTCCTGATGACTTACGGGTGTCTATAGCAGATGGGCAACACCTATGTTTCACAGGAGACCATCATGCATAATGCGCCAAAAAAAGCCGCTCCCATCCGGAACCTGTCCCTGCTCGCGCTGGGTAGCCTCACCCTCGCCGGCTGCCTGGGGTCCGGCACCGGGGACATCCCCAGCAGCATCGAAATCAAGACGTCCGGCCAGAGCGCGTCGGACAGTCCCGCCACCCCGTTCACGGTCACGTCTGTCAAGCCAGCCACCCCGTTCAGTACAACCACGGCAAACCTGGCGATCACACCCACTGTCGGCACATCGACCAGCACGGGTAGCACGTCCACCAACCCGTTTATCGTAGACGCTACCAACCTTGCCGCCTTGTCCGGTACCGGCGCGTCCAGCTTTTCGATTACCCCGACGCTGACGTCCACCTCAAGTAGCAACAACAGCACCCTCTCCGCCCAGTTTTACGCGGCACTGAACACGTTTTTCTCCAATGCCAACCTGTACGGTTTCCTAGCCAATTACTTCAACCCGTCTTGCCAGAATGCATTCGGGACTTTCAGCCCCGGCAACTGGCCGGGGGCTTGCTGGCGGCCATTTAACAGCAGCAGTCCGTTCAACCGCCCCATCCCCGCCAATCCCACAATTGCCAGCAACTCCGCCCAGATCGTTGCATGGCTCAATAGTGGCACCGGCACCCCAAACGACCTGCAGGTGATCGATGACTCGGTGGCGCCGCAACTCGACTACGGCCATCCGACCTACTACTCCAGCCCGACCGACCCAGTATTCACTGTCCAGTACTCATACAGCTGGGGGGCGTCAACGACACTGCCGGCGGGCTCTACGCTGCGCATCCCCGATGCAGCCAAGCCCGCCGGCGGCGAAGATGGCCATATGACCGTCGTCGATCAGGCCAACGGAATGGTCTACAGCTTTTGGTCTGTTACCAGCAAACCTGCTGGTGGCGGCATCCTGCAAGTCGGCGGGGGGGGCGCTGCCAGCATCAACGGCACTGGCATCAGCCCCAACCTGCAAGACACGGTCGGCACGACCTCGGCCGGCTACAGCAACCTCGCCGGCATCATCCGCGCGCAGGAGCTGATCGATGGCCAGATCAACCATGCGCTGTTCGTCAACATCAGTTGCTCGGCCAGCACCTTTGTCTACCCGGCGGTCGAGGTGGCTTACCAGTGTCCGAATAACCCAGGAATCCCCAACGGTACCCACTTCTACCTTGATTACACCCTTGACGAGATCAACGCACTGGCAGTGCCCAACTGGAAGAAAACCATCCTGCGCGCAATGGCGACCTACGGCATGTACGTCGGCGACACCTCCGGGCCGGGAGGTGCAACCTGGGCGCTGGAGGTCGAGTCCGGCCAGACCTATCTCAGCCTGGGTTACCCGCAACCCTTGGTGACCTTCGCCCAGTTGAACAACATCCCGTTCGCCAACGGCCAGCAGTATCGCTTTCCCCTGCAGGCGGGAGTGGACTGGACCCGCCTGAAGGTGCTCGACCCTTGCGTCGCGCAGGGCACCTGCAGCAACTGACCCGGCTTGCCCCACCCTCAGCTTCTTGCGGGCGGTGCACCCCGCAAATGCAACACTTCCGGCACGCGGCGGGCGCCACAGCGGTGCCTGCCGTTGCCGGCGCTTGGCAGCGTCCGCGCGTCGGGGCTAGCATTACGCTCCAGAGACAAGACCACATAAAGACAAAAGCATGAACCGTGTACGCGCCATCCTCCCGTTCGGCCAGCGAGTCTGGCTGGACAACCTGTCCCGCGAACTGATCGCCTCGGGCGAACTCGCCCGCCTGCTCGCCGACGACGGCATCGCCGGCGTCACCTCCAACCCGGCGATCTTCTACAAGGCGATCGCGAACGACGCGCGCTACCGGGACGACCTCGCCCGCCTGAAGGGTGACGCATCGCTCAGCGCCGAGGCGCGTTACGAGGCGCTGGTGGTGCCCGACATCCAGGCCGCGTGCGACCTATTGGCGCCTCTGTACCGCGAAACCGCCGGCGCCGACGGCTACGTCAGCCTCGAAGTGTCGCCGCACCTCGCCCACGACGAGGCCGGTACCCTCGCCGCCGCGCGCCGCCTGTGGGCCGAACTCGCCCGCCCGAACGCGATGATCAAGATCCCGGCCACACCGGCCGGCATCCGCGCCTTCGAAGTGCTGACCCGCGAGGGCGTCAACGTCAACATCACGCTGCTGTTCTCGCTCGCGCAGGTCGACGCGGTATGGGACGCGTATATCGCCGGCCTCAAGGCGCGCCACGCCGACGGCGCGCCGCTGGGCCACGTCAAGGCGGTCGCCAGCTTCTTCCTGTCGCGCGTCGACTCGCTGCTCGACCCGCTGCTGCCGGCCGAACTACAGGGCAAGGTTGCCGTCGCACTGTCCAAGGCCGCGTACGCGCGCTACCACGAGCGCTTCAACGGTGAGGAGTTCGCTCAGCTCAAGGCCGCCGGCGCGCGCGCGCAGTACCTGTTGTGGGCGTCGACCGGCACCAAGAACAAGGCCTACTCCGACGTGCTGTACGTGGAGAGCCTGATCGGCGACGAGACGGTCAATACCATCCCCGACGCGACGCTCGCCGCGTTCCGCGACCACGGCGTCGCCGCCGCCACGCTCGCCACCGGCATGGATGATGCCTTCGTCGTGCTGCAGGGCGCGTCCGATGCCGGCGTTGACTTGGCCGCCACCGGTGACCAGTTGCAGGCCGACGGCCTCAAGCTGTTCGACGAGGCGTTCGACGCGCTGCTCGCGCTTACCGCGTAAGCGCTGCGTTCCGGCAAAACAAACGGGCGGCCTCGGCCGCCCGTTTTGCGTAGGACAGAAGGGGATCAGCCCTGGCGGCGCGCCGCCATGTGCACGCCGGCTTCCTTCAGCTCGTCCTCGCTCAGGAGTTCGCTCGCCAGCGGAAACAGCCATGCCTCCTCGATCGCCGCGTGCTCGCGGTAGAGGCGGACGAAATCGGCAATGTCGATGCGGCTGAGGGCGCTCGCGTCGCCGTCGCGCAGCGCGACCAGGTCGTCGCGGATCGCGGTCCAGCGCGAAATCAGGTAACCGTGCTCGGCCTCGAGCTGCTCGAGCTTGGGCAGGGCGTCCGGACGACGCGCCTGCAACAGCGGGAACAGCTCGTCCTCCTCGTCCTGATGGTGCTGCGGGCCGGCGGTGTCGAAATAGCGCAGCGCGGCGTCGACCGCGCCGACCACCTGCGCGTTCACCCCATGTGCGGCGACGTACGCCGGCAGCTTCTCCAGCTGGTCGCAGAAACCGCGGATCTTGTCGTGGCAGGCCGTCAGCATCTCGATCGGTTCGTCGAACGAAGGGCCGGTCCGGCCCAACTGGTCCAGGGACAGCATGGCAAGACTCCTCAAGCAAATGAACAATGACCCAGTTTGCCAAGCGAAATCGGCAGCGACCATGATCCCGCTCAAGCCGTGGCCGCCTTTTTAAGCTAAATTGCTGGCCTGTCTTCATCATGCACCCGCGCGCGCACCATGCAAGCCGACCCCGCACCCGAACTGACGCTCTCGCCCGACGGCCGCGTCCACCCCGCCCGCCACCTCGCCTCGCCCAACTGCGACGACTACCCGCAAGGTGCAGCGCCGACGCTCTTGGTACTGCACAACATCAGCCTGCCGCCGAACGAGTACGGCGGCCCCGGCGTCGAGCAGCTGTTCGGCAACACGCTCAACCCCGATGAACACCCGTACTACGCGGGCATCGCGCACCTCAGGGTGTCGGCGCACTTCTTCATCCGCCGCGATGGGGAGCTGGTGCAGTTCGTGCCGGTGAACCGCCGCGCCTGGCACGCCGGCGTGTCGGCCTACTGCGGGCGCGAGCGCTGCAACGACTTCTCGCTCGGCGTGGAAATGGAAGGCTCGGACTTCGAGCCGTTCACCGACGCGCAGTACGCGACACTGAACCGGCTCGCCTCACTGCTCGCGCGCGAGCTGCCGCTGAGCGCCGTCACCGGCCATCAGTACATCGCCCCCGGCCGCAAGACCGACCCCGGCCCTTGCTTCGAGTGGGACAGGCTGGCAGGCACGCTGCCCAAGTGGCTGGGCGAGGCGGAAACCGGCGCCTGAGCGCTACCGCGCAGCCAGCCAGTCGGCGCGGCGGTGCAGCTTGTCGCGCCAGGCGGCGGTCAGCGCCGGCACCGCCAGCGCACGCAGGTGCGCCGGGTCCGGCCGGTGCTCGGCCATCGCCTGCAGCAGCTCAAGCAGGGTCGGCGCGGCCGGGTCGACCACCTGCAGCCGCACTTCGCTGGCCGCGTCGATACGCGCGCCCTGCAATACCCGGCAGTACCAGCCGGTCAGGTGGTGGCGGTCGATATGAGCGGCGACACCGTCCTCGCCCGCGCGCGCGTCTATCTTCCAGCACGGGCTGCGTGGCTGGCTGACTTCCAGCACCGCGTCGCCGACCAGCAGGCGGTCGCCCAGCCTGAGTCCGCCCTCGGTCAAGCCGGCCAGCGCGAGGTTCTCGCCGAGAAAGCCGGCGCCCCACGCGGCCGGCGCATGCGGGAACGCGGCGGCGAGCCGCGCGTAGTGTTCGGACGGGAAGCAGTGCACCGCCTTGTCGACGCCGCCGTGCACCCGCAAGTCGGCCTGCTCGTCCTCCAGCGGGCCCGTCGCGCCCAGCGTCAACGCCGGTACCGCCGCCTTGACGATGGCCGATGGCCGGCTGCCGTCGCCCAGGGGCGCGGCACGGCCGGCAAACAGCCCCAACAGCCTGATCTGCATCGTTTTCCTTTCTGCCTCGCCCGGGTCGAGGCACGCACCGCCGAGGCCAACCGCAGGCTCGCCGCGCCAAGCAGGGCGGCACCGGGTCGAGGCGGGCGGCCTGCCGGTCAGCCCTTCTTCCAGCTGATCAGCACTACGGCGGTGACGATGACCGCCATCGCGGTCAGCTCGTGCGCGCCGACATGTTCGCCGAGGAAGGCGACGCCCAAGAGCACGGCGATGATCGGGTTCACGTAGGCGTAGCTGGTCGCCGCCGCGGCCGATACGTTCTTCAGGAGGTAGAGGTAGGCGCTGTACGCGACGATAGACCCGAACACCACCAGATACCCCACGGCCAGCCAGCCTGGCAGGGGCGGCAGCGCGGTCAGCGTCTCGCCCTTGGCGAGGCTCGCCAGCAGCAGCGAGGCGCCGCCGAACACCATCATCCACGCGCTGCCGGCGATGCCCTTGGGCTGCGCGAGGTGGCGGCTCCACGCCGAGCCGAGCGCCCAGCCGGCCGACGCGGCGAGCAGCAGCACCGCGCCCGTCGGGCTCGCCTGCAGGTTGGCGCCCATATTCAGGAAGACCATGCCGGCGAAGCCCAGCGCGATGCCGGCCCACTCAAGCGAACGCGCCTTCTGGCGGAACAGCAGCTGGGCGAACAGCGTCGCGAACAGCGGCACGGTGGCGACCACCAGCGCGGCAACACCACTGGAGACGTCCTTCTCGGCCAGCGTCACCAGCCCGTTGCCGACACCCGGCATCAGCACGCCGAGGATGGCCGCGCCCTTCAGTTCCGCCGCCGACGGCAGCGACCACTGGCGGGTGACCAGCAGCACCGCCATCAGGATCAGCCCGGCGCAGAAGAAACGCACACCGGCCATCATGAACGGCGGCCAGTACTCGACGCCGATGCGGATCGCGAAATAGGTCGACCCCCAGATCACGTACAGGCAGAAGAAGCAGAACAGCAAGAGCAGGCGGTTGGGGGCGGTGGCGGGCATCGGTCTTCCAAAAACGGGCCAAACGGCGGGCAAAAAAAGGGCAGCCGTGACACGGCTGCCGGTGGCGGGTCAGCGGGTGGCGAGCCGCTGCAGGATGTTGGAGAACTCTTCCATATAGGTGTCGTAGCGGGTCGCCAGACGGTCGACGTCGGTCGCGAAGCGGTTGTACGCGATCACCGCCGGGATCGCGGCGAACAGGCCGATTGCGGTGGCGATCAGCGCCTCGGCGATGCCCGGCGCGACGGTGGCGAGCGTGGCCTGGCCGGCGTTTCCCAGCCCGATGAAGGCGTGCATGATGCCCCACACCGTGCCGAACAGGCCGACGTAGGGGCTGACCGAGCCGACGGTGGCGAGGAAGGCGTTGTGGCTCTCCAGTTCGTCCAGCTCGCGCTGGGCGGCGGCACGCATCGCGCGGCGGCTGCCGTCCATGATGTCGGACAGCTCGGCACCCGGCCGGCCGCGCAGCTTGAGGAACTCGGCGAAGCCGGCGTGGAAGATGGTCTCCATGCTGCCGCGCTCGCTGTGGCGCGCGGCGTCCTCGTACAGGCGGGTCAGGTCGGCGCCGCTCCAGAATTTCTGCTCGAAGCTCTCGGCCTCGCGCCGCGCGCCGCGCAGCACCGACACCTTGTTGAAGATCAGCGCCCACGACAGCACCGAGGTGAGCACCAGGCCGGCCATCACCAGCTGGACGACCAGGCTGGCGTTGAGGATCAGGCTGACGACGGACATTTCCTGCATGGGGTTTCCTTGGTCTTAACGCAGCACGCGGCCGCTTTCGAGGTCGATGATGGTCGAGGGTTTGCGCCGGCTGCCGACGCGGCCGGGCAGCGTCAGCACCTGCGCGCCGAACGCGTGCCGGCAGGCCGCGGCGCTTCTGAGTGCACGTTGGCCGGCGCGGTTGGCCGAGGTCGACACCAGCGGGCCCAGCGCGTGGCACAGGCTGGCGGTCTCGCGGTGCGCGGTGACCCGCACCGCGATCTTGCGGTGGCGGCCGCGCAACAGCGGCAGCACCTTGCGCGAGGCGGGGATCAGGAAGGTGGTCGGCCCCGGCCAGTAGCGCGCGACGGTGGCGCGCTCGGCCGCGCTCAAGGGCCGGATCAGGGGCGCGAGCTGTTCGAGGCTCGCGCCGACGACGATCAGCCCCTTGTAGTTGGGCCGCCCCTTGAGCGCGATCACCCGGCGCAGCGCCTGCGCGTTCAGCGGGTCGCACCCGAGCCCGAAGCAGGACTCGGTCGCGTACGCGAGCACGCCGCCGCCACGGTAGACGGCACGGGCCCGCGCAAGCAGCGCGGCGCTGGGTAGCTTTCTAATCGGCAAAGGGTCGCCCTCGGGATGAAGGCGACATTGTAGCAACCGGCGGCCGAGCTGGGCAGCCGCCGCGTTGCAGTGCAGCGCTTAACGGCCGATCGCGCGGTAGCCGATATCGCGGCGCAGCTGGCAGCCGTCAAAGTGCACGGCGTCGGCCACTTGGTATGCACGCGCCTGCGCGTCGGCGACAGTGTCGCCCAGGCCCACCGCGCACAGCACGCGGCCGCCGGACACTACCGCGCGCCCTTCCGCGTCCTCAGCCGTGCCGGCGTGGAACACCATGCCGTCGGCCGTCTCCGCCGGGATGCCGCTGATCACGGCGCCCTTCTGCGGTGCGTCCGGATAACCGGCGGCAGCCAGCACCACGCCCAGCGCGACGCGGCTGTCCCACTTTGCTTGCACCTGATCCAGCTTGCCGTCGACGCCGGCGTCCAACAGTTCGGTGAAGTCCGACTGCATGCGCGCCATGATAGGCTGGGTTTCCGGGTCGCCGAAGCGGCAGTTGAACTCGATGGTGTAGGGCTGGCCCTGCTTGTCTATCATCAGCCCGGCGTACAAAAAGCCGGTGTACGCGTGGCCGTCCTTCTTCATCCCTGCCACCGTCGGCAGGATGATCTCGCGCATCGCGCGCTCGTGCACCTCGGGCGTCACCACCGGTGCCGGGCTGTACGCGCCCATGCCGCCGGTGTTCGGACCCTGATCGCCATCCAGCAGCCGCTTGTGGTCCTGGCTGGTCGCCATCGGCAGCACATGTTCGCCGTCGACCATCACGATGAAGCTCGCCTCCTCGCCCTCGAGGAAGTCCTCGATCACCACGCGCGCGCCGGCCGAACCCATCTTGTTGCCCAGCAGCATGTCGTCGATCGCGGCATGCGCCTCATCGAGCGTCATTGCGACCACCACGCCCTTGCCGGCGGCCAGGCCGTCGGCCTTGATCACGATCGGCGCACCCTTGGCCGTCACATAGTCGCGCGCGGCGGCGGCGTCGGTGAAGGTCTGGTAGCCGGCGGTCGGGATGCCGTGGCGCTGCATAAAGGCCTTGGCGAAGTCCTTCGAGCTCTCCAGCTGCGCGCAGTACTGCGTCGGCCCGAAGATGCGCAGGCCGGCGGTGCGGAAGGCGTCGACCACGCCGGCGGCCAGCGGCGCCTCGGGGCCGACCACGGTCAGCGCGACGTCGTTTTCCTTGGCGAAGGCGGCCAGCCCGGCGATGTCGCTGATCGCGACGTTGGTGAGACGCGTGTCCAGCGCGGTGCCGGCGTTGCCCGGCGCGACGAAGACTTTGGCGACGCGCGGCGACTGCGCGATGCGCCAGGCGAGCGCGTGCTCGCGCCCGCCGGAACCGATGACGAGGATGTTCATGTAAAGCTTTCCGTATGCTGAATTCTTGAGCGACGGCGTAGGGTGGGTTAGGCGGCGACGCCGCCGTAACCCACCTGCCCGGGCCGTCTGCGCATGGCGGTAGGTGATGGTGGGTTACGGCCTGCGGCCTAACCCACCCTACCCCCTCTTAGTGGCGGAAGTGGCGCACGCCGGTAAGCACCATGGCGATGCCGTGCTCGTCGGCGGCGGCGAACACTTCTTCGTCGCGCATCGAGCCGCCCGGCTGGATGATGGCCTTGATGCCCTGCTCGGCGATCACGTCGATACCGTCGCGGAACGGGAAGAAGGCGTCAGACGCGGCGACCGCGTTCTGCAGCGACAGGCCGGCGTCAGCGGCCTTGCGCGCGGCGATACGGGTCGAGTCGACGCGGCTCATCTGGCCGGCGCCGATGCCGGCGGTCTGGCCGTTCGCGCAGAACACGATGGCGTTGGACTTCACGTACTTGGCGACGCGCCACGCGAACAGCAGGTCCTGCATTTCCTGCGCGGTCGGCGCGCGCTTGGTAACCACGCGCAGCTCGTCCAGGCCGACATTGCGGATGTCCGGCGTCTGCACCAGCACGCCGCCGCCGACGCGCTTGAGCTCGTAGTGGTTGGCGCCCGCTTCCAGCGGGATCTCCAACACACGCACGTTCTTCTTGGCGGCGATGATGGCCTTCGCTTCGTCGGTGAACGCCGGCGCGATCAGCACTTCGAGGAACTGGCCGGTCACCGCCTCGACGGTGGCCGCGTCGACCGGGCGGTTGAATGCGATGATGCCGCCGAAGGCGCTGGTGGTGTCGGTCGCGAACGCCAGGCGGTACGCACTCAGCGTATCGGCGGCAATGGCGACGCCGCACGGGTTGGCGTGCTTGACGATCACGCACGCCGGCGCGTCGAAGGTCTTCACCGCTTCCCACGCCGCATCACTGTCGGCGATGTTGTTGTACGACAGCTCCTTGCCCTGCAGCTGGCGGTAATTGGCGATGGAGCCGGCCGCCGGCTCGAGGTCGCGGTAGAACGCGGCCGCCTGGTGCGGGTTCTCGCCGTAGCGCATGTCCTGCACCTTCACCCACTGCGCGTTCAGACGGTTCGGGAAGGCGACGCGGTCCGGCGTGCCTTCCAGCGCGTCCGGCGCGAGGCTGGTCAGGTAGTTGGAGATCGCGCCGTCGTAGGCGGCGGTGTGGGTGAACGCCTTCTTGGCCAGCTCGAAGCGGGTCTTCTTGGCGAGCTTGCCGCCGTTGGCGGCCATTTCCTCGGCCAGCGCCGCGTAGTCGGCGGCGTCGGTGACGATGGCCACGTGCGCCCAGTTCTTGGCGGCGGAGCGCACCATGGTCGGGCCGCCGATGTCGATGTTCTCGATCGCGTCCTCGATGGTGCAGCCGTCACGGGCGATGGTCGCGGCGAACGGGTACAGGTTCACGCAGACCAGGTCGATATTGCCGATCTCGTGCTCGGCCATCTTGGCGACATGCTCGGGCAGGTCGCGGCGGCCGAGGATGCCGCCGTGCACCTTCGGGTGCAGCGTCTTCACGCGGCCGTCGAGCATCTCGGGGAAACCGGTGTAGTCGGAGACCTCGATCACCGGCACCGCGTTGTCCGCCAAGAGCTTGGCGGTCCCCCCTGTCGAGAGGATCTCGACGCCCTGCGCGGCCAGCGCGCGGGCAAACTCGAGAACACCGGTCTTGTCGGATACGCTGATCAGCGCACGTTCGATCTTGGTCATCTGCTTCTTCCCTTTAGTGCTTCCACAAAAAAACGGCCAGTCCGCTGTGGATTGGCCGTTTATCTTCAAATCAAATCGTAGGTTTTCATCTTCTTGCGCAAGGTGTTGCGGTTGAGCCCCAACACCTCCGCCGCCCGCGTCTGGTTGCCCTGCGTATACGTGAGCACGACTTCGATCAGCGGTTTCTCGACACACGCGAGCACCATCTCGTACACCGCCGCCGGCGCTTCGCCGTCCAGGTCGCGGAAATACTGCTCCATCGCCAGTTTGACGGAACGGGAAATATGATCGTGCTCGTGCATGGTTCGCTGTCTTGTTGTTCAGGTCGCTGCGTGTGAACCGGGCCGCCTACGCGGCGTCCCGGGCCTGGTCTGCCGCCGAGTAGTCGAGGCGCTCGGAGCGCCCGGCGAGCAGGTCGAAATAATCGGCGACCGCCTGCCGCTGCCCAGCAGTCTCCTCGAGCTGGTACATCGCCTGGCGGAACGCGTTGGCGTCGTACAGGCCGCGGGTGTACCACGCGATATGCTTGCGCGCGACGCGGCAGCCGGAGTACTCGCCGTAGAAGGCGTACAGCTCGTCCAGGTGCGCGAGCAGGAGCGCGCGGATCTCGGCCACCCGCGGCGCCGGCAGCAGCTCGCCGGTGTCGAGGTAGTGCTGGATCTCGCGGAAGATCCACGGACGGCCCTGCGCGGCGCGGCCGATCATGATCGCGTCGGCGCCGGTGACGTCCAGCACGTGGCGCGCCTTCTCGGGGCTGTCGATGTCGCCGTTGGCGATCACCGGGATGGCGATCGCCTGCTTGACCGCCGCGATGGTCTCGTACTCGGCGTCGCCGTTGTACATGTCCTCGCGGGTGCGCCCGTGCAGCGCGAGCGCGGCGATGCCGGACGCCTCGGCGATGCGGGCGACGGTCAGCGCGTTGCGGGTGTCGCGGCTCCAGCCGGTGCGCGTCTTCAGCGTGACCGGCACGTCGACCGCGCGCACCACCGCTTCCAGAATACGACCGACCAGCGCCTCGTCGCGCAGCAGCGCGGAGCCGGCGGCGACGTTGCACACCTTCTTGGCCGGACAGCCCATATTGATGTCGATGATCTGCGCGCCCTGCCCGACGTTCATGCGCGCGGCCTCGGCCATCTCGGCCGGGTCGGCGCCGGCGATCTGCACCGAGACCGGCTCGGTCTCGCCGCTATGGTCGGCACGGCGCAGCGTCTTGGCCTTGTGCCACAGCGTCTTGTTCGACGTGATCATCTCGGACACCGCCATGCCGGCCCCCATCGCCTTGCACAG
Source organism: Crenobacter caeni (assembly GCF_010435965.1). Taxonomy (GTDB): domain Bacteria; phylum Pseudomonadota; class Gammaproteobacteria; order Burkholderiales; family Chromobacteriaceae; genus Craterilacuibacter; species Craterilacuibacter caeni. The sequence continues at coordinate 69,696 of NZ_JAAGAA010000011.1, forward strand.
CACGCGGAAAGGACGGTCGGTCACGCCGGCCATGGGCGCGACGATCAGTCGGTTCTTCAGCGTGTAGGGGCCGATCTGCATGATGTGTGGTGGGTGGCGTCTGCGAGCGAGGGGCGCCATTGTAATGCTTTTTAAACCCGCGGGGGAGGGGTAACTGCCTGTTTTTTGGGCGCTTGCCGCGCCGCCTCAGGCGATGTGCATAAGAAGGGAGGTGGAAAGTCGACCGATAAGCCGGGTTCTGTCGTTGGACAGTCATTCCTCTAGGCCTGCCGTTGCCGGCAGGCTCAAGCAACCTACCCGGGTACAGCGCGGGCCACGCCAATGTACCCCTATTTGGTCTTGCTCCGGATGGGGTTTAGCCTGCCGTCCGTGTTGCCACGTCCGCGGTGCGCTCTTACCGCACCTTTTCACCCTTGCCTGTGCCGTGCGACAGCGTGCTGGCAAGCCAGCGCTGGTGCAGGACGTACGCCCTGGAGGGCGCGTATCCTGGCCTGTCGCGGCGGAGCCGCACCTTGCGGTGGGGCCCCCGGCCATCGGCGGTTCAGCTCTCTGTTCCACTTTCCGTCGCCTCACGGCGCCCGGTCGTTAACCGGCATCCTGCCCTGCGGAGCCCGGACTTTCCTCCCCGTGCAAGCACGCGGCGACTGTCTGGTCGACTTTCCGCGGCGGATTGTAGCAGAACTGGCCCCCTTCAGTCGAAGCGCACCGTGTAGCGGGTCTCGACGTCGACCGTGGTGCCCGCCTTCGCCTGCACCGACCAGCCCTTGGACAGCCGGTAGACGACCTTGACCGCCTGCGACGCGCTGGTGATGCCGTACTCGTAACCGAGGTACAGCGACTGCGTCAGCTGCCGCCCCAGCGTCACCACCTGCTCGGCCGGGCTGACCGTGCCGTTGGATAGCGTCTTCTCCTCGGTGCTGGTGAGGCCGATGTCGTCGAACAGGCCGATCTGGTCGTTGAGCGCGCCGGCGAGGAAGCTGCCGGCCGACGCGGCGAGCGCCGCGTTGTCCTGGCTGCCGCCACCGGTACCGCGGCCGAGCACCAGCCACGAGAAGCGCTCCTTCTCCGGCATCGGCTCGTCGCTGATCAGCGCGACCTTCGGGTAGAGCACCGACCCGGTTACCTCGACGCCGGCGCCGACCGGTGAGTTGCGGCGCAGCGCGCGGATGGCGAGGCCCGGGTTGTCCGGCGGCCCGTTGAACACGATCTGCCCCTTGTCGATGTCGAGGTCCTGCCCGTACGCCTTGAAGCGGCCCTCCTCGGTATCGACCACGCCGAACACCGACAGCGGCGCGCCGGGTTTGGCGATCAGCCGCAACTGGCCGGTCAGCCCGGTGGTCAGCCCCTTGCCCGAAAAGCGCACCTTGTCGCCCAAATCGACGCCGACGTTCAGCGCGAACGGCAGCGTCGTCTCGCCGTCCTCTCGCTTGGGACGGCCGACGACGACCACGTCCGGCCCGAGCGCGGGCGCGCCAAGCTTGGGGAAGTCCAGCCGCGCGCGGTCGACCTTGAGCATGCCGTCGACGCTGACCGCGTCCTCGCCCAGCGCGAGCGTGGTCTGCCCGGAGACGACCACCCGCATGCCGGGGCGGGACAGCGCGACGAAGCGGTTGAAGCGCACGGCGATGTCGGCGGTCGGCCGCGCGCCGGCGAGCGAAACGCTGCCGCTGGCGCTCACGCTGTCGTCGCGGCCAAAACTCAGGCGCTGCAGCGTCAGCGTGCGCCCGGCAAACACGGCGTCGAGCGTGCCGTCCTGCAAGGCGACGCCGGCCAGCCGGTCGGTGAAGGCGAGGTTCGCTGCGCGCAGGGGGCCGGAGAGTTGCGGCTCGCCGAGTGTGCCGGCAAGGTTCAGCGTCGCATCCAGCTTGCCTGCGACCCGCTGGCCGATGGCAAGCCAGGGCTGGGCGAGCGAAAGGTCGGGCAGCGCAAGCGCCACGCGCCCGGACAACGGGGACGCCGCACCGAACGCGCCGCCCAGCGCGCGCAGGTTTGCGTCACCCGATGCGCTGCCCAGCGCGCTTTGCAGCCGCGCGTTCAGCGCGGCACTGCCGCCGTCCAGCCGCAAGGCCGCCTCCAGCGCCGACAGGCCGAGCGGCCGCGTGCCGCCGCCCTTCAGCGGCAGGGTGACGTCGCCCGACTCGCGTACGAAGCGCACGCTGCCTTGCGGCAGGGCGCCCTGCCCGCGCAGCGACCATTCGCCGCCGATGCTCAGGTCGGTCGCCACCGGCAGCTTGTCGACGAAGGGCTGCACGGCGTCGGCGCCCAAGCCGCGCACACTGCCCGCGCTATACCAGCCGTCGCTCCGGCGCCAGCCGCTGTTGTCCAGGCGCCAGTCGGCGCCCAGCGCCTGCCAGCGCCCGCCGCCCAGGCGTACCTCGTCGGCACCGGCGGTAAGCAAGACCGGCTGCAGCAGCACAAGCGACGGTGCGCCGTCCAGCTGCAGGCGCGAGAGCGTCCCCTGCCACAGGTAGGCGTCGGACAGGCCGCCCGCGAGGTTGGCCTGCACCGCGTACGGCCGCTCGGCGAGCGAGAGCTTGCCGGTGAGCGCCAGCGTGTGCCGGCCGCGGGTGCCGGCCGCGGCGAGCGTCAGGGTTTCGACGCGGGCGTCGCCTGCACGCGCGCCGGCCACCTTCAGCGCGAGCTCGAACGGGGTGCCGGCGCCGCTGGCAAGCTCACCGCGCGCGGCAAGCGACGCCACCGACACCTCGCCCGGCAGGCGCAGGTCCGCCGCGTCGGCGCGCAGCGTAAAGAGCGGCGCGCGCGGCGTACCGGCAAGCTGCAGCGCGGCGTTGGCACGGCCGCCGAAGGCCGGGCCCAGCAGTTCGAGCTGGTCGGCGGCGAGCGTGAGCGAGAGCCGGTCGCCAGGCTCCCCCCACGCGCCGGTGGCCGAGAGGCGGTTGCCGCCGAGCGCGAGCCTCACGTCGACACCGTCCACCTCTACACCCTGCCAGCGCGCGCACGCATAGCCGGACAGCGGCGCGCCGGACAGCGTGCTCGGTGCGAGCGAAAACGCGAAGCGCCCGGCGCTGCCGTCGGCGAGCCGCGCGTCGACGTCGAGCTTGCCATCGATGCGCCCGGCCGGAAGGCTGGGCGACACCCTGGCCGGGTCGAACGCGGCGAGCGAGCCCTTGAGCGCGAGCGGCAGCTCGCCGGTGAGCCCCAGCCGGCCGCCGAGCGAGACGGATCCTGCGCCGGCTACAAGCGCGAGCGTCCGGATGTCGAGCGCGGCCGCGCCGCTGCGCTGCCACAGCGCCTCGCCGGTAAGACGGTTGCCGCCGGCAGCCAGTGCGAGCGAAAGCGTCGGTGCAAGCTTGGGGCCGGCGAGCCGCGCGTTGCCCGACACGGTCAGCGCCGGCGCAGCGGGTTCGATGCCCTTGAGCGCGAGCTGGTCGACGCCGACCCTGAGGTCGAAGGTGCGCGGGTTGAAGTCGCCGGCGAAGGTCAGCCGGCCGGACCCCAGGTCGGCGAACGCGTCCGACAGCACCAAGCGGTCGTCATCCACCCTGAACGCGGCGACCGCCAGCTTCAGCGGCAGCTTGCCCGCGGACACCGCGCCGGCGGCGGTGTTGATCAGCGACAGGCCACCCTGCAGCCCGTCGCCCTCGGGCTTGGCCTCGATCGCCAGCGAGATGCGCGCGGCGGGCGCGCCGGGCATGAGCCGCGCCGGGTCGACGCCGGCCATGCGCACGGTCAATGCGTCGACCTTGCGGAAGAGTACCGGCGCAAACGGCGCGAAGCGCCCGTCGACGTCGATCAACACGCCGGCAGAGACCGCGTTCGCCTTCAGCGTCGGTGCGACGAGCGTACCGCCGACGTCGGTTTGCGCGCGCACCGAGTGGCCCTCGAGCTCGCCCTTGAGGTCGACGCGGCCGGACAGCGCAAACGGCGCGGCGCCACCCAGCGCGAGCGCGCCGGCCGCCTCGCCCCACGGCGCGACAAAGCGCTCGAGCGCGACCGTATGGAACCCCGACTGGTAGCGGTAGCTGCCGGCGATCTGCTGGAAGGTGAGTTTGGGGCCGGCGAGCACCACCGCATCAACCGACAGACGCGCCACCTCGACGTCCAGCGGCAGCGCAAGCGACGTCGGCGCCGCGGTGGGCTTGCCCGACGCGGGCGTGCGGTCGTCGACCAGCACGCTGCCCACGCTCAGGCGGTCGACCTTGAGTTCCCCCTGCCACAGCGCGCGCGGCTGCCAGGCCAACATGAGGCGGCTAACCTCAAAACGCTGGAGCGGCTGCTGCCAGCGCGCGTCCTCGAGCGTGAAGCCGCGCCACAGCGTACCCTCGACGCGGGCCACCGACAGCGCGCCACCGCTCGCGCGCGCCGCAAGCTGCCACAGCCGTGCGAAGCCGGCTTCGCTGCCGGTCAGCCACGCCAGTGACCCCACCAGCGACGCGAGCAAAGCCACGCCGGCGAGCAGGACGATACGCCAGCGCCTGCGTTTGGGCGGTCTGGCAGCGGGTTCGGTGGTCGGGGTGTCCCCCGGGGACGGCAGTGTCGGTTCGGTCATCGTCAGGTCAGAACGGCAGGCCCAGGCTCATGGTCCAGCGCCACTTTTGTTCGGATTCGCCGCGCGCGATATCGAAGGAGATCGGCGCGACCGGGCTCAGCCACTCGACGCCGAAGCCGTAGCTCTTTCTCGCGCGGTAGCTGTCCCAGCTGTCGGCGGCGTCGCCCAGGTCGTGGAACAGCGCGAGCCGCCAGCCCGGGCGCACGGTGAACATGTACTGCAGCGAGCCAGTCGCCAGCACGCGCCCGCCTTCGACCGCACCGCCCGGGCCGGCGACGCCGAGGCTCTCGTACTCGTAACCGCGCACGCTGCCGGCGCCGCCGGCGCGAAACAGCAGCGACGAAGGCACCGACGCCGTCTGCTGCGCCCACACTTCGCCCACGTCGCCGCGCATGAGCCAGGTGCCGGGAAAGAACGACGGCGACCAGTACAGCGCGGCACGCGCGCGGCCGCGCACGAAGGCGGTGTCCGACAGCGCGCTCCCGAGCGTGGACGACAGGCGGCCGTCGAGCAGGTAGCCGTTGCGCGGGTCGAGCACGTCGTCGAGCTTGCGCTGCGTCCAGCCGACGGTCGCGAACACCGCCTGGTTGCGCTTGTCCTCGACGCCACCGACCGTCTCGCGGTCGAGCACGTATTCGACGCCGATGCGCGCCTCGATGTCGCCGCGCTGGCGCAGCCGCCACACGCCGCCCTCGACCGAGTCGCGCTCGACGCCCTGCACCTCGCTCTTCTTCAGCGCGACGTTCGCGGTATGCGAGTAGCCGTCGCGGGTACGCGGCAGCGCGAGGCCGAAGTTCAGCGAGGACTCGTCGCGGTTCCAGTCGAACAGGATGGAGCCGACGTAACCGCGGCGGAAGATGTTGTAGTGTTCGTAGCCGATGCGCGTCCCCGGTCCCTGCTCGCTGTCCCACTTGAGGCCGAGCTCGGCCTTCTGGCGCGGCAACTCGACCACGCGCACCAGGATGGGCATGCGTCCGTCGGCAACCTCGTTTTTCAGCGGCACGACGATCGCCGACGAGAAGTGCGGGTCGGCCTCCAGCGCGCTCTGGAACGCGGTGAGCTTCTCCAGGCTGTACGCGCTGCCGCGCTGGAAGTCGGCCTGGCCGGTGACGACCTTCTCCGGGTAGCGCTTGAGGCCCTCGACGCGGATGCGGCCGAAGTCGACGTGCTCGCCGCTGTCGATGGTGACGGTCAGCGCCGCACCGTGGGTTGCCGGATCTATCTTCGCCTCGGCCGAGGCGATCTTCGCCAGCGGGTAGGCGCCGACCGCGATCAGCTGCAAAGCGAGCTTCTTGGCGTCGTCCCAGCCCTCCTGGGTGAACACCGCGCCGTCGGCGAGCGGCCACTGCCCGGACAGCTCGCCCTGCACGGCAGCGAGCGCGGCGGCGTCGCCGGCGATCGCGCCCTGGTAGTGCACCTGCCAGCGGTCGATACGCACCGGCTCACCGGGACGCACGTCGACGCGCACGCTGTCGCCGTCACGGCGCACCTGCACCTCGGCGCCGAAATAGCCGGCAGTCTCCAGAAGACGCCTGGCCGCGGCCGGGGTCTCCTCGAGCAGCGCCGCGAGCGTGCCCTCGTCCATCTCCGGGTCCTTGGCAAGCGTGACGAGTTCGAGGTTGTCGGCGAGCAGCGGCTTCAACGCGTCCGGCGCTTCGATGTCGACGCGGTAGGACAGGGCGGCGTGGGCAGGGCCCGCCAGGCAGGCGAGCAGCAGGTAGAAGACTGGGCGGCGCATATCCCTAATGGTATAGGAAACCGCACAGGCACGTTACCGGCAGCATCCGTAAACCCATGAAGCATAGGGCGTTCCTGCCGACCGCACGCAAAAACGGCCCGGGCCGGAAACCGGCGCGGGCCGCTGGCACGCGGTGACTTAGCGCTTCTTCTGCGGCGGCAGGTCGGTGCAATGGCCGTCAAATGCCTCGGCGGCCATGCCCAGGCTCTCGCCCAGCGTCGGGTGCGGGTGGATGGTCTTGCCGATGTCGTCCGGGTCGCAGCCCATCTCGATCGCCAGCGCGACTTCGCCGATCATGTCGCCGGCGTTGGGGCCGACGATGGCGCCGCCGACCACGCGGCGCGTCTCCTCGTCGAACAACAGCTTGGAGAAGCCGTAGTCGCAGCCGTTGGCGATGGCACGGCCGGACGCCGCCCACGGGAACTTGCCGACGCCGACGCGGATGCCCTGCGCCTTCGCCTCGCGCTCGGTCAGGCCGACCCACGCCACTTCGGGCTCGGTGTACGCGACCGACGGGATCACCCGCGCGTCGAAGTAGCGCTTATGGCCGGCGGCCACCTCGGCGGCGACGTGGCCCTCGTGCACGCCCTTGTGCGCGAGCATCGGTTGGCCGACGATGTCGCCGATCGCGAAGATGTGGCCGACGTTGGTGCGCTGCTGACGGTCGACCGCGATGAAACCGCGCTCGTCGACGGCGACCCCGGCGTTTTCGGCGCCGATCAGCTTGCCGTTCGGGCGGCGGCCGACCGCGACCAGCACCAGGTCGTACTTCTGCTCGGACTCCGGCGCCTGCTCGCCCTCGAACTTGACCATCACGCCGTCCGGCCGGCAGGTGACGCCGACGGTGCGCGTACGCAGCATCACGCGGTCGAAACGGCGCGCGTTGCGCTTCTCCCACACCTTGACGAGGTCGGCGTCGGCGCCGGCCATCAGGGTGTCGGCCATCTCGACCACGTCGATGCGCGCGCCCAGCGCCGAGTACACGGTCGCCATCTCCAGGCCGATGATGCCGCCGCCGATAACCAGCATGCGCCCCGGCACCTCGCGCAGTTCCAGCGCGCCGGTCGAATCGACGATGCGCGGATCACTCGGCATGAAGGGCAAGGCAACCGGCTGGCTGCCGGCGGCGATGATCGCCTGCCTGAAGCGGATGACCCGGCGCTCACCGGTCTCGTCCTTGCCCTCGCCCGCGGTCAGGCTCACTTCCAGATGGTTGGCGTCGACGAAGCGGCCGTTGCCGCGCACCACTTCGACCGCGCGCGCCTTGGCCATGCCGGCAAGGCCGCCGGTCAGCTTGCCGACCACCTTTTCCTTGTGCGCGCGCAGTGCGGAAAGGTCGACCTGCGGCGCGCCGAAGGCGACGCCGCAGTCGGCGAAGTGGCTCGCCTCCTCGATCACCGCGGCGACGTGCAGCAGCGCCTTGGACGGGATGCAGCCCACGTTCAGGCAGACGCCGCCCAGCGTGCCGTAGCGCTCGACGATCACGGTCTTCAGCCCGAGGTCCGCCGCGCGGAACGCCGCGGAGTAACCGCCCGGCCCGCCGCCCAGCACCAGCATGTCGCACTCGATATCGGCGTCTCCGGATGGCGCCGGTGCCGCTGCGGGTGCGGCGGCGGCCGGCTGCACCGGCTCGCCGGCGGCCTCGACCAGCGCGATCACGTCGCCGGCCGACACCTTGTCGCCGACGGCGACCTTGAGCGCTCGCAGCACGCCGCCCGCCTCGGCCGGCACGTCCATGGTCGCCTTGTCGGTCTCCAGCATGATCAGGCTGTCGCCCGCGCCGATCGCGTCGCCCGGCGCGACAAACACCTCGATCACGCTGACGCCGGTGTGGCCGCCGATCTCGGGCACCTTAAGTTCAATCACTTTGCTCATGCGCGTCCCCTTACAGCATCAGCCGGCGGATGTCGGCCAGCACCTGCGCGAGGTAGCTGGTGAAGCGCGCGGCGGCGGCGCCGTCGATCACGCGGTGGTCGTAGGACAGGCTCAGCGGCAGCATCAGCCGCGGCGCGAAGGCCTGCCCGTCCCACTTGGGCTTGATCTCGCTCTTGGACACGCCGAGGATCGCCACCTCGGGCGCGTTGATGATGGGCGTGAACGCGGTGCCGCCGATGCCGCCCAGGCTCGAGATGCTGAAGCAGCCGCCCTGCATGTCGGTCGGCAACAATTTGCCGTCGCGCGCCTTCTTGGCGAGCAGCGAGGTCTCCTGCGCGATCTCGATCAGGCTCTTCTTGTCGGCGTCGCGCACCACCGGCACCACCAGCCCGTTCGGCGTGTCGGCGGCGAAGCCGACGTGGTAGTACTCCTTGAGCACCAGTTGGTCGCCGTCGAGGCTGGCGTTGAATTGCGGGTACTTCTTCAGCGCGGCGACCACGGCCTTGACCAGGAAGGCGAGCGGGGTCAGCTTGACGCCGTCGGCCTTCAGCTCCTCGCCCATGCTCTTGCGGAACGCCTCCATCTCGGTGATGTCCGCCTCGTCGAACTGCGTGACGTGCGGGATCATCACCCAGTTGCGCGCGAGGTTGGCGCCGGACAGCTTCTTGATGCGGGAGAGCGGCTCGGTCTTGATCGGGCCGAACTTGGCGAAGTCGACCTTGGGCCACGGCAACAGGTCGAGCCCGGCGCCGGACGGCGCGGCGGGTACGGCGGCCTGCGCGGGAGCGGCGAGCACCGCCTTGACCCACGCCTTGACGTCCTCGTCGGTGATCCGCCCCTTGCGGCCGGAGCCCGGCACGCGGCCGAGGTCCACCCCCAGTTCGCGCGCGAGCTTGCGCACCGACGGGCCGGCGTGCGCCTTCACGAAGCCGGCCTCGTCGACGGCGGCGGCCTTGACAGGCGCCGCCACCGGCGCGGCAGCTTGAGCGACGGGTGCTGCGGGCGCGGGGGTTGGGGCTGGGGCTGGGGCGGGCACGGCAGGCTGGGGCGCCGGCTGCGCGGCGCTGGCGCCGGCCACCGCCTCGACTACCGCGATCAGGTCGCCCTGCGCCACCTTGTCGCCGACCTTGACCGCGACTTCCAGCACGCGGCCGGCGGCCACCGCCGGCACGTCCATGGTCGCCTTGTCGGTCTCCAGCGTGATCAGCGTGTCGTCGAGCGCGACGACGGCGCCGGGCGCGATGGCGACCTCGATCACGTCGACGCCGGCGTGGCCGCCGATGTCGGGCACGCGCAGTTCGACACGGCCGGTAGCCGCAACGGGCGCCTGAGCCGCGACGGGTACTGCCGCCGGTGCAGGTGCCGGTGCAGCTTCAGCCTGTACGGCCGCTGCCGGCTTGGCGGCAGCCGGAGCGGCCACCGCGCCGGTGACTTCAAGCAGCGCGATCACGTCGCCCTGCGACACCTTGCCGCCGACCGCGACGCGCACTTCGCGCACCACGCCTGCCTTGTCGGCCGGCACTTCCATGGTCGCCTTGTCGGTCTCCAGCGTCAGCAGGCTGTCGTCGACAGCGACGGTGTCGCCCGGCTTGATAAACACTTCGATCACGTCGACGCCGTCATGGCCGCCGATATCGGGCACTTTCAGTTCGATCATCTCGCTCATTTCACACCTTCCAGCTCGGCAGCTTGTCGACGTTGACGCCGTAACGCTTGATCGCCTCGGCGACGCGCACGGCGTCGACCTTGCCCTCGCGGGCGAGCGCCGACAGCGCGGCGACGGCGACGTGATAGCGGTCGACCTCGAAGAACTCACGCAGCTTGGCGCGGCTGTCCGAACGGCCGAAGCCGTCGGTGCCGAGCACCACATAGCGGCCGGGCACCCACTCGCGGACCTGTTCGGCGTACGCGCGGATATAGTCGGTCGCGGCGACGAACGGACCTTCGCGGCCGGCGAGCGCCGTCTCGACGTAGGACGCCTCGGCCGGCGCGGCCGGGTTGAGCAGGTTGTGGCGCGACGCGGCGCGGCCGTCGCGGGCCAGTTCGTTGAACGAGGTGACGCTCCAGATGTCGGATGCGACACCGAAGTCGTTGCGCAACAGGTCGGCAGCGGCGATCACCTCGTTGAGGATGGTGCCCGAGCCCATCAGCTGGACCTTGACCGCCGAGTCACCGCCGTCGCGCAGCAGGTACATGCCCTTGAGGATGCCCTCTTCGGCGCCGGCGGGCATCGCTGGGTGCGCGTAGTTCTCGTTCATCAGCGTGATGTAATAGAACACGTCCTGCTGCTCCACATACATGCGCTTGAGGCCGTCCTGCACGATCACCGCCAGCTCGTACGCGAAGGTCGGGTCGTAGCTGATGCAGTTGGGGATCAGGCCGGCCTGGATATGGCTGTGGCCGTCCTCGTGCTGCAGGCCCTCGCCGTTGAGCGTGGTGCGCCCGGCGGTGCCGCCCAGCATGAAGCCGCGCGCGCGCATGTCGCCGGCCGCCCAGGCGAGGTCGCCGATGCGCTGGAAGCCGAACATCGAGTAGTAGATGTAGAACGGGATCATCGGGATGCCGTGGTTGGCGTAGCTGGTCGCCGCAGCGATCCAGCTCGACATCGCGCCCGGTTCGTTGATGCCTTCCTGCAGCATCTGGCCGTCCTTCGACTCCTTGTAGAACATCAGCTGGTCGGCGTCCTGCGGCACGTAGTTCTGGCCCTGGCTCGACCAGATGCCGTACTGGCGGAACATCCCTTCCATGCCGAAGGTGCGCGACTCGTCCGGCACGATGGGCACGATCTGGCGGCCGATGTTCTTGTCCTTGAGCAGGGTACCCAGCATGCGCACGAAGGCCATGGTGGTCGAGAACTCGCGCTCGCCGGAATCCTTGAGCATGGAATCGAACACGTGCAGGCCCGGCACCGCGAGCGGCGCCTTGACCGGGCGGCGCGCCGGCAGGCTGCCGCCCAGCGCGGCGCGGCGCTCGCGCATATAGGCCATCTCCGGGCTATCGTCGGCCGGCTTGTAGTAGGGCACGTTCTCCAGGTCGGCGTCGGACACCGGGATGCCGAAGCGGTCGCGGAATTTGCGCAGGCTCTCCAGGTCCATCTTCTTCGCCTGGTGCGCGATGTTCTGCGCCTCGCCGGAGGAGCCCATGCCGTAACCCTTGATGGTCTTGGCGAGGATCACCGTCGGGCGGCCGCCGGCGTTATGCACCGCCTCGTGGTAGGCCGCGTACACCTTGTGCGGGTCGTGGCCGCCGCGGTTGAGGTTCCATACCTCCTCGTCCGACATGTTGGCGACCATCTCGCGCAGTTCGGGGTACTTGCCGAAGAAGTGCTCGCGCACGTAGGCGCCGTCCTTCGACTTGAAGGTCTGGTAGTCGCCGTCGACGCACTCTTCCATCCGCTTCCGGAGCAGGCCCTTGCTGTCCATCGCCAAGAGCGGGTCCCAGCGGCTGCCCCAGATCAGCTTGATCACGTTCCAGCCGGCACCGCGGAAGTCGCCTTCCAGTTCCTGGATGATCTTGCCGTTGCCGCGCACCGGGCCGTCCAGCCGCTGCAGGTTGCAGTTGATCACGAACACCAGGTTGTCCAGCCCCTCGCGCGCGGCCAGCGCGATCGCGCCCAGGCTTTCCGGCTCGTCCATCTCGCCGTCGCCGCAGAAGCACCACACCTTGCGCCCCGGCGTGCGCGCGAGGCCGCGGCTCTCCAGGTACTTGAGGAAACGCGCCTGGTAGATCGCCATCAAGGGGCCAAGGCCCATCGACACGGTCGGGAACTGCCAGAAGTCCGGCATCAACCACGGGTGCGGGTAAGACGACAGGCCCTGCCCGTCGACTTCCTGGCGGAAGTTGTCGAGGTCGGCCTCGGACAGGCGGCCCTCGAGGAAGGCGCGCGCGTAGATGCCCGGAGCGATGTGGCCCTGGAAGAACACCAGGTCACCGTCCTGCTCGTCGTTCGGCGCGCGCCAGAAATGGTTGAAGCCGACGTCGTACAGCGTCGCGGAGGACTGGAAACTGGCGATATGGCCGCCGAGCTCGAGGTTCTTCTTGCCGGCGCGCAGCACCATGGCGGCGGCGTTCCAGCGGTTGATCGAACGGATGCGGTGCTCGAGCTCATGGTTGCCCGGCGACTTCTTCTCGCGGCCGACCGGAATGGTGTTCAGGTACGCGGTGGTCGCGTCGAACGGCAGGTAGCCGCCCTGGCGGCGCGCCTGTTCGACCAGCGTCTGCAGCAGGAAGTGCGCGCGCTCGGGGCCTTCCACGGCGAGCACCGACGCGAGCGCGTCGGTCCATTCCTGGGTCTGCTGGGGGTCGAGATCGTCGGGAAAACGTTCAGCCATTGTTGCTCCTTCACGGATGTCGGTGCGGCGCGGGCTCGTGACCCCCGCCGTCGCTTGTGGCGCCGACCGCGCACAAAGACTTCGCAGTCGAACACAAATTCACGCTGTCATGCTCGGATACGAACACAAATGATCAGCACTCGCGAGTTTAATCGGGTGGCACGACATTTGGAATAGGGGTTTAGTGCAGCGGCTCTACGCGGCCGGCAAAAAAGGCGGATGCCGCATTGCAGCATGTTGCATTTGGGCGAATCAGCGCGGCGTGCGGCTTGCACCGCCGCCCTTGACCAGCGGCTCGAGCTCGCGCAAGCGCGCCTCGATGGTCGAGCGCAGGTAGAAGTTGTCGCCGGAGGCCGCGTTGGCAAGCCGGTACTGGATCAGCGCGGGTTCGAACGCGTTTTCGAAATAGAACGCGTTGCCCAGCGCGGCGTGGTAGTTCAGCGGGTCGCCCTCGCCGTACAGCCGGGCCGACAGCCGCCACAGCGCGGAATCGGTCGGGTAGCGGGCGAGCAGCGCGCGCACGCGCTCGAGCGCGGCGGCACGCAGCCCGGTCGCCTGCAGCGCGTCGACCTCGCCGGCGAACAGCACGCGCTGCTCGGGGAAGGCGGCGAGCCCCTTGCGGTACGCGGCCAGCGCCGCCTGCGGCTCTCCGGCGGCAAGCGCGATCTCGCCCTCGAGCGCGAAGAGCATCGCGTCGTCGGGGAGCGTCTGCCGCGCGCGCGCGAGCGACTGGGCCGCGTCGGCGAAGCGGCGCCCGGCCAACTGGGTGCGCGCGAGGCCGTACCACTGCGCGCCTTCGCTGATGAAGCGCCGCTCCCTGAGCGCGCCCTGGTAGTAGCGCTCGGCCTCGGCCGGCCCCAGTTGGGCGATGCGCAGCTTCTCGCGCACCAGCAGGAAGTCGGTGCTGTCGGGTTTCATGCGCACCGGCGTCTGCTGCGCGCGGGTCTGCCCCTCGCTGATGCGCTCGCCGGTGACCGGGTGGGTACGCAAAAAGGACAGCGCCTGGTTGTCGTCGTAACGGCTGGTCTGCTGCAGGCGCTCGAAGAAGGCGGGCATCGCGCGCGCGTCGAAGCCGGCACCGCCCAGGTACTGCATGCCGATGCGGTCGGCCTCGCGCTCGAAGTCTCGGCTGTAGGAGAGCTGGCTTTGCTGCGCCATGCCGAGGCCGGCGTTGATCGCGCCGAAGGTCGCGTCCGAGTTGCCCGAACGCGAGGCGAGCACGCCGGCCAGGATGGCGGCGAGCACCCACAACTGGCTCTGCGTCGACGTCTCGCGCATCCGCGCGAGGTGGCGCTGGGTGACGTGAGCGACTTCGTGCGCGAGCACCGAAGCGAGTTCCCCTTCGCTTTGCGCAGCGAGGATCAGCCCGGTATGCACGCCGATCACGCCGCCGGGCATCGCGAACGCGTTGATCGACGGCGCCTCGACGGCGAAGAAGGTGAAATCGGAACCGGTGCCGGCGGCCGAAGTGATGCGCCGGCCGAGCCTTGCGAGGTAGGCGTTGACCTCGGGGTCCTGCACGACGCCGCCGGCGTCCCGCAACTGCGACAGGATCTCGCGGCCGATGCGCGCCTCTTCGGCCTGCGACAACGCGCCCTCGCCGGCGACGCCGATATCGGGCAGCGGCGCCGCGTGCGCGGCGGGGAAGGCGAGCGCGACGGCGAGCACGCCGGATACCAAGACTTTCCTCATCATGTCCTTATGATGCGCCACGCCGCCGGAAGTTGCGCGGCGTCAGCGGCTGGCCAGTTGCAGCGCGACGCCGTGCTCCTGCATCATCTTGGTCATCGCCTGCGACGGCGCGGTGTCGGTGAACACCATGTGGAAGTCGCTCAAATGACCCATGCGCACCAGCGCGTTACGGCCGAACTTGCTGTGGTCGGCGGCGAGGAAGCGGTGGCGGGCGTTGGCCATCATCGCCTGCGCGACGCGCACCTCGCGGTAGTCGAAGTCGAGCAGGGAGCCGTCGGTCTCGATCCCCGACGCGCCGATGATCGCGTAGTCGACCTTGAACTGGTTGATGAAGTCCAGCGTCGCCACCCCGGTCACGCCGCCGTCGGACGCGCGCACCACGCCCGAGGTGATCATCACCGTGAAGTCGGGGTTGGCCGACATGATGGACGCGACGTGGATGTTGTTGGTGATCACGCGCAAGCCCTTGTGCTTGAGCGCAAGCGCCTGCGCGACCGCCTCGATCGTCGTGCCTATGCTCATGAAGATCGACGCGTGGTCGGGAATATTCGCCGCGACCAGCTGCGCGATATGCGCCTTTTCGCTCTGGAACTTGCCCTTGCGCGCGAGGTAGTCCTCGTTCTCGACGCTGTTGCCCAGCGCGGCGCCGCCGTGGTAGCGGCGCAGGAGGTTGGCTTCGCACAGCTGGTTGATGTCGCGGCGGATGGTTTGCGGCGTCACGTCCAGCAGGCGTGCCAGCTCCTCGATCGGCATGAAGCCGTTTTCGCGGACGAGTTGCAGGATCTTGTCGTGACGGGGGGATCGGCTCATGTTGATTCGGAAACGAACAATTCGAACCCCTGTCTTTATCATAATTTGTCGCCGGCATGCAAATCCGCGGCCGGCGTTTCACAAGGAAACCCCATGACGCCCAGCCTGCTCGCCATCGATCAGGGCACGACCAGCACCCGCGCGATGGTGTTCTCGACCGGCGCCGAGGTACTCGCCCGAGCCCAGCTCGAGCTGCCGCAGATCTTCCCGGCGCCGGGCTGGGTCGAGCACGACCCGGAGACGATCTGGGCGCATACGCTGAAAGTCTGCCGCGAGGCGCTTGCCACGCCCGGCGTCGGCCGCGTCGCCGCGCTGGGCATCACCAACCAGCGCGAGACGACGCTCGTGTGGGATCGCGCCACCGGCCGCCCGGTCTACCATGCGATCGTCTGGCAGGACCGGCGCACCGCCGGCCTGTGCGAGGCGCTGTCGACACCCGAGGCACAGGCGCTGGTCGCCGAACGCACCGGCCTGGTGCTCGACCCCTACTTCTCGGCGAGCAAGATCCGCTGGCTGCTCGACACCGTGCCCGGCGTGCGCGAACGTGCCGACCGCGGCGAGCTCGCCTTCGGCACCGTCGACAGCTTCCTGCTGTGGCGGCTGACCGAGGGGCGGGTCCACGCGACCGACGCGACCAACGCGGCGCGCACCCTGCTGTTCGACATCCGCCGCCAGTGCTGGGACGAGGACCTGCTCGCGCTGTTCGACATCCCGGCGTCGCTGTTGCCCGAGGTGCGCGACAACGCGGCGGATTTTGGCACCACCTACCTGTTCGGCGAACCGATCCCGATCACCGGCATGGCCGGCGACCAGCAGGCGGCGACCGTCGGCCAGGCCTGCGTGCACCCAGGCATGGTCAAGTCGACCTACGGCACCGGCTGCTTCATGGTGCAGAACACCGGCGACACCATCGTCGCGTCGCGCCACCGCCTGCTGTCGACCGTCTGCTACCGGCTGGACGGCCGCCCGACCTACGCGCTCGAAGGCAGCATCTTCATCGCCGGCGCCGCCGTGCAGTGGCTGCGCGACGCGGTGCGCCTGATCGACCACGCAGGTCAGACCGAGGCGCTGGCGCGCCAGGTCGAGAGCACCGGCGGCGTCTACCTGGTGCCGGCGTTCACTGGCCTTGGCGCACCGTACTGGGACCCGCTGGCGCGCGGCGCGATCACCGGGCTGACCCGCGACTCGGGCATCGCGCATATCGTGCGCGCGGCGCTGGAGTCGGTGTGTTACCAGAGCCGCGACCTGATGGCGGCAATGCAGGCGGACGGCGTGCAAGCACCGGCGTCGCTCAGGGTCGACGGCGGCATGGTCGGCAACGACTGGCTGATGCAGTTCCTCGCCGACATGCTGGACGTGCCCGTCGAGCGCCCGCGCATCAGCGAGACGACCGCGCTGGGCGCGGCGTGGCTGGCCGGCCTGGGCGCCGGCGTATTCGATTCGCTGGAGACGCTGTCGGACAGTTGGCAGCGCGCGGCACGCTTCGAGCCCGCGATGGCCGCGCAGCGGCGCGACCAGTTGTACGGCGGCTGGCGCGACGCGGTGGGGCGCACGCTCAGCCGCTAGGCATGTGCGGGCAGCTGGCGGACGAAGTCGGAGAGCGGCATCGGCCGCGCGAAGAAGTAACCCTGCAGCACGTCGACGCCGGCGGCGGCGAGGTAGTCGCGCTGGGCGGCCGTCTCGACGCCCTCGGCGACCAGCTTGAGGCCGAGGCGTTGCCCAAGCTCGATCACCGCGTCGAGCACCACCTTGCCCAGCGAGTCGCGCTCGATCGAGTCGACGAAGGCGCGGTCGATCTTCAGCGTGTGCACGTGCAGCTCGGACAGGTAGGAGAGGCTGCTCTGCCCGGTGCCGAAGTCGTCGATCGCCAGCTCCACGCCGAGCGCAAACAGCTCGGCGAGCTGGCCGCCGTGCCCGGCAAGGTCGAAGGTCTCGCGCTCGGTCAGCTCGAGCACCGGCACCACCGCGTCACCCAGCCGCTCGCGCAGCGCGCGGCACATGCCGGGTAGCGCAGGGTCGGCCAGCTGGGTGGCGGTGACGTTGAACGCCAGATGGAAGCCCTCCGGCAGGCGCGCGCCCGCGAGCCCGGTGGTGGTTGCGGCCATCAGGTCGCGGGTGATCGCGCCCAGGCAGCCGCTTTGCTCGACCGCGGCGATGAACGCGCCCGGCGCCAGCACATGGTCGCCGTCGTGCCAGCGCATCAGCACCTCGGCGCCCAGCCAGCGCCCGCTCAGCGGGCTGACCAGGGGCTGCAGGTAGGGCACGAACTCGCCGCGGGCCCGCGCCCGCTCGATCACCTCGCCCGCGGCCCGCGGCAGGCTCATCCAGTGGTAGGCACCCCACGCGCCGAACAGGCCGACCAGTACCAGGAGCACCAGCATCGGCTCGTACGCGCGCCAGGCGGCGAGCAGGATTTCATCGCCGTCGAGTGCGACGGCGACAGTGAACGGATAGACCGGGTCGGCCTTGCGCATGTCGAACAGCAGCTTGTGCGGAATAGCCCCGGCCTGCACCCGCCCCTTGCCGTCCATCCAGTTTGGGCCAACCTGCAGCATCACGCCCTGCCCCAGCACGCCGTGGCGCAGCGCGCTGCGCAGGTGGCCGCCGGAGACGCCGACCAGCACGGCGGCGTCGTCCGCAGCCGGCTCACGCCACACGAACACCGCCTCGTCCGGCGTCAAATCGTTGCCCGGCATCAGCCGCGCGCGGCCGTCGGCGTAGCCTTCCCGCTTGGCATCGCTGACCTGCCGGCCGAACAGCGACGAGCAGTACAGATGGTCGTTCCGCGCCAGGCTGACCGTGCGTACATAAAGCACGGTGGTCACCTGATGGCGCAAGCGGTGCACCACCTCGTCGGTACACGGCTGGCCGGCCTGCGGCAGCACCTGCCGCGCCGCGTGCTGCGCGCGCTCGAAGATCGCGTGCATCTCGCGGCCCGACTCGGCCAGCGCCCGCCCGGCGTCGTCACGCAGCCCGAGATAGGTGGTCGACACGGTGATGCCCCAGCCGACCAGCACCGGCAGCAACACGGCAAGCGAAGCAAGCGCCATGCGCAGCAGGCGGGACGGTACTCGCAGCTGGAGCAGCGGCATGGGGGACGACCCGGTTGAAGTCAAACCCCCATTTTATACGACCGTTCCGCTTACGCTCCCCGCAGCGCGCGGTGGCGGGCGATCTCGGCACGCACGCGCGCCGGCGCGGTGCCGCCGACATGGTCGCGCTGCGCCAGGCTGCCCTCGGGAGAGAGCACCGCGTACACGTCCTCACCGATCAGCGCGCTGAAGCCCTGCAGCACGGAGAGCGGCAACTCGGCGAGATCCACCCCCTGCCCTTCGGCGTGGCGCACCGCCAGCGCGACCACTTCGTGGCTGTCGCGGAACGGCAGGCCCTTCTTCACCAGGTAGTCGGCGAGGTCGGTCGCGGTGGCGAAGCCCTGCAGCACCGCTGCGCGCATCGCCTCGGGCTTGACCGTGATGCCGCGCATCATGTCGGCGTAGATGCGCAAGGTATCGATCAGCGTGTCGACGGTGTCGAACAGCGGCTCCTTGTCTTCCTGGTTGTCCTTGTTGTACGCCAGGGGCTGCGCCTTCATCAGCGTGACGAGCGACACCAGGTGGCCGACCACGCGGCCGGACTTGCCGCGCACCAGCTCGGGCACGTCCGGGTTCTTCTTCTGCGGCATGATGGAGGAGCCGGTGCAGAAGCGGTCGGCGATATCGATGAAGCCGACGCGCGGGCTCATCCACAGGATCAGCTCTTCGGACAGGCGCGAGAGGTGCACCATCACCAGGGACGCGGCAGCAGTGAATTCGATCGCGAAGTCGCGGTCGGACACCGCGTCGAGCGAGTTGTGGCAGACGCTATCGAAGCCCAGCAGCTCGGCGGTGTAAGGGCGGTCGATCAGGAAGGTGGTGCCGGCCAGCGCCGCGGCGCCCAGCGGCAGCCGGTTGACGCGGCGGCGACAGTCGACGAAGCGCTCGGCGTCGCGCGACAGCATCTCGACATAGGCGAGCAGGTGGTGCCCGAAGGTCACCGGCTGCGCGACCTGCAGGTGGGTGAAGCCCGGCATCACGGTGTCGGCGTGCTGCTCGGCCAAGTCGAGCAGGCTGCCCTTCAGTTCGCCGATCAGGCCGCCGATGGTGTCGATCTGCGCACGCAGCCACAACCGGATATCGGTCGCGACCTGGTCGTTGCGGCTGCGGCCGGTGTGCAGGCGCTTGCCGGCGTCGCCGATCTTGTCGGTCAGCCGGCGCTCGATGTTCATGTGCACGTCCTCGAGGTCGAGGCGCCACTCGAAGCGGCCCGCACGGATCTCTTCGACGATCTCGGCCATGCCGCGGCGGATCGCGGCGAGGTCGTCCGCCGACAGCACGCCGGCGCGCGCGAGCATCGCCGCGTGCGCGAGCGAACCTTCGATGTCGAATTCGGCGAGGCGGTAGTCGAAGCCGACCGACGCGGTGTATTTCTTGACGAGTTCGGAGACCGGTTCCGAGAAGCGGCCGGACCAGGCGTGTTGGTCTTGCATGGGGTTTCCCTTGTTGTCGATGCGGTATGGCTAGCCCCATACCATGCCATACGCAAGGAACGGCGGGAAGCGGGCGCGCTCAGATCTGGTAGTCGGCGCCGTTCGACAGGCGTATCCACGCGTCGTTGGCGGACAGGAAGGTACGCCCGGCGAAGCGTGCCTCGCTGCCGGCGCGGCCGAGCACCACGGCGACCGGCCCCTTGATGTCGGAGAGCCAAAGCGTGGTGCCGCGTGCGGCGAGCGCGTCGTCGAGCGCCTCGAGCATCATCAGCGCGGACAAATCGACCCGGTTCACCCCGCTCATGATCAGCACCAGCACCCGCGCGTCGGCGGCGAGCGCGCGCAAGGCCGCGTCGACGTTGCGCGCGTTGCCGAAGTACAGGCTCTCGTCGACGCGCACGAAGCGCACGCCGGGCAGGCGCTCGACGGCAAAGCGCGCGACGTTGCGAAAGTGCTCGCTGCCGGCGATGCGGCCGACCTCGGCGATATGCGGCTTGCCGCTGCCGGCGATCCACGCGCCGAGCGACACCAGAAGGCCCACCACGATGCCGCTGTCGACGCCCAGCAGCAAGACGGCGGCGAAGGTCGCGCCGAACGCGGCGGCGTCGGCGCGCCGGCTGCGCCACGCGCGCGCGAACAGGGAAAAGTCGACCATCCTCCACACCGACGCGACGATGGTCGCCGCCAGCACGGCCAGCGGCAGCCCGGCCAGGGCGCCGGTGGCGAACAGCACGATGGCGAGCATCAGCAACGCACTGACCAGCGACGAGAGCTGGGTATTGGCGCCGGCGTCGGCGTTGACGATGGAGCGGGTCAGCCCGCCGGTGACCGGAAAGCCGCCGGACAGGCCGGCGCCGAGGTTGCACAGCCCGAGCGCCAAGAGCTCGCGGTCCGGGTCCAGCCGCTCGCCGCGCCGTGCCGCCAGCAATTGCGCGACCGACAGGCTCTGCACGGTATTCACCAGCGCGATGAAGAACGCCGGCAACACCAGCTGCGCCAGCTCGGCGAACGACGGCAGCGCGAGCGACGGCGCAGGCAGGCCCGCCGGGATCACGCCGACGACCGCGACGCGGCCGGCCAGATCGAACGCATGCACCGCGAGCGCGCCGCCGGCCAGCGCGGCCACCGGCGCCACACGCTCGGCCAGCGTCGCCCAGAACACCGGCACGCCGGCGCGCGCCAGCGTCTCCGCCAGCGATGCGCGCGCCCAGAGCAGCCACGCGAGCGCCGCGCCGCCCAGCCACAGCGCCGGAGCCGACACGCCCTGTCCGAGCGAGGACGCGAGGCGGGAGAGCTGCGCGGGCAGCGTCGCGCCGCCGCCGGCCACCCCGGCAAGCGGCGCCAGCTGTGAGAGCACGATCATCAGCGCGGACGCGGAAACGAAGCCGGCGAGCACCGGCTGCGACAGGAAGTCGGCGACCAGCCCCAGCCGGAACGCGCCTAGCAGCACCAGCATCAGCCCGGACAGCAGCGCGAGCCAGATAGCGAACAACAGGTACTCGGCGCTGCCGGCCGGCGCGAGGCGGGCCAGGGTCGAGGCGACCAGCAAGGAGGTGACTGCCATCGGCCCGACCGACTGCGCGTGGCTGCGCCCGGCCAGCGCGTAGATGATGAGCGGCGCGAGGCTCGCGTACAGGCCGACCTCGGCCGGCAGGCCGGCGACCAGCGCGTAGGCCAGCGCCTGCGGCACCAACAGCAGGGTGACGACGACGCCGGCGACGAGGTCGCCGGCGAGAAATTCGCGCCGGTAGCCGGCAAGCCAGGGCGGCAGCGGCACGGCGCGCATGTTAACGCTTGCCGCGTTCGAGGAAGGTAAAGAGCGCCATGCCGGCGAGCATGGCGGCGACGAACAGCACACCCTGCGGCACGCCCATGCCCAGGAGCACCAGCGCGGGCCCCGGGCAGATGCCGGCCAGCCCCCAGCCGACGCCGAACAGCAGGCTGCCGCCGATCAGGCGCGGGGTGATCTCGCGGCTGGTCGGCAACTGCATCGCATCTCCCAGCAAGGCGCGCGGCCGCTGCCCGGCCACGCGGAAGGCGACGAGGCCGACGCCGATCGCACCGGCCATCACCAGCGCGAGGCTCGGGTCCCACCGCCCGGCGATGTCGAGAAAGCCGAGCACCTTGGCCGGGTTCGACATGCCGGAGACGATCAGGCCGACGCCGAACACGAGGCCGACGGCGAACGAGGTGAACAGTTTGCGGATGGTCATGGCGCGCTCCTTAGCCCAGCAGGTGACGGACGACGAAGACGGTGGCGAAACCCGCCGCCATGAAGGTCAGCGTCGCGACCAGCGAACGCGGCGACAGCCGCGACAGCCCGCACACGCCGTGGCCGCTGGTGCAGCCGGACGCGTAACGGGTGCCGACACCGACCAAGAGCCCCGCCACCACCAGCGTCAGCGGCGACGCGCTGACCTCGGGCACGGCTAGGCCGCCGGCCAGCAGCGCGTACAGCGCCGGCGCGGCGATCAGCCCCAGCACGAAGGCGAGCCTGAGCGGCCAATCGGCGGCACGCTCGATCAGCCCGCCCAGCATGCCGCTGATGCCGGCGATGCGCCCGAGCAGCAGCACGAAGGCCGCCGCGGCAAGACCGATCAGCACCCCGCCGGCGAGTGCCGAAAAAGGTGTGAACGCTTCAAAGTTGACCTGCATCTGCTTCCCCTTGTCGTGTCGCTGTCATGTTGTTGTCGTGCCGCCGGGCATGCCTCCTCAGGCCGCCGGCTGCAGCTGCCCCTCCGCACCGCAGAAGATGCCGTGCAGGGTGCCGAGGATCGCCAGCGCGTCGGCGCTGGCGACGCTGTAATAGATCCACTTGCCGTCGCGCCGCGTCGACACCAGCTTCTCGTTGCGCAGCACCCCGAGCTGCTGCGACAGCGTGGGCTGGCGGATGCCGGTCAGCCGTTCGAGCTCGGACACCGATTTCTCGCCGTCGACCAGCTGGCACAACAGCAGCAGGCGGTCCTCGTTGGCCAGGCTCTTCAGCAGGGATGTGGCGCGCGCCGCGTTGTCGCGCAAGACATTCAGTTCCATCGTGTCGTCCTCTGTCGTTGTTCGTTCATTATATTTACAGATATATTGACTTGCAATATAGTGGATTCATCCATTCGCCACGGAGTCCCGCCATGCAAGCTTCTGTCCAGGCCTTCTTCGAACCGGTCACCGGCACCGTCAGCTACGTCGTCTACGACCGCGACGGCGGCCACGCCGCCATCGTCGACCCGGTGCTCGACTACGACCCGAAGTCCGGCCGCACCCGCACCACGTCGGCCGAAGCGCTGGTCGGCTTCGTGCGCGAACACAAGCTTGCCGTGCAGTGGATCCTCGAGACGCACGCGCACGCCGACCACCTGTCGGCGGCGGCCTGGCTCAGGCAGCAAGTCGGCGGCAAGGTCGCGATCGGCGAGAAGATCACCGAAGTACAGCGCATCTTCGCTGGCGTGTTCGATCTCGGCGACGATTTCGCGCGCGACGGCAGCCAGTTCGACCACCTGTTCGCCGCCGGCGAGCGCTTCAGCGTCGGCGAGTTGACCGCCGAGGCGCTGTTCGTGCCCGGCCACACCCCGGCCGACATCGCGTACCGCATCGGCGACGCGGTATTCGTCGGCGACACGCTGTTCATGCCGGACGTCGGCAGCGCGCGCTGCGACTTCCCGGGCGGAGATGCTGCCACACTCTACCGTTCGGCCAAAGCGCTGCTCGCCCTGCCCGACACCACCCGCCTCTTCATGTGCCACGACTACCCGCCCGCCGGGCGCGCGCCCAGCTGGGAGACGACGGTCGCCGAACAGCGCCGTGCCAACATCCACCTGAACGACGGCGTCAGCGAAGCCGACTTCGTCGCGCTGCGCGAAGCGCGCGACGCGAAACTGGAGATGCCGGTGCTGATCCTGCCGTCGGTACAGGTGAATATCCGCGCCGGCGAGCTGCCGCCAAAATCAGCCAACGGCGTCGCCTACCTGAAAATTCCGCTCAACCTCATGTAAACTCGGGCGATCTGCAACAACCGGGCGCGTCCGACGCGCCCCCAAGCGATGGACCCCTCACCTCTTCTGCCCGCGCCGCGCCAACTGGTGCACGAGCGCGGGATTCCTGCTTTCGGCATGTACCAGGGCGTGATCCCGCACCTGAACTGGCACAGGCTGCCCCTTTCCCCCCTTGCGCGGCTGACGCGCAAGCTGCACCACAAGCGCTGGCAGTACGCCGCGCTCGCGCACGACGCGTGCTTCGCCGGCGTCGCCGTCGTCGACCTCGGCTGGAGCAGCGCCGCGTTCGCCTGGCTGTTCGACCGGGCCGCAGGCCGCGAGATCGCTGCGTTCTCGGCGACCGGCCTGCCCGGCGGCGCCCGCCTCGACGACACCGCGTTCGGCCACGCAACCTTCCGCTCGCGCGCAGGCCGGATCGCGTTCAGCCGCGACGGCGAGCGCGTCGGCGTCGAGGTCGACAGCCGCACGCTCAAGCTCGCCGCCCACCTCTTGCTTGACGACACCCCGGTGCTCGCCGCGGTCGCGCCGGCCAACTACCTCGCGCACGCCACGCACAAGAGCGGCGGACTCGAGGTGGTCGGCTTCGCCGACGCCGCCGGGCAACGCTTCTCGCTGAACGGCGCCGTCGGCAGCCTCGACGCGTCGAACGGCCTGCTCGCGCGCCGCACCGAATGGCGCTGGGCGAGCGCACACGGCCGGGGCCTGGGCTTCAACCTGCAGGCGGGCTATATGGGCGACGCCGAGAACGCCGTCTGGCTGGACGGCCGGCTGATCCGCGTCGGCGCGGTGCACTTCGACTACGACCAGGCCGACCCGGCCGCGCCGTGGCGGATCAGCAGCGACGACGGCGCGGTCGAGCTCGTGTTCACGCCGGAAGGCCTGCGCCGCGAGGACCGCGACCTGGTGATCGCCGCCAGCCGCTACGTGCAACCGATCGGCACCTTCAGCGGCGTGCTGCGCGACCCGGCAAGCGGCGCGTGCCGCGTCGTCGACCGCCTGTGCGGCGTGACAGAAGACCACCACTCGCGCTGGTAAGCCCGCGCCGCGCCGGTATCCCTACTGCCGGCGCGGACGGGTTCGGTGTACCATCCGCCCCCTGTTCGTGCATTTATTCCAGATACAGGAGACGCGCCGATGCGGCTGATGGACACCCTGCTCTCGCACAACCGCACTTTCGTCGAAAGCCGCGAGTACGAGGCGCTACGCACCGACAAGTTTCCCGGCAAGAACCTGGCGGTGCTCGCGTGCATGGACGCTCGGCTGGTCGAGCTGTTGCCGCGGGCGATGGGCCTGAAGAACGGCGACGCCAAGCTGATCAAGAACGCCGGCGCGATGGTGTCGCACCCGTGGGGCTCGGTGATGCGCAGCCTGATCGTCGCCGTCTACCAGTTGCGCGCCGAGGAAGTGTGCGTGGTCGCCCACCACGACTGCGGCATGGGCGGCATCGACCCGCAGCAGGTGCTCGCCAACGCGTGCGAGCGCGGCGTCAGCGAAGAGACGATCGCCACCTTGCGCGCCGCCGGCATCGACCTCGAAGGCTGGCTGCAGGGCTTTTGCTGCGTCGAGGACAGCGTGCGCCATACGGTGTCGACCATCCGCCAGCACCCCCTGATGCCGCGCGACGTGCCGGTGCACGGGCTGGTGATCGACCCGGCCACCGGCGCGCTGACCGTCGTCGTCGACGGCTACGAGGCAGCATGAAGCGCGTCGGCGTCTACGGCGGCACCTTCGACCCCTTCCACAACGCGCACCTGCGCCTGGCGCGCGCGCTGCGCGACGAGCTCGCGCTCGACGAGGTGAGGCTGATCCCGGCCGGCCGGCCCTACCACCGCGACAGCGGCCCGCACGCCGACGCCGGGCAGCGGCTGGCGATGGTCAGGCTGGGCATCGCGGGCGAAACCGGCCTCACCGCCGACGCGCGCGAAGTGGTAAGCGCGCGCAACGCGTACACGGTCGAGACGCTGGAGGCGCTGCGCGCCGAGCTGGGGCAGAACACCGAACTGTGGTGCCTGATCGGCTCGGACTCGCTCGAACACCTCGATCGCTGGCATCGCTGGCGCGAGCTGTTTGCGCTCGCCAACCTGGCGGTAGCGATCCGCCCGGGCTTCGACGCGGCACGCCTCGCGCCGGCGGTGCGCGCCGAATGGGACGCGCGCCAAGTCTCTGATTTTTCAAACCGAACGCCTTGCGGTACAATCCGCGCCCTGGCGCTGACGCCGGTCGCCCTGTCGGCGACCGAAATCCGGCGGCGTCTGGCCGCCGGCGACGACGTCGCCGACTGCGTGCCCGAGGCCGTCGCGGAGCATATCCGCAGGCTGGGGCTGTACCGCCCCGCATGAACGCTTACCGGGCCGCCGTCGCGGCCCGTGTACTTTTTACCCTGCAGCCCGGCCCAGCCGCTCGGCTGCCGCACCCGGAACCAGGAAAATGGACAATATCCAGGAAATCGTGAAACTCGCCGTCGAGGCGCTCGAAGACGTCAAGGGCAAGGACATCGTCTCGCTCGACACCCGTGAACTGACCTCGCTGTTCCAGCACATGATCGTCGCCACCGGCGACTCCAACCGTCAGGTCAAGGCGCTCGCCAACAGCGTCGCCGTCAAGCTGAAGGAAGCCGGCGTCGACCTGGTCGGCACCGAAGGCCAGGAGTCGGGCGAATGGGTGCTGGTCGACGCCGGCGACGTCGTCGTCCACGTGATGCTGCCCGCCGTGCGCGACTACTACGATCTCGAAGCACTGTGGGGCGGCCAGAAGCCGTCGTTCACCCCGGCCGGTGGCAAGCCGTGGTCGGCGCTGTAAGCCTGTCCCTTGCGGGCCGGCGCAAGCCGGCCCCGTCCGTATACGAAGCATTGCCATGAAAATCACCCTGCTCGCCGTCGGCACCAAGATGCCGCGCTGGGTCGACGAGGCGTTCAACGACTACGCCAAGCGTTTCGGCCGCGACATCAGCTTCGAGCTGAAGGAAATCAAGCCCGAGAAGCGCGGCGGCGGCGTGACCGCCGACAAGGGCATCGCCGCCGAGCATGCGCGCATTGTCGCCGCGCTGCCGGCGCGCTGCCGGCTGGTCGTACTCGACGAGCGCGGCCGCAACTGGACGTCGGTGCAACTGGCCGGGCAACTGAAGGAATGGATGGCCGGCGGCGACGATATCGCCTTCGTCATCGGCGGCGCCGACGGCCTGTCCGACGAGCTGAAAGCACGCGCCGACCTGCTGCTGCAACTGTCCGCGATGACGCTGCCGCACGGCATGGTACGCGTGATGCTGGTCGAGCAGCTGTACCGCGCGCACTCCATCCTCAACAACCACCCCTACCACCGCGAGTAAGCGCTGGCGCGATTTGACATTGGCAAGTCGCCGGCCTGCGCCTAGAATGGCTTTGTTTACAAGGCCTTGCAGAGGTTGTTGTCAATGAAGCGAATTTTCCGCGTTGGTTTGATAGCAACGGCTTTACTCGCCAGCGCCCAGGCTCGTGCCGACCTGTACGGCTACGTCGACGAGTCCGGCCGCATCCACCTGTCGCCCACCCGGGTCGACGACCGCTACCAGCTGTTCCAGAAGAGCCCGCCGGCCGGCTCGACGCCGACGCCGGCCGACTACCTGGCCGACGCGACGCGTCCCGGGCTGGGCGCGACGCAGAGCCAGGACCGCGCCCAGCAGCGTGCCGTCGCCGGCCTGCCCGCCGCCAAGCCGCGCCTCGTCAAGGCCCACATCAGCCAGCCGTACAACAAGATCATCGGCAAGGTCGCGCGCGAGTACCGCCTCGACCCGCAACTGTTGCACGCGATCGTCAGCGTCGAATCCGGCTACGACGCGCTGGCCGTCTCGCCCAAGGGCGCGATCGGCCTGATGCAGATCATCCCGGAAACCGGCGAGCGCTTCGGCCTGCCGGCCAGCGAGCTCTCCAACCCGCACGCCAACGTGCGCACCGGCGCGCGCTACCTGAAGTTCCTGCTGTCCACCTTCAACCACAACCTGCCGCTGGTGATCGCCGCGTACAACGCGGGCGAAGGCGCGGTGCAGAAGTACCGCAACACCATCCCGCCTTACCCGGAGACCCGCGACTACGTCGCCCGCGTGCTCGCCACCTACGAGGCGCGCGGCGGCCGCACGCCGCTGGCAGCCGGCGGCCTCGTCGAGACCGGCAGCCGCGGCCGCGTACACGCGACGCTCGCGCCGCTTTAAGGACGCCGAACGGCAAAAAGGCCGGCGCACGCGCCGGCCTTTTCCTTTTCGGGGTCCTGTGTTCAGCCGGCGAGCAGCTGCGCGAGCGCGCGCAGCGACTGCCACGCGTCACCTGGCTCGGCACCCTTGATCTGGCGGTCGACCTCGGCACAACGGGCGATCGCGTCCATCAGCTTGCGCGGGCCTATCCTGCGTAGCGCCGGCTCGGCGAGCTTCTGCCGCTCGCCCCACAGCTTGAGCTCGCGCTGCATCTCGCGGCTGTTGCGGCCGTCCTTCAGCCCCTGCCGCAGTTTCAGCAGCATGCGCACGTCCTCGGCGAGCGCCCACAACACCAGCACCGGCGCCTCGCCCTCGGCCTGCAAGCCGTCGAGCATGCGCGCGACACGCGCGCCGTCGCCGGACAGCCACGCCGACGACAAATGGAACACGTCGAAGCGCGCGACGTTGGCGACCGCGTCGCGCACTTCGTCGAGCGAGAGTTCGCGCTGCGGGTAGAGCAGCGCGAGCTTGTCGACCTCCTGCCGCGCGGCGAGCAGGTTGCCCTCGACCCGGTCAACGAAGAAGGCCAGCGCGTCGTCGCCTAGGCTCTGCCCCTGCGCCTTCATGCGCCGCGCGATCCACGCCGGCAGCTCGGCACGGCCGACCGCGCGCGCTTCGATCTCGACCGCCGCCTTCTGCAGCGCGACAAACCACTTCGCCTGCAGTTGCGTGCGCTCGAGCTTGGGCAGGATCACCAGCGTCACCGTGTCGTCCGGCGGACGCGCGGCCAGCCGCTGCAGCGCCTCGCCGCCTTCGCTGCCGGGCTTGCCGGTCGGGAGGCGCACCTCGAGCACCTTCAGCGACGCGAACAGCGACACGCTGCTCATCGCGTCGGTCAGCTGCGACCAGTCGAAGCCCGCCTCCACCGTCAGCACCTCGCGTTCGAGGTAGCCGGCACGGCGCGCCGCCGCGCGGATCGCGTCGGCGGCTTCCAGCGCGAGCAGCGCCTCCTCGCCGTGGATCAGGTAGAGGGGCGCAAGCCCGCGTCCAAGCAGGGTGGAGAGCGCCTCAGGGCTTGCGTGCGGCGGCATCGCCCTGCCCGGCCGAAGCCTCGCCCGCCTTCGGCGGCTGGATGAACGACAGGCGGCGTACCAGCATATTGGCCGCCTCGCGCTGCATGGACGCCCACAGCTGCGCCTCTTCCATTTCCTTGCCGAGCACCACGTTTTCCGAGTACGACAGGGTGCGGCGCACGGTCGCGCTCAGGGGCTGAGGCACGTCGGAGCCGGCGAAGGTCAACAGCGCGTGCTGGGTCAGCACCAGCTGGTACTCGTTGACCTTGCCCGCGCGGTTGACGGTCAGCACGTCCTTGCTGGTCTGCGGCGGCATCAGCGCGAGCACCGCCTGCGCGGTCTGCCCCTTGCCGGCCAGCTGCACGCGGCCGTCGCGGCGGATGTCGGCCATCAGCTGCTCGTAGACCGGGCCACTGCCGTCGACGCTCAGGCTGGCAAAGGACAGCGGGCGCAGCGGCTGGCCGACGCCACGCAAATGGAAGCCGCACGCGGCCAGCGACAGCGTCAGCGCGAACAGCGCGCCGTTTCTGCAAAGTCGTCTCATCGATCCCCCTTCAAGGTCAAAAAGGCCGGACAAGCCGGCCTTTCGTTCTGTGTCGTCAGACGACGACGTTCACCAGGCGTCCGGGCACGACGATGACCTTCTTCGCCGGCTTGCCTTCCATGAACTTCTGCACGTTCTCGTGCGCGAGCGCCGCTTGCTCGATCGCCTCGCGCGACGCGTCGGCCGCGACGACGATGCTGCCGCGCAGCTTGCCGCACACCTGCACCATCAGCTCGAGCTCGCTCTTCACCAGCGCGGCCTCGTCAACCGCCGGCCACGCCTGCGCGAGCAACTCGCTGCCCGGGCGCAACTCGTTCCACAGCGCCTCGCCCACGTGCGGGACGATGGGCGCGAGCAGGATCACCGCGGCTTCCAGCACTTCCTGCGCGACGGCACGGCCGGCGTCGCCGGTGCGCGCGGTCTTGTCGTAGGTGTTCAGCAGTTCCATCACCGCGGCGATCGCGGTGTTGAACTGCTGGCGGCGGCCGTAGTCGTCGGCCACTTTCTGGATGGTCGCGTGCAGCTTGTAGCGCAGCTCCTTGAGCGCCGCGTCGAGCTCGCCGCCCTGGTAGGGGGCGACCACGCCGCCGGCGACATGCTCGCCGACCACGCGCCACAGGCGCTTGAGGAAGCGGAACGCACCCTCGACGCCGGCGTCCGACCACTCGAGGCTCTGCTCCGGCGGCGCGGCGAACATCATGAACAGGCGCGCGGTGTCGGCGCCGTACTGCTCGATGAAGGCCTGCGGGTCGACGCCGTTGTTCTTCGACTTCGACATCTTCTCGACGCCGCCGACCGTCACCGGCAGGCCGTCGACGCGGTGCTTGGCGGCGACGATCTTGCCCTTGCCGTCGCGCTCGAGGATGACGTCGGCCGGCGCGATCCAGTCCTTGGAGCCGTTGTCGAGGTCGCGGTAGAAGGTCTCGCACACCACCATGCCCTGGGTGAGCAGGCTCTTGAACGGCTCGTCCGACGACACCAGGCCTTCGTCGCGCATCAGCTTGTGGAAGAAGCGCGCGTACAGGAGGTGCAGGATCGCGTGCTCGATGCCGCCCACGTACTGGTCGACCTGCAGCCAGTAGTCGGCCGCGGCCTTGTCGACCATCGCGGTGTCGCACTTCGGGCTCGCGTAGCGCGCGTAGTACCAGCTCGACTCGACGAAGGTGTCCATGGTGTCGGTTTCGCGCTTGGCCGCGCCGCCGCACTTCGGACAGGTGGTCTCGTAGAATTCCGGCATCTTGGCAAGCGGGCTGCCTGCGCCGTCCGGGATCACGTTCTCCGGCAGTACCACCGGCAGCTGCTCGGCCGGTACCGGCACGTCGCCGCAGCAATCGCAGTGGATGATAGGGATCGGGCAGCCCCAGTAGCGCTGGCGGCTGATGCCCCAGTCGCGCAGGCGGAACTGGGTCTTCTTGGCGCCGGCCGACTTGGCTTCCAGCGCGGACACGATCGCGTCGAACGCGCCCTGGAAGTCCAGGCCGTCGAATGCGCCGCTGTTGAGCGTCGACAGCGAGCCGTCCTTCGCCGCGTACCATTCCTTCCACACCGCCGCGTCGAAATCGTTGTCGCCGGCCTTGGGCGCGTACACCTGCTTGATCGGCAGCGCATACTTGTTGGCGAACTCGAAGTCGCGCTCGTCGTGCGCCGGCACCGCCATCACCGCGCCTTCGCCGTAGCCCCACAGCACGTAGTTGGCGACCCACACCGGCAAGCGTGCGCCGGTCAGCGGGTGGAGCACGGACAGGCCGGTGTCCATGCCCTTCTTCTCCATGGTCGCCACGTCGGCTTCCGCCACCGAGCCGGCCTTGCACTCGGCGATGAAGGCCTGCAGCGCCGGGTTGTTCGCGGCGGCCTGCGTCGCCAGCGGGTGCTCGGCGGCGACCGCGACGTAGGTCGCGCCCATCAGCGTGTCCGGGCGGGTGGTGTACACCTTCATCTCGCCGGCGTGGCCGATGCTCGCCTCGTCGTACGCGAACACTACGTCGGCGCCGAAGCTCTTGCCGATCCAGTTGCGCTGCATGGTCTTGACCTGCTCGGGCCAGCCGTCCAGCGTGTCGAGGCTGGAAAGCAGCTCGTCAGCGTACTTGGTGATCGCGAAGTAATACATCGGGATCTCGCGCTTCTCGACCAAGGCGCCGGAGCGCCAGCCGCGACCGTCGATCACCTGCTCGTTGGCGAGCACGGTCTGGTCGACCGGGTCCCAGTTGACCACGCCGTTCTTCTTGTAGATCACGCCCTTCTCAAAGAGGCGGGTGAACAGCCACTGCTCCCAGCGGTAGTAATCCGGCTTGCAGGTCGCAAGCTCGCGTTCCCAGTCCAGCGCGAAGCCCAGGCTGTCAAGCTGGCCCTTCATGTATTCGATGTTCGCGTAAGTCCACGCGGCCGGCGCGCCGCCGCTCTTCATCGCGGCGTTCTCGGCCGGCAGGCCGAAGGCGTCCCAGCCCATCGGCTGCAGCACGTTGTAGCCCTTGAAGCGCATGAAGCGTGCCAGCGCGTCGGTGATGGTGTAGTTGCGCACATGGCCCATGTGCAGCTTGCCCGACGGGTAGGGGAACATCGACAGGGCGTAGTACTTCGGACGCGCGGTGTCTTCGACGGCACGGAAGGCTGCGGTCGCCTTCCACTTCTGTTGCGCGGCGGTCTCGACCTCGCGCGGGCTGTAGTGTTCTTGCATGACGGTTGCGGCTATCGGATGAGTAGGCAGAATCGGATCATTATAACGAGGCGGCCGGCGAGCGGATACCGGTGCCGCGACGTGCTAGAATCCGCGTCCAGGCTGGCGCCGCGCCCCGCGCGCGGCATCGGGAAACGGCAAGGCATCCCCGCCCAAGCCGTGCTGCCCCCGCAACGGTACACATCCGGTCGCCCCGCGCGACACACCCTGTCACAACCCACGGCGCTCGCGCTGGAAGGGGGCAGGGTGGGGATGGAGCCCGGACACCGACCGGCCTGTCGTCAAGGGAAGCACCGCGGAGGGCGGGCTGAACCGCCTGCCGCGGCCATGGCCGCCCGCGCTTCCCCGTCGCCACACGCCATCCTCGGGGAGGAAACCATGTCCAGCCAGCACACCACGGGGAAACCGTGCGCGTGAGCCGCGCGTCCCTGCCGCTGACCCTGCTCGCGGCGCTGTCCGTGCTCTCCTTCGCCATCGCGCTCGGCGCAGGCTCGGTCGGTCTGTCTGCGGGCGAGCTCGCCGGCGGCGTCGCCGACTGGCTGACGGGCCGCGACAGTTCGCTCGCATCGACCCTGGTCACGTTGCGCGTCGAGCGCGCCGCCGCCGCCTGGCTGACCGGCGCCCTGCTCGCCAGCGCCGGCGTGATGATGCAGGCGCTGCTGCGCAACCCGCTGGCCGACCCCTACGTGCTCGGCCTGTCCGGCGGCGCGTCGGTCGGCGCGCTCGGCGCGCTGATGGCCGGGCTCGCCGGCGCGCTGGTCGATTTGTCTGCCTTCGCCGGCGCGCTCGCCGTCACCGCCCTCTTGTTCGCGCTCGCCCGCGACGGCATCGCCCGCGGCGCGCGCGCGACGCTGCTCTTGCTCACCGGCGTGATCATCGGCGCCGGCTGCGGCGCGCTGGTCACGCTGATGCTGGCGCTGGCACCGGACGAGAACCTGCGCGGCATGGTGTTCTGGCTGATCGGCGACCTCTCCGGCAGCGGCCCGGGCGCGCTGCCGGCGCTCGCGCTCGCCGCCGCGCTCATGTTCTGCGTGACTCGCGCCCGCTCGATCAACCTGATGGCGCTCTACGGCGACAACGCGCTGACCCTCGGCGTCGACGTCGCCCGCCTGCGCGTCGGCCTGTTCGCGCTCTCCGCGCTGCTGACCGCCAGCGCGGTGTCGATGGCGGGCAGCATCGGCTTTATCGGCCTGATCGTGCCGCACGCGTGCCGGCTCGCGCTCGGCCCCGACCACCGCGTGCTGCTGCCGTCGGCCGCGCTCGCCGGCGGCGCCCTGCTGGTGCTGGCCGACACCATCGCGCGCACCGCATTCGCGCCCCTGCAGCTACCGGTCGGCGTGATCACCGCGCTGATCGGCGTGCCGGCCTTCCTGTGGCAGCTGCGCCGCAGCCAGGAGGGCGCGCTGTGATCCGTTGCGAAGGACTGACCCTGAAAGCCGGCGCGCGCACGCTGATCAACGCGCTTGCCTGGCAGGCGAACGCCGGCGAGAACTGGGTGGTGATCGGGCGCAACGGCGCCGGCAAGAGCACCCTCCTGAAAACCCTGGCCATGCTGCATGCGCCGGATGGTGGCCGCGTGCTGCTGGACGGTGCGCCGCTGGGCAGCTTTCGCGCGCGTGAGCGCGCGCGCCGCATCGCCTACCTGCCGCAGGCCCAGCACGACGCGTTCGGCTACCGCGTGCTCGACGTGGTACTCGCCGCGCGCCACCCGCACGACGCCGGCTACTGGGAGAGCGACGCGGAGATCGAGCGCGCGCACGCGGCGCTCGCCGAACTCGACCTCTCCGGCTTCGCCGAACGCGACGTGCGTACGCTCTCTGGCGGCGAACGCCAGCGCGCGGCACTCGCCGCGCTTATCGCGCAGGACGCACCGCTATGGCTGCTCGACGAGCCGAGCGCCGCGCTCGACCTCGCGCACCAGATGGCGCTCGCATCGATGACCGCCCGCGCGCGCGCGGCAGGCCGCACCCTCATCACCGTCAGCCACGACCTCAACCTCGCGCTGCAAGATGCGACCCACGCGCTGTTGCTGATGGGCGACGGGCGCTGGCACGCCGGCGAGACGGCGACGCTCGGCGCCGAGTTGCTCGGCGACTGCCTCGGTTACCCGCTGGAGGCGCTGCGCCACCGCGGCCGCACCCTCTACCTGCCACGCGGGGCCGGGCCATGCTAGGCGGGCTGAGCGCACCGCTGACCGCCGCGCTCTTGTTCACGGGTCTCCTGCTCGACGCGCTGCTGGGCGAGCCGCGCCGCCTGCACCCGCTGGTCGGCTTCGGCCGCATCGCCCTGCGCGTGGAAGGCCTGCTCAACCGCGGCCGCTGGCGCCGCGTCGCCGGTGCCCTGGCATGGGCGCTCGCCGTGCTGCCGCCGGTGTGCCTCGTGCTGTGGCTGCAACGGCTACTGCCGGCGTGGGCAAGTTGGCTACTTGACGCCGCGCTGTTGTGGTTCTCGCTGGGCCTCTTCAGCCTGCGCGCGCATACCGCGCCGATCGCCGCAGCGCTGTCGGCCGGCAACCTGGCCGACGCGCGCGCACTGACCGCACGCATCGTCAGCCGCGACACCGGACACGCCGGCGAGGCAGAGCTGGCCAAGGCCGCGTGCGAATCGCAGCTGGAGAACGGCAGCGACGCGGTGATCGGCGCGCTGTTCTGGTTCGCGCTCGCCGGCGGCGCCGGCGCCCTGCTGTTTCGCCTCGCCAACACCCTCGACGCGATGTGGGGCTACCGCAACGCGCGCTTTGGCCGCTTCGGCAGCTTCGCCGCGCGTGCCGACGACGTGCTGGGCTACCTGCCGGCGAGGCTCACCGCGCTCGCGTACGCGCTGCTGGGCGACACCCGCCGCGCGCTTGCCTGTTGGCGCACGCAGGCGCCGGCGTGGCCCAGCCCCAACGCCGGCCCGGTAATGAGCAGCGGCGCCGGCGCGCTGGGCGTGGCGCTGGGCGGCACCGCCCGCTACGACGGCGTCGACGAGATGCGCCCCTCCCTGGGCGAGGGCCGCGCGCCCAAGGCGGCCGACATCGCCCGCGCCTGGCGTCTGGTCGCGTGCAGCGCGCTTATGTGGTGCACGCTGTTCGCGCTGGCCGCGCTACTCACAGGATGACCATGACCATCCCCTCCCTGCTGCCGCACGGCGGCAACCTCGCCGACGCGCGCCGCCGCTACGGCGACCTTGACTGGGTCGACCTCTCCGCCGGCCTGTCGCCGTACGCCTACCCGGTGCCGTCACTGGCCGCCGACGCGTGGCAGCGGCTACCCGAAGCCGACCCGGCGCTTACCGCCGTCGCGTCCCGCTACTACGGCGCGCCGTCGCTGCTGCCGGTCGCCGGCACGCAGGCGGCGATCCACGCGCTGCCCCGCCTGTTCGCGCCCTGCCGCGTGCTGGTCGCGTCTCCAACCTACGGCGAACACGCGCACGGCTGGCAGCTCGCCGGCCACCGTGTCGAGACGGTCAGCTTCGCCGGCTTCGGCGACGCGCTGGATCGGGCCGATATCGCCATCCTGTGCAACCCGAACAACCCGACCGGCGAGCGCACCGGCCGCAAAGAGCTGCTCGCGTGGGCGGACGCCCTCGCCGCACGCGGCGGCGTGCTGGTGGTCGACGAGGCGTTCGCCGACGTCGACCCCGCGCAGTCGGTCGCTGCCAACAGCGACAGGCCCGGCCTGGTCGTGCTGCGCTCGGTCGGCAAGTTCTTCGGCCTCGCCGGGCTGCGGCTGGGTTTCGTCGCGGCACCTCCCGCGCTGCTCGCCCGCCTCGCCGCCGAGATCGGCCCGTGGACGGTCAGCGGGCCGGCACAGGCGATCGGCCGCGCGGCACTGGCCGACAGCCGCTGGCAGCAGGCGACGCGCGCGCGGCTCACCGCCGACGGCGAACGCCTGCACGCGCTCTTCACCCGCCACGGCTGCCAAACCCGCGGCACCGCCTTGTTTGCCTGGTGGCCGCAGACGGACCCCGCCGACCTGCACGCGCACTTCGCGCGGCACGGCCTGTGGCTGCGCCTGTTCGACAACGCCGCGCGCGGGCTGCGCTGCGGCCTGCCGCCCGATGAAACCGCCTGGCAGCGCCTGACAGACGCGCTGGCCAGCTACGAGGCTCCGCGATGAAACACGCCTTCTGCCAGTCCGCCTTGCTCGCCCTGTTCGCCTGCGGCCCCGCCTTCGCCGCTGTCAGCGCGACCGACGACGCCGGCCACACCGTCACGCTCGCCGCACCGGCCAAACGCATCGTCAGCCTGGCGCCGCACGTGACCGAACTCTTGTTCGCCGCCGGCGCCGGCGGGCGGGTGGTCGGCGCGGTCGAGTACAGCGACTACCCGCCCGCAGCGAAGAAGGTGCCGCGCGTCGGCGACAACCGCCAGCTCGACCTCGAGCGCATCGCCGCGCTCAAGCCCGACCTGATCGTGGTCTGGCGGCACGGCAACGCCGGCAAGCAGCTCGCCCGCCTGCAAACGCTGAACATCCCGCTCTACTACAGCGACCCGCAGACACTCGGGGCCGTACCCGGCGCCGTCGAGCGGCTCGGCGTGCTCGCCGGCAGCGAGGCTGAGGCGCGCGCCGCCGCACAGGGCTACCGCCAGCGGCTGGACGCGCTCACGCGCCGCTACCAGGGGCGCGACAAGCTCTTGGTGTTCTACCAGGTGTGGGACAAGCCGCTCTACACCCTCAACGCGCACACCATCGCCAGCGACGCGATCCGCCTGTGCGGCGGCGTCAACGTGTTCGGCACGCTGCCGGTGACCGCGCCGGTGGTATCGGAAGAGGCGGTGCTCGCCGTGCGCCCCGAGGTGATCGTCTCCGGCGCGAGCAGGCCCCAAGACGACGCGTTCGCGCGCTGGCGGCGCTACCCGTCGCTAGCGGCGGTACGCGCAGGCAACCTGCTGGCGATCGACGCCGACCTGCTCAGCCGCGCAGGCCCCAGGGCGATTGCCGGCGCCGAGCAACTATGCGCCGCGCTCGACACGGCGCGGGCGCGCCGCCGATGAAGGGCCTGCCGTTTCCCGCGCTGATGGTGCAAGGCTGCACCTCGGACGCCGGCAAGAGCACGGTGGTCGCCGCGCTGTGCCGGCTACTCGCGCGCGACGGCGTCGCCGTCGCGCCGTTCAAGCCGCAGAACATGGGGCTCAACAGCGCGGTCACCGTCGACGGCGGCGAGATCGGCCGCGCGCAGGCGCTGCAGGCGATCGCCGCCGGCATAGACCCTGTCTGCGACCTCAACCCGGTGCTGCTCAAGCCGCAGGCGCACGGCATGCAGGTGATCGTCGGCGGGCAGGTGGTGTCCGGCATGGACGCGCACGGCTTTCACGCGTACAAGCCGCAGGCGCTGGCTGCCGCCTGCGCGGCATTCGCGCGCTTGCGAAGCCGCTACCGGACGGTGCTGGTCGAGGGCGCCGGCAGCCCGGCCGAGGTGAACCTGCGCGCGGGCGACCTCGCCAATATGGGGTTTGCCGAGGCGGTCGACTGCCCGGTAGTGCTGGTCGTCGACATCGACAAGGGCGGCGCCTTCGCCCACCTGGTCGGCACCCTCGCCTGCCTGTCCGCGTCCGAACGCGCACGGGTAGTCGGCTTCGTGATCAACCGCTTCCGCGGCCTGCCCGAACTGCTCGCCGACGGCCTCAGTTGGCTAGAACGCGAGGCCGGCAAGCCGGTGCTGGCGGTGCTGCCGCACCTGGACGGCCTCACGCTCGACGCCGAGGACGCGATCGACGCGCGGCAAAGCCGCGGCGCGTTCCGCGTGGTGGTGCCGGCACTGCCCTGCCTGAGCAACCATACCGACTTCGACGCGCTGCGCGCGCATCCCGGCGTCGACCTCAGCTACGCCCGCGCGGGCCAGCCCTTGCCGCCAGCCGACCTGATCGTGCTGGCCGGCAGCAAGGACACCCGCGCCGGCCTCGCCGCACTGAAGGCGAACGGCTGGGACGCCGACATCCACCGTCACCTGCGCTACGGTGGCAAGCTGATCGGCGTGTGCGGCGGCTTCCAGATGCTCGGGCAGAGCGTCGCCGACCCGGACGGCGTCGAAGGCCCGGCGGGGACGGACGCGGGGCTTAAGCTGCTGGAGATGGACACCCGGCTGGGAGCCAGCAAGCGCCTCGCGCGGGTGGCGGGGCACTGCGCCTTCGCCGACGCGCGCGTCGAAGGCTACGAGATGCATATGGGGGTCAGTAGCGGCCCCGCGCTGACACACCCCGCCTTTATGCTGGCGGACGGGCCGGAAGGCGCGCTCGGCGCGGACGGCCAGATCCTGGGCAGCTACGTGCACGGGCTGTTCGACCATCCCGAGGCGCAGGCGGCGCTGCTTCGCTGGGCAGGGATGGCAGACGCGCAGGCGGTTGACCTCGCCGCCCTGCGCGAAGCGAGCCTTGAGCGGCTCGCCGACGCCTGCCTGCCGCTGTACCGCGCGCTGCAGGGGCTGGGGACGAATTGATTACAGGCTTCGCTCGAAGTGGCCGACCAGCACGCGCAGCGCGTCGGCGTCTTCTGCGAGCGCGTCCACCGCGTCGTCGGTACGGCGCAGGCTGTGCGCGTTCTGCTCGCTCGCCGCGCTGATCGACTCCATGCTGCGCGCGACGTCGGCCGACGCCTGGCTTTGCTGGGCAAGCATGGTCGCGACGTCGCCGGCGGCAGCGGTGACCGCGTCGGCCGACAGCAGGATGTCGGCGAACACGCCGTGGCTCTCTCGGATCAGCGCTCCGCCCTCATCGACGCCGGTGGCCGCCTGCTGGGTCGACACCAGCGCGTCGCCGGTGCGCCCGACGATGGTGGAAATCGTGCTGCCGATCTTCTGCGTGCTCTCGCTAGTGCGCTCGGCGAGCTTCCTCACCTCGTCGGCGACCACCGCGAAGCCGCGGCCGGACTCGCCGGCGCGCGCCGCCTCGATCGCCGCGTTCAGCGCCAGCAGGTTGGTCTGGTCGGCGATGTCGCGGATCGCCTGCGTGATTTCGCCGACCGCGGCGACGTCGCTGCCCAACGCGTCCATCAGTTCGCGTGTCGCCTGCATGCGCGGCGCCAGCGCCTCGGTCACCGCCAGCGTCGAGCTCATCGAGCGCTGGCCCGCTTCGACCAGCGCCCGGGTCTGCCCGGCCTGGCCGGCGCTACGCGCTGTCGCGTCGTGGATCTCGCGCACCGACGCCGACAATTCTTCGAGCGCCGCGGCGACCGCCGCGAGGCCGTCCGCCTGTTCGCGCTCGCGTGCGCTGACTTCGCCGACGCCGCCTCTCGCCAACTGGGCGCGCTGGCGGATCCGCTCGGCGCCGGAGACCACGTCGGCGATGATGGCTCGAAGGCCCACCTGCATCGACTTCATCTCGATCAGCGCGCCGGAGAACTCGCGCGGCGCGCGCGCATTAATCTCGAAACGGAAATTGCCCTCGGCCAGTTGCTGCAGCGCATGGCGCAAATCGCGCAGCGGCCGGGTCAGCCCCGCCCAGAACCAGCTGGCCAGTGCGGCCGCGAGCAGTAACGCGGCCGGTGCGGCCAGCCACACGGGCACGCCCAGCAATTCGACCAGGCTGGCCAGCGAAACCGGCAGCACGGCCAGCAGCCCGACGCGCACGGCCAGTGCGGTTTGCGTACGGTAGCGGGTTGGGGACAGGGTCGCCTCGCGCCGGCGTACCGCCGCGTACAGGGCTTCGGCCGCGCGCACCTCCTCCGCCTTGGGCAGGCTGCGCACCGAGCGGTAGCCGACCTTCTGCCCGGCCTCGTAGACCGGCGTCACGTACGCCTCGACCCAGTAATGGTCACCGTTCTTGCAGCGGTTCTTGACGAGGCCGCGCCACGGCAGGTCGGCCTGCAAGGTCCGCCACATGTCGGCGAACGCCTCGGGCGGCATGTCCGGGTGGCGAACCAGGTTGTGCGGCTGGCCGATCAGCTCCTCGCGAGTGAAGCCGCTGATCTCGACGAAGGCCGGGTTGACGTAGACGATGCGGCCCTTGAGGTCGGTGCGGGAGACGATGGGAAGCTTGGGGTCGAGCCTATGCTCGACGC
Organism: Crenobacter caeni; assembly: GCF_010435965.1. GTDB lineage: Bacteria > Pseudomonadota > Gammaproteobacteria > Burkholderiales > Chromobacteriaceae > Craterilacuibacter > Craterilacuibacter caeni. The sequence continues at coordinate 109,595 of NZ_JAAGAA010000011.1, forward strand.
CGGTGACGGGCTGGTTGACGCGCATGCCAAGACTCGCAGGAAGGGAAAATCAAACAAAGCCAAAAATCTTATACAAAATATGATATTTGGCTTTTTATATTGATTCAACCGCACCATTGGCATGGTTTTGCTTGAAAGACAGCCCTGCCCGCCGCCTCAGCGGCAGGGCTGCACGCCCCAACCGGCACGGCCGCGCCGGCAGGAAAAATCCTCGCGCAGCGTGTCGATCCGCCAGCGTCCGTCGGCCGTGCGGTTGACGTCGAAGCGCCAGCGGTTGCCACGCACGCTGTCGTCGAGCAGCCCATCGCGCACCACGATGACGCGCGCGTGATCGAACGCTTCCGGCCGGCTGTGCTGCTCGATCTTCAGCGTCGAATACTCGAAGCGGCCCGCTTCGCCAAGCCGATGGCCGAGGAAGTCGACCACCACCTGTACCGGCAGCTGGCCGGCCTGCCCGGTATACGGCAGCCTGGCCTCGTCGCTATACGCGGCGGCCGGCGCTGAGAGCGCGCAGCCGAGCAAGATTCCGATCAATTTGCGCATGCTTGTTCTCCCGTTCATCGCAGCAGCGTCCACAACATCTGCGTCGCCATCACCGCCATCAGCAAGGCGAACGCCTTTTTCAGCTTCGCCACCGGCAGCCGGTGCGCGGCGCGCGCGCCGATAGGCGCGAGCAGCACCGTCATCACCATCAGCACCAGCATCGCCGGCAGGTAGATGTAGCCGGCCGCCCCCCAAGGCAGGCCCTGCTCGCCCCAACCGGTATAGAGATAGCCCAGCGCGCCGGACAGCGCGATCGGCCAGCCCAGCGCGGCACTGGTGCCGATCGCGGTGTGCACCGGCACGTTGCACCAGTTCATGAACGGCACGCTCATCGAGCCGCCGCCGATGCCGACCCAGCTAGAGACCATGCCGATCAGGCTGCCGGCGCCGAACTTGCCGGCGGTGCCCGGCATCTCGCGGCTGCCCTTGGGCTTGGCGCCGAAATACATCTGCGCGCCGATGATGTAGGCGTAGAGCACGAAGAACCAGCGCAGGGCGGCGCCGGGGATCCAGCCGGCAACCAGGCTGCCGGCGAGCGTACCCGCGACCATCGCCGGCGCCATGCCCCGCACGATGGTCCAGTCGACCGCGCCCTTGGCGTTGTGCGCACGCACGCTGGAAAAGCTGGTGAACACCATCACCGCGAGCGAAGTGCCGACCGCCAGGTGCTGCACATGCCCCTCGCCCAGATGGGCGGCGGAGAGCACGCCGACCACCACCGGCACGATCACCAGCCCGCCACCGACGCCGAGCAGCCCAGCGAGGAAACCCGCGGCGGCGCCGCACACCAGCAATACCACAATCAACGACAGGGACAGCATCAGCCGAAATACTCCATGATGAGTGCCCATTGTTCGGGCGTGACAGGGGTGATGGACAGGCGGTTGCCGCGGCGCAGCACCTGCATGGCCTCGAGGCCGGGCTCCGCGCGCAGCCGTGCGGGCGACACCAGCGCCAACTTGCGCACAAAGCGCACGTCGACGCAGTGCCAGCGCGGCGCGTCCGGCGTCGACGCCGCGTCAAACCACGGGCTTGCCGGGTCGAACTGGCTGCTGTCCGCGTGTGCGGCCGACACCACCTCGGCGACACCGGCGATGCCGGGCGCCGGGCACGACGAGTGCCAGAACAGCACCAGGTCGCCGACGTGCATCGCGTCGCGCATCATATTGCGCGCCTGGTAGTTGCGCACGCCTGTCCACTCGAACGCGCGAGCAGGTTCCCTCGCTAGGTCGTCGATCGACGTGTCGTCCGGTTCCGACTTCATCAGCCAGTAAGCCACTTCAATTCCTTCTGCAAAGCACAATGCCGGCGTCAAGCCGGCATTGTGTGGGGGTGGGCACCCCGGCGCAAGCCGGGTTCGCCCTCAGCGGAACACGTCGCTGAGCACGTCGGCGATCAGCATGCTGCCGAGCGCGACCAGCACCAGGTCGCGCCCGGCGACCTGCCACTCGTACCCGGAGTGCTTGGGCAGTTCACTCAGCAGCGGCATCGGCACTGCCTTCTTGGCGATGCCCGGCGGCAGCGGCTTGCCGCGCGCGAGGTTCTTGCGGATGCCCGGCGGTAGCGCCGAGTAGCCACCCAAGTCCAGATGGCGCTCGCCGATGATCGCGCGCACGGCGGCGGCGGTGATGCCGGCACGCACCAGGTCGCGGGCGGCGTCGGCGCTGTCGTAGCCCGACGCGGCCTGGCCGTGTTTCTGCGGCTTGCCATGGCCCTGGTGTTTCTCGGGTTTGCCCTTACCTTCGGGCGGCGCAGCCAGCGCGGGGGTAGCACCGAGCACGAGTGCCAGGGTCGCGCATACGGCGTGACGCAATAAGGCTTTCATCAGGAATTCCTTTCAAGACCGGCAATACAGCCCGCAGCTTAAACGCTCAGCGCCAGCGCTGCCAGCCACCCGGCCCCAGCCGGTACAGGCCGGACTCGGTCAGCAAGGCGTCGAGGTGGACGTCCCACGGCTCGCGCGGCACCCGTGCGACGCGCTGGCAGTCGTAGCAGACGCCGACCAGCCACGGCCCGCCGCTTCGCCGGCGGCGGTAGGCGAGCGTCGCGTCGTAGAAGCCGCCGCCCTGCCCCATCCGGTAGCCGTCGTCGTCGACGCCCAATAGCGGGACGAACAGCACGTCGAGCCGCTCGGCGCGCGCGAGCGGCCCGTCATACTCGACGATGCGGTAGCGCGGATGAAGGAGCCAGCGGTCGGCGCCGCCGACCCGCGCGAACCACATCCGGCGTCCGCGCGCGGGGATGCGCGGCAGATAAAGCCGCGCGCCGCGGAACAGCGCCGCGCTCATCAGGGGTTCGAGGTCGATTTCAGAGCCGGCGGCAAGATAACCGCCGACGCGCCGGCCGCGGCCGGTGAGCCGCGCACCGTGGCGCGCGAGCGCATCAGCGGCCGCCAGCCGTTCGGCGCGCGGCTTGGCCATGCGCACCCGGCGCAGCTGCCTGCGCAGCGCCTGCTTGTCGGCGGCAGTCGATGGGCTCATCGGGAAAAAGGTAAAGCGGGAGAGGGAGCCCCCCGCGAGTGGCGATCCGGCGAAATTCGCTTGAACCCTTGGACAAAGGGGGTCATCGGCCTTGCACTTTGGGCGCTTCCGACAAGCGGAGCGACACGCCGGTACACGTTAACGCCAACAACCAAAGCGAACACATTGGTTCAAGGAAATTATGTGCCTTCTCGCACACCGCAGGGGGATTAACCGGTGCAGTGCCCGCCGGCGTCGGCCGGCTGGGTCTGGCCTAGCGCCGCGTCTGCGGCCTCGACCATTGCCTGTATTCTACGTTGAAACTCGGCCATCTCCAAGTTTTCACCGACTTTTGTCTTAAGCAGATCGTGCGCGATATTCAGCGCGGCCATGATGGCGATCTTGTCGGTATCCATGATCCGGCCCGAACCCTGGATCTGCTCGATCTTGTCGCCGAGCAGGCGCACCGCCTGGCGCAGCGTATCCTGCTCCTGCGGCGGAGTCGCGATGGTGAACTGGCGGCCCAGCAGGTTGACGTCGACCTGGACGAGGTTGCTCATGCCGTCTCCTCCGCGTCGCCCGGCAGCCGGCCGATCAGGTCGGCGACCCGGTTACGGGTCTCCTCGACCAGAAACTTGAGCTCGGCGTTTTCCTTGAGCACTTCGGCCAGCACGGCCGCCATCCGCTCGTTCTGTTCGTCGAGTTCGCGTACCCGCGCGATCAACGCGCCGACGCGGCCTTCCAGTTGTTCGAATTCGGTATCCATGGCGGCGAGCATAGCCAAGCGCCGATCCAGCGTCAAACCGCCGCACGGCGCGCTGTGGCACGCGCCGCACCCCGGTTTCAGCCGGCCTTGAGCGCCAGTGGCAGCCCGCAGGTGACCAGCGTCACCCGCTCGCACACGGCGGCGGCATCCTGGCCGAGCCGGCCTAGTTCGTCGACGAAGCGGCGGGTCGCCGCGTCGGCGCCGACCACGCCCCAGCCCACCTCGTTCGACACCAGCACGACCTCGCCGGGCAAGGTGGTCAATGCGTCCAGTAACGCCGCGCGCTCGCTCGCCCACGCCGCCTCGTCGAAGCCGGCCTCGCCGAAGAAACGCATCAGCCACATGCCCAGACAGTCGACGAGCAGCAGGGTGTCGGCGCCGGCGTGTCGCGTGAGCACCGCCGCCAGACACCGGTCCGCCTCGGCCAGCGCCCAGTGCGCCGGCCGGCGCGCGCGGTGGTGCGCGACGCGCGCCGCGAACTCGGCGTCGCCCGTCAGCTCGGCGGTCGCGACGTAGACGACGCGGCCGCCGTACGCGAGCGCCAGCGCCTCGGCGAAGCGGCTCTTGCCGGAGCGGGCACCGCCGCTGACGAGGTGGGCTGCCATTACTTGGGCTGGTAGCGCACGCCGACGAACCAGGTACGGCCGGCGGTGTTGTAGCCGTAGGCGGTCTCGTAGTCGCGGTCGGCGACGTTCTCGATGCGCGCGGTCGCCGTCCACTCGGCATCCAGCTTCAGGTCGGCGTACAAGTTGACCGTCGCGTAGCCCGGCAGCACCTTGCTGCCACCCTTGTCCAGCCGCTCGCCGGAAGCCTGCAGGCTGCCACCCAGCGTCCAGTCGCCAACCATCCGGCTGACGTTGGCGCTGGCGAAACGCTGCGCACGGCGGTCGAGCCGCTGGCCGGTCTTGCTGTCGCGCGCGTCGAGCCAGGTCGCAGAGGCCGACAGGTCAAAGCCAGCCAGCTGGGTGCCGGCCTCCAGCGTGTAGCCGGCCAGACGTGCTTGGGCAACATTGAACGGTTTCCAGTAACCGGTACCGTCATCGGCCCACTGGATCAGGTCGTCAACCTTGTTGCGGAACCAGGTCAGCTTGGTGCGGTGCGGACCGTCCGCCCACTCGAGCGCCGCTTCCAGGTTGCGCGCATGCTCCGGCTTGAGGTCGGGGTTACCGTCACCCGGCCAGTACAGGTCGTTGAAGGTCGGCGCCTTGAACGCGGTGCCGTAGCTGGCGCGCGCCAGCCAGTGCCGGTCGAAGCGGTAGCCGTAGCCGACAAGGCCGGTCGTCTGGCCACCAAACGTCGAGTCATCATCGTGGCGGAGGTTGGCCTGCCACAAGTGGCTGCCCAGTTCGCCCTGATAGCCGGCGAATGCAGACTTCACCGTCTTCTCCGTTTCCGCGTACGCCTTCAGGCTGTCGACCTCCTGCTTCAGATGGCTCGCGCCTAGCTGGACTTTGCCTACGTCCAGCGCGAGGTCGTTCAGCCAGGTCCACTCGTCCTGCGTCGTCTTGAACAGGCTGCTGCGCTGATCCATCTTGCCGCCGGTAAAGTCTTCGCTACGGTCCTGCGTACGGGCAAAGCGCAGCGTGCTCGTCCAGCGCTCGCCCAGACGGTTGCGCGACTCGACACTCTGCCCGGTCAGCCGCGTCCTGATTTCGTCCTGGCCCCGATCCGGCGCCGAGGTGTCGTACTCGTTATTGGCAAACGACTGGAACGCTCGCGCAGTCAGCGACTGGCCTGGCGCAAGGGCATGCTCGAGGTAGGCTGAGTAGCCGCTTTCGCGGTAACCGTCACGGTCGGGGTTATGCTTGCCCCAGCTCGAATCGGAACCCGCGTTCTTCGCCGAGAAACCGTGGGTGGACTGGTGGCTGAGGTTCAGCCCAAAAGCCGTGTCGCCCAGCTGGCCGTTGACGCCAACGCCGGCCTCGACCGTGCCGTACTCGCCAAAGCCGAGGCTGGCGTGAAACTTCGGCGCACCGCTGCCCTTGCGGGTGAACACCTGGATCACACCGCCAATCGCGTCGGCACCGTACACGCCGGACACCGGACCGCGCACGATCTCGACGCGGTCGATCAGCTCAAGCGGCAGGTGCTGCAGAGAGGTCGCGCCCAGCGTGCCGGACACGATGCGCATGCCGTCGACCAGCACCAGCGTCTGGTTAGCGTTCGCACCACGGATATGAACCGATGCCGTGCTGCCCAAGCCCCCGGTCGAAGTCACTTCGATGCCCGGCTGGCGCGCCAGCAGTTCGGTCAGCTGGGTGGCGCCGGTCTCCTCGATCTCCTCGCGGGTGATCACGGTGACGTCGGACAGTACCTTGGACACCGGGGTCGGCGTGCGGGTGGCGGTGACCACCACTTCTTCAGCCTGCAGCGGGGCGGTGGCCGCGAACGCGGCGGGGGTGACGGCCAGCACGATCAGCGCGGCCAGCGGCTTTCTTGCAAACATTTGGGACACTCCTCGGAAACGATAGGGGAGTGCAGGAAGATTAGCGCGCAACGCGCAGCACAGCGGACAGGGCCGTGTCGTGATCGCCTCCCCGCGATACTCCAGTACACATGCGCAGGGCGGTCTCCGGGCTTGGCCATGCCGGCGGCGCGCCTTCCCGTCTATCGACAGTGGCGTGATGCACCGCCTGCGCGCGCACAGCGCGCGAGGCCTTACCGTTGCGGGGGCAGCGCCGGACTTGAACCGGCTTCCCGTTACCTGCGGTGCGCATTATATGCGACACCCACGCTGCGACGCATCAATATATTGAGGCGTGACCATAAAGGGCTTATCCTCGCCGGATGCCAGAATTCAAGCTCCCCACCCCGGACGCGGCCGCGTACGCCGCGGCGCGCGCGCACCAGAACCAGCTCACCAAACCCACCGGCAGCCTAGGCATGCTCGAGGACGTCGCCTGCCGCTTCGCTAGCTGGCAAGGCCAGGCCGTGCCGCAGCTGCCGAAGGCGGCGATCACCGTATTTGCCGCCGACCACGGCGTCACCGCCGAAGGCGTGTCGGCGTACCCGTCGGCGGTGACCGCCGAGATGGTGAAGAACTTTGCCGCCGGCGGCGCCGCCATCTGCGTACTCGCGCGCCAGCACGACGCGCGCCTTGAGGTGGTCGACGTCGGCGTCGCCTCGCCGCTGCCTGTGCTCCCCGGCGTAATCATCAGCGCCCGTGTCGCGCCCGGCACGCGCAACCTTGCCCGCGAGGCGGCGATGACGCAGGCCCAAGTCGACGCGGCGCTGGACGCCGGCCGCGCCGCCGCCCGCCGCGCCGTCGAGGCTGGCGCCGGTGTACTGGTCGCCGGCGAGATGGGCATCGGCAACACCACGCCGTCGGCGGCGCTGATCTGCCACTTCTGCACCCTCGCGCCTGCGGCAGTGGTCGGCCGCGGCACCGGCGTCGACGACCAGGCGCTCGCGCTGAAAACCCGCATCGTCGAGCAGGCGCTGACGCGGCTGCCCGCCGGTGCCGACGCGCGCCGCGTGCTGGCCGAAGTCGGCGGGCTGGAAATCGCCGCGATGGCGGGCTTTTATCTGGAAGGCGCGCGTCTGGGCGTGCCGTCGGTCGTCGACGGCTTTATCGCCGCCGCCGCCGCGCTCGCCGCGTGCGCGATGGTGCCGGGCCTCGAACACTGGCTGCTGGCGAGCCACCGCTCTCAGGAGACCGGCCACCAGGCGGCGCTCGCGCACTTAGGCCTCGCGCCGATGGTCGACTTGGGCCTGCGCCTGGGCGAGGGCTCCGGCGCCGCGCTGGTGCTGCCGCTGATCGCCTCCGCGCTGCAGTTGCACGCCGGGATGGCGACCTTTGCGTCGGCCGGCGTCTCGGACAAGGCATGAACCCATACACGCTGACCCTGCTGCGCCACGGCGAGATCGACCACCAGGGCCGCCTGATCGGGCGCACCGACCTTGCACTGACCGACGCCGGCCACGCGCAGATGCGCACGGCGTGGGACGCCATCCGTGCGGTGGCGCCGGTCACCGCGCTGGCCGCGTCGCCGCTCTCGCGCTGCCGCGCGTTCGCGGTCGAGGCGGCGCTGGAGGCATCGCTGCCGCTGAAGCTAGACGCGGGCTTCGCCGAAATGGACTTCGGCGCGTGGGACGGCGAGCCGCTGGCGGCGCTGAATGCGGCCGAACCCGGCTGGGGCGGCCGCGTCGAGCGCGGCGAACTCGTCCCGCCCGGCGGCGAGCGCTTCGAGGTGTTCCGCACCCGCGTGCTCACCGCGCTCGCGCAGTGGACGCGCGACGCCTCCGGCAGCCACCGCGTGCTGGTCGCGCACGGCGGGGTGATCACCGTGCTGCTCGCCGAGCTGTTGTCGCTGCCCTTTTCCGCGGCGCGACTGATCGCCGTGCCGCGCGGCGGCTTCGCGCAACTGTCCATCCTCGACGGCCACCCGGCCTACCTGACCCGCCTCACCGCCCCATGCGCACGCTGATCCTCGCCGTCCAGTTCCTGACCCGGCTGCCGACGCCGCAACTGAAAACCTTCGACCCCGCCTGGCTCGCCGACGCCGCGCGCTGGTTCGCCGTGGTCGGCCTGCTGGTCGGCGCCTGCGTCGCCGCCCCGCTCGCGCTGTTGGCGCCGCTCGACCCCTGGCTGGCCGCGCTCGCCGCCCTGCTTGCCTGGACCTGGGTGACCGGCGGCCTGCACCTGGACGGACTGGCGGACCTGGCCGACGCGCAGGGCGCGGCGCACCGCTCGCGCGAACGCTTCCTCGAAGTGTTGAAAGACCCGCACGTCGGCAGCTTCGGCGTGATCGTGCTGGTGGGGCAGATGGCCGCCAAGCTGGTGCTGCTGATGCTCGCCGCACGCCACGCGCTGTGGCCGGCGCTCTTGCTGGTTCCGGCGTGGGCGCGGCTGTTCGCCGTCGCCTGGTCATCCACCCTACCGGCGCTCTCGGCCGGCAGCGGCGAGCGCTTCGCGTGGCGCAGCCACTGGCCGTCGTTCTGGCTGTCGGCCGCGCTGCTTTTCACGCTGTCGGCACTCGTAGCGCCGGCGCTACTGGTAGCGCCGGCGGCGGGCCTTTTCTGGTGGGCTTACCTGAAACGCAAGCTGGGCGGGATGACCGGCGACTGCCTCGGCGCCGGCATCGAGGTGTGCGAGACCTTGCTGCTCGCCGCCTGCGTTGTCTTCGCGCTCGCCTGAATCAGGCGAGGCCGGCCTTCTTGCGGCTGGCGAGCACGCACAACAGGTCGCACGCGATATGCGCGGCGGCCAGCGCGGTGATCTCGCTGTTGTCGAAGGGCGGCGACACCTCGACCACGTCCATGCCGACCAGGTTGACGTCGGTCATGCCGCGCACGATGTGCAGCGCCTGCGCGCTGGTCAGCCCGCCCGGGACCGGCGTGCCGGTACCCGGCGCGAAGGCCGGGTCCAGGCAGTCGATATCGAAGGTCAGGTAGGTCGGATTATCGCCGACGATGGCCTTGATGCGCTCGAGCGTCGCCTGCGCGCCGATCTCGTGCACGGTCGGCGCGTCGATGCGCGGGATCCCCATGAAGTCGTCGTTCCAGGTGCGCAGGCCGACCTGCACCGAGCGCGCCGGGTCGATCAGCCCTTCGTTCACCGCCTTGTAGAACATGGTGCCGTGGTTGAGGCTGTCACGGTTGTCGTCCGGCCAGGTGTCGCAGTGCGCATCGAAGTGGATCAGGCTCAAGGGCTTACCATACTTCTCGGCATGCGCGATCAGGAGCGGCCAGGTGATGAAGTGGTCGCCGCCCAGGGTCAGCATCTTGGCGCCGGAAGCGAGGATGGTACGCGCGTGCTCGGTAATGGTGTCGCGGATGGAGAGCGGGTTATGCGCGTCGAACCAGCAGTCGCCATAATCGGTCACCGCCAGTTCCTCGAACGGGTCGAAGCCCCACGGGAAGGGTTTCAATTCGGCCAGCTGCACGCTGGCGGCGCGTACCGCGGCGGGCCCGAGGCGGGCGCCGGGACGGAAGGTGGTCGACAGATCAAGCGGCACGCCGGACACCACCACGTCAGCGCCGGCGAGCTCGCGCGTGTAGTTGCGGCGCATGAACGACAGCACGCCGGCGTAGGTATTCTCGATTGAGGAGCCGAGCAGGGAGGTGCGGCGGATCGCGCCGTCACCGAACAGGGTTTGCGTCATGGATGAATCCCCATGTGGATCGCGCCGGGCCGCGCCCGGCTACCGTCCATCTTGCACAGCCGACGGTTTGAGGCTGGCGCGCCCCAGCGGCGCGCAGGCCTGCAGTGTGCCTACACTATCCGCACCCGACAAGCCATGCAATTGACAATTAATGTTGAAAGCATATGATGGCCTAAGCTCTTGATCCCCAGCCAATCCTCTGCCGCAAAGCTCGGGAAATAATGCTGGCCCCTGCTTCACAGGCTTGACGCCTAGGGACAGAACTCAGGTCATCGATCCATGCCCATCTCCACATTTCGCCTGGCTGCAATTTGCTTCCTGACAAGCCTCGCAGGCTGCTCCGGCAGTGAGCAACAAGCGTCAATCAGTACGATCACGGCCTCGGCACCTGCGACTCCCGCCGCGCAACCCAGATCCGACATCCCGCGCGTCGCACTGATCATGAAAACACTGACCAATCCGTTCTTTATCGAAATGGAGCAAGGTGCACGGCGGGCACAACAGGAAACGGGTATCGACCTCACCGTCAAGACGGCAACCCAGGAAACCTCGATCGAGCAGCAGATCAAGATCGTGGAGGACGCCACCCACTCAGGCGTTGACGCCATCGTGATTGCACCCGGCGACTCGGTCAGGCTGGTTCCCGCTCTCAAACAGGCGCAGCAGCAAGGCATCACCATCGTCAATATCGATAACCGCCTGAATGCTCAGGCGATGGCCACGCAGCAGATGCAGACCGTTCCCTTTATCAGCATCGACAACGAGGCTGCCGCATTTGCATCTGCCACTGCACTGGCCAAACGCCTGCACGCCGGGGCAGAAGTAGCCATCATCGAAGGCATCCCCTCCGCCGATAATGCCGAACAGCGTCGTCGTGGCGCACAGCGTGCATTCAAACAGGCCGGCTTAAAGCTGGTTGCCAGCCAAAGCGCCCATTGGAAAATCGACGAAGCCTATGCCAAGACCCAGAAAATACTGCAGCAGCACCCAAGGGTCAGGGGCATTTTCTGCGCCAACGATATGATGGCAATAGGCGCAAGCAAATATCTGCGCGAGCAGGGACGCCAGGATGTACAGGTTGCCGGCTTCGACGCGATCGCCGACGCACGTCAGGCGGTCGCGCGCGGACAGATGGTGGCCACCGTGGACCAACGTGCGGCGGAACAAGGCTATCAGGGCGTAATGGTGGCACTCAAGGCCATTCGGAAACAGCCAGTCAGCGACGAGATCATGATCCAGCCGATCATTCTGCGGACAGCGGAAAGTCGTGAATGAAAGCAGGCATTTCGTTCAAGCTGACCGGTCTGGTTCTGGCCATCAGTGTCCTGCCCTTGTTTCTGTATCAGGTCATCAGCTTCAGTGCGACACGCAATACCATCGTCGACATGGCCACCCGCCACAGCACGAACTTGCTGAACGAGCAAGCGTCCCACCTGTCGCTGCAGATGGCACAGATCGAAGACCTGATCCGCAATATCGAATCAGTAGACGAGATCAAACAGGCTGTTGCACGCGTCGAGACGGCCAACACGAAGGATACTTCCTTCGAATTCCTGTCCACCCAGGCTCGTATCGGCTATATCCTCAGCGGCTACGGCAGCCTGAAAGGGCTCGTTTCTATCGACCTGTTTACCCGCAGCGGGCGGCATTACCATGTCGGCGATACGCTGAATATTTCCGGCATTAACCGCCCATTGCTTGGGCGTCTCCAGAGCGATACTCAAGCGGCTGGCAACGCTGTTGCCTGGCACGGCATAGAAGACAACGTCAATAGCACCTCCAGCAAGCGTAAAGTCATCGTCGCTAGCAAAATGCTGAACCGCCTGGATGGCAGTGGGCTGAAGACCGAGCCGCTAGCGATGCTTCAGGTCAATTTTGATCCCGAATTCGTGTACCGGCACTTCCACGAAATCGAAAGCAGAGAAGGCTCCACGCTGCTGGTGGTCGATGCAAAAAGGCGCCTGCTATTCCACCCAGACAGCCGTCTGATTGGCCAGAGCATCAATCCGGAACTGGCACGACTTGTTCGAGGCCAACAAGGGTCAATGATGATCAGCCTGAACGAACAGCCGGTCGCCCTCAATTTTCGCATGCTGCCGATTAACGGCTGGTACATCGTCAGCCTGGTTCCACAAGCGACCTTGCTGGAACCGGTCAGCCGAATCGCGCAGGCAGGGATCGTGATCCTGCTGCTGTCCCTGCTGCTGATTTTCCTGTTCATCCGGCTCTATTCGATCCACATCATCAACCCGCTGCGCGCCATCTGTGACGGCTTCCGCGACTTCCAGGCCGGACGGCTGGAACCACATTGGCGCTTGCCCAAGGCACAGACCCTTCAGGAGCTTGGTGAGCTGACCAGCTGGTTTAACGCCTTTCTTGACCGGGCGCAGGAGCGGGAACAGGCCGAAGCCAACCTACGCATTGCCGCGACCGCCTTCGAGGCACAGGAAGGTATGGTCATCACCGACGCAGAGCAGATCATCATCCGCGTCAATCAGGCGTTCTGCGACACCACCGGCTATAGCAGCGAGGAAGTGACCGGCCAACATATCCGCTTGCTGCAGTCGGGCCGGCACGGCGCCGAGTTTTACCGGGAGATGTGGCAAGCCGTAGCAAAGACTGGCAGTTGGCAAGGCGAGGTATGGAACCGGCGCAAGAATGGCAGCCATTACCCGGAGTGGTTGACCGTCACCTCGGTACGAAATGAGCACGGGCAGACCACCCACTATGTCGGCACCATGACCGACATCACGCTGCGCAAGCGCGCCGAAGAGGAAATCCAGAGGCTGGCCTATTTCGACCCGCTGACCAATCTGCCCAACCGCCGCATGCTGCTCGACACCCTGGAGCGGGCAATAGCCCGCTCTACCCGCAATGGACAAAGCGGCGCGCTGCTGTTCATCGACATGGACAATTTCAAGGACCTGAATGACACCCAGGGCCATGACAAGGGTGACCTGATGCTGCAGCAGGTTGCCCAGCGTTTGCGGCAACATACCCGAGGCAGCGATACCGTCGCCCGCCTGGGAGGAGACGAATTCGTCGTCCTGCTCGAAGGACTGGGCGATGAAATTGCGAATGCCGCCAGCCATAGCAAGGCCGTTGCCGACAAACTGCTGGCCAGCCTGCAAGCCGATTATGTGTTGGGAAAGCACGTTCACCACAGCTCCTGCAGTATCGGTGTTGCACTGTTCAGCGGCGAGGAAAACAGGATTGAGGACATCCTGAAACAAGCCGACCTGGCGATGTACCAGGCCAAGTCTGCCGGACGCAATGCCGTCTGCTTCTTCGATCAGGGCATGCAGCAAACCGTAGATGAGCGAGCCCAGCTCGAATCTTCCTTGCGCGAAGCCATTGCCCGCAACCAGCTTGAACTGCACTACCAAGTGCAGGTGAATCATGCAGGCATGCCCGTAGGCGCCGAGGCATTGCTTCGCTGGCATCATCCTGAACGAGGCTCGATCCCTCCTGTGCAGTTCATTCCATTGGCAGAGAAGGGCGAGCTGATCATCCTGCTGGGCAACTGGGTGCTTGAAACGGCTTGTCGCCAGCTAAAAGAATGGAGCCGGCATCCTGCGAGCGCCGAGCTGACCTTGGCGGTCAATATCAGCCCTCGCCAGTTCCACCAAGCAGATTTCGTGCAACAGGTCGTCGAGACCATCGCCCGTACCGGTGCCAACCCCGCCCGACTCAAGCTGGAAATTACGGAGAGCATGCTGCTGGATCATGCGTCGATCACCATCAGCAAAATGGAGGCGCTCAAGTCCCGCGGTATCGGCTTTGCACTGGATGACTTCGGCACCGGCTACTCTTCGCTGGCTTATCTCAAGCGCCTGCCACTGGACCAACTCAAAATAGACCGGGGATTCGTATGTGGCTTGCAGCAAGCCGGCCACGACGCAGCCATCGTCCGCACCATCCTGGCGCTGGCCGAGACCCTGGACATGGCGGTGATTGCCGAAGGCGTGGAAACCATCGAACAGCAGGAACTGCTGGCAAGCATGGGTTGCCATAACTACCAGGGCTATTTTTTCGGCCGCCCCCTGCCCCCCGAAAAATTCGTACAACATCACCTGCTGGCCGAGTTCGCCTGAACACAGCCGGTCGGCTGCCGCAGCATCTATATTTCATACATGCTGCACCTCCTCCCTCCCCGCGTGCCGGGCGTCTCGCCGTGGCTACCATGGCTTGCCGCGGTCAGCCTGTTCATGGAGACGCTGGACGCGACCATCCTCAACACTGCCCTGCCGTCGATGGCGGCAAGCCTGGGCGAGAGCCCGCTGGCCATGCAGTCGGTGCTGGTCGCCTACGTGCTGACGCTGGCGGTGCTGGTGCCGCTCTCCGGCTGGGTCGCCGACCGCTTCGGTACCCGCCGCACCTTCCTCGCCGCCATCGTACTGTTCACGCTGGGTTCCATCCTGTGCGCGATGAGCCAGTCGCTCGCGCAGATGATCGCCTGCCGCATCGTGCAGGGGATAGGCGGCGCACTGATGTTGCCGACCGGCCGGCTGGCCGTGCTCAAGAGCTACCCCGACCGCGACAGCCGGATGGAGGCGCTGAACTTCGTCGCGCTGCCCGGGCTAATCGGCCCCATCCTCGGCCCGTCGGTCGGCGGCCTGATCGTCACCTACGCGAGCTGGCACTGGGTGTTCCTCGTCAACGTGCCGGTCGGCGTGCTCGGCTTCGTGCTCGCGCTGCGCCACATGCCGCAGCTATCCGACCCTTCCGCCCGCATCGACGTGCAGGGCTTCCTGCTGGTCGCAGGCGGCGTGCTGCTGATCTCGTACGCGCTGGAAATGTTCGGCGAGCACAAGCTTGGCGCCGGCGCCACGACCGCGCTGGTGGTGGCGGGGATCGCCGCGTTCGCGCTCTACGTGCGGCACGCACGCCGCGCGGCGTCGCCGCTGTTCCCGCTGGCGATCTTCGGCAACCGCGCCTTCAGCGTCGGCATCCTCGGCAACCTGGTCGCACGGCTGGGGTCAGGCGGCATCCCGCTGTTGCTGCCACTGTTCCTACAGTTGGCCTACCTCTACTCGCCGGCGCACGCCGGCCTGATCCTGATGGCGATCGCCGCCGCCGCGCTGGTGGCCAAGCCGGCAGTAGTGCCGCTGATCCGCCGCTTCGGCAGCCGCACCGTGCTGCTTGTCAGCAGCGCGCTGGTCGGCGCCGCCATCCTCGCGCTGGCGTTCACCGGTCCTGGCACGTCCAACGCCTACTTCGTCGGCGTGCTGCTCGTCTTCGGCCTTGCCGTCTCGCTGCAGTTCTCGACGCTGAATTCCAGCGCACTGGCGGGCCTGCCGCCCGAACACGCAAGTGCCGGCAACATGCTGCTATCGACCGCGATGCAGTTGGCGCTCAGCATCGGCCTGACCTTCGCGATGCTGGTGCTCTCGCTGTTCATGGGCCGCAACTTCCACCCGGATGGCGCCGAGACCTTCGCCGCCTACCACGCCACCTTCGTCACGCTGGCCTGCGTGAGCTGGGCGGGCAGCCTGGTCTTCCTGCTGCTGGGCGAAAGAAAACGGCCGGCGTGAAGTACGCCGGCCGCTGCCTGCCACGTTCGTTTAGCTGCCGATGACGCCGCCGTCGAGCTTGCGGATCACCACCGTCGCCGAGCGCGGGCGGCTGCCGGCGTCGCCGTCCGGCCAGCTCGAGATCGCCTTGGGCTTGGCCGGGTCGGAGCGCTCGTTCTCCGGCTCGCCCGGGTGCTGGATGTTGACGAACAGCGTGCGGCTGTCCGGGGTGAACGAGATGCCGGTGATCTCGCAACCGCTGGGGCCGGTCAGGAAACGGCGGAATTCGCCGGTCTGCGGAACCACCGCCAGCATCTGGTTGTTGCCCATGCCCGCGTATTCCTTCATGTTGACCGTCGAGGTCGACACGTCGGTCTGCACCCACAGCACGCCCTGCGCGTCGAAGGCGAGGCCGTCCGGGCTGCCGAAGGCGTCGCCCTTGAGCGCGCCCTTGTGCGCGTCGGACTTGGCGTCGGGCCGGCCGGCCAGCGCGAAGAGGTCCCACTTGAACGCAGTCGCCGCCGCGTTGCCGCCCGCCTCGTGCCAGCGGATGATATGGCCGAACTTGTTGTCGGCGCGCGGGTTGGCCGCGTCGACGCCGGGCTTGCCCTCACCGCCGCGCTCGGCGTTGTTGGTCAGCGTGCAGTAGACCTCGCCGGGTGCCTTGGGGTTGACCGCGATCCACTCCGGGCGGTCCATCTTGGTCGCGCCAACCACGTCGGCCGCCAACCGCGCCTTGATCACCACCTCGCCCTGGTCGGCGAAGCCGCGGCTCGCGTCGACACCGTTCTGCCCGTGCACCAGCGGCAGCCACTGGCCGGAACCGTCGGCATCGAAACGCGCGACGTACAGCGTACCCTCGTCCAGCAGGCGGCTGTTGGCCTTGGCGTTGCCGGCCTGGTAGCGGCCCTTCGACACGAACTTGTAGATGTACTCGAAGCGCTGGTCGTCGCCCATGTACACCACCGCACGACCGTCCGGCGCGAGCGTGACCGTCGCCCCCTCGTGCTTGAAGCGGCCCAGCGCAGTGCGCTTGACGGGCCTGGACTTCGGGTCGTACGGGTCGATCTCGACCACCCAGCCGAAGCGGTTCGCCTCGTTCGGGTTGATCTGCAAGTCGAAGCGGAAGTCTTCCCACGCCCACTTGTAGCCGGCGTCCTTGTTCTTGATGCCGTAGCGCTTCTCGTTGTCCGACAGCGTGCCCGACTCGTTGACGAAATAGCCGTCGAAGTTCTCTTCGCAGGTGAGGTAGGTGCCCCATGGCGTCTTGCCGTTGGCGCAGTTGTTCAGGGTGCCGAGGATCTCGACGCCCAGCGGGTCGGCCTCGGTCTTCATCAGCGCGTGGCCGCGCGCCGGGCCGCCGATGCCGATCGGGGTATTGGCGGTGATGCGCCGCGCGTACTTCGACGGGCGTACCACGCGCCAGCCGCGTCCCTTGCCGGCATCCTCGACCTCGATCACCGACACGCCGACCGCCGCCTGCGCCTTCTTCACCTTCTCGCCGCTCCAGGTCTTCATGCCGTCGCCGTGCAACAGGCCGTCGTCGGTGTATTCGTGGTTGATCGCGAGCAGGCCGTGCTTGGACGCGCGCGAGCCTTGCGGCAGCGGGAAGAACGCCATGCCGTCGTGGTGCATGCCGGCCTGCGCGGCCTGCTCGGCGGCGCTGTTCGACGCGTCGGCACGGAAGGCCGGGCTGTTGCCCTTCAGGCCGACCGCATCGCCCCACGCGTACAGCACCTCGGCGCTGTAGCCGTCCGGCACGATGACGCGGTCTGCCACAGAGAAGGGGACGGCGGTGAAACCGAGCTTTGCCGGGCTGGCCAGCGGCGCCTGTGCGGCTTCGGCCAGCGTGGGGATCAGGCTCAGGCTGGCGCCGGTGACGCCGGCGGCTGCGCTGCTCAGCATCAGGTCGCGGCGGCTCAGCCTGGCGGCGAGAATGTCGGACAGCGCGGGCGCCGTGCTGGGGTTGGTCGTGTCGTCCACGCCGTGATGCTTGATCTTGTAGCTGTCGCTCATGGTTCCGCCTGCTCTTGTGTGTCGGAGTAACACGACAAGACTAAGACGAAACCATGACAATCACATCACAGTCGCATGAAGGAAAAATGACAGTCAGCGGCAGGGCACGCCCTGCAGGGCGACGCCGGGCAGCAGGCGCTGCTGCGCCGCACGCAGCTTGTCGGCCTGCCACGATTCGAGGCGGACAAAATCGAGGCGGACCCGCTGGGTCGACTTGCCGCGCACGTCGACGCCGGCGTTCGGATAGCCGGCCGCCTTCAGACGGGCGACCAGCGCCTCGGCCGCCGACGCCTTGCCGAACAGGCCAAGCGACAAATAGCCCTGCCGGGGGCCGGCGGTGCGCACGATATAGCTGTCGAAGCCCTTGCCCTTCAGTTCGGCGATCAGCGTCTGTGTCTCGGCCTGCGTCGGCAGCGGCGGGTAGTAGACCCAGCGCTTGCCGTCGGCCGCGGCCGCCTCTTCGCGCTGTTCGGCCATCTGGTCCGCCTTCAGGCGCAGCGGCGCGAGCTCGCGCTTGACGCGCGAGAGCTGCGCGTCGTCGAGCACGCCCCAGCGGTAGCAGGCGAGCGCGGCAGGCTTGGCGGGCGGCACCGTGGCGGCCGCCTTGGCGGGCGCTGCCGCCTTGGCCACGATCGCTTGCGCTGCCGGCGCCGAAGCCGGCTGCGCGGCGACCGGCGCACTGGCCTCGACCAGGGTCGCGGTCGGGTCGGCGGCTGGCGCGCTGGCCGGCAGCCCTGCCGGCAACAGCTTCACCTGCTGCGGGCTGACTTCGCGCGCGGAGAAATCGGCGACGGGCGGCTTCGAGAGCGCGATCCAGACGCCTGCCACCAGGTTGAGCACCAGCACTGCCGCAAAGAACCACTTCATGACGCGTCCGCCACCCTGAGTAGACCGAGAAGGACCAGATTATCCACGATACGTACCGGCGCGGCGACATGCGGCGCCAAGGCAGCCGCGCCGCCGCCGGTGAGCACCACCTCGGGCGACGGGCGGCCGGTGGCCTGCGCGAGCCGTGCACGCAGCCGTTCGATGGCCCCCGCCTGCGCGTCGATGATGCCACTGGCGATCGCGTCGGACGTGCCCTGCGGGAACAGCCGGTGTTCGCCCTGCTCGCGGTCGAGGCGGGCAGTGCCGCGCGCGAGGCTCTGCTGCATCAGGTGGTGGCCGGGCAGGATCAACCCGCCCAGGTAGTCGCCGTCGGCGGTCAGCGCCTCGATGGTCAGCGCGGTGCCCGCGCACGCAACCACCACGTCGCCGGCCACCAGCGCCCGCGCGGCAAGTACGGCGAGCCAGCGGTCGGCGCCCTGCTCGCCGACGTCTCGGTAATGGTTGGTCACGCCGAACGCCGCGCGCGCGGCACTCACCCAAGTCAGCGCCACTGGCGACGCCGCATCGATGCGCGCGCGCAAGTCGGCGGAGGCGACGTTGGACGCCCAGCCGTCGACGAGCGAAAACGGCGCCCACGCGCTAGCCAGCGCATCCGCGTCGGCGTGCGCGACCGAACCTTCGGCGACACAGGCCCCGGCCGAGTAGACGGCCCACTTCACGCGGGAATTGCCGGCGTCGACCAATAGCCTCATGCCGTGGCCCTCAGGCTGACTTCGCCGACGTGGAACAGGCGCTCGCCTGTAGCGGTGCGCACGCGCAAGGCACCTGCCGCATCGACGCCGAGCGCGACACCGTCGACCGGCTCGCCGTGGCTGAAGCTCAGCCGCACCGGCGCGTCGCGGTGCGCGGCGTACGCCGACCACTCGTCGCGCAGCGCGGTAAAGCCGTCGCGCTGGAAAGTGCCTAGCACGTCGCCCAGTGCGGCGAGCAGCGCACCGAACAGCGCGTTGCGGCCCACCGGAGCGCCCGCGTCGGCAAGCGAGGCGACCGCCTGGTCGACCTCGCCCGGGTCGGCGACGTTCAGCCCGATGCCGATCACCACGGCCGAAGGCCCCTGCGCGTCGCCGGAGAGTTCGATCAGGATGCCGGCGAGCTTGCGGCCGTCGAGCAGCACGTCGTTTGGCCACTTCAGCGTCGCCGGCACCGAAAACCGACGCAGCGCGCGCACGATGGCGACGCCGACCGCCAGCGACAGGCCGGACAGCCCGGCGACGCCGCACTCGAAACGCCACAGCAGGGAAAAGGTCAGCCCCGCGCCCAGCCTCGCCTGCCAGCGCCGCCCCAGCCGGCCGCGCCCCGCGCTCTGTGCCTCTGCGGCGAGCACCAGACCGGAGGGCGCGCCCTCGGCGGCGCGCCGCATCAGCTGGGTATTGGTCGAATCGGTACGCTCGGCCAGTGTCAGCGTCCAGCGCGGACCGTCCTCCGGCAGCGCGGCACGCACCGCACCCATGTCCAGCCACTCGAAGGGGTCGCGCAGGCAGTAGCCGCGGCCACGCACAGGGAACACGGTCAGCCCGAACTCCTCGCCGATCGCGTGCACCGCCTGCCAGACCAGCGTGCGCGACACGCCGAGCGCGCGCGCCATCTCCTCGCCGGAATGGAAGCGCCCGTCGGACAGCAGGCGCAGCACCGCAAACGCGTGATCGCTCACGAACGGCCTTCGCTTGCGCGGATCTTGCCCAGCGTCGCAGTGGTCGACGTGTCGAACAGGAAGGGGATCGAATGCACCTCGCCGCCGCGCGCCAAAGTCTCGGCGGCGCCGACGATGCGCTCGACGCTCCAGTCGCCACCCTTGACCAGCACGTCGGGGCGCACCGTCTCGATCAGGTCGGCCGGCGTGTCGCTGTCGAACCAGGTGACGAGGCTCACGCTTTCCAGCGCGGCGAGCACCGCCGCGCGGTTGGCCTCGCCGTTGATCGGCCTGTCGTCGCCCTTGCCCTGGCGGCGTACCGAGGCATCGGTATTGAGGCCGACCACCAGGCTCGCGCCGAGCGCGCGCGCCTGGGCAAGGTAGGTCACATGCCCGCGGTGCAGGATGTCAAAACAGCCGTTGGTGAACACGAGCGGGCGCGGCAGCGCGGCGATGCGTTCAGCCAGCGCCTCGGGCGGGCAGATCTTGTCTTCAAACGACGGTTGCGGGTAGCTCGGCATCGGTTTCCTTCACGCGCGTCGCGAGCACCTTGCGGTAACGGCTCAGTTGCTGCACCGTCTCCAGCGGCTCGTCGAACAGGTTGGACAGGTTGCGAAGGATACCACCCACCACCCGCGCCTCCCAAGGCGCGTCGAAGCGGATCTGCGAGGTCAGCCAGCCCTCCAGCCAGTCTGGGTCGGGCAGGCGGCTCTGCACGGTGTCGTTGGGGAACAGGCCGGCGTTCACGTGCAGGTTGGTCGGGTGCAGCGGCTTGCCCGAGCGGCCGGACGACGCCATCAACAGGCCGATCTTGGCGAACGCGAGCCGTGCGGCGTCGCCGTGGCGGGCGATCGCCTGCTTCATGTACTTCAGGTAGCAGCCGCCGTGACGCGCCTCGTCCTGGCTCAGGTGGCGGTAGATCGCGCTGATCACCGGCTCGGTATGCCACTCGGACGCACAGCGGTACCACTGGGTCAGCCGCACTTCGCCGCAGAAGTGCAGCATCAGCGTCTCCAGCGGCGGCGCCGGGTCGAACTCGAAGCGCACCGCGTGCAGCTCGGCTTCGCTGGGCACCAGCTCCGGACGGAAACGGCGCAGGTACTCCATCAGCACCAGCGCGTGCTTCTGCTCCTCGTAGAACCAGACCGACATGAACGCCGAGAAGTCCGAATCGTCGCGGTTGTCGCGCAAAAACATCTCGGTGGCAGGCAACGCCGACCACTCGGTGATCGCGTTCATCTTGATCGTCTGCGCCTGCTCGTCGCTCAGCAGCGACGCGTCGAACGCGTCCCACGGGATGTCGCTCGCCATGTTCCAGCGGGCCTTCTCAAGCTGGGCATAAAGTTCGGGATATAGCATTCTTACGTCCTTGCGTTTCGGATCGGAAAATTGTATTTCCTGCCTTGAGCTAGAGCAAAGACTTTATTGCTCGCTTTCATTGCCGGAAGCGCTCGCAAGCCATGTGGAAAGCCACGCTTGATGCTACCATCGAGCCTCAGCAAATCGACGCACGCCCATGTTTTTTAAAGATCCACGCACTTATCTGGACGAGCTGCCGCGCTTCGCGCTGGCCGCCGGCGACGTGAGCACGCTCGCCGACACCGCCGCCTTCCGCGAAACCCTGCTCGCCGCGATCGCCGGCGCCACCCGCCGCATCTACATCGCCGCGCTCTACCTGCAGCAGGACGCAGGCGGCGCGCAGGTGCTGGACGCGCTGTACGCGGCGCGCGCACGCCAGCCTGAGCTCGAGATCGCGGTCCTGGTCGACTGGCACCGCGCGCAGCGCGGCCTGATCGGCAAGGACAAGTCCGAAGGCAACGCGGCGTGGTACCGGGCAGAAGCCGAACGCCACCCCGGGCAAGAAGTCCCGATATGGGGCATTCCGGTGCAGACGCGCGAATTGTTCGGCGTACTGCACCTGAAGGGTTTCGTCATCGACGACACCGTCCTCTACAGCGGCGCCAGCCTCAACGACGTCTATCTGCATGTCGGCGAGCGCTACCGCTACGACCGCTACCACCTGATCCGTAGCCCCGAGCTCGCCGACAGCCTGGTCGCGTTCATGCAGCACGCGCTGATCGAACACCCCGCCGTCCACCGCCTCGACCGCGCCGCACCGGCAACCCGCGAAATCCGCGGCGACATCCGCATGCTGCGCGAGTCGCTACGCACCGCCGCCTACCGCTGCGCGGGCGCGGCAGCAGACCACGGCCAGCTGGCCGTCACCCCGGTGGTCGGGGTCGGCAAGCGCAACCCGCTCAACCGGCTGATCCAGAAGCTGATGGCCTGCAGCCGCGAGCATCTGACACTGTGCACGCCCTACTTCAACCTGCCGCGCCCGCTGCTTGGCGAAATCCGCAAGCTGCTCGCGCGCGGGGTACAGGTGGACATCATCGTCGGCGACAAGACCGCCAACGACTTCTTCATCCCGCCGGACCAGCCGTTCAAGGTGATCGGCGCGCTGCCTTATCTTTACGAAGCCAACCTGCGCCGCTTCGCCAAGGCCCAGCAGCACGACATCGACGCAGGCCGCCTCAACCTCTACCTGTGGAACGACCCCGGCCAAAGCTACCACCTGAAGGGCATCTGGGTCGACCGCACGCGCATGCTGCTCACCGGCAACAACCTGAACCCGCGCGCGTTCAGCCTCGACCTGGAAAACGGCCTGCTGCTGCACGACCCGCAGCAGGTGCTCGCCGCGCAGCGCGACGCGGAACTGTCCGCCATCCTCACCCACACCCGCCGCATCGGCCACTACCGCGAGCTCGAGAAGCTGTGCGACTACCCGGAACCGGCCCGCAAGCTGCTCACCCGCCTGAACCGGGTGCGTGCCGACCGCCTGGTCTCGCGGCTGCTCTGAAGAAACCCTCGCACACAAAGCAAAAGGGGCGTGTCCGTCAGGACACGCCCCTTTAGTTTTTATGGGTGGTGGAGTGCAGAAGCACGCTATAGATTTCCCGCGCACAAAGCAAAACCCCCGACTCATGGAGTCGGGGGTCTGCGGATGGGGCGTCTGGCGGTGTCCTACTTTCACATGGCGAATGCCACACTATCATCGGCGCTAAGGTGTTTCACGGTCCTGTTCGGGATG
>NZ_JAAGAA010000012.1 GCF_010435965.1 Crenobacter caeni
ACGGGGCACGACCGGCAGCAGTGGCTGCAATGATTTCCAAAGCTTCTGGCTGACAATACTTCGCTTC
Source organism: Crenobacter caeni (assembly GCF_010435965.1). Classification (GTDB taxonomy): domain Bacteria; phylum Pseudomonadota; class Gammaproteobacteria; order Burkholderiales; family Chromobacteriaceae; genus Craterilacuibacter; species Craterilacuibacter caeni. The sequence continues at coordinate 68 of NZ_JAAGAA010000012.1, forward strand.
ATGCCAGCCAGATGGGGGCTCGCTCCCGTGGCATCAATATGGTTTTGTTAGCGGCTCTAAGCAGAAACGTGAGGAAGACCTGCCATGACGCAACTCAAACAAGCCCTGATCCGTTTTGCCCGCCGCGCCGATGCACGCATCGTCCATATCGATGAAGTCGATAACGGGGCGGCCTGCGCCTGCCATTGCCCCAGCTGTGACGCACCCTTGCTCGCCAAGAACAAGGGCACGGTACGCGAACACCACTTTGCCCACCTGCAAGGTGTCGGCGGCCCCCATTGCGCGGAAAGCGCGTTACATCTGGCCGCCAAACAAGTGCTGGCCGATCATGCCCGGCTCTACCTGCCCGCCGGCTTGTCCGGCAACGGGCAAGCCGGGGTCAGGCATCTAGATACGGTGTTGCTGGAACAAAGGCTGGAGAGCCCGCACGGAGAAGTGATTGTCGACGCGCTGACGGCTTGCGAAGGCGTGACCTTTGCGGTGGAAGTCGCCGTCACCCATTTTATCGACGCTGAAAAGGCGCGCCGCCTGCGCGCGCTGGCCTTGCCGACGCTGGAAATTGATCTGTCCGGCCTCGCCAGTGACGCGTGGACGTGGAATACGTTGTCTGTGCAAGTGCTGGAGACGCCGGGAAACCGCCGCTGGCTGCCCGATGAACTGCCTTTGGGCGAATTGCCCTGCGCCGAAGTGCGCAAAGCAGAAGAAGCGCCGGCTGAACCGGAACCGGCCAAGGAATTTGATCGCTGGCAAATACCGGTCGGCCCCGGTTACGCGCGCGTCACCCGCTTTAGCAGCGGCAACCACTCGATCTGGCACCCCTCCCACGCCACCACCGTGCGCAAGATCGTGCAAAAGATCTGCACGGGACGCGGCTACTGGGATAGGGATTATCAAAACTGGGTCGTGTTCCGCCCGTTTATCCAGCAGGTTTTTGAGGAACTTGCCCGGAGTGTCCAACAACCCAGAGGGCTTGAAAATTCACGCCTGTAAATGAAGTTAGAAGCTACCACCGTGCCCAACCCCGTCAGGACCGCGCCGGCGGAAAAGCGGTTGGCGAGGTTTTAAGCTGGCCCTTGTTCGAGCGATTCGACGGTAGCGAATCGCGAGTTGGCCAGCGCCTCGCCAACCGTTTTTACGCCGGGGTTTCGCGGTCCGTCGGGGGCGTTTGGGATGCAAGGGGCTTGTCGCTACAAGCCCCTTGCCCGTTCGCCGCGCGGAAGCGGCACTCAAACACGTCCGCGTAGCGGACACAAAATCCAGCCTCGCTTAAACAATCAAATATTCTGATATGCTACGAATCCTAGCCGAACAAGGAGAGTGGCATCATGACTATCAAATCTCGCGCCGCCGTGGCCTTTGCTGCCGGAGAGCCGCTGCAAATTGTCGAAGTCGACGTCGCGCCGCCGCAAAAGGGCGAAGTGCTGGTGCGCATCGTGGCGACCGGCGTCTGTCACACCGATGCCTTCACCTTGTCCGGCGACGACCCGGAAGGCGTGTTCCCGGCGATTCTCGGCCATGAAGGCGGCGGCATCGTCGAAGCGGTCGGCGAAGGCGTGACGTCGCTGGCTGTGGGCGACCATGTGATCCCGCTCTACACCGCCGAATGCCGCGAGTGCAAGTTCTGCAAGTCCGGCAAGACCAACCTGTGCCAGGCGGTGCGCGCCACCCAGGGCAAGGGCCTGATGCCGGACGGTACCACCCGCTTCTCTTATAAAGGGCAGCCGATCTACCACTACATGGGCACCTCGACCTTCTCCGAATACACGGTGGTGCCGGAGATTTCGCTCGCCAAGATCCCCAAGGATGCGCCGCTGGAGAAGGTGTGCTTGCTCGGCTGCGGCGTCACCACCGGCATCGGTGCCGTGCTCAACACCGCCAAGGTAACGGCCGGCTCGACCGTCGCCGTGTTCGGGCTGGGCGGCATTGGCCTAGCGGCCATCATCGGCGCCACCATGGCCAAGGCCGCGCGCATCATCGCGGTCGACATCAACCCGGACAAGTTCGCCAAGGCGCGCGAGCTGGGCGCCACCGACTGCATCAACCCCAACGACTACGACAAGCCGATCCAGGACGTGATCGTCGAGCTGACCGACGGCGGGGTCGACTACTCGTTCGAGTGCGTCGGCAACGTCAAGCTGATGCGTGCGGCGCTGGAGTGCTGCCACAAGGGCTGGGGCGAATCCACCATCATCGGCGTGGCCGGCGCCGGGCAGGAAATCAGCACCCGCCCCTTCCAGTTGGTGACCGGCCGCGTCTGGCGCGGCAGCGCCTTCGGCGGCGTGCGCGGGCGCAGCGAACTGCCGGCTTACGTGGACAAGGCGCAAAAGGGCGAGATCCCGCTCGACACCTTCATCACCCACACCCTGCCGCTGGAAGAAATCAACCAGGCGTTTGCGCTGATGCACGCAGGCAAGAGCATCCGCACCGTCATCCACTTCTAACGCACGCACGCCGGGCCGCCCGCGCGCGGCCCGCGCCGGGAGGCTTTCATGGATCTGGAAAAACTTTCCGACAGCCTGTGTTTTGGCGGGCGGCAACAGCGCTGGCGCCATCGTTCAAGCACCCTTGGCTGCGAGATGAGCTTCAGCGTCTACCTGCCGCCGCAAGCGGCGGAAGGCACGCCGCTGCCGGTGCTGTATTGGCTGTCGGGCTTGACCTGTACCGACGAGAACTTCGTGCAGAAGGCCGGCGCCCAGCGCATGGCCGCCCAACTGGGGCTGATCCTGGTCTGTCCGGATACCAGCCCGCGCGGGGCTGAGGTTGCCCGAGCGCCCGACGGCGAGTGGGACCTTGGCCTTGGCGCCGGCTTTTACCTGAATGCCAGCGAAGCGCCGTGGGCGGCGCACTACCGCATGCACGACTACGTCGCCGACGAGTTGCCGCTGCTGATCGAGACGCACTTTCCGGCCAGCGATCAACGTGCGATCAGTGGCCACTCGATGGGCGGCCACGGCGCGCTGGTTACCGCCTTGCGCCGGCCGGGGCGCTACCGCTCGGTGTCGGCGTTCGCGCCGATCTGCCACCCCTGCGACTGCCCGTGGGGGCAGAAGGCGTTCCGCCACTACCTGGGCGACGACGAAAGCCGCTGGCAGGAATGGGACGCCAGTGTGCTGATCGTCCGGGCGCAGGAAAAGCTGCCGCTGCTGATCGACCAGGGCGAGGCCGACGCCTTCCTCGCCACCCAGTTGCGCCCGGACGCGCTGCTGGCGGCGGCAAGTGCCGCCGGCTACCCGCTGACGCTGCGTAGGCACCCCGGCTACGACCACAGCTACTTCTTCATCGCCAGCCTGATCGACGACCACCTGCGCCATCACGCAAAGGCGCTGGACCGCCCAATCCCATAGGGCGGCCAATCCTGCCTGCACGAAAAACCGGCCAGACTTTCGTCTGGCCGGTTTTGCTTTTACCAGAGCTGGTACGGCCGACGCGGGAGATTAGCCTTGCCCGACCGTTCCGCTGGGGCATACTGTTCATGACGCAATGTCCTCATTCGCCCTACTTTGCCCAAGCTGATTTGCCAAGTCCTGCTCACACTATTGCCACGATTTGATCTCCGTGCGACAGTGGACAAGGCTGTGGAATCAAGCGTCACAATGCCGCCAGGGATAGCAAAACAGCAAGGCAACCATGACGCAGAGCCACTCTTTGTGCCGGATGCACGCATGGCAGGCCAACCACAAATACAAGCCAGAAAAAACCAAAAGCAGAATGAATGGATGCATGATCGCCAGATGGCAGGGACAATCGCATTCCATGTTACTAACGATTCATCAGGGGGGAGCATCGTGCGCCCACGCTTCATTTTTTGGCTGGCTGCACTGGCCAGTTTGTTATTTTCCTTGTCAGCATCTGCCGTTACGACGCCACCAGGAAAACTGCAAAACCCGCCAACAGAACAGCATGAAGATGCTTCTCTATTCTTGTTCAATCGTAAAGTCATTACGTTCAAGGCAGATTTTCTTGGCGCCCCCCCATCAATCCGGGCCGAGCGCGCCCATACCCTGCTGGAAAACATGCTCAGCGATGGCGAGGACCTGACTGTCTCGATAAGGAGCAATCCGGAAGGGGAACTTGTCATGCTGGGAAACCGCATGGCATTTGCCGTAACAGCAGGGGACGCCGACCCGCTGCTTGGGCAAACACCGGCCAGCGTGGCGCAAGCAGCGGCAGCCCAACTCAGTCAGATCGTCAGCGAGACCCGCGAATCTCGTAACATGCATTCGATCCTGCTTTCCTGCCTGTTTACACTGGCGGCGACGGCCTGCTACCTATTCCTGCTATGGATCATGAAAAAAGTCAGGGTTTGGGTAACCGGCCTGCTGATGAGACAAGCCGAACAACATGTACGCAAACTCCGCATTGGCGACACTCAGATCCTGGATATTCAGCACCTGCTTCCTGCTCTTGGGCACCTGCTCGTTGCCTTGCACTGGCTGCTCATGGCGTTGCTGACCTATGAGTGGTTAAGTTTCGTTTTCCGGCAGTTTCCCTATACCCGCCCTTGGGGCGAGAGCCTGAATGACTACCTGACAGGCATTCTGACCGAAGTATTCGGCAGCATTGTCTCCGCGGTCCCTGGGCTGGGCATTGCGCTGGTCATTTTCCTGTTGGCAAGGCTATGTACAAAGCTGATGGGGCAAGTATTTGAACGCATGGCCAATGCCGATCAGCCAATCAGCTGGCTCAACCAGGAAACCATGCCGACGACTCGCCGCCTGTTCAGCATTGCCATCTGGCTGTTTGCCATCGCCATGGCCTACCCCTATCTGCCCGGTTCACAGAGCGAGGCGTTCAAGGGCCTATCCGTTTTGCTTGGCATCATGGTATCGCTGGGCAGTTCCAGCCTGGTAGGCCAGGGGGCGGCCGGGCTCATCCTGACGTATACCCGCACCTTGCGCATTGGAGAATATGTACGTATCGGTGAACATGAAGGCACCGTCGTTGCCATGGGAATGTTTACCACGCGCATCCGCACCGGCCTTGGCGAGGAGCTTTGCCTGCCAAATTCCGTGATTGCCAGCACCGTGACCAAAAACTACTCCCGCACCGTAAAAGGCGCAGGGTATATCATAGATACCACGGTAACCATTGGCTATGACACTCCGTGGAGACAAGTGGAAGCGATGCTGCTCGAGGCGGCAAAAATGACGCCGGGCATTCTGGAAAGCCCGCCACCCGTTGTATTTCAGACGGCCTTGTCGGATTTTTACCCGGAATACCGGCTTGTCGCCCAAGCCATACCGGCCCAGCCCCGCCCGCGCGCAGAAATACTGACCATGCTGCATGCCAATATTCAGGATGTATTCAATCGATACGATGTTCAGATCATGTCGCCACACTACATGGACGATACCGCAACGGCCAAGGTGGTAAAACCTGAAAACTGGTATCTGAAGCCGGCCGCCAAAGAAAAGTCGGATTCGCATGCATAGCAAAGTGGCGGGCAATGCCCGCCACTTTCTCGGCACGATCAGCTAACGCCGCATATTTTTACTATGCCTTCAATGGACAGCCAGATTTTGCGCATAAGCAATCGCGGTCCCCTCTGCAATCGCCCCCAGCTGGCAGCTGTCGGTATTTTCTGCTAACGAAGCCAGCGGCTCGGACAAAGGCGCTGCATGCTGGTGCAGCGTGGCCAAGCTGGTTTTTACAGCGCCATCGGTGCGGGCCAGCTTGCGCTTGTTTTCTGCCGGCACCGGGTAGACTTTGCCTTCAAACACCGTCCCCCACACCGGAATGTCTTTCAGCTTTTTCGGGTCGACCTGGTACGGGTCCTGCTCCAGCACGGTCAGGTTGGCAATCTTGCCGGCCTTGATGCTGCCCAGCAGGTCTTCCTTGCGCCAAGAGTAGGCCGCTTCAATCGTAATCGCCCGCAGGGCAACATCTACAGAAATCCGCTGTTCGGGTGCGGCGGTCCGCCCGCTGGGGGTGATGCGGTTCACGCCAGCCCAAGCCAGGTACAACGGGTCGGAGGGCGCCATCGGCAAATCAGAGTGGAACGAGAGATGCGGCGTATGCTTGATAACCGACGCGTTGCGCACCATTTGATCGGCCCGCTTCTTGCCCAAACCGTCGGCATACTTGTCGGCAAAACCGACCGGGTAGTAAGGGTTCACGCTAAAGATGGCGCCATTCTTGGCCAAACGGGCGATCTGCGTTTCCGTCGAATTGGCAAAATGCACCACCACAAAACGGTGGTCCTGGCGCGGGTTTTCTTGCAGCCGCTTTTCCAGCGTCGCCAGCACGACCTCTGCGCCAAGGTCTCCATTCACATGGATATGCAGTTGATAGCCCGCATCCCAGAACAGCTTGGCGCGACGTTCCAGATCATCCGGGTTGATCATCCATTCACCATGGTGGCCATCGGTATAGGGCTCTTTCATTTGCATCAGCTGGGAAATGATCGCCCCGTCGGCAAACAGTTTGATTTGCTTTGGAAAGAACATCAGCTTCTTGCCTGGCGCCTCGGGTGCCGAGGCCACGGTCTCTTCCACCACGTCCAGCGCCTTGCCCAGCCCTACCTGATCCACAATGCCGCGGCCATCCGCCAGGAAGGTGGAATACATCGGTGTATCTTTTGCACCTAGGATCTGCTCGTACAATGCCCACATTTCAGGGGTGACCACTGCGCCCGGCTCGTTATAAGCGGTGACCCCATTAGCGTGCTCGTACGCCACCATCTGCTTCAGCCCGAATGTCAGGCGCTCTGGCGTCGCGACAATCTTGAGAAAGCTGGGCAATACTTTGGTGCTCATAAAGCCCCGCTCCCAGAAATGGCCTTCAGCGTAATTGACCATCTTGCTGGCAGAACCCTTGCCCTGAACATCCTGCTCCGAGATATTCAGCAATTTGAGTGCCGCTGTATTCAGATACACTTCGTGACAGGAACGTTGCCAGATAATGATCGGCCGCGTGCTGCTGATCTGGTCCAGGATCTGGCGGTTCATTTTGCCATGCCACAATTTGTGATAGCCCCAACTCACCAGCGGTTCATTCGGCTTGCTCATCTTTTTCTCGGCGGCCTTCAGGCGAGACATGTATTCGTCCGGCGTATAGGCCGCCTTAATGCTGTTGCCTGGCAAGTTCCAGTCTTCGGTGGCGATGACTTCGGTTGCCAGCGTCAACGCGCCCAACACCGGATGCAAATGCTGGTCGATAAAGCCGGGCATGATGATCTTGTCTTTCAGGCTGTTATCGATGCGTACCGGGCGGTCTCCGGCCAACCGGGTGAGCTGGCTGACCGTTCCCGCGCCAACAAAACGCTTGCCGCTGATCGCTACCGCCTCGGCCGTTTTTTGCGCGTCCTCCATCGTGATCACTTTTTTGGCCGGGAAAATAACGACTTCCTGCGCCGCCGTCGCCGCAACCGGGCCGGCCAGCCCCTTGCCGATGGCTTCATTCATCGATCCATCCGCCAGCGCGACATGGGCAACACCGCTCAGAGCAAAGAAAACGCACGTTTTTTTGAGTGAATGCATACGGCCGCTCCTGTGGTAAACGCAATGCGAAATAGGGTGTTACATGGATTGTGTTCCGGCCGTTTGCCGCGCAAGTACGGAGAGCGCTGGCCTAAACCGTGCCCGGGCTCGTGGCGACACCCAATTGACATGGCCGGCGGGCGGTAAAAAATGATCTTAGTATTTCCACGGAAAAAGGTAAAATGGGCGCGTCCACTTTGCCAGGAATACGCATGGAGTCCCCGCCACCTGACCGCCTGGCATTGATGCGCACCCTGTTCGAAACCTACCGCCAGCGCTACCTGAACCGCGACCTGCGGCTGCTTGACGATTTCAGTGACAACTTCACCGGCTACACCGGTTGCGGCGACTTTCTGGTGCACGATCTTGCGCAATGGCAGGCGATCACCCGCACCGACTTCGCGCAGGTGCCACAGCCTATCCACTGGGAAATGCTCGACCTGCAACTGCAGGACCTGGCGCCGGACGTGGTGGTGGCCGTCGCCTTCTTCCATATCCATTTACCGCTGGCGGCCCGCTTTCTGGCGGACGAAACCGCGCGGCTGACGCTGATTTTCCGCTGCGAGGCCGGCGTCTGGAAGGTCGCGCATAGCGGCATCTCGCTGCCCTACCAGGTGGGCACCGCCGGCGACGAGGTGTACCCGCTGCAAAGCCTGGCCGAGCGCAACCAGCTGCTCGAGTCGGAAGTGGCCGCGCGTACCGCCGAACTGGAAGAAGCCAACCGCCAGCTCGCGGCGCTGAGCCAAACCGACGGGCTGACCCATATTGCCAACCGGCGGCTGTTCGACACCCGGCTGGCCGAGGAATGGCAGCGCGCGTGCCGCCATGCGCAACCGTTGACGCTGGCCATGGTCGACGTCGACTACTTCAAACATTACAACGACAGCTACGGCCACCTTGCCGGCGACCAGGCCCTGCAGGCACTGGCACGGCTGCTGGCCGCGCATGCCCGCCGCAGCGGAGAGCTGGCCGCCCGCTACGGCGGCGAGGAGTTCGCGCTGTTGCTGCCTGGCAGCAGCCTTAAGCAGGCGCAAGCCATCGGCCGCGATTTCCTGGCCGACCTTGACGCGCTCGCGCTGCCGCATGCCGGTATCCCGCTTGGCATTCTGACCGCCAGCGTGGGCGTGGCCAGCCTGGTGCCGGGGCCGGACAACACGCCCGCCATGCTGATAGAACAGGCGGATGCGGCGCTATACCGCGCCAAGCAGCGCGGCCGGCACCGGGTCGAAGCCGGCGCCGCGTAGGCGCCGAGACCGGGCGTTCAATCGTGCGGCGGATGGGGTGCCAGCCCCGCCAGCGCAAACGCCGGCAAGATACGCTCTGAGCAACGCACGTTGTCCACGCAGGCGGCGCTTGGGCTGGCCGCCGCGCGGCGGTACACGGTCTGATCGCCCTTGATCGTTTCCTCGACCTTGATGTCGGCGATCTGTTGCGGCGCAACGGTCAGCGGGTTGGCCGACAGCACCACCAGGTCGGCCACCTTGCCCGGCACCAGCGAACCCTTGTCGTTTTCCTCGAAGTGCTGGTACGCCGACCACAGGGTCTGCGCCTTGAGCCCGACCAGCGGCGACACGCGCTGATCTGCGCCCAGCACCTTGCCGCTGCGGGTGGTGCGGTTGACGGTGGCCGAATACACCCGCATCGAGTCGGGTAGCGCCACCGGCGCATCGTGGTGCGAGGTGAAGCGCATTCCCCGTTGCAGCGCCCAACCGGTCGGCGAGATGTTCTCGGCGCGGGCGGCGCCCAGCACCGAGTCGCGGTGCCAATCGCCCCAGTAAAAGGTATGCATCGGGAAGAACGACGGCAGGATGGCGAGCCGCTGGAAGGCGGCGACCTGGTCTTCGCGCGCGGTTTGCGCGTGGATGGCGACAAAGCGGCGGTCTTGCTGGCCGTACTGGCGCTGGCCGGCTGCGACGGCGCCGATCAGCTGGTCGATCGCGGCGTCGCCGTTGACGTGGGTCAGCAACTGCCAGTTGTTTTTCATCGCCAGCGCGACGTAGCGCTGCGCGTCTGCGTCCGGCATGCTCGGGTAGCCCTTGTAGCCGGGCTTCTGCCCTGGCGGCGGCACAAAATAGGGCTGGGTCAGCCAGGCGGTCTTGCCCTGCGGCGAACCGTCCAGGTTCAGCTTGGCGCCGCCGACCCGGAAACCGTTCATGTAGTTGCGGCTAAGGTAGGGCGGGCGCAGCACATCCTGTGCCGACTGGATGTCGGGATAGGCGACGATATCGATCTTGAACTTGCCGGCCTGGGCGTCGCCGTACATGAACTTGACGCTGTTGCTGGTGGCCCGCCCTTCCTGCGCCGTGGTGTAGCCGTAGCGGGTGTAGAGGTCGATCCCGGCTTGCAGGATGGCGGCGTTCTCCTTGGGGCCGAGCTTGTTGAACAGCGGCATCACCGTGGCAAAAAACGCCGTTTCCTCCAGCACGCCGTCAGGCGTCTTGCCATCGGCCTCGCGCCGGATCTTGCCGCCGGCCGGGTCCTGGCTGTCGCGGCTGATGCCGGCCAATTGCAATGCCTTGCTGTTGAGCGCCGCCAGGTGGCCGGACTGGTGGATGATCAGCACCGGCACATCCTTCGAGACGGCGTCCAGTTCCTGCCGGGTCGGGTGGCGCTGCTCGGCCAGTTGCGAGTCGTCGTAACCGAAGCCGAGGATGATGCCGTGCTGGCGGTTGCCCGGCTGTGCCGCCCAGTCGCGCAGGCTTTGCTGCAAGGCGGCGATATTGCCGACCTTGCCGTCCGGCGGTGCCAGCAGGTTGGCCGCCAGCGCCTGGATGCCGGCGTTGAACACATGGCCGTGCGCGTCGATAAAGCCGGGCATCATGGTTTTGCCGGCGAGGTCGACCACGCGCGTGGCCGGCCCCAGATAGGCCTGCGCGCCGGCCTGGCTGCCGGCAAACACGATGCGCCCGTCCTTGACCGCCAGCGCCTGCACTTCAGGCTGCTGCTCGTCCAGCGTGATGATGGTGCCGTTGCGGTAGAGGGTGTCGGCAGGAGGCGGCGTCTGCGCCCACGCCGGTGCGCTCAATAGCAACAGCATGGCCAGGGACGCATTCGATGGACGGTGCACACGCGGTGTGCGGATGGCGGTCTTTTGCATGTGCAACCCTCTCACGTCTCTTGATATGACAAGAGCGATATTAGAAGGGCAGGCAATGGAAGTCCACCGGGGGCGGATAACAGCCGGCCAGACTCCGGTCTGCCGGCCAGCTATCCGCAACGCTTACAGCCTGAACCGCCCGAACTCGTCGCCCATGCGGCGCGCGGCGATATCCAGCTCGCCCAGCGTGGCACTGACGTCCTGCAGCCGGCTGTCGTTCTCCAGCACCTGGCCGTTGATCTGCTCGGTGCTCTGCGCGATCTGCGTGGTCGCCACCTGCTGCTCGCTGGTCGAGTGGCTGATTTCGCCCATTTTGGCGACCACCTCGCCCATCGCGCGTCGGATGCGTTCGATCTGCGCCGCCGCCTCGCGGGTGACGGCGACGCCGCCCTCGACCGACTCGACGGTCCGGTTGACGTCGCCCACCGCCTGCGCGGTCTCGTCGCGGATGGCAGTCACCATGCCGGCGATCTCCTGCGTCGCCTGCGCGGTGCGCTCGGCGAGCTTCCTCACCTCGTCGGCAACCACCGCGAAGCCGCGGCCCTGTTCGCCGGCACGCGCCGCCTCGATCGCTGCGTTCAGCGCCAGCAGGTTGGTCTGGTCGGCGATGTCGCGGATCACGTCGGTGATGCCGGAAATCTCCTGCGAACGGGTGCCCAGCACGCCCAGCATGTTCTCCAGCGCGCGCACCGACCCTGCCGTACCTTCCATGTTCTCGCACAGCCGGCGGATGCCTTGCGCGCTCTCTTCCAACTCGCCGCGCGTGGTGCACACCAGCTGGTCGGCCTGCTGCGCGCCGTCGGCGATCTGCGCGATGCTGACGGTAATCTGTTCCAGCGTCGCCGCGTTGGCGCTGGAGACGTCCGACAGCGAACGCGAGCCGGCCGCCACTTCGCTGACCAGGCGGCTGGAGTCGGCCACGCCACTGGCGACCTGCCCCGCTTCGCCGCGCAGGCTGCCGAACAGCGTGCGCAGGCCGGCGACAAAGGTGTTGAACGCCTGCGCAGTCTCGGCGATCTCATCTTCGCCCTTCACCGGCAGCGCGCGGGTGAGGTCGGCGTCGCCCTGCGAGATTTCGCGCATCGCGTCGCGCAGGCGGGTGAGCCCGGCGAGCATGCCGCCGATCACGCCGCCCCCCACCAACACCAGCACCAGCATCACGCCGAAGGTCGAGCCACCCAACAGGTAGCTCAGTCGGGTGATCGGCGCGTCGAGCAGCGCCTCGTCCATCGCCACGCCGGCGATCCAGTCGGTGCCCTCGACCGGGTGCAAGGCGACCACCATCTCGCGCCCGTCGACGACGACGGAACGCCCCTCGTCTTCGGACGACATGCTGGCGACTTTGTCGGCGGTCAGCGCGGGGGCGATCTGGGCGACCGGCTTTTGCATATGGTCGGCCTGCGGGAAGGAGATGACGGTGCCGTCCTTGTCCAGCAGGAACACGTAGCCGTCGGCGCGCACCTTGCGCCCGGCCAGTTGCGCGAACAGCTTGTCGACCAGCACGTCGGCGGCGATCACGCCGGCAAAGGCGCCGTTTTCCTTGAACGGTACGCTCAGGGTGACGGCCAGCTTCTTGCTGACAACGTCGACGTAGGGTTTGGACAGCGCCGCCTCGCCGCCTTGCCTAGCCTGCTGGTACCACGGGCGGGTGCGCACGTCGAGCCCGGCGGGCAACACCTTGCCGTGGTCGGACACGAAGCGGCCGTCCTCGTAGGCGACGCCGAGGTTCTCGAAGCCGCTCACCCGCGCCTGGCGGTCGAGCAGCCGGGGAAGGTCGGCAGCCTGCGTTTCGTCGCCGATGCTGCGGGCGTCGCGCAGCTGGTCGCTATACCACTGGCCAAGCAAGGCGGCCTCGCTGCGAGCGAGCGAGCTGATCTCGGCGTCGCTGCTGTCGATCAGGGCGCGGCGCATCTGGGTGAACGAAATGGCAAACAGGATGGCTGCCAACAGCAGCAACAGGCCAGCACACAGGATGACCAGCCGGGCTTTCAGGGTCTTGAACACGAACGCTCCTCGTCAAACCGGCGCGGGCTGGCGTGCGCAGCCGAGGCCGGGAACTGCATGAGTCAAAAGTACAGTATATCCATATAAACTTATCTATCTTTTACATTTGCTCAATTCGGGTGGCGCGGTCTGCAAAGTGCACAAAAGCGGGCATCCAACCCAATTGACAAGCCAACTTGGCGTGCATTAGCTTTCGAACATGGAAACCACCCTCTACGCGTTGCTGGATAGCAACGCCCTGCCCTACCAGCGCTACACCCACCCGCCGGTATTCACCTGCGAGGAAGCGGCACGGCTGTGCCCGGCCATGCCCGGCGCCGAGACCAAGAACCTGTTCCTGTGCGACAACAAGGGTAAACGCCACTTCCTGGTGACCGTGCCGGCCGACGCGAGCGTGGACCTGAAGGCGCTGGCGCCGCTACTGGACGCCAAGAGCGTGCGCATGGCGTCGCCCGAGCGCCTGCTGCGCTGCCTGGGCCTGACCCCGGGTGCGGTCACGCTGCTTGCCACCTGCAACGACACCGACCACGCGGTCGAGGTGGTGATCGACCGCGCGCTATGGGACGCAGACGCGGTGCTCGCGCATCCGCTGGTCAACACGGCGACGCTGTCCTTGCCGCACGAGACGCTCGAGCGCTTTTTGGCGTTGACCGGGCATGCGGCACGGATCATCGACGTGCCGCGCCCCATGTAAGCCACGCACCTCCCTTTTCCTGCGGGCGTCCCGCGCCCGCCACCTGACGGTACCCGATGAACCGACGCCATACCGTACCGTTCGCCCTCGCGACGGCGATCGCCACCGCGCTGGTGGTTGCCGCCTGTTCCTTCGCCTTGCTGTTCTGGCAATTTTGCGCCGACCTCGACCAGCATGTGCGCCCGGCCCAGGTGCGCAGCAGCCGGATGGTCGACGCCGTTTTTGCCGAGCTGGCGGCGGGCAGCCGCTTTGCGCAGGCGCTCTACCGGGCAAACCCGGATTGTGCCGCCCTCAACCCGCGCCTGGCTGAGTGGGAGTTCGTGCACCCCTTTGTCAGCGTCTTGCTGGTCGGTGACAGGGACTGGCAGGTCCAGTGCAGCAACTACAAGACGGGTACCGTCTGGCGGATGGACCCGCGCCCGGACAACAGCTTCACCGTGCTCTACCCGAAGCAGCCACCGGCGCAGCCGGCACAAGGCCTGGCACTGCTGTCCCACACGAGCGTCGGAGACGGCCTCACGGTCAAGACCAGTGTGCCGCTGGCGGCGGTGACCCTGTTGCTGGACAACGCCGAGAACGACCTGTTCGAACACCAGCTGCTGATCGACGGCGTGCTCGCCGACAACGGCGTAGCTGCCGCGCCGACAGCCCCGGACGAGATGGTCTGGGCGCATAGCAGCCCGCGCTACCCCTACACGATCAGGACGCTGCTAAGCGCGGACAACCGGGACGAGCTGTTTATCAGCCAGTCGCACCATACCCTGCTGGCGCTGGCGCTGTTGTCGCTGACCACTGGGGGATTTGCCTACGTGTGGCTGCGCCGCAGCCTGGGCATCGAGGAAATGTTGCAACGGGGCTTGCGACACGACGCGTTCGAGCCTTACCTGCAGCCGATTGTCGACGGGCGTGACGGGCGGCCGGTCGGCGCCGAACTCTTGATGCGTTGGCCTGCCGCGCCCGAACACTGCCGCGGGCCGGATGTCTTCATCCCCCCGGCCGAGCAAAGCGGGCAGATCGTGCCGATGACCTGCGCGATCATGGCCAAGCTCGAGGTCGCGCTGATGGACCGGCGCCTGCCGTCGGGCTTTTACCTGAGCGTCAACGTGGTGCCCGCGCTATTGAACGCCCCGGCCTTCCATGCGCGCTGCGCCAGCCTCGCCGCGCGCCTTGCGCACGACAATGCCCGGCTGGTACTGGAAGTCACCGAACGCCAGCACGCCTCGCTCGGCACTTTGCCGCCTGCGTTCACCGAACTACTCGACCGCTACCGGATCACGCTGGCGATCGACGACTTCGGCACCGGCCGCAACAACCTCTCGACCCTGTACGACAGCGAGCGGGTATCGGTGCTGAAGATCGACCGCAGCTTTGTCGACGGCCACCGTCCGGGCGACGACAACCCGCTGCTCGACGCGGTGATCATGATCGGGCGGCGCATGGGCCTGGCACTGATCGGCGAAGGGGTCGCCGACGAAGGCGTGCGCGCCTATCTGCTGGCGCTCGGCGTTCACTACCATCAGGGCTTCCTGTACGGCCATCCCGTGCCCGTCCCCGTCTTTCTCGGGCAGTTGGACACGCATGTCCTTAGCACGGACGAAGCAGCTTTGCCGGCATTCTCGCCCCGGTTCGAGCACTCTATTCCAATTTACTAATACTTGACGCCAATCAAATGACGTATACACCGAAGGGGTTGTCTGGCAACGCCATCGGCGTATCTTGGCCCCTGCGATAGCGCTATCGATTTCACGGGTCGCCTCCACGACCAGCCGGTTATCAGCCGGCTGCCTGCGGCCGGCACACGCCTGCCGCCCTGCCGCGCGCGACCTTGCCTACCGGCTTTTGCCGGGTGACTTCGATAAGGAGCGTCGCATGAGTACCACGCCCCCGCGCTGGCGGTTGTTCAAGACCTTTCCGTCTGCCTTCACCATCCTGTTCCTGATCATGCTGGTCGCCATCGGACTGACCTGGATCGTCCCGGCCGGCGCCTTCGCCAAGCTCTCGTACGACAAGGCGGCGCAAACACTGGTGGTCACGCCGCCAACCGGCGCGAGCCACAAGGTGCCGGCGACGCAGGCCGAGCTTGACCGGCTGGGCGTGAGCATCGACGTGCGCCAGTTCGTCGACGGCACCATCCGCAAGCCGATCGCCATCCCCGGCACCTACGAGCGGCTCGCGCAGTCGCCCAAGGGGCTGGCCGACGTGACCGAGAGCATGGTCAAGGGCACCATCGAGGGCGTCGACATCATCGTGTTCATCCTGGTGCTGGGCGGGCTGATCGGCGTGGTCAACTCGACCGGCGCGTTCAATTCGGGCCTGGTGGCACTCTCCAAGAAGGCGCAGGGCAACGAATTCATGTTCGTCGCCCTGGTGTGCACGGTGATGGCGCTGGGCGGCACCACCTGCGGGCTGGAAGAAGAGGCGGTCGCGTTCTACCCCATCCTGGTGCCGATCTTCCTCGCGCTGGGGTACGACTCCATCGTCTGCGTCGGCGCCATCTTCCTCGCCGCGTCTATGGGCACCACCTTCTCGACGATCAACCCGTTCTCGGTGGTGATCGCCTCCAACGCTGCCGGCATCGTGTTTACCGAGGGCATCCTGTGGCGCGCGTTCGGCCTGGTGGTCGGCACCGCCACCGTGATCGGCTACCTCCACTGGTACTGCAAGAAGATCAAGGCCGACCCGAGCTTCTCGTACACCTACGAGGACAGCGCGGCGTTTCGCGCGCGCTTCCTGGAAGGCGGCTCGCTGACCGAGGCCGAGCCCTTGACGCTGCGCCGCAAGCTGATCCTCGCGCTGTTTGTCGCGGCGTTCCCGCTGATGGTGTGGGGGGTGATGGCCGGCGGCTGGTGGTTCCCGCAGATGGCCGCGTCTTTCCTCGCCATCGCGATCATCATCATGTTCATCTCGGGCGAGGCCGAGAAAGACCTGGTCGATGCGTTTACCAAGGGCGCATCCGAGCTGGTCGGGGTGTCGCTGATCATTGGCCTCGCCCGCGGCGTCAATATCGTGCTCGACCAGGGCATGATCTCGGACACCCTGCTGCACTACGCGTCGGGCCTGGTGGCCGGCATGCACGGCAGCGTGTTCGCGGTCGCGCAGATGCTGGTGTTCACACTGCTGGGCTTCGTGGTGCCGTCCTCGTCCGGCCTTGCCGTACTGTCTATGCCTATCATGGCGCCGCTGGCCGACACGGTGGGCATCCCGCGCTACATCGTCGTCTCGGCGTACAACTGGGGCCAGTACGCGATGCTGTATCTGGCGCCGACCGGCCTGGTGCTGGCGACCACGCAGATGCTGGGCATGCGCTTCAACCACTGGGTGCGCTTCGTGCTGCCCATGGTCGGCTTCGTGCTGGGCTTTGGCGCGCTATTGCTAATCGCGCAGGTGATGCTGGCCTGACGGGCCGGGCAGCAGGGCAAGCGGCAGGCGCCCCGTGCGCCCTGCCGCTTAAGTAGGCGGCGGGTTGACGGCAAACAGCAGCAGCCGGGCGCGCCGGCACACGCGGTCTTCACACACGCCATGCGCCCACAACTCGCCGTCGCCGAACATCACCCCGTCGGCGTTTTCGAACAGGGTGTCCGCCTCCTGCGCACGCACCTTGGCAATCAGCGCCGGGGAAAACACCCGGCCGAATTCGCGCGGCAAGGCGCTGCGCCCGACCAGGCGCACCTTGCCCGGCGCGACGTTCACCCTGAGCGGCCACTGGCTCAGATGCGCCAGGCGCCGGGTGTCATGGCGCTCGAGCGCGCCCTGCACCTCACGCGCGAAGGCGGCGATTTCAGCGCGGGTAAAACCGCTGGGGCCGACCGGTTCGGCCAGCACTGGCCCCGCCATGAAGAGTGACAGGCACACCGCCAGGGTGCCCAGCCCGCACCTGACGCCGGCCCTTGCGGTCAACTTGTCCATCCCGACCCTAACGCGCCGCCGGGCGCAGGAAGGCGGCGAGCGCGGCGACCGCCGCCTCGCGTGTCTCGTGACAATGCGCGCTCACGGCGAGCATCAGGTTCAGCGGCAGGCCGAAGTTCTCGACCGCCATCCCCTCCGCGTCGCGGAAGGTGTCGGCATCGGCCGTCAGCTGCACCTCGCCGGCCAGCCGGCGCAGCATCGGCACCGCCGGCACGTTGTACGCGAACACCGGCTTTTTCAGCGCGGCGGCAAAGCCCAGCTCGAAGGCGGTGCCCGAGTCGGGCTCGGTGCCGCGAAACCACGCGAGATTGGCGAGCAGCGCGTCCGCCTCGGCGATGCGCGCGATATTGGCGTGGTAGATCGCGCGGGCCAACTCGGCCGGGGCTTCGTGCGCGGAGAGTTCGCCGTCCAGCGGCGAGACGCCCTCCAGCCCCAGCGCGGAGAGTTCGGCCTTGAGGCGGGAGAAATAGGCATCGGCGTCGGCGCGGAACACGTCGGGGCCGGCCAGGTAGATTTTCAGGGACATCGGGCAACTCCGCTTGCAGGATTGATTTGGCTTCATTGATTCGGCTTCTCTCGGGCAGACAGGCGCCGGCTGGCCAAAGTTCAGAGCAGGTCTTCCAGATGGCAGCTACCCGGCGCGAGCGCGCGCACCGACTCGACGTTTAGCCGGTAACCCCCGCCTTCGGCCTCGGCGCTGGCAAGCAGGCTCGCCTGTACGACCCCCGCGCCCGCCTGCCACGCCGCGTCGAAGCGCCCGGCTTCGCTGGCCGGCAGGTCCAGCCGGTAACGCGTCTTCACCGCATTGCAGCGCACGAGCACCCACTGCGCGCCCTCGCGCACGAGCGTCCCCTGGAACAGGTCGGCCTCCGCGGCGGCTGGCACGGCCAACGTGCAGGCGGCGAGCAAGCTGGCGTAGCGCATCTGGGCATGCATCAAGTCATCCTCTCAAGATAGGGAAAAACCAAATAGAAGGCAGAGGCAATGGCGGTAAAATTCCGGCATGAAAAAACCGACCCTTCTGCTCATGGTGCTGGCGCTAGCCGGCTGCGCGAGCACCTCTCCCGACACCACCCCGCTTGTGCCCGGCCCCGACTGGCAGGTGGTGCGTGGCCAGTGGCATGCCGTGGACGAACACGGCGTGAACGGCAACTGCCTGACGCCCGGGCAGCGGCAGCCGAACAGCAGTTGCGGCGGCGACAAGATGGCGGTACTGCGCTCGCGCGTGCCCTTGCCGGCCAACTACCGCGTCGAGACCGAAGTCGTCGTCCACCAGGGCGTGCTCGCCGAGCTGATGCTGTCCTGGCACGAGGCGCGCTTCACCCGCTTCGTGCTGTACGGCATAGACCGGCGCGCGTACGCGGGGGTCGGCTACCTGCGCCTGCCGGATATCGACCGCGGGGTGCCCTCGCACGTGCAGTCGGCGTTCGAGCTGTATACCGGCCGCCGCTACCGCCTTGCCGTCAACGTGTGCAACAAACAGATGACCGCGTGGGTCGACGGCCAGCCGCTGCTGCGCCACAGCGACCCCAAGCTTGCCGGCGGCGTGCTGGGGCTGCGCGCCAACGGCAGCGTCAACTTCTACAAGGTGCGGGTCAAGCCGCTGGACGACTTCGACTGCCCGCGCGACTTTAGCGGCGGCGACTTCATGCGCGACGCCGAAGGCATGCTGCCACCCGAACCCGCGCCGCTGTGCTTTAGCTGCTAGTCGCCAAGCCGCTCTACCGGCCACAGCCGCTCTTCGGCCCAAAATGCCCAGCCGGCGCCTGCCGTGCCGGGCAGGCCGGTCCAGTCGAACGCCCGGCGCACGGCAAACAGGCCGTAGCCCTCGACCATGAGCGCGCAGCGCGGCAGCAGGCCCAGCTCGGAGCGGTCGCGGTTGGCCAGCGTGCCGGCTCGCTGCACCACCCACTGCCCGTCGGGCAGGGCGACCTCGACACGGTAGGCTAGTTGCCCATCCTGCCGGGTTTCCGCCACGCGCATGGGCTGCGCGCGCTCGCCCGGCCACAGGATCTCGAAGCGGCCGGCAAGACCCGGGCAGTCGGTGGCAGACGCCACACCGTGCGCCAGCAGCAAGGCCAAGGCGGTGCGCCTCATCGTGCGTCGTCCTTGAAGCCGGTGCGGTACACGCAGTAACCGGCTTCGCCGCCGAGCGCGACGGTCTTGCCGCCGTCCCCCACCTGCAAGGCAAGCGCGCTGTAATGGCCGTCGGCCAGCGGGCACGCGGCAAGCGCGCCGCGTTCGCCGTCTTGCAGATTGATCCAGCTGACGTGGCGGTTTTCAAAGCCCTCACCGTCCGGCCACAGGTAGTAGCGCCCGGAGGGCGTGAACGCGCCCAGCAGGTGCAGGCCGGAAGGCAGGTCGAACTTGTTGCCGGCACGGCGCAAGCGCACCTTGCCTTCCTCACCCGCCATCTGCAGCGCGCGCCCGTCGGCGGACGCGCGTACGGCAAACACCTGACCAAAAGCGGGCCCGCCCAGCGTTTCGGCGGCGATGGTCTCGTCGCCGTGCGCAAGCGTGATCCGCCACGCCTCGTCCTGCCACACCTTCCACGCGGCAAGCGCCCCCTCGCGGGCGAACAGCACCGGCCGCGCGTCGGCGACAAGCTCGCGCGCGTCTTCCCCTATCCGCCACTGCGCGACGCCGCTGGCCACCGTTTCGGTGGTGTCGGATGCCAAGCCTGCGAGCGCGAGCAACTGGCCGCGGAAGGCGGCAAAGCGCGCGGGGTCGTCCATTTCGGATTCATCGAGGTACAAGGCGCGCGCGCTGTGCCGGTAGCCGGTGCCCGCCTGCCACCACCAGCCGCGGTAGCTGCCGATGGCGTCGGGGTTGCCGCTCTTTTGGCGCACGAAATAGTAGCCGACCGCGCTCTTTGCATCGTGGCTGACCGCGAGCGCGTCGCCCCAATCGCCCTCAGATGGCCCCTGCAGGCTGCGCATCAGGCCTTGCCGCGCGAGGGTGTTCGCGTCCGGGGGCCGGCTGCTGGCAAACACCCGCCTGCCGTCGGCCGACACCGCGTACGGCAGCCACAAGGGCGCGGGCAGCAGGCGGTAGCCCTGGCCTGCCTGCCACACGAAGCCCTGCGGTACGGCGTCCGCCTTGGCCAGCAGCCAGCCGGCCACGGTGTTGCCGTCGGCGCTGGCGTCGATCACGCCGCTGAACGCCGCGGCGCCACGCGGCAGCAGCTGCTCGCGCTTGCCGTCCAGCCCGATGCGCCAGGCGTCAAGCGAACCGCCTTCGCCCGCGCCGAGCAAGGCGTAGCGGCCGTCGCCGCTTAACAGGGCGCGCTGCACGTAGGCAAAACCCTTGATGGGGGTGACGCGGCCAGCCGTTTCGAACACCGGAGCGCCACCGTGCAAGGGCTCGGTGCGGTAGCCCTCTTCGCCCAGCAGTTCGGGCAGCACCTTAAGGCGCTCGACCAGAGCGTCCGGCAACGGCGCCGTCTTGGACAGCACGAGCCGCGTGCCGCCGTCGGCCGATTGGGTGACGAGGCGCAGACCGGCTTGCTCGACCGGCGCGGCCGTGGCCGCGCACGAGGCGGCGAACAGCAGCGAAAGCAAGGCGCGGCGCATCAGAAGCCTCCGAACACGCAGTAGCCGTCCGGCTGGCTGGCGGCCAGCGTGCCGCCGTCGGCCGACAGGAACACGAGGCCGGCGCTGGCCCCGCCGAAGCGGCACTCGCGCGCGTCGACGCGGTCGCCCTGCCAGCGCAGCGCCGGGCGCACGCCGGCGGGGTCGTGCAGGTAGATGCCGGCGACGGTACGCGCGTCGGCCGAAAAGGCCGCCGGCTGGGCGAATGCCGCCGTGCGGCTGGCGGGCGCGGCCTTGCCGTTGTCGAGCATGGCGCTGGCGCCGGCCTCGTCGCGCAGCCAGATGCGGCGCCCGTCGCTGCTGACCGCGCGCACTTCAAGCGCGCCTTGCGCGCCGGGGAAGGCAAGCGGCTGCCCAGCGGCGCCGGGCATTTGCAGCAAGGCGCCGTCGGCCGTGCGCACGATGAACACCTGCCCGTCGCGCGACATCCCCGCCAGCGTCGCCTGATCCTGCAACACCTCCGCCTTGCCGTCCGCCCAGCGCCACGCCTGCCGGCGCAGCGCGCCGATGCGGTCCGCGTCGGTCAGGCCGTAGTTCGCCAGCACCGCGCGCTCGACGTCGGCCTGCGGCGGCGCGCCGCGCGCCACGTCGAATACCGGCGGCGTGGGGGTGTCGATAAAGCCCGCGTCGCGGTCCCACAGGAAGCCCTGCCACAGTTTCTTGTCGGCCCGTTTGACGAAGCCTGCCAGCCGGCGGCCGTCGTCGCTGGCGCCGACCAACGCCCAGTCGGCGATCGCCGCGTTGCCGCCCAGCGGGTCTTCGGCGGCAAACTGCCCGATC
Source organism: Crenobacter caeni (assembly GCF_010435965.1). Classification (GTDB taxonomy): domain Bacteria; phylum Pseudomonadota; class Gammaproteobacteria; order Burkholderiales; family Chromobacteriaceae; genus Craterilacuibacter; species Craterilacuibacter caeni. The sequence continues at coordinate 21,617 of NZ_JAAGAA010000012.1, forward strand.
AAGGATGCCTGGCGCAGCTGGCCGGGCGAGCCGATATACGCGGTGCCGGCGAGCACGCGGCCGTCGGCGCTGATGGCCCGCGGCAACGACAGCGGCACCGGCAGCACGGTCAGCCCCGCACCTTCTCGCCAGACAAAGCCCTTGGGCAGCGAGTGCGTGTCTTTCAGCAGCCAGCCGGCCACCACGCGGCCGTCGTCACTGACGCCGCTGACGCCCGAGTAGCGCGCCTGAGCGTCCGGCACCAACTGGGTCGGCGCCTCGCCGACACGCACGCGCAGCGCCTTGAGCGCGCCGCCGTGCCCGGCAGACACCGCGAGTACCCGGCCATCGGCCGACAGGCGCGCGGTCAGCGGGGCGAAATAGCTGTCGTCGGGCAGACCAAGCGGCGTTTCCTGACCAGCGTGGCGGATGGCGAGGCCACGGGCGGGCGTCAGAATTGCGTGCAGCTCTTCCGGCAGCCGTTCACCCAGCAAGGCGCTCAGGTCGGCACCTGCGTCGTCCAGACGTTGCCCGGGCGCACGCAAGAGCAGGCTCGTGCCGTCCGCGGAAATCGCGTCCAGCGTGCGACCCGCCACCCTTTCGGCCGGAGAGGGCGCGGCGAACACCGGCAAGGGGGTCAGGGCAAGGCTTAACGCGAGGGCTACGGCTTTTTTCATGACATATACGGGAAGTACGAAGAGAGCGGGATTTTACTCGCATAACGCACCGCCGGCGACGCGTCAGCCAAAACGGCGGCGCAAGGCCGGCAGCGCCCACGCGAGCACGCCGGCGCCAGCGAGGGCAAACAATAACGGCGCCGGCGGCGCCACCGTACACAGGGCGTCGGCCTCCCGTTGCGGCCAGCTCGCGCCATATATAACCGCCGCACCCAGCGTCAGCGCAACCGCGCGGCACAGCCAGCGCGCCGAGAGGGCGCCGAGTGCGACGGCCATCAGGTACGCCGCCAGCCACAGGGCGAGCGTGAAGAGCGCGGCGAGACTGCCCATGCCGCCGCAATCGCCCGGCGCGACCAGCAGCACAGCCAGCGCGCCGTGCACCAGCGCAACCAGCATGAACAGCGCAGCCTTCACGGCGCGGGCACCGTACGCACCCGCGAGTGGCCGACGCCGGCGCCCTTCTCGACGCGCACCTGCACCGGGATGCGCGCCTTCATCGCGTCCACATGGCTGATCACGCCGATCAGCCGGCCATCAAAGCCCAGCGCGTCGAGCGCGTCGAGCGCGACGTCGAGCGTTTCGGCGTCCAGCGTGCCGAAGCCCTCGTCGAGGAACAGCGTGTCGATCGGACGCTGGTGGCTGACTAGGTCGGATAGCGCGAGCGCCAGCGCGAGGCTGACCAGGAAGCTCTCGCCGCCGGACAGGGTGCGGGTGTCGCGGCTGACGTCGCCCTGCCAGGTGTCGACGATCGCCATCTCCAGCTCGGTGCCTGCCTTACGTGCGAGCCGGTAGCGCGGGTGCAAGCGCGCAAGCTGGCGGTTGGCGAGCATCACCAGTTGCTCGAGCGTCAGCCCCTGCGCAAAACGGCGGAACTTGTCGCCGCGCGCCGAGCCGATCAGCGCGTCGAGCTTCTGCCAGTGTTCAAGGTCGGCGCGCAGCGCGGCCAGCCTCGCCTGCGTGCCGCCCAGCGCCTCACGCGCACGCGCATCGTCGGCGAGGCGCGCGTCGGCTTCGCCGATCTGGCGCGCCACCGTCTCCAGCTCGGCGGCGGTTTCGGCTTTCTGTGCCTGCAAGTCGGCCGCGCGCTCGCCGCTCGCCACGGCCGCCTCGCACGCGACAAACTGTTCGTGCGCGAGCGAGAGCGCCTCGCGCGCGTCCTTGAGCGCCTGTGCCCGGGCGGCGAGGCCGGCGGCGAGTTGTTGCCGCTCGGTTGCGTTCAGCCGGGCGGCGGCGAACGCCGCCTCGTCGCCAAAAACGCTGCCGGACAGCGCCGCGCACCAGGCGTCTTCCGCCACCGTGGCTGCTTGCTCGGCGCTTTGCACGCGTCGCGTCGCATCGGCCGCCGCCGCACGCGCGCCCGAGAGCGCCGCATGCGCAGCGTCGAAGGCGCGCTCCAACGCGTCGGTGCCCCCTTGGACCTCAACGCGCGGCAGGGCTTCGCCCCAATCCGCCACGCGCGCGCGCCAGCGCGCGGCCGACTGTTGCAGCGCCTCGGCCCGCGCCCCGTGCGTGGCAAGCGCAGCGGCAAGCGTTTGCAACTGCCCCGCGCGCGTCTGGAAGGCTTGCCACGCCGCCTCGCGCGCGGCAAGCCACGCGGCGCTGTCCGCGGGCGGTTCGCTACCCAGCGCGGCCGCAAGCAGCTCGCCGGTGGCGGCCAGTTGCCGGGCAGCCTCGGCGACGCGCGCCTCTTGCGCGGCGCATAGCGCGTGCTGCGCGGCGTGCTTCTCGTCGGCGAGGGCCTGTGCCGTGCGGCAGTTCGCCAGCGCGTCTTTCGCACCGGCCAGTTTCTCGCGCAGCGCGGCAAGCGCCGCCTCGGCCGCCTCGCGTGCGGCGAGCTGCCGCTCCGTGTCGGCCAGTGCCCGTGCCGCCGCCTCGCGGGCGGCCGGCAAGCCATCCGTTCCCAGCGAACCGGCGCCCTGCTGCCACGCATGCGCAAACGCCTCGCCTTCGGCCAGCAATGCTGCGAGCTTGTCCTGCGCCGCGGCCTGCTCGCCCTCGGCGCGCGCCAAATCCGCCGCCGCCTGCCGCCCGGCCGCCAGGATCGCCTCGAGTTCGGCACTGGCGCGCGCGTGCCTCGCCTGCGCGGAATCGGCGTCGGGCGGCGGCGCGCCGTCCAGCAGCGGATGTTCGAGCGCGCCGCACAGCGGACAAGGCGCCCCGGCGGCCAGCCCCTCGCGGTAGGCGCTCAGCTCGCCCATCCGGCGCGCGAGCTTCGCGAGCTCCTCCAGCGTGTCCACCTGCGCCTTTTGCAAGCGGTAGCGTTCGCGCTGATGCCGGTAGTCCGCCTCGCAACGCTGCTGCTTGGCAGCCGCCGCGGCGACGGCCGCATGTGCCGCGGCGACGGCATCGGCGTTGCGCTGCTGTGCCTCGGCCAGCCCCTGCAGGGTGGCGAGACGTGCCGCCTCTTCGTGCGCGGCGCGCCAGCGCGCCTGCAACGCCGGCAGTGCGTCGCCTGACAGGGCGCCCGCGTGTTTCTCCTCCAGCGCGCTCGCTTGCCCGGCGAGGGCCGCGAGCGTGGTCTCGGCGCCTTCCACGCCCTGCCGCGCCGCGTCCTGCGCCTGCGCATGGCGTGCCAGCGCCTGCCGTGCAGCCGCGAGCGTCGTCTCTTCGCTGGCCAGCGCCTGCTGCTCGCGCGCCTGCCGTGCAAATAGCGCGCGCCATTCGGGTAGCGCCTCTCCAAGTTGCGCGTCGCCTTCATGCGCGCGCTGCGTGGCGGCCAGTTCCGCTTGCCCTCTGGCAAGCCGCGCGCCCTCGGCGGCATGGCCTGCCAACGCGGCCTCGGCCTCGGCTGCAGCAGCGGCGAGCGCCTCGCCGGCGCGTGCGTGCGCCCTCTTCTCGCCCTCTGCCGCCTGCACGCTGGCTTGCCGCGCGGCATCCAGCGCCGCGCGAGCGCCCTCGCGCGCCTGCCACGGTGCCGTCAGTCCCTCGGCTGCGTCCGCGCCGGCGAGGCGCGCCCGGTCGGTTTCATCGGTCAGGCACGCCGCCTCGGCGACGGCCAGCCTGTGCGCGGCGGCGCCGCGCGCGGCTTCGGCCCGGCCCAGCGCGTCGACACGGGCCAGCCGCGCCTCGAGCGACGCCAGCGACTCGCGGCCTTGTTGCTGGCGCACGACAAGCGTGTCGCGGCTGGCCGTGAGCGCGGCAAGCGCATCGTCGTCCAGCACGCGGATGCCGGCACACGCGGCTTCAAGCGCCGCACATGCCTCGCGCGCGGCCCGGGTGCGCTCGAACACCCGCTCGGAGATGCGGCCGTAGATCTCGCTGCCGGTCAGCTCTTCGAGCAGGGCCGCGCGCTCATTGGCGTCGGCGTTGAGGAAGGCCGCGAAGCCGCCTTGCGCGAGCAGCACCGACTTGGTGAAACGGCCGAAGTCGAGGCCGGTTAGCACCTCGGTCTGCCGCAACTTGTCGTGGATCTGGTTGGCGAGGATGGTGCCGTCGGCACGCGCCAGCTCGACGCGCGGCGCCTGCAGCGCGCCGTCGGCCTTGTCGCGCGCGCGGCGCTGGCTCCAGAACGCGCGGTAGCGCTGGCCGCCGACCTCGAACTCGACCTCGGCCAGGCACTCGGCGGTGTGGCGGGTCATCAGCTCGTTGCTGCCCTGCGACAGCGTGTCCAGCCGCGGGGTCTTGTGGTAGAGCGCGAGGCAGATCGCGTCGAGCAGCGTGCTCTTGCCGGCGCCGGTCGCGCCGGTGATCGCGAACAGGCCTGCGCCGGCGATCGGCGCCTGGTCAAAGTCGATGCGCCACTCGCCGGCGAGCGCGTTGAGGTTCTTCAGCCTGAGCGAGCAGATCTTCATTGCGCATCCTCCGCGGCGAGCATGTGCACCACCTCGTCAAAACGCGACAAGAGCGCTTGGCGCGCCGCCTCGTCGATCTCCTCGCCGGCCAGGCGGCGCGCGAACACCTCGGCCGGCGTGAGTTCGGACAAGGTTTCGCGCGCCGTGCGCTCGAGCGTGACACACGCCTGGCCGCGCGCGCGGCGCACCCTCAACACGTCCAGCGGCAGCTCGCCGACCATGCCGGCGACGCGCCCGAGCAGGTCGTTCAGGTAGTCGTCCGACACCACCTCGACGTCGACCCACGCCCGCGTGTTTTCTTCCAGCTCGCGCGCAAGGGCGCTGAGCCTCGCCGGCAGTACCGCAAGCGAGCCGCTGGCGGTCAACAGGCGCTGGAAGCAAGGCACCGCCAGCGGCGTCACCCGCGCGGGTTCGCCCGGCAGCAAGTCGACCAGCAGCACCTCCTTGTCCTGCGCGGCCTCGTCAAAGCTCAGGGCCAGGGGCGAGCCGCTGTAGCGGATATGCTCGGCGCCGCCGACCTTCTGCGCGCGGTGGATGTGACCCAAGGCGATGTAGTCGGCCGGCGGGAAATTGGCGGTCGGAAACGCCGCCAGCGAGCCGACGTAGATTTCGCGCACCGATTCGCTGCTGCTCGCGCCGACCGTGGTCAGGTGGCCGCTGGCGACGATGGGCAAACCGCCGCTCTCCCCTGCAAGCTTCTTGGCAAACGCCCACAGCCGCCCGTAGTGGTCGGTCAGCGCCTCGGCGAGTGCGCGCGCCTTGTCCTCGCCGCTTTGCCCGGCCTCGCTCCTGGCAAGTTCGCGCGCGCGCAGGAACGGCACCGCGCACAGCACGGCGCCGGGTTCGCCGGTACGGGTCGCCAGCAGCAGCGCCTGCGCCTCGATGTTCTCTGCCGCCGCCTCGATAACCGTCGCGCCCAACTGGCCGAACAGCCGCTTGTTCTCGGCGAGCACCGCGGGCGAGTCGTGGTTGCCGGCGAGCAGCACCAGCCGGACCTGATGGCGCGCGAGCGCGACGACCAGGTCGTTCAGCGCCTCGCGCGCGTAGCTCGGCGGCGAGCCGGTGTCGAAGATGTCGCCGGCAACAAGCACCGCGTCGACCTGGTGGGTATTGACGGCGTCGACCAGCCAGCTAATGAACGCAGCGTGTTCGGCCTGGCGGTTCTTGCCCATGAAGTGCTGGCCCAGATGCCAGTCGGAGGTATGCAGGAGGCGCATAAAGGCTCTACTAAAGGTACGGTGCCAAGTGTACCGCGCCCCTTCCCCTTGCTGCAGCGCAAGCTTGCCGCAATGACAAAAACATGGCGATCATCACTGGCCGGCGCGCCTGCCCGCGCCGGCCATACTAAGACCACGAGGAGCGCACCATGAAGACCGTCACCGAACAGCTGTCCACCTACGCCGCCTACCATCGCGACCGGCGCAATATCGTCAGCCACTTTTTCGGCATCCCGCTGATCGTCGTCGCCGTCGCGACCTTGCTTGGCCGCACCAAGATCTTGCCCGGCGTCACCCCGGCGACGCTGTTGGCCGCCGCGTGCGTCGGGTACTACTTCATGCTCGAGCGCACGCTGGCGCTGGCGATGGTCGTGTTCATGGGGGCCGCATTGTGGCTCGGCCAGTGGCTGGCTTCGGGCAGCCAGGCCGTGTGGCTTGCCAGCGGCGTTGGCCTGTTCGTGACCGGTTGGGCGATCCAGTTCGTCGGCCACTTCTGGGAGGGGCGCAAGCCCGCCTTCGTCGACGACCTGATGCAGTTGGCGATCGGCCCGCTCTTCATCGTCGCCGAGTGGCTGTTCGCGCTCGGGCTGTTGCCGGCGCTTGCGGCCGAAATCGAACGGCGCGCCGGGCCGGTGCGCGGCGCGGGGAAACACGCATGATCTTCGAAGACCGCGTCGACGCTGCCCGCCGCCTGGCGCCCAAGCTGGCTGCACTGAAGCTAGCCAACCCCTTGTGGCTGGCGATCCCGCGCGGCGCGCTGCCGCTGGCGGTGGAGCTGGCGGCCCGGCTCGGCGGTGAAGTCGACGTCGTGCTGGTGCGCAAGCTTGCCGCGCCCGGCAACCCGGAATTCGCCGTCGGCGCGCTCGCCGAGGACGGTCAGTGCATCGTGCTGCCGTGGGCGCGGCAGGCCGGCGCGGACGAAACATGGATTAGCGCCGAGCGCACGCGCGAGGCGGCGAAGATCCGCGCGCGGCGCGCCTTGCTGACGCCGGGCCGCGCGGCCTGCTCGGCCGCCGGTCGCGACGTGGTGGTCATCGACGACGGCATGGCGACCGGCGCGACCATGCAGTTGGCGCTGATGTGCGTGCGCGCGCAAACCCCCGCGCGGCTCATCTGCGCGGCGCCGGTCGCCTCGCCGGACGCGCTCGCTCGGGTGCGCGCGCTCGCCGACAGCGTAGTCTGCCTGTCGGCACCGGCCGATTTTTCCGCGGTCGGCCATCATTACCGCGATTTCGCGCAGGTCGGCGACGAGGACGCAGCTTCCTTGCTGCGCCGCGCGCGCGGCGAACACACCTGAAGGAGAGCGCCATGAGCACCATCGTTATCCACGGCCACAACTTCGTCAAAGCGCTGCTCGACAGCCAGTCGCACGGGCCGCAACTGATCGAATCGGTCAACGCCTACCTCGCCTACCTGAGCGAACAGGCCGAGATCGCCGGCCTCACCGTCGAGGTCGACAACAGCGACGGCGGCGAGGGCGCATGGCATGTCGAGGCCGGCGCAGACGCCGCCGAAGCCGCGCGCGCCGACGCGTTCATGCGCGAGCGCGTCGCGGGCTTCTGGCGCTGGCAGCAGCAAGCCGGCCGCACCTGATCAGCCGTCGGCGAGCAGGTGCTGCTCGCGGTGCTCGGGCACGCACACGTCCCAGCCTAAGCGGTGCTCGATGCGCCGCCTGAGCGCGTCGGCTGCCTCGGCTTCGCCGTGCAGCACGAAGGTGCGGATCGGCGGCGCCTCGAAGCCTTCCAGCCACTGCAAGATCTCGTCGGCGTCCGCGTGCGCGGACAGGTGCTCGAGCGAGACCACCTCGGCGTTGATCAACACGTCCTGCCCGTGGATGCGCACACTGGGGGCGCCGCCCACGATCAGCGCGCCGCGCGTGCCGCCGGCCTGAAAGCCCGCGAACAGGAGAGTGTTGCGCTTGTGCGGGCCGAAGGCCTTGATGTGGTGCACCACGCGCCCGCCGGTCGCCATGCCGCTGCCGGCAATGATGATCGCCGGATGGTCGATGCGGTTGAGCGCCTTCGATTCCTCCACCGTGCGGACCCAGTGCACGCCCTGGCACATGGCGGCGACCTCGTCCTGCCCGAGCTTCAGGTCCTTGTGGAATTCGTAAAAGAGCTTGGTCACCTCGGTCGCCATCGGGCTGTTCAGGTAGATCGGCACCTCGGGCAGGCGTCTGGCCTGCTTGAGCCGCCACAACAGCAAGAGCAGGGTCTGCGCACGCTCGACGGCAAAGGCGGGGATCACCACCACGCCGCCGCGCCTCACGGTACGCCGTACCACCTCTTCCAGCAGCCCCTCGGTGTCCTCGGCCGGGTGGCGCCTGTCGCCGTAGGTCGATTCGACAAACAGGTAGTCGCAACGCGCGACGCGCTCGGGGCGGTACAGCATGGGGTCGTGCGGCCGGCCCAGGTCGCCCGAGAACAGCAGGGTCTTGTCGCCCACCTTGAGCTCGGCCATAGCCGCACCGAGGATATGGCCGGCTTGCTTGAGCGTCAGCGTGATGCCCGGCGCGATCTGCCGCGGCGTGTGCAGCGGCAGCGGCGCGAAGCGGTGGCTGACCCGTGCCGCGTCCTGTTCGGTGTACAGCGGTTTGGCCGGCTGGTGGCGCGAATAGCCGCGCCGGTTCGCGTACTCTGCCTCTTCTTCCTGCAGCCGGCCGCTGTCGGCGAGCAGGATGGCGGCAAGTTCGGCCGACGCCGGCGTGGTGTGGATCTCGCCGCAAAAGCCGTCGCGCACCAGCGCCGGCAGGTAACCCGAGTGGTCGAGGTGGGCGTGGGTGAGTACCACCGCGTCGATCTCGGCGGGCGGCACCTCGAAAGGCTGCCAGTTGCGCAGGCGCAGCTGCTTGAAGCCCTGGAACAGCCCGCAGTCGACCAGCACCCGCCGTCCGTCGTATTCGACCAGCGTCTTGCTGCCGGTCACCGTACCGGCCGCACCGAGAAAACTGACACGCATCTTGCTCTCCTTCACGTTAAGCCCGGCACCAGCACCGCCGCGCCTTGCAAGCGCCCGTGCCGCAAGTCGTCCAGCGCCCGGTTGGCATCCGCCAGCGGGTAGGCGCGCACATGCACCTGCAAGGGCAGCGTGCTTGCCGCCGCCAGAAAGTCCAGCGCGTCCTGCCGGGTCAGGTTCGCCACCGATTCGACGCGCCGCTCGCCCCACAGCAGCGCGTAGGGGAAGGACGGGATGTCGCTCATATGGATGCCGGCACACACCACCGCCCCGCCGCGGCGCACGCTCGAAAGCGCCAGCGGCACCAGCTCGCCGGCCGGCGCGAAGATCAATACCGCGTCGAGCAGGCACGGCGGCTTGGCGTCTCCCGCCCATACCGCACCCAGTTCGCGTGCAAATGCCTGCGCGGCGGTGTCGCCCGGCCGGGTCAGCGCGTACACCTCGCGCCCTTGCCCGACGCACACCTGGCAGATCAGGTGCGCGGCCGCGCCGAAGCCGAACAGGCCGATTTTGCGGGCATGCCCAGCCTTGTTGAGCGCGCGCTGTCCGATCAGCCCGGCGCACATCAGTGGCGCGCTGTGCACGTCGTCGAGCAGCGCGGGCAAGGCGAAGGCGTAGCGCGCGTCGGCGAGCATGTAGTCAGCGTAACCGCCGGGCAGCGTGTAGCCGTGAAAGCGCGCTGTCGCGCAAAGGTTCTCCCGCCCTTCCCGGCAATCCGCGCAGAGCCCGCAGCTATACCCCAGCCAGGGCACGCCGATGCGCGCGCCGACCGCCAGCGCCGTCACGCCAACGCCCCTGCGCTCGACGGTGCCGACCACCTCGTGCCCCGGCGTGACCGGGTAGGCAATGCCCGGCAACTCGCCGTCGAGCACGTGCAGGTCGGTACGGCAGACGCCACACGCGACAACCTTCACCAGCAACTGTCCGGGTCCGGGGGACGGCACCGGCAGGTGCCGCATCCGCAGGGCTTGCCCCGGTCCGTCGCATACCATCGCCCGCATCCGCGCTTGCATGCTCCCACCTCCTTCAGGCTATGCCTTCACCGGCAGCGCCTTGTTGCGCCATGTCAAATGTATGCCCGCGCCGGCGCTTTACGATAGTCCATGATGGCAACCGAGAAGGAGCAAGTCATGGAACAGATCCGCGTCATCCAGTACGGCTGCGGCAAGATGGGCCGCATCATGTTGCGTTACCTGCACGAGAAAGGCTGCCGCATCGTCGGCGCGATCGACGCCGACCCGGCGCTTGTCGGGCGCGACGCCGGCGAGGTGGCTGGCCTCGGCCAGCGGCTGGGCGTGCAGGTGACGGCGGACGCCAAGGCGGTGTTCGCCGGCTGCGACGCACATGTCGCGCTGATCGCGACGCGCAGCCTGATCGGCGAACTTGAAGACGCGTACGCGCTTGCCGCGCGGCACGGGGTGTGCGCGCTGTCGACCTGCGAGGAGGCGTTCTACCCGTGGACGACGGCAGCGGCGCTGACCAACCGGCTCGACCGCCTGGCCAAGCAGCACGGGGTGACGCTGTCGGCGTCGGGCTACCAGGACGTGTTCTGGGGCAAGCTGGTGTCGGCACTGGCCGGCGCGACGCACCGCATCGAACGCATCGAGGGGCTGTCCAGCTACAACGTCGAGGATTACGGCATCGCACTGGCCGAGGCACATGGCGCCGGCTTGTCGGCAGATGAATTCAAGCGGCGGATCACCGACGCGGAAGCACTGCCTTCGTATATGTGGAACAGCGCCGAGTGGCTGGCTGCGGAGCTTAACTTCAGCGTGCGGTCGGTGTGCCAGGTACTCGAGCCCATCCTCGCGCCGCACGATGTTAAGAGCGCGACGCTCGGCCGTACCATCCCATCCGGCCACGCGCTGGGGATGCGCGCGGTGGTCACGCTTGCGACTTACCAGGGGGTGGTGATCGAGGCGCAATGCGTCGGTAAGGTCTACCTGCCGGGCGAAGTCGACCGCAACGACTGGACCGTGCGCGGTGAGCCGACCACCACCTTGCAGATCGCCGCGCCGGACACCGTCGCGCTGACCTGTGCGACGCTGGTCAACCGCATCCCGCAGCTGCTTGCCGCGCCGCCGGGCTTCGTCACCTGCGACCGGCTGGCCGCGCCGCGTTACCAGCCCTACCCGCTGGGCCTGCCCGACTGAGGTCTGGCGCACCAGCCGCACTTGCTATAACGACCGCGTACCTATCCCAAGGAGAGCAAGATGAAAGCGTACGCGGCCGAGCTGATCGGCACTTTCTGGCTGGTGTTGGGCGGCTGCGGCAGCGTGGTGCTCGCCGCGGCCTTCCCGCATCTTGGCATCGGTTTTGCCGGCGTCGCGCTGGCATTCGGGCTGACCGTGCTGACCGCCTGCTACGCGGTCGGTCATATCTCGGGTGGCCACCTGAACCCGGCGGTCACCATCGGGCTGTGGGCGGGCGGCCGCTTCGAGGGCCGCCATGTGCTGCCCTACATCATCGCGCAGGTCTCAGGCGGCCTGATTGCCGGCGGCGTGCTCTACCTGATCGCCAGCGGCAAGGCGGGCTTCTCGACCGCCGGCGGCTTCGCGAGCAACGGCTACGGCGCGCATTCGCCCGGCGGCTACGACCTCGCGTCGGCGGCGCTGATCGAGACCGTGATGACGATGATGTTCCTGTTCGTGATCATGGGCGCGACCTCGAAGAAGGCGCCGGCCGGCTTCGCACCGATCGCGATCGGCCTGTGCCTGACCCTGATCCACCTGGTCACCATTCCCGTCACGAATACCTCGGTCAACCCGGCGCGCAGTACCGGTGTCGCCCTGTACACCGGCGGCTGGGCGATCGAACAGCTGTGGCTGTTCTGGCTCGCGCCGATTGTCGGCGGCGTGATCGGCGGCCTGCTTTACCGTTGGCTGAATGATGAACGGCCACTCGCCTGATCGATTAGTCTAAAAAAAACCCGTATCAGGCGGCGACATTCTCTTTCAAAACATCCACTTCCGTGGAACCGGCTGGTTGCAACGCGGGTCAGTCTGGCTTTACGTTGCAACCGTCTCTTTTGCCAATGAAGCAAAAGCCGCGAAATGCATAGAGAGAGAACACGAATGACCGAGATGATCTGCCACACCCCGGCCTGTTGCTGTCAGGATGCCCCGCACAAGCCCTTGCGGCTCGCGCAAAGCGAGATGCGCCTGTGCCGGGTCGAACCGGGCGAACACGCTTACGAGGCGCACCCCGCGACGGAATTCATCGTCTGCCTGCAAGGCGCGCTACTGCTGGAAGACGCCGACGGCGGCCGCGTGCAGGCGGACCCGGGCGAGGTGATCGAGATTCCCGCCGGCGTACGCCACCGCTTCGCGCCGCCGTGCGACGCGGCGATCATGCGCCTGACGCCGCAACAGGCGGTGTAAGCAAGCCTTGCTGCGCAGCCTCGACCAGGCCGGCGAGCACCCCGACGGGCACCCCGGCAACTTCCTCTTGGGCAGCCGCCAGCGCCGTCATACTGGCGGGTAGTTGCTGCCAGGCTACCTGTAGCGCGGCCAGCGCCAGGCGTGCGGTTTCGGCCTCGCTGCGCGCTTCACCGCCGGCTTGCTGCGCGGCGAGCAACTGGCCGTCCAGCCGGCCGATCTCGCGCTCGCGCTCGGCCAGCCGTTCGCGCCACTCATCGGACAGGCGGCTGTGCTCGCGGCGGATGAGGCGCAGTGCGTCTTCGGCCGCCGACTTTTCTTCCTGCATGCGCCGCCGCTCGTCCTCGACCTGCTCGTAGAGGCGGATGCGCAAGCCCTCCAGCCGTTCGTAGGCGAGCGCCTCGCGCCGCTCGGCCGTCTCGCGCGCGTGGGCAAGCTCCGCCTTGGCCTGCGTATCGCGCTCGGCGAGTCTCGCCTGCGCGTCGGCCTGCGCGTCCGCGAGGCGCCGCGTCGCCGCGTCGCGCTCGGCGCCGAGCGCCGCCAGCTGGGTGCGCAAGGTGGCGAGCTCGTCGGACAGCAGCACGGCCTGTGTCTTTGCCTGCGCGAGCTCCTGATGGGTCGCGGCAAGGTCCAGCCGCAAGGCCGCGACACGCTGCGCTTCCGCAGCCTTCTCCGCCTCCAGCGCCGTGCACGCCGCGGCAAGCGTGTCACGCTCGGCGAACGCCTCGCGCCGCGCTTCGGCCAGTGCGTCCTCTGCGTGCTGGCACGCCTGCTGCCATACCGCGTCGAACGCCGCGCCCAGTGCTGCCGGCCACTCGGGACGGCGGTTTGCCGCCGCGGCGCGCGCAAGGAAATCCTTGCGCCAGGCTTTCAGCGTATTGTTGATCGTCGTGTTCGAACCGGTGCCCAGCCGCTCCCGCACTTCGACCACCGTCGGCCACACCCCTTCTGCCAGCAGTTCCTGCGCGGCGGCGCGGATTTTCGCGTAAATATCGTCGGCCATGATTATTCCTTACGTATTACGTGAATTTTATCACGCATCGACCGGCGCAGCACAATTGCTGGCACGCTCCGTGCATTGAACCGGCAAGCCACCGCCCATCTGGTTTACAATGACGGCACGATTCAACCAAGCCAAGAGCCTTTCGTCATGCTGAGCGACCGCTTCGGGCGCACCATCGACTACCTGCGCGTCTCGGTCACCGACCGCTGCGATTTGCGCTGCACCTACTGCCTACCCAAGGGCTTCAAGGGCTTCGAGGAGCCGGCCAACTGGCTGACCTTCGACGAGATCGAGCGCGTGATCGCCGCGTTCGCACGCCTGGGCGTGCGCCGCTACCGGCTGACCGGCGGCGAGCCGCTACTGCGCAAGAACCTGCCCGCCCTCGCCCGCAAGCTGACCGCCCTGTCTGGCGTCGAAGATTTGTCGCTGACCACCAACGCGACACAACTGGCAAGCCAGGCCGCGGCACTTGCCGCGGCGGGCGTGCGCCGCATCAACGTCAGCCTCGATTCGCTCAGGCGCGATCGCGTGCACGCAATCAGCGGCAGCGACTGCCTGGACAAGGTGCTATCCGGACTGAAAGCCGCCTCGGGCGCTGGCTTTGCATCGGTCAAGGTCAATATGGTGCCGATGGAAGGCGTGAACGACGACGAGATCGAAGCGATGGTCGCGTTCTGTATCGAGCACGGCTTCATCCTGCGCCTGATCGAGGCGATGCCGATGGGGCAGACCGGACAAAACACCCGTGGCGTCGACCTGAACGCGCTGTTACCGCGACTGCGCGAGCGCTTCGGCCTCAGCCCCTCCTCGCGGGAACTCGGCGGCGGACCGGCCCGTTACTGGGAGCGCGCCGACGGCCGGTTCACGCTGGGGCTGATCACGCCGATGTCGCAACACTTTTGCCCGACCTGCAACCGGGTGCGATTGTCGGTCGACGGCACGCTCTACATGTGCCTGGGGCAGGAGGCAAGCTACGAGTTGCGCCCGCTGCTGCGCAGCGGCGCCAGCAACACCGAGCTCGAGGCGGCGATCCGCGCGGCGATCGAACTAAAGCCCGAACGCCACGAATTCGTCGAGGCGCCGGGCAAGGTGGTGCGCTTCATGTCGATGACCGGCGGCTGAACAGGCGCAGGCCAAAAACAAAAAGCCCCGCGATGCGGGGCTTTTTTCAGATCAGGGCTGTAAATTACAGCGGCTGGATCTTGGTAGCCTGCGGGCCTTTTTGACCCATACCCGGCTCGTAGGAGACCTTCTGGCCTTCCTGCAGGGACTTGAAGCCCTGGGACTGGATTTCAGAGAAGTGCGCGAACAGGTCGCTGCCGCCTTCGTCCGGGGTGATGAAGCCGAAGCCCTTAGCGTCGTTGAACCACTTAACGGTACCGGTAGCCATGATGAATTCCTTTTGGGATTACTGTGGGTGGGCCTGAGCCCGAAAATGCATGACGATCAAGGAATGAAGCATGGAACAAGGAAGTACCGCTTGGCCTACGATGTCGCAATGATTCTGCTGCTTGAAGATCCTGCGAGGAACGTTATACGCACCTTGAGCAGCATCGTCAATCATCCGCCCTCCGCAATGTGTGGTTTTTGGCTAAAAATCATTTTGGAATATTTTGCCGGCCAGACTTTAATCAAGAGAGATAAACGGCCGCGCACAGCGCCCCTCCCTACACGCCGCATGGAGTCCTCCCGATGGAAATCAGGTCAATCGCCATGGCTGCACTACTGGCCACCACCCTGGCCGGCTGCGCCAGCACCCGCAGCACCAGGATCAGCGAAGGCAGCGCAGTCGCGGACATGCCGCAAGCCGGGTTCCTGACCGACTACTCCCGCCTGCAACCGCAAGACCGGGGCACGCTGCAGTACCTCGACCGCTCCGCCAGCCTCAAGCGTTACAACAAGCTCATGCTCGAACCCGTCGCCGTCATCCTGAGCAGCAACCCGGAATACAGCGATAACACACTGCCGCCCGCCACTCAGACACGCATCGCGGACGGCATCACCGCCGCCATGAAGAAGGAACTTGGACAGGATTTCCAGCTCGTCAACACGCCCGGCGCCGACGTCCTGCGCGTTCGCCTCGCGCTGACCGGCGTACAGGCGGTCGACCCCGCACTAACCCCTGCCGACTTCATTCCCGTCAAGGCAATCTTCAACGCCGGGCGCGCGATGGCAGGCCAGTCGCCGCGCGTGGCGGAACTGAGCGGCGAGGTGGAAGTCCTCGACGCCAACAACCGCCAACTGGGCGCAGCCATTTTCTCGCGCAAGGCAGACACCACCCTCTCCCAAGGCGTCCGCCTCTCATGGAGCGACCTGGAGGCACTCTCCCAAGCGTGGGCAAAACAACTGCACATGCTGCTGCTACGCGGCAAGAACCGCTGAAACCGTTCGCGCGGCCGCGCCTGTCAGATGGCGGGCCGAGGCCATGCCGGAGCACGAAACCCGGGCGTCACGCCTTGCGCCGCCCCCGCCAGGCGCGAGACCCGGCTGGCCAGCTGCGATCTGCCAAGCTGCAAGCCGCGCACCACGCACACGGCAGCCGGCCCGGCGCCCATCGCCCAGCCGACATCCCGCTCATCCAGCAAACCGCCGATGGCGACGATAGGCGCGGGACTTGCCTCAACCCACCACGCCAGGTTGTCCAGCCCCTGCGCCCGCCAAGGCATGTCCTTGGTCGTGGTCGGGTTTACCGGGCCGCACGCGATATAACTGGGTGCACAGCCGGCCGCCCGGGCCAGCTCCCACGGACAATGGCTGGACAAGCCCAGCCTTTGCGTGGCTGCGCGCGCGCGCAAGGCGCGCACCGCAGCTGCAGGCAGTGCAGCCAAGTCCTCCTGCCCCAGGTGCAGGCCGGCCATACCCCCCTCGTCGCCGAGCACCGCCGCGTGATCGTCGTTCACCCACAGCTGGGCGCCATGCTGCAGCGCAAGCGCCGTGGCACGAGCCAGCTCGCCGGATTCGAGCGGCCGCTTCGCGCGCAACTGCACCAAGCGCAAGCCGGCCGACAGCACCTCGTCAAGCGCAGCCAGGTCGGGGACGATGCCGTAAAGCGGCGACGGCGCGTCGAATGGCGCGAAGCGCACGCCCTCGCACGCCCATGGCAGCGCGTCACCCAGCCCCAACCAGGGCAGACAACCACGCACGGCGAGCGAGGCGAGCACCACCGCGTCCGCGTCGCCATGACCGGCCGCCACCGCGCGCTGCCACGCTTCGGTCAGCACCGGCAGCGGCGCGCCGCGGTGGCCGACCAGCACCCCGCCAACCTCGCGGGTGCACAGCCGGTCGACGCCCGCGTGCGCGTCGATTAGCCAGTACGCTTCGCCACGCTCCGCGCACGCGCGGGCCAACACCTCATCCGTCGTGATCTGCATCGCTCACCCCTCCAGCATCGGTTGGCCGAACACCGGCGTGCTGGCCACCGCCATCGCTTGCGGCGCCATCACCCCTGCCCGATAACCCGCGCGCGCGCCGGCGACCACCTGGCCGAACGCACGCGCCATGCCCACCGGGTCGCCCGCGTGCGCGATCGCCGAATTGAGCAGCACGGCGTCAAAACCCAACTCCATCGCCTGCGCCGCGTGCACGGGCGAACCTAGGCCAGCGTCGACCACCAGCACCGCCTGCGGCAGGCGCTCGCGCAACGTGCGTAGCGCCCACGGGTTGAGCAAGCCCTGCCCCGAGCCGATCGGCGCGCCCCACGGCATCAGCACCTGGCAGCCGGCGTCAAACAGACGCTGGCACAGCACCAAATCATCCGTCGCGTACGGGAAGACGGCAAAGCCTTCGGCCACGAGCGTCTCGGCGGCAGCGAGCAATTGCCAGGGGTCGGGTTGCAGCGTGTACTCGTCGCCGGTCACCTCCAGCTTGATCCAGTGCGTGCCGTACAATTCACGCGCCATGCGCGCCAGCGACACCGCCTCGACGGCGGTGCGGCAGCCCGCGGTATTCGGCAGCAGACGCACGCCACGCGCCGTCAACCGCCCGACGAGTCCGGCCAGAAAGCCGTTGTCGCCGCCAGATGCCAGCGTGCGGCGCAAGCCGACCGTCACCACGCCCGCCCCCGACGCGTCGATCGCGTCGGCGAGCACCACGGGCGACGGATAGCCGGCAGTGCCGACCAGCAGGCGGCTCGACAGCCGCTCGCCGTATACCTCGAAAATGTCTTCCATGTCAGCCCCCGACTATCGGCTGGAACAGCGTCACCCGCGCGCCGTCGGCCAGTTGGCAATTCGCGCGCGCGCTGCGCGCGACAAACACCCCGTCAACGGCGGTCGCCACCGTCTCAGGCGCGACGCCCTGCCTGTCGAGCAATGCGTCCAGCGTCAGCACGGCAGGCAGCTCCAGCGGCTGGTCGTCCAGTTCGATCGTGATCATATGGTTTCCTTTAGTGCAGCGCGGCGGCCGCGAGCGCGTCCTCGATCAGCGCCGGCGCGATCAGCCAGCCGTGCCGGAACAACCCGCCGACGCGCAGCAAGCCGTCCGTCAGCTCGACACGCGGCAGGTTGTCCGGCAAGGCCGGGCGCAGATTGGTTTCCATGTGCAGGACGCGCGCCTCGGCCAGCGCAGGGATGGCGCTGACCGCCGCGCCCATCAATTCGAAGGCGGTGCGCACGCTCACCGGCGAGCGGTCGGCACTTTCGATCTCGCTGGCGCCGACCACTACGACATCGCCCGGGCGCGGCACCACATAAACGCGGTGGCGCGCGTGCATCAGCCGCAAGGGCCTGTTCAGCGCCACACCGGGCGCGTACAGCCACAACACCTCACCGCGCACGCCGCGCAGGTTTGCCAACGCCGCGCCGACACCGCGCGCGTCGATAGCCAGATCGCACGCACAGCGCTCGCCGCTCACCGTAAGCACACAACCCGGCCCGACCGACTCCACCCGCTCGCCCCAGCGCCAACTGGCCGGGCAAGCTTCGGCCAGCGCCGGCAGCACCCGCTGCGGGAACACCTGCCCCTCGCCCGCCAGCCGCCAGCCGTTAAGCCCCGGCGCGAGCGAGGGCTCGAGCGCGGCCAGCGCCTGCGTGTTCAGGGCTTCGGGCGCGCCGATATCCGGTGCGAGCGCCAGACGCGCGAGCACCCGCGCCGCCGCGCCGCCATCGCCCGGGTGCGCGAGCAGCAGGGAGTCGTCAAAACGCGCAAAGGCACAGGCCGCTTCGCCTGTCGCCTGCGAGAGCTCCGCGGCGATTTGCCGCCACAGCCCGAGCGAGCGCAAGCCCAGCCGCGCGATCTCTGGCGGCGCGTGCTCAAGCTCGGCCAGCGGGCTTAACATGCCGGCCGCGGTAAAGCCGGCCGCGCCCTTGCCGTCGGCCGCAGGCCCGGCCCCTGGCGCCGGATCGAACACCGTCACCGCATGACCACGGCGCGACAGCGTCCAGGCCAGCAGGCGGCCAACGACGCCGGCACCGGCAATCGCAACTCTGGCCATGCTCAGACTTCCTTGACCGGGATATACAGCTCGCTACCCGCCTCGCGGTAGCGGCGCGACGCCTCGCTCATGCCCGCCGAGAGCGCGTCCGCCTCACCCAGCCCGTGTTCCTCGGCGTAGGCGCGCACCTCCTGCGTGATCTTCATCGAGCAGAACTTGGGGCCGCACATACTGCAAAAGTGCGCGCTCTTGGCCGCCGGCGCCGGCAAGGTCGCGTCGTGGTAGGCGCGCGCGGTGTCCGGGTCGAGCGCCAGCGCGAACTGGTCTTCCCAGCGGAACTCGAAGCGGGCGCGGCTCATCGCATCGTCGTGCGCGCGCGCACCTGGGTGCCCCTTGGCGACGTCGGCCGCGTGCGCGGCGATGCGGTAGGCGATCAGCCCCTGCTTGACGTCGTCGCGGTTGGGCAGGCCCAGATGCTCCTTGGGCGTCACGTAACAGAGCATCGAGGTGCCCATCCAGCCTATCATCGCGGCGCCAATGCCAGATGCGATATGGTCGTAGCCGGGCGACACGTCGATGGTCAAGGGCCCCAGCGTATAGAACGGCGCCTCGTGGCAGAGGCGCAACTGCTCGTCCATATTGGCGCGGATCATGTGCATCGGCACATGGCCCGGCCCCTCGATGATGGTCTGCACGTCGTGCTTCCACGCCACTTGCGTAAGCTCGCCCAGCGTCGCAAGTTCGGCAAACTGCGCCGCGTCGTTGGCGTCGGCGAGCGAGCCCGGGCGCAGGCCGTCGCCCAGCGAGAAGGTCACGTCGTACGCCTTCATGATTTCGCAGATCTCTTCGAAATGCGTGTAGAGGAAGTTTTCCTGGTGGTGCGCGATGCACCACTTGGCGAGGATGGACCCGCCGCGCGAGACGATGCCGGTGCGCCGCTGCGCGGTCAGCGGCACATGCGCCAGGCGCAGCCCGGCGTGGATGGTGAAGTAGTCGACGCCCTGCTCGGCCTGTTCGATCAGCGTGTCGCGGAACAGCGCCCAGCTAAGGTCTTCGGCCACGCCGCCGACCTTCTCCAGCGCCTGGTAGATCGGTACCGTGCCGATCGGCACTGGCGAATTGCGCAGGATCCAGTCGCGCGTGGTGTGGATGTGGCGTCCGGTGGACAGGTCCATCACCGTATCGGCGCCCCAGCGGGTCGACCACACCAGCTTCTCGACCTCTTCCTCGATCGACGAGGTGACCGCCGAATTGCCGATATTGGCGTTGATCTTGACCTTGAACGCGCGGCCGATCGCCATCGGCTCCAGCTCGGGGTGGTTGATGTTGGCCGGGATCACCGCTCGGCCGCGCGCGACCTCGTCGCGCACCATTTCCGGCGAGATCGGCTGTAGCGCGAAGCCCAAGGCGTCGCCCGCCAGCCGCGCCTCGCGCGCGTCGTCACCCAGGTACTCGCGCATCCACTCGCGCCGCCCGTTCTCGCGCAGCGCGACGTATTCCATCTCGTCGGTGACGATGCCGCGCCGTGCGTAGTGCATCTGGGTAACGTTGGCACCGCCCCTGGTGCGCCGCGGCGTACGTTGCAGGCCGGCGGAGAGTTCACGCAGGCGCAGGAAGGCTTCGTCGTCGCGCGCGCCGTCGTCCCCCAGCGTCGCCACGCGCCCGGCGTAAGGCTCGGTGTCGCCGCGCCGATCCAGCCACGCCGCGCGCATGGGCGCCAGGCCCCGGCGCACGTCAGGCGCGCAGGACGGGTCGCTGTAGGGGCCGGAAGTGTCGTACACGGTGACGCGCTCGCCGTTGGAGAGCGCGATCTCGCGAAGCGGTACGCGGATGTCGGGCCGGCTGCCGGCAAGATAAGTCTTGCCCGAAGAGGGAAAAGGCTCGCAGGCAGCGGCGAGCAGGGCGGTAAAGCGGTCGGGTGCGTTCATGGTGGCCTCGGCAGCGTTGGGGTCAACGCTCCGGGGCTTGCGAGTGCGATAGACGCATGCGTGCACCCGGGGCGGGTGACGTTGGAACGCCGCCCGGAGGGGCGGCATGCGCATGCAGTCTTGGCTCTTCTTACGCCGGCATTATCCGGATCAAGTCCATCGGGTTCGGTTGTCACCATCTCAGCTGGGCCTTACCAGGCCCGGCACCCCGGAGCAGCCGCGATCTTGAATGCATTCATCATCAGCGTCAACCGGAACTTCGGTAGGGTTACGTTTAGGCAGGCACCTGACACGCATACCCTCGGTGCAAAACCGGCAAATTTGATAATCAATAGTAAAAAAACTTGACGTACACGGCCTGAACGGGCATTATTCGCCTCCTCGAGTGGAGGGATTCCCGAGCGGTCAAAGGGATCAGACTGTAAATCTGACGGCTCTGCCTTCGAAGGTTCGAATCCTTCTCCCTCCACCACCCGATTCAAAAAAGACGCCTTGCGAGGCGTCTTTTTTATTTCCCGCTCGCCCAACAGCCCCCCCCCCAAGACACCAAGCTGCACACAGCCCCTGCCAGCACCTCAGTATCGGCGCCGCCACGCCTGCCCCTCGATACCGGCAACCTCCACCCATTCCGCCTTTAGCAGACACAACGCTCCACGCCCATCCAATTAACGACATTTACATCAATTGACTAAAATCAAAACCTATTAAGCATAAACAACAGAGACTGGTTGCTGTCTTTATTTATTGGCGGTAATCGCAATGGCCTCCACCTTACCCCGCCTCACCCTGCTCGCCTGCTCTCTCGCGCTGATCGGCAGCCCGGCATACGCCAACCCGTTTGACCCCTACGTGCCGCTGCTCCCCGTCCTCGGCGACGGGCAGTGGCAGGACGGTACCCATGTTTTCGAGCTGGACGCACCGGCAGACGGCAGCGAACTCCTCCTGCTGGGCCTAGCCGGCAGCAGCGGCAACCGCGGCCAGCTTTCGCTGACGGTCGTCGGCGACACCGAAGACGCCAGCGTAATCGGCGTTTACACCCCTGCCAACGGCGCGAGTTTCGTCAACCAGGGCTCACTGCAGATCACCGCCCGCAGCGGCGGGCTGGCCGCCGCCTACGGGGCCATGCTTGCCGGCGGCAGCGGACTAACCAACCACGGCACGCTGCGCGTGCACGCCAGCGGCCAGGAGGCCTATGCACACGGCGCAATACTGGAAAACGCCACCTTTGACAACAACGGCCTGATCGAGGTCGTGGCCGATGGAGATCAGTCCGCCATGACTGCAGCAGCACATAGCGCGCAAGACATGCGAAACAGCGGCCAGATCATCGCCCGTGCGCAAGGCGGCACCGCCGTGGCTGATGGACTGGTGGCATTCGGCGGCGTGGATAGACTAATCGACAACAGCGGCGGGCTCGACATCCGCGCGACGGCCACGACAACAGCCGGCACATCCATGGCTATCGGCATGGATTTGTCCGCCACTCCGGTCGCCACGGCGTCCACCCTGACCAACCGCGGCCAGCTCAACGTCAGCGCCAGCGGCGGCCGGTCCGCGCGGGCGGCGGGCATGCTGGCCGCAGATCCCGAGGACTGGAACAACTCCATCCTGCAGGACGGGCGGCTCGCCAACCTGGGCCGGCTCACCGTTGCGGCGCAGGCCACCAGCGGCACGGCGGACGCCTGGGCCCTCGCCGCTAGCGGCCATGACAACGAAATCAGCAACGATGGCTCCATTGCGGCGCGCGCGCAGGGCGGACACCTCGGCGGCACGTCCGGCCTAGGCAATGCCCGCGCCAGCGCCTTGGCCGCCATGGGCGACAACAATACCCTCGGCAACCGCGGACAAATCGACGCGATGGCACAAGGCGGCAGCCTGGATGGCCACAATATGGCTTCCGCCTACGGAATGGAAACCAGGGGCAATGGCAACACGCTTAGCAATGAAGGGCTGATCCGGGTCAGCGCACAAGGCGGAAAGCAGACGCCTTCTAGCCCCGCCAGCGCCTACGCGTACTCCTACGCGTACGGCTTGTACGCCGATGGCGACGGCAGCCGTATCACCAACTTGGGCACGCTGGAGGTGAGCGCCAGCGGCGGCAGCAAACTGGACGGTGACTCCAACTCCGCCAAAGGCAACGCCTACGGCATTATGGTTAAAGGCACCAACAGTACAATCGAGCAGCATGGCTTCCTCATGGTTAACGCCCAGGCGCAAGCTGGCCGCGACGCCAACGCCTACGGCATTTACATCGAGGGTGGCGGCACGCATACGCTTAACGCCAGCGGCCGCATCGAGGTAGCCGCCAGCGGTGGCAACAACACCGCGCATGAGGTTTTGCTAAGCGGCGGGCAACTGGACATCACCCGCTACCACCTGGGCGTCGGCGCGCCTGCCGCCGACGAACAATTGCGCGCGTTCCGGGTGGAAGACGGCGGCACGCTCAATTTTGCTGCCACCAAGCTGATCCTCAGCCCGGGCGCAGGCTTTGGCGGCCAGCAGCAGTTCAAGCTGGTCGACCATATTTCGGCTGATGGCAGCGCCACCGCTTCCGGCAGCATCGCCAGCGTCGAGTCCGCGCACCGCATGCTGGCCGCGTCGATCGCGGGCAACAGTTGGGATACCGCCGAAATGACGCTCTCGCTGGCCGAAGGCGCCCGGGGCACCCGCACCGACGCGCTGGCCGCCAGCTATGCGACGGACAGCACTCGCGCGCTAATGCGTCCGCTGAATGCGGCCATCGCGGCAGGCAACAGCAGCTTCGTCACCCCGCTCTACCGCCATGTGCGCGGCGACGAAGACGGCGGCTGGCGCGCCAACACTTCGGGCGCGCTGTTCGGCTTCAACCGCGCGCTGGGCAAGGGCAGCTGGGGGGTGGATTTCTCGGTCGAGAACGACCGCTTCCAGCGCAGCGATGCCTATATGCAGGGCAGCCGCAATACGGCCGACCGTTTCGGCGTCGGCGTGCATGCACTCAGGACGCTGCCAAACGACACCACGCTGCGTGCCGGTGCACGCTACCAGTACGCGGACATCGACGTGCAGCGCCACGACCGCGAACTGGCCGCCCGCGCCAATGCCGACACGAGCGCGCATAGCGTGTGGCTGTACGGCATGCTGTCGCGCCCGCTGGGCAGCACCCTCACCCTCGAAGGCTCGCTCGACCAGTTGTGGCACCGCCAGGACGGCTACCGGCTGGGCTGGGACAACCCTGCCGCGCAGTGGGCCGATAGCGAAATCGAAAAAGTACGCGCCGCGTCGCTGGACGCCGGCGCGCGGCTGGTGTGGCAGGACGCGGCGCACGCCTGGCAGCCGCGCGCTGCGCTGGGCGCTCGTGCCCGGCTGCACGGCGACAGCCTCGAACTGAACCAGCGCTTTGCCGGCTTCAGCTACGCGCAACAGGCCGATACCCAGCGCCTGCGCGGCACGCTGGAGCTGGGCCTGGCGCGGCCGCTGGCCAAGGGGGCATTGACGCTGGACTACGCGCTCGAAGCGGACAGCGAGCGCACGAGCCAGGCGCTGACGCTGGGCTGGCGCCAGCTGTTCTAGAGCCGACCAGCAAAGCTGTCGCTCCAAAAAAGAAGCCGCGCGATCGCGCGGCTTCTTTTTGTGACTACCTTACGCGTGCCACAAGGGCGCACCCAGCGACAGCTGGCGCACGCCTTCGGCGAGGTCGGCCGCCATCACCTCTTCGGGCACCTGCGCGCCGCCGGTCGCCCACGCCAAGTGCAGGGTGTCGGCCGGCAGCGCGTCGTCCACCCGCAACAGGCCCGGCACGCCGGCGAGCGCGGAAGGCTCGAGCCGCAGACCCTCGCTCTCGGCCAGCGCCGCCTGCAAGCGGTAGAGTACGCCGTCGTCGACCGTGTAGCAGCCGTCGACCAGCCGGGCAAGCGCGCGCGAGACCAGTGCCGACGGGCGGGCGACGGCGAGCCCGTCCGCGCGTGTCGCGTTGTCGAGCCCCAGGTCGTACACCGAGGCATTTTCGAACAGCCCGCTGGCGAGCCCGAACAGCATCGCCGGAGAATGGGTCGGCTCGGCAAAGTAACAGCGCACCGCGTCGCCAAAGGCCAGCTTGAGCCCGTAGGCGATGCCGCCGGGCGCGCCGCCCACCCCGCACGGCAGGTAGACGACCAGCGGCCGATCCGTGCCGATCGCCTCGCCGGCCTGCATGAGCTGGCGGGCGACTTCGGCGCCGGCGAGCGCGTAGCCAGTAAACAGCGCCAGCGAATTCTCATCGTCGACGAAATGGCAGCCGATATCGGCCGCCGCGTCGGCGCGACCAGCCGCGACCGCCGCGCCGTAATCGCCGGCGTGTTCGACCACGTTGACGCCGGACGCGCGCAGGCGCGCCTTCTTCCACTCGCGCGCGTCGGCCGACATGTGCACGGTCGCGGCAAAGCCGAGCCTGGCGGCGAGCGTGCCGATCGCGAAGCCGAGATTGCCGGTCGAACCAACGGCCACCTTGTGCCGGGCGAACAGCGCGCGGCATTCGGGCGCGTCCAGCGCTAGCGCACCGCCCACCGGCAGACCATGCGCCAACGCCAGCGCCTCGGCGTGCGCGAGCACTTCGTAAAAGCCGCCGCGCGCCTTGACCGAGCCCGCCAGCGGCAGATGGCTGTCGAGCTTCATCCACAACGCGCCCTGCCCCGCGCCCATCGCCGCCTGCAACCTGGGCAGGCGCACCAGCGGCGACTCGATCACCCCGTCGCCTTCGTCCTGCCCGAACAGGCGGGCCAGCGCGGGCGCATGGCGCGCCAGCCGCGCACGGGCGGCCTCGAGCGCGGCCGCGTCCAGCGGTACGTCCGGTAGCGCCTCGGCGGCGGCGACGCGCGAGGGGTTGATCCAGCAAGTTTCCTGATACGCACGCAAGGCGCCAAACAGTGCCGACTCTGCGGCAACCTGACTTCCCAACATCGAGCCTCCAAGGCGTGGCGGGCCCTGCCTCGCCAGACAAAAGGCCACTTTAACATGGAACGGTCATAATAAATCCCATGTGCTATCCAAATTACCGGAACGCAAACACCGCTGGTTGACTCAAGCGCGCGCGCCGCTTAACATCCGCGCTCCCCTGCAGGAGAGCGGCCGCCAGGCCCGCCGAAGGCGCAAACTCCCATGATCGCTCAGGCAAACAGACTGCGGGCATTTCGATACGCCGATTGGAGAGCGGCCGCGACGCGGCCCACCGAAGGGGCAGCCGGCCTTGTGCCGTAAACTCTCAGGTAAAAGGACAAGGGGAGAGGCACATACGCGGCACTACCGCAGAAAGGCCTCGCTATGTCCAGCGTGGATGTCGCTCTCTTGTCGTTTTCCTGCCACTTCCTGCCGGGGGTGCGCGCATGCTGACCCTCATTTACCTGATTGCGATTACCGCCGAGGCAATGACCGGCGCGCTGGCTGCCGGCCGCCGCAACATGGACATCTTCGGCGTCGCCGTAATTGCCTTCCTGACCGCGCTGGGCGGCGGCACCGTGCGCGACATCGTGCTCGGCCGCTTCCCGATCGGCTGGACGCAACACCCTGAATACATCTATCTGGTGCTCGGCGCAGGCCTTGTCGCCATTCCGCTGGCCCGCCACATCCAGCGGCTCACCCCGCTCTTCTTGTTCCTCGACGCGTTAGGCCTGGTCGCCTTCACCGTGATCGGCTGCGACGTCGCGCTGGGCATGGGCTACGCAACGCCGGTGGTGGTGATGGCCGGCATGATCACCGGCATCGCCGGCGGCGTGATGCGCGACGTGCTGTGCAACCGGGTGCCGGTGGTGTTCCGCCAAGAGCTGTACGCCAGCGTGTCGCTGGTGGTCGCCTTCGCCTTCATCCTGATGGTCAAGCTGGGCGTGCCGCAGGAAGTCGGCATCTTCACCAGCTTCTTCGTCGGCGTCGTGCTGCGCATGGTTGCGCTGCGCTGGCAGCTGGGGCTGCCGGTCTTCTCCTGGCAGGGCACTTCGCACTGAGCCTTGCAGCCACCCGCCTGCTATGCCATCACGTAAGGGCGGCGCCTCCGCGCCGCCCTGTTTGTTCGATGGAGTCCGCCATGAAGTCGAAAATCCCGACCCTGTTACCCTTTGGCCAGGCCGCAAGCATCGTACCGACCCCCAACCCAGCCCGCCCGCACGCCCGTCCGACCCCGCCGCGCGCCACCGCGTTGCCCGTGCGCCACCGGATCGGTCGCCACACCTGAGCAGGGCTTGACGCCCGGCGCGCCGTCCCCATATAAACCGAACCAAACCCTCCGGCTGCAGCCGGAAAACGCCGACAGGGAGTACGAGCGATGAAGCAATGGATCCGGCAACTGGCAAGAGCGCTTGAACGGGCACTACAGGGGGCGCTGACCCCGCAACCGAAACTGGTTCCAATCCGCGTGCGCCACGAAGCCTCGCCACGCCGGCGTCGCTGAACCCCAGCTTCTCCCAAACAAAAAGCGCGGCTAACAGCCGCGCTTTTTTACGTGCTCTTGGCGTGCTCAATCGCGCGAAGGCACCAGCACTGTGCGGTTGCCGTTGCTCTCCATCGCCGAGACGATGCCGGAGGCTTCCATCTCCTCGATCAGCCGCGCCGCCCGGTTGTAGCCGATGCGCAAATGGCGCTGCACCGACGAGATCGACGCCTTGCGCGTGCGCAGCACGATCTCGACCGCCTCGTCGTACAGCGGGTCCGACTCCGCGCCCTCCTTGCGCGTCGCCGCCTGCTGCTCGTCGTCGGCCACCGCCTCGCCGGTCAGCAGCCCCTCCACGTAACAGGGCTCGCCCTGCGACTTCAGGTGCTCGACGATGGCGTGCACCTCGTCGTCGGTAACAAACGCGCCGTGCACCCGCTGCGGGTAGCCCGTGCCCGGCGGCAGGAACAGCATGTCGCCCTGCCCCAGCAGGCTCTCCGCGCCCATCTGGTCGAGGATGGTGCGGCTGTCGACCTTGCTCGACACCTGGAACGCGATCCTGGTCGGGATGTTCGCCTTGATCAGGCCGGTAATCACGTCGACGGACGGGCGCTGGGTGGCAAGGATCAGGTGGATGCCGGCCGCGCGCGCCTTCTGCGCCAGACGCGCGATCAATTCCTCGATCTTCTTGCCGGCGACCATCATCAGGTCGGCGAATTCGTCGACCACCACCACGATGAAGGGCATGTGCTCGAGCGGCTCCGGATCGTCCGGCGTCACCGTGAACGGGTTGGTCAGCTTGTGGCCGGCCGCGGCCGCCTCGCGCACCTTCTGGTTGTAACCGGCAAGGTTGCGCACGCCCAGCGCGCTCATCAGCCGGTAGCGCTTCTCCATCTCGCCGACACACCAGTTGAGCGCGTTGGCGGCAAGCTTCATGTCGGTGACCACCGGCGCCAGCAGGTGCGGGATGTCGTTGTACACCGACAATTCGAGCATCTTCGGGTCGATCATGATGAAGCGCACCTCGTCGGGCGTCGCCTTGTACAGCATCGACACGATCATCGCGTTGACGCCGACCGACTTGCCCGAGCCGGTGGTGCCGGCCACCAAGAGGTGCGGCGCCTTGGCCAGGTCGGTCACCACCGGCTCGCCGGTGATGTCGTGCCCGAGGCACAGCGTCAGGCGCGAGCGCGAACCCTGGAACGCGTCGGACGCGACAATCTCTGAGAGGCGGATCATCTGCCGGGTCGGGTTGGGCAGTTCGAGGCCCATGCAGGTCTTGCCGGGAATGGTCTCGACCACGCGGATCGACGCGAGCCCCAGCGCGCGCGACAAGTCCTTCATCAGGTTGACCACCTGGTTGCCGCGCACGCCGACCGCCGGCTCGACCTCGTAACGGGTGATCACCGGCCCCGCGTACGCGTCGACCACGGCGACCTTCACCTTGAATTCGGCGAGCTTCTCCTCGATCACGATGCCGCGCTCGATCAGCGCATCCTGGTCGCACACCGTCGCCTTGGTTTCGGCCGGCCGCAACAAACCGAGCGCAGGCAATTCGTGCCAACTTGCGCGCACGGGCGCCACAGAAGGCGCACTATCGACCACTTGCCAGACCAGGCCGGACGCGGGCGCGGCCTGGTCTGCAGGCGCGGGCGGCTCCGGTGTGTCGTCGACCACCTGCCAAACGAGGCCAGGGGCTGGGATTGGGGCTGGGGCAGCCACCGGCTGCACGACAGACGCCAAAGCCACCGTCGGCGCGTCCGCTTCGACTTCGCCAGTCGCCTGCACCGCTTCGTCGACGCCCGCATCCGGTTCACCACCCTGCGCAGACACCCCGTCGTCCAGCAGATGCCAGACCAGGTCGCCGCGCTCGATGGCAGCAGCGGCCGAAGCCGGCGGACACGTCACGGCAGGCGCAACAGCCCCGGAAGGCGGACAGACCGCGGCAGGCGCTGGCTGGGCGGGGGCGGCGGCATCTGCGACGGCAGGCTCGGTACGTGGCTGTAGCGCGGGCGCGGGCGCCGGAGCAGGAGCAGGAGCAGGAGCGACAAACACCACCTCGGACGCCGGCCGGAACGGAGCGGCAGACGGCATGGGGGACGGCGACGGCACCGGATGGAAAGAGGCCGGTTGCGGCGCGGCTTGCATTTGTGGCGGCATCACCCACCCCTCTTCCTCGCGCGGCGCGGGTACGGCCGGCGCTTGCGGGGCGGGACGGGGCGCCTGGGGCTTGGTCGGGACGAAGACGACGTCGGCGGCAGGCCGGAACGACGGCACCGCCGACGGCGGCACGACCGGCTTGTGCCGCTTGGGCAATTCGACCTTCAACAGCGGCAATTCGGCCTTGGCAGCCTCGGACACCACCGGTTTCGGGTGCAACTGGCGCACCGTCTCGCGCACGGCCTCGGGGGCAATGGTCGGCAAGGCCGGCTCGGGCGACACCTGCCCCGTCTCGCGCCGCAGGCGGCGACGGCTTTCGGCTTCGAGGTTGCGCTGCACGTCGTTCAGGCTGATTTCCGGCAAGGCTGCCGTAGCGCTTGCCGGGGCCTGCGCCTCGGCGCGCTTCTTCACGAGGTGGCGCGGAATGCTGGTGATCAGCTCCGCCCGCGGCAACGTCTGCTTCGGCGCGGCAACACGGGGAGGCGGCACCAGCACAGGCTCAGGCTCGGGCTTTGCACGCCCGGCGGCTACCGGCTCCTCGCCCAAAGCCAGGCTGCGCCGCGGCGGGCGTACCGGTGCACCCTGCACGGGAAGGACGGATGCAGCCGGCTTCTCTGCCAACCTGGGCGAGAAGTCGTCCGGCACGACGCCGAGCGGCGCGTCGGCGTCGTCGATAAAGCCGAACGCGCGTGCACGCAGCCACGCGAGCACGTCGCGCGGCGCCATGCCGCGCCGGTAACACCAGAACGCGCCTGCCCCGAAAGCAGACAGCGCGAACAAGGACAGCCACATCATCGTCTTGGGTTCGCAGCGAGGAATCTATAAAAAAGGTTGATTGTACGCGGCGCGCCAAGGTACGTCAGCCGCGAGACGCTCAGCGCGGCTGCACCCAAACGAGGCGAGAGTTTGCCTTGTCCTCGCCGAACTGCTGGCGCCGCCAGTAGCCCTGCGTGCCGTACGCCACGCCTGCGGCCAGCTCGGGGTAACGGCAATGGGTGACTTCGACGTAGCCCTGGGTCAGCAAGGCGCTGCGCGCCTTCTGCCGGGCCTTGGGCGTCGCGCCGTCTTGCGTGGCGGCGACCAGTTCGGCCGGCGCCACCGCTTCCCATTCGCGGGCGAGCTCGGCCTTGGGCTGGGTCAGCACCGCGATCGCGCCGATCACGGCGTTCAGAAGCGGCTGCCAAGCTTCGGGCACCTCACTGAGTTGCGCCGCAAGTTCACCCGGGTAGCCGACCCGCAAGGCGACTACCGGCTCGGCCTCTTCCAGCCACGCCGTACTGTCGTCGCCGAGCTCAGCGCCGACCAGCACCAGGTCGAGTGCGGCGTCGCGGCTGTCGTGGTAGAGAAAGGCACCGCCCAGCCCGTCGACGTGCAAGAAGCACGACTCGGCCGGCAACCTCAAGGTGTCCGGCAACTGGGTCGGCAGACGCGTGGCTGCGAGCGCTGCGGCGAGCGCGCCGTCCAGGTGCGCGATCACGCGGCCGCCACGTACGAAACAGCCGTAGGCGAGCGCGAGCAGGCCTTCGTTGCGGCAGGTCTCTTCGCTGACGGCGAATACCTGCGCCGCACGCTCCAGTTCGCGGCGCACCGCCTCGGCCAAGCTTGCGCTGGCATCCTCCACCTTCAGGGTCTGGCTGAATATCTGCCCGGCGCGCTTGGCCCACGGGCGGGTGGCGGCATAACGCTGCGCTGCGTACGGCATTGACATCGCGGATCCTCGCTCGAAGAAAAAGCGCGCATTCTAGCGAAAGGCGCGCGCGGGCATAACCCTGAAGGCAAAACTTGCCAAAAGCATTGCCGTTCGGCAGATTCCCCACGAAATCTGCATACCCAATATATATGGAGCACGCCATGAGGATCGCTTTTCTCGGACTGGGGCTGATGGGCAGCCGCATGAGCCGCCGCCTCGCCGACGCAGGTTACCCGCTGTCGCTGTGGAACCGCAGCGTCTTGCCCTCGCTGCAATTGCCCGCGAACAGCACGCTGGCCGCCACGGCCGCGGACGCCGCGCAGGGCGCCGACATCGTGTTCTGCTGTGTCAGCGACACGCAGGCGGTCGACGCGGTGCTGTTCGGGGAAAACGGCGCCGCCGAGCGCATGCGCGCAGGCAGCCTCTTCGTCGACTGCTCGAGCATCTCGCCGGCCGCCACGCGCAAGATGGCGGCGCGCCTCTTCGATAGCTGCGGCGCGCGCTGGATCGACGCGCCGGTATCCGGTGGCACCGGCGGCGCCGAGCGCGGCGAACTGGTGGTATTCGCCGGGGGCGACGAGGCCGACATCGAGCGGTTGCGGCCGTGCGCCGCCGCGTTCAGCCGCCGCCTCACCCGCATGGGCAACACCGGCTCGGGGCAACTCACCAAGCTGTGCAACCAGTTGATCGTCGCCAGCAACGCGGTACTGATCGCCGAGGCGGTCGCGCTGGCCGAGCAAGGCGGCGTCGACGCGCGCGCGCTCGCGCCGGCACTCGCCGGCGGTTTCGCCGATTCGCTGCCGCTGCAGATCCTCGCGCCGCGCATGAGCGCGGACAGCTTCGAGCCCGTGCAGTGGAAAGTGTCGACCCTGCTCAAGGACCTGGACAACGCGCTGGCTGCTGCCGAGGGCACGCCGTTGTTGCCGCTGGCCACGCACGCCCGCGCGCTGATCGCGGCACACGCGGCAGCCGGCCACGCCGACGCCGACCTCTCGACGCTGGTGCTGGGAGCGAGGGCCGGCCAATGTTGAAACTGAGCGCCAACCTGTCCACCCTGATGACGTCGCTCCCGCTGGCCGAACGCTGGGCGCAAGCGGCTGGGGCGGGCTTCGCCGCCGTCGAGATCCAGTTCCCGTACGAGGCGGGGCTCGCCGAAATCCGCCGCCTGCGCGACACGCACCGCCTGCCGCTTGCGCTGATCAACGTACCGGCAGGCGACCTGATGGCAGGCGGCGCAGGCCTCGCCGCCCACCCCGCTCGCATCCGCGAGTTTGCCGACGCACTGGACACTGCCTGCCGCTGGACCGAGACGCTGACCGTACCCGCCGTCAACGTGCTGGCCGGACGCCTGCCCGCGGGCGTCGACCCCAGGCACGCGATGGATACGCTGTGCGACAACCTCGCGCTTGCCGCCGCCCGCCTGGCGGATGCCGGCGCACGCTGCACCTTCGAGGCGATCAACCGCTACGACATGCCGGGTTTTCTTATCGACAGCACCGCTGCAATGCTGGCGGTACAGGAGAGGGTCGGCCACGCCAACCTGTGGTGGCAGTACGACGTCTACCATATGGCGCGCATGGGCGAGGACGTGCTGGCCGACCTGGCCGCCTACTGGCCGCGCATCGGCCACCTGCAGTTTGCCGACACCCCGGCACGCGGCGCGCCCGGCAGCGGAGATTTCCCTTTTGGCAAACTGTGGCCGCTGATCGCGCAACTGCCCTACCCTTTTTACAGCGGCGCCGAGTACCGCAGCACCGCCGACGGCTTTAAATGGTTTCACGCGCTATCCCAGATTGATTTCCATCAAAGAAACTAAATACTATTGAATACAAAATGTCCTCGAAATATCACCAACCAAAGGATGAGGACAAAAACATGGATCGCCGCACGCTACTGAAATCTTCCGGCATGCTGATTGGCGCACTGGGGCTCGCTCCGCTGGCCAGCCGTACCGCGTTTGCCGCGCCGGCCGCCGCGCCCGCTGCCGCACCGGTCGTTCCGTCCGCCAAGACTCCGCTGTTGCTGAACTTCAACGAGAACTCGCTGGGGATGTCGCCCAAGGCGCAGGCCGCCGTCGTCAGCGAACTGCCCAAGGTGTTCCGCTACCCGGACGACGCGCGCGCCGATCTGGTCGGCAAGGTCGCGGCCCGCGCCGGCCTTACCGACAAACACGTGGTGATCGGCAACGGCTCGAGCGAAGTGATCCAGATGGCGATTCACGCCTTCTGCGGCAAGGGCACCCAACTGGTCGTGCCCGATCCGACCTTCAACTACGCCGAACTCTACGCCGAGCCGATGGGCACCAAGATCACCAAGGTGCGCCTGAAGCCGGACACGCTGCAAATCGACCTGGCCGCGATGAAGAAGGCAACCGAGTCGTTCAAGGGCCAGAGCGTCGTCTACCTGTGCAACCCGAACAACCCGACTGCGACCATCCTGCCGGCGGCCGAAATCGAGGCGTGGATCAACAGCGCACCCGCCAACGTGTTCTTCATCGTCGACGAGGCCTACCACGAGTACGTGACCGACCCGCGCTACGCTTCGGCCGAGCGCCTGGTGAAAGCCGGCCGCACTAACCTGGTCGTCGCGCGCACCTTCTCCAAGATCTACGCGCTGGCCGGTCTGCGCGTGGGTTACGGCTACGCCGCACCCGAGATCGTCGGCAAGCTCGACACCTGGGCGAGCATCGACAACACCAACCTCGCCGGCGCCGTCGCCGCCAGCGCTTCGCTGGACGACACTCCGTTCATCAAGCAAAGCCTGGCCGCAACTGCCGAGTCGCGCCGCATCGTCACCGACGCGCTCAAGGAACTCAAGCTCGCCTACCTGCCCTCGCACGCGAACTTCATCTTCCACCGCGTCAACTCGACCAGCGCCGACTACCGCGCCGCGATGAAGGCCCGCCACGTGATGGTCGGTCGCCCGTTCGACCACACCGACGGCTGGAACCGCCTGTCGCTGGGCACGCCGGACGAGATGCGCGCCTTCGTGCGCGAACTGAAAGTGCTGCGCGCCGAAGGCAAGGCGTAAGCCCCGCCAAAGCCCCAGCGCAAACCGGACGGCCCGCGCCGTCCGGTTTTTTGCGCGGAATTTTGTAAAAAACGCCGCATCCTCCCGCAAAAATCAAATACTTAGCGGCGTTAATTTGCGGAAATCCTTGCCCGGTCCGGTTTTTTCGCGTATTGTGCGCCCCTCACGTCAACGCCGGCCGCCCAGCGAGTGCGGCCTCTGGCGTCACCCTCATCGTCCCTGACCTATCTTCGAGGCTTCGATCTTGCCGCGACCCGACCGCACGGGCGGGCCGTTTATCGCCGCTTGCCAGGTTGGTGCCGATGATTTTTGGCCAAACGGGCTAAAACACGCCTACCAGGCAAACGCCGGCACCCCGGCAAGAAAGGACATCATGAAGTTCTCCGAACTCGGCCTCGAGCCCTCCATCCTCACCGCACTTGAAGAAGCAGGCTACGAAGAGCCGACCTCCGTCCAGGCAGAAGCCATCCCGGCCGCGCTGGCCGGCAAGGATCTGCTGGTTTCCGCGCAGACCGGCTCGGGCAAGACCGCGGCCTTCCTGCTGCCGGCGCTGACCAAGATGGCCAAGCGCTCGGACGTCAAGAGCATTGGCCCGCGCGTACTGGTGCTGACCCCGACCCGCGAGCTCGCGCAGCAGGTCGAGAAGAACGCCCTCGAGTACGGCAAGCACCTGCGCTGGCTGCGTACCGTGTGCCTGGTCGGCGGCGCACCGTTCGGCTTCCAGATCCGCGCGATCAGCCGTCCGGTCGACCTGATGGTCGCCACCCCGGGCCGCCTGATGGACCATATGCGCTCGGGCCGCGTCGACTTCTCGCGCCTCGAAATGCTGGTGCTCGACGAAGCGGACCGCATGCTCGACATGGGCTTCATCGACGACATCGAGACCATCGTCGCCGCCACGCCGGAAACCCGCCAGACCGTGCTGTTCTCGGCCACGCTCGACGGCACCGTCGGCCAGCTGGCACGCCGCCTGACCCGCGACCCGCAGCGCATCGAGATCGCCCGCCAGGAATCGGCCGGCACCATCGAAGAACACCTGCTGTACTGCGACGACATGCGCCACAAGGAGCGCCTGTTCGACCACATCCTGAAGGAAGCCGGTTTCGACCAGATGGTGGTATTCACCGCGACCAAGATTGGCTCCGAAGAGCTGGCCGACAAGCTGTGCGAACAGGGCCACCAGGCGGCCTGCCTGCACGGCGACATGCCGCAAAGCTGGCGTAACCGCACGCTGAACGACCTGCGCCGCGGCCGCATCAAGATCCTGGTGGCGACCGACGTCGCCGCGCGCGGCATCGACGTGCCGACCATCACCCACGTGATCAACTACGACCTGCCCAAGCAGGCGGAAGACTACGTGCACCGCATCGGCCGTACCGGCCGCGCAGGTCGCGACGGCACGGCGATCACGCTGGTCGAGTCCAAGGAATTCCACAAGGTCCGCCGCATCGAGCAGTACCTGAAGCGCCAGATCACCGAAGGCGTGATCGAAGGCATGGAACCGACCCGTCGCCCGCCCAAGGGCGGCCCGAAGCGCCACAACCAGCGCAAGCCGGGTTACGGCAACAAGGGCGGCAGCTGGGGCGACCGACGTCCGGGCGGTGGCGGCTACGGCAGCAAGCCGCGTGAGGGCGGCTACGGCCAGCGTGACGGCGGCCAGCCGCGCGAAGGCGGTTTCAGCCAGGAACGCCGCGAAGGCCAGGGTCAGGGCCAGCGCCGCGAAGGCAACTGGGGCAACCGCAACGAGGGCCAGGCACCGCGCCGTGACGACAACTGGGGCAACCGCCGTGACACCCAGGGCCAGCGCCGCGACGACAACTGGGGCAACCGTCGCGAAGGTGGCTACGGCAAGCCGCGCGGCGAAAGCTGGGGCAACGGCAACCGCCGCGACTTCAACCGCTAAACGCTGAACCGAGAACCAAAACCGCCGGCCTGCCCGGCGGTTTTTGCGTCTGCAGCAGACAATGCTGGCATAATTGGCGTAGCCAATGCCGGACGCCACGCCATGCCCGACGCAAGCCCAGACCAGGAAACCCTCTGCTGGCCCGACTACCAGGGCGGCAGCCTCGTCAACCTCAGCGTCAGCCTTGCACGCGCGCTGGGCGCGGATGTCGCGGGCACCCCGCTCCACCCCGGCCTGCTCGGGCCGCTTGCGACGGAAGGGCGCGACATTGCCCTGCTGCTGGTCGACGGCCTGGGCGACGCGCAACTGGCCAGGCATGGACCGGCCTCCTTCCTGCGCGCGCACCAGCGCTCGACGCTCAGCTCTGTTTTCCCGTCGACCACCGCCAGCGCATTGACCAGCCTACAGACGGCGACCCCGCCCTCGCACCACGGGCTGACCGGCTGGGAAATGTACAGCCCCGCCCACCGCGCCATCGTCCACCCGCTGACCCTGGGCTGCCGGCACAGCGAGGCTGCGGCACCCACCCACGCCGCGCTGGCCGCCGCCCTCTACAAGACGCCCAGCTGGTTCGACCGCGTGGCGCGCCCTGCCGTCTGCGTGCTGCCGCAGCACCTGGTGCCGACGCCATTCAGCCGCCACCACGCCGGGCGCACCATGCGCGTACCCTACCGTGACTGGCCGGCGCTGTTTTCCGCGCTGGGCCAGGCACTTGCCTCGCGCACGCCCGCCTTCGTGTACGCGTATACCTCACGACTGGATCACGAGATGCACGCCGCCGGCCCTGACGACTGGTCGGTCAGCCGCAGCTTCACCGAGCTTGACGAGCGCATCGAGGCGTTTTGCCGCCAACCCAGACGCCGGCCGCTGACCCTGCTCATCACCGCCGACCACGGTTTCGCGGCGACGCCGCGCGACAAACGCGTTGCGTGGGAAGCGCTACCTGTGGCGCTGCAGGCGCTGCTGGAGCGGCCGCTTTCGGGCGAGGGACGGGTACGCTTTTGCCATGTCAAGCAGGGGGAGGCCGGACGCTTTGCAGCACTGGCGAGGGAAATACTGGGAGAGGTCGCCTGGGTCGAGACGAGCCCGTCATTGGTCGAACGGGGCGCGTTCGGCCCGCCGCCCTACCACCCGGAACTCTTGCCGCGCGTCGGCGACGTGACCTTGCTGATGAAGCCGGGACATACGCTGCGCGACACGCTGCCCGGCGAACGCTGGCTGCACCTGGACGGCTCGCACGGTGGGGTAAGCACAGCCGAGATGCGCGTGCCGCTGATCCGCGTCGACGTCTGATCAGGCCAGGCGGTCGCGCCAGGCGGCCAGCGCCTGCCGGGTTACCCTGACCGGGACGATCACCCGCTCGATCGGCTGCAGTTTGCCCAGCGCGACGGTCTCGATATTGAGCGGAATCCCCTCCTCGCCTTCGCCGGGCGAGCGCAGCACCCCCATGCGGTCGAGAAACAGCGATTCAGTCCTGACCGAAACAAAGTCCTGCGGCGCGCTGCACACCTTGCGCACCTGCGCGAGCTTCCCTTCCAGCGTGCCGATCGGCGCAAGCTCGGCGAGCGCTTCGTTGATTTCGGCAAGCCGGCGCTTGAGCGAGGCGGCATCCACCGGCAGTCCGTCGGCGGCGGGCAAGGCGTCGACCACCGTCGCCGACCCGCCCAGCGTCGCCAGCCTGAGCTCGACCTGCATCTTCTCGGTGCCGAGCGCCTGCTGCTGCGCATTCAAGAGCGCGATCCTGCGCGCCGCGACCGCCGCGACCGAACGGAATGCCCGCTGTGCGACCTGATGGCGCAGCGAAACCTCGTCGGCGCACACGTCGACCAGCCGGTGTGCGCCGAAGCTGACCACGGTCTGCGCAACGTCGTCGACCAGTTGACC
Source organism: Crenobacter caeni (assembly GCF_010435965.1). Lineage (GTDB taxonomy): Bacteria > Pseudomonadota > Gammaproteobacteria > Burkholderiales > Chromobacteriaceae > Craterilacuibacter > Craterilacuibacter caeni. The sequence continues at coordinate 58,955 of NZ_JAAGAA010000012.1, forward strand.
ATTCCGTATCGCCTGCCCGAAGCGTTGCGAGCGGTGGCACTGCATCACCAGGAGCGCGTACGCCTCGTCGGGGTTGCTCGCGCTCAGGAAGTAGTCGCGCAGCGCGTCGCTGCCCTCCAGCGTCGCCAGCAGCACCTCGGGGGACGCGAACATCAGCCCGATGCGCGCGTCCGCGCCGTAGCCGGCGGGCGTCAAATCAAGCGGCGAGTGCTCGCGCTCGCCCAACTCGTCCGCGTAGGCCAGCGTGCGGCGCACGCCTTCGCGAAGCGCCTGCACGGCGCCGGGCAACAGCTCGAGCTTGGGCTCGGCCACATGGATCAGCGCCTTGACCGACGCGTCGACCGAACCTTCGTCGCCGCCAAGACCGAGCATGGATTTGAATGCTTGCCAGACAGACATGACCGCCCCGCTTTCAGAATTGTTCGCCCGGCGCAAGATAGCGCCACTTGCCGACCGGCAGGTCACCCAGCATCACCTTGCCGATGCGCACGCGCTTGAGGCCGACCACCCGCAGCCCGACCAGTTCGCACATGCGGCGGATCTGCCGCTTCTTGCCTTCGCGCAGCACGAAGCGCAGCTGGTCTTCATTCTGCCAGCTCACCTTGGCCGGTAACAGCTTCTTGCCGTCGAGCTCAAGGCCGTGGTTCAGGCGGGCGAGCCCCTCGGCCGACAGGCGGCCGGTCACCCGCACCAGGTATTCCTTGTCGACGTCGGATCGCTCGCCGATCAGCTGCTTGGCGACCACCCCGTCCTGGGTGAGTACCAAGAGGCCGACCGAGTCGATGTCGAGGCGGCCGGCCGGCGCCAGCCCCTTGAGGTGATCGCGCGAAAAGCGGATGCCGCTCTTGTCGCCCTTCCAGTGGTTGTCGGGGGTGACCAGTACCTGCGCGGGCTGGTAGCCGTCTTCGGCCTGGCCGGACACGTAGCCGACAGGCTTGTTGATCAGGATGGTCACGCGGCGCGACTGCGCCTGGCGCGCACGCGCGTCAAGTTCGATCTGCGCGTGCTCGTCGACTTTCTGCCCGAGGATGGCGACCTTGCCGTCGACCTTGACCCAGCCCTGCTCGATATAGCTGTCGGCCTCTCGGCGCGAACACAGGCCGAGCTCGGCCAGACGTTTGGACAGACGGACGCTTTCCATGGTGACTCCAAGACAAAAGGGCGACACAGGGTCGCCCGGTTTCAAAGAGACATTTTAAGTCAACGGACGATTTTGCGCACGGGCACGAGGCGCGCCAGCCCCCCTTCCGACAGCCCGTTACCGCAGGCGATGCCCGCGAAGATGGCGGCGAGGCCGGCCACGTGATAGGCGTGCACCGCCTCGCCCAGCAGCAGCACCGACATCAGTACGCCAAAAGCCGGCATCAGGTAGAGCCACGGCGCGGCACGCGCGCTGCCCATCACCGCGATCGCACGGTTGTAGAGAATGAAGGCGAGCACCGACGGAAAGACACCCAGGTAGGCGAGCGAGAGCCATTGCGGCGCGGCCATCGCCGTGACCGCGTCGCCGCGCGCAAACTCGGCCAGCATGAAGGGCGCGAGCGAAGCGCCGCCGACGGCAAACAACAGCAGCATCAGCGCGTTGGCGGGGATGCCGGATGGCAGGTAGCGCAGCGACACCGTATAGCACGCCCAGCACGCGCCGGCGGCGAGCACCAGGTAGTCGCCGCCGCCGAACGACATGAGCGCAAGCCGGCCCGCATCGCCACGCACGACGATCATGAGCGCGCCTGCCAGCGCAAGCACCATGCCCAGCCACTGCCCGGCGCCGATGCGGCTGCGCGAGACGAGGGCGCCGAACAACAGCACCAGCACCGGCGTCGCGCTATTGATCACCACCGCATTGAGCGCGCTGCTCGACTTGAGCGCAAGGTAGAGCAAGGTATTGGTCAGCGCGATGCCGCTGGCGGCGAGCAGCATCACCAAGGGCCACGCGCCACGGATCACGGGCCACGCCGCCTTGAGCGGCCGCCACGCGAACGGCGCGAGTACGGCGAAGGCAATCAGCCAGCGCAGGCAGGCCAGCGTGAACGGGCCGATGGCGCCGGCGAGCGCGCGGCCGATGATGAAATTGCTCGACCACATCAGGAGGGCGAGCACCAGGAACAAGGGGGCTTGGCGAGGGCTGGGCATGGCATTTGCATTTTGTGCGATGCAGCCATTTTACCGGCTCGCCCATGCAGCAAATACCAAAGCCCCTCCCAGTAATCAAACTAAATTGCCAGTTTTTCTTATATTGAAAAATTACATGCCATAAAAATGGCAAACAACGGCAACAATCATTTCAACCGCGTACCATCGGCGTCGAGCACCGTCACTTCGACGCGGATGCCCTGGCGGACGCTTTGCGTGACCGTGCAGTAGTCCTCGAAGGTCGACAGCACCCGCTCGACGTGGGTCAGCGTCGCGGCCGGCCGCCCCAGTTGCAAGGTGACGGCGATGGACTCGACGCGCAGCCGCCGCTCTTCGTTGCGGCCGATCACGCAGCTCGCCTCGCCGGACAAGGGCGCGACGTCCTGCTTGAACTTGCCGAACGCGAACAGCAGGCTCGCCGCCAGGCAATTGGCGGTCGCCGCGACCAAGAGCTGCGACGGCGACGGGCCGCTGTCTTCACCCAAGGGCGGCGGCTCGTCGGTAAAGAGTTCGGGTACGGTGCCGCCGAACAGGTTGGAGAAACGGTAGCGTTCGAGCTGCCTGAAATTCAGCGTGAAATCCGCGGACATAAGGCCTCCTTAAGCAAAGGTACGCCCGAGCGCGGGCGCGAACGCGCGCATCTGCGCGCCAAGTTGTTGTAGCGACGCCGCATCGAGCGCGTGCGCCTCGGCGCCGACGTCGACCATCAGGCCGTCCGCCCCGGCGGCGAGCGCGGCGAGCGCCACCGGCTGCACCAGGTCGGCGCGACCGACGGCGCGGCCGGGGTCGGCGATCACCGGCAGGTGGCTCTCGCGCTTGAGCCAGGCGATCGCGCCTGCGTCAAACAGCGCGGGGGTCGCGTCGTCGAAACCGCGCACGCCGCGCTCGCACAGCACGATACGGTGGTTGCCGCCGGCCGCAACGTACTCGGCAGCCATCAGCCATTCACCGACCGTCGCCGACAGCGCACGCTTGAGGATCACCGGTTTGTTGACGCGGCCGACTTCCTTCAAGAGTTCGAAGTTCTGCATATTGCGCGCGCCGATCAACAGCGCGTCGACGCCGTATTCGAGGAAGGTTTCCAAGAGCCGCACGTCGGTCAGCTCGGCGATGGCCGGCAGCGCGTGCGCACGGGCCGCCGCGAGCAGCTGCTCGAGCCCGGCCACGCCCGCCCCTTGCGCCTCGTACGGGCCGCCAAACAGCGCCGGCCCGTAGACGCCGCCGTGCATCAGGCGTGCGCCACACGACGCAAGGCTTGCCGCGACCTCCTCGGCCGCACCGGGGGTGGCGACACTGGTCGGCCCGACGATCAGCTGCCACGCCTCGCCGCCGATGGGCACGCCGCCGACCTGCACGACGCTGCTCTGCCCCACCAGTTCGCGCGAGACCAACCGGTAAGGCTTGACGATGCGCAGCGCGCGCTCGACGCCGGGCAGACGCTCGATCAGCGCCACGTCGAGCACCCGCTCGTCGCCGATGGCGCCGACCAGCACGCGCTCGGTGCCGCGCGACACATGTTCACGCAGGCCGGACGCCCGGATGCGCTCGATCAGCGCGGCAAGCTCGGCCTCGCTCGCCCCCGGCTTCATTACGACGATCATCGCGGACCGCCCTACGCGCCGGCCAGTGCCGCGCCCAGCACCTCGACGAAGCGCGCGTTTTCGGCCGGCAGGCCGATGCTTACGCGCAGCCAGTCACCCATGCCGTAAGGCGCGAGCGGACGCACAATCACGCCCTCGGCGAGCAGGCGGGCGTTAAGCGCCGCCGCGTTTGGCGCACGGAAGGTCACGAAGTTGGCGCTGGACGGGATGTATTCGAGGCCGAGCCGATCAAACGCCGCGGTCAGCACGCGCATGCCCGCGCTGTTGACCTCGACCGAACGCGCCAAGTAGTCGGCGTCGTCCAGGACGGCGACCGCCGCCGCCTGCGCGAGGCTGTTCACGTTGAAGGGCTGGCGCACGCGGTTGATCAGGTCGGCGACCTCGGGGTGGGCGAAGGCGAAGCCCACGCGCAGGCCGGCCAGACCGTACGCCTTGGAGAAGGTGCGCGACACGATCAGGTTCGGGTATTGCGCGAGCGCGCCGACGCTGTCGAAGCGCTGCTCGGGCGCCAGATACTCGGTGTATGCCTCGTCGAGCACCACCAGCACCGACTCGGGCACCGCGGCGATGAAGCGCGCAAGCGCATCCGGCGCGAGCAGCGTGCCGGTCGGGTTGTTCGGGTTGGCGACAAACACTACGCGCGTCCGGTCGTTGATCGCGGCGAGCATCGCGGCGAGGTCGTGCCCCCACGCGCTGGCCGGCACCGCGACACCCTTGGCGCCGGTCGCCTGCGCGACCAGCGGGTAGACCGCGAAGGCGTACTGCGAGAACACCACCTCGTCGCCCGGTTGCAGGAAGGCGCGCGCAATGAGTTCGAGCACGTCGTTCGAGCCGTTACCGAGCACGACCTGGTCCGCGTTCACGCCGAAGTGGCGGCACAGCGCGGCCTTGAGCTCGAAACCGTTGCCGTCCGGGTAGCGGGCCAGCTCGGACAGCGCCCGCTCGATGGCCGCGCGGGCCGACGCCGGCAGGCCCAGCGGGTTCTCGTTGGACGCGAGCTTGACGATGGTGTCTTCACGAAGTCCCATCTCGCGGGCAAGCTCGGACACCGGTTTGCCCGGCTGGTAAGGCGCGATCGCGCGGACGTATTTGGGCGCCAGGTCGACTGGATGCATGGGTTCTTCCTTTGTTGTCGTGAAGGGTGGCTCAGCCGCGCGAGAGGTCTTCCCACTTGGTGACATGGTGCGCACGGTGCCCGGCGAGCGCGCCAAGCAAGGCGCCGACGCCGTGTTCGGCGACGAACAGCGACAGGTTTTCCTCGCGCGCAAAGCCTTCATCCACGGTGTGGCGCGCCAGCGCGAGCCACGGGTCGAAGTAGCCGCTGACGTTGAGAAGGCCTACCGGCTTGTCGTGGATGGCAAGCTGCGCCCAGGTCAGGATCTCGAACAGCTCGTCATAGGTGCCGAAGCCGCCGGGCAGCGCGACGAAGGCGTCGGCGAGCGACGCCATCTTCGCCTTGCGCGCGTGCATGCTCTCGGTCTCGACCAGCTCGGTCAGCCCGGTATGCGCGACTTCCTTGTCACGCAGGAAACCCGGAATCACGCCGGTGACCTTGCCGCCGGCGAGCAGCGCGGCGTCGGCCACCTCGCCCATCAGGCCGACGTTGCCGCCACCGTAGACGAGGGTGATACCGCGCGCGGCAAGCGCGGCACCAAAGGCGCGCGCGGCGTCGGTGTACTCGGCACGCGCGCCGTGGCGTGCGCCGCAAAAAACACAGATAGAACGGATGGTCGTCGTCATTTCAGATCACCGCCTGCGGGTAGGCACCCAGCAGCTTCACGTAGGACGCGCGGCTGCGCAGCGCGGCCAGGGCGTCCGCCAGCGGCGCGTCCTTGACGTGCCCTTCCATGTCGATGAAGAACACGTAGTCCCACAGCCCCGCCTTGGACGGACGCGACTCGAACTTGGTCATCGACACGCCGTAGCGCGCGATCGGCTCGACCAGTTCGTGCACCGCGCCGGGGCGGTTGGGCGCCGACACGATGACCGAGGTGCGGTCCTTGCCGGTCGGCGCGACGTCCTGATAGCCAAGTACCAGAAAGCGCGTGGTGTTGTTCGGCTCGTCCTCGATGTTTTCGGCGAGCTTGACCAGGGCAAAGCGCTCGGCGGCGGCCTGCCCGGCGATCGCGCAGGCGGTTTCGTCCAGGCTCGCCAGCCGCGCCGCCTCGGCGTTGCTGGCCACCGACACCCGCTCGACGCCATCGGGCAACTGGCGGTTCAGCCATTCGTGGCACTGCGCGAGCGACTGCGCGTGCGAGTAGACGCGGCGGATGCCGTCCATGCCCGGCACCTTGCGCAACAGGTGATGATGGATGCGCAGCACCACCTCGCCGCAGATCTTCAGCGGCGTGGTCACCATCAGGTCGAGGGTGCGGCCGACCGCGCCCTCGGTCGAATTCTCGACCGGCGCGACCACGTAGTCGTGGGTGCGCGCCTCTACGAGACGGAACGCCTCGTCGATCGACGAGCAGGCGACGGTGCGCGCGGCGTGGCCGAAATGCTTGGTCGCCGCCAACTGGCTGAACGTCCCCTCGGGGCCGAGGTAGGCGATCGACAACGGCTTCTCCAGCGCCAGGCACTCGGACATGATCTCGCGAAAGAGCCGCGCGACCGATTCGTCCGGCAAGGGGCCGCGGTTGATCGACTGGATGCGGCGCAACACTTCCGCCTCGCGTTCGGGACGGTAGATCACCCCGCCACCCTTGATTTCGCCGATCTCGCGCGCGTGGCTCGCACGCTGGTTGAGGAGGTCCAGTACCTGCGCGTCGATCGCGTCGATCGCGTCGCGGTGTTGTTTCAGGAGTTCATCCGACACGTTGTACTTTCAGATTTGCGCTAATTTCTCGAATTACATAAGTGTCCACGGCTTGGGCCTCGCCCGCAAGTACCGACGCCCCTCGCCCGCCATTCAGCCGCAGCCGGCGATCAGGTTGGCGGCGTCGATCACGAAGCCGGGCGACTGGTAGGCCGCGAACGTGACGGCGAGCGCCGCCACCAGCAACAGCAGCGCCGCCCATTTCATGCGGCAACCTGCCCGGATACTGGCGCTTCTCGGATCGGGTAGCTGACGGCGCAGGCGAGCACGCCCAGCACGATCGCCGCGCCCCACACCAGGTCGTAGCTGCCGGTCCTGTCGTAGATCAGCCCGCCCAGCCACACGCCAAGAAAGCTGCCGACCTGGTGCGAAAAGAACACCGCACCGGAGAGCAGGCCCAGGTTGGCGACGCCGAACTGGCTGGCGATCACGCCGTTGGTCAACGGCACCGTCGACAGCCACAGAAAGCCCATCGCGGCGGCGAACACCGCGGTGGAGAGGCCGCTCAAGGGCAGCAGCAGGTACACCGCGATTACCACGCTGCGCGCGAGATAAATTCCCGAGAGCAGGCGCGGCTTGGCAAAGCGGCTGCCCAGCTCGCCCGCGCTGAAGGTGCCGAAGATGTTGAAGAGGCCGATCAGTGCCAGCGCCGTACTCGCCACCGCGCCGGACAGGCCGTGGTCCTTCAGGTAGGCCGGCAGGTGCACGCCGATAAACACCACCTGGAAGCCGCACACGAAATAGCCGACCATCAGCAGGCGGAAGTCACGCACCTGCCACGCGCGTGCGAACTGGCGCGCCATTTCGGCGAGCAAGGGCGGGTGCGCGCCGGTGCGCTTGGGCGCCACGTCCATGCGGGTCGGCACCCTTGTTGCCGGGATGATCAGCAGGGTCATCGCGGCGAGGATCACCAGCGCCGGCATCCAGCCCGCGCCGTCGATCAGGCTGCGCTCGATCGGCACCATCGCGAACTGGCCGAAGGAGCCGGCGGCGGCGGTCAGCCCCATCGCGCGCGAGCGGTACGCCACCGGCACCACCCGCCCGACCACGCCGAAGATCACGCTGTAGGTGGTGCACGCCATCGCGATGCCGATCAGCACGCCGGACGACAAGGCAAACGCGGCCGGCGTCGCCGACATGGTGATCAGCAGCAAGCCGGCCGCGTAGATCAGGCTGCCGCCGACAAGCACCCTCCCCGGGCCGTGGCGGTCGGCCAGCGCACCGCAAAAGGGCTGCACCATGCCCCACACCAGGTTCTGCAGGCCGATGGCGAAGGCGAACGCCTCGCGGCTCCAGCCGAACTCCATGGTCAGCGGGGCGAGGAAAAAGCCGAAGCCGTGGCGGATGCCCATGCTCAGCGACACGATGACACCGCAGGCGAGCAGCAGGTGCGCAAGGGAACGATTCATGTTTATTTATAGTTCTTTGTCATTTGTGGCGGGCGAGCCAAAAAAACCCGCCGAAGGCGGGTTGTCTTGCAAGGGGGTGGCTCAGACCGTGAACAGGCGCTCAGCCGTGCTGGCGGGCAAATTCCTGCATATAGCCGACCAGTGCTTTCACACCGTCGACCGGCATCGCGTTGTAGATCGACGCGCGCATGCCGCCGGCGACGCGGTGGCCCTTGAGCTGGACGAGGCCAGCCTTCTTGGCGCCGGCGAGGAAGGCCTCGTCGAGCGCGTCGTCGGCCAGACGGAACACCACGTTCATCTGCGAGCGTGCGTCTGCCGCCACCGGCGCGCGGTAGAAGCCGCCGCTCGCGTCGATCGCGTGGTAGAGCAGCCCGGCCTTCTCGCTGTTGAGCGCGGCGATGCCGCGCAGGCCGCCCTGCGCCTTCAGCCACTTGAAGACGAGGCCGGCGATGTAGATCGGCCAGGTCGGCGGCGTGTTGTACATCGAGTCGGCATCGGCGTGCACGCGGTAGTCGAGCATGGTCGGCGTACAGGGCAGCGCGCGGCCGAGCAGGTCGTCGCGCACGATCACCACCACCATGCCGGACGGGCCGATGTTCTTCTGCGCGCCGGCGTAGATCAGGCCGAAACGCGACACGTCGATCTCGCGCGACAGGAAGTCGCTCGACATGTCGCAGACCAGCGGCACGCCGCTGTCGGGGATGTACGGGAACTGCACGCCGTTGATGGTCTCGTTCGACGTGTAGTGCAGGTAGGACGCACCGCTGCTGCCCTGGTAGCTGCCCTGCGCCGGCACCGTCGTGTACGCGGACGCCTCGCTGCTGGCGACAACGTTGACCTGGCCGTAGCGGCGCGCTTCCTTGATCGCCAAACGGGACCAGTGACCGGAGTCGAGGTAGTCGGCGTGGCCGCCCTCGCCCATCAGGTTCAGCGGCACCATGGCGAACTGCTGCGACGCGCCGCCTTGCAGGAACAGCACCTTGTAGCCGGCCGGCACGTTCAAGAGTTCGCGCAAGTCCGCCTCGGCGTCGTGGATGATCTCCATGAACTCGCGGCCGCGGTGACTCATTTCCATCACCGACAGGCCGCTGCCGTGCCAGTCGAACATCTCGGCCTGCGCTTCGGCCAGCACCGGGTGCGGCAACAGCGCCGGGCCCGCGGAGAAATTGTAGAGTTTGCTCATATGGCTTCCCGACCGTGGCCGCACTTACGCGGCCGATAACAGAAAGTGGGCGCGGGCAACCGCGACTGGCCGGGCCCGGTCTTCCTGCCAGGCTTCGATCAGCACATGCGCGACGCGCTTGCCCTGCTTGGTGATCTCACACTGCGCGTACAAGGTTTGCGGCTTGCCCGAGCGCAGGTAGTCCAGCGAGAAGTTGACGATCTTCGGCGTCTGACGGCTCTCGCGGTTCCAGATCAGGTGGATCAGCGCGGCGTTCTCGAGGAAGCCGCCGATCAGCCCGCCGTGCAGCGCCGGCAGGCGGGTGTTGCCGACGTTGTGCGGGCTGAACGGCAAGGCGAACAACAGGCCGCCATCCGTCTCTTCGAAGGTCGCGCCCATCAGCTTCGCGTACGGGATCGCGTCGATCACGCCCGCGTAGTCGTTCGCTTCGCGCAACTGGCCGAAGCGCTGCATGAATTCGCTCATGGCTCGCTCCTGTCGACCATCGGGATCGGACTCGAGCCGCGCATGAAGGTGGCGACTCCGTGCGCGATCGGCTGCCCAGGGGTTTCCTGCCAGCATACCGCGCGGGTGAACGCGACCTGGCTCGCGAGCCGGTAGCATTCTGCCGTGCAGTACACCGGCAGCCCTTGCCGCGCGCCCGACAGGTAGTCGATGCGCAAGTCGAGCGTGGCGATGGTCTCGAAGTCTGGCAGGTGCGCACAGACGGCCAGCGCACTGGTGGTGTCGACCAGCGAGGTGATCACCCCGCCGTGCAGCACGCCGGTGGCCGGGTTCCCGACCAACTCGGGCTTCCAGTCGACCACCAGCGTCGGCTGGCGGCCGTCGGTGCCGTGCCAGCGCATGCCCAGCGTCTCGCAGTGCGGCAAGGAGACGAAGAGTTGGCCCATCGCCTCCAACACCTGCGCGTTGACCGGTGCCGGCACCATTACGCTTCGCCTTCGGCAGTGCCGTCGTCAGTGTCACCCCCGGCGTCGGCGACCTTCTCCAGGCCGATCAGCTTCTCGCCCTCGTCGAGGTTGATCAGCTTCACGCCCTGCGCCGTACGGCCGGTCTCGCGCACTTCGGAGACCTGGGTGCGGATCAGCACGCCACCGGTGGTGATCAGCATCACGTCGTCGCTCTCCTCGACCAGCTTCGCGGCGACCAGCTTGCCGTTGCGCTCGCTGGTATCGATCGCGATCACGCCCTGCGTGCCGCGGCCGGACAGGCGGTAGTCGCCGACCGGGGTGCGCTTGCCGTAACCGTTTTCGGTCGCGGTGAGCACCTGCTGCGTCGCCTCGTTGGTCACTAGGAGCGAGATCAGCTGCTGGCCTTCGGCCAGCTTCATGCCGCGCACACCCTTGGACGTGCGGCCCATCGGGCGCACCTTGCTCTGGCTGAAGCGCACCGACTTGCCGGCGTCCGAGAACAGCATCACCTCGTCGCCCTCGCCGGCGGCGTCGACGCCTTCGAGCTCCTCGTCGGCCACCACTTCGTCCAGCGCCTCATCCTCGTCGACAAGCGCACCGACTGCCTTGCCGCGGGTCAGCGCGACCGCGACCAGGTAGTTGCCCTCTTCGAGGTTGATCGCGATGATGCCGGCCGCGCGCGGACGCGAGAAGTCGACCAGCGGGGTCTTCTTGACGGTGCCGTTGGCGGTGGCCATGAACACGAACTGGTCGTCAGTGAATTCCTTCACCGGCAGCACCGCGTTGATCTTCTCGCCGTCCTGCAGCGTCAGCACGTTGACCATCGGCTTGCCGCGGCTGGTGCGCCCGCCCTGCGGCAGGTTGTACACCTTGATCCAGTGGCAGCGTCCCAGGCTGGAGAAGCACAGCAGGTAGTTGTGCGTATTGGCGACGAACAGCGTCTCGACGAAGTCGTCGTCCTTGGTCGCCGCCGCCAGCTTGCCGCGGCCGCCGCGGCGCTGGCTCTGGTAGTCGCCGACCGGCTGCGCCTTGATGTAGCCGGCGTGCGAGATGGTGACCACCATGTCCTGCGGGGTGATCAAATCTTCGATATTGATGTCGGCGCCGAAGGGCTCGATCTCGGAGCGGCGGGCGTCGCCGAACTGCGCCTTGATCGCGCACAGCTCCTCGGAAATGATCGCGCTCACGCGCTCGGCGCGCGACAGGATGTCGATCAAATCGAGGATCTGCGCCATCACTTCGCGGTACTCGCCGACGATCTTGTCCTGCTCGAGGCCGGTCAGGCGCTGCAGGCGCAAGTCGAGGATGGCCTGCGCCTGCGTCTCGGACAGGCGGTAGCCGTCTGCGGACAGGCCGAAGCCTTCGGGCAGCCATTCGGGGCGCGCCATCGTCGCGTCGACGCGCGAGAGCATCTCCTCGACCAGCTCCGAGCGCCAGGCGCGGACCATCAGGCCGGCTTTCGCCTCGGCCGGCGTCTGCGACGCCTTGATCAGGGCGATGATCTCGTCGACGTTGGACAGTGCGACGGCCAGGCCTTCGAGCACGTGGCCGCGGTCGCGCGCCTTCTTGAGTTCGTAGATGGTGCGGCGGGTGACGACTTCGCGGCGGTGGCGCAGGAACTCTTCCAGCACCTGCTTGATGTTCAAGAGGCGCGGCTGTCCGTCGACTAGCGCGACCATATTGATGCCGAAGCTGTCCTGCAGCTGGGTCAGCTTGAACAGCTGGTTGAGCACCACCTCGGGCATTTCGCCGCGCTTGAGCTCGATCACCATGCGCATGCCGGACTTGTCCGACTCGTCGCGCAGGTCGGAAATGCCCTCGATCTGCTTCTCGCGCACCAGCTCGCTGATGCGCTCGAGCAGGCGCGCCTTGTTCACCTGGTACGGCAGCTCGTCGACGATGATGGCCTGGCGGTCGCCCTTGCCGATATCCTCGAAGTGGGTGCGCGCGCGCATGATCACGCGGCCGCGGCCGGTGCGGTAGCCTTCCTTGACGCCGGCGACACCGTAGATGATGCCGGCGGTCGGGAAGTCCGGCGCCGGGATGATGTCGATGATCTCGTCGATGCCAAGCTCGCTGTTGGCGAGCAGCGCGAGGCAGGCATCGACGACTTCGTTCAGGTTGTGCGGCGGGATATTGGTCGCCATGCCCACCGCGATGCCGGAACTACCGTTGATCAGCAGGTTCGGGATCTTGGCCGGCAGCACCAGCGGTTCGTGCTCGGAGCCGTCGTAGTTCGGGCCGAAGTCGACCGTTTCCTTCTCGATGTCGGCCAACAGTTCGTGCGCGATGCGCGCCATGCGGATTTCGGTGTAACGCATCGCCGCGGCGTTGTCGCCGTCGACCGAACCGAAGTTGCCCTGGCCGTCGACCAGCGGGTAGCGCAAGGAAAAGTCCTGCGCCATGCGCACGATGGTGTCGTACACGGCGATGTCGCCGTGCGGGTGGTACTTACCGATCACGTCGCCGACGATACGCGCCGACTTCTTGTACGCACGGTTCCAGTCGTTGGAGAGCTCGTGCATCGCGAACAGCACACGGCGGTGTACCGGCTTGAGGCCGTCGCGGACGTCCGGCAGGGCGCGCCCCACGATCACGCTCATCGCGTAATCGAGGTAGGAACGGCGCATCTCCTCTTCCAGGCTGACCGGGATCGTTTCCTTGGCGAAAAGCTGATCTGTCATGGGTTACGCGCTTGTCTTCTTTTGATGGCAATAACTCGGGATTCTATCATGCGCAGCCCCCGCCCGCATGGCCTGACAGCACAAAGGCCGGCGCATGGCCGGCCTTTGTGGCGGATCGCGCGACGCGCTAGCGCCCGGCGATCTGGTAACGCTTCTCCAGCCTCGACAAACCCCAAGCCATCAACATGGTCAGCGCAAGATACATGAAGGAAATGGTCAGGTAGGGCTCCCAGTAACGCGAGTACACGCCGGCCACCGTGCGCGCGGCAAACGCAAGCTCGGCAAGCCCGATCGCCGAAACCAGCGACGAATCCTTGAGCAGCATGATCGCCTCGTTGCCCAGCGGCGGCAGCATGCGGCGGAACGCCTGCGGCACCACCACGAAGCGCATCGCCTGCCCGTAGGAGAGGCCCAGCGAGCGCGCCGCCTCGACCTGGCCCTTGTCGATCGACTGGATGCCCGCACGGAAGATCTCGGTGATGTATGCGCCAGCGTTCAGCGTCAGCGCGAGCAGGCCCGAGATGAAGGCACCGTAGTTCTGGCGGATTTCACGGGCGAGGTCGCCGTCGAGCAGCAGGCCGTCGACCGGGTGGATCAGCGTCGGCATCAGCGCGAAGTGCGCGAGCAGGATCTGCACGAACAAGGGAGTGCCGCGGAAGAAGGTTACGTAGGCCGTCGCCGGCCAGCGCACGAAGAATTCGAGAAAATACTTGGCAAAGCCGTGCGGGGCGCTCGCCAGACGCGCCATCCCCATAAAGAGACCGATCAGGGTCCCGACGATCACCGCAAAAAACGTGATCACCAACGTCATGATCGCGCCGTCAACAAAGAGTGGCGCGTACTCGACAATCATTCCCCAGCGTAAATCCATCCTCTTCTCCGAGAGTGTTCCGCCCAGCGGCGGGAGCCGCCGGGTCGTCGTTACAAAAGCTTACTTGCTGCCGAAGTACTGCGCGTGGATCTTGTCGTAGGTGCCGTCGGCCTTGATCGCCTGGATACCCTTGTTGAGCTTGTCCAGCAGTTCCTGGTTACCCTTCTTCACCGCCATGCCGTAAAACTCGGGCTGGAAGCTCTGGGTATCCTCGACCATGCGCAGGTTGGCCTGCGGGTTGTTGGTCACGTAGTTGGCGACCACGCCGTTGTCGCCGACCACCGCCTGCACGCCGCCGTTCTCGAGCTCCTTGATCGCCAGCGGCAGGCTCTCGAAGCGCTTGATGTCCGGGCTGGTCTTGCCCAGCAGCTTCTGCACCACTTCGTCGCCGGTGGTGCCGGTCTGCACGGCGACCTTCTTGCCCTTCAGGTCCTGGAACGACTTGATCGCCTCGCCGCCCTTGCCGGTGGCGATCAGCTGGCGCGCCTCGAAGTACGGCTCGGAAAAGTCCATCGATTGCTTGCGCTCGTCGGTGATCGTCACCGACGACACGATGATGTCGCGGTCGCCCTGGTCGAGCGTCGCGAAGATGCCCTCCCACGGCGTGTTCACCACCTTGACCTTGAAGCCACCCTTGTCGGCGACCGCGTTGAGCACGTCGACGTCAAAGCCGACCACTTCGCCCTTCTCGTTCTGGTACTCGAACGGCGCGTACGCGGCGTCGGAGCCGACCACGTACACCTTTTCTTCAGCAGCCGCCTGGGGGGCACTGGCCGCGCCCGGCGTCGCCGCTTCATCTTTCTGTCCGCAGCCTGCCAGCACGAAAACGCCGGCCAGCATGGTCGCCAGCAAAGTCCTTCTGTTCTGTTTCATCCCCGGTCTCTCCTTATTGATTGAATAAGCGGCCAACGCAAAGCCCGTGCGGGCTGCGTGTTACTATAACAACCCACCGATGCCACAACAATGTATTGGCATTTTTTTTGCAGAATTAAATCCACCCTGAATACCATGTTTTTGCGCAATTTACTGCCAGCCTTCGTCGCACTGACGCTGGCCATCTCGCCGGCAGCCTACGCCGAAGACGCCCCACTGCCCGGCGACTTCGGCCCCAGCTTCCGTAGCGCGCCCAGCAAGCCGCGCGCTGCAAGCCCAAGCAACAGCCATGCCACCAAGCTGGACGGCAAGCGCGCGGACACCGGTCGCAAGGCAACCGCCAAGACCGCCCAGCACGCCAAGCAGGCGACCCCCAACACCCGCAAGGCCCGCTCGACCAAGGCCGTCAAGGCGCGCCACAGCACCCGCTCCGCCAAGGCCACTAGCAGCAAGCGCGTCCACAAGTCCGGCGTAAAGGCTAGCCGTACCGGCAACAAGAAGCAGGTCGCGAAGCCGGGCAGCACACGCACGGCCAAGGCCGGCAAGACCCGCCCGAGCACCAGGGAAGCCAAGGCGGTGCGCGCCAAAAAGGCAGGCAGCCATGTCAAACCGCGCCAGACTGCTTCTGCCAACAAGGTCAAGCACAAAACAAAGGCAGGCAAATCCGTACGCAGCAAGCAACAGGTCAAGGCCAGAGCCAGCTCGCGCAAGCAAGCCGCCAGGGTGCCCAAGCACACCACCCGCAAGGCACAGGTCAAGACACCCACCAGCAAGAAGACCGCCAAGGCCACCCCTACGCGCAAACGGGCGTAAGCAGCATAAGCCTTGCCAGAAGGACGCGCCTTATGCATAATTCGCGTCCTTGGCCGGCTTAGCTCAGTTGGTAGAGCACCTGACTTGTAATCAGGGGGTCGCGAGTTCGAATCCTGCAGCCGGCACCAGTATCCACGGGGCTTCCAGACATGGAAGCCCTGTTTCATTTCTACCACGGTTCAACACCGGTTCAACATTTTTCCTAAAGCTGCGTAGAGAAAGAGCGCACCACTCGGACGCCAGACGCAAAAAACCCGCCACTCGGGCGGGTCTGTCAGCAGCTGGGCGGCGTCAGCGGGCGGTCGCCTGCGCCAAGGCGTGCACCTCGCCGGCAAGGTCGGCCACTAGGTCGAGCACATCGGCCTGCAATGCGTCGGCCATGCGGAACAGGCCGCTGTCTTGATGCTCGCCACTCAGCAGCGCGGCCAGTGCGCGAAGCTGCCGGGTGCGGCGTAGCAGTGCGTCGCCGGCCTCCTCGTCCACTACAACAGCCGTGCGGCCTTGCTCGTCCTGGTTGACCCTCAGGCCGAAGTCGAAGTCGTCGCGTGCGCTCATGCTTCCACCCCCTTGAGCTCGGCGCGCGGGATCTCGTTGACCGTGTCGCGTGCCTCGCGAATCAAGTGGGCAACCCCGTACAACGCAAGGCTCAGCTCTTTGTTGTCGAGCGCGTTAAGGTCGGTGTCGCCATCCAGTGCACTACCAAGCGAATCGCAGATGCCTGCAGCCATGCTAAGGATCGTGCTGCACTTGTTGACGTTGTCCAATGCGGTCATGCCGAATCTCCATGTAGTTGACATGGAGAATGCTACCCTTGCTTGCGTTTTTACGCAACTAGTCTAGCGTCCAGCACTAGCTGCAGCGCACGGGCAAATTTGTGGTTCGCCCGGCTCACGGTTGACTGAATGAGTCCGCACGACTTGGCGGCAGCGTATACCGTCAGCCCGTCAACCTGGACAAGGCGCACGGCCTCGCGTGTCGGGCTATTGGGAAGGCTGAACGCCTCGGCCAGCAGGTCAAATTGTTCGTTGGTCATGGTTGGTCTCCGCACCGTGTTTGATTGCTTGCATTCTAGCGCAACCAATGACGTGAAATGATGAACGCACATCATTGCCTGAACCAAGGCCGGAAGCGCGCGCTACAGCGTCGAGGCGATGCCGGCATGCACATGGCCGTCCAGTGCGGCGATCTCGCGGCAGGCGTAGATTCCGTGGCCTTGGCGGGCATTGCGCGCACCTTTTTTGTCCACGTTTGTGCAAGGCGAGGGGAACGGTCGGTTTCCAGCGGGTGTCGGTCAGACTTTCGACCAGCCCCACCACCGATGCCCCACAAACTGAGGTTCTGGCGTAAATCAAATGCCCTCGAAAGCCTTGCCCAGCGCGGATTTTCGAGCAGTTCCCATTTGATTGTTTGTGGCGCCTGGGATTTTTTCCGCGCATGGGAGGACGAGTGGTCTACATGGGGCGGCGTCTATGGTTTCACCCGCCCCCCTTATGCCGGCCAGCAGCTGGCAGCAAAAAACCCGCCGTGGCGGGTATGGTGTCGTGCCTGGTCAGCGTCACATCTTCGCCGGCTCGGTCGTTCTCAGGATCGTACCATCGTTCGTCATGATCCCGATGAAAGCCCCGCTGCGTGCCATGTCGCCAAGCGTGATTCGCGGCAGCTCAGGAATCGGATTGGCGGCGATGAACGCTTCATTCTCGCAACTCTCGTCAAAGGCGCTAGTGCCGCGCCGTGCGCGCTCGTTGGCGATTTCACGCGTGCGGTGGCAGTTTCCCGCCAAGTCGTCCACGTATTCGCTCACGTCGCCAGCAGCCAGCGCGATGCGGCGCGCTACCTTGTGCAGCTTGCCGAAGCTCGGCGGGTTCGGGATCTCGCCGCCGGTCGGGTGCAGCTCGAGCAATGACCAGAAGCGGCCTTGCAGTGTGTTGTCGCGCACGGCCTCAAGCTCGGCGGCCAGGGCATCAAGGCGCTCGGCAATGCCGTCCACCAGCGCGGCACGCTCGGCCATGCGGTCGGCCAGCTCGGCGGCGATGGCAGCACGCTGGCTTGCATTCGCCTCGCGCTCGGCGGCGTCAACAGCCTGCAGCAGCCCCTGCTCGCGCACCTCGGCGCGGCCTGCGGCCTTCAGCGCGTCAGCGAGTTGTACCTCCAGCGCGTCGGCGCGTGCGTCGTTGCCGGCCAGCAATGCGGCGGACAGGTCGTTCTTGAGGCGCTCGACCTCCTGCACGCCGTCTTGCGCCTTGGCGCGCAGCCCTGCCAGTTCGGCGCGCAGCTCGTCGGCGCGGCTCATGCTCGGTTGGTTCTTCGGTTTCACTTCTTGCCCTCCTGTTTGTTGTTCAGCGCAGCCACTCGTGCGGCCTGCTCCCTGCGTTTGTCTTTCGCCAGCTCATCGCGGTAACGCGCCTCGATGCCCTCGATCTTGGCGGCGAACAGGCGCATGCCGGTGACTTGCGCGTATTCCCCGATCATCTGGCGGTAGTCCTCGCCGATCATCGCTCGACCTCGACCTGAATGACCTTGTGCCCTGCGCGCTCAAGCGCTCGAATCGCCGTGTCGGCGCTACTGAAAATGCGGACGTGGCCGGCTGCGGTTCTCAGAGGCTCGCCGTCAATCCACGTGCGCCAGTAGGACGGATACCCCTTGACCAGTGCAGTCATGTTTTCCCCCTTTTGATATTTGCACCAAAATTCATTTTCGCCCTTTTGCCCAACTAGGTCAATACACTTGACCAATGGCATCAGGGCGCAAAAAACCCCGCACTCGGCGGGGTTCGTGGTCAGCGGGTCATCGCTCGTCGTATCACGGCTTCGGCCTCTGTCATGGCGACGCGCAGCGCCTCAGCGTCTGGTGCTGATTCTGACGCGATGGCGAATCGCTCGCGGACGCGCTCCAGCAGGTCGTCGAGGTCAAGCCGTGCGCCGTACCGCTCGACCAGCTCCAGCACAAGCGCGTCCACTTCGCCGTCAGCAATGACCGTGCCGCCAGCGTTGCCGCCTCTGGCGCCAGTCAGGCGAAAGTGCAGGATCGCGCGCCCTGGTGGCTTCGGCGGGTCGTTGGCGGCGGTCAGCTCGCGCAGCAGCTCTGGCTTGTGTGCCTTGACCCGATCCAGCAGCCAGGGCGGCACCAGCGACGCCGGCCTGATCTTCAGCGCGTCGCCGTCTGCTCGAATGGTCGCGCCGGTCGCCAGCACCTCGCGGACGATTTCGGCGGCGGCGCTCATACCTGCACCTCGTCGGCAATTGCGACTTGTGATCGGTCTTTTTCACCATCCTCGACGAAAGTTTTTTCCGAATCGACCGTCACAACCGTCACACCGTCACGCTTTTTGCCATCCTCGGGCGATTCCCCGTGACGGTGTGACGGTCGTGACGGTTCATTCGTAAACTTCTCTCGCTCTGGCGCCTGCTCGACGCGCCACCACCTGCCTTGCCTCCGCGAAATAGACAAATCTTCACCAACGCTGATTCCGACCATCCGCAATGCTGGCGCGGCACGCTTGAGCGCAGCGGATAGACCGCGCTCAGACTTCGGCCATGCGTCGCCCCGACCTTGATGGTATCGCTCCAGTGCAAGCAGCAGCTCTTTCAGCGTGCCAGAGAACACCGACCTATCCTCGGCCAGCTCACGAACTGCGGTCGCAACTGGCGAAGCGTCCAAGGTGCGTTCGATGTTGCCGACCTCGCTTTGCCGGTACAGTCGCGCGAAGTCGTCCGGCGCCTTGCCCTGCGCCTTGAACATCGCCATGCCAAGCAAGCAGAAGTCGGCCATGCGCGGCCGGCGCTCTGGATCTAGGTGTACGTCGGGCAGTGCGCGCAATGTTGCCGCGAACAGATCAAGCAACGCCCCGAATAGTCGCCCGTGCTCGGCGTCGAACTTCGCTTCCAACTCGGCGCCTGTCGCGCGCGCCTGAATGGTCGGCAGGTCAACGGAAACCGTGCGACTTACCAAGTCCTGCGCCGTCACCACGGCCGCGATGCCGTTCAGCACAATTGGCCGCTTGACCTCAATCGTTGCCTCCTCGGAATCGGTGTAAAGCTGGCGACGTGCAAACCCGCCACCCGTTGCCAGCGTGCAGAATGCGTCTTGCATCTGCGGCGACAGGTGCGACAAGTTTTCGTAGGACACTAGCAGGCCTGACGCTGCAGACACAAACACGTCCTCGTTCGTTTTTGGTGCCGCGCGCAGATTCACATGGTTCGGGTCAACCAGCCGGCGCAAGTAGCTTTGTGTCGTGCTCTTGGCGCTGCCCTGCTCGCCGGTCAGCTCCAGCAGCGGGTACGGCGTATCCGGCCGCAAACACTCCAGTAGCCATGCCAGTACCAGCGGACGCGCAGATTTCGGCACGTTTACGCACGGCCACAGCGCGTCGAGGCTTCCCCCGCGAACAGGATCAGGTAGCGGCCGCATGGGTTTGCTGCGCACGAACAGCACAGGGGAATGCTCGATGATCTGCCAGCCATCGGCGCTAACCTCAACCACGCGCCATGCGTCGTCACCTAGGTCTATCAGGTAGCGGTCGCCGTGCCTCGCCACCCTGATATGCGCTTCGCGCAACTCTCCTTCATGCCGGCCGATGCCGGTCAGCACGGAAAGCGCCTCCTTGATTGCCTGATCGCGCGCGGCTTTGTCTGTCGCCCGGTAAAAGGACGCACTTAGCCAATCCCGAAAGGACGTAGATGACAGCTTCCACGCCTGATTGCTGCCGTTCAGCTTGGCGAACACATCGCCGTCCTGGTTGCGGTACAGCACACAGTTGGATTGGACGTGGCGCACCAGCGCAGTAGCTGCCGAATCTCGACCATTCGCCGGCTCGTCGTCGGCATCAGTAGCAGCGGGCGCCAGCGCCTCGGCCTCGACCATCGGCAAGGTCTCCAGCGCCTCGACGCCGTGCAGCGGCAGCCAGTCGGCCACGTCGCCGCCATCGGTAAGCTCCAGCCGGTCAACGTCTACCACGCGCACCTCGGCGCCGATGCGCTTCAGCTCTGGCAGCAGGTCGGCCAGCCAATTGGCGCCGGGCTGGTCGTTGTCCGGCCAGACGATCACGCTCCGGCCTGTCAGCGGCGTCCAGTCGGCACCGTTCACGCTGCTTGCCCCGCCTGAAGTGGTCGCCAGTCTGCCGGCATCGGTCAGTACGGCGGCGCACTTTTCGCCCTCGACCACCACCACCTCGGCGCCCTGGTGCGCGGCCAGCAGCGGCAGGTTCAGCAGCGGCTTCTTGCCATCGAAAGCCGGCTCGCCTTGCTTCCAGCGGCCACCGGACGGATGAAACGGGCGGATGGTCTTGCCGTGCTCGGTGTCGATGCGGACGCGAGCGAACAGCAGTTTGCCGGCCTCGTCAAAGTACGGGCTAACTGTCGGCCTGTTCGCGCGGTCGCGTGCGTCCTCGATGGCGTGCTGTACGGATGCCCACAGCGCCTGCTTGTGCTCGGCTGGGAACTGCATGGTCAGCGAGGTCATCGGCCAGCCCTCCACGCGCCAAGCGCCTGCGCAGCGGCTTTGAAGCTCAGGCCGGTCATGCGCTGGTGAAAATCGAGCACGTCGCGGCAGTGAACCCCGCACCCGAAGCAATGGAACCCACCGTCCGCACGGTAGCAGATGGCGCTCGGCGTCTTGTCATCGTGGAACGGGCAGCGCACCAGCCAGCCGCGCGAGGTGGCGCGCATGGCGTCCCCGAAGTGCTGGCGGTAGTAGCTGCCGGCCTCGGGCAGCAGATCGCGGCAGAATGCGCCGGTCGCGCTATAATTGGCAGGCATTTCCCTTGTGCGTGCGCCGTTCCGGTCTCTCTCCCCGGCGGCGCTTTTCTTTTTGCCGATCCCGAGCGCGGCTCGGTGTTTCAGCGTCGCCCTTACGGCATCGAAAAAGTCGGTCAAGTTGCGCGCCTCCTTAAGCGATGGTCTGGGTACGGGACTCAAGCCACTTGAGCACGTCGCTTTTCCGGTAGCGCACCAGCCGGCCAACCTTCACGAACGGCAGGTTGTACTTGCCGCTCCAGCGCCATTGCTGCAGCGTGGTGGGTTTGACGCCGACAAGTGCGGCGGTTTGCTCTTCATGCATGAGTTCGTCATTGGCGATCACGGCTAACTTCCTTTCATCGTTCGTTATCGAGTGACGCCATGTTCGGTCGAACTCACTAACACATCAGCCGGCTTGCCAGCATGTCGCGGGGTTGCTGGCAAAAATCCTGTTTGCTGGTAAACGCGCGGTTTGCCGGCAAACCTCAAACGCCAGACGCAAAAAAACCCGCCGAAGCGGGTTTGCCTTGGTGCCGGTGTTGGTCACTTGTTGCGGTTCTTGATCCAGCCGCGCGCGGTTCTCGGGAACTCACTGTCTGACATGCGAACCTCGGCCTCAACCCACCGATACCCGCCATCATTGGCAGGCTTGAAATGCTCGCGCCTGAAAGCCTCGATCTTGTCCTTGTCCGTCTTGGCTGCCGGCTGTGCATCCCACCACTTGAAGAACAGTTCGCGCGCCTTGGCGTATTTCATGTCGCGGCCTGCAGCGCCCTTCTTCGCCGTGGCGGTCTTTGCGCGCTCGACACCACGTTTAAAACCATCATCACGGATGCTTGCAAGGTAATCCCTCGTAAATCGCGCGCCACGCTCGGTGTAACGCTCATTGCAAGCGCGCAAGCTGTCTTGATCGTCAAACTCTCGGTGTAAGGCGCATACCAGCGCGTGAGCCTCCGCCAAGTGTTGCATCCGACGGTGCCAGTCAAAATCCTTGCATCGGGCAAAGCCTAGATTTAACAAGACACCAAAAACCACACCTCCAACTGGTTCTGTATTCATCACGGCCATAAAGTCGGCAATGGTTTCATCGCCAGCATCACTCCAGTCGGTAGGAATGACGCCATCGCGTTGCTTTTGCGCTGCAACGGCAAACACGGACGCGAACTTCTCCATTGCGCTTGTTGATGCTAGAAGGCGATGCTGCATCTCATCGGCCAAAACCGTGATTGCGTCACTCATCCCCCGCCCCTTTCTTCGCCAATAGCATCGCCTCGCTCGCGGACGCCAGCGCTGCCCGCACGGGGTCAACGTCAACGTGTGCATACCGCGCTGCGGCCTTCTGTGTTTTCTGGTTCAGCGCTTTGCCTACCACCGTCAGCGACACGCCTGCCCTCGATACCATCCATGACGCGATGGTGTGCCGTAGGTCGTGAATGCGGCAGTCCTCGATGCCAGCGCGCGCCAGAATGCGGCGCATGGCGGTTTTCGGCTCCTCTACATGCCCGCTCGCGCTCCTGGACGGGAACACCCAATCCGACCCGTGGCACTCGCCGCTTGCCCGCCAATCGCGCAGCATGTCCACCACCATTGGCGCCAGCGCCACCAGCTGGGGGTCGCCGTTCTTCGTGGTCGGCAGCCACCACGCGGCGGCGTCTAGATCGAACTGATCCCAGGCGGCAGCCTCGATGTTCGAGCGGCGTACACCGGTCATCAGTGACAAGGTAAAGAACACCCGCCATAGCTTCGGCTCGACGTCGAGCGATGCCAGAAACGCCGACACCTCGGCAGTGTTCAGGAATCGCTTGCGCTCCACGTCCTCAAACGCCTTCGGCACATCGGCCACGGGATTGACGCTGACCAGCTTGGACGCCTTCGCCCAGGAGAACATGCTCGAGAGCATGGCGCGCAGTCGGTTGGCGGTCGTCGGGTACTTGGCGCCGACAGTCCGGTACAGGCGCTCGATGTCGTCGGCGCTGACCTGCGTCGGCTTCTTGTCCGCGATCTTCTGGCAGTGCAGCCGCCATGAGTCGCGGTAGCTCTCGACGGTCTTATCCGCCAGCGCGCGGCCGGTCTTGCTGCGGCGTCCTTCAAGGAACTGCTCGAACAGGTCGGCCAGCGTCGGCTCGCCCTTCACCACGCGCTTCGCCTCGCCTGGGTTCGCGCCCTTGGCGATCTCGTTCAACAGCTCGGTTGCCTTGGCGCGCGCGTCTGGCAGGTGCATTTCATCCACCCGACCGATGCGGATGCGCTCGACCTTGCTGCCGATTCGCTTGATCAAGTAGTACGTCCGAGTTCCGGCAGGCGTTACGTTGATGCTCAGCGGGCTTTCGGTGTCGTGGTAGTCAACCCTTCCCTTACCAGCCGGCAGCACCTTCACGCCGGTCTTTGTGAACTTCACAGATTCGCCCATTTGGCACTCCACGGTTCAACATCGGTTCAACACCGGTTCAACATCGGTTCAACATTTTGGCTAAAAATCGGCCAAACCGAGTAGGACGGCGTAGAGGTTGTTATTGTCGTGAAGCCTTGTAGAATAAGGCTTGCACGGGATTTGTAGAGTTTAGGCGGGAACCGTAGAAATGGGCAACTTTAAACTTGTAATCAGGGGGTCGCGAGTTCGAATCCTGCAGCCGGCACCAGTATCCACGGGGCTTCCAGACATGGAAGCCCCGTTTCATTTTCTGCGCGGCTCCAACACCGGTTCAACATTTCTTGCCAAGCTCGGTAGAACTGCACACTGCTCAAGCCCCCCCTGCAAGCACAAAAAAAGTCCGCCATTTGGCGGACGCTTGCGTCGGTGCAACTCCAGCAAACCCATCAATCCGGCGGCGTCTCGCTCTGGCCTGGATCGTCGCCGCGCCGGCACGGCGTAGGTAGCCTGCACGATCTGGAGCCAACACCTAACCGGCCGACGCACAAGCTGTTCAAAGCGTACGACCCCGGCCATTCCCATATGGACGCAAAATACTTGCCGCAGATGCCGGACAAGTCGGCACGACGCTATCTGTTTGTGGCAATCGACCGAACCACCCGTCGAGTCTTTGTGCTGATCAAACCGCACAAGACGGTCGCCACCGCCCGCGCCTTCCTGTCTGCGCGTCAAAAGGCGGCAGCTTGTCTCGTACGCACCATGCTGACCGATAACGGCAGCGAGTTCACAGTCCGCCTGTTCAACCGCCAGAAGCAGGCCAGCGGCGAACATGAATTTGATCGGCTACGTGCTTCGCTGGAGAGCGCCCAGATTTGTTCAAGAAACGCGTTTGCAATCGCCCAGGACTAGACAGTTATAGAACCGGAGCAGATTCAGCCGAGTGCGGCGCTCCATAGCAGCATGATTCTGCGGTGGCTTGCCGTCCTGGAAAGGACAGCCGGGCCGCCCCTATGGTGCGGAATTCGACCAGAGAGTCGATACCAACTCACTGGCCTTGTTCTTCCTTCGAATCCGCATCCGCATTTGCGATAGCCTGGCCACCACGCAGGCCCGCCCGGCCGACCTGTGGCGGGAAGAGCTGGCTAGGCTGACGCCACAGCCGGACGCGCTCGCCATAGCATTACTCAATGCCAAATATATACAATGCTTGCTGTTAGCCGGACGCGGCTGGTCAATCTGGGCTCCCAATAGCAGATCTCGGGAGAAAGGGCGTCCTTTTATAAGCTTTGGACAGGCAGCAGAAGAGATGCAATTCGTCACAAATGGCCCGGACGTCCCCGACACACTCTTGCGGGCACACGAGGAAGGCCGCGTAGTGTTTTTCTGCGGGGCAGGCATTTCCATTCCCGCTGGCTTGCCCGATTTCAAGAGGTTGGTGGATCAGATCTATCGGCTGAACGGGACGACGCGTCGGGACATCGAGCACGAGACCTTTGAGCGGGGACAGTTCGACGCCACGCTTGAACTGCTGGAGCGGCGGTTGCCGGGCCAGCGTCTGGCCGTCCGTCGAGCGCTAGCGCAGGCGCTGAAGCCGAAGCTCCGCCGCAAGGGTGCTATCGATACGCAGGCGGCGCTGTTGCGTCTGGCTCGCAGCCGCGAGGGGGCGCTACGGCTGGTCACCACCAACTTCGACCGCATCTTTCACGTGGCGGCCAAACGCACAGGCCAAATGTTCCAGGCCCACGCAGCTCCGATGCTGCCGATTCCAAAGAACAGCCGCTGGAACGGGTTGGTCTACCTGCACGGCTTGCTGCCCGTAAAACTGGACGACACAGCCCTGAACCGTCTGGTTGTGACCAGCG
Organism: Crenobacter caeni; assembly: GCF_010435965.1. Taxonomy (GTDB): domain Bacteria; phylum Pseudomonadota; class Gammaproteobacteria; order Burkholderiales; family Chromobacteriaceae; genus Craterilacuibacter; species Craterilacuibacter caeni. The sequence continues at coordinate 84,213 of NZ_JAAGAA010000012.1, forward strand.
GTGATTTCGGCTTGGCGTATCTGACTGAACGCTGGGCGGCACGCTTTGTGAGCGAGCTGTTCCGCAACTACGTGGTCTGCTTTGTGGGCTATAGCATCAACGACCCAGTGCTGCGCTACATGATGGATGCGCTGGCGGCTGACCGGATGCTGGGCGAAATCACACCTCAGGCTTGGGCACTGGGCGATTGCGAACCGGGGCAAGAGCACCGGAAAACCATCGAATGGGAAGCCAAGGGTGTCACCCCCATTCTCTACACCGTGCCCGCTGGCACTTATGACCATTCCGCGCTGCACCTGACCCTGCACGCTTGGGCAGAAACCTATCGTGACGGTGTGCAGGGCAAAGAAGCCATCGTTGTTAAACACGCCCTGACACGCCCACAGGAGAGCACGCAGCAGGACGATTTCGTCGGGCGGATGCTTTGGGCTTTGTCGGACAAATCAGGTCTGCCGGCGAAACGTTTTGCCGATTTGAATCCTGTTCCTTCACTGGACTGGCTGCTGGAACCCTTCGCGCATGAGCATTTTGGGCACAGCGACCTATCTCGCTTTGGCGTGCCGCCCCGTGACGAAGTGGACACCAAGCTGCGCTTCAGCCTCATTCGACGGCCCGCGCCCTATGACCGTGCACCGCCGATGCTGCTTGCCTCTGGTGGCATCACTGGTAGCCAGTGGGATGACGTGATGTCCCATCTGTCCCGATGGCTGGTGCGACACCTAGATGATCCAAGGCTGATCATCTGGATTGCGGAGCGCGGCGGTCAGTTGCACGATCGCTGGCTGTGGCTAATTGAACATGAGCTGGATCGCTTTGCTTCACTGGAACGTGAGGGAAAAACCTCCGAGCTTGATGAAATCCGCTTATACGCACCCAAGGCCATTCCTAGCCCACTGATGCGCACTTTGTGGCGCCTTCTGCTTAGTGGCCGGGTGAAATCGCCGTGGCACGATCCCGATTTGTATCGATGGAAAGGACGCCTTAAGCGAGAAGGACTGACCGCCACATTGCGTCTGGAGTTGCGTGAATTGCTCGCGCCCAAGGTTGTCTTGAAGAAACCATTTCGCTGGGGAGAGGACGATTCGAGCGGCGCTGACGAGCCCACACGGATCAAGCAACTGGTGGATTGGGAGCTCGCACTGGCCGCTGATCACGTGCATTCAACCCTGCGCGATTTGGCTGACGAGCACTGGACGCCGGCCTTGCCAGAACTGCTGAATGATTTTCAACAGTTGTTGCGTGACGCACTGGATCTGCTGCGTGAGTTGGGCGAGGCCGACGACCATAGCGATCGATCACACTGGGATCTGCCATCCATCACGCCCCACTGGCAGAATCGCGGGTTCCACGACTGGGTGAGCCTGATTGAATTGCTGCGCGATGCATGGCTTGCGGTTCGTGCCAACGACAGTGCGCGCGCCAAACGCATCGCGCAGAACTGGTTTGAACTGACGTACTCCACCTTCAAACGTCTGGCCTTGTTTGCTGCCAGTCAGGATGATTGCATCCCACCCGAGCAATGGGTGAATTGGTTGTTGGCCGATGATGCGTGGTGGTTGTGGTCCACAGATACGGGGCGGGAGGTGTTCAGGTTGCTCGTGTTGCAGGGGCGGCATCTGGCTGGAGCCGAGCAGCAACGCCTGGAGACAGCCATTTTGGCGGGCCCGCCACGTGAGAGGTACCGAGACGATCTGGAAGATGATCGGTGGCAAGACTTGGTGGCCCGCTCGGTCTGGCTGCATCTGGCCAAACTGAACACATCAGGAGTCGTACTGGGAGCGTCTGCAGCGGCACGATTGGCGGAAATTTCCAATGCCTACCCACAATGGCAACTGGCGACGAACGAGCGTGACGAGTTCTCGCACTGGATGAGTGGCACCGGTGATCCGGACTACGAGGACAGTCGGGATGTCGACATTGCCCCCCGCAAGCGGCGGGAACTGGTGCAATGGCTCACAAAGCCGATGCCAGAGCGGCGACCGTTCTATGAAGACACTTGGCGTGACGCCTGCAATAGGCACTCTTTGAACTGTTTGTTTGCCCTCGCTGATTTAGCGGCGCGGGGAAATTGGCTTCATAGTCGCTGGAGTGATGCTCTGTATGCATGGAGCAATGGGAAACAGGTCCAGCGCATGTGGTGCTATGCGGCACCGATAGTGCGGACCATGCCCGATGCTGTCCTTCGGGAAATTTCCCACAGTGTAACGTGGTGGATTGAAGCTGCATCCAAGTCGATCAACCGCCACGAGGAAATCCTGCTGGAGTTGTGCCGCCGCGTTCTCGCGCTGTCAATTGATGCGGGTACTGGGATGACACGTAACGGCGAGCCAATAGATGAACCTGTTACGGAGGCCATTAACCACCCGGTGGGGCATGTCACGCAGGCACTGATCAACCTGTGGTTCAAGCAGAACCCGAATGATAACGATCTGATTCCTAGTGACTTGAAGCCCATTTTCACCACACTGTGCAACGCGCAGATAGATCGATTCCGCCACGGCCGGGTGTTAATGGGTTCGAGGTTGATCGCATTTTTCCGCGTGGATCGCCCTTGGACCGAACAGAACCTGCTGCCATTGTTCGACTGGTGCAATCCCGTTGAAGCCAAGGCTGCGTGGGAAGGCTTCCTTTGGTCGCCGCGCTTGTACCAGCCGTTGTTGATAGCCTTCAAGTCGCAGTTCCTTGATAGCGCTAACCACTATACCGATCTTGGCAAGCACCGCCAGCAATTCGCGAGACTCCTGACCTATGCAGCATTGGACCAGACCGATGGATACACCGTGGAGGAGTTCCGCTCTGCGATTGGTTCTCTTCCGCAAGAAGGTCTGGAGAAGTCAGCGCAGGCGCTCTCCCAAGCGCTTGAAGGTGCGGCGGATCAGCGTGAGGAGTATTGGAAAAATCGTGCCAAGCCGTTTTGGCAACATGTCTGGCCAAAATCTCGCAATTTGGCTACCCCGCGAATTGCCGATTCTTTGACTCATTTGGTGATCGCGGCCCGAGGAGAATTCCGGTCAGCCTTGACTGCGGTACAAGACTGGCTAAAACCGATCGAACACCCGGACTATGTCGTACGCCTGCTGCTCGAATCCGGTTTGTGCGGACGGTTCCCTGCCGAGGCATTACAGCTGCTAGATGCAGTGATTGCAGACCAGCAGTGGGCTCCTCGAGAGTTGGGACAATGCTTGGACGAAATCTCGAATGCAGCGCCAATTTTTGCACAAGATGCTAGCTACAAACGCCTAAGAGAATATTTCCAAAGGCGTCGGGGCTAACTGACTTTTCTGAGGATAAAGACGTAGTGAAAGCGCTCCGCTTGCTGTCTGCTTTGGCCGACGAGCAGCCAACCTGGGTAGGCAGCGTCAGATCGTCGGCCAAAGCTTCCGCTAGTTTTCCGAAGGGGCATGCCTGCTTATTGGCCAAAATTAGTAAGTCGAGAAGCTGACTCTCCCATCCACTGATGTAAGGAAAGACCTGCCTGAAGAACCATACTTGACATACTTTCCCATACCTCGAATGAAAAACCCCGCCTAGCTAAAGCGGGATTGAGCGGGCTTCCCTGGCTTGCCTGCCTCCGTGACGCAACCATGATGCGTCACTCGTAAAGTAACGTGAGGCAACCACTTACGTAACGCTTGGCAACGGGGCGGTAGCCCGTTACTCCAACGTCCGCATCAAAGTCTCGATCTCAGTCAGCGCGGTTTTAATTGCCACGGCTTCCGGTTCGGACTCGGCAACGATGGCAACCCGCTCTTCGAACCGCTCGCGCAGATCATCCAGATCAAGACACCTCCCGTAGCGGGCTGCCAAATCACGAATCAAGTCGGCGTAGTCACCTCCTCCAACCGTGCCACCTGTGTTGCCCCCATTCGCCGCATCCAGCCTGAACCGTATGGTCGGGCTGATAAGCCGTGGCGGAGTTGCCACCTGACGTTCAAACGTCCGAGCCATGACGCGCTCACCTAGCCGTTTGAAACAGCGCATCTTCGTTTTGACCAAGCTACGCCGGTAGTAGCCACTCCAGCGTTTCCAGATCGTCACACCCAGCCTGCGGGCGATAAGCAGAATTTCGCTCCGCGCCCTGGCGCGCATTGCCCATCGCGGCGTCGAAAGCAGCGAGAAATTGGGTTTACATCGCTGGGGCGTTGAACGTACCCATGCGTGGCTTGCTGGCTTCGGAAAACTGCGCATCCGTTTCGAACGGCGACTTGATACCCATTACGCCCTGCTCAAGCTGGACAGCCCCTTGATTTTCCTGCGATTTATCGACAAGTTTTTTGTTAGCGGCCCTTACTCGGAAACGATTTTCCCGGAGGTTCCGGCATCGGAACTGTGCCAGACATCCTTACCCTTCAAGCGACGGTCGCCCTGAATGGTGTAAGTGATCACGCCTTGGCGAAATACCAGCGCACCGTCCGTGCGCTTGGCTTTGACAGGTTTGCCGTTGACCCAAACCCGTTCTTTTTCGTCGATGCGAATAGTGGCGACCGTGCCGCCGGTTGGGCCGACGGCAACCCATTGTCCGGCATAAGGCGTCTGGCTTGAGGTCTTGGCCTTTTCGGCGGGAATGCCAGTATCAAAACCCATCTTGGCGTTCTCTTCCTTCGTCTTGGTGATGTCGCACCCCTGCGCTTCGCTTGCTTGCGTACAACCGGAGCGCTCGAGTTGTTGCCTGTACTTGGCATTGATCGCGTAAGCGGACGCATGTACCGAAAAGATCATAACAATGGCGATGGCGAGTTTTTTCTTCATGACATTCAACCTTTTCTGTCGATGACTAATACGACCCCGGCGTCGTTTCTGAAGTTGCTTGCGTTGTTTCCGCTACGAATTGACATAACTGTTCAGACCTTGCCGACAAGACTGGCTCCCAGCAAAGTCATCACGAGAAGCAGCCAGTCGTTAACGATATGGGCCCCGGTGGATACCCAAATGTTTTTGGTCAGAATCCACGGCAGCGTAAGCATCATGCGTGCGGAGCCGATGACGACGATGCACTGGATCCAGTTCCAGTCGTAGGTGGGTAGGTGGATTAGGCCAAAGAAAACGGACGTTATCACCCAGGCACAGATGATTGCGCTCTTTCTTCCCATGCCGAAGCCTTTCGAAAACCACTGCAACAGTGCCAGAAACGGCAGAAGCGTGATGACTTCCTCGCCCAGCAGTTGCGGGATGATCTTGGCAAAAAACGCAATTTGCCCTGCGGTGTCAAACCCTCCCAACTCGGCTGTCGTTCTGTTCGGGGTGGCTCCGAACAGTGCCATGACGATGGCACCCACGATCATGCTGACGACAATGTTGAGCAGCGCAAAACCGAACATCAGTTTCACCTCGCGGCCGCCTACCTTGCCGAAGATGGCCTTCCAGTGACCGGGCGCAACGTAAGCCAGAGCGATCAGAGGCAGGCCGGGCATCAAGATCGCCGGCAGGAATTTCCAGAATGCGCCATCTGGCCAGTCAATGGGTGAAGCCAGCAACAGGAAGCCGGCAACGACCATGGCCATGACAAACAGCCATTGCCTTCCCGAAATGGAAACTGGCACCCCGTTATAGAACGGGAAGTCGGGCGCGGGATCTTCCAGCCGGACAAACCGCTCTTCGTTGCGGATCGGGCTACCGATGAAACTTGCCATAAGGATGCTTTCTTCGATTTGATGAGCTTTGCTTCATTTCAGCATTGCCTGACATTCGTCGGCGCTGATGCGCACGAGGTACTTCTGGAAACGGGCGGAGTCTTCGTACGATCCGTCACCCAGATAAACGGTATTGGTCATTCCGAAGCGCGCCATGTCCGGGATAGCAAACCCCCAGCCGATCTGCTTGGCATAACCAGGGCGTTTCTCCAGAACATCACCAACCGCGCACACGGCAAAGGCATCGTTGAGGCCCAGTTGCGAGTAGAAGTCCGCCTCGTCCTTCATGGTCACCTTTGTCGTCTCTTCAAAATCCCGAAAGAAGGCCGTTCGTTGCTCGGGCGATGCGTCCTTGGGGACATATTGAGCCAATTGTTCTGCGAGGCTTATGCCCTTGCGTGCGGCCTGCACATGGAACGTCCGCTCGTTGCCGTGCCAGCCGACGAAGGCATCGGTACGGATTACCCGCGCACGTCCGGCGGGGAAGATGTAATCGGCGCAGGACGAAAAACAGATGACATCCACCTCGACGACCAATCCCATATCCCTGACCCAGCGCCCGACATGGCGGCCGGCGACGGTGTCGCCGCCGCCGGAGCTGATGACCAGACGGGTGATCTGACCGCGAGCGATACCAGCCACCGCGGCGTCGAAGGCCGCGGAACTCGCTTTCGAGAAATTACCCGTGTAGTACACCGTATCACCCTGGACACGCACTTGCGCGGGTTCGGCTCTGGCGCGCTCGATTTCTGGCAGCTTGTCTCCCGTAGCCTTGGCCGTGCTCGTCCAGCCTGCCGCGCTCAACACGATCAGGGCGCACGCAGCAAGCTGCACCTTGGCAGACCGAGAGATCCTGGCTGTCATGCCAGACATCACCAGATAACCACGCGATCTTTGGGGGCCCGCCACATCGGGTCGCCCGGCCTCGTATCAAAAGCCTTGTGGAAGGCGTCGAGATGCAACAGAGGCGCGACGGCCCGCACTGATGCGATGGCATGGACATCGACCGACACTAGGTAGCGCAGCCGCTCCGAACGTGCCTTGTAGGCCCACATCTGCGTCCAGGCAACGAAGCAGCGCTGATCGGCGTTGAGTCCATCCACGTCCGGTATCGGATTTTTAGCCAGAGAGCGCTTCAAGGCAGCATGCGCGAGTGTGATGCCGCCCAGGTCGGCGGTATTCTCCGTGACGGTCATGGCGCCGTTGTGCATCAGGCCGGGCAGGATTTCGTAGTGGCTGTACTGATCAACCAGCACGTCGGTGCGCCGCTTGAATTCGGCGTTCGCCGGCGGCGTCCACCAGTCGCGCAAGTTGCCCTGCGGGTCGTACTGACGCCCAAGGCTGTCGAAACCATGGGTGAGCTCATGCCCAATCACACCGCCGATGGCGCAGTAGTTGGCGGCAGGATCAGCACCTGGCTTATAAAACGGCGGTTGAAGAATGGCCGCCGTAATATCGATGGTGTTGGTGGTGAAGTTGTAGGCGGAGTTCACCGCAATCGGCGTGGTTTTGGTCGCCACGGCAAAACGGTTGTTCAGAACGGGCTTGTCAACCTGCGCCATTTCCCGCAAGAACGCAAAACGATTGGCGCGTTGCACGTTACCGAAATGGTCGTCCGGGCGAATATCGAGCCCACTGAAATCGACCCACCCCTGGGGGTAGCCAACCTGGATGTCGATCTTGCTGAGTTTTTCCAGCGCAGCGTTGCGCGTCGCCTCGTCCAGCCAGGAATTGCGGCGCAGGCGGGTGGCGAACTCGTCCTTGATATGCCCGACCATCTCGGTGATGTCACGCCGGGTGGAATCGGGGAAGTAGGTCTGCACATACAGCTGCGACAGCGGGTGATACAGCTGCGCGCTAATTTGCTGGGTGACGACCTGCTTCTGCTCGGGCGGAATCTTCAGGCCCTTGCGCTCCTTCGTGAACGCTTCTTCCTGCAAACGCCACGGTTGTCCCAACTCCGAGGCGCGGCTGGCCAGCAAGAACCAGCGCAGCAGCAGCTTGACCTCATCGACCGGACGCTCGGTCAGCATTTTTTGCAGCGCCCTCATGGCGTTGATATCCACCACCTGAACCCGTGCGGGTACGGCGATGCCTAATTCGGCCAAATAGGCCCGCAGGTCAAGCGCCGGCACCAGCGCCTGCGCCTGATCCAGTGTCATGATGTTGTACGTGTTGGCCGGATCGCGCTGCTGCAGCGGCGTCATCATCGCGCCCGCCGCTTGCGCTTCCATCGTCAGGATCCTGGACGCCTGAGTCTTGGCGGTATCGATGGACTCGCCGGTGCCGTGCAGCATCGCTACGATGTACCTGTGATACAGGTTGCGCAACTTCTGATGCTCGGGCCTGGCGTACTCGTCCTGTTCGAGCAGTTGCGCGCCGGGTGCCAGCACCATGACACCGGTGCTGCTGTCCTTGGCATCTGCCATGGCCCCGGCCATGATCAGTGGCGAGCCGCCCACCGCAACCTGTAGCCGGCCGGCGAGACGGCCATAGTCGGCCGGCGTGCCACCTGCCGCAGCGATGCGCTTCATATCGGCCTCAAGCGGTTTGAGGCCGATGGCATCACGGTGTGCGTTGTCCATGGCCGCCCTGTAGAAGTCACCCACTTGCTGACGGGGGCTGCCCTTGGGTGCGTCGCTTACCTTGGAAGCCTCCGTGATCAGGATCAGCAGCTGCTTTTCCAGATTGTGTCCCAGCAATACAAAACCCCCTACGTCCGAATCGCTGGCTGCAATCTCGGTCTTCTTGAGCCAGTTGCCAGCGGCGTAGCGATAGAAATCCTGGCGCGGATTGATGCTGCTATCCATGTTGGCCGGCGAATAGCCCAGTGCAGGAACATCATCAGGATATGTGCCGGCATAGGTCGGCGGAGCGAGGGTAAATCCCGCAACAAGAGCTGCGGCAAGCAGGCGATTTGTCATAGAAATAGGTGTCCAGTCCCGGGCGATTGCAAACACGTTTCTTGAACAAGTCCGGACGCTGCTTCTGCCACTCCTTCATGGCCTGAATCGGTGTCCGGTGTTGCAGGGCCAACTACGGCAGATGCTGGTTGTAGAGCAGCACATAGCGCTCCTGCGTGGTCGAGAGATCCTGGCCCGATTCGAAACGGTGCGTGGCCAGCACCTCGCTGATCCGGCCGTTGAAACGCTCGATCATTCCGTTTATCTGCGGCATGCGCGGTTGGGTGAGTCGGAGTTCGATCGCCACTGACCTGCATCGAGCAGTTGGACAAGCGATCGGTGCACTTGCTGCCGTTATTGGTCAGGATAGTGCGTATGTGAAAGAGTGCGGTCTTCTGTAACGCAGACAGGAAGGCAGCGTGGTACTGGCCGTCTTGTGCGGCTTGTGGGCACTGCTGCGGCTGAGCCCTCCCCCTTGCTCAATGTGTCCTACGCCCCGACCCGTGAACTGTACAAGGACAGCAACCAAGGCTTTATTTCGCAGAGGCAGAAAAATACTGACGAAGCGCTGATCATCAAGCAGTCGCACGGAGGCTCGGGCAAGAAGTCGCGTTCGGTGATCGACAGACTGGAAGCCGACGTGGTGACGCTGGCCCTGGCCTTCGACATCGACGCGATCGTCAGCCATGCCAAGCCGTTGCCTACCAACTGGCAGAAACGGCTACCACAGGACATGACCACCGCTCCGCGATACCCGGTTCCGATGATCACGCCAGCCTCCCTGTTGCCGATTCGCCGGCACTCCAAAACCGCGCTGGGGCGGTCATGGATGGAGTGTTGTCCTGACAGGCTAGGGCCGGCCGTAGCGCTTCTTACGCGCCTTCTGGAAACGCATCCGATGCCTTGTAGCAGCCGAAGCCTGAACGATTGCAGCACAGTTCCCGGCTGATGACGCTCCTGCAGCGCCCGACACACTGACCGATGACGGCCGGCCTGCATCCTTCACTCGCCAGTAGTTGAATCTGGTAGCGTTCACCTTCGGTGAGGTATCGGCAAGACCTTCTGCGTACTCCAGGCTAGCCAGCCCCTGCAGCTCTATCCCCGACCAACTGCCTCCTCGGCTGCGCAGGGAACCACACGCCGCTGATCTTGACGCAACACAAGCGCCCAGTTCTCCGTCGCAAAGTTGACGCTAACGTAAACGTCACTAAAATAAAAGCATGACGGCATGAAAAGGCCGCACCCACCGGGCCTGCCCGGGACAAAGGAGACAGAACATGTACCACAGCCTGCGTTTTGACCTCGGCGAGTCCTGCCGGATGCTGCGCGAAGCGGTGCGCGACTTCGCGCAGCGCGAGATCGCGCCGCGTGCGGCCGCCATCGACCGCGACAACCTGTTCCCGGCCGAGTTGTGGCAGCAGTTCGGCGAGATGGGCCTGCTCGGCATCACCGTGCCCGAAGCCTACGGCGGCGCCGACATGGGCTACCTTGCGCACATGATCGCGATGGAGGAGATCAGCCGCGCCAGCGCGTCGGTCGCCCTCTCCTACGGTGCGCACTCCAACCTGTGCGTCAACCAGATCTACAAGAACGGCAGCGAAGCGCAAAAGCGCGCCTACCTGCCCAAACTGGTGTCGGGCGAACATGTCGGCGCGCTGGCGATGTCCGAGCCGAACGCGGGCTCGGACGTGGTGAGCATGAAGCTCAAGGCCGACAAGGTCGACGGCGGCTATTTGCTCAACGGCAGCAAGCTGTGGATCACCAACGGCGGCGACGCCGACACGCTGGTGGTATACGCGAAGACCGACCCCTGTGCCGGCGCGCGCGGCATCACCGCCTTCATCGTCGAGAAGGGGTTCGCCGGCTTCAGCCACGGCAGCAAGCTCGACAAGCTGGGCATGCGCGGCTCGAATACCTACCCGCTGTTCTTCGACGACTGTTTCGTGCCGGAGGCCAACGTGCTCGGCGGCGAGGGCAAGGGGGTAGAGGTGCTGATGAGCGGGCTCGACTACGAGCGCGCGGTACTCGCCGCCGGCCCCTTGGGCATCATGCAGGCCTGCCTCGACGTGGTGGTGCCTTACCTTAACGAGCGCAAGCAGTTCGGCCAGGCCATCGGCGACTTCCAGCTGATGCAGGGCAAGCTGGCCGACATGTACGTGAAGCTGTCAGCCAGCCGCGCCTACGTGTACGCCGTCGGCCAGGCGCTCGACCGCGGCGAGGCCGGCCGCCAGACGCGCAAGGACGCCGCCGGTGCCATCCTGTTCGCGGCCGAGGGGGCCACCCAGATGGCGCTGGACGCCATCCAGTGCCTGGGCGGCAACGGCTATATCAACGAGTACCCGACCGGGCGCCTGCTGCGCGACGCCAAGCTCTACGAGATCGGCGCCGGCACCAGCGAGATCCGCCGCTACCTGATCGGCCGCGAGCTGATGGCCGAAACCCGCTAGCCCCCACAGCAGAGACCACCCATGCCCGTCATCGAATCCAGGCTCTCGCCGCGCAGTGCCGACTTCATCGCCAACGCCGAGAAGATGCGGTCTCTGGTGGCCGACCTCAAGGACAAGGTCGCCCAGGCCGCGCAAGGCGGTGGCGACAAGGCGCGCGAGAAGCATGTCGCGCGCGGCAAGCTGTTGCCGCGCGAGCGCGTCGACCTGTTGCTCGACGCCGGCGCGCCCTTTCTCGAACTGTCGCAACTGGCGGCCTTCGGCATGTACGGCGGCGACGCCCCCGGCGCCGGGCTGATCGCCGGCGTCGGCCGCGTCAGCGGCGTCGACTGCCTGATCGTCGCCAACGACGCCACCGTCAAGGGCGGCACCTACTACCCGATGACGGTGAAGAAGCACCTGCGCGCGCAGGAAGTCGCGCGCGAGAACCACCTGCCGTGCATCTATCTGGTCGACTCCGGCGGCGCCTACCTGCCCTTGCAGGACGACGTTTTTCCCGACCGCGAGCACTTCGGCCGCATCTTCTACAACCAGGCGCAACTGTCCGCCGCCGGCGTGCCGCAGATCGCGGTGGTGATGGGTTCGTGCACCGCCGGCGGCGCCTATATGCCGGCGATGAGCGACGAGACGGTGATCGTGAAGGAACAGGGCACCATCTTCCTGGGCGGCCCGCCGCTGGTGCGCGCGGCTACCGGCGAGGTGGTCAGCGCCGAGGCGCTGGGCGGCGGCGACGTGCACACCCGCGTCAGCGGTGTGGCCGACCACCTCGCGCAAAGCGACGCGCACGCGCTCGCCATCGCCCGGCGCATCGTCGCCTCGCTCAACTGGCAAAAGGCCGGCCGGCTCGACCGCATCGAGCCCAAGCCCCCCCGCTACGCGGCCGACGAGCTCTATGGCGTGATCCCGGCCGACAGCAAGAAGCCGTTCGACGTGCGCGAGATCATCGCCCGCCTGGTCGACGACTCCGAGTTCGACGAATTCAAGCAGAACTACGGAACCACCCTGGTCACCGGTTTTGCCAGGCTCAACGGCTACCGGGTCGGCATCATCGCCAACAACGGCATCCTATTTTCCGAGTCCGCGCTCAAGGGCGCGCACTTTGTCGAGCTGTGCTGCCAGCGCGGCATCCCGCTGGTTTTCCTGCAGAACATCACCGGCTTCATGGTCGGCAAGAAGTACGAAAACGGCGGCATCGCCAAGGACGGCGCCAAGCTGGTGACGGCGGTCGCCTGCGCGCAGGTCCCCAAGTTCACCGTGCTGATCGGCGGCAGCTTCGGCGCCGGCAACTACGGCATGTGCGGGCGTGCGTACAGCCCGCGCTTTTTGTGGATGTGGCCGAACAGCCGCATCTCGGTGATGGGCGGCGAGCAGGCCGCCGGCGTACTCGCCCAGGTCAAGAAAGAGCAACTGGGCGACGCGTTTACGCCTGAGCAGGAAGAGGCGTTGAAGGCGCCGGTGCGCGAACAGTACGAACGCCAGGGCCACCCCTACTACGCGAGCGCCCGCCTGTGGGACGACGGCGTGATCGACCCGGCACAGACGCGTGAAGTGCTCTCGCTCGCGCTGGAGGCGAGCCTGACGGCGCCGATCGAGCCGACCCGCTTCGGCGTGTTCCGCATGTAAACCAGGAAAGGCTTGCGATGACAGAGATGAGCGTGGACATCACCCGCCACGGCCCGGTCGCCACCGTTTGGCTGAACCGCCCCGAGCGGCACAACGCGATGGACGAGCATTTGATCGCCGCACTGCAAGGCGCTTTCGACACCCTCGCGCTCGAGCAGACGGTGCGCGTGATCGTGCTCGCCGGGCGCGGCAGCAGCTTCTGTGCAGGCGCGGATCTCACCTGGATGCAGCGCGCCGCGGCGTTCAGCGAAGAAGAAAACCTTGCGGACGCGCGCGCGCTGGCCGGCATGCTCAAGGCCATCCACCGCTGCCCCAAGCCGGTTGTCGCGCGCGTGCACGGCCCGGCAATGGCCGGCGGCACCGGGCTTATCGCCGCCTGCGACATCGCCATCGGCACCGCCAAGGCGCGCTTCGGCCTCTCCGAAGTCAGGCTGGGGCTGATCCCGGCGACCATAGGCCCGTATGTGGTGCACGCCATCGGCGAGCGCCACGCGCACCGCTACTTCCTCTCCGCCGAGCGCATCGACGCGGCCAGCGCGCAGCGCATGGGCCTGCTGCACGAAGTGGTGGCGGAAGACGCGCTCGACGCGCGCATCAGCGAAATCTGCGCCGAACTGGCCAAGGGCGCACCCGGCGCGCTCGCCGCAGCGAAAGACCTGCTCGGCGTGCTCTCCGGTACGTCGGTGCAGGACGACGCGCTCTTGGACGACACCGCGCGGCGCATCGCCCAGATCCGTACCGGCGAAGAAGCCCGCGAAGGGCTGGCCGCCTTCTTCGACAAACGCCCACCCGACTGGATCCAGCACTGATGCACGCCTACCCCACCCCGGAGCAACTGCAGCAAGCGCTGCCGCAGAGCGACCCGCCCCAGCCGCCGAATGTCCGTCCTCTGTTCGGCAAGATCCTGATCGCCAACCGCGGCGAGATCGCCTGCCGCGTCATCCGCACCGCGCGGCTGCTGGGCATCGCCACCGTCGCCGTCTATTCGGACGCCGACCGGGACGCCCGTTTCGTGAAACTGGCCGACGAGGCGTGGCGCCTCGGGCCGGCGCCGGCCGCCGACTCTTACCTGAAGGCCGATACACTGCTCGAGATCGCGCGGCAAAGCGGCGCCGAGGCGATCCACCCCGGCTACGGTTTTTTGTCGGAAAACGCCGCGTTCGCCGACGCCTGCGCGCAGGCGGGCGTGGTGTTCATCGGCCCGCCCTCTGCCGCCATCGCCGCGATGGGCAGCAAGTCCGCCGCCAAGACCCTGATGGAAAAGGCCGGCGTGCCGCTGGTGCCCGGCTACCACGGCGACGCGCAGGACCCGGCGCTGCTGGCGGCCGAGGCCACACGCATCGGCTACCCGGTGCTGATCAAGGCAAGTGCCGGCGGCGGCGGCAAGGGCATGCGCATCGTCGAGACAGCCGCGGACTTCCCCGCGGCGCTCACGAGCTGCCAGCGCGAGGCGCGCGCGAGCTTCGGCGACGACAAGGTGCTGATCGAGAAATACCTGACCCGGCCGCGCCACGTCGAAATCCAGGTGTTCGCCGACAGTGCCGGCGGCTGCGTCTACCTGTTCGAGCGCGACTGCTCGGTGCAGCGCCGCCACCAGAAGGTGCTGGAAGAAGCGCCGGCGCCCAACCTGCCCGCCGCCACCCGCAAAGCGATGGGCGAGGCGGCGGTTGCCGCCGCGCGCGCCGTCGGCTACGTGGGCGCCGGCACCGTCGAATTCATCCTCGACGTCGACAGCGGGCACTTTTACTTCATGGAGATGAACACCCGGCTGCAGGTCGAACACCCGGTCACCGAAATGATCTGCGGGCAGGACCTGGTCGAGTGGCAACTGAAGGTCGCCTGCGGCCAGCGCCTGCCGCTCGCGCAGCACGAACTCGCGATCCGCGGCCACAGCATCGAGGCGCGCATCTACGCCGAAGACCCGGACAAGGGCTTTTTGCCGGCCACCGGCACCCTCGTCCACCTTGCGCCGCCCGCCGAGGGCGCGCGGGTGCGCATCGACACCGGGGTCACCGAGGGCGACAGCATCAGCCCCTACTACGACCCGATGATCGCCAAACTGATCGTGTGGGGCGAGACGCGCGAGGCGGCGCTCAGGCAACTGGATGCTGCGCTCGCCAGCTATCAGGTGGTCGGCGTCGCGACCAATATCCGCTTCCTGCGCCGCATCGCCGGCAACGCCGACTTCGCCACGGGCCGCGTCGATACCGGGCTGATCGCCCGCCACCTGGACACCCTGCTGCTGCCGCCCGCCGCGCCGACCCCGGAGGCGCTGGCACTTCTCGCGCTGGGCGAGGTGCTCGCCTCGGCAGAGAACAGCGACGCCCCCTGCCAGGCGTCCTGGCGCCTGAACGGCACGCATACCCGCCGCGTCCGCTTCGAGCAAGGCGATGCGGTGTTCGATATCGGCGTGCGCCGGGAGAACGGAGGCCTCGCCGTCGAGGTCGGCGGCCAGTGGCAGCCGGCCGAGGCGACACTGGCAGGCAAGGTACTCACCGTCACGCTTGATGGCAAACGCGTGAACGCCACGCGGGTTAGCCAAGGCCTCAAGCGGGTGCTGTTCGTCGACGGCGAACAAATCTGCGTCGACTACGTCGACCCGTACGCGTTCGAGGAAGAAGCTACGCACGGCGAGGCCCACCTGACGGCGCCGATGCCGGGGCGGGTGGTCGCGCTGCTGGCCAAGACCGGCGACCGCCTCGCGCGCGGCGAGCCGCTGATGATCCTCGAAGCGATGAAGATGGAACACACCCTCTGCGCGCCGGCAGACGGCGTGGTGAAAGCGTTCTACTTCGCCCAGGACGAGCAGGTAAGCGACGGCGACGAGCTGGTGGATTTCGAGGCGGACTGAAGATGACACAGGTAAAGATCGTCGAAGTCGGCCCGCGCGACGGGCTGCAGAACGAAAAACAGGCGGTGCCGCTGGCGGTGAAGCTCGCGCTGATCCGGCGCCTGGCCGACGCGGGGCTGAGCCACATCGAGGCGGGCGCCTTTGTTTCGCCCAAGTGGGTGCCGCAGATGGCCGACAGCGCCGCGGTGCTCGCTTCGCTCAACCTGGCCGGCCCGGTCAACTACCCGGTGCTGGTGCCCAACCTGGCGGGGCTGGAAGCTGCGCTCGCGGCCGGCGCGCGCGAAATCGCCATCTTCGGCGCCGCCAGCGAAACCTTCAGCCTGAAAAACATCAACGCGGGCATCCAGGACAGCCTCGCGCGCTTCGAGGCGGTCGCGCGCCAGGCGCTGGCAGCGGGCCTGCGCGTGCGCGGCTACGTCTCCTGCGTGGTCGGTTGCCCGTACGAGGGCGATATCGCCCCGCGCAAGGTCGCCGAGGTGGCCGCTGCGCTGTACCGGATGGGCTGCCACGAGGTCTCGCTGGGCGACACCGTCGGCGTCGGCACGCCCGACAAGGTGCTCGCCATGCTGGATGCGGTTGCCGCAGAAGTGCCGGTGGACAGGCTCGCCGGGCACTTTCACGATACCTACGGCATGGCCATCGCCAATATCTACGCATCACTCACCGCCGGCGTGCGCACCTTCGACAGTTCGGTGGCGGGCCTTGGCGGCTGCCCGTACGCGCGCGGCGCGTCCGGCAACGTCGCGACCGAGGACGTGCTCTACCTGCTTCACGGCATGGGCTACACCACCGGCGTCGATTTGGCCGCCGTCACCGACGCGGCGTGGCAGATCGCCGACGCGCTCGGCCGCGAGCCGGGCTCGAAATACGCGCGGGCGCGCGGGCGGGTATCCGCCGGCACCCCGCGCTGAACACGGAATAAACACACGATGCACACCCAGCCCGCCCCTCTTTGGCAACCGTCGGCCGCGCGCGTCGCGGCGGCCCACCTGACCGCCTTCACCCGCCAGGCCGAACACGCCGACGGCAGGACTTACCCCGACTACGAAAGCCTCAGGCAGGCGAGCATTGACGATCCGGGCCGCTTCTGGCGCCAGGTATGGGATTACTGCGGGGTCATCGGGAAGCCGGGCGAGGTTGCCTTTGTCGAAAGCGACGAAATGCGCGCGGCGCGCTTCTTTCCCAACGCGCGGCTCAACTACGCCGAAAACCTGCTCAGGCACGACGGCAACGCGCTGGCCGTCGCCTTCTGGGGGGAAGACCGCGTCAAGCGCGAGTTGAGCTTCAGGGCGCTGCGCGAACTGGTGTCGCGCTTGCAACAGGCGCTGCGCGCGCAGGGCGTGCGCGCGGGCGACCGCGTGGCGGGCTTCATGCCCAATATGCCGGAGACGCTGGCCGCGATGCTGGCAACCGCCAGCCTGGGCGCGATCTGGACCAGTTGCTCGCCCGACTTCGGCGCCGACGGCGCGATCGACCGCTTCGGCCAGACCGCGCCCAAGGTCTTGTTCTGCCCGGATGCTTACTTCTACAACGGCAAGCGCGTCGACATCGGTGCCAAGCTCGGCACCATCGCCCGCGCCCTGCCCTCGCTCGAGCGGCTGGTGGTGGTGCCCTACACCGGCGGCGCCGACGCGCTCGCTGCAGCGCTGCCCGGCGGGGTGAGGCTAGACAGCTTCCTCGACGGTTTTGCCGCGCAGGCGCTCAGCTACGAGCGGGTCGGCTTCAACCACCCCTTGTTCATCCTGTACTCCAGCGGCACCACCGGCGCTCCCAAATGCATCGTGCACGGCCACGGCGGCACCTTGCTGCAGCACCTGAAGGAACACCAGTTGCACGCCGACCTGCACCAGGGCGACGTGCTGTTCTACTTCAGCACCTGCGGCTGGATGATGTGGAACTGGCTGGCCTCGGGCCTCGCCAGCGGCGCGACCTTGCTGCTGTTCGACGGCTCGCCCTTTGCCAAGGGCGGCCGCATCCTGTGGGAGTACGCCGACGCCTACCGCTGCACTCACTTCGGCACCTCGGCCAAATACCTGGACGGCCTCGGCAAGGTCCGGCCTGGTGCCCAAGGACGACTACGCGCTGGCGCACCTGCGCGTGCTGATGTCCACCGGCTCGCCGCTGCTGGCCGAGCGCTTCGACTGGGTCTACCAGGCAATCAAGGCCGACCTCGACCTTGCGTCGATCTCGGGCGGTACCGACATCCTCTCCTGCTTCGCGCTGGGCAACGCCTGCCTGCCGGTTTACCGCGGCCAGTTGCAATGCCGGGGCTTAGGCATGGCGGTCGAGGTGTGGAACGACGCGGGAAAACCGGTGCGGGGGGAAAAGGGCGAACTGGTATGCACCCGCCCCTTCCCGTCGATGCCGGTCGGCTTCTGGAACGACGCGGACGGCGAGAAGTACCGCAAAGCCTACTTCGCGCGCTTCCCTGGTGTCTGGTGCCACGGCGACTACGCCGAGCTGACGGCCGAGGACGGCCTGATCATCCACGGCCGCTCCGACGCGGTGCTCAACCCCGGCGGCGTGCGCATCGGCACCGCCGAGATCTACCGGCAGGTCGAACGCTTCGATGAGGTGCTGGAGAGCGTCGTGGTCGGCCAGCGCTGGCAGGGCGACGAGCGCGTGGTGCTATTTGTCAGGCTCAGGGACGGCCTGGCCCTTGACGACAGCTTGGCCGATCGCATCAAGGCGGCGATCCGGCAACAGGCCACCCCGCGCCACGTGCCGGCCAAGATCGTCGCCGTCGCCGACATCCCGCGCACCGTCAGCGGCAAGATCGTCGAGCTGGCGGTCAGGAACGTGATCCACGACGAGCCGGTCAACAACCTCGCCGCGCTGGCCAACCCGGCCGCGCTCGAGCTGTTCGCCAGGCTGCCGGCGCTGCAAGGCTGAACGCGCAAAGCCGGGCGATGACGCCCGCGCTTGCCGCCCGCCAAAAACAAAAACGGCCCTGCCAGAGAGCAGGGCCGCTGCGGGTCTTACGGCACGCCTCAGGCCTCAGGCGGCGCGAACAGGCCGACGATGCTGGAGAAATCCAGCGCGCCGTGGCCCGAGCTGCTCCACTGCGCAAAGAGTTCGCGCGCGAGGCCGCCCATCGGCACCGATGCGCGCGCGGCGATTGCCGCTTCCACCGCCAGCCCCAGGTCCTTCAGCATCAGGTCGGACCCGAAGCCGCCGGCGTAGCCGCGCGCGGCCGGCACGTTGTCCATCACCCCCGGCCACGGGTTGTACACCTCGGTCACCCAGCCGCGCCCCGAGCTCTTGCCGATGATGTCCGACAGCACGGCCGCATCCAGCCCCTGCCGCACACCCAGGGCGAGCGCCTCGCTGATGGCGAGCATCTGCACGCCGAGCACCATATTGTTGCAGATCTTGGCGACCTGGCCCGCGCCCTGCCCGCCGGCGTGAAAGAGGTTGCGCCCCATCGCCGACAGGATAGGCCGCGCCAGCTCCAGGTCGTCCGCCTCGCCGCCGACCATGAAGGTCAGCGTACCCGCCGCCGCGCCGGCGGTGCCGCCGGACACCGGCGCGTCCAGCATCCTCAGTCCCTGCTTGCGCGCGGCCACCGCGACCTTTTGCGCGCTTTGCGGGCTGATCGTCGAGCAATCGATCACGAGCGCGCCCGGCGCGATCGCCGCGATGAGCCCGCCCGCCGCCGCGTCCCCCAGGTAGAGCCGCTCGACATGCGGGCTCGCCGGCAGCATGGAGATCACCACGTGGGCGTCGGTGACAGCCGCCGCGGCGGACGCGGCAAGCGTCGCACCTGCCGCCAGCAGGGGTTCGGCCAGCGCCGGGTTGAGGTCGTACACCTCAAGCTCGAAGCCGGCCTTCACCAGGTTGAGCGCCATCGGGCCGCCCATATGGCCGAGGCCGATAAATGCGATGCGTGTCATGCGGTTTCCTTTGTGCGTTCACCCAGCGCGGCCAGCGGCGAGCGTGGCCACGGCGCCTCGAAATGGCTGGCAATCCAGCCCGGGTCCACCCTATCCAGCGTCGGCGGCTGCCAGACGGGAGCGTTGTCCTTGTCGACCAGCAGCGCGCGCACGCCCTCGCTGAAGTTGCCGTTGGCACAGCAGCGCAGCGCCAGCACCAGTTCCATGCGCAGCACGTCGGCGAGCGACAGCTCGCGCGCGCGCCTGAGGGTTTCCCACACCAGCGCGGCGGTGGTCGGGCAACCCGCCGCGAGCTTGCCGGCAGCGTCGGCAAGCCAAGGCGACGCGTCGCCTTGCGCGCCCAGCACCGCTTCATGAACGGCGGCGAGCGTCGGATACGCGGTCAACGCCTCGATGCGCGCGAAGTGGGGTTCGACCTGCGCGGGCGGCAGGCTCTCCTTGGCCTGGTCGGCCATGCCTTGCAGCAGCGCGTCCAGCTGCGCGCCGTTGGCCGCGGCACCGTCCTGCCAGTCACACGCACACAGCGCCGCCATCAAGCCCGGCAGCGCACCGTCCTCCAGCGCGTAATCGGCGAGGCCGACGTACAGGCAGTCGGCAGCGTTCAAGGGCGCGCCGGTCAGCCCGAGGAACAGGCCGACCCGGCCCGGCATCCGGTTCAGGAACCAGCTGCCGCCGACGTCCGGGAACAGGCCGATGCTCACCTCGGGCATCGCCATGCGGGTGGACGGGGTGACCACGCGGTGGCTGGCGCCCGCCAGCAGGCCGAGCCCGCCGCCCATCACGATGCCGCGCCCCCATACCAGCACAGGCTTACGGTAGGTGTGGATCAGGTAGTCGAGCGCGTACTCCTCGCTGAAATAGGTTTCGGCGTACGGGTGCGGGCACGGCGCCGGCGTCTCGGTTAGCGCGCGGTAGAGCGCGCGCACGTCGCCGCCCGCGCAGAACGCGCGCTCGCCGCTGCCCGAGAGCACCACCAGCGCGACCCTGGGGTCGTCCTGCCAGCGCGCGAGCTGGGTGGACAGCGCGCGGATCATCTCAAGCGTCAGCGCGTTGAGCGTGCGCTCGCTGTTGAGCGTCGCCGTGGCGATGCGGTAGCCGTTGGCGGCGGTGTACTCGGCAAACAATACGCAATCGGCCGCGCTCATGGCCGCTCCCCCTTGCCCGGCACCTGCCACACGGGCGCGCGTTTTTCGAGGAAGGCGCGCACGCCTTCTTGCTGGTTGGGGTCGGCGAACAGGCCGACGAACAGCTCGCGCTCCAGCGGCAGGTTGAGCGCCGGCGGCACGCTGCGCGCGCGCTGGATCAGCGTCTTGCACGCGAGGGTGCTGGCCGGGCTTTGCCGTGCGACCTTGGCCGCCATTTCAAGCGCGACGGACAGCGCCTCCCCCTTGCCGGCCACCTGTTCGATGAGTCCGATACCGAGGGCTGTGTCGGCGTCCACCCGCTCGCCCAGCAGGATCATCCGCTTGGCCCAACCCTCGCCGACGAGATGCGGCAACAACTGGGTGCCGCCGGCGCACGGCAGCAGGCCGACGCCCGCCTCGGGCAGCGCCAGTTGCGCCTGCGCCTCGGCCACCCTGAGGTCGCAGGCGAGCGCGACTTCCAGTCCGCCGCCCATCGCGTAGCCGTTGATCGCGGCGATGCTGACCCCACGGTAGGCGGACAGCCGCTCGAACGCGCGGCCGAACGCCGACGCCGCCTCGGCGGCCACCGCGACGTCGCCTTCGGCAAACTGTTTGAGGTCCGCCCCGGCGCAGAAGAACTTGTCGCCAGCGCCCACCAGGATCAGCACCCTGAGCGCGGGGTCGGCCTCCACGTCGTCAATCAGCCGTACAAGGTCGGCAAGGCTCTGCCGCGTCCAGGTATTGGCCGGCGGGTTGTCCAGCGTGACCACGGCGGCGACGCCGTGTTTTTCCAGGCGCAGGCCTTGGTAAGTGCTCATCTGAGGTTCTCCGAAACGCCGTCCGAGAGCAGGCGGCGGGCAATGATCAATCGCATGATGTCGTTGGTGCCTTCCAGGATCTGGTGCACGCGCAAGTCGCGCACATGGCGCTCCAGCGGGAAGTCGCGCAAATAGCCGTAGCCGCCGAAGCACTGCAGCGCCTGGTTGGCCACGTTGAAGGCAAGGTCGGTGGCCAGGCGCTTGGCCATCGCGCAATACGCCGACGCTTCCGGGTGCTGCGTGTCCAGTTGCCAGGCCGCCAGCCTGACCATCTGCCGCGCGGCGACAAGTTCGGTCTGCATGTCGGCGAGCCGGAACTGGATGTTCTGCAGGCTGGCAAGCGGCGCGCCGAACTGCTCGCGTTCTCCCACGTAGCGGCAGGCGGCGTCAAACGCGGCCTGCGCGGTGCCGACTGCGGTGGTGGCGATATTGATGCGGCCACCGTCCAGCGCCCTCATCGCGAAGGTGAAGCCCGCGCCCTCCTCCCCCAGACGGTTGCCCAGCGGTACACGCACGTTCTCGAAACTGATCGCGCGGGTGGGCTGGCTGTTCCAGCCCATCTTGCCTTCCTTCTTGCCGTAGACAATGCCGGGGCTGTCGGCCGGCACCAAGAAGGCCGAAATACCCTTGGGGCCGGGCCCGCCGGTGCGCGCCATCACCACCAGCGCCTCGGTGCTGCCGGCGCCGGAGATGAACATCTTGCTGCCGTTGAGCAGATAGTGTTCGCCGTGGCGCTCGGCGCGCGTCGCAAGCGAGGCGGCGTCCGAACCGGCGCCCGGTTCGGTCAGGCAGTAGCTGCCCAGCACCTCACCCGTCACCATGCGCGGCACCCATTGTGCCGCCAGTTCAGGCGAGCCGAAGCTTGCGACCATCCAGCTCACCATATTGTGGATGGTGAGATATGCCGCGGTGGACGTGCAGCCGTAGGCGAGTTCCTCGAACACCAGCGCGCTGTCCAGCCGCGGCAGCTCAAGCCCGCCGTAGGCTTCCGGCGTGTAGAGGCCGAGAAAGCCCATCTCGCCGGCGCGGCGGATGGTAGCGAGCGGAAACTCCTCGTCGGCGTCCCAGCGCGCGGCGTGCGGTGCGAGTTCATGGCGGGCGAAGGCGCGCGCGCTGTCCTGAAACGCGCGCTGTTCTTCATTGAGCGCGAAGTCCATGCGGTCTACCTCAGGCTGATGGTGGTGTGGATGCGGGCAAGCTCATCGCCGATCACAGTTCGCCGTGCAGTAACAGCACAAAAACGGGCTACCCGTCTGCCTTGCGCCAAGAACGGCAACCCGCCTTGCCTGCATTGCCAGCCCCTTTACCCTGGCCGGGTCATGACGCTAATATATGTTTACGCGAACGTAAACGTCAAACAATGCACACGAATCTGGCGTCGCAACCAATGCCTTGTTGCGGGCAGCGCAAAATATTGCACCGCGATAAAATCGCGCCATCAGCCGGAGCAGCAATATGGACGAGCAAAAAAGAACCTACACCATCAGCGAACTGGCGCGAGAATTCGACGTCACCACCCGCACCATCCGCCACTACGAAGACCAGGGCCTGATCGCACCGGAGCGGCGCGGCCAGCACCGCGTCTATTCGCGCCGCGACCGCACGCGGCTGCTGCTGACCCTGCGCGGCAAACGCATCGGACTCACCTTGCAGGAAATCCGCGAACTCTTCGACCTGTACGACGCGGCGCACGACGACGCGCCGCAGCTGCTCGAATTCCTGAAGGTCCTCAGCCAGCGCGAAGCGCAGCTGATGCAGCAGATCGAGGACATCCGGGTGGTCACCCGCGAAGTGCAGTCGCTGCGCCAGATGTGCGAACAGCTGATCGAGAAGCGCACCGGCGGAGCGGGCGCCTCGCAGGGCGAACGCTGAGCCACGCCTGCGGCGTGGCTTTTCCATCCCTTGCCGTGCACTGACGTCAACGAAAGGCCACCATGTCGCAGCCAGATCCGGTCGTAATCATCAGTGCCGCCCGCACCCCGATGGGCGGCTTCCAGGGCAGCCTCGCCACGCACAGCGCGAGCGCGCTCGGCGCGGTGGCGCTGGCCGCGGCATGCGAACGCGCCGGCCTCGCCGGGCACACCATCGACGAAGTGATCATGGGCTGCGTGCTGCCGGCCGGCCAGGGCCAGGCGCCGGCACGACAGGCGGCACTCGCCGCCGGACTGGACCTGCATACCCCCTGCACCACCATCAACAAGATGTGCGGCTCGGGCATGAAGGCGGTGATGATGGCGCACGACGCGCTGCAGGCCGGCAGCGCGCGCGTCGTACTCGCCGGCGGCATGGAGAGCATGTCGAACGCGCCCTACCTGCTGCCCAAGATGCGCACCGGCCAGCGCATCGGTCACGGCGTCACCCAGGACCACATGTTCCTCGACGGGCTGGAAGACGCGTACGAAAAGGGTACGTTGATGGGGGTGTTCGCCGAGCGCTGCGCGGACCACTACCGCTTCAGCCGCGAGAGGCAGGACGCCTTCGCGCGCTTGTCGCTCAGCCGCGCGCAGGCGGCGATCCGCGACGGCGCTTTTGCCGCCGAGATTGCGCCGGTCAGCGTGACAGGCCGCCAGGGAGAGGTACAGGTGGACAGCGACGAGCAGCCCCTGAGCGCCCGTCCGGACAAGATTCCCACCCTGAAGCCCGCGTTCCGGCCCGGCGGCACGGTCACCGCGGCCAATTCAAGCTCGATCTCGGACGGCGCGGCGGCGCTCGCACTGACCCGCGAATCGACCGCGCGTGCACTCGGGTTGACGCCGCTCGCGCGCATCGTCGGCCATGCCAGTTACGCGCACGAACCGGCCTGGTTCACCACCGCACCGGTGCATGCGATGCAGCACCTGCTCGGGCAGATCGGCTGGCGCGCCACGGACGTCGACCTCTTCGAGATCAACGAGGCGTTCGCCGTGGTCGCCCTCGCCGCGATGCACGAGATGGCCCTGCCCGAACACAAGGTCAACGTGCACGGCGGCGCCTGCGCGCTCGGCCACCCGATCGGCGCATCCGGCGCGCGCATCCTGGTCACGCTGCTGCACGCGCTGCAAAGGCACGGCCTCAAGCGCGGCGTGGCCAGCCTGTGCATAGGTGGCGGCGAGGCGACCGCGCTGGCCATCGAACTTTGCTGAGCCCCAAAAAGCAACAGCCCGCTCGCGGCGGGCTGTTGTCGTACAGCAGGCGATGCGGCCAACGGCCTGCGCTCAGCTGCCCCACACCGGCTTGGCCGGCACCGCCTCACCGATCAGGCCGGCAATCACCGGCCCGATCGTCTGCGCGGTAAAGGCGACGCCGCCTGCCCTCGCCTCGGGGCCGGAGCGCCAGCCGTCGCACACCGACACGCGGTCGCCCTCGATCTCGAACACCTGGCCGCTGACGCCGCGGCTGGCACTGCTGGCGAGCCACACCACCAGCGGCGCGACGTTGGCCGGGTCGTAGTGGTCGAAGCCGCTGTCCGGCTTTTTCACGAGGTCCGGCATGCCCTGCTCGGTCATCGAGGTACGCGCGGCGGGCGCCAGCGCGTTGGCGGTGACGCCATAGCGGCGAAGCTCCGCCGCCTGCACCAGCGTCAACGCGGCGACGCCGCCCTTGGCTGATGCGTAGTTGGACTGGCCGATCGAGCCTTGCAGGCCGGCGCCGGAGGTGGTGTTGATGATGCGCGCGTCGATAGCGATGCCGTCCTTGGCAAGGTTGCGCCAGCGCTCGGCGAGCACGCGCGCGAGACAGAAGTGCCCCTTCAGATGCACGCGCATCACCGCGTCCCAGTCCTCCTCGGACAGCGAGACGAACATGCGGTCGCGCAGGATGCCCGCGTTGTTGACCACGGCGTGCACCTCGCCGAAGGCGGTCAGCGCCGCCGCGACGATGGCGCGCGCGCCTTCGAGCGAGCAGATGTCGCCGGCGTTGACCAGCGCCTTGCCGCCACTTGCCAGAATATCGGCAACGACGGCTTGTGCTGCCTCCAGCCGGATATCGTTGACCACGACATTGGCCCCCGCTGCGGCCAAAGCCAGCGCATAGGCGCGGCCCAGACCGCCGCCGGCGCCGGTGATGATCACGGTGCGGTTTTCGCAAAGCTGCATGGAGTTTCTCCTGCTATGGCGGCCGTTACAGCCGCTCGATGATGGTCACGTTGGCCTGGCCGCCGCCCTCGCACATGGTCTGCAGGCCAAAGCGCCCGCCGCTGCGCTCGAGCTCATGCAGTAGCGTCGTCATCAGCCGCGCACCGGAGGCGCCCAGCGGGTGGCCGAGCGCGATGGCGCCGCCGTTGACGTTGATGCGCGCCGGATCGAAACCGGTCTCGATCTGCCACGCCATCACCACCGACGCGAACGCCTCGTTGATTTCAACCAGATCGATATCGGACAACTTCATGCCGCACTTTTTCAGCGCGTATTCGGTGGCCGGGATCGGCGCGCGCAGGTGCCAGATCGGGTCGTCGGCGCGCACCGACAGGTGGTGGATGCGCGCGCGCGGGGTCAGCCCGTAGCGCTTGAGCGCGGTCTCCGACACCACCAGCAGCGCGGCGGACGCGTCGGCGGTCTGGCTGGACACCGCGGCGGTAATGTCGGGGTAGGCCGCGTCGACCGGCGCAAGCTCGGCCATTTTGGCAAGGCTGGTCGCGCGCACCGTCTCGTCGTGGGCAAGGCCCAACAGCGGCACGATCTCGCGCGCGAAATGGCCGGCCTCGGTGGCGCGGCGCGCCTTGTCGTGGCTATCGAGCGCAAACGCTTCCATCGCTGCACGCGACAGCCCCCAGTGGTCGGCGATGCGCTGTGCGGCGTAGAACTGGTTGACCGGCGCGTCGGCAAAGCGCGCGCGCCAGCCGCTGCTTTCGGCGAACGGCGTGCTGTAGCCGTAGGCTTGGCCTGCCAGCATCGCCGCCGAGATCGGGATGCGCGTCATGGTCTGCACGCCGCCGGCGAGCACCACATCCATAGTGCCGGACATCACCGCCTGCGCGGCAAAGTGCACCGCCTGCTGGCTCGAGCCGCACTGGCGGTCGACGGTGGTGCCGGGTACCGCCAGCGGCAGGCCGGCGGCCAGCCACGAGGTGCGCGCGATGTCGCCGGCCTGGCTGCCGATGGTGTCGACGCAGCCGAACACCACGTCGTCGTAGTCTTCGGCCGGGATCGCGTTGCGCGCGACGATGGCGCGAATCACATGCGCGCCCAGGTCGGCCGCGTGCACGTCGGCGAGCGAGCCCTTGCGCTTGCCGGTCGGGCTGCGCAGCGCGTCGACGATATAAGCTTCTGCCATGGTCTGTCCTTGTGGTTTTCGTTTACGCGAAGGTGACGCCGGGCCCCGCGGCGCCGTCGGCGAGCACCCAGTCGGCGACGCGCGCCTTGTGGTAGGCGGCATCTCCCCACGCCGATTCGAGCGCCCAGATGCGCTTCATGAAGATCTGCAGGTCGCACTCCCAGGTGTAACCGATCGCGCCGTGCACCTGGATGCCGTTGCGCGCGGCGAGCCAGGCGGCGTCCCCGCAAGCCAGACGCGCGTGCGACACGTAGGCACCGGCGTTGGGGTGGCCGTGTTCGAGCGCGTAAGCGGCACGGTTGAAAACCGGCTTGGCGAACTCGCCCTTCACCGCGACGTCGGCGAGCAGGTGCTTGACCGCCTGGAAGCTGCCGATCGGCTTGCCGAACTGCTTGCGCTGCGCGGTGTAGTCGATCGCGAGATCCAACACGCGCTGGGTCAGCCCCAGTTGCTCGCCGGCGATCGCGAGCGCCATGCGGTCGGCAAGGCGCTGCCATAGCTCACGGCCGGCCCCCGCGTCGGCGACGCGGCTGGCGGACGACGGGTTCCAGCTGACGCGGCACAACCGGCGCGACGGGTCGACGCTCGCCACCGGCGTGATATCGACGTCGGCTCGCCAAACTGCATGCACCTCGTCCTCGTGCCACAGCAACAGCAGGTCCGCGCTGTCGGCGTCGCCCACCAGCGGACTGAGCGGGTGGCCGACGGCCACCGACAGCCGCCCTTCGGAGAGCGCCGGCAGCCACGCCTGCTGGCGGTTGGCGGCGTCCGGCAGTTCGCGGATCAGGCAGGCGGCCGGGTAGCTGGTGGTGAGCAGCGCGTCGGGCACCGCGTAGTAGCCGAATTCCTGCGTGAGCAAGGCCCAGTCGGTGTCCGACAGGCCGAGCCCGCCAAACACCTCGGGCACCGACAGGGCGGTCAGCCCCTGTTCGGCGATCAGCGCCTCAAGCGCCGGCGCGACACCGGATGCATGCTCCCATCCTTCGCGCACCACGTCGGGCGTGGCCTCGACCATGAACGCCGCGCGCACCGCGTCGCGGAAACTCTTCTGGTCCTGCGTATACGTGAAATCCATCGTTTCCTCCTTAGCGCGGCAGCCCGAGCATGCGCTCGGCGATGATGTTGCGCTGGATCTCGTTGCTGCCGGCGTAGATCGGCCCGGCCTGCGCGAACATGAAGCCCTCCATCCAGCGGCGCGCCTCGGGCGTATCGAGCTCCGCCTCCTTGCCGAGGATAGCCAGCGCCGCCTCGTGCAGCGCAAGGTCGAGCTCGGACCAGAAGATCTTGCTGGTGCTCGCCTCGGGGCCTATCCTGCCGCCGGCCTGCAACTGGCTGACCGTACGGTAGGTCGACAGCGCGTACGCCTCGGTGGCCGCCAGGGCCGCCGCGACACGGTCACGCAAGGCAGGGTCGCGCCGCGCGGCGTCCGGATGCGCGTGATAGAGCGCGGCCAGCCGCCGTGCGGTCGCCTGGTAGCGGGCGGGCGAGCGCAGCATCAACCCGCGCTCGAAGCCGGCGGTCGCCATCGCCACCGCCCAGCCCTCGCCCTCGTCGCCCAGCCGGTTGTCCACCGGCACGCGCACCTCATCGAAGAAAATCTCGGCAAAACCGGCCAGCCCGTTGAGCTGGCGGATCGGCCGCACGGTAATGCCCGGCAAATCCAGCGGCACCAGCAGGTAGCTCAGGCCGTGATGGCGCTGCGAGCCTTGCTCGGTACGGAACAGGCCGAAGATCCAGTCGGCCCAGCGTGCGCGGGTCGACCAGGTCTTCTGGCCGTTGATCACGTAGTGGTTGCCGTCGCGGTAGGCGGTGGTGCGGATCGCCGCCATGTCCGAGCCGGCGCCCGGTTCGCTCCACGCCTGCGCCCACATGTCGTCGCAGCGCGCCATGCGTGGCAAGAAGCGTGCCTTCTGCGCGTCGGTGCCGAATTCCATCAGGGTCGGGCCGAGCAGGAAGATGCCGTTCTGGTTGAGCCTGAGCGGCGCGCCGGCCGCGTAGTACTCCTCCTCGAAGATCAGCCACTCGATCAGGTCGCAGCCGCGCCCGCCCAGCGCCTCGGGCCAGGTGACCATGCCCCAGCCGCTGTCGCCAAGCTTGCGCTCCCAGGCGCGGTGCGCCTCGAAGCCTTCCCATGTGTCGTAGTCCGGCAGCTCGCCCGGCACGTTCTCGCGCATCCAGGCGCGCACTTGCGCACGGAACGCCTGCTGCGCGGGGGTGTAGTTGAGGTCCATCGCCGTCTCCTCGCCTCAGAATTTCGCTTCGCGTTTCTCGACGAAGGCATCCCGGGTCTTGGCCGAGTCCGGGCTCATATACGCCTGCAGCGTGAAACCCTGCTCCCAGCGGTACTTGGCCTCCAGGTCACCGTCCTCGACACCGTTGAGCGCCTCCTTGGCGATGCGGATCATCGCCGGGCTCTTGGCGGCGATCTTGCGGGCGACGGTGAGCGCCGTCTCGCGCAGTTCGGCGCGCGGCACCACGCGTTCGATCGCGTTCAGGCGCAGCGCCTCGGCTGCGCCTATCATCTCGCCGGTAAAGAACAGGTAACGCGTCTTTTGCACGCCGAACATGCGCTGCAGGTGCGCCGCCCCCCCCATCGCACCGCGGTCGACCTCGGGCAGGCCGAAGCTGGCGTCGTCGGCGGCGATCACGATGTCGGCGGCACCGCAGATGCCGATGCCGCCGCCCAGCACGAAGCCGTGCACCGCAGCGATCACCGGCACCCGGTTGCGGTGCACCGCCTTGAAGGTCTGGTAGTTGCCGGCGTTGACCGACACGATCAGCGTGTCGTCGGCGGCGAGCTCCTTGATGTCTACCCCGGCGCAGAAGCCGCGCCCCTCGGCACGGATCACGATCACGCGGGTCGCCGGCTCGGCGCCCAGACGCTCGATCTCGGCGGCAAGCGCGTGCCAGCCGGCCGCAGGCAAGGCGTTGACCGGCGGGTGGCCGATCACCAGTTCGGCGACACCATCAGGGTGCAGGGTGGATTCGAAATAGGCCATGGAGGGTCCTCGGATGCGGAGCGTGCACCGGCCGGAATGCCGGTCTTCCTTGCAATGGTGGGGGGCGCGCCAGGAAAGCGCGCCCCCTGAACGGACTAGTGCGCCGGTACGGGCCGTGCGGCGGAAGGTTGTGCGAAGCGCGCGAGCAGCGCCTCGGCGTCGCGCGCGATGCCAGCGACCAGCGCGTCGCAACTGATCAGCGCGTCGATGCTGGCGGCGACCTGGCCGCTGGCGAGCAAGCCCTCGTCGGGCACGCCGTCGACCATCGCGCGCTGCAACAGCATGGGCTGGCTGGCTGCCATCACGGTCTGGCTGAGCGTGGACGGGTCCTCGCGCAGCGAACGCACCAGCGTCGCCGCCATCTGGCCTGTGCTCATGCCGGTCTCGCGGCTGAAGCGGCGCGCGCTTTTCAGCGCCAGCCACAGCCGGCCGAAGGGGCCGGCCGCTTCCAGCCGCTCGAGCACCGGGTTGCGGATCAACCGGTGGCGCATGCCGTCCACCGCCAGGCTCACCTCGATGCGCGAAACGTCGTTCACGTCCACGTATTTTTGCAGGGTCGAAGGTGGCACCGGCGAGTCGGTGGTCATCAGGAAACGCGTGCCCATCGCGATGCCGGCAGCGCCGGCGGCCAGCGCCATCGCCAGGCCCCGCCCGTCGCGGAAGCCACCGGCGGCGAGCACCGGCACGTCGACCGCGTCGAGCACCTGCGGCAGCAGGATGGTGGTCGGCACCGAGCCGGTGTGGCCGCCGCCCTCGCCGCCCTGGATGGTCAGCGCGTCGGCGCCCAGTTCGACCGCCTTTTGCGCGTGCTTGAGCGCGCCGACCGTCGGGATGCACAGGATGCCTGCGTCCTTCAGCCGGCGGATCTGCGCCTTGTTCGGTCCGCGACCGTAGCTGACCGCGCGCAGGCCGTGGCGGATTGCCAGCGTGATGATGTCGTCGGCGTTCGGCTGGAACAGGTGGAAGTTGATGCCGAACGGCGCGCCGCTCGCGGCCTTCACCGCGAGGATGGCCGGCTCGACCTCTTCCGGGCGCAGCGTGGCGGCCGCCAGGAAGCCGAAGCCGCCGGCGTTGCCGGTGGCCGCGACCAGCCGCGCGTCGGCCACCCAGCCCATCGCGGTCTGGATCACCGGATAGCGGCAGCCGAGCAGCCGGGTGATTTCTGTGTCGAGCACGCCCATCACGCGCCCTCCCGGTTGGCGCGCGCCATCGCGCGCGCGTCAAAGCCGGCCAGCTTGTCGCCCGACACCAACTCGTTGTGCGCGTGCGCGAAATGGTGCCATGCGAACGCGGCGTCCATGGCTGCGCGTTTGCCCATCAGGTCCTCGGCGTGGTTGACCGCCTGCTTGGTCAGCGCGACGCCCAAGCGCGGCTGCGCGGCGAGCTTCTGCGCGATCTGGCCGACCGTCGACTCCAGTTCGTCCCGCGGCACCACCTTGTTGACCATGCCCATCTGGTACGCCCGCTCGGCGCCCATCTTCTCGCCCAGCAGCAAAAACTCCTTGGCGATGCGCGGGTTGAGCTCGAAGGCGTGCGCGAAGTACTCGACGCCGGGGATGCCCATGCGCACCACCGGGTCCTGGAAGAAGGCGTCGTCAGAAGCGACGATCAGGTCGCACACCCAGGCGAGCATCAGCCCGCCGGCGACGCAGGCGCCGTGCACCATCGCCACCGTCGGCTTGGGGATGTCGCGCCAGCGCCGGCACATGCCCAGGTACACCTCCTGCTCGCGTGCGTACAGGAATTCGCCGCCGGGCTTGTTGCTGTGGTCCCACCACAGCGACGCGCGCCGCTCGAAACTGCGGTTGACGTCGCGCCCGGGCGTGCCGATATCGTGGCCGGCCGAAAAGTGGCGGCCGGCGCCGGCAAGCACGATCGCGCGCACCGCGTCGTCGGATGCCGCGCGGCCGAAGGCGTCGTCCAGCGCGTAGGTCATCTGCGAGTTCTGCGCGTTGTTGAAGCCGGGGCGGTTCAGCGTGATCCACGCGACCTGATCTTCGACGCGGTACAGCACCGGCTCGCCGGTCTCGTATACCGCATCGTCGGGGCGGGAGACAAAATTCTGGTCGTTCATGTTCGGCCTCGTTATTGTGGGCGCCACCGCTTGGCGGTGTCGTGGGCGGATGGTCGGCTCAGACGGCGGGTTACGGCCTGCGGCAATGGTGGGTTACGCCGGCAATACCGGCTAACCCACCCTACCCGCCCAGCGCGCTCAAAGTTCGGCGCGGTTGGCCGGCGGGTTGCCCTTGATCTGCTGCGCGCGCATGTCGTGCGGGTCGAGCTGGCGGATCAGCGCCAGTTCGTCCGGCGTCGGCGCACGGGTGACCGGGGTATCGGCAAGGAATTCAAGCGGGAAGCCGGTCGCGGCCGCCACCTGCTCGCGCGTCACGCCCGGGTGCAGCGAGATCACGCGCACCGCGCGGTCGGGGCCGCCAAAGTCCATCACGCAGAGGTCGGTGATGATGCGGCGCAAATCCACATAGTCCTGGCGCATCCCTTCGCCCCAGCGCGCCGGGTTGTAGCCGACGCCG
This sequence comes from Crenobacter caeni, assembly GCF_010435965.1. Lineage (GTDB taxonomy): Bacteria > Pseudomonadota > Gammaproteobacteria > Burkholderiales > Chromobacteriaceae > Craterilacuibacter > Craterilacuibacter caeni. Next base: position 116,279 of record NZ_JAAGAA010000012.1, read on the forward strand.
GACACCATGTCGACTTCGCCGGCGACGAACACGCGCGGGCTGTGGGAGGGCACCAGCATCGAGCTTGCGTGGTTGATGCTGTTGCCCGGCAGGCCGCGCACGCCGAGCATGGCCGCCTTGGGCCTCACGTAGTCGCCGACCACCGACAAATTGGTCTGCCCGAAGCGGTCGATCTGGGTGGGGCCGATCATCACGTGACGGCGTCCGCCCCACACGCATTCGAACACGCGCTCGAAGCCCATGTAGCCCGAGTAGCGGGGCTCGAAGTCGCCGCGCGGCCCCAGCGGCACCGGCTCCTCGACCAGGAAGGCCTCGCTGTCGGTCATCAAGAGTTCCGGCGTGTGGGTGAGCTTGGCGAGGCTCGCACCCAGGCGCGGGATCACGCCGATGCCGGAGGCGAGGATCTCGCCGTCGCCGCGCCACGCGTCGGACGCGGCGGTGATCATCAGTTCGGCGAGCGTGTACTCATAGGGCTGGCTCATCGCGGCCTCCTCAGAAGATCGGGTGGGAAAGTTCGGCGAGCCTGGCAGGCAGGCCGTTTTGCGCGCGGTAAGCCGCCTCTCCACCGTCGATATGGCACGCGCGGTACGCGGCCCAGCCGCCCTCTTCACCCGCGGCGGCGGCGTACGCCTTCATGTGCGCGAGGTCCCAGCCGTAGTCGGGGTTGTTCAGCGTCGGGTGCGCGCCGCCTGGCGCGTGCACCACGCCGCTGACCAGGTAGCGCTCGAACAGGTTGGCTTTTGCTTGTTCGGCCGTCAGCGCAAACTTGTCGGCGAGGCGCTCGCAGCTGACGAAGGTACGGTCGGCGGCGCGCGCAAACAGGTGGTCGAAGTAGGCGTCGCGGCCGGTGATCAGCGTGTTGCCCCAGCGGTCTGCGTCGTTGACATGCAGCAGCGCGACGTCGAGCCTGAGCGCGGGCATCGCCAGCAGCACCTCGCCGTCGTCGTACGGCGAAGCGATGGTCTTGAGGTCCGCATTTTTCGCGACCACGTCGGTGGCGAGGCCGCAGCGGGTCGGCAGGTAAGGCAGGCGCATGCCGGCGGCGCGCAAGCCCCACTCGAGCATGCCCTCGTCCAGCTCCATCAGTTCCAGCTCACCCGCCTCGCGCGCCTTGCGGTAGAAGGGTTCGAGCGGGATCGCGTCCATGGTCACGAAGCCGAACACCAGCTTCTTCACCTTGCCCGCCGCGCACAGCATGCCGACCTCGGGACCGCCGTAGGCAACCACGATCAGGTCGCGCACGTCGCTGCGGACCAGCTCGCGCACCAGCGCCATCGGCTTGCGGCGCGGGCCCCAGCCGCCGATGCCGACGGTCATCCCCGACTCGATCTGCGCGCACGCCTGCGACAGCGTCATTTCCTTGTTCATGGTCTGCCCCTCACTGCTCGTTGAAACCGACGCCGAAGTCGTGGCCCCACACGCTCACCTCGGTCGCCTCGAACGCAGTGTGGCGCTCCCAGTCGCACACCAGGCCTCCGCAGCCGTACTCGAGCGCGAACATCGACGGCGTGCGCATGTAAAAGGACGTCATCCGGTCGTTCAGGTGCTGGCCCAGCGTCGCCATCAGCTTGACGCCGTGTTTCGCCCGCCTGTCGTGCGCGCGGCCGACGTCGGTCATCGTCGGCACCTCGAGCATGATGTGCACGCAGCCTTCCGGCGATGGAAAACCGGCCAGCGCCAGGCTGTGGTGGCGGCCGTTCGCGCAGTGCAGGAAATGGATCGGCACCGCCGGCACCGCCGGGTCGGGGCGGAAGTTGAAGGTGTCGGACACGCCAAAACCCAGCACCTTCACGAAGAAGTCGCGCGTCGCCGCGAAGTTGACCGCCGGCAGCACGGTGTGGCCCATGCCCAGCTCGCCGGTGACAAAGTGCGAAACCCCCTGCGGCGACGCGAAGGGCCGCGCATCGAGCTGCGGCCCCCAGAAGAATTCGTGGCGGTTGCCCGAGGGGTCTGTCACCGTCAACAGCGCGTTCACCTTGCGCGACGCGCATAGTGCAGCGTCCGCCTCGACGAAGGCGCAGGCCGTCGCGTCCAGCCGGCTCTTGAGCGCGCCGTAGGCCGTCTCGTCTGCGAGCTCCCAACCCGAGGCCAGGTAGCGGTCCTCGTCCCCTTTCTCGACCAGGATGCGGTAGGGCCGCTCGTCGACCTTGACGAGCACGCTACCGTCGTCCCGGCTTTGCGCCATCGCCCCCAGTACCTCGTGCGCGTAAGCCACCCAGCGCTCGGGCGAGCGGCATTGCGCGACCACGTAGGCCAGCGCCCTGATCTGGACCATGTTCCACCTCCGTCGTTGACACCCGTGCGGGCGATTGAGGCGATTCTGGCGGGCGCGGCAACGGCCGGCATCGTCCATCCGGACGGCGGCACGGCCCGCTGCAAAACAAAAAACCCACCCCGAAGGGTGGGCGCGCTTGCGCGGTGCGAAACGCCTAGCGCCTGTCCCAGGTCACGATCTCGACGCGCTCCTTGAGCTTGGCCGGCACCGCGTCCTCGTCGGTGAAGAACTGCTCGTACCATTCGCGCAACTGGTAGACCGGGCCGTCGCCTTCGGCCAGCACCGGGTTGTTGACGCGGATCTTGTTCTTCCAGATCGCGACGTCCTGGTAGAACGACTCGCGGTTCTGCATCACGTAGCCGCGCGCGGCCTCGAGGTTCTGCGCTTCGGTCCAGTCCGGCTGCTTCTTCACCCGTACGCCGAAGCGCAACTGGAAACTGGTCTGGGTGATCGGCGTGTTGGCGTTAAGCAGGATGCACTCCATCAGGCGACCGTCGTAGTTGGCGCGCATGCGCGTGAAGTGCACCGCCGGGCCGTAGTACGCCGACTCGGCGACGAGATCCCCTCCGAGGCGCTCGGAGTCGCCGTGGAAGCACTGGTGCGCGACATGGCCTTCGAACACGTTGGCAAAATACTTGGTCGGCGCGCCGTGCACCGGGCCGAAGTGCTGCGCGTCGACTAGGTTGTCGACCAGCTCGCGCGGATTGGTCTCGATCAGCAGGGTGTCTAGCATCCAGTCGTCCGACCATTCGTCCGAATCGAGCTCGGGCAGGTGCGGGATGACGACGCCCTCGGCCGGCGCGCGGCCCTCGGCGTTGTGCCAGACGAACAAGAGTCCGTTTTCCTCGCAGGTCAGCCACTTGCGGGTCTTGGCCTTGACCGGCACCCGCTTGCAGTACGGGATTTCCTGGCACTTGCCGTCGGCGCCGAAGCGCCACTGGTGGAACGGGCAGACCAAGAGGTCACCCTCGATCGTGCCGTGCGACAAATCCGCCCCCATGTGCGGGCAATAGGCGTCAAGCACGTTGATCTTGCCCTGGCTGTCGGCAAACACCGCCAGGCGGGTGCCGAACGCGTCGAGGGTGTGCGGCTTGCCGTCGCGGTAGTCGGCGGCGACGCCGATGCAGTGCCAGCCGCGCGCGTAGCGGGTCGGCAACTCGCTCTTGAACACCGGCAGGTCGGGGGCGATGGACAGATTGGTCATCTAGATTCTCCATGGTCACAGCCGGGGCACTCCCGGTCATGCAGGAGAACTTAAGGCCGGCAGGGCCGGCCCTTCATACCCCGGACGGACTACCCTCACCCCGTCCGGGCCATTTATTTGACGCAGGTCAAAAACGGCAGGGGCGCGCCAGCGCGTCGATGCCGCCGTCGACCACCAGCAGGCTGCCGTGTACATAGCTTGCCGCATCGGACAGCAAGAAGCCGATCACCTGCGCGATCTCGGCAGGTACTGCCCGCCGGCCCAAGGGCGGGATGAACGCGGCGGTCGCCTTGCCGACCACCGGGTCGGCGATGCTCTGCTGCAACAGCGGCGTCTCGACCGCGCCGGGCGCGACCGCGTTCAGGCGCACGCCGCGCGCGCCCCAGGCAGCGGCACGGCGGCGCACGTCGCACACCACCGCGTGCTTGGACGCGGCGTACGCGGCGGCGCCGTGGCCGCTCGCTGCGCACAACGCGCGCGCCTTCTCCTCGTCTCCGGCGAGGAAGGCTTCGCGCAGCGGGCTGCCCTCCCAGTCGCCGTGCGTCGCAGCGACCGAGGCGACCACCACCGCCGACTTCATCGCGCCTTGCTCGAGCGCGTCCTTGAAGCCGTCGAGCAGTTCGCTGACGCCGAAATAGTTGACCGACGCGATCTTTTCCGGCGCATGGGTCGCGCCCAGCCCGGCGCACAGCACCAGCGCGTCGATGCGCCCGCCGCAGCGGGTCAGCGCGCCGTCGATCGCGGCGGCGCGGCCGGCCGGCGTCGACAGGTCTGCGCACACTTCGGCGCCGGCGATATCGACGCCGACCACTTCGTACCCGGCCGCACGCAGCATGGCCGCGGTAGACGCACCGATACCGGACGCGCTGCCCGTAATGACGATTGAAGCCATGGATTCCCCCTATCTGTTTGAGCCCTGACGGCCACCCGATTGTCTGGCGCACCTGCGCATACGACACCCTCCGAACGGACGATGAGGCGCATGGCCTATGTGCGGACACTCGTGCGATGATGGGCCGGCAGCGACCGGCCGGCAACCGCCTAGCTGGAGGAGACCGCAACATGAGCGCCAACGCCCCCTATTCCCGCCTGATGTCGCCGCTTTCGATCGGCAGCCTAAAGCTTAAGAACCGCATCATCCTCGCGCCGATGGGCGACAATCTGGCCGAACCCGACGGCAGCTGCACCGAGCGCATCCAGGCCTATTACGAGGCACGCGCCGCCGGCGGCGCGGGGCTGTTGATCATGGGCGTGGTGTCGGTCGCCTTCCCGGCCGGCACCGCCGAGCCCTACCAGGTCGGACTATCCGACGACCGCTTCATCCCCGGCATGGCCGGCATCGCGCGGCGCGTGCACGCGGCCGGCGGCAAGATCGCCGTGCAGCTGCAACATGCGGGCAAGACGGCGATCCGCGACCTGGTCGACGGACGCGAGCTGTGGGTGCCATCGGTGCCCGCGCCCAAGCAAAGCGACATGATGGCGACGCTGACGCCCGAAGAGCGAGCCGGCTTCATCTCGAACCAGATCCGCAGCGCGCCGAAGATCCGTGTGATGGACCACGCCGACATCGCGCAGATGGTCGAATGGTTCGCCGCCGCCGCCGCGCGTGCCAAACAGGCGGGCTTTGACGGCGTCGAACTGCACTGCGCGCACACCTATATCATCGCGGGCTTTTTGTCCGCGCACAGCAACCGCCGCGACGACGAATACGGCGGCACTATCGAGAACCGCGCGCGGCTGATGGTCGAGGTGATCCGCGCCGTGAAGGCACGCTGCGGCGCCGACTACCCGGTGTGGGTGCGTCTGGACGGCGAGGAGTACGACTTCGCGGGCGGCATCACCCCCGACGACGCGGTCGCCGCCGCGCGCCTGGCCGAGCAGGCCGGCGCCGACGCGATCCATGTGTCGGCCTACGCGTCGCCGCACCGCAGCGTCAACTTCACGCGCGCGCCCCTGGTGCACGCGCCAGGGGCGCTTTTGCCGTTTGCCGAGCGGGTGAAGCAGGCGGTCGGCGTGCCGGTGATCGGCGTCGGCCGCGTCGAGCCGGAAGACGCCGACGCGGCGATCGGCCGCGGCGCGATCGACGCGATCGCGATGGGGCGCAAGCTGTTGGCCGACCCGGAACTGCCCAACAAGCTCGCCCAGGGCCGCGAGTCCGAAGTGCGGCCGTGCATCTACTGCTACACCTGCGTGAGCCAGATCTTCGTCAACCAGAGCGTCAAGTGCGCGGCCAACCCCGCGTGCGGGCGCGAAAGCGAGGAGACGCAAGGCCCGGCCGACGCCAAACGCCATGTGGTGGTCATCGGCGGCGGGCCGGCCGGCATGGAAGCGGCGCGTACCGCCGCGCTGCGCGGCCACAGGGTGACGCTCATCGAGAAATCCGCGCGGCTGGGCGGCACGCTCTTCTTCGCCGCGCTCGCCTACCCCGAGAACGGCCGCCTGCTCGACTACCTGGCAGCCGAGATGCGCCGCCTGCCGATAGCCGTGCGGCTGTCGACCGAGGCGACCCCGGCACTGTTGAAGCAGATCGCCGCCGACGTGGTACTGGTCGCCAGCGGCGCCCGCCGCGACGGCGCGGCCATCGAAGGCGCCGACCAAAACCACGTGTTCAGCGGCGACGAACTGCGCGCGCTGTTGACCGGCGACGGCGCCGAAGACGTCGCGCGCCGCAAGCTCAGCCTCGCGCAGCGAGCGCTGATGAAGGCCGGCAACCTGTCGGGCGTCACCGGCAGTGGCGCCGCTCTGCAAAGACTCAGCCATGTATGGATGCCGCTGGGCGAGTCGGTCGCGATCGTCGGCGGCGGGCTGGTTGGGCTCGAGCTCGCCGAATTCCTGGTCGCGCGCAAGCGCAAGGTGACGGTGATCGAAGAGAGCGGCACGTTGGGGCGCGAACTGTCCATCGTCCGCCGCTGGCATGTGCTGGGCGAGTTGGCCAAGCACGAGGTCACGCTGCTCTGCAACACCCGCGTCAGGCTGATCGACGGCAAGACGCTGGTCTGCGAAGGCGCCGAGGGCGAGACGCGCGTGCGCGCCGACTCGGTGGTGCTCGCCAGCGGCGCGCGCAGCGACGACAGCGTCGCGCGCGGCTTCGCCGAGGCAGGCTTCAGGGTCGAACTGATCGGCGACGCGGCAGGGCTTGGCTACATCGAAGGCGCCCTCGCGGCAGGCCGGCGGGCGGGCCTTGCCGCCTGAGATAGTTGTTTGTCATTCTCCTTTGCGGTACAAGGGTGGAAAAATCGGGCCGCTCCCATGAGGGCGGCCCTGTCAACAAGGGGACAGCCATGCCACACCGCCGCATCTATGCGCTTTTGCTCGCCGCATCCGGGGCCGCCCACGCGGCCGACCTCAACGTCCTGTCTTTTGGCGGCGCCAACAAGGCGGCGCAGGAAATCGCCTACTACCAGCCCTTTCACCGTGCAAGCGGCGTCGGCGTCTACGCCGACGACTACGACGGCCACTACTACCGGGAAATCGTCGCCGGCCGCAACACGGCGCCCGGCGGCCGCTGGGACGTGGTCGAGGTTTCCGCGCCGGAACTGGCGCGCGGCTGCGCCGAGGGCCGCTTCGAGAAGCTTGACTGGGCGGCGATCGCCCCGCGCGACGCCTTCCTGAGCGGCGGCACCAGCGAGTGCGGTGCCGGCATCTTCACCTGGTCGGCGGTACTCGCGTACAACCAGAAGATGCTTGGCAAGGCGCCGCAAGGCTGGGCCGATTTCTGGGACACCCGCCGCTTCCCCGGCAAGCGCGCCATGAACCGCAGCGCGCGCTACACGCTGGAGACGGCGCTGTTGGCCGACGGCGTGCCGGCAAGCGACGTCTACCCGACGCTTGCGACCGACGCCGGCGTCAAGCGCGCGTTCAGGAAGCTCGACGCGCTGCGTCCTCATATCGTGTGGTGGGAGTCGCCGGCGCAGCCGGCGCAGATGCTGGCCTTCGAGCAGGCATCGATGGCGCTCGGCTTCAGCGGGCGCATCGCACGCGCCGCACGCGACTGGCCTCAGCTGAAGATCAGCTGGCCGGGCAACATCAACAACGTCAACTACTGGGCGATCCCCAAGGGCGGCGACACCGCGCTCGCGACGCGCTTTATCGCGTTCGCGAGCCAGCCGGAAAACCAGGCGACCTACTCGCGCTATATCGACTACGGCCCGACGCGCAAGGAAGCCATCGCCATGCTGCCCACCGAGCTTGCGCAGCGCCTGCCCGGCAGCGACGCCAACCGCCAGGGCGCGCTGCAACTGGACAGCGCGTTCTGGGCGGCCAACGGCAAGGTGCTCGAGGCGCGCTTCGAGCGCTGGCTCTCCACCGGCCAGCGCTGACCCGCAGCGTCAATACGCTGCAAAGCACAAAGGCCGCGGCGACTGCCGCGGCCTTTGTGTGTCGGTCCGGTACCGGCTCAGGCGTGTTCGGCGCCCTTCACCAGGTCCTCGACCACCTTCTTCGCGTCGCCGAACACCATCATGGTCTTGTCCATGTAGAAGAGCTCGTTGTCGAGGCCGGCGTAACCGACGCTCATCGAACGCTTGACCACGATCACGGTGCGCGCCTTGTACGCTTCCAGGATCGGCATGCCGTAGATCGGGCTCGCCTTGTCCTTCTGCGCGGCCGGGTTCACCACGTCGTTGGCGCCGATCACCAGCACCACGTCGGTGTT
>NZ_JAAGAA010000013.1 GCF_010435965.1 Crenobacter caeni
ACTTTTTCGTACTTCTGGCACGCAAGTCCAAAGAAACTTTCGTTTCCTTCTTCTTGCAGTGCAAGTGTTGGCTGCGCCAAGCACTCACACCTATCGGTTGTTCGTTCTGTTAAAGAGCAGTGACGTTCCGCGTTGTGTGCGTTGCATCGAGGAAAGTGAATTTATCAAACCGTTACGGCAGGGTCAAGTGTTTTTCGAACAAACACCGAAACACCTGATCTACTCTTTAAGATAAAACACGTCTTCATGTCCACCCACCTTCAGTGACTGGCCGACTTTCACTCCCCGCATGCGCAACAGCTCGTGCAGCAAATCGTTTTATCTACGCAAAAAACCCTGATTTCCTTGGAAAATCAGGGTTTTAGCTTGATATGGGGTGGATGATGGGACTCGAACCCACGACAACCGGAATCACAATCCGGGACTCTACCAACTGAGCTACATCCACCAACGAACCTGGCGCGCCCGACAGGACTCGAACCTGTAACCCCCGGCTTAGAAGGCCGGTGCTCTATCCGGTTGAGCTACGGGCGCAAGTCTGAACTCAGACGCTTGAATTCTTGGTCGGAGTACAAGGATTCGAACCTTGGACCCCCTGCTCCCAAAGCAGGTGCGCTACCGGGCTGCGCTACACTCCGACATCAGAGGCGTGGACTATACCTGCGGGCAGCCACCTCGTCAATCCCCATTGAGCAGGCTGGCATATAAATGCGAAAATATACAGCTTGATATCCCGCCCCCCACTCCGGAAGCCTTACACACATGTCGGCACAAATCATCGACGGCAAGGCCGTCGCAGCAGCACTGATCGAAGAAGTCCGCACTGGCGTTGACGCCCGTCTCGCCGCAGGCAAGCGCGCCCCTGCCCTCGCCGTGATCCTAATCGGCGATGACCCTGCATCGGCGGTTTACGTGCGCAACAAGAAAAAGAGCTGCGAGAAGGCCGGCATCCGTTCGCTGGCCTGGGACCTGCCGGCGTCGACCACGCAGGCAGAACTGCTGGCCATCGTCGACCAGTTGAATGCCGACGACGAGGTGGACGGCATCTTGGTCCAGCTACCGCTGCCCAAGCATATCGACCCGCAGGCCGTGATCGAGCGCATCGCCCCGCACAAGGACGTGGACGGTTTCCACCCCTACAACATGGGCCGCCTGGCGATCAAGATGCCGCTGCTGCGACCGTGCACGCCGCGCGGCGTGATGACGCTGCTGGAAAAATACGGTATCGATCCGAAGGGCAAGAAGGCGGTGATCGTCGGTGCGTCCAATATTGTCGGCCGCCCGCAGGCGCTGGAAATGCTGTTGGCGCGTGCGACGGTGACAGTCTGCCACAGCGCGACCGAAAACCTGGCCGCGGAAGTCGCGGGTGCCGACATCGTCGTTGCTGCGATCGGCAAGCCTGGCTTCGTCAAGGGCGAGTGGATCAAGCCCGGCGCGGTAGTGATCGACGTCGGCATCAACCGGTTGGCGGACGGCTCGCTCGCCGGCGACGTGGAGTTTTCCCCAGCCTGCGAACGCGCGGCCTTCATCACACCGGTTCCCGGCGGCGTCGGCCCGATGACCATCGCGACCCTCTTGCAGAACACGCTCGATTGCGCGAACCTGCACGCATGACTTTCTGAATAGCCGACACAACGCCACCGCCCACGGGTGCGTGGCGTTTTGCTTTCTATGGATACCTCACGGACACCCCATACGATGAACTCGAAACCCGCCACCGCCACCTTGCTGGTGAGTTGCCCCGACCGCAAGGGGCTGGTCGCTGCCATTGCCAACTTCCTGATGACTTACAACGCGAACATCATGCACGCTGATCAGCATCAGGACCTCAGCGAAAAACTGTTCCTGATGCGCGTACAGTGGGAACTCGACGGCTTCACCCTGCCGATGGAAAGCTTCGGCGCCGCCTTCGCGCCGATCGCCGCCGAACACCAGATGCAATGGCATGTTTCGCTGTCGGCCCGCAAACCGCGCATGGCGATCTTCGTCTCCAAGTACGAACACTGCCTGGTCGACCTGCTGCACCGCTGGCGCATCGGCGAGCTTGACTGCGAGATTCCGCTGGTGATCTCCAACCACGAGGACTGCCGGCGCATCGTCGAATTCAACGGCATCCCCTTTCACGTACTGCCGGTCAACAAGGACAACAAGGCCGAGGCCGAAGCCGAACAGTGGCGGCTGATGGAAGAAGCCGGTGTCGACTTCATCGTACTGGCCCGCTACATGCAGGTGCTGTCCGAGCGCTTCGTCGAGCGCTACCCGAATCGGGTGATCAACATCCACCACAGTTTCCTGCCGGCTTTCGACGGCGCCAAACCCTACCACCGCGCGTTCGCGCGCGGCGTGAAGCTGATCGGCGCGACCAGCCACTACGTGACCGAAGACCTCGACGAAGGCCCGATCATCGAGCAGGAGGTGACCCGCATCTCGCACCGCGACAGCGTGGAAGACCTGGTCGAGAAGGGGCGCGACCTGGAGAAAGTGGTGCTGTCCCGTGCCGTACGCTGGCACATCGACAACCGGGTCCTGTCGTACAGCAACAAGACCGTCGTGTTCGACTGAGCATGCAGGCCATCTTCCACGACGCGATCGACCTGATCCGCGGGCGGGTCCAGCCGCTCGCCCATTACAACTACCCGCCCTGGCAACCGGCGATCCTGCTGCTGCTCAGCGGCCTGCTCGGCGCGGCTGGCGCGACCGACCTTGGCGACGACATCGCCGGCCGGCTGATGCTGTTCACCCTGCTGGGCACCGCCGAGAGCATCCTGCTCGCCGGCTTCATGCGCCGCTGGCTGAAGTTTGCCGATACTGGCGCGCAACGCCCGCTGTTCGGCATCATCGTCGCGGTCGGCGCGGTGCAGTTGCTGAGTCCGCTGGCCAGCTGGCTGCCCGGCGACGTCGCCGACGCGGTCACCATGGTGATCGCCCTGTTCGGCATGTTGGTGATGATCAACGCGCTCGCTGCGGTCAGCGGCAATACCCGCGTGCGCGTGCTACTGGGCACGCTGCTGTTCAGCCCGATCGCCGCGCTACTGATGATGCTGGCCTTCTCGGCGGGCGAGTCGCTGGGCTGGATCATCCTGCCGGTGAAAGCAGCAACCGGCGGCTGAAGACGTCTGCACAAACACAAACGGCGCACCCAAACACTATGTGGAGTAAATTCACTCACATTAGCGCGTGAGTGAGTGGCATCAGGGTTTGGTACATTGTTAACAGTAATATTTTGCCAGCCCTTGGGACTTGTACCTCACTGCTACATTTTTCGTGAGTGAGCGACTTGGTGTAGGCAAGGCATAGTCGCTATGCCCTGTATATCTCAAGGCGCCGACGTAACCGTCGGCGCCTTATCTACGTCTGGACGCTGGAGCGCGATCCGGCGAGGACTGCAGGTCACCAGCCCCACCGCCCCCAACTAGCTGCGTCACACCCACGCCTCCCCCAGCGCCTCGGCCTGTTGCAACACCGTCTGCACGGCCTCGTCCTGCCCGTCCGGCGGGTACTTGTACTTGCGCAGGATGCGTTTGACCATCAGCCGCAGCCTGGCGCGCACGCTCTCGCGCTGCGACCAGTCGACGCTGATGTTCTCGCGCAGGTTACTGGTGAGTTCGTGGGCGATCTTTTTCAGCGTCTCGTCGCCCAGTTCGAGCACCGCTGCGGCGTTGTTGGCCAGCGCGTCGTAGAACTTCACCTCGTCGTCACTCAGCCCCAGCGCCTCGCCGCGGCCGGCCGCCTCGCGGAATTTCCTGGCCATCTCGACCAGCTCTTCCATCACCTGTGCGGTCTCGATGCTGCGGTTCTGGTAACGCTTGACCACCGAGGCCAGGAGTTCGGAAAACTTCTTCTGCTGGATCACGTTGCTGGCGAACTTGCTGCGGATCTCGCCTTCAAGCAGGCGTTCCAACAGTTCCACCGCCAGGTTCTTCTCCGGCAGGTTGCGCACTTCGGCGAGGAATTCGTCGTCGAGCAGGCCGATATTCGGCTTGTCGAGGCCGACCGCGTCGAAGATGTCGACCACCTCGTCGCTGACCAGCGCCTGGCCGATGATCTGGCGGATCGCCAGTTCCTTTTCCTCGTCGCTGCGCTTCTTCTCGGACAGGTCACGCTTGGTCAGCAGCACCTTCACCGCCTGCAGAAAGGCTACCTCGTCGCGTACCGCGCGGGCCTCGTCCAGCGTGCAGCACAAGCTGAACGCCTTGCTCATCTGCAAGGCAGTGTCGGCGAAGCGCTTCTTGCCGTCCGGCTGCCCCAGCACATGGTTGGCGGCGCCGGCCAACAGCTTGTGGCCGCCCTGGGTGAAGTCGCTGTAGTCAAAGCCGTGCAAGAGGCCGCGCAGGATGTCGAGCTTTTCTTCGAGCAGCGACCAGGCCTCGGCCGCGTCCACCGTCGGCCGGCCGCGACCGTTGCTGGCGGTGTACTCCTTCAGCGCAGCTTTCAGTTCGTTGGCGATGCCGATGTAGTCGACCACCAGCCCGCCTTGCTTGTCGCGGAACACACGGTTGACGCGGGCGATCGCCTGCATCAGGTTGTGACCCTTCATCGGCTTGTCGACGTACAGCGTATGCACGCACGGCGCGTCAAAGCCGGTCAGCCACATGTCGCGCACGATCACCAGCTGCAGCGGGTCGTCCGGGTCCTTGAAGCGCTGCTCCAGCCGCTTCTTCACCTGCTTGGGGTAGACGTGCGGGCGCAGCAAGGCCTTGTCCGAGGCCGAGCCGGTCATCACGATCTTGATCGCGCCCTTGTCCGGGTCTTCGTCGTGCCAGTCGGGGCGCAGCGCGCAGATCGCGTCATACAGATGCACGCAGATCTCGCGGCTCATCGCCACCACCATCGCCTTGCCGCGTTGCGCGGTCTGCCGCGCCTCGAAATGCGCGACCAGATCCGCCGCCACTTGCCGGACACGCGGCTCGGCGCCGACCACCTTTTCCAGTGCCGCCCACTTTGACTTCAGGCGAGACTGCTGGTCTTCCTCCTCGTCCTCGGCCAGTTCGTCCACCTCGTCGTCGATCAGCGGCAACACAGCGTCAACCAGGCGCAGCTTGGCCAGCCGCGACTCGTAGTAGATGGCCACCGTCGCGCCGTCTTCCTTGGCCTGCTGCATGTCGTAGACGTGGATGTAGTCGCCGAACACGGCGCGGGTGTCGCGGTCTTCGCTGGAGACCGGGGTGCCGGTAAAGGCGACGAAGGTCGCGTTGGGCAGTGCGTCGCGCAAGTGCTGGGCGAAACCGACCTGATAGTGTGCGGCCGGCTCGGCGGCGAGCGTGCCGGTCGCCTGCCGGGTCTTCAGTTTGGCCTCGAAGCCGTACTGGGTGCGGTGCGCCTCGTCGGCGATCACCACGATGTTGTGGCGGTCGGACAACATCGGGAAGCTGTCCTCGTCCGCGCCCGGTGCGAACTTCTGGATGGTGGCGAAGATGATGCCGCCGGATGGCCGCCCCGCCAGCCGGGCACGCAAGTCCTGCCGGGTGTCCGCCTGCACCGGCTGTTCGCGCAGCAGACCCTGTGCCAGCGAGAACACGCCGAACAGCTGGCCGTCCAGGTCGTTGCGGTCAGTGATCACCACGATGGTCGGATTCTCCATCGCAGCCTCGCGCATCACCCGCGCGGCAAAACAGGTCATGGTGATGCTCTTGCCGCTGCCCTGGGTGTGCCACACCACGCCGCCCTTGCCCTTGCGGCTGCCGGCCACCTCCGGCCGCGACGCGGCGACCACCTGCCCGATCGCGCTGCGCACCGCGTGGAACTGGTGGTAGCCGGCGATCTTCTTGATCAGCCGGCCGTCGTCCTCGAACAGTACGAAAAAGCGCAGGTAGTCGAGCAGGCAGGCCGGCGCGAACACGCCGCGGATCATGGTTTCCAGCTCGTTGAACTGGCCCAGCGGGTCGAGCGTCACCCCGTCGATGGTGCGCCACTGCATGTAGCGCTCGGCGTTGGCCGACAGCGAACCCATGCGCGCCTGGCTGCCGTCCGAGATCACCAGCACCTCGTTGTACTGGAACACGTCCGGGATCTGTTCCTTGTAGGTCTGTACCTGCTCGAACGCCTTCCAGATATCCGCATTCTCGTCGGCCGGGTTCTTCAGCTCCATCAGCACCAGCGGCAGGCCGTTCACGAACAGCAGGATATCCGGCCGCCGCGCATGCTTGGGCCCCTTCAGCGTGTACTGGTTGACCGCCAGGAACTCGTTGGCGCCGGGCGCGTTTTCCCAGTCGATCAGGCGGGCGAAGTCACCGCGCGTCTCGCCGTCCTGCTGGTACTGCACCGGCACGCCGTTCACCAACAGACCGTGGAAGTGGCGGTTGGCTGCCAGCAGCGACGGCACGCCCAGATCCATCACCTGCGCCAGTGCATCTTCGCGGGCGGCCAGCGGCAGGCGCGGGTTGAGGCGGGCAATCGCCGTGCGCAGCCGTTCCAGTAGCAGGGGCTGGCGGTAGTCGGCGCGTTCAGCGTACTCGGCCTCCGGCGCGATGTCGTAGCCGGACACATGGCTGTAGCCGGTCTCCACCAGATAGCTCAGCGCTTCCTGTTCCAGTTGGTCTTCGGTCATGCTTACCCCTTTGTGGCCGCACGGCGGCCTGAGTCTTTGCAATTCTGTGTTGCGTGTTCCGGACCTGATCTGTTGTCAGGATGATTTTCCCGGCCCGTTTGTTCTGGCGCTATCCAGTTGCCAATTGCCTGTCGCCATCCGATACGGCAGGAAGGGATGGAGTGTCATGCTGCACCGATGCCGGCAATGCCCGCCCCACCCAGACATAGCACCAGCACAGAGGCCACGTAATGAGAGCGTCGATCACGAACCCCGCACTCATGACTGCAATCACCTCGCGCACAGTCGGCGCCCAGCCCCATGCCTGAACAGCCACAGCGGCGGGCACCGTCGTCAGCAGCGTCACTACCGTTGTCGACAATGGAATCGGCCAGGCCACACGGGCGCCGATCAACATGCCGCGGGCCGTCTGCGAGAACGTAAACAGCACATACGGCAATACTAACCAAAGGGCCATCTCGCCGGACAAGGCCACCAGCGCACTGTCCGTGTTCAGCATCAAGGCCCAACCTTGCCACCACGACAGGGCAAGTAGCAGGAATAGGTTCAGCAACAGCAGCACCGACAAGCTGGAAACAATGGCCTGCCGCCGCCGGATCAGGTCATCCGACTTGCCGACGGCTACCATGGTCGTTTCTGACAGGGCCAATACCGGAATCAGCGCGGTCCAGATGAGCTGCATGGCCAGCCCATACGCGGCGTAGGGCAGCACCCCCATCAGGTTAATCAGCACCAGTAGGTAGCTATATCCGGCATTGCGGATCAAACAGTCGAGCCCCGTCATGCCGCCTACGCGCAAAAAGTTGCGTAAGGGCATGAAACAACGGGTAAATCGCCAGCGGGGCCACCCTGCGATCGACCATAAGGCCCACAGTGCACAAGCGAAACCGGCCATGCGGGTCAGTACATAGCCCAAAGCGATCCCGTCCAGCCCCAGATCGAGCGACCAGGAAAAACGGCCATACAGCAAGGCATCCACGGCCATGCCGCAGGCCAAGGTCAAAGCGGTCACCCCAACCACCCGTCGTCCGTGCCCCATTCCCTTGAGCGCCATCATCAGGGTCATTGCCATCACTTCGAATGGCATGCCTACGCTGCGAAACTGCAGGTACTGCACAGTCGGAGCCAGCCATGCCTCGGGCAATTTGCTGGCTGTCGACATCCAGTAGGTTGCACCCAGTTGGATAGCCAGCATCAGCACACAAGCTGCGCCCCCCGTCCAGATGATGGCTGCCACCGAAAACCCAGCAGCACGTTCCTTGCGTTTCAGGCGGGCACAGGCTGCTAGCACCGCGAACGGCACCGATTCCAAAATCACTTCTAGCGCCAGTTCGGCAAAACGAAACTGCTCGACCGCCGCCAGCACCTCGGGAGGCAGATCACCGACCTGCCAGACGCGGTGGATTTCGTACAGCTTCGGCAGCAACATCGCGCCGATCAGGCACAGCCAGAACAGCCAGTCAAAATACCGCAATCGGTCGGCTAACCTGGACCAGGCAGAGCCAATCACGCTCTCGTGTATGGACACTTCAAACAATATCCTTGATCAATGAATAGGCTCCAAGTCGGTTGCTACAGACTTGGCCAAGAGCGGAAACCCGCACCCCACTGGCAGCAACAACTCGTCCCGCTCCAGGTCGAACGGCACCACATGCAAGCGCAGTCCGCCGCCAAAGTCGAAGGGATGCAAGGGACGCGCAAATTTCCGGTATGCCGGGTAGATCAGCGCCAGCTCGCCTTTTCCGTCCAGATAGCGCTGGCCATAGGCAAAGAGCTGGTAGAAGTCGGCCTGACTCAAACCGTACTTGCCATCCCGGTCGCTGCTATCCAGCCGCTTCCACTTTGTATCGAGCACCCAGCGCATGCTGCCCTGTTCGATCAGCAAATCCGGCTGCAGCTGGAACATCTTTTTGCCCAGATGAGTACACAGTGCGTCGCTGCTTGCTTGCGTGGTTAGCCGCGCCCCCGGCAGCAAGCGGCTGCGCACATGGCGGGCGACGTAGTCCTCGAACAGCTTCTCCATCGGAAACAGCAGGCTGATGCCGCGATAGTCTCCCGCTACCGCCTGCGGCATGTGGCGGTACAGAATCAGCTCGCACCAAGGCTTCACTGCCTGATAGTGCGCCATCAGCCGGTCATCCCGCCATTGCCTGAAGTCCGCTTCGGTATTCCGGCTGGCCGGCAGCTCGTGCAGCATGCCGGCCAGTTCGTGGGCCAGCCGCCAGTTGTCGGGGTCCTGGGTCGCCTTGCAAACCAGCGCCAGCGCACTTTGCAGCAAGCGGTTTTCCGGACGATCCGGCAGAAAGACATCGTGGCGGATCTGGAAGTAATGGTCACGCCCGGGCGGCTGGCGCATCTGCCGCACCACATCGAGCTGGCCGCGCAGGTAGCGCTGTTCTTCCTCGATGCGCTGGTAATCAAAACGCAGGCCGCGCTTGACCAGTTGTTCCAGCGCCCGCAGGAACTCTCGCATCACCCACTCGGACAGCGGAGTATCGAACAGCTGCAATCCCGCCTCTTGTGCTTCGCGCGGCGACAGATCCAGCGCGCTGGCGATCAGCTTGCAAAGCAGCCGGCGGGATGACGTCTCGCAGTCGCCTTCGTCGTGGTGCTTGGGCAGGATCTCGATCACCTGACCACACGGGCTTTCCAACACGCCGACGTAGCTGTCCAGCCGCAGGCACTGCCGGCCTTCCAGTTGCATCAACTGGGCACCCGAGCGGCGGAAGCCCGCCATCAGCTCGCATAGCCAGGCGAAGGCTGATGGGCTGACCTGGGCTTCGTCCAGCGTGTTACGCGGCAGCGGAGCTGTGGTCAGCCGGGCATACTCACGAACTACGATGAGTGAACTCATCCAGCTGTGGCCATCTCGGGCGAGGCTGCCGCGACAGCCGTGTCTTGCTGTGCCTCAGATTGCCCACCGGCAATCCCCGCGTACGCCGCGCGCTTATCAAAAGCACTCTCGTTGAGTTGCCATTGTGGCGTCTGGCGCAGCTTGTCTTGCACGCCGGGGAACAGGCCGGCCAGCCCCAGCGCCTTGTCTTCCACGATGAATGCTACATCATCGGTCTTGCTCTGATCGTTCAAAACCCAGCGAATGCGCTCCCAGTCCTCGAAGAAATATTCCTGCAGCAGCGGCAGGATGGATTGGCGGAAGATCGCAGAAAGCCGCGAGAGTGTCGGGTCATCCTGCAGCGGCATGAAGTAGGCGTGGCCGAGACAGTGATCAGCGTTGAGCAGTAAGGTAATGCGCTGGTTCATCACCCGAAGCATCTGGCCGATGTTCACGCCTTCCACCTCCACCCCGTCCAGCAGCTCGGGCTTTGGCGGCATTTCGATGAAGGTGAAGCGGCGGCGCAGCGCCAGATCCAGCCCGGCGAGTGAGCGGTCGGCGGTATTCATGGTGCCGATCAGGTAGACGTTGTCCGGCACCTTGAATGCTTGTTTCGAATACGGCAGCGTCACCTCCAGCGCCTCGGCCGCGCCGGCACGCTTGGACGGCTCGATCAGGGTGATCAGCTCGCCAAAGATGCGCGAGATATTGCCACGGTTGATCTCGTCGATCACCAGTACGCGTGCGTCCTGGCTGGTGGCTGCCGCATCCATAGCCTGTGGCTGCAACAGCTTTTCCAGCTTGAACGCGTCCAGAGAAGGGCTGCGCAATTCGTACAAGGTCATCTGGCTGAACTGGCCGTTCAGCAGTGCCGTATACGGCAAGGACGGACTGTACTGGCGCAACCACTTGACTGGCCTCATCTGCACATAATCACTGTCCTGCCCTGGATTGCTCTTGTGGCTGTAGTCGCCGGTTATCTCGCCGATGGCGCGCAACTTGAAGTTGCCATCGCTGACCACCACCAAATCGCCGGTCTTCATTCGGGTGGCAAAGGCCGTCACGCTGGTCAGGTTGTAATCGGTGTTGCCGGTCAGCGGTATGCCTGCTGCCTCGAATCGTTGCCGGATCGCTTGGCGGTCAGTACAGCCGGTGAAGTCGAGGCCTCCACCGTAGCCCAGCAGTACATAACCATTCTCGATGCACTCGTCGAAGACCCCTGCGTCGCTGCCCTGAGTGTTACCGAGTGACATTTTCCAGACTGTCCGTCCCGCAACGTCTAGAGGCGCATCCGTCTGGCGGGTGACTTTTACGTCTGCCAGTTCGCACAGACTCTTGAATACGCCGTCGACCACCTGGTAGCGGATCTGTCCGCTGGTTTCGTCCGTCTCCGCCCGCAGCCCCTCGACAAAATCCTCGTAACTGAAGCTCTGGTGGAAGGTGACAAAGCGGATGCGGTCTTCGGCGCACAACTGGTCGAAGCGATCCTTCAGCGTTTCACGTGCCTGCGACTTTTCTTCCAGCGAAACCGCTGTAGCCAGCGCCGCGTCGTAATCCCCCACTACTGCCGGGTCGAGAATCTTCAGAGAAGCACGGATGGTTTCGTAGGTCTTGCCAGTGCCTGGCGGTCCGTACAGGATCTGGTTCAAGGGAAGAGGTAGCCCCGCCTCTGCCGGGTCGGAAAAGAAGCTTTCCAGCGTTGGGCCTTGGGCTAAAACGCTACCGCCTCCCTGTATCAGGGCAACGTAATCCCGCCAGTGTCGCAAGGCGTTGCTGGCAGCCCAACTGCCATAGTTTCCCTGCGCCTGATCAACCCCTCCTTGAGCATAACGGACCAACAACGCGTCCAGCTCATCCAGTTGGGTGAGCGTGAACAGATCCTGGCCGCAATGCTTGGACAGATGGTTCAAGCCGGAGCAATAGCTATTGATGGTATTGGGTTGCAGGTTGCGCTGAGCTTTCAGGTAGTGCTGATAGCCGCTCTTGTCTGGCGAGGTCATGGCAGTTCCTTGCAAAGTTTGACTTCGACATCCGGCAGCCACAAATGGCCGGAGAGCAGGCGTGCGGTCGGGTGGGTGAGCCGCGCAGCGGCGTAACCCACCGGCGCGGGTGGCACTTTGGGTTTGTTCATGCGCCGGCCTCCTCGATCAGCGTCTCGGCCTCCGACAGCCGCAACTGGCCGGAGATCAGGCGCGGCAGCAGGGTGTCGCGCAGGGTGGAGAGGGTTTGGGCTTGATCTATGTTGTGCGAAATTGAGCACTCAAAATGTCCCACCAATTTCTCGAATGCAATCAGTACAGCCGTACTTGGCTGCAACACCGGCACAGCTTCTAGAATGCTTGTATTCAAATTTGGCATAGTAGCGCCAACAGCATGTCTAACAAGCCATTCTCGGCTAGCCGCCTGATCTAACGATCTTGACAGGAATGAAGAGGATGGGAAGCCTTTACCAGGCCGTACCAACAGACAACCTGTCCCACATAGCCAGCCGGATTCCTTACCTCCAATCAATGCATGCTTTTCTACATCACCACGACGACTAAACACGATGTCGCCATTTTTCAAATAATGTTTAGCCAGCCTTAAGGCATCGCCTTTTCCGATTTTTGCCGTTGTCGACTGCTCCACCCTGCGGCTAACAATGTCTCTTGGCATCACAACTGGAATACCCTCGGCCACATAATCAGAGGCATGCAACTGGCTCCCGAATGGGCCAGTTTGAATTAACCCTCCATATCTTCTGCAAATATCACCAAGGACGGAGGCCTCCCACCCCTCCGGCACCAACCCCTGCGCGGTCTCGGTGAAGGTGGACGGGAACAGCGCCTGCAGCTCCGGCGGCAGGGTGGCGGGGCGGGTGCCGGCGTTGGCGTGGATGGGGTCGAAGTCGACGAACCACGACTTGAACAGCGCCTGCGCGATGGCTTCCAGCGTGGCGTTGGTTTCGCGCAGCAGAGCGATGCGGTCGTCGAGGGCTGACAGAACGTCAGCAGATGCCTTTTGCTCTCTGATTGGAGGACATGGGACTTTAAAGTCCTCAATCATCCCTTTTGTCAAAGCGTTTCTAGTTGCCCCAGCTGCAGCTAAGCCGAGCATCAAATCTTGCTGATACGGCGAAGCCAAAAAATAGCGCAGGAAACGACTATCGAAAACGGATGGATTTGGCCGGACGATTGCAACGTGTTGGTTAACACGAGCAGGCAGGTATTGCGAATGTGCTAAGCAGACACGGGCAACCGAATCACCAGTTATGTTCAGCAAGACATCTCCAGCCTCAACAGAAACACCATCAAGCTTTTTCGCTTGATCGGTACTAATGAAGGCTAATCCGGCTGGTTTAAACCCGTCGTTATAGACGTTTTGGCTGCGAATTAGCGTAAATGGGCCTGAGTCGAGGTAAGCGTCTTTGCCACCTTTGGGCGTCGCACCGCTTCCAATCTTTAGGCAATGATCTCCGAGACGACGCCACTCAAAACTCATACCCAATCCCCCCCAGCTTGTGGCGGATCAGCTGATCCAGCTCCGCGCCCTTGGCCATCTGCTCGGCCAGCTTCGCGGTCAGCGCCGCCATCTTCTCCTCGAACGCCTCGTCGTCATCCTCTACCGCTTCTGCGCCGACGTAGCGGCCGGGGGTGAGCACATGGCCGTGTTCGGCGATCTCGGCGAGGGTAACGCTCTTGCAGTAGCCGGGGATGTCCTCGTACGCCGCCTCACCTTCACCGCGCCACGCCTTGACGGTGGCGGCGATGCGTTCGATGGCGTCGTCGGCCAGTTCCGCCTGCACGCGGCTGATCATGCTGCCGAGCTTCCTCGCGTCGATGAACAGCACTTCGCCCTGGCGGGTAGCCTTGCCCTTGGCGAGGAACCACAGGCAGGCCGGGATCTGGGTGTTGAAGAACAGCTGGCCGGGCAGCGCGACCATCACTTCGACCACGTCGGCGTCGACCATGGCGCGGCGGATGTCGCCCTCGCTGTTTTGCGTCGAACTCATGCTGCCGTTGGCGAGCACGATGCCGGCGCGGCCACCTGCTTTCAGGTGGTACAGCATGTGCTGCAGCCAGGCGTAGTTGGCGTTGCCTTGCGGCGGGGTGCCGTACACCCAGCGCGGGTCGCCTTCCAGCGAACCATGCCACCAGTCGCTGATATTGAACGGCGGGTTGGCGAGGATGAAGTCGGCGCGCAGGTCCGGGTGCTGGTTGCGGGTGAAAGTGTCGCCCGGTTCGCGGCCGAGGTTGAAGTCGATGCCGCGGATGGCAAGGTTCATCGCCGCCAGACGCCAGGTGGTGGGGTTGGATTCCTGGCCGTAGATGG
Organism: Crenobacter caeni; assembly: GCF_010435965.1. GTDB lineage: Bacteria > Pseudomonadota > Gammaproteobacteria > Burkholderiales > Chromobacteriaceae > Craterilacuibacter > Craterilacuibacter caeni. The sequence goes on from NZ_JAAGAA010000013.1 coordinate 13,692, forward strand.
CCACATCGCCCAGCTTGCCGCCGTGTGCTTCGATGAATTTTTCGGATTGCACGAACATGCCGCCGGAGCCGCAGCACGGGTCGTACACCTTGCCCTGGTGCGGGTCGAGCACCGCCACCAGTGTTTTCACGATGGACTGCGGGGTGTAGAACTGGCCGCCCTTCTTGCCTTCGGCGCTGGCGAACTGGCCGAGGAAGTATTCGTACACCTGCCCTAGAATATCGCGTGCCTGGCTCTGGTCCTGCCCGAAGCCGATGGTGGAGATCAGATCGACCAGCTCGCCCAGCTTGCCGTCCGGCAGTGGTGCGCGCGCGTAGCGTTTGTCGAGGATGCCCTTCAGGCGCGGGTTGTCCGCTTCGATCAGCGCCAGCGCGTCGTCGATACGTTTGCCGATGTCGGCCTGCTTGGCGTTGGCGCGCAGCGCCTCCCAGCGCGCGGCCTCCGGCACCCAGAACACGTTCACCTCGCGGTAGTAGTCGCGCTCTTCCAGCTCTTCGGCGATCAGTTCGGCGTCCGCGTCGTGCAGGAAGTATTCGTCCTGCTCGTCGGTAAAGCGGCGGGTCAGCTCGTCGCGCCGCGCCTGGAAGGTGTCGGACACGAACTTGAGGAAGATCAGGCCGAGCACCAGGTGCTTGTATTCGGCCGCGTCCACGTTGGCGCGCAGCTTGTCGGCGGCGGCCCACAGGGTTTTCTGGATGTCGTCGAGCATGGTGGTCTTTCTATCGGAATTCGGGGTGTTCGGCGGCAGCAGCCGGCCAGCCGGGAGCGAGTACGGCGCTGTCGACGCCGGCCAGCACGTCAGGGTTGGCCAGCCACAGCCGGCAGGCCGGGTCTTTGCTTGCGGCATCGGGCGAAGCGTCGACGTTCCAGCGGCGCAGCAAATAGCCCGCACTGACGGCGCGTACCGGCAGCGAGAGCCGGCCGTCTGCCAGCGCGTAGTCGAGCGCGGCAACGGCGGGGTGTCCCAGGCGCGGGTGCGGCACCAGCTCAAGGGTGAGCAGGGTCTGCCACTGGCGATCGGCTGCCGGCTGTTCGTGCGGTGCCGGGGTTTCGGCCAGCAGCTCGGCACTCAGGATGCGGGTGAGCACCAGGTCGATAAACGCACCGCGCAGCCGGTCGAAGGCGCGCACATGCCAGCGCAGGCCGCTGTCGACCAGCGCGTGCGGGGCGATCAAGCGCTCCTGCTCGCCGCTGCTTTCCGAGTGGTAACGGATGCGCATGAGGCGCTGCTGGCGGATCGCGCGGCTGACCGCGGCGAGGATGGGTAGCTGCGGCCGGTTGAGCAGTGCCGGGTAGTCGCCCGGCAGCAAGGCAGCGCCGACCGCCTCGATGCTGTACGGCTCGCCCTGCATCAGCGCGGCTAGCACTTGCTCCAGCCGGTGCCCGAACAGCGGCGCGAAACCCGGCTGGATGAAATAGGCTTTGCTCGACGGGTCAAGCAAGAGGTTGTCCGGCGCAAGCTGCCGGTACAAGGCAAAGTCGCGGGTGGCTACCGCCGGCGCGACATCGAAACGCGCCATCAGGTCGGCGCGCCGCACTTCGCCGAGAAAGTACAGGCAGAACTCGAGAAAACTCAGCCGCTGACGCTGATTGTGGGTGAGTTGCCCCAGGTTGGCGGGGATGGTGTCCATGGCAGTTGCCAGTCAGTCAATACAAGGGCATTGTGCCATGCGACGGCACAAATATCATCATTTTGATTAGATTGAACTGGTTGAACGGCTCGGTGTGGCGTCCTTGCCAAGCCAGATAGCGCAGGCGGTGTGAGCACGCGTCTTCAGCGGATTACTGGCGTCCGCGCTTTCAAGCTGGCCAACTGGGCGAGCAGGGCCTGCTTTTGCTCGTCGTCCAGAGCGCCGAGTTGCTTGATGATCTGCGCGTCCAGCTCGTTTTCGCAGAAGAAGTACGCCACCGGCACGCCGAGCTCATCGGCCATGCGTTTCATGGTGTCGTAGTCGGGCATGTGCTTGCCGGTTTCGTATTGGCTCATCCGTGCACTCGCGCTGTTGGGATCCATGTCTAGCAGGATGCCCAGTTGCTGCTGGGTCAGGCCTCTGTCGAGGCGGGCAGCCTTGAGCCGCTCAGGGAGTGGGGAGTACTTGGGCATGTCGCAAAGTTCGTGGGTGCGCGATGCCTAAGATTTTCTTAGCTACCGAAGCTAAGATATACTAAGTATTTCTTAGATTTCAACCGCATCATGAAGCGACGCTACCAGAACCAGTTCAAGATCGAGGCGCTACGCTACTTACGGAACGTGAAAAGCATCAGCAAGGCAGCCCGCAAGTTCGACGTGCACATGTCCACCCTGGCCTCCTGGCAACAAATCGGGTTAGAGACCTTCCTGCAACGAGAGCAGGCGAACCTGCTAGTGGATGCCCGAAATCAGGATGCGCGTGCATTGCTGCAGCGGATTCAGCGCTTGGAGCAGGAAAATTCCGTCCTCCGGCAGACCGTCCGCCACTACTTCAACGAGTCGGATCGTGAAGGCTTTGCGACGGTACCGAAAGCGCAGGCCAGCCGAAATAACATGCGGCCCTTTGCGCGGTAGACGGCCGCCACGCGATGAAAACGGTCAACGGCCGGGATACGCATCATCGCAAGAATCCAACCCTGCCTGCGCAGCGTTGAAGTTCTTCGCAAACCATGTCCCCAAAGTGCTGACGGCAACGTCGGCGTTTCATGCAAGCCGAACACCCTGGGGTGCTGCCCCAGACCCCGCACTCGCCGTGAGGCAGCCGGGGTGGGTTAAAAACTCACCCACCCCAGCGGCCGGGAGTGTGGTCGCTACAGCGGCGTCAAGGGCTTTCGCGGCATAAACGGGGGCCCTCCCACGGCAAGAAGCCGCCGCGGGCCCCTCCCATTTATTCCACGGTCCCTTGACCCGCCTTCGCTCATTTCATCACCTCACCACTGGCTTTTGGTCAAAACCAGCTTCTACCGGATGCCGTCACCCCGGGCACAGTCGGCACCCTCTCCGCCATTAGGAATGAGCGCCAATGCCTTAGCGACGCCGGCCCTCTTCGCCGTGTTGCTTGTACTTGCCTCACCTTCACCAATAATTTTCCTGATCGCCGTTATATACCCCGGCTTGAAGACTACTCGGCCAGCCTCGTTGATGACACGCCCTTCAGCGTCGGCGGTCCAGCCTTCGTCGTTCAACAAGCGGTCGCTGACAGCATGGCGTAGTGCCTCAATCTCGGTGGGAAGCAACCCGGTCGATGCGGGCAGTATCTGCACCGAATCACTGCGTTCGGCGGCTTTGGGGCGCATGTCGATGACCCGATTCCCCTCGGCCTTGAGGAGGGTGATTTCCCGGCGCATCTGCCTGTTTTCGGCCAGGATGCCCGACATCATCGAGCGCAGTGCCGGGTTTTCGATCTTGTCGATCAGCGCCGCGTAGGGGTTCTCGCTGACCTGGCGCACCTTGCGGGTGACGCCCCCTGTATGCTCGGCCCAGGCCTTGATCAAGCCCTTGTAGTCATCGCCGGTCTTGTTGTGGATCGCGCCCTTGCCCGGGCCACCACGATCCGCCGCAATGCGGGCAATCGTTGCAACAGAGAAGTCGCGGCTGCCACGCTCGTACTGTTCCTTGCAGACCTCGTAGATGACCTCGAGGGTCTTTTGCTTGCGTGGTGTAGCGGTTTTCTTGAGCTGATCGAGCAGGTCGTCAGGATGCATGGTCATAGCGTATCCTCCTTGGGCGGCGACAGGGTCCGCTTGGCCTTGACGTGGTCGATCAGAATCTTTGCCTTGACCTCGGTAATCTCGTTGAGCACCTGCTCCTTGAACAGGCCGATTTCCTTGAGCTTGAGGCGGCATTCGGCATAGGGTAGCGCTCCCTCGATCGAGCCGGTACGCGCTTGGATCAACTGCATCACGGCATTGCCGATCAACAGCTGATGTTCCTGGTCGAGGTACATCATCACCGGCTCCATGCCGTTGTAGCGCAGCATGGCATCGAGCATTTGTGCACGCCGGAGGGTAGCAAAACCGGCATCGATGTCGGGGTAGATCACCGCATTCTCGCAGACGACTTCCAACTGGTGCAGTACCGACTGTGACTCGATGAAGCCGACCTCTAGGTCGGCCATAGTGCCCTTGGCCACAAGCTTCACGCCCTCCGTCGATGTGTCCTCGGCGATCTGGATCGAGCGCTGGATCAGGTGGTTGGTCGCATGCAGGTCGTTCATAAACTTGTTGAGAATCAGCGCCTCGGCCTCGATGTACTTGTTGAGCTGATCCAGTTCGCGCGTGCGCAGGAAGGGCCGATCCGCCCGTTCGGCCTCAAGCTGCTGATCCTCAAGAAAGGTCAGCCTGTCCTGTAAGGTGTTGTAGCGGTCGCTCTGGCGGTGGATTTTTTCGCTCACGGTATTGAAGTGCGCGATCAGGCCGGGCAGGAATGCGGGGCCGGTCAGGAAGAAGCGGCAACAGGCGCAGTTGCGCTCTTGCGGGAAGCCGGGGACAGGTCCATAAATCTGTTCAGACTGACGATTAGTGAGTCGTTCGCCACCCACATCGCACAGCGTCGCGCCATTGGGGCAGATGCCCTTGTCGTCGAAGACGAAGGCAGCGACTGCGCCCCGGTTCGTGATGGCCGCACGCACTGCATCCTCCGACACATAGGCGAAGCGCTGGCTCACCTGCTCGAAACTGGCATCCTGAAGGAAGCGACGGTGGTTGGATTGTTCCGCTTCCAGTTCGTTCTTTTCAGCCTCGTTCAGCACCTCCCGCATGTATGCCTTGCCGAACTTGGTGTAGTAAAGGGTCATGATGATGGTCGCGTGCCCGGCGATCATCTTGGACACCACCGCAATCGGCAACCTGAGGTCGAGGATGAAGTAAGAAATCAGCGACACCCGCAGGGCATGCAGGGGAAAATAAGTGGCGCTGTCGGAGTCCGGATCGACAAAGCGCAGCGGGGTGCCGTCGTTCAGGGTCTCGCCCCGTTCGGCGCAGCGCCGCTCCAGTTTTGAGAGTAATTTATACCAAAGCGACTTCAAAGCCGAAGCGTCAAGCGGTTTGTCGCCCGCGCTAGCGGCGGGGTCACGAAACAGGAAGCAGGCTGCACCCCGCTGTGCCAGCACCTCGGGGTGGGGCGGTGTTCTGTTAAAGTGCCTATTTTCTAGTTCCGTCCACGGCGTCGGCGCGTTAATCGGGTTGTACCTCTCCTGCCAGTTGCGCAGCTTCTCCAGCCAGTACAACACTTCGTCGTGGGCCCAGGGAATCACGTAGCCCCTCTCGTTCTCGCCCTTGTTGATGTCGGCGGTCTTATTAGTGTTGATGTAAATGCCCGCCTCCTTCTCGTTCGCGCTGCGATGGAACACCCCCCGTTGGCAGGGCCTCTTCTCGCTGCCGGTGGCGAGCGGGCCAGGGTTGAGTACGAACCCACCTCCGCCAGGCGCATGGACGTAGCGCCAGGTATCGGCCTCACCCGAGTCGAGCATGCGCACCTGAAAGGTGCGCAGCGGCAGTTGCAGCTTGAGATACAGCGCCACCGCGCGCACGGGCGACCAAAGCTCCCACACTTCGGCCGGATAGCCCTTGGTCTTCATTTCATACGCGGACGCCGCACGCTTGCGCGCCACGCAGTCGGGGTCGTTGGGATTGACGAGCTTAGGATTGGCAATAAACCAGTCGCCGCCATATGCTCCTTGGTCCATCGCCTGCTGCGCCCAGGTCCAGTCTCGAAAGCTCCGGCCCTCTGCCAGCATCCCGCGCAACTCGCGGATGTAGCGGATAGAGAGTGCCGCCTTGTCCGATTGGGTGTTGGTGGTCAGGCCAGATGTCGTCAGCCGCTGGACGGGGTTGTGGAAACGGGAGCGGTTCCATTCGCCGGAGTCTGGGTCGCCAAACGTGGTCGCAAGCACCCAGTCAAGGAACTCGGCAACGATGTTGTTGTACTTTACATCTTCTGCTTGAAGCGCCTGCGAACCCCTGCGTTTAGCGTCCACAATCACTTGAGCAAAATCTGGCTTCTTCGTCTCCCGCAGCAGGAAACGCCTGTAGTTGCGCTCCAGGTTCTGGCCGTGCAGGTAGTTGATCAGGAACTTGTCGATGGCTCCACGGCGAGCATTGACGGCGCTTTTCTGATCCTGCATCCATTCGGCGGCGAGGCTGCACCAATCCTCCAGCCTGGGATCGAGTTTCAGTACGTGGATGAAGCTCAGGTCTAAGGTTTTGCCGTGCTGCTTGGGCCGCCGTCTCGGGAAAGGGTTGCCGAGGTGGGGCGGCACCACGCGAAGACCGTCAGCGTCGGGCACAGCGAATTTTTCGCGCAAGATCCAGTCGAGGAAGTCGCTGACAGCGTCATGCTTTGCCTTGGCGGCCGTTTCGCTCACCAGCGACAGTTGCAGTGCCGCATCCAGCGCGGGCAGGCTGCGATCCCGTGCAAAGAACGCTTCGGGCGGCAAGGAATGCAGCCCCTGACCATGCAGGTAGGTGACCAGAAAGGCAGCCAGGCTGGTTTGCATGTAGTGGTAAGTCTTGGGCAGCCCCGCCCAATACTCCGCAGCCCACCCCCGCCAGCCTTCCATGGCCGGGTCGAGATCGAGGAGGAAACTGAATTTCGGGTCAAATTTTTTGATTAATTTTTGTTGTCCTTTGCGCATCAGCGTCTCCTCAACAATTTCGGGTTCGGGCCAGAGAACAGACCGAGTGGATCAACGTCCCTGAAGCCATAGGCGAGGAAGTCGGGCGGCGGCAGCGCCGCGCCGTCGTCGGCCTTTTCCGCTTTAGCCAGGGCAGCATCAATGGCTCGTTTGAGCTTCACGCGATCCGGCGCGGTATAGACGAGCTGGGACTCCATCGACTTGTGATGCAGTGCCTTCTGCAGATAAATCGCATCGAGTCCCAAATCTGACAGGCGCTGACCGTAGGCATGTCGGTGTCCATGGGGCGTGGTGCCGAGCGCTTTGGCCGGGGTGAGACCGATGCGCTTGATCGCCTTGGCATGCGCATCCTCGAAGGCATCGATGCTGTAGGGCTTGCCTTCACGAGTGACAAAGGCATAGGGATGGTCAGGATTGAGCCGGTCGCGCTGCGCCATGTAGAACACCCACAACTTCCAGAACAGTTCCCCCGCCCAGCGCGGAACCCAATGCACATGCATGAAGTGTTGCTTGCTGTCGAGCGCATTGCCTTTCCAGCCGGCGTGCAGGGTGTGTGAACTCTTGTAGTCCGTGCGGGGCGGCAGGCCGTACTTGTCGCGCAGGTAGGTGGCGCGATCGCAGGCCACCGGCTTGCCCTTGGCATCGCGCAGATCCGGCGGGGCGAGACCGAGACTGGGGTGATAGACCTTGACCAGCGCCTCGCCAGGGGCCGTGTCGTCGGGTATCACATCATGGATGTAAAGGTGAAACGGCTCGCTCATGCGCAAGCCGCCATAGTGCAGCAGCATCGTGATCAGGATGTCGCGCAGGTTCAGCCGCTCTTCGATGCGCGGACTTTTCTGCTTGCCCGGCACGATGAAACCTTTGAATAGCAGATCGACCATGCGATCCGCGGGAAAGTATTTGACCGGCTCGTGGACGATGACGGGGTTGCGCTTGAGCAGGACACTGCGCGCCTGGCTTACCTTGAGCGCGGCGACGTCGATGCGCATGGTGTGACCGAGGAAGGCGCGATTCTTCTGGTGCTGCCAAGCTGCCCACGCCAGTTGTTCTTCCGCGCGCGTCGCCTGCCGCCACGGATTGAGTGGCTGGGTGCCTTGTTCCTGTGCCATCCAGTCGCTGAACTTGGACAGGTGATTGACCAGCACGCGTACGACAGGCGGTTTGCGGGCATCCCAGTACAGACCGCTGGGGTCGCTGCCATCGACGCCCACCGTACCGCTGTAGAGGCGCTGCACGAAGGTAGTAAACAGGTCTGCAGGGCTGTCGAAGAACGCATGGTTGGCTTCCATATAGTCGACCAGGAGACCCACCGCCTGCACCAGCTTGATGGTACTGCTCTCCGACAGCATGTACTGATGTTTGAGGATGTAGTGGATCAGGGGCTGCAGCGGGCCGAACTCGGTGAGGATGACCGGGATTTCCTCATGGATGCCGGTGTTGTCGCGCACGACCTTGTAATAAACAACGGTATGGGTCATGCCATACCCTCCAGAATTTCGGTGAGCAACGCGCCGAGCGCCACCTGACGCAACGACGCATGGGGCGGTGCTTCGACCGCATTTCTGGCGGCGGCCACATCGCCCACCAGAATGACTTGCTGCTGCGCACGGGTGATCGCGGTATAGAGCAGCGTACGGTCCAGCAGCCGGGCATGGCGCACCGGCACGATGATGCGGGGGAACTGGCTGCCCTGCGCCTTGTGGATGGTGATGGCGTAGGCCAGTTCCAGGTGAGGCAGCAGGTCGGGCGTCAGGTCGCGCTGCTGCCCGTCATCCCATCGGATGACGCCAAGACGTTGCCCCGGCTGGGCATCACGGTCGGGCGGCTCGACCGACACGATGACCCCGAGCGAGCCGTTTTGCAGGTTCATTTTCCAATCGTTGATCAGGCAGATCACCGGCGAACCGACCCGGAAGCCGGTGCCCTGCACGATCTCGAATTCGGCGTTCCAGCGCAGCAGCTCTTCATTTGCGGCATGCAGGGCTGCCGCACACAGGGCATTGATCGCCTTAACGCCGCCGGCGGCAGCGGTTCGAGTTGCACAGAGGATTTGGACGTTTTGCGGGTCGTCGGCCAGCAGGTCCAGCACCACATCGTTGATGTCGTTGAGCGCACAGGGCAGGAAAGCCATCTCGGCCTGTGGATCTTCCGGCAGGTCGGGCCATTGGCCTCGCCGGATCGCGGTGGCGGCTTCGGCAATCTTGCCGCCGTAGCGCTTGACCTGCTGCAACTCGACGCGCGGGATGCCGTCATGGTGGGCCAGTTCATGCAGGAGCAGCCCCGGTCCGACCGGCGGCAGTTGGTGCGGGTCGCCCACAAGGACGAAGCGGTAGGTTTCCGGCAGATGGCGGATCAGGCGATACGCAGCCGGCAGATCGAGCATGGAGGCTTCATCGATGACGACAACCGCACGCGGAGGCAGGGTGCCGGCATTAACGCTGGCGAGAAACCCGGCGATGGTGGTGGCTGGATGGCCGGTCGCTTCACTAATGCGTCGTGCGGCACGCCCGGAGAGTGCCATGGCGCAGACCGGCCACCCCGCCTCCGCGCAAATGCGAAAGAAGGCGCGCAGCACGGTGGTCTTGCCGGTGCCGGCCCCGCCGGTGATGACCCCGATGGGGTTGGCATTCGCTACCGCTAGTGCGTCGGACTGGCTGGCTTCGAGGGTGACGCCGGACTCGGCCTGGTAGCCGGTCAGTGCGGCGGCCAGTTCGCTGCGATTGAGCAGAGGGTCGGGCTGAACGGCGCGCTGGGCGATTGACTCGGCAATGCCGCGCTCCATGACATAGGGCCCAACGGCATGCAGCCGTCCGGCACGGCGCAGGAAGCATCCCTTCGCCTCGGCTTCGCTGAGGGCACGGTCAACGATGTGGTCGGAACCCAATAAACGGCCTACCCGCTGCACTACCTCGCTGCGAGTCGCACAGGTGTGTCCGGCGTCGAACGCCCCGTACAGGGCCTCCTCCACCGCCCCAACGAGTCGCCGCGGATCGTTCTCGGCAATGCCGAAGGTGTCTCGGGCGAGTCGGTCGGTGGTAGCCCAATCGGCGGCAAAGCTGATCAGGCGATAGGGGTCGCGCTCGATCTGGATAGCCGGATGCGGACTGAAATAGGCGATGACCTTTCGGCCCAAGGCGAGGGGGAACCCTTTGGCTTGCAGCCATTGTAGGGTAAAGGTATCACCCCACCGGTGCCAGGCGTCGGCAAGGGTCGCGGCGGCGTCTGTGGTCATCACTTCTTCGAGCCGTTTCACGTCGCCGTTGTCGAGGATGGCGTAAAGGTCGTGGCCGAAGTGACCCCACAGGCGACGTGCCTTGACCATACCGATTCCGGCGAAGGCATCGCATTCGGCAAGCAGGGTGACGATGTGCTCTCCGGAAGGGCGCAGCAGTTCCATTGCCTCCGGGGTCAGCGTGGATTCGGTCAGGCGGTAGCCATTGACGACGATGGTGCTAGCCTCGACCTTGCCGGTGATGATCCAGAGTTGGCCGACTTCGACGGCGGTCGTGAGCAGCCAGTGCGGTGCCTTGACGACCAGATGTGCCTTGGCATCTTGGCGCATGCCACGCTCGTCCACCTCGATGCCGGTGAAGATCGCGCCGCCACGCCCTTGCGGGGATTGGCTGCGAATGGCACTGACACGGACGGTGAGGCTCGGGAGGCTCATCTAGGCAGTCGTCCGGTGCTGGCGAGCACGTCATCCATCAGGCGGTAGCGCTCCAGCTGGCTTCGAAGCGCCATGAGTTCGGCACGCAGGGCGGCGTTTTCTGCTTCAAGACGCTTCAGGCGGGCTTTGTCGGCAGCGGCGCGGGGATTGGGCGGGTCGGTGATTGGTACAGGGGCTGCGGGATCGGCAACGGGGGGCAGGATGTCGCGCTCGCGCAGTTGGGCTTCGAGTGTACGCAAGGCGTCCTTGACGCGGGGGTTCTGCAGAAGAACGCTCTTGGCGAAACCGCACTCTCTGGCAATCTCCTTACGGCTGAGCTGGCCGCGCAAGACCATTTCCCGATAGTCGGCGTCAGTCTTGCTGGCGACCCAAGACAGGAAGGTGGCGAGGTTTAGGTCGGCCTTTTGCTGGCCGGAGAGATTGTTGAGTGCACTCATAGTATTTTTAACAATACTCCACACCAACAAAAATGCTAGGCAAAAAAATGCCGCCTCCATGTTTGGAAGCGGCATTTTCGGGACCCAATTATGAGTGGTCAGTGACTCCACATAACGGATAAGGGGTGCGCCGTTTTTTTGTCTGCAACGCGCGTCAATCGACCTTGGCGATATAGCGGGCCAGGGCGAGGAAGGCGCGAACCGCCTCGCTCTTCGGCCCCTCTTCCCCACGCAGCTTCGCATAACGGCGCAGGATCGCGCGCGTCTCGATATGCAGGTCCTGTTCCGTGTCCGGCGAGGCAACCAACGCCATGCGCGCCATTTCCCCCTGCGGACGCGCGGTGCCCTGACCGATGCACAGGTAGACCTTGTGCGCGTTGTGCGCGGTGATGTGGTCGAACAGGTAAAGCATGGAGTTGACACGCAAACCCGTCTCGTCACGGATATGGCGCAGCAAGGCCTGCGAACGCAGCTCGCCGCGCTCGGCACGGCCGCCGGGCAAGGCAAAACGCCCCCCCAAGGGCGCCGTCACCAGCACGCCGTCAGGCATCTCGACGATCGCCGTCGCCCTGCGGATCAGGGACGGGGACAACTGGCGCTCGGGTCGTGTTTCTCTATGTGTATGCATGGATTCCAAAATCAGTTCGAACGATCTGCCAATGGGGACGCACCCCGATTCCGACAATCAACGATTGTATACAGCGCAAGCATCGCGCTCAAATGCATTCCCACATCGCAAGGCAAACATGCATAAGGGGAAACCCGCTACGGCAGGCTCGCAAGGCGCAGGCCAACCACACTTGCAAAAGCCCGGCCAGGCCGGGCTTTTGCATGGGACGTAACCGTGCCACTTCCGGCACGGCCGGCCCGTCCTTACACCAGCGCGGCAATCAGCGCGTCGCGCACGGCGTCGACAGCCTGGGTACCGTCGATACGCACATACTTGGGCGCGCTCGCGTCGCCGCCGGCGGCCATCTTCGAATAGAAGCCGACCAGCACTTCGGTCTGTTCATGGTAGACGTCGAGACGCTTCTTGACGGTTTCGGCCTTGTCGTCCTCGCGCTGGATCAGCGCTTCGCCGGTCTCGTCATCCACGCCCTCGGCCTTGGGCGGGTTGTACTTGACGTGGTAGGTGCGGCCGGACGCCACATGCACGCGACGGCCCGACATGCGGTCGATGATGGCCTCGTCCGGTACGTCGATCTCGACCACGTAGTCGATAGTCACACCGGCGGCCTGCATCGCCTCGGCCTGCGGGATGGTGCGCGGAAAGCCGTCGAACAGGAAGCCGTTCGCGCAGTCCGCCTCGGCGATGCGCTCCTTGACGAGACCGATGATGATGTCGTCACGAACCAGGCCGCCCGCGTCCATGATCGCCTTCGCCTCGAGGCCCAGCGGGGTGCCGGCCTTGACCGCGGCACGCAGCATATCGCCGGTCGAGATCTGCGGGATGGCGAATTTTTCGCAAACATACTTGGCTTGGGTGCCCTTGCCGGCGCCCGGTGCGCCCAACAAAATCAGTTTCATGGTCTGTGACTCCGTGTCTGGATAAGGGTGTTCAGTTTGTCAGGATGGCACGCACCCGCTCGAGGTCGGCAGGCGTGTCGACCCCCGCCGCAGGCGCCTCGTCAACGGTCACCACCGCGATGCGGTGGGCATGCCAGAGCACGCGCAACTGCTCGAGCGCTTCGAAAGTCTCCAGCGGGGACGGCGACAGCGTAGCGTAGACGGACAAGAATCCCGCCTGGTAGGCGTACATGCCGATATGCCGCAACGCCGGCAGACCGGCTGGCAGCATGTCCGTGCGTTCGGCAAACGCGTCCCGGGCGTAGGGAATGGGCGCCCGGCTGAAATAAGCGGCAAGGCCGTCCTGATCGAGGACAACCTTCACGACATTCGGATTAAAGAAATCGGCCGCCGAGTCGATCGGGTGCGCCATGGTCGCCATCGGCAGCTGCGCAGAAGCCAGCGCACCGGCCAAGCGGTCGATCAGGGCGGGTTCGATCAGCGGCTCGTCACCCTGCACGTTGACGACGACCGCGTCGGCGGACAGCCCAAGACGGGCAACTACCTCGGCCAGCCGGTCGGTGCCGCTCGCGTGATCTTCCCGGGTCAGCATCGCCTCGACGCCATGCGCCGCGCAAGCGTCGACAATTTCCTGATGATCGGTCGCGACCACTACCCGCGCGGCGCCGCTTTGCGCGGCACGCTCGGCGACCCGCACGACCATCGGCTTGCCGGCGAGGTCGGCCAGCGGCTTGCGCGGCAGGCGGGTGGACGCCATGCGCGCCGGGATGACCACGGTAAAACTCATTGACCGACCTCTTCGTCGGCCGGCAGCTCGCGTGCCTCGCTCTCCAGCATCATCGGGATGCCGTCGCGGATCGGGAACGCCAGGCGATCAGGCTTGCAGATCAGCTCTTGCGCGTCCTTGGCGTAGACCAGAGGCCCCTTGCACAGCGGGCAGACCAGGATTTCAAGAAATTTTGCGTCCATTCGCGTCTCTTAATTTCAGTTGCGCGGCGATCCACCGGGCAAGGTCGGGCGACAGCCTCGCCCTGACCGGCAAAGCCCATAGTCTAGCATGATTGATGCCCTGCAATTTGACGGCATCCTTGGTGGTCACCACCAAGGCGTCGGCGCGTGGCAGGTCCGCCGCAGTGAAGGCATGGTGATCCGGAAAGGCCAGCGTCGCATCGCAACGCAAGCCCAGCGATTCGAGCGTCGAGAAAAAGCGCTCCGGGTGGCCGATGCCGGCCAGGGCGACGACACGTTCGCCGGAAAAATCGGCCGCCCGGCGCCGGTTGCCAGGCACTCCCACTTCGAAAAATTCGCCGGCCTCGAGCGTCATCGTGAAGCGCGGCACGCCCTGCACTTCAGGCAGCGGCCCCGTCGCTTCGCCGTTGACCACCAGCGCGTCGACCCGGCCCAGGCGCGAGGCGCGCTCGCGCAGCGGCCCGGCCGGCAACAGGCAGCCGTTACCGAGGCCGCGCGCGCCATCCAGCACGGCCAGCTCCAGGTCACGCGCAAGCCTGTAATGCTGCAGCCCGTCGTCGGACAGGATCAGGTCAAGCCCGGGGTGGGCAGCCAACAATAAGGCGGCAGCCGCGACGCGGTCGCGCCCGGTGGCAACCGGCACGCCGCTTTGCGCGAACAGCAGCGGCTCGTCGCCGACTTCGCTGGCCGTATCGCCCGCACGCACGAGGCAAGGTTCGCGGCGCGAGCCGCCATAGCCGCGGCTGACGACGCCCACGCGCAGACCCATGGCCTGCAGGGATTCGATCAGGGAGAGGGTCAGCGGCGTCTTGCCGACGCCACCGACGTTGATATTGCCGACCACCACCACCGGGCAGGACAGGCGCACCTGACTCAAGAAGCCGACCCGGTAGGCCATACGGCGCACGCCGCTCGCTAGAGCGAACAAGGCCGAGAGCGGCCACAGCAGGACAGCCAACCACGGACGCGGCGCGTACCAGTGGCGTTCGATCACACCCGCCACCTAGCCTCCCGCGTCGGTACGCGTCGCGAAGGTCAGCTGGGTCAGCCCGGCCTGTCGGGCGGCCTCCATCACGTTGACGACCCACTGATGCTCGGCGCGCGCGTCGGCGCTGATGACCACCACCGGGTTCTGCCTGCCGCTCGCGTCCGCCTGCAAGAGCTCGGTCAGCTGTCCAAGCGAAGGCTTGGCAAGGCGTGTCTTGCCCACGACCACTTCGCCGCCGGCGCTGACCAGCACGTCCATCTCGGCGCTCTTTTGCTCGGCCGCGCCAGAGTCGGCCGTCGGCAGGTTGACCTCGATCTCCGAGTAGCGCGAGTACGTCGTCGTCACCATCAGGAAAATCAGGATCACCAGCAACAAATCGATCAAGGGGATGAAGTTGATCTCGGGTTCGTCCCGCTGCTGTCCGCGTCTGAAGTTCATCGCCGTTTACCCGCCGCTCCTCAGCCCCTGCACGGCCTCGACCAAGCGGATTGCCTGCGCCTCCATCTCGACCAGCAGGCTGTCGACACGGGCGCGGAAGTAGCGGTAAAAGATCATGCTGGGAATCGCGACGATCAGGCCGAAGGCCGTGTTGTAGAGCGCGACCGAGATGCCGTGCGCTAACTGCTGCGGGTTGGTGCCGGTCGGCGACTGCGAACCGAAGATCTCGATCATGCCGATCACCGTCCCCAGCAGACCGAGCAGGGGCGACATCGCCGCAATGGTGCCCAGCGTGGTCAAATAGCGTTCGAGTTCGTGCCCGACCAGACGGCCTTCGTCTTCGATCGCCTCCTTCATCACTTCTCGCGAACGCAAGGCGTTACGCACACCGGCGGACAGCACCCGCCCCAGCGGCGAATGCGCGGCCAGTTGCTGCACCAGCGCCTCGCTAGGACCCGACGTGCGGCAGGCGGCAATCGCGTCATCGGCAAGCCCCGCCGGTGCGATACGGGAAGCCCGCAAGGTGAACAGGCGCTCAAGGATGATGGCAAGAGAGATCACCGACGCGGTGATAATGGTCCAGATCGGCCAGCCGGCAGCCTCGATAATCGCCCACACAGAGTGTTCTCCAACGCTTGTCCAAGCGCTAGACTCTAGCCGCGAACGCCGACAACGGCAAGCCGGCAAGGACAAACGGGAATAAGGGCCAAAGATGCGGAGCTTGCACCGGCCAGAATCGGCGGCAGGAATTCGCCGCAAGCCACTGTGGCAAAAGCATTTTTCCGATGCATCCACAAATTCTGTGGATAACAATGTGCACAAAACGGCGTAAAGGCTGATGCAGCAAGCGTTGCAGCTGCCTTGCACACAATTGCGTCAACCCGGCAAGCCATTGATTTTATTGGGCCAACCCCCCCGCTGACGGTCCAGGCAAGCGAAAAACGTCTTGTCCGACAATTGAAACCCGCCAACCCCGCCCCTGTGGATGACTTGACAAGCATGCTTTTTACCGACCAGAGCGCAGACATCATCAGCGTCAGCACGCTCAACCGCATGGCGCGCAGCCTGCTGGAAAACGGCCTCCCGCCGCAGTGGATAGGCGGCGAGATCTCCAACCTGACGCTCGCGGCCTCCGGCCACGCTTACTTTTCGCTGAAGGACGCCAGCGCACAGGTGCGCTGCGTGATGTTCCGCCAGCGCTTGTCGCGGCTCGCGTTCACCCCGCGCGAGGGCATGCAGGTCGAGTTACGGGGGACGGTCACCCTGTACGAGGCACGCGGCGACTACCAGATCGCCGTCGACACCATGCGCGAGGCAGGCCTCGGCCGCCTGTTCGAAGCGTACGACCGGCTGCGCCGCCGCCTCGCCGAGGAAGGGCTGTTTGACGAGGCACGCAAGCGTGCACTGCCGTCTCACCCCAGGGCGATCGGCATCGTTACCTCGCCGGCCGCCGCCGCGCTGCGCGACGTCGTCACCACCTTGCGCCGGCGCATGCCGTCGATTCCGCTGGTGCTTTACCCCACGCCAGTGCAGGGCAGCGACGCCGGCCGCCAGATCGCGCAGGCGATCGCCACGGCCAGCCGGCGCGGCGAAGTGGACGTGCTGATCGTCTGCCGCGGCGGCGGCAGCATCGAGGACTTGTGGGCCTTCAACGAAGAGGCCGTCGCGCGCGCGATCGTCGCCTGCCGGATCCCGGTGGTCAGCGGCGTCGGCCACGAGACCGACACCACCATCGCCGACTTTGCCGCCGACCGCCGCGCGCCCACGCCGACCGCGGCGGCCGAACTAGTCTCGCCCAGCCGTGACGCGATGCAGTTCCAGTTGGAGCGCAGCCGCCGCGCGCTGATCCGCGCGCTCTCCCGCCTGATCACCGACAAGCAGCAGCGGCTGGACTTCTGCGCCCGCCGCCTCGCCCACCCGGGCGAGCGCATCCGCGCCCAGCACCGCCAACTCGAACAGGCCAACAGCCGGCTGCGCTACCTGATCCACGCGAGGCTCACGCTTGCCCGCTCGCGCAGCGACGCACTGGCCAAGCGCCTGCGCAGGCCCGACCTGGCCGCCCGAGCCGCCCGCCTGCGGGCGCTGGAGACGCACCTGGCACAGCACGCCACGGCAGCTGGCTCGGCGCGGCAACTGCAGCTGGCCCGGCTCGAGGCCGCGCTGGAAGCGATGAACCCGCACGCCGTGCTGTCGCGCGGCTATGCGATCGTGCGCAACGACCACGGCGAGACCGTGCGCGGCGTCGAACAGCTGAGCAACGGCGAGCACGTGACGCTGCAACTGGCCCACGGCGAGGCTGGTGCACGGATCGAACTGGCGCGCGGCGCGCAGGGTCAGCTCCCGTTCTGACGGTCAGTAGGCTTGACATTGGCATTGCGCTTGGCGACGATGGCCGCTTGTTAAAACGGCCGTTTGAACCATGCGTATCACCCCATCACTCTTCAAGACCCTGATCAACCTGTGGCCGCCCTATCTTGGTGCCGGCATCCGCGTGGGCCATATCGGCCACGACTGGCGCCGGGTCGAGGTGAAGATGAAGCTCGGCCTCGCCAACCGCAACTACGTTGGCGTCCACTTCGGCGGCAGCCTGTACTCGATGACCGACCCCTTCTTCATGCTGATGCTGATGAAGGCGCTGGGTCGCGACTATATCGTATGGGACAAGGCCGGCAGCATCGACTACCTGAAGCCCGGCAAGGGTACCGTGCGCGCATTGTTCAGCATCGACGACGCGCTCATCGAGCGCATCAGGGCCGAGACCGCGCACGGCGACAAGACGCTGCCGCAACTGAGCGTGGAGGTGAAGGACGAGCAGGGCGAGGTGGTCGCCCGCGTGCACAAGACGCTTTATGTGAGGCGCAAGCAGGAAAAGAAGGAAAAACAGGGCCGCCCGGATTAGGCGTTTATACGACATGCACGACCCGGGCGGTGGCGGCGGGCCGAATGCAGGCGACCGTAAAGGCCGCCCGGAAATTTACGCGAAGAAGGCTTAGTCGCCGAAACCGCAGAACACTTCGCGCATCATCTTGAGCACCTCGAGCGTGCGGATGTCGCCCACCCGGTAGTACACGCGGTTCGCGTCCTTGCGGGTACGCAGGACGCCCTTGTCCCGCATGATCGCCAGGTGCTGCGAAATATTGCTTTGCGAGGTCCCCACCTTGTCCACGATATCCTGCACGCTCACTTCCTGGTCCTCGAGGACGGAAATGATCTTGAGCCGCAGCGGATGGGACATGGCTTTCATCGCACGCGATGTCTGCTCAATCTGATCGTCGTTAAACAGCAAGGTATTTCTCCGGTAGCGGTATTTTTATCTGGATACAGCGATTTTGTTTACAATAATACCGATCTCGGCAGTTAGCATCAAGAAGCTCTAATATTCTGAACGTATACCAGACATGCGCGCACAAACTCCCGTTCTTCTGCTGATTCTCGACGGATTCGGCGAACGCTCCGACAGCGAGCACAATGCGATCCATCACGCCCACACCCCCAACCTCGACCGGCTGCGCAAAACTTACGCCTTCGGCACCATCGACGCCTCCGAAGGTTACGTCGGCCTGCCCGGCGGCCAGTTCGGCAACTCCGAGGTCGGCCACCTGAATATCGGCGCCGGCCGCGTCGTCCAGCAGGACATCAGCCGGATCGACACCGACATCGAGGCAGGCCGCTTCGCACTCAACCCGGTGCTGAGCGAAGCATTCGCCAAGAGCCGCGGGCACACGCTGCATGTGCTGGGCCTGCTCTCCGACGGCGGCGTGCATAGCCACGAGGCGCATCTCTTCGCGCTGCTGAGCGCGGCGCAGGCCGCCGGCGTCGAGCGCGTCGCGCTGCACGCCTTCCTCGACGGCCGCGACACCCCGCCGCGCAGCGCGGCAACCTACCTTGCGCGCCTGGACAAGGTGCTCGCCGGCTGCCCGGCGGCACGGCTCGCCACCGTCAGCGGCCGCTACTGGGGCATGGACCGCGACAAGCGCTGGGAGCGCGTCGAACCCGCGTACCGGTTGATCGTCGACGGCGAGGCCGCGCTTACCGCGAACAGCGGGCTGGATGCACTCGACGCGGCGTACGCGCGCGGCGAGAACGACGAATTCGTGGCGGCAACGCGTATCGGCGAGCCCTGCCCGGTCATGGACGGCGACGTCGTGCTGTTCATGAACTTCCGAGCGGACCGCGCCCGCCAGCTCACCCAGGCGCTGACCGACCCGGCGTTCGACGGCTTCCAGGCCCGCCAGCCCAAGCTCGGCTTCTTCGCGACGCTCACCAGCTACGGCGAAGCCTACCCGAACCCGGTGCTCTACCCGCCGCAGACCATCCGCAACGGCTTCGGCGAGTACCTGGCCGCGCAGGGCCTCGCCCAGTTGCGCATCGCCGAGACCGAGAAGTACCCGCACGTCACCTATTTCTTCAACGGTGGCGAAGAAGCGCCCTACCCGGGCGAAGAACGCATCCTGGTGCCCTCACCCAAGGTCGCCACTTACGACCTGCAGCCCGAGATGAGCGCGCCGCAGGTCGCCGCGCATATCGTCGACGCGATCGCCAGCGGCCGTTTCGACGCGATCGTCTGCAACTTCGCCAACGGCGACATGGTCGGGCACAGCGGCAACTTCGACGCGGCGGTGAAGGCGGTCGAGGCACTCGACATCTGCGTCGGCCAGTGCGTCGACGCCATGCTCGCAGCCGGCGGCGAAGTGTTGATCACCGCGGATCACGGCAACTGCGAGGAAATGTTCGACCACGCGCACGAGCAGCTGCACACGCAGCATACCCTCAACCGGGTGCCCTTCCTCTACGTCGGGCGCAAGGCGCGCATTAGCGCCGGCGGCTCGCTGCGCGACATCGCGCCGTCGCTGCTCGCGATGATGGGCCTATCCCAACCCGCGGAAATGACCGGCCGCTCGCTGATCGAATGGCAGTGAAGACCCCGGGCAGACTGCACGTCGTGCTGCTGGCGCTGGCGCTGGCGACGGCCACCGCCGGCGCCAACACGCCGCAGCTCACGCCGCACCAGCAGGACCTGAGCTCGGTCCGCAAGGAAATCCGTTCGCTCAAGCGCGACATCGCGCAGAAGGAAGCCGACCGCAAGGAAGCGCAGGATGCGCTGCGCGAATCCGAGCGCGCGCTCAAGGCCACCCACCAGGCGCTGGGAGAACTCGCGCGCAAGCGGAAGGATTCCGGCGCGCGCCTCGCCGAGCTGACCCGTGAACTCGAGGCGACCCGCGACAGCACGCTGGACCTGAAGACCCGCATCGCCGACATCCTGCGCCGCCAGTACCGCGGCGGCCACCACGACGCCCTGCGCCTCGCGCTGAACGAGGGCGACCCCAACCGCAACGCGCGCGACCTCGCCTACTACCGCCATATCGCGCGCGCGCAGCAGGCGCTGGTCGCACGCCTGCTCGAACAGGAACAGGCACTCGCCCAACTCGCCGACGAGATCGGCCGGGAGCTGGCGCGGCTAGGCTTGCAAAGCCACCTCGCCGAGAGCCAGCAGGACAAGCTGCAGCAGGCGCGCGAAGAGAAACAGCAGGAAACCCAGGCGCTGACCAGCGAGATCCGCAGCAAGCAAGGCACGCTGACCAAGCTGCAGCAGGACGAGCGCCGGCTGAGCAGCCTGATCGCGCAGATCAACCGCCAGATCGAGGCGCAGCGCCGCGAGGCGGCGAGAAAGCGCGCCGAGGAACGCAAGGCGCGCGAACTTGCGCGCCAGCAGGAAAACGCGCGTCGCCGCGAACTGGCCGCCGAGGCCAAGCGCCAGGGCAAGACCCTGCCCGCCGAGCAGACCCGCCAGATCGCGGCCGAGCCGGTCGACAGCGTCGCCGACGCCAGCCTGTCGGGCAAGGCCTTCCGCAGCCTGCAAGGAAGGATGAAGCTGCCGGTCGCAGGCTCGCTCGCCGGCCGATACGGCTCGGCCCGCCAGGAAGGCAGCAGCTGGAAGGGCCTGTTTATCCGCACCACGCCCGGACAAGCCGTACGCGCGGTGGCCGACGGCAACATCGTCTACGCGGACGCCTTGCGCGGCTTCGGCAATGCTGTGATCATCGATCACGGCGGCAACTACATGACCGTCTACACGGGTCTTTCCAGCATCGGCCGCAGCAGCGGCCAGCGGGTGAGCGCAGGTGACCCGGTCGGCCTGACCGGCTCGCTCGACAGCGGCGAAACCGGTCTTTACTTCGAATTGCGCCATATGGGTCGCCCGATCAATCCGCAAAGCTGGATGCGTTAAGTCCGGCACCGAGATTACAGATGAAAAAATTCTCCCTCAGCAAGATCGCCCTCGTCACCGCCGGCGCCTTCGCCGGCGCGATGCTGACGGTCAGCCTGCAGGCCGTCGCGGACAAGAGCCAGCCCTCGCCGCTGCCGCTGAACGAGCTGCGCACGTTCGCCGAGGTGTTCGGCCGCATCAAGCAGGACTACGTCGAACCGGTCGAAGACAAGAAGCTGATCAACGACGCGATCCGCGGCATGCTCACCGGCCTTGACCCGCACTCGGACTTCATGGACGAGGAGGAATTCAAGGAGTTGCGCGAAGGCACGCAGGGCGAGTTCGGCGGCCTGGGCATCGAGATCGGCGCCGAAGACGGCCTCGTCAAGGTGATCTCGCCGATCGAGGACACCCCAGCGCAGCAGGCCGGCATCAAGAGCGGCGACTTGATCATCAAGATCGACGACACCCCGGTACGCGGCCTGAGCCTGACCGACGCCGTCAAGAAGATGCGCGGCAAGCCAGGCAGCAAGGTCACGCTGACCGTCGCGCGCAAGACGGAGGCCAAGCCGCTCGTTTTCACGCTGACCCGCGCGATCATCAAGACCCGGAGCGTCAAGTCGCGCATGCTCGAGCCGGGCTACGGCTACGTGCGCGTCGCCCAGTTCCAGGAGCGCACCGCCGAGAACCTCGCGCAGGCGCTAGACACCCTCTACAAGGACAACAAGGCGCCGCTCAAGGGCCTGGTGCTCGACCTGCGCGACGACCCGGGCGGCCTGCTCAACGGCGCGGTCGGCGTCGCGGCGGCCTTCCTGCCGAAGAACACCCTGGTCGTCTACACCGAAGGCCGCACCGAAGACGCCAAGATGCGCCTGAACGCGCTGCCGGAAAACTACCTGCGCCAGGGCGAACGCGACTATCTGGCCCGCCTGCCCGCGGGCGTGAAGGAAGTGCCGCTGGTCGTACTCGTCAACGCGGGCAGCGCCTCGGCGTCCGAGATCGTCGCCGGCGCCCTGCAGGACCACAAGCGCGCGGTCGTCGTCGGCACCCAGACCTTCGGCAAGGGCTCGGTGCAGTCGGTGCTGCCGCTGGCCGGCAGCGGCGGCATCAAGCTGACCACCGCCCGCTACTTCACGCCGAACGGCCGCTCGATCCAGGCCAAGGGGATCACCCCCGACGTCGAAGTCGCGGAGAGCACCGTCAACGGCGTCAGCAACCCGCTGCGCGTGCGCGAGGCCGACCTCGACCACCACCTGGCCAACCCGCAGGACAAGGGCGGCGCCGCAGTCGGCGGCAAGCCGCAGCCGGCCACCGCGCCCGCCCCAGGCGGCACGGAGCCGGACAAGCCGGCCGCGCCCGCCAAGGACGACAAGGGGGCCGGCAACGACTACCAGCTCTCGCAGGCCTTGAACATCCTCAAGGTTCAGCAGATATTGATGCAGAAGCAAGGCAAGAACTGAGGGCGCCCGGGTGCGCCCGGAAGGGCACAGCCATGAATACGACCGGACTCTACAAGTGCAGGACGCTGGCCCTGGCCGACGCACGCGCGGTGAAACTCGCCGCCGCGCAGCTGTCGGCCGATGGCTACGCCTGCCTTGCCCTGCCCGCGATGCACCGGCTGGTCGTCTCGTACGCGCTGCCCGAGCGTACCCTAGAACGCGCCCTCGCACTCATCGCGCCGCATGACCTGCTGCCGCCGCCAGGCTCGCTGCAGGCCTGGCACCTCAAGCTGATCCGCTTCGCCGAAGGCGTGCAACTCTCCAACCTCGACACCCCTGTCCCCGACACCAAGGGGCGGCAGGCGTTTTCGCGGATCTACCAGCAACATCCGCACGGCGACCACGACGACACCCCCGAAGAGCTGCGCCGCGAGCGATAGCCCAATGACATTACGGCGGGCTTCCTGCTAACCTTGCTGTTTTCCGTCGACCCATGGGGACAGCCGGATGCTGCAACCCGAATTCGTGCTGGCCTTCCGCGAGGCGGCACCGTATATCAACGCCTTCCGCGGCAAGACCTTCGTCGTCGCCGTCAGCGGTGAATGCCTTGCCGCCGGTGACTTCCCCCGCCTCGCGCAGGACCTGAACCTGCTGGTAAGCCTGGGCGTACGCATCGTACTGGTACACGGCATCCGTCCGCAGATCGACGCGCAACTCGCGCTCAGGGGCGTCGAGCGGCGCTTTCACGCTCGCCGCCGCATCACCGACGCGCAGACCCTCGCCTGCGTGAAGGCAGCGATCGGCGAGGCACGCCATACGCTGGAGGCGCAGCTGTCGATGGGCATGCCCAACTCGCCGATGCACGGCGCGCACCTGCGCGTCGCCAGCGGCAACTTCGTGATCGCCAAGCCGCTGGGCGTGCTCGACGGCGTCGACATGCAGTACTCGGGCCAGGTGCGCCGCATCGACGCCAGCGCGATCGCGAGCAAGCTCGAAGGCGGCGAACTGGTGCTGCTCTCGCCGATCGGCTACTCGCCGACCGGCGAGGCCTTCAACCTGACCATGGAAGAGCTCGCCTACCACAGCGCACTCTCGCTGGGCGCCGAGAAGCTGATCTTCATGGTCGGCTCGGCAGGGCTGATCGACCGCGGCGGCCAGTTCCACGGCTCGATCACGACCGACGAGGCGCGCGCGCTGCTCGAGGAAGGACTCAGGAGCGACGAGGTCGCCACCTGCCTGCCGTGGGCGATCCGCGCGACCGAAGACGGCGTGCGCCGCGCCCACCTGGTCGACGGCAACGAGGACGGCGCCTTGCTGGTCGAACTGTTCACCCATTACGGCAGCGGCACCATGATCGTGCGCGACGAGCTGGTGAAATTGCGCGAGGCGAACATCGACGACATCGGCGACCTGCTGGCGCTGATCGGCCCGCTCGAGGAACAAGGCGTGCTGGTGCGGCGCAGCCGCGAACACCTGGAGATGGACGTCGACCACTTCACGCTGCTCGAACATGACGGCAAGGTGTTCGGCTGCGTGGCGCTCTACCCCTTCCCGGACGAGCGCATGGGCGAGCTCGCCTGCCTGGTGGTCGCCCCCGAGCGGCGCGCCAGCGGCTTCGGCGACAAGCTGCTTGCGCATGTCGAGAAGCGTTGCCGCGCGTCGGGCATCGACACCCTGTTCGTGCTGACCACACGTACCGCGCACTGGTTCGTCGAGCGCGGCTTCGAGGAAAAGCCGCCGGCCATCCTGCCGCGGCGCAAGCGCGAACTCTACAACGGCCAGCGCCGCTCCAAGGTGCTCGTCAAACCCCTGTAGATGCAGGGCGGGCATGGTTGGACGCGGCTTGCGGCTGTGACACAATACCGGTGTTACCCTCCGATACCCCGAAACAAGGATTTGTCATGGCAAGAATGGTCAACTGCGTGAAACTCGGCCGCGAGGCGGAAGGCATGGACTTCCCGCCGCTGCCGGGCGAGCTTGGCAAGCGCGTGTTCGAAAACGTCTCCAAGGAAGCGTGGCAAGGCTGGCTGCGCTACCAGACCATGCTGATCAACGAGAACCGCCTGAGCCTAGCCGACCCGCGCGCGCGCCAGTATCTCGCGCAGCAGATGGAAGCATATTTCTTCGGCCAGGGCGCCGAAGTACCCGCCGGCTTCACCCCGCAGGCCTGATCCTGCCGCGCGCCGGCTTGCCCGGCGCGCCCCTCCCTTCGCCTGCGCCCGCAAAAGACAAAGAAGAGACCATGAACACCCCTGCACAAGACCTGCTGCTCAACCGCGAACTGGGACTGATCGAATTCAACCGCCGCGTGCTCGCGCAAGGCGAGGACGAAACCCTGCCGCTGCTCGAGCGGCTGAAGTTCTTGTGCATCGTCTCGTCCAACCTCGACGAGTTCTTCGAGGTACGCGTCGCCTGGCTGAAGGACAACGCCCAGCACAACCCCGGGCGCATCCTCGCCGACGGCAACACGCCGGGCAGCACGCTCGAGCGCGTCACCGACGCCGCGCACAAGCTGGTCGCCGGACAGTACGCGCTGTTGACCGACGTGATCCTGCCCCTGCTTCGCGAGGAAGGCATCGTGTTCCTGCGCCGCCGCGAGTGGACGGCCGCGCAGCAGGCTTGGATCCAGGCCTTCTTCTTCCGCGAGCTGATGCCCATCCTGACGCCGATCGGCCTCGACCCGGCGCATCCCTTCCCCAAGGTGCTCAACAAGAGCCTGAACTTTGCCGTCGAACTCGAAGGACGCGACGCGTTCGGGCGCGCCTCGGGCATCGCCATCGTGCAGGCGCCGCGCATCCTGCCGCGGGTGATCCGCCTGCCGGCCGAGGTGTGCGACGGCAACCCGAACACCTTCGTGTTCCTGTCGTCCATCCTGCACGCGCATGTGCACGAACTGTTCCTCGGCATGACGGTGAAGGGCTGCTACCAGTTCCGCGTGACGCGCAACAGCGAGCTGACGGTCGAGGAAGAGGACCTGAAGAACCTGCGCACCGCCTTGCAGGGCGAATTGCGCCACCGCCAGTTCGGCCAGGCGGTCCGCCTCGAGATCGCCGACACCTGCCCTGCGCATATGGAAGAGTTCCTGCTCACCCAGTTCAACCTGCAGCCGCAGGACGTGTTCCGCGTGAACGGGCCGGTCAACCTGGTACGCCTGATGCAGGTCCCCGACCTTGTCGAGCGGCCGGACCTCAAGTTCCCCGCCTTCGTACCGTCGCTGCCGCTGGCGCTGCAGAACAAGGCCAACCTGTTCGAGGCGGTGCGCCAGGGCGATTTGCTGCTGCACCACCCCTACCAGAGCTTCCAGCCGGTGATCGACCTGTTGAACCTCGCCGCGATCGACCCGCAGGTGGTCGCGATCAAGATGACGGTGTACCGCACCGGCACCGACTCGGTGCTGATGGACTCGCTGATCGCCGCCGCGCGTGCCGGCAAGCAGGTGACGGTGGTGCTCGAACTGATGGCGCGCTTTGACGAAGAAGCCAATATCGGCTGGGCAAGCCGGCTGGAAGACGCTGGCGCGCACGTCGTGTACGGCGTGTTCGGCTACAAGGTGCACGCCAAGATGCTGATGGTGGTACGCCGCGAAGACGGCCTGCTGCGCCGCTACGTGCACCTAGGCACCGGCAACTACCATCCGCGTACCGCCCGCCTCTACACCGACCTGGGGCTGCTCACCTGCAACGAGGATATCGCCAGCGACGTCAACGACATCTTCGTGCAGCTCACCGGCCTCGGCCGTGCGAGCAAGCTCAAGCAACTGGTGCAAAGCCCGTTTTCCCTGCACGGCACCATGATGGCGGCGATCGCGCGGGAGGCCGAGCACGCCAAGGAAGGACGGCCGGCACGCATCATCGCCAAGATGAACGCGCTGCTTGAGCCGCAGATCATCCACGCGCTGTACCGGGCGAGCCAGGCAGGCGTCAAGATCCAGCTGATCGTGCGCGGCGTGTGCGCGCTCAGGCCCGGGGTACCCGGCCTGTCCGACAACATCACCGTGCGCTCGCTGGTCGGCCGCTTCCTCGAACACCCGCGCGTGTTCTACTTCTACAACGACCGCGCCGAGGACCTCTACATCGCCAGCGCCGACTGGATGGGACGCAACTTCTTCCGCCGCATCGAGACCTGCGTGCCGATTCTGGATGCCCGCATCAAGCGCCGCATCATCAAGGAAGCGCTGCGCCTTGGGCTGACCGACAACGTGAACGCGTGGGAGATGCAACCTGACGGCAGTTACCGGCGCAGGAGCGGGCGCGGCAAGGCCATGTGCGCGCAGCAGACGCTGCTCGCCGAATACGTGCGCCAGGGCTGAACAGGAACGCCGCCATGGACATGACGACGATAGGCTATCTGGGCGCGGCCCTGCTCGTACTTATCGGGCTCGCCGGGGTGGTCCTGCCCGCCCTGCCCGGCCTGCCGCTGATGCTCGCAGGCTTCGTGCTCGCCGCGTGGTTCGACCAGTTCCAGCACGCTGGCACGATCACGCTGGTGATCCTCGCGGCCCTTACGGCGGCGGGCATGGCCGCCGACTTCGTTGCAGGCTTGCTGGGCGCCAAGGCCTTTGGCGCCAGCCGGCAGGCCCTGTGGGGCGCGTTCGCCGGCAGCGTGATCGGGCTGTTCCTCGGCCTGCCCGGGCTGATCCTGGGGCCGCTTGTCGGCGCCAGCGTCGGCGAGTTCATCGCGCGCCGCGACGCATTGCAGGCCGGCAAGGTCGGCGTCGCGACCTTCGTCGGCTTTTTGATCGGCACTGCGGCCAAGGTCGGCTGCGCGCTGGCCATGCTGCTCGTGTTCGGCGGCGCCTGGCTCTTCTCCTGAGCGCCGCCTACGCGGCGACGCGCTGCAGGCGGTGCGCCATGCGGTCAACGAAATGGCGGCCGCAGGCGAGGCCCATCCGGTAATCATTCTCCAGCGCGTCCTGCGAGCTGCCCAGCACGTTGCTCGCCAACGGCACGCGCGGCGCGAGTTCGACCACGCACACCTGCGGCGGTGGCGCGTCGATAAACGCCTCGGCGTCGCAATACCCCTTCTTGTGGCGGATCATCACCTGCGCCATCTCGCCCAGACGGCCGCTCTCCGGCAGGCGTCCCTCGCCGCGCATCGGCTTTTCGCGGTGCGTGTACGGCACCGTACGGATCACCACGATCAGGTCGGCCCCCTGCTCGTACGCCGCGCGCACCGGCACCGCGTCGGCGACGCCGCCGTCCCAGTAGCGCCGCCCGTCCAGCTCGACCCCGCCGCGGTAAAACATGGGGATCGCGCTGGACGCCTTGATCGCCGGCATCCAGCCGCGCTGGCGCGGCGGCAGGTATTCCGCCTGCAGGGTGTCGACCCGGCTCGCGCACATCAGCAGTTGCCGCCCCTCCAACCGCTGCTCGGCCCGCTTGAGCTCCAGCGGCAACTCGCTCTTCGCGACTTCCATCAGCCAGTCCAGGTCGAGCAGGTGCCCGCCGCGGATGAAGCGCACCGGGCTGAAGAATTCCTTGCTGGTGGAAAAACGCGTGATCAGCGTGCGCGCGTAGCCACGCTGGGCGGCCGCGTACGCGGTCAGGTTCTGCGCGCCGGCCGAAGTGCCGATCATCAGCTGGAAGGGGAAGTAGTCCTGTTCGAGGAAGGCGTCTAGCACGCCTGCGGTGAAGATGCCGCGCTGGCCCCCGCCCTCGCACACCAGCGCGAGACGGTGGTACGGCAGGTAGCCGTTTTCGGCGGCACGGCCCGAAACACGGATATTGAACGGCATGAGGAGCGCTCCGGCAGATTCGTTTTTATCCGTACAGTTTAGACAGCGGGTACATCGCTGCAAAACGCGTAAAAACAAAAAACCCAGCCAAAGGCTGGGTTTTTCTTAATCTGGCGTCCCCACGGGGAATCGAACCCCGGCCGCCGCCGTGAAAGGGCAGTGTTCTAACCGCTAAACTATAGGGACTTTGGTGCACCCGGAGCGATTCGAACGCCCGACCCTCTGGTTCGTAGCCAGATACTCTATCCAACTGAGCTACGGGTGCGTTTCTGGCGGAGAAAGAGGGATTCGAACCCTCGATACAGGTTTAAGCCCGTATGCTTCCTTAGCAGGGAAGTGCCTTCGACCACTCGGCCATTTCTCCGTTCAGAGAGCCGCAATATTACAGGCGACCCTCTGATCCGTCAAGCGGAATTAATCAGAAATTTTCTGATCGAGGCCAAAAGCCTTGTGCAATACGCGAACAGCCAATTCCAGGTACTTTTCGTCGACGAGCACCGACACCTTGATCTCGGAAGTCGAGATCAGCTGGATGTTGATGCCCTCTTCGGCCAGCGTGCGGAACATGGTCGAGGCGACGCCGCAGTGCGAGCGCATGCCGACGCCGACGATGGAGATCTTGGCGACCTTGTCGTCGCCTTCCACCTTGGCTGCGCCGATATGGGTCTGCACGTCGCGCAGGATGGACAGCGCCTTGTTGTACTCGCCGCGCGGCACGGTGAACGAGAAGTCGGTCGCGCCGTGGTCGCCGACATTCTGGATGATCATGTCGACTTCGATATTGGCGTCGGCGACCGGGCCCAGGATCTGGTAGGCGATGCCCGGGCGGTCCGGCACGCCCTTGACGTTGATGCGTGCTTCGTTACGGTCAAAGGCGATCCCCGCCACTACGGCCTGTTCCATGCTTTCGTCTTCCTCAAACGTGATCAGCGTGCCCTCACCTTCGTCCTCGAAGCTGGAGAGCACACGCAGTCTTACCTTGTATTTGCCGGCAAACTCCACCGAACGGATCTGCAATACCTTGGAGCCCAGGCTCGCCATCTCGATCATCTCCTCGAAGGTGATCGTCTTCAGGCGGCGCGCCTCGGGCACCACGCGCGGGTCGGTCGTGTACACGCCGTCCACGTCGGTGTAGATCTGGCACTCGTCGGCCTTGAGCGCCGCGGCGAGCGCGACGGCCGAGGTGTCCGAGCCGCCGCGGCCCAGCGTGGTGACCGCGCCGTCCGCGCCGATGCCCTGGAAGCCGGCGACGATGACCACGCGGCCGGCTGCGAGGTCTTCGCGCATCGGACCGTCGTCGATGGCGGCGATACGCGCCTTGCCGTGCGCGCTGTCGGTCTCGACCTTGACCTGCCAGCCGCAGTAGCTCTTGGCGTCCAGGCCGATTTCCTTGAGCGCCATCGCCAAGAGGCCGATGGTCACCTGTTCGCCGGTGGCGATGACGACGTCGAGCTCGCGCGGATCGGGCTCTGCCTGGATTTCCTTGGCCAGCGCGATCAGGCGGTTGGTCTCTCCGCTCATCGCGGAGACCACGACGACCACGTCGTGCCCCTGTGCCTTCCACTTGGCGACACGTCGGGCGACGTTCTTGATGCGCTCGGCCGAGCCCACCGAGGTGCCGCCGTACTTTTGTACGATAAGTGCCATGCTGATTTATGTATTTAGGGTTAAATGTCGAGCTTCGATTCTGTCCATATATTTGTCCTAAAAGCAAGGCCACAGCCGCCCGCGCACAGGCTTTTTTTCGCGGCGCAGCAGCAGGGTTTTCCCTGACTGGATCACAGCAGCCGCTCGGGGTGGCTGTAGACGTTGGTACGCCCCGGGCGTACAAAGCCCGCCAGCGTCAGCCCGTGCCGGGTCGCCAGCTCGACGGCGAGCGAAGTCGGCGCCGACACGGCCGCGAGCAGCTCGACCCCGCAGCGCACGCACTTGTCGACCATCTCGTAGCTCGCGCGGCTGGTCACCAGCGCGAAGCCTGCACGCACGCCGGCGCGCGCGCGCCAGCCCAGCAGCTTGTCGAGCGCCACATGGCGGCCGACGTCCTCGAAGCAGGCTTCAAGCCCTCCGTCCACGCCGACCCAGGCCGCCGCGTGCGTCGCGCCGCACGCGCGCGCCATCGGCTGCGCGCCGTGCAGGGCCGACAGCGCCGGGTCGAACACGGCGCGCGAAAAGCGCTGCGTGAGCGCAAGCGTCGGCAAGGGCTGGAACAGGGCGTCAAGCTGCTCGACGCCGCACAAGCCGCAGCCGGTGCGTCCGGCCAGCTGGCGGCGGCGCGCCTTGAGCTCGGCAAAACGGCGGGCCGACAGCTCGACCCGCACCTCCAGCCCCCGGCAGGCCGGCTGAACGTCGACGTCGTACACCTCGGCCGCGTCGGCGGCGATGCCTTCGCTGAGGGTAAAGCCGAGCGCGAAATGCGTGAGGTCCTGCGGCGAGGCCATCATCACCGCGTGCGACAGCCCGTTGTACACCAGCGCGACGGGCGTCTCGACCGCGAGCGTGTCGTCGCACGACTGGTCCTCGGGCAGTCGCAAGATGCGCGACACAGCCAATATATCTGACATAAGGGAAATCCTGAGCGCAACCGGTTTGAGCAAGCCTATGGAGGCTGTCATAATACCCATACTGCAATCGGTATCTATCAAAATATCGAAGGCCAATGCATAACAACAACTGCAGTTTAGACACCCTCCCCCGGAGATCGACCATGCAAGTGAGCAGACGACAGTTTTTCAAACTGTGCGGCGGCGGCATGGCAGGGACGACCGTGGCGGCGCTCGGCTTCACACCGGGCGTGGCGCTGGCCGATACGCGAAGCTACAAGCTTCTGCGCGCCAGCGAGACACGGAACACCTGCCCCTACTGTTCGGTAGGCTGCGGCATCCTGATGTACAGCCTCGGCGACGGCGCGAAAAACGCCAAGTCCGAGATCTTCCATATCGAAGGTGACGCCGACCATCCGGTCAACCGCGGCGCGCTGTGCCCGAAAGGCGCCGGCCTCGTCGA
The DNA here is from genome assembly GCF_010435965.1 of Crenobacter caeni. GTDB lineage: Bacteria > Pseudomonadota > Gammaproteobacteria > Burkholderiales > Chromobacteriaceae > Craterilacuibacter > Craterilacuibacter caeni. The sequence goes on from NZ_JAAGAA010000013.1 coordinate 44,710, forward strand.
CTTCATCCATAGCCCGAACCGCCTGAAGTACCCCGAGGTACGCGAGGCGGGCAGCAACGAGTTCAAGCGCATCTCGTGGGATGAGGCGTATAGCCGCATCGCCCGCCATATCAAGGCGGACCGCGACGCCAACTTTGTCCAGAAGAACGCCGACGGCGTGACCGTCAACCGCTGGCTGACCACGGGCTTCCTCGCCGCGTCGGCCTCGAGCAACGAAACCGGCTGGCTCACGCAGAAATTCGTGCGCTCGCTGGGCATGCTGGCAGTCGACAACCAGGCGCGCGTCTGACACGGCCCGACGGTGGCAAGTCTTGCCCCTTCATTTGGCCGTGGCGCGATGACCAACCATTGGGTTGACATCAAGAACGCGAACCTGATCGTCGTCATGGGCGGCAACGCAGCCGAAGCACACCCGGTGGGTTTCCGCTGGGCGCTCGAAGCGAAGACCCGCAACAAGGCGAAGATCCTCGTCATCGACCCGCGCTTCACGCGCACGGCGTCGGTGGCCGACTATTACGCACCTATCCGTACCGGCACCGACATCACCTTCCTGTCTGGGGTGATCCGCTACCTGCTGGAAAAGGGTGCGTACAACAAGGAATACACGCTCGCGTACACCAACGCCGCGCTTCTGGTAAACCCGGACTTTGCCTTCAACGACGGCCTGTTCTCCGGCTACGACGCCGAGAAGCGCAAGTACGACAAGGCAAGCTGGAGCTACCAGTTGGGCGAGGACGGTTTTGCCAAGCGTGACGACACGCTCGTAGACCCGCGCTGCGTCATCAACCTGCTCAAGACCCACGTCTCGCGCTACACGCCCGAGATGGTCGAGACGATCTGCGGCACGCCGAAGGACGCCTTCCTCAAGGTGTGCGAGTACATTGCCGAGACCGGCGCGCACGACAAGACGACTTCGTTCCTGTACGCGCTGGGCTGGACCCAGCACTCGATCGGTTCGCAGAACATCCGCACCATGGCGATGATCCAGCTGTTGCTCGGCAACATGGGCATGGCCGGCGGCGGCGTCAACGCGCTGCGCGGACACTCGAACATCCAGGGCCTCACCGACGTCGGCCTGTTGTCGCAGAGCCTGCCGGGCTATCTGCGTCTGCCGTCGGAGAAGGAAACCACGCTAGAAACCTTCCTCGAAGCCACCACGCCCAAGGCGCTGGCCGACGGCCAGATGAACTACTGGCAGAACACGCCGAAGTTCCACGTGTCGCTGATGAAGGCGTTCTGGGGCGACAACGCCACGGCGGAAAACAGCTGGGGCTTTGACTGGCTGCCCAAGTGGGACAAGGGCTACGACGTCCTGCAGTACTTCGAGATGATGAACGACGGCAAGGTCAACGGCTACTTCTGCCAGGGCTTCAACCCGGTCGCGTCGTTCCCGAACAAGAACAAGGTCGTCGCCTCGCTCTCCAAGCTCAAGTTCCTGGTGGTGATGGACCCGCTGGTCACCGACACCTCGACCTTCTGGAAGAACCACGGCGAGCACAACGACGTCGACAGCGCGAGCATCCAGACCGAGGTGTTCCGCCTGCCGACCACCTGCTTCGCCGAAGAGGAAGGCGCGATCGTCAACTCCGGCCGCTGGCTGCAGTGGCACTGGAAAGGCGCCGACGCGCCGGGCGAGGCGGTGACCGACGTCGAGATCGTCGCCGGCATCTTCAGCAAGCTCAAGGCGCTGTATGCCAAGGAAGGCGGCGCCTACCCCGAGCCGATCATGAAGCTGTCGTGGGCGTACCGCGACGCGCACGACCCGAAGGCCGAGGAACTGGCCAAGGAGCTCAACGGCAAGGCACTGGCCGACATCCCCGACCCGAAAAAGCCGGGCGAATTCCTGGCCAAGAAGGGCGAGCAGCTGCCGGGCTTTGCCGCGCTGCAGGACGATGGCAGCACCATGAGCGCGTGCTGGATCTTCGCCGGCAGCTGGACGCAGGCGGGCAACCAGATGGGGCGCCGCGACAACGCCGACCCGTCGGGCCTCGGCAACACGCCGGGCTGGTCGTGGGCGTGGCCGGCCAACCGCCGCATCCTGTACAACCGCGCGTCGAACAAGCCGGACGGCACGCCGTGGGATGCCAAGCGCACGCTGATCAAGTGGAACGGCGAGAAGTGGGCTGGCATCGACGTGCCCGACTTCAAGGCCGACGAGCCGCCGGGCAGCAAGATGGCACCGTTCATCATGCAAGCCGAGGGTCTGGGCCGCCTGTTCGCGCTGGACAAGATGGCCGAAGGCCCGTTCCCCGAGCACTACGAGCCGTTCGAGAGCCCGATCGGCACCAACCCGCTGCACCCGAAGGTGGTCCACAACCCGGCCGCACGCATCTTCAAGAAGGATGCCGAGCAGTTGGGCAGCAAGGCCGACTTCCCGTACGCGGCGACGACCTACCGCCTGACCGAGCACTTCCACTACTGGACCAAGAACGTACTGCTCAACGCGATCGCGCAGCCCGAACAGTTCGTCGAAATCGGCGAGGGTCTGGCCAAGGAGAAGGGCATCGCCCACGGCGACATGGTCAAGGTGTCGAGCAAGCGCGGCTACATCAAGGCGCGCGCGGTGGTGACCAAGCGGATCCGCACGCTGAAGGTGAACGGCCAGGACGTCCACCACGTCGGCATCCCGATCCACTGGGGCTACGAAGGCGTGGCGAAGAAGGGTTTCCTTGCCAACACGCTGACGCCGTTTGTCGGGGACGCGAACACGCAGACGCCGGAGTTCAAGTCCTTCCTCGTCAACATCGAGAAAGCCTAAGGAGAGACGCATATGCAATCGCAAGACATCCTGCGCCGCTCCGCGAGCCCGACCCAGCCGCCGATCGCACGCGCACACCAGACCGAGGTCGCCAAGCTGATCGACGTGACCACCTGCATCGGCTGCAAGGCCTGCCAGGTCGCGTGTTCGGAATGGAACGACCTCAGGGACGAAGTGGGCAGCTGCAACGGCACCTACGACAACCCGACCGACCTCTCCGCGCAGAGCTGGACGGTGATGCGCTTTAGCGAGCACGAGGAAGGCGACAAGCTCGAGTGGCTGATCCGCAAGGACGGCTGCATGCATTGCACCGACCCGGGTTGCCTGAAGGCGTGCCCGTCGCCGGGCGCGATCATCCAGTACGCCAACGGGATCGTCGACTTCCAGTCCGAGCACTGCATCGGCTGTGGCTACTGCATCGCCGGCTGCCCGTTCAACGTGCCGCGCATCAACGCACGCGACAACAAGGCGTACAAGTGCACCCTGTGTTCCGACCGCGTGACGGTCGGCCAGGAGCCGGCCTGCGTGAAGACCTGCCCCACCGGTGCGATCCGCTTCGGCAGCAAGGAAGACATGAAGGTCCATGCGGCCGAACGTGTCGCCGAGCTGAAGACGCGCGGTTTCGAGCAAGCGGGCCTGTACGACCCGCAAGGCGTAGGCGGCACCCACGTGATGTACGTGCTGCACCACGCAGACCGCCCCGAGCTGTACGCCGGCCTGAAGAAGGACCCGGCGATCAGCACCACGGTCGGCCTGTGGAAGGGCGTGCTCAAGCCGCTGTCGACCATTGGTCTGGCGGTATCGGTGCTGTTCGGCTTCTTCCACTACATCGGCGTCGGTCCGAACAAGGCCGATGACGACGAAGACGAAGCCAAGCCGGCAAGTGCGGGCAAGGATAAGCCGGACAGCAAGGAGGACAAGGCATGAAGGAAAAGCTGATCCGCCGCTATAACGCGGCCGAGCGCGTCAACCACTGGATCGTCGCGGTGTGCTTCATCGTGCTGGCGATCTCGGGGCTGGCCTTCTTCTACCCGGCGTTCTTCTGGCTGACCGGCGTATTCGGCACGCCACAGCTCGCGCGCATCGTCCACCCCTTCGTCGGTGTGGTGATGTTCGTCGGCTTCTTCGTGCAGTTCTTGCGCTACTGGCACCACAACTTCATCGACCGCGAGGACGTGAAGTGGATGAAGTCGGTGAAGGAAGTGCTGAGCGGCCACGAAGTCGGCGACACCGGCAAGTACAACGGCGGCCAGAAAGGCATGTTCTGGATGATGACGTTGTGCATGCTGGGGCTGATCTCCACCGGCATCGTCATCTGGCGCCCGTACTTTGCCCAGTACTTCCCGATCGAGCTGATCCGCGTCGCACTGTTCGTGCACGCCTGGGCGGCGCTGGCGCTGATCGCGGGCATCATCATCCACGTCTACGCGGCGATCTGGGTGCGCGGCACCATCCGCGCGATGGTCGAAGGCGTGGTCACCGAGGCGTGGGCGAAGAAGCACCACCCGCGCTGGTTCCGTGAAGTGAAAGCCCGTCAGGAGCAGGAAAAGTAAATGAGCATCCGCATCGTCCCCGAGGGCGAGCTCAAATCGGCGGCGGGAGACATCCCGCCGCTTTTGTTGCCCGACCCGAAAACGCTGTACCTCAAACGCGCCGAGCGCTTCGATACGCTGGCCGACGGCCACGCCATGGCCGACTACCTGCGTTTCTGCGCCCGCATCGCACGCGCGCAGCACGCGCTCGCCGCCAAGCCGCTGCCCTTGCCCGCGCGCGACACCTACCTTGCGCAATGCGCCGAACACGCGCTGCCGCCGCTCGCCCCGCCCGGCTGGGCGCGTGACGCGCGCTGGCAGGACGGCCTCGCCGCCTTGCTCGCCGACATCGCCCCCGTCTGCCAAGGCCCTGCCGCCGACGCCGTCGCCCGCTTGCAGGCGATGGACCACGCCGAAGTGGAAACGATGGCCGACGCGCTGCAGGCAGGCCGCTTTGTCGACGCCGACCCGGCCGCCGCACCGCTCATCTGGGCTGCGCTGTCGGTCTACTACAGCACGCAGGCAAGCCAGCTCAAGGTGACCGCCAAGCCCGAGCCGGGCGACGCGCGCGAACTGTGCCCGGTCTGCCAGCAGGCGCCGGTTGCCAGCGTGGTGCGTATTGGAGATAAGGCCGGCCTGCGCTACCTGCACTGCACCTTGTGCGAGAGCGAGTGGCACTACGTGCGCGCGCAGTGCAGCGCGTGCGAGTCAAGCCGCGACATCGGCCTGTGGACGCTGGACGACGCGCGCGCCGCGGTGCGCGCCGAGACCTGCGGCGAGTGCAACAGCTACCTCAAGCTGATGGCGCTCGACATCGACCATACGCTCGAGCCGGTCGCCGACGACCTGGCCACCCTCGCGCTCGACGCCGCGGTCGAGGAACAGGGCTACGCGCGCAGCGCGATCAACCCGTTCCTGTTCCCCAGTAGTTAAACAAAACGCCGGCTACCTGAAAGGGGGGGCCGGTGTTTCTAACGGCAGAAAGCCTGTGTGCAACGACAAACTGAGCAACTGGTCAAAAAATTTAGAGCAGCCTTAGAAAGCACTCCACGAAACGGTCTACGCACAACTCTCGGCTGCACGGATTTTCCAAGTGCTTGCTGCGATGATGCATCGCTATTACTTGCAGCGTACCTCAACGACAATGGGGTTATTGGAAGCACAAGAGTCAGCGGCGTAAATGGCGGCAAACATAAAGAATTGAGAAGTCATGTATGGCTACTGTGCTCAGGCTTCATCATCGACATCACAGCAGACCAATTCACTAGCTATAAAATTGACCCAGTCTTTGTCAACAAAAAATCAACATTTCACAAAACATTCGAGATAAAAAGCGAAGGTCCAGCCGATTTCAGAATCAAGTTCAGAGATGACCCTAAGTGGCTTTCAAGCTTTGAAAATGATTACAAAATCGTATTGAGCAACGTCAAGTAAGTAAGCGCATAGTAGGGTGGGTCAGCCGCTGCAAAGCGGCGTAACTCACCGCAGGGGAACCGGGCGAGCGCCGGATGGTGGGTTACAGCCTGCGGTCTTCCCCCCACCCGACCCAACCACCATCACTTAACCGGCGGCGACAGCGGCCGCAGCGGGATTGGCGTCGACATCACGATCGAGGTACGCGTCTCGCCGAAGTGGTTGATCGCGCCGACCAGCGCCTCGAGGTGGGCGATGTCGCGGGTCACCACCCTCAACATGTACGAGTCCTGCCCGGTCACGTGCACGCACTCGATCACCTCCGGCATTTCACGCAGTTTCGCGAGCAGCTTCTGCTTGCCCGGCTGCGGCGTCGTCATGCCGATCAGCGCCTGCACCCCATAACCGACCGCAACCGGGTCGACGACCGCCCGGTAGCCGCGGATCACGCCAGCCTCTTCCAGCCGCTTGAGTCGCTCCGAGGTCGCCGGCACCGAAAGCCCGACCCGTGCGGCCAGTTCGGTCAACGAGAGCCGGCCATCCTGCTGGATCGCCTGCAGCAACGCCCACGCCTTGCCATCTATTTCCATTTTTAGGCTACCTCTGCATTGACCAACGTTTTTTCAGGCAAATAAAAAAATCACCGGAATAATCGCATTCCCGCAGCAGGCGCGCACCCTGAAAATAAAAACTCCACAAGAAAAGGAGCAAACGATGTCGTCGGCTACATTGTTCTGGCAATCGGCGTTGGTCGGGCTGTCGGTCGCCGCGCCGCTGGGGCCGATCGGCCTGTTGTGCATGCAACGCTCGCTCGAGTCCGGCGCGCGCCGCGGCTTCGTCAGCGGGCTGGGCGCGGCCAGCGCCGACATGCTGTACGCGCTGCTGGGCGCACTGGGTGCCGGTGCGCTGGTGCGGGTGTTCGTGGGTTGGGAGAACTGGCTTGCTGCGGCCGGTGCCGCCTTCATGCTGTGGCTGGCGCTGGGCATGCTACGCGCGCCCTCTACGGTCAAAGCGGCCGGAGCGCGCGATGGTGGCGGACTGTTGGCCGCCTACACATCGGTGCTCGCGCTGACAGCGACCAACCCGCTGACGGTGTCCTCGTTTATCGCCATCTTCGCGACGCTTGGCGTGCGGCAGGAAACGGGCACAGGCAGCCTGCTTTTCGCGCTTGGCGTGTTCGCCGGCTCGGCCTTGTGGTGGGCGCTGCTGAGCGCAGGCTGCTCGGTGCTTGGCCGGCAGCTGGATGTGTCGCTACGGGTGCGGATCAACCGTGCCGCCGGCCTGCTGTTGGCAGCCTTCGCACTCTTCAAGCTCGCGCAATTGGCCACTTGAAAAGCGCAAGGTTTCCCCCTGAGCGAGTACCGGATGGTGGGTTACGGCCTGCGGCCTAACCCACGCCTCCCACAGCGGCCGCCTGGACAGCACGCCGAGCTGCTCGCGTATCGGGTAGGGTGGGTTAGGCGCCGGCAGGCGCCGTAACCCACCATCGGGCGCAGCCGGGAGCGGCCGGGCCGGGTGGCCTTTGGCGGACGGCGGGGTGTTGGTGGGTGCCGGTGGTGGCCGGGGGGTGACCGGGTGGTGGGTTACGGCCTGCGGCCTAACCCACCCTACCTCACTAACCCACCCTACCTCACACGCCCCACAGCGGCGGCTCGGACAGCGCGCCCAGTTGTTCGCGCAGGGTGAGCACCTGTTCTTCCCAGTAGCGCTGGCTGCCGAACCACGGGAATGCACTGCCGAAGGCCGGGTCGTCCACACGCGCGGCGAGCCACGCCGAGTAGTGGATCAGGCGCAGCGTGCGCAGCGGCTCGACGAGATGCAGCTCGCGCTCGTCGAATTCTGCGAAGTCTTCGTAGCCGGCGAGCACGGCGGCCAGTTGCGCCTGCTGCTCGCTGCGGCTGCCCGAGAGCAGCATCCAGATATCCTGCATCGCCGGCGCCATCCGGCTGTCGTCCAGATCCACGAAGTGCGGGCCGGCGTCGGTCCACATCAGGTTGCCGGCGTGGCAGTCGCCGTGCACGCGCAACAGGCGCACGTCCCCTGAGCGCGCGTACGCCGCGCGCACCGCGTCCACGCACTGGCGCGCGATCGTCTGCCACGGCTCGACAAGCTCGGGCGGCAGCAGGCCGCTTGCAAGCACCGTTTCAACTGCCGCGTCGCCGAAGCTGTCGGCGTTAAGCGTGCCGCGCGCCTGGTAGGGGCGGCAGGCGCCGACCGCGTGGATGCGGCCAAGAAAGCGGCCCAGCCACTCGAGCACGTCGGCGTCACCCAGCTCGGGCGGGCGGCCGCCGCGCCGTTCGAACAGCGCAAACAGGAAGCCGTCGTGCTCGAACAGCGTCTGCCCGCCGAAGACCAACGGCGGCACCACCGGGATTTCCGCCTCGGCGAGCTCCAGCGAGAACGCGTGCTCCTCGAGGATGGCCTCGCGGCGCCAGCGCCCGGGGCGGTAGAACTTGGCGACCAGCGGCGGCGCATCGTCGAGGCCGACCTGGTAGACGCGGTTCTCGTAGCTACCAAGCGCCATCAGGCTGCCGCTGGCGCGCACGCCGACGCTTTCGACGGCGTCGAGCAGGAAGTCCGGCGTCAGCCGGGCGAAGGGGTGCAGGGATTCGGTCATGCGCCGATTATAAGCGCCGGCGTGCTTGCTGCGCCTGCCCTGCGCTGGCATCCTCGCATGTTTTGCTATCGGACGATCGCCTTTACATGCACCACCGTCTGCTCGACCCCGGCAGCTTCATGCGCGCCGGCTGGCGCCTCGCCCAGAACCCGCGCCTGCGCCATCGCGCTGCGCGCCGCCGCGCACGGCTGCCGCTGCCAGATCGCCTGTTCTACCGGCTGGTCGCGCCGCCCCTGTGGCTGTTCCTGCACGCCGCGCTGGCGGTGCTGATCGTCCTCTTCCTGTTGATGCCTGTGTTCTGGCTACTCGATCTGACCTGACCATGCCGCTTGCCGACCTCTTCCGCGCCCTGCCGCAAACCGACCGCCTGCTCGCCGACCCCGCTTTCGCGCAACTGATAGAACGCCATGGCCGCAGCGCAGTCATCTCCGCCGCCCGCGACTCGCTGGATACGGCGCGTGCCGAAATCCGCACAAGCGGGGCGCTGCCCGCGTGGGCGCAAACGCCCGAACAGCTGGCCGAACGCGTCGCCGCGCAGCTTGCCGCGCAGCGGCGCCCCAGCCTGCGCCCGGTCATCAACCTGACCGGCACCGTGCTGCACACCAACCTTGGCCGCGCCTGGCAGGCCGACGCGGCGATAGCCGCGGTGGTCGCCACGATGCAGGGCGCGGTCAACCTCGAATACGACCTGGACGGTGCCGGGCGCGGCCACCGCGACACGGCGGTGGCGGAACTGCTGTGCACGCTGACCGGCGCCGAAGCGGCGTGCGTGGTCAACAACAACGCGGCGGCAGTGCTGATCGCACTGTCCGCGCTCGCCGCCGGGCGCGAGGTGATCGTCTCGCGCGGCGAGCTGGTCGAGATCGGCGGCGCGTTCCGCATGCCCGACGTGATGCGGCAAGCCGGCTGCACGCTGGCCGAGGTCGGCACCACCAACCGCACCCATCCGAAAGATTACGCGGGCGCCGTCAACGAGCGCACCGCGCTGATGATGAAGGTGCACACCAGCAATTACTCGATCGAGGGCTTTACCAAGAGCGTCTCCGAGGCAGAACTTGCGCCGCTCGCACATGAAAAGGGGCTGCCGCTGATCACCGACCTGGGCGCGGGCGCGCTGGTGGACCTCGCCGCCTACGGGCTGCCGGCCGAGCCGATGCCGCAGGCGATGATTGCCGCGGGGGTGGATCTGGTCACTTTCTCCGGCGACAAGCTACTGGGCGGCCCGCAGGCCGGGCTGATCATCGGGCGGCGCGAACTGATCGAGCGCATCCAGTCGCACCCGCTCAAGCGCGCGCTGCGCTGCGACAAGATGACGCTCGCCGCGCTGGAGGCGACGCTCAGGCTCTACCTCGAACCCGAGTTGCTCCCCGAACGCCTGCCGACCTTGCGCCTGCTCACCCGTAACGAGGCCGAACTGCGTGCGCAGGCCGAGCGCGTCGCCCCCGCGCTGCAGTCGCTGCTGGGAGACGCGTTTATCGTCGCGGCCGAGCCTTGCGCGTCGCAGATCGGCAGCGGCTCGCTGCCGGTGAACCGGCTGCCGAGCTGGGCGGTCTCCGTGCGCGCCGCCGACCATCAGGACCGCACGCTCAGGCAACTGGCCGACGGCTGGCGCGCCAAGGCCACCCCGGTAATCGTCCGGCTGGGCGACGGTAGGTTGTGGCTCGACCTGCGCTGCCTCTGCGACGAGGCGGCGCTCTTCGCCGCGCTTTCAGCCCACTAGGGTACGCAGGCCGGGTCGGCCGCGCGCCGCATCGAGCCGAGCAGCGCGGCCAGGTCACATGCGCCGTGTGGGCAGGCGTTTAGCGTGACGCGCGCGCGCTCGGGCGCAATATCGCTGCCGCCGGCGAGCAGGCCGGACAGGGGCTGCGCCCAATACTCGGCCCTTACCTCGCGCGCGCCTCCCTCGCCGCGGTACACCGCGAACACCAGCGCGCCGGCCGGCGGCGTCGCGCGCACCGGCCAGTCAGCCGCCTGCCAGCGTGCGCCGAGCAAGGCGCCGACGTTGGCGAGGTTGGTGTCGTGGCCGACGAGCACGCTCAGGCGCGGTGCACCGGGTGTGCCCGCGCGCGCAAGCTCTACAAAGAGCCGCGACAGCAACGCCGAGCCGCGCCTTTGCGCGAGGTAAGGCGTCCATTGCGTGAGCCCGAAGGCGGCCACATGCGCGTCCAGCATGCGCGAGAGCACCGGCGCGCCGGCACTCGAGTAGCCCGGCCGCTCCACCGCGTCCAGCATCAGCACCTCGGCCGCGTCCGACGCCAGTGCGAGGCCGCCAGCGAGCGCGATATTGGCGTGGCCGTCGTCGCGGCGCGGCGCGATGTGCGTCGACAGCCGCGTCAGCGTGCACGGCGCGCGGGCGCCTTCCCGCGCGCACAGCGCGTCGGGCGTCGGCCCCAGCGCCTGCTGGACCAGCACGAGCGACGCCGCCTGCCGGTCTACGTAGCGCGCGAGGTCACCCCCTGCCGTCGCCAGCATCGCGGCGCGGGCCTTGCCGACATCCAGCGCGCACACGCCGGCCTTCACCGGGTGGAACAGTGCGTCAAGCTTGCCACTTGCCGACACCACCCGCGGCGGGCACGCGGCGGACAGCCCGCGTGCGAGCGCGGCAGCGGTCGCTCGCGTGCGCTCGTCCACGTCCGCGTACAGCGATATTTCGCCAGGCTTCGGACACAAACCAAGCCCAAGCCGCGCGCCGTAGGCGCGGCCCATCGTCTCGGCAAGCGCCGCGCCGCGCGCGGAGAGCTCGCCCCGCCCGACCGTCCACACAGGCCACGGCCGCGCGCTCCACCGCGCCAGCGTGTCCGCGCCCTGGGTCGGCGCGCGCACCCCGTGCCGCGATAGCACCACCAAGGCCAGCGGCGCGTCGTCCGCCGTGGCCGCCAGCGGCCACCCCATCAGCGCGCACAGGCACACCACAGACCACCGTTGCCATCCTCGCATCGTTTCTACCCCTACATAGACATGCGTACAGTATGGACAGCGGCGCGCGCCCATGAAAAAACCGGGCTCGCGGCCCGGTTTTTCTCTGGCAGTTCAGTGTGCTCAGAAGCTGTAGCGCACGCCGGCGCCGACGCGGCTCACTTCGGTGTCGAAGAAGTCGATGTCGGAGTCGGACTTGCCGTAGGCGGCGTTCACGTAGCCGGACAGCTGCTTGTAGCCGAACAGCTTGCCGTGCAGGTAGTTGACGCCGATCACGTATTCGTCGGCGTCCGCCTTGCGGTTCCAGATCGGGTTGGCCGCGTCGTAGTCCTGCTTGCCGACGTAGGCGGTGGTGGTGAACACGCCGGTGCCGGTGCGGATGCCGTAGTCGAGCTTGAGACCGGTGCTCTTGCTGCTCATCGCGCGGCCGTCTAGGTCGTGCTCGGCGTAGACGACGCCCGGTGCCAGGAACTGGCCCGGCGCGAATTCCCAGTCGTACGACACGTTGACGCGGGTGACGTCGCCGTTACGGTCGAGCAGCGCACGCTCAGCCGACGACAGCCCCAGGCCAAGGCCGCTGCGCTCTTCGTCGAGTTCGATCTTGCGGCGGGTGATGTCGGCGCTGAAGTTGCTGCCGAGGATGCCTTCCCAGCCCAGACGCACGCCGTTCGACTTGCGCTTGGTATCGCTGCGCTCACCGGACGCGTACGGGTTCGCCCACACTTCGTTCGGCGCGATGCCGTTGAAGACCAGGCCGAAGGAGACGATGCCGTTGGCGCCGACTTCCTGGCGCACCGCCAGTTGCTGCGAGTAGTCCAGGCGCATCTGGTCGTGGATCTGGTTGCCGAGCACGAACTGGGTGCGGCTGTCGGCCAGCGTGTAGCGCAGGTCGAGCGAAGGCATGAACTGACCCTCGTTGTGGCTCTTGGGGGCATTGCCCAGGCCTTCGGAGCGCTCGTTGCCGTCGACCTTGTAGAAGTTCGACGCGACGTCGTTGGTCGCAATGCCGACGCCGACCGAGCCGGAGAAGCCGTTGGTGGTCGGGATCGGGTTGATGGCGGCGTGGGCCGAGCCGGCGGCCAGCACGGCAGCCGCGATGGGAGTCAGAAATCGCATGGGTAATCCTGTTAGTAGGGGGCCGCCGCCAGAGGGCCGCGGCACAGGTGGGCGTGTGGCCGGCATCGTCACATGGATAGAATTTGATTTCTAACGGGTGTGAACTATTTCACACCAAGCTGCGATAATACGGGCTTGTTACTATCCCGGCGCCCATCCGCCACGCACCTGGCATTTGCCCTGTAGACATGACGCAACACCTAGACCCGAGCGCCGATCGCCACGCGGCGGCGCGCAAGACTACCTTCATCAGCATCGTCGTCAACCTGGTGCTGACCGTGCTACAGATTGCCGTCGGCTTCTTCGCCCGTTCGCAGGCGCTGATCGCGGACGGCCTGCACTCGCTGTCCGACCTTTTGGCCGACTTCGTCGTGCTGATCGCCAGCCACCACAGCCGCAAGGGGCCGGACGAGGATCACCCCTACGGCCACCAGCGCTACGAGAATGCCGCGTCGCTGGTGCTCGGCCTGCTGCTGCTGGCGGTCGGCGTGGGCATGCTGGTGTCGGCTGCCGGCAAATTCAACGACCCGGGCTCCATCCCGCGGGTGCATCCGCTCGCGCTGTTCGTCGCGCTGTTCACCCTGGTCAGCAAGGAAGGGCTGTTCCGCTACATGCTCGGCATCGCCGAGCGGGTGCGTTCGACCATGCTGGTCGCCAACGCGTGGCACGCGCGCTCGGACGCGCTCTCCTCGCTAGTGGTCGCGCTGGGCATCGCCGGCAACATGCTGGGTTACCCGTTACTCGACCCGGCGGCGGCGCTGGTGGTCGGCCTGATGATCGTGAAGACCGGCGGCGAGTTCGCGTGGGACGCCTTGTCCGACCTGATGGACCGCGCGGCTGACGCCGAGGCCGAGGCGAAGATCCGCGAGACGCTGCTGGCGACGCCGGGGGTGGCCGGCGTACATGACCTGCGCACCCGCAAGATGGGCGACATGATCGTCGTCGACGTTCACCTCGAAGTGGACGGCGACCTCAACGTGCGCGAGGGGCACGCGATCGCGCTGGATGCGCGCGCGCGGGTAATGGCCGAGCACCCGGTGCTCAACGTGATGACCCACGTCGACCCGGTGCACTGAGCGATGATCGTCGCCACCGCAGGCCATGTCGACCATGGCAAGACCTCGCTGATCCGCGCGCTGACCGGCACCGACGCCGACCGCCTGCCCGAGGAGAAGCGGCGCGGCATGACGCTGGACCTCGGCTACGCCTTCCTCGAGCGCACGGACGGCGGCCGCATCGGCTTCGTCGACGTGCCCGGCCACGAACGCTTCCTCGGCAACATGCTCGCCGGTGTCGGCGGGCTGGACCACGCGCTATTGGTGGTCGCCGCCGACGACGGCGTGATGCCTCAAACACGCGAACACCTGGCCATCCTCAAGCTCGCCGGCGCCCGCGACATCAGCGTCGTGCTGAGCAAACGCGCGCTGGTGGACGACGCGCGCGCGCTTGAGGTACAGGCCGAACTGGACGCGCTGTTTGCCTCGCTCTCGCTCGCGCCTGCCGCGCGCTTCGAGGTCGACAGCATAAGCGGTGACGGCATCCCGGCCTTGCGCGATTTTCTCGCCACGCTGCCGGAGACGGACCCCGCGCCCAGACGCTTCCGGCTGGCGATCGACCGCGTGTTCACCGTCAAGGGCGCCGGCCTCGTCGTCACCGGCAGCGCACTCGCGGGCAAGGTGGCCGTCGGCGACAGCGTGTGGCTCGCCGGCCGCGCGGCTCCCTTGCGTGTGCGCGCCTTGCACGCGCAGTCGCAGGCGGCCGAACAAGGCCTGGCCGGCGAACGCCTCGCGCTCAACTTGGTAGGGGATATCAACCGCGAGGACGTCGCGCGCGGCGACTGGCTGCTAGCCCAAACGCCGGGCGCGCCTTGCGCGCGCGCGACGGTGGTACTGAGCCCGCTGCCCGGCGTGACGCTCGCCCACTGGCAGGCGGTGCAAGTACACCACGGCGCGTCAAAAGTGACCGGCCGCGTCGCGCTGCTGGACGAGGCGCTCGCCGAACTTGCGCTGGATGCGCCGCTGTGGCTGGCCGACAACGACAGGCTGATTCTGCGCGACGCCAGCGCCCGCGAGACGCTCGCCGGCGCGCGCGTGCTCGAACTCGCTCCCCCGGCCCGCGGCAAGCGCGCGCCGGCGCGGCTCGCCCTGCTCGGGCGGCTCGCCGCGTGCGATGCCGACTCGGACGCGCTCGCGCTGTTGGCCGACGCCGACGCGGTCGAGCTCTCCGCCTTCGCGTGGGCGCGCCAGCGGGACGACGTCGAGACGCTGGCGAGTGCAGCCGGCCTGAAGGTGGCTGGCGGCTACGCGGTGTCGTCCGCCCGCTGGGACGCGCTGGCGGACACCCTGTGCGACAAGCTCGAAGCCTTGCACGCGGCGCAGCCGGATCAGCGCGGCGCGGCGCGTGAGCGCCTCAAGCGCCTCGCCTTGCCGCGCACGCCGCAGCCGTTGTTCGACGCGCTGGTGACGGCCTTGCTCGCAGACGGCCAGCTCGCACAGAGCCAGGGCTGGCTGCACCTGCCCGGCCACGTGCTCGCGTTCAGTAGCAGCGAGGCCGCGCGCTGGCCAGTGCTCGAGGCACAACTGGGCAACGCTGACGGCTGGGTGCGCGACCTGGCGCGCGCGGCCGGCATGGAAGAAACCGAGGCACGCGCGCTCCTCAAGACTGCCGCGCGGCTGGGGCTGGTCGTCGCCGTCGTCCCCGACCGCTACTACCGCGCCGCGCGCGTCGACGCGCTGGCGCGCACGGTGCGCGAGATCGCGCTGCGCGACGGCCACGTCGACGCGGCCACCTTCCGCGACGCGGTCGGCGTCGGGCGCAAGCTGGCGATCCAGATCCTCGAATTCTTCGACCGCAGCGGGCTGACCCGCCGCCAGGGCGACCGCCACCTGCTGCGCGACACCATCCTGTTTTCGCCGCCTGCAGCGGACGGCCAAGCCTGATAGAATACGCGCTCTTTGCGGAAGGTCCTCGCTCCCGGTGGGGCGGCTGGTCTTCAAAATCAGTGGGGGCCGCCAGCGGTCCCGGGTGGGTTCGACTCCCATGGCCTTCCGCCACTGCCGCCTTCTAGGGTAAGCCCCGATGGAAAGCACCGGTCGCCGGGGCTTTAATCGGGGCATCGCAAGCCAGGCATCCCGCTCATGAAAATCGGCCTGTTCGTCCCCTGCCACGTCAACGAGCTTGCCCCCGAGGTCGCCATCGCGACGCTCGAACTGCTCGAAGGCTACGGCCTCACCGTCGACTACCCGCTCGCGCAGACCTGCTGCGGCCAGCCCCAGTTCAACAACGGCGACCTCAAAGGCGCCGACCGCGCCGCCGGGCGTTTTGCCGAGGTGTTCGCCGGCTACGACTACATCGTCAGCCCCGGCACCAGCTGCGTCAGCCACGTCGGCGCGCACACCCCGGACGCGCTCTCGAAGACCCGCTCGCGCGTGTACGAACTGGTCGAATTCCTGCAGGACGTGCTCAAGGTCGAGCGCCTGCCCAAGCCGGTGTACTTCCCGCACAAGGTCTCGCTGCACCAGAGCTGCCACGGCCTGCGTCTGCGCGCGCACGCGACGCCGTCGGAGCGGATGCTACCCTACCAGTCGCGGCTCGAGCGCATCCTCGCGCTGGTCGACGGCGTCAGCGTCGTTTACCCGCAAAGGCGCGACGAGTGCTGCGGCTTCGGCGGCAGTTTCTGCGTCGACGAACCCGAGGTGTCGGTCGCGATGGGCGAGGACCGCGTCGACGGCCACGCGGCGACCGGCGCCGAGTTCATCGTCGGCGCCGAGCCTTCCTGCCTGATGCATATGGGCGGCGTGATCCGCGCGCAGGACAAGGCGATCCGCCCGCTGCACATCGCGCTGCTGTTGACCGGGCGGGGGGGCGCATGAAGGACGACTCCATCCGCCACCCCGCCGCGGCGCGCGAGTTTCTGGCCGACCGCGAGCGCGCGCGCTGGCACGACTCGGCGATCTGGTGGGTGCGCCAGAAGCGCGACGCGCAGATGGCACAACTGCCCGAGTGGGAAACGCTGCGCACGATGGCAGAACAGATCAAGGCGCACACGCTGTCGCGCCTGGACGAATACCTGGAAGCGTTCGAGCGCAAGGCCGAGGAAAACGGCGTCGTCGTGCACTGGGCGGCGGACGCCGACGAGCACAACCGCATCGTGCACGGCCTGCTCGCCGAGCGCGGGGTCAACAAGCTCGTCAAATCAAAGTCGATGCTCACCGAGGAGTGCGGGCTCAACCCCTACCTCGAGGCGCGCGGCGTCGAGGTGATCGACACCGACTTGGGCGAGCGCATCGTGCAACTGCGGCACGAGGCACCCAGCCATATCGTGATGCCGGCGATCCACCTGAAAAAGCAGCAGATCAGCGAGCTGTTTGAGCGCGAACTGGGCACCGAGCCCGGCAATTTTGACCCGACCTACCTGACCCACGCCGCGCGCGCCAACCTGCGCGAGCACTTCCTGAGTGCAGGCGCCGGGCTCACCGGCGTCAACTTCGCGATCGCTGAAACCGGCGGCTTGGTGGTGTGCACCAACGAGGGCAACGCCGACCTGGGCAGCGCACTGCCGCCCTTGCATATCGCGTGCATGGGGCTGGAGAAGCTGATCCCGAGACTCGAGCATCTGGGCGTATTCACCCGCTTGCTGGCGCGCTCGGCGATCGGCTCGCCGACCACCACCTACACCTCGCATTTCCACAAGCCGCGCCCGGGGGGCGAGCTGCACGTGGTGATCGTCGACAACGGCCGAAGCGAGATCCTCGGCCGCGAAGACTTTTACCAGAGCCTGCGCTGCATCCGCTGCGGCGCGTGCATGAACACCTGCCCGGTCTACCGCCGAAGCTCGGGCTACAGCTACAGCTACATCATCCCGGGGCCGATCGGCTCGACGCTCGGCCCCAGCCGCGACATCAGGAAGCACGCGAGCATGGCCTTCGCGTGCACGACCTGCGCGTCGTGCGACAACGTCTGCCCGGTACGCATCCCGCTCTCCGAACAGCTGGTCGCGCAGCGCGCGCGCGCGTGGCAGACCGGCGCGCTGCCCGCAGGCAAACGCGCGGCGATCGGCGCGCTGGGCGTGCTGACCCGCCACCCTGCCCTGTTCGCGCTGGCCGGCAAGACGCTGCGCAAGGTCTTCCCCATCCTGCCGGCAGGGCTCGCGCAAGACAACCCGTACAGCCGCCCGGGGCGTGCGCTGCCCGAGATGCCCGCGCAGAGCTTCCGCGAATGGTGGCTGCAAAACAGGAAGAAACCATGAGCCGTGACGCCATCCTCGCGCGCATCCGCCGCCACCGCCCGGCAGAAGCCGCGCTGCCCGACATCCACGCGCCGGCCTTCATCACCTATCAAGACCGTTACGCGCAGTTCGCCACGCTGATCGCGGGTCTCGGCGGCCACGCGTTGACGCTGGCGCCTGGGCAGACCGTGCGCGAGGCGGTAGATACGCACTGGCCGGCGCAGGGCCGGGTAGTCGACACCACGCAAGCGATCCACGACGAGGCGGCCAGCCCGCACGACTGGGCCGACGTCGACATCGCCATCGTGCCCGGCCAGCTCGCGGTCGCCGAGAACGCCGCGGTGTGGGTGAGCCAGGACGCGCTCGCCTACCGCTCGCTGTACTTCCTCGCGCAGCGGCTGGTGATGGTCGTGCCGCGCGACGCCCTGGTCGACACCATGCGCGACGCCTACGCGCGCGTCGGGTTTGCCGAGCACGGCTTCGGCAGCTTCATCTCCGGCTCGTCACGCACCGCCGACATCGAACAGAGCCTGGTGATGGGCGCGCACGGCGCGATGGCGGCGTTGGTCGTATTCGAGTAAGCAGGACGGAAAAACGCCTGCCGGCAGCAAGCGCGGGCAGGCGCCACAAGAAAAAAGCCGGCGCTAAGCGCCGGCTTTTTTGCGGGGTCAAACCGGGATCAGGCTTCGCCGACCACGATGACCTTGATGGCAGCCACGACGTCGTGGTGCAGGGCGATCTCGAGGTCGTACTCGCCGATGGCCTTCAGCTGGCCGTTCGGCATACGCACTTCGGAGCGAGCCACTTCAACGCCTGCAGCGGTGATCGCAGCGGCGATGTCGGCGTTGGTCACCGAACCGAACAGACGGCCGTCAACGCCGGCTTTCTGGGCGATGGTGAACTCGGCGCCTTCCAGCTTCTCGGCGCGGACCTTGGCGTCGGCCAGGATCTCGGCTTGCTTGGCTTCCAGTTCGGCGCGGCGGGCTTCGAACGCTTCCAGGTTGGCGGCGGTCGCGCGCTTGGCCTTGCCCTGCGGGATCAGGAAGTTGCGGGCGTAGCCCTCTTTCACCTTGACCACGTCACCCAGTTGACCCAGGTTAGCCACTTTTTCGAGCAGAATGATTTGCATCTTGTGTAGTCCCTTTCTGTCGACTTAGTGCTGGTCGGTGTACGGCAGGAAAGCCAGGAAACGCGCGCGCTTGACCGCGGTGGTCAGCTGGCGCTGGTAACGGGCCTTGGTACCGGTGATACGGGCCGGGATGATCTTGCCGTTTTCGGCGATGAAATCCTTCAGCAGGTCGACTGCCTTGTAGTCGACGTGCTTGATGCCTTCTGCCGTGAAGCGGCAGAACTTCTTGCGCTTGAAGAGTTGACGAGCCATTTTCTTAACCTTTTACAAATTCTGCGGATTCGATGTGCAGTACCAACCTCGGATTACGCAGGCTGCGTTGACTGAGGAAACCCTCGAACGTCAGCACCTGCCCGGCGACCCGACCGGCGAACTTCCTGCCGGTTTCGCCGACCATGACGGCCTGTATCTCACAGCGCACGTCGCGGTCGAGGCCGGCTTCGCGTTGTCTGGAACCGTGTGCGAGCCACATCTCCAGCACCGGGATCCCGGCGGGGGTGTAGCGCAACGCTTCCTCGCGCGTCACCGACGCGGTCAGTACCAGTCTGTTCTGCAAGGGCTGGCCTGGGATCAGGCAGCCACCTCGCCTTCGGCGACCGGCTGGCTGTTATCCAGCAGGTTCTTGGCCTTCTCATCCTTCATCATCGGGGAAGCCTCGGTGACGGGCTTGTCCATCTTGATGGTCAGATGACGCAGAACGGCATCGTTGAATTTGAAGGCGTGCTCGATCTCGGCCAGGGTCTCAACGCCGCACTCGACGTTCATCAGCACGTAGTGAGCCTTGTGCACTTTCTGGATCGGGTAAGCCAGCTGGCGGCGGCCCCAGTCTTCCAGGCGGTGGATGGTGCCTTCGGCGCCCAGGACCATGCCCTTGTAACGCTCGATCATGGCCGGGACTTGTTCACTCTGGTCCGGATGGACGATGAACACGATCTCGTAATGACGCATGTAAACTCCTTGTGGCTATAAAGCCTTTCGCCATGCGGTAGCGAAAGGCAAGGGTTGAAACCGGCGGATTATACGCAAGCGGGCTGCGCGAGGCAAACGCAGCCTAGCCGACGACCTCGAAGCCGGCGTCGCTGATCGCCTCGGCAACCAGTTCGCGCTCGGGCAGCGCGCCGTCGTACTCGACTTCGACGCGGCCGCTGGCCAAATCGACCGTCACCTTGTGCACGCCGTCGAGTGCCTCGACCGCGCGGGTCACGCCGGCGGCACAGCCGCCGCAGCTCATGCCGGCAACCTGCAGGATCATCTTTTCCATCTGCTTGACTCCTGTCGCGTAAAAAATCAGCGGCCAGCCAGCGTGCGCTGGCGGCGGCTCTCCGAGAGCACCATGCCGGCGGACACCGACACGTTCAGGCTCTCGACCGTGCCGAACATCGGGATCGACACCAGCACGTCGCAATGCTCGCGGGTCAGCCGGCGCATGCCCTCGCCCTCGGCGCCCATCACCCACGCGAGCGGCCCTGCCGCGTCGAAGTGGTAGAGGTCGGTGTCGGCCTCCATGGTGGTGCCGGCGATCCAGACGCCGCTGTCCTTCAGGTCGCGCAGGGTGCGCGCGAGGTTGGTCACCGTGATGTAGGGCACCACCTCGGCCGCGCCGCAGGCAACCTTGGAGACGGTGGCGTTGATGCCGGCCGAACGGTCCTTCGGCGCGATCACCGCGTGCGCGCCCATCGCGTCGGCCACGCGCAGGCAGGCGCCGAGGTTGTGCGGGTCGGTCACGCCGTCGAGAATCAGCAGCAAGGGCGGCTCGGCCAGGTTTTCCAGCACGTCGTCCAGCGTCACGTGGCTGCGCGAGGCATCGATCACCGCGGCGACCCCCTGGTGGCGTGCGCCGCCGGTCATGCTGTCCAGCCGCGCCTTGTCGACGATGTGCAGCTTGATGCCTTCGGCCGCGGCCTTGTCGAGCACGGCCTGCGCGCGCGCGTCGTGGCGGCCGCCGGCCAGGTAGATCTCGATCAGGCTCTTCGGGTTCTGCCACAGGCGGGCGTTGGCCGCGTGAAAGCCGTGTATGAGTTTGCGGTTGCTCACCTTGGGATTCCCGTCGCTATTCATAAGGCCGCGTATTCTACCTCCGCCGCGTGCCTCGCCGCCACGGCGAGCCGGTCGATGCAGGCGGGCAGCTCGGCCGCCGGCAGCGGACGGCTGAACAGGTAGCCCTGCAGCGCGTTGCAGCCGTTGTCGCGCAGGAAGGCGCTCTGCGCTGCCGTCTCCACGCCCTCGGCGACCACGGTATAGCGCAGCTTGCGCGCCATCGCGACGATGGCTTGCGCGATGGCCACGCTGTCGTCGTCGCCGGGCAGCCCTTCGACGAAGGAGCGGTCGATCTTCAGCGTGTCCAGCGGGAAACGCTTGAGCATCGACAGCGACGAGTAGCCGGTGCCGAAATCGTCGAGCGCGAGGGTGACGCCGAGCGCCTTGAGCTGGCGCAGCACCAGCACCGCCTCCTCCGGCTTTTGCATCAGCAGGCTTTCGGTCAGCTCGACCTCGAGGCGGCTCGCGTCGATGCCGGCCGCCTCCAGCGCGCCGTCGATCATGGACACGAGGTCGGCCTGCTCGAACTGGCGGGCCGACAGGTTGACCGCGACGCGCGGCACGTGCACCCCGGACGCGTCCCAGCGGGCGATCTGCAGGCAGGCCTCGCGCAGCACCCAGGCGCCGATCGGCTTGATCAGCCCGGTTTCCTCGGCCAGCGGGATGAAGCGCACCGGCGACACCAGCCCAAGCTGCGGGTGGCGCCAGCGGATCAGCGTCTCGACGCCGAGCAATTCGCCGCGCGCAGGCGAGAGCTGCGGCTGGTAATGCAGCTCGAACTCGCCCTTTTCCAGCGCCTGCCTGAGCGCGTTCTCCAGCAGCAAGCGTTCGACCGTCTGCGAATTCATGTCGGCGTCGAAGAACTGGAAGGTATTCTTGCCCTGCTCCTTGGCGCGGTACATCGCGACGTCGGCGTTCTTGAGCAGGGTACGCGCGTCAATGCCGTCGCCCGGGTACACGCTGACGCCGATGCTGGCGGTGACGAACAGCTCCTGGGTTTCCAGGAGCAGCGGCTTCGCCAGTTCCGCCAGCACCTCGTCGGCGATCGCACAGAGCTGCTCCCGGCTGCGGTAGTCCTCGACGATCAGCGTGAACTCGTCGCCGCCCAGCCGCGCGACCATGCCGTAACGGCTGCAGATGCGGGTCAGCCGCGCGGAGATCTCGGTCAACAGGCCGTCGCCGGCCTGGTGGCCGAACGAATCGTTGATCAGCTTGAAGCGGTCAAGGTCGATGAACATCAGCGCGAGGCGGAACTCGTCGTCGGCGCTGCCGCCCGCCAGGGCGTTGTCGAGGTGGCCGATCAGGTGGCTGCGGTTGGGCAAGCCGGTCAGCGGGTCATGGTTGGCCAGGAAATGCAGCCGCTCTTCGGCGTGCTTGCGCTCGGTGATATCGGTGAACACGCCGACGTAGTTGCTGATGGCGCCGTCCGTCTCGCGTACCGCGGAGAGGGTCAGCTCGGCCGGGTACCACTCGCCGCCCTTGCGCTTGTCGTACATCTCGCCGCTCCAGAAACCGGTGCGCGACAGTTCGGCCAGCAGCGCGCCGCCACCGTCCACGCCCCGGAACATCCGCGAGACGCGCCCGGCCGCTTCCTCGTAGCGGTAGCCGGTGATGCGGGTGAACGCCTGGTTGACCGTGATGATGCAGCCGGTGGCGTCGGTGATCAGGATGCCTTCGGCCGAGTTTTCGAACACCTTGGCCGCCAGCCTCAGCTCGGTCTGCGCCGACACGCGGTCGGACACGTCGATCGCGACGCCGATGAACGCCGGCTCGCCGCGGTACTCGATCAGCCGGCTGTGTACCTCGATGTCGACCGCCGAGCCATTCCGGTGGCGCAGGCGGGTCGAGAAACGCATCACCTTGACCTTCTGCTCCTTGCGCAGCTGGATCTGCCGCGCGATCCGCTCGACCTCCTCCGGCATCAGGTAGTCGTAAAGCATGACACCGGCCAGTTCCTCGACCCGGTAGCCGCCCATCTCGGCCAGCGTCGGGTTCAGGTAGACGATTCGGCCGTCCTGCTGGATGAAGATGCCGACCAGGGACTGCTCGACTACGGCACGGTACTGGTCGATCATCTCGCCGCGCGCCTGTTCGTCCCGCTTGATGTCCGTGACGTCGGACGCGATGGTGCCGACCCCCGACAGCCGGCCGCCGCTGTCGAACAGCGGGAACATCGTCGCAAGCCAGGTGCTCGCCTCCTCGTCCAGCACCACCTGCGCCTCCTGCTGGCAGACCTGGCGACTCGCGTGCACCCGGCCGGCGAGCGCTTCCAGTTGCCCGGCCAGCGCGGGGGGCAGGAAATCGCCGGCGCGCCGGCCGATCACCGCCGATTGCGGCACGCCTAGCAGCGACGCGCACGCCTGGTTGGCCAGCAGGTAGCGCCCGTCCAGGTCCTTGATCGCCATGATGTTCGGGCTCTGGTTGATCAGCGCCTCGAAGCGGGCGTGGCTGTCGCGCAGCGCCTGCTCCTGCCGGCGCAGCCGCGCGCTCGAGAGCGAGAGCATCAGCGCGGCGCTCACGCTCACCGCGCAGAGCAAGGCGCCACCCAAGGCGTCCGCCGTGCCCGCGGGCTGGGGGTGGCCCAGCCACGCCAGCGCCCATGCCCCCGCGTATACGGCGAGCGGCCCGGCCATGCCGAAACGGCTGGCCGCCCACAGGTAGAGCGGCGTATAGAAGAGTTCGAGCGGAACCTGCGACGCCTGTGCGTGGCCGTAACCGGACCAGAGCAAGCCCTGCACGCCCAGCACCAGCACAAGCTCGCCGGCCGCCGGCCAGCCAGGCCTGTGCTGCCAGGGCGCCGCGCCGGCACAGGCGAGCAAGGTCGCCAGCGCCAGCCAGAGTGCCGGCAGCGTCGTCACGGCCGCCCCGCCGCCCCATGCCCCGGCAAGGGCCCACGGCAACAGCGCGAGCAAGGCGGGCAGCACCGTCAGGCGCAGCAGGAACAGCAGCAGGCGGCTGCCCGTCGACGGCGCCACGCAGAGCGCGCCGCGCATCAGCTGCAACCCGCCTGCACACAACAACAGCGAGGCGCCCCAGCGGGCGGCCTCGGGCACGCCCAAAGGCAGCAGAACAGCCGTGAACAGCACGAGTCCGCCCCAGAATGTCCGCGAGCCCAGCAGCGGCGCGTTGGCGTCGCCCCGCAAGCGGGACACCCACCACAGCACCAGTGCGGCATGCATGAACCACAGCGGCGAAATCAGCACGCCCTGCACGAACAGGTCGGGCAAGCTGCCCGCAACAAACGGCCCGGCCGTGATCGGCCAGGTAGCCGGACTCCACTGCATGGTTACCCTCATCCCTCTTGCTGTTGGCGGTGCCCGGCCTGCAGGCGTCGCGGCCCGCGTCTTCGCGCGGTGACGCGCTTATAATAACGTCTTACTCCCGACCTTGTAGCGCAATGTCATTACCTGCCTCCCTGCCGTGGCCCACCGCCGGCCAGAAAACCCGTCTTGTCACCCCGCCGGCCGGTGCCGACGCCGCCTGGCTCGCCGCGCAGGCGGGCGGTGACGCACCCCTGCTGGTGCTGGCAGCCAGCGCGCAAGCCGCGCAAAGACTGAAGACCGAGATCGCCTTCTTCCGTCCGGCCTTGCGCGTCGCGCTGTTGCCGGACTGGGAGACGCTGCCGTACGACCACTTCTCGCCGCACGCCGACCTGGTGTCCGAACGCCTGCTCACGCTGTGGCAAATCCGCCAAAACGCGTGCGACGTGGTGATCGCGCCGGTGGCGACCGCGCAGGGGAAGCTGCCGCCGCCGTCCTTCCTCGCCGCGCGTACCTTCTTCCTCAAGACCGGTCAGTCGCTCGACGTCGACGCGCTGCGCGCCGACCTCGTCACCGGCGGCTACCAGCACGTGACGCAGGTGATGGTGCCCGGCGAATTCTCGATCCGCGGCGGGCTGGTCGACCTCTACCCGATGGGCAGCACGCTGCCGTTCCGGGTCGACCTGTTCGACGACGAGATCGAATCGATCCGCACCTTCGACCCGGACAGCCAGCGTACGCAGGACACCGTGCCCGAGGTGCGCATGCTGCCGGCGCGCGAGTACCCGGCCGACGAAGCCGGCGTCACCGCGTTCCGCCAGCACTGGCGCGAGCGGATGGAGGGCGACCCCAGCCGCAGCCGCATCTACCGCGACGTGTCGGCCAGCAGCTGGCCGGCCGGCATCGAGTACTACCTGCCGCTGTTCTTCGACGAGACGGCGACGCTCGTCGACTACTTCCGCACGCCGCCCACCGTGGTGCTGCTGGGCGACACCCTCGCCGCCGCCGAAGAATTCTGGCGCGAAGTGGAGAGCCGCTACCGCATGGGCCAGGGCGACCCGGAGCGGCCGCTGCTGCCACCGTCCGCGCTCTTCTTGCGCGCCGACGAGCTGATGGGCTTGGTCAAGCCCTTGCCGCGCTTCGAGACCGGCGACGCCGGCGACGCGCTGCCGTTTGCCGCGCTACCCGACCTCGCCGTAGAGCGCCGTGCCGACGCCCCGCTGCAAAAGCTGGCCGACTTTTTGGCCGCTACCGGTGCGCGCGTGCTGCTGCTGGCCGAGAGTCTGGGCCGGCGCGAAACCATGCAGGCCTTCCTCGCCGACAACGGCATCCGCACCCAGACGGTCGACAACTGGGCGGCGTTCGTGTCGGGCGACATGAAAGTCGCGCTGTCGGTCGGCCCATTGTGGTCGGGCTACGCGCAACTCGACCCGGCCCTTGTCGTCGTCACCGAATCCGAGCTGTACCGCCACGTCGCGCGTTCGGGGGCGCGCCGGCGCAAGCGCGCCGCCAGCACCGACAGCATGTTGCGCGACCTGGCCGAGGTGAAGGTCGGCGACCCGGTGGTGCACGAGGCGCACGGCATCGGCCGCTATATGGGTCTCGTCACGCTGGACCTGGGACTGGGCGAGACCGAGCTGATGCAGCTGGAGTACGCCGACGGCGCGGTGCTCTACGTGCCGGTCGAACAACTGGCGATGATCTCGCGCTACGCCGGCGCCGCCGCCGACGAGGTGCACCTGCACCGCTTGGGCAACCCGGCATGGGAGAAGGCGCGCAAGAAGGCCGCCGAGAAGGCGCGCGACACCGCCGCCGAGCTTTTGAACCTCTACGCGCAGCGCGCGCTGCGCGAGGGGCACGCCTTTACCATGAGCCACCACGACTACGAGGCGTTCGCCGAGGGCTTCGGCTTCGAGGAGACCGCCGACCAGGCATCTGCCATCGAGGCGGTGATCGCCGACATGACTTCCGGCAAGCCGATGGACCGCCTGGTATGCGGCGACGTCGGCTTCGGCAAGACCGAGGTCGCGCTCAGGGCCGCCTTCGTCGCGGTGATGGGCGGCAAGCAGGTGGCGGTGCTGGTGCCGACCACGCTATTGGCCGAACAGCACGCGCAAAGCTTCGCCGACCGCTTCGCCGACTGGCCGGTGAAGATCGCCAGCCTGTCGCGCTTCAACACGTCAAAAGCGACGACCGCCGCGCTCAAGGGCCTGGCAGACGGCTCGGTCGACATCGTGATCGGCACCCACAAGCTGGTGCAGCCGGACGTGCACTTCAAGAACCTGGGCCTTGTCATCATCGACGAGGAACACCGCTTCGGCGTGCGCCAGAAGGAGCAGCTCAAGCGGCTGCGCGCCAACGTCGACGTGCTGACGCTGACCGCGACACCGATCCCGCGCACGCTGTCGATGGCGCTGGAAGGCCTGCGCGACTTTTCGGTGATCGCCACCGCCCCCAGCCGCCGGCTGTCGGTGAAGACTTTCGTCAGTCCCCTGCGCGACGGGGTGATCCGTGAGGCGGTGCTGCGCGAACTCAAGCGCGGCGGCCAGGTGTTCTTCCTGCACAACGAGGTCGACACCATCCCCAATATGCGGGACAAGCTGGCCGAGCTGTTGCCCGAGGCGCGCATCGGCGTCGCCCACGGCCAGATGCCCGAGCGCGAACTCGAGCAGGTGATGCGCGACTTCATGCAGCAGCGCTACAACCTCTTGCTGTGCTCGACCATCATCGAAACCGGCATCGACATCCCCAACGCCAACACCATCCTGATCAACCGCGCCGACCGCTTCGGCCTCGCCCAGTTGCACCAGCTGCGCGGCCGGGTCGGCCGCAGCCACCACCAGGCGTACGCCTACCTGCTCACGCCGGACGGCATGACGCGCGACGCGCAAAAGCGGCTGGAAGCGATCCAGCTCTCCGAAGAACTGGGCGCGGGTTTCTATCTGGCCATGCACGACCTGGAGATCCGCGGCGCCGGCGAGGTGCTGGGCGAAGGGCAGTCGGGCGAAATGCAGGAAGTCGGCTTCGGCCTCTACACCGAGATGCTCAAGCAGGCGGTACGCGCGCTGAAAAAAGGGCGCGAACCCGACCTCGACCAGCCGCTGGGGGTGACCACCGAAGTCAACCTGTACAGCCCGGCGCTGCTGCCCGAGGCGTACTGCCCGGACGTGCACGAGCGGCTGGTGCTCTACAAGCGGCTGGCCACCTGCGAGAGCGGCGACGAGATCGACGCCATGCACGAGGAGCTGATCGACCGCTTCGGCCTGCCGCCGCAAGCGGTGAAGACGCTGATCGAGAGCCACCGGCTGCGCCTGATGGCCAAGTCGCTCGGCGTCGCCAAGCTGGAGGCGAGCGACAGCGTGGTTCAGCTGAGTTTCGTCAAGAAACCCGACGTCGACCCGATCAAGATCATCGCGCTGATGCAAAGCGGCAAGGGCTACAAGATGGCCGGCCCGGACAAGCTGCGCTGCGAGGTAAAACTCCCCGACGTCGCCGCGCGCGTCGCCAAGGTGCGCGAGATCATGAAGGCGCTGGCCTGACCCTCACCCCTCTCCCGCCAGCTGGAGAGGGTGAATGGTCGCACAGGCCGTAACCCACCACCCGCCGACCAGCCCCCCGCAGGATGGAATAGCCGCCGGCAGGCGGCGTACCCATCACCAGACACCCGTGGATCAGGCCGCAGGCCGTCACCCACTACCCACCGACCAAGCCAGCTCCCCCACAGCTCCTCTCCCGCCCGCGGGAGAGGAGCTGTGGGGCGCCGGATGAGGGTCGGCCGTTACAGCAGGACTGCCAGCGCCATGCCAGCGAACAGCAAGGCGGCAAGGCGGTCGAGCGCGGCAAACAGACTCGGCGAACGGGCCAGGCGGCGCGAGAGTGCGCCGGCCGCACAGGCGACGGCACCGAACACCAGCAAGGTCGCTAGGATGAAGGCGCTACCCAACCACGCGAGCTGCCACGACGCGTGGCCAAGCTCGGGGTCGACGAACTGGGGTAGCAAGGCCAGGAAGAACAGCACGACCTTGGGGTTGGCCAGGTTCATGCACACGCCCTGCCGGATGCCCGGCACGCGGCCGTCCGCAGGCAGGCGCCCCTGCCCCGCGTGGCACCACGCCAGCCAGGCAAGGCGCGCAAGGTAGAGCGCGCCGGCGAGCTTGAGCAGGCCAAAGGCGACGGGCGAGGCCGCGAGCAAGGCGGAAACGCCGGCCATCACCAGCGCCGTCTGCACGAGCAGGCCCATGCACAGGCCCAGCACCAGGCGCAGCCCCGCACGCGTGCCGTGCCGCGCGGAGAGCGCGAGCACGCACAGGTTGTCCGGCCCCGGCGAGAGCGCCAACAGGACGGCGACGCCGAAGAAGGTGGCCAGCGTGTCGACAGGCGGCATCAGCCGGCCTGCGCGGCCGCGCGCGGCGCAGCCTCGTCCTTGCGCTGGCTCAGCCACACCCCGGCGAACACCAGCGCGCAGGCGAACCACTGCGCGGCATTCAGCGTCTCGCCGAGGATGGCCCACGCCAGCAGCACCGCGAACACCGGGATCAGGTTGGTAAACATTGCCGCCTGCGCGACCGGCACCCGGCACACCGCCCAGGTATACAGCCCGTACGAACCCAGCGTGATGCCGGCGCCCAGGTACACCACCCAGAAGCTCGGCCACAGCGGAAACACGGTCGGCCACGCTACCCACGGCGTGAACATGCCGGCGCCGAACCACAGGCTGCCGGTCACCGACTGCACGCAGGTGAGCAGCAGCGGCGAGTAGCGTCCGGACAGTCGCTTGGCGACCAGCATATAGGCGGCCCCGCACACCATCGCCAGGAACTGCAGCAGGTTGCCGAGCACCGGGTTGGGCGCGGACGCGCTCTGGCCTGCGCCGGCGGTCAGCCAGATGACGCCGGCCATCGACACCGCCATCCCCGCCCACATCCGCGCCGATTGCCGCTCGCCCAGGAACAGCATCGCGCCGAACGCGACCAGCATCGGCAGCGTCGCGGTGAGGATGGCCGCCTGCGACGCGCTGGTGAGCATCAAGGCCTGCGCCTCGAACAGGAAATAGAGGCAAGGCTCGGCCAGCCCCAGCGCCATGAGCCACTTCCAGTCACCCTTTCGGTAGTGGCCGCGCGCGCCGGTCAGCCGGATCAGCGGCAGCACGCAGACGGTGGCAATCAGCATGCGCGCGAACAGCACGGCGATCGGGTCGAACACGACGAACACGTATTTGAGCGCGATGAAGGAACTGGCCCACAGCAGCATCGCGAGGATCAGCGCAAGGTAGGGAAGCATACAAACCACCGGACATTTTGCTTATGGCATTCTGCCACCAGATAGCACATGCCGTCTAACTTGCAACTCACCCTCTGCACACAAAAAACCCGCAGCCAAGCTGCGGGTTTTGTCGTCTGGGGGTCGCCGCCTTATTTCAGCAACTCGACCTGCTTGACGTCGACTTCGTCCTGCCCGGTCAGCTCGCGGTCGACTTCGCCGGTCAGCCGCACACGCTGGCTGGCGTCGAAGTTGGCCTTGGGCATGCGCTTGTGGTCGATCTCGACCGTGATCTCGCCGCTGGCGTCGCGGAACAGGTAACGGTCCTTGCCCAGGTGGCGGACGATGTGGCCTTCGAGGACCACCGCCGTGTCGTCGGCCGCCTTGATCGCCTCTTGCGCGTTCATCTTGGCCGGCGGCTGTGCGCCAGGACCGGTATAGCCAGCCTGCGCGACGAGCGGCGTGGCGGCAGCGAGCGCGATGGCTAGCGCGAGGACAGTCTTCTTGGCAGTCATGAAATGCTCCCGTTCTTGATTCTGGATGAAAATTAGAACTCCGACCTACGTTATAGGCGGCTCGTGGTGCGCTGCCGCCCTCAGTCGAGCAACTCGACGCGCTTGACCTCGACTTCACGTGTCCCGTACCACGCCTTGTCGACCTTGCCGCTCAGGCGTACGAGAGCCTTGTCGTCGAAGGTAACGCCGGGCAGGCGCTTGTCGTCGATCTCGACCTCGCCCTCGCCGCTTGCGTCGGCAAACAGGTAGCGTTCGTGACCGAGTTTCTTCACGAGACGCCCTTCGAGCACGAAGGCCGCGTCGTCGGCGGCGGCCTGGGCCTGGGTGATGGTGCGCACGGCGGGCGCGCTACCCGGTCCCTGGTAGGCGGCGTGGGCGGCCAGTGGGGCGAGCGCGGCAAACAGCGCTGCGATGACGGTTTTCTTCATGGGTCTTGTCCTTGTGCGGTGACTTGCGATGCGTGCATTAGACCCGACCCACCTTAAACAAAACTTAAGCGAGCAAATTCTTTCGTATCTGTGCAGACAAAACAAAACCGCCCGGCAAGGCCGGGCGGTTCGGACGCGAAGGCGGTAAACACTTACGCGTTCAGTTCCTTGGCCAGGTACAGCCAAGTCTCGACCACGGTGTCCGGGTTCAGCGACACGGTCTCGATACCCTCTTCCACCAGCCACTTGGCGAAGTCGGGGTGGTCGGACGGGCCCTGGCCGCAGATGCCGACGTACTTGCCCTGCTTGCGGCAGGCGCTGATGGCCATCGACAGCATCGCCTTGACCGCGTCGTTGCGCTCGTCGAAGGTCGAAGCGATCGGGCCGCCGGAGTCGCGGTCGACGCCGAGGGTCAGCTGGGTCATGTCGTTCGAGCCGATCGAGAAGCCGTCGAAGTACTCGAGGAACTGCTCGGCGAGCACCGCGTTGGACGGCAGCTCGCACATCATGATCAGGCGCAGGCCGTTCTCGCCGCGCTTGAGGCCGAAACCGGCCAGGATGTCGACCACTGCGCGCGCTTCGGCGACGGTACGCACGAAGGGGATCATCACCTCGACGTTGGTCAGGCCCATCACGTCGCGCACGTGTTTGATCGCGCGGCACTCGAGCTCGAAGCAGTCGCGGAAGCTGTCGGCGACGTAGCGCGCTGCGCCGCGGAAGCCGATCATCGGGTTCTCTTCGTGCGGCTCGTACAGGCTGCCGCCGATCAGGTTCGCGTACTCGTTCGACTTGAAGTCGGACATGCGCACGATCACCTTCTTCGGCGAGAAGGCCGCGGCCAGCGTCGACACGCCTTCGGCGATCTTGTCGACGTAGAAGTCGACCGGGCTCGCGTAGCCGGCGATGCGGTCGCTGATGGTCGCCTTCAGGTCGGCCGACAGGCTGTCAAATTCGAGCAGCGCCTTCGGGTGGATACCGATCTGGCGGTTGATCACGAATTCCATGCGGGCCAGGCCCACGCCTTCGTTCGGCAGCTGCGCGAAGTCGAACGCGAGTTCCGGGTTGCCGACGTTCATCATGATCTTGACCGGGCTCTTCGGCATCGAGTCGAGCTTGAGGTCGATCACTTCGACGTCGAGCAGGCCTTCGTAGATCAGGCCGGCGTCGCCTTCGGCACAGGAGACGGTCACTTCCATGCCGTCACGCAGCACGTCGGTCGCGTCGCCGCAGCCGACTACGGCCGGGATGCCCAGTTCGCGCGCGATGATCGCCGCGTGGCAGGTACGGCCGCCACGGTTGGTCACGATCGCGGCCGCGCGCTTCATCACCGGTTCCCAATCCGGGTCGGTCATGTCGGTGACCAGCACGTCGCCGGCCTTCACGCGGTCCATCTCGGACGCGTCCTTGATCATGCGCACCACGCCCTGGCCGATCTTCTGGCCGATCGCGCGGCCTTCGGCCAGCACGGCGGACTTGCTGTTCAGGCGGTAGCGGCGCAGCGTGTCGACGCGGTTTTCCTGCGACTTCACGGTCTCCGGACGCGCCTGCAGGATGTAGAGCTTGCCGTCGACGCCGTCGCGGCCCCACTCGATGTCCATCGGACGCTGGTAGTGCTTCTCGATGATCTGTGCGTAGCGCGCCAGCTCCTCGATCTCGGCGTCGGTGATCGAGAACTGCTTGCGCAGTTCGGGCTCGACGTCCAGCGTGCGCACCGAGCGGCCGGCTTGCGACGCGTCGGTGAACTCCATCTTGATCAGCTTGGAGCCCATGGTCTTGCGCAGGATGGCCGGGCGGCCGGCGGAGAGCGTCGGCTTGTGTACGTAGAATTCGTCCGGGTTCACCGCGCCTTGCACCACGGTCTCGCCGAGGCCGTAGGAGGCGGTGATGAACACCACGTCCTCGAAGCCCGACTCGGTGTCGATGGTGAACATCACGCCGGCGGCGCCGATGTCGGAGCGCACCATGCGCTGCACGCCGGCGGACAGCGCGACCACGTCGTGGGCGAAGCCCTTGTGCACGCGGTAGGAGATCGCGCGGTCGTTGTACAGCGACGCGAACACGTGCTTCATCGCGTCCTTGACGTTGTCGAGGCCGCGGATGTTGAGGAAGGTTTCCTGCTGGCCGGCGAACGAGGCGTCCGGCAGGTCTTCGGCCGTGGCGGAGGAGCGCACGGCGACCGAAATGTCGGCGCCGCCGGCATCGTCGACCATCTTGGCCCACGCCTGGGCGATATCCTGGTCAAGCTTCTCCGGGAACGGCGTGTCGATGATCCACTGGCGGATTTCCTTGCCGACGCGGGCCAGCTCGGTCACGTCATCGATGTCCAGCTGGTTCAGCTTCGCATTGATGCGGTCGGCCAGGCCGTTGTGGTTCAGAAAGTCACGGTAGGCCTCGGCCGTGGTGGCGAAACCGCCGGGGACGCGGACTCCGGAACCTGCGAGTTGACTGATCATCTCGCCGAGGGAAGCGTTCTTGCCGCCCACCTCTTCGACGTCGGTCATACGCAGCTTCTCGAACCAGATGACGTAGCTGTCAGCCATCACTATCTCTTCCTGTGTGGATTGGACGAATTTCGGTTGCGCGATTCTATACGAATACTCGGTGCATTGCGTAAGGTTTTGCACCGCAATATGAATACCGCATGCAGCGGCAAACACCCGGCCCCGCGCAAGGCGGCGATATAATAGCGCAATCCGCAGCAGACATTTATTGATCCAGATAGGGGGTAACCCATGCCACACCGCCGCTCCGCCTTCTTCGTGTCCGACCGCACCGGCATCACCGCCGAGGCGATGGGCTCGACCCTGCTGACCCAGTTCGAGCAGGAGTTCAAGCGCGAGACCATCCCCTACGTCGACACCGTCGAGAAGGCCGAGGAAGTCGTCGCCACCATCCGCGAGCGCGCGGGGTCCGACCACCACCGCCCGCTCCTGTTCACCAGCATCGTCGACCCGGCGGTACGGGCGGTGTTCAAGGTCGACTGCGCGCTGTCGATCGATTTCTTCGAGACCTTCATCGGGCAGATCGAAAACGAACTGGGGCAGAAACCGTCGCTGACGGTCGGCAAGACGCACGGCCTCGTCAATGAGGAACGCTACGACTACCGGATGGCCGCGGTGAACTTCTCGCTCGACCACGACGACGGCGTCAAGCTCAAGGACCTCGAGGAGGCCGACGTGATCCTGGTCGGCGTGTCGCGCTCGGGCAAGACGCCGACCTGTCTGTACCTTGCGCTGCAATACGGCATCAAGGCCGCCAACTACCCGCTGACCCCGGAAGACCTGGACTGCCCGACCCTGCCCAAGATGTTGCTGCCGTTCCGCCAGAAGATCTTCGGGCTGACCATCGACCCGCAGCGCCTGCACAACATCCGCACCGAGCGGCGCCGCGACTCGCGCTACGCGAGCATGGACAACTGCCGCTACGAGGTGAACGAGGCCGAGTCGATGTTCCGCCAGCACGGCATCCCGTTCGTCAGCACCACCCATAAGTCGATCGAGGAGATCTCGACGACCATCATGCTCAAGGCCGGGCTGACCCGCCGTTTCTGAGCCTTGCACGCAAAAAAGCCCGCGCATTCGGCGCGGGCTTTTTTGCGTGCAAGCCTCGCTTAGAGCGTGTTCACGGTCTCGCGAGCGAGAGCGAGACAAGGCGAAAACGGCTGAGAAAGCGGAGTGTACAGCTTGTACATGAGCATTTCGAAGCCGTTTTCAACGCTGTATCGGCGATGCGCAGCAGACCGTGAACAGGCTCTTACAGCTCCTTGGCGTTCTCGGCCAGGTAGCTGGCGACGCCCTCGGCGCTCGCCTTCATGCCCTTCTTGCCCTTGTTCCAGCCGGCCGGGCAGACTTCGCCGTGCTCTTCGGTGAACTGCAGCGCGTCGACCATGCGCAGCATCTCGTCGATATTGCGGCCCAGCGGCAGGTTGTTGACGACCTGGTGCTGCACCACGCCCGAGCGGTCGATCAGGAAGGAGCCGCGGAAGGCGACACCTTCGTCCGCCTCGACGTCGTACGCCTGGCACAGCGCGTGCTGGATGTCGGCGACCAGCGTGTAGCCGACCTGGCCGATGCCGCCCTGCTCGACGGCGGTGTTGCGCCACGCGGCGTGGGTGAACTGGCTATCGATCGACACGCCGATCACTTCTACGTTGCGCTGCTTGAATTCTTCCAGGCGATGGTCGAATGCGATCAGCTCGGACGGGCAGACGAAGGTGAAGTCCAGCGGGTAGAAGAACACCACGGCGTACTTGCCGGCGGTCGCGTCCTTGAAGCTGTAGTTGTCGACGATCTGACCGTCGCCGAGGACGGCGGAGAAAGTCTTGTCGCCATCAAAGAACGGGGCTTGCTTGCCTACGAGTACGGCCATCTGTTTGCTCCTGAGAAGATAGGATCGGACATCCCGCGCCGGCGCGGGCACCTGCGAAGCGGCCGCGGACAGGGCCGCGGCAACCTGTCAGCATATTGCTGCCGAATCAGTCCCTTTCAAGGGGCACACGCAAAAAAACCGGCCGGGCAAGCCCGGCCGGTTGTCGCGTGCGAGGTGCCGCTTACGCGGTTTCGGTCTTGCGCAGGCGCAGGTTCAACTCGCGCAGCTGCTTGTCGTCGACATGGTTCGGCGCGTTGGTCAGCAGGCACTGCGCGCGCTGCGTCTTCGGGAACGCGATCACGTCGCGGATCGACTCGGCACCGCACATCAGCGTCACCAGACGGTCGAGGCCGAAAGCCAGGCCGCCGTGCGGCGGCGCGCCGAACTTCAGGTTGTCCAAGAGGAAGCCGAACTTGTTCTGCTGCTCTTCCGGGCTGATCTTCAGCGCGGAGAACACCTTCTCCTGCACGTCGGCACGGTGGATACGCACGGAACCGCCGCCGATCTCCCAGCCGTTGAGGACCATGTCGTAGGCGCGCGCGATGCAGGCGCCCGGGTCGGTCTCCATCAGGTCTTCGTGGCCCGGCTTCGGGCTGGTGAACGGATGGTGGCACGCGGTCCAGCGGTCGTCGTCCTCGTCGTACTCGAACATCGGGAAGTCGACCACCCACAACGGGCGCCATTCCTTGACGAAGTAGCCGTTCTCGAGGCCGCGCTCGTGGCCGATCTTGATGCGCAGCGCGCCGATCGCCTCGTTGACCACCTTGGCCTTGTCGGCGCCGAAGAAGATGATGTCGCCGTCTTTCGCACCGGTGCGCTCGATGATGGCGGCGAGGCCCTCGGCGGACAGGAACTTGACGATCGGCGACTGCAGGCCTTCCTCGTTCGGCTTGGACGCGTCGTTGACCTTGATGTAGGCGAGGCCCTTGGCGCCGTAGATGCCGACGAACTGGGTGTAGTCGTCGATCTCCTTGCGGCTGAGCGCAGCGCCTTTGGGCACGCGCAGCGCGACGACACGGCCGTTCGGCATGTCGGCGGCGCCACGGAACACCTTGAACTCCTCGTTCTTCATCAGGTCGGTCAGTTCGGTGAACTTGAGCGACACGCGCAGATCCGGCTTGTCCGAGCCGTAGTAGTACATCGCGTCGGCGTACGTCATGCGCGGGAACTTGCCCAGCTCGACGTTCATCACGTCGCGGAAGATCTCCTGCGCCATGGTTTCCGTGATGTCCATGATCTCGTTCTCGTTCAGGAACGAGGTTTCGATATCGATCTGGGTGAATTCGGGCTGGCGGTCGGCGCGCAGGTCCTCGTCACGGAAGCACTTGGTGATCTGGTAGTAGCGGTCGAAGCCGGCGACCATCAACAGCTGCTTGAACAGCTGCGGCGACTGCGGCAGCGCGAAGAACTCGCCCGGGTGCACACGGGACGGCACCAGGTAGTCGCGCGCGCCTTCCGGGGTCGAGCGGGTCAGCATCGGCGTCTCGATGTCGATGAAGCCCTGCTTGTCCAGGTGGTTGCGCACGCCCATCGCGACGCGGTAGCGCAGGCGCAGGTTCTTCTGCATCACCGGACGGCGCAGGTCGATCACGCGGTTGAGCAGGCGCACGTTCTCGGAGATGTTCTCGTCATCGATCTGGAACGGCGGGGTCGCCGCGGCGTTCAGGATCTCGATCTCTTTGGCCAAGAGCTCGATCTCGCCGGAAATCATCTTGGTGTTGGCGGTGCCCGCCGGGCGCTCGCGCACGATGCCGGTCACCGACAGTACGTACTCGTTGCGCGCGCTATCCGCCAGCGCGAAGGCCTCGGGGGTGTCCGGGTCGATCACCACCTGCACCAGGCCCTCGCGGTCCCGGAGGTCGATGAAGATCACGCCGCCGTGGTCGCGGCGACGGTGGGCCCAGCCCTTAACGGTCACGGTCTGGCCGAGGTATTTCTTGTCAATGAGTCCGCAGTAATCGGTTCGCATGCTGTCAGCTTCGGGTAGGTTATTGGGTTACGCGCGACACCGGGTGTCAGCGCGCCTTGGGTTGGGCCGGCGCGACCATGCCCATCGAGATCGCGTACTTGAGCGCCTCGTCGACGGTCATCGCCAGCTCGCGGGTGTCCTTGCGATCGACCATCACGAAGTAACCCGACGTCGGGTTGGGGATGGTCGGCACGTAAACGCCGATGAAGTCGTCACCGACGTCGGCGAGCGCGCGGGCGACGCTCTCGGGCAGCGAGCCGGTCTGGAACGCGACCGTCCACATGTCCTGGTGCGGGAAACGCACCAGCATCGCCTTCTTGAACGACTGCCCGCTGTCGGAGAACAGCGTGTCGCTGACCTGCTTGACGCTGCTGTAGATGCTCTTGACCACCGGGATACGCACCAAGAGAGCGTCCCACGCGTCGAACAGCTTCTGGCCGAGCACGTTGGCGGCGACCATGCCGGTGCCGATCAGCACCAGCACCGACAGCACCACGCCCAGGCCCGGCACGTCGAAGCCGAACAGGCTTTGCGGGCGCAGCGCATCGGGCAGCAGCACCAGCGTCTGGTCGAGGGTGCCGACGATCATGTCGAGCACCCACCAGGTCACCGCCAGCGGCAACCAGATCAACAGGCCGGTGACGAGGTAGCCCTTGAGCGTCAGTTTGATATGGGTCATCGCTTAGCCGCAACCACCGCAGCCGCCGTCGCCGCAACTGTGTTTGCTGCCGCTGTTCTTGAAATCGGTCTGGTACCAGCCGTTGCCCTTGAGCTGGAAGCCCGCGCAGGACAGCAGCTTGGCATAGTCGGCACTGCCGCACGACGGGCAGGCGGCGACCGGCGCGTCACTCAGCTTCTGCAGGTGTTCGTGCTGTTCGCCACACTTTTCACAGCGGTATTCGTAAATAGGCATCAATTTCTCCAGCACTGGCATTGTGCAGTGCAATAATACATATGGATTGCTGCACCGCAACCAGGACGCGGCGCATATCGGCTCGCGGGCCACCCGGACATGAACCGGGCCGCAAACCGCGCATTATAACCGACTGAACAGGCAATACAAAAACGCAGCCGAAAAATGCCGGACATCAAGTTGTCACGCCGCGTCGGCACGCTAAGGCACAGACAAGCGCAAGGAGAACACATGAACATGGCACTGAAACCGCTCGCCGGCAAGAAAGGACTGATCGTCGGCATCGCCAACGAGCACAGCATCGCCTACGGCTGCGCGCGCAGCATGCAGCTGGCCGGCGCCGAACTCGCCGTCACCTACCTGAACGAAAAGGCCGAACCCTACGTGCGCCCGCTGGCGGAGTCGCTGTCGGCCAGCATCGTCGAGCCGCTGAACGTCGAGACCCCCGGCCAGACCGAAGCGCTGTTCGCGCGGATCGGCGAGCAGTGGGGCCAGCTCGACTTCATGGTGCACTCGATCGCGTTCTGCCCGATGCAGGACCTGCACGGCCGCGTCACCGACTGTTCGCTCGACGGCTTCCTGCGCGCGATGCGCGTGTCCTGCTACTCCTTCATCGAACTGGCCCGCCACGCAGAACCCTTGATGAAGGAAGGCGGCGCGCTGCTGACGATGAGCTACTACGGCGCCGACAAGGTCGTCGAGAACTACAACATCATGGGGCCGGTCAAGGCGGCGCTGGAGAGCACCACCCGCTACCTCGCACACGAGCTCGGC
Source organism: Crenobacter caeni (assembly GCF_010435965.1). GTDB lineage: Bacteria > Pseudomonadota > Gammaproteobacteria > Burkholderiales > Chromobacteriaceae > Craterilacuibacter > Craterilacuibacter caeni. The sequence continues at coordinate 82,941 of NZ_JAAGAA010000013.1, forward strand.
CCCAAGGGCATCCGCGTGCACGCGGTCTCGCCCGGCCCGCTGAAGACCCGTGCGGCCAGTGGCATCGCCCACTTCGACGCGCTGATCGACGAGGCCAAGCAGCGCGCGCCGCAGCACAAGCTGGTCGACATCGAGGACGTCGGCCACACCTGCACCTTCCTGGCGTCCGACTACGCGCGCGCGCAGACCGGCCAGACCGTCTACATCGACGGCGGCTTCAACATCATGGCCTAAACCGGAGGACAGGCAAGCGATGACATACGACGACAACGCCTTCTCCGGCATCCTCGCGCAGGCGCGCGCCAACGGTCCGGTCAGCATGGCCGTCGCCCACCCGTGCAGCCGGGAATCGCTGCAGGGCGCGCTGGAAGCCGCCGACCACGGCATTGCCACCCCCACCCTGGTCGGCCCCGAATACAAGATCCGCAAGCTCGCCGACGAGCTTGAGCTGTCGCTGGACGGCATCGAGCTTGTCGACGTACCGCACAGCCACGCCTCCGCCGAGAAGGCGGTCGAGCTGGTGCGCAGCCACCGGGCCGATATCCTGATGAAGGGCAGCCTGCACACCGACGAATTCATGACCGAGGTGCTCGCCCGCTCGACCGGCATCCGCACCGACCGCCGGATCAGCCACGTCTTCATCATGAAGGTCGAAAGCTACCCGCGTTACCTGTTCATCACCGACGCGGCGATCAATATCGAGCCCGACCTCACCACCAAGCGCGACATCTGCCAGAACGCGATCGACCTCACCCACGCGCTGGGCATCAAGGAGCCCAAGGTCGCGATCCTGTCGGCGGTCGAGACGGTGACCCCGGCGATCCGCTCGACCATCGACGCGGCCGCGCTGTGCAAGATGGCCGATCGCGGCCAGATCAGCGGCGCGCTGCTCGACGGCCCGCTCGCCTTCGACAACGCGATCTCGCACGCGGCGGCCGACACCAAGGGCATCCACTCGCTGGTGGCCGGCGAGCCGGACATCCTCTTGGTGCCGGACCTCGAGTCGGGCAATATGCTTGCCAAGCAGCTGACTTACCTCGCTGCCGCCGCGTCGGCCGGCATCGTGATGGGCGCGCGCGCGCCCATCGTGCTGACCAGCCGCGCCGAGGACGCGCACGGCCGCCTGGCATCCAGCGCCGTCGCCAACGTGCTGGCCCGCCAGCGCCGGCCGGGGGACCGCCTGTGAAGCACACACTGATCGCGGTCAATGCAGGCTCGGCGACGCTGAAGTTCCGTGCCTACCAGGACGGTGCGCTCGTCGCGCGCGGGCTGATCGACCGCATGGGCATGAGCGGCAGCACGCTCACCCTGCACGCGGCCGACGGCGCCACGCTCGACACGCAGCCGGTCGGCGCGAGCCGCGAGGCGGCCGCCACAGCGATGCTGGACGCGCTGGGCGCGGCCGGCCTCAGGCCCGACGCGGTGGTGCACCGCGTGGTGCACGGCGGCGGCGTCTACACCGACGCGACCGAAATCACCGGCGAGGTACGCGCGGCGCTGGCGCGCTTCATCCCGCTGGCGCCGCTGCACCAGCCGGCCAGCCTCGCGGTGATCGACGCCTTCGCGCACACCCACCCCGAAATCCGCCAGATCGCCTGCTTCGACACGGCGTTCCACGCGGGGCAGGACACGCTGGCCACCCGCTTCGGCATCGCGCGCCACTGGCACGACGAAGGCGTGCGCGCGTACGGTTTCCACGGCCTGTCGTACGCGGCGATCACCCGCCAGTTGCCCGCCCTGGGGCTTGAGGACGCGCGCGTCGTCGTCTGCCACCTGGGCAGCGGTGCCAGCGCGTGCGCGATCCGCGCCGGACAAAGCGTCGCCTCGTCGATGGGGCTCTCCGCGCTGGAAGGGCTGATGATGGGCACCCGCCCGGGCCACCTCGACCCGGAGGTGCTGCTCTACTGGCAGGAGCGCCACGGCATGGACGTCGCCGCGATCCGCGACGAGTTGTACAAGCGCTCCGGCCTGCTCGGCGTGTCGGGCATTTCCGCCGACATGCGCGAGCTGCTCGCGAGCGACCAGCCACAAGCCGCCGAGGCGGTCGAGCTGTTCTGCTACCGCGTCGCGCGCGAGGTCGCCTCGCTCGCCGCGGCGATGGGTGGCGTCGACGCGCTGGTGTTCACCGCCGGCATCGGCGAGCGCTCGCCGGAAATCCGCGCGCGGGTGCTGTCGCGGCTCGCCTGGCTGGGCTTCACGCTGGATGCGGCCGCCAACGACGCGGGTGGCGCCAGGCTCACGGAGGCGGACAGCGCACGCCACGCCTGGGTGCTCGCCACCGACGAGGAAGGCGAGATGGCACGCGAGGCGGCACCGCTGCTCGCGTAAAACGTCCGCCCACGCAAAAGCCCCGCACCAGGCGGGGCTTTTGCGTATTCTGCTGGCCGGAGCCTGCTGGCTCCGTACCGCTCAGAATCAGGCCATGGCCTTGATCTGTGCGGACAGGCGGCTCTTGTGACGAGCGGCCTTGTTCTTGTGGAACACGCCCTTGTCGGCGATGCTGTCCATCACCTTGACGGACGACTGGAACACCACCTTGGCGGCGGCCTTGTCGCCAGCGGCAACTGCCTTGAGCACTTTCTTGACTGCGGAACGGAACGCAGTACGCAGGCTGGCGTTGTGCGCGCGCTGCTTGAGAGCCTGGCGTGCACGCTTGCGAGCTTGTGCGCTGTTAGCCATGAATCTTTCTCCTGATGAGCGGAATCTGAAACCCGCGATTCTATTCGTTAAGCACTGGTTTTGCAACAGGAATCCCGCCCGAGTAAACTCACGCCCTGTTGCATAAACGATAACAACGATTTTCCATGAATCTACTCAAGGCGCTGGCGGCTGTCAGCAGTTTGACCCTGGTCTCGCGCGTGCTGGGCTTCGTGCGCGACGCGATCATCGCCCGCGTCTTCGGTGCCGGTTTCGCGACCGACGCCTTCTTCGTCGCGTTCAAGCTCCCCAACCTGCTGCGCCGCATCTTCGCCGAGGGCGCGTTCTCGCAGGCCTTCGTACCGGTGCTCGCCGAGTACCGCCGCGAAAAGAGCGAGGACGAGACGCGCGCCTTCCTCGCGCATGTCGCCGGCCTGCTCACGCTCGCGCTGGTGGCAGTGACCGCGCTGGGCATGCTGGCCGCGCCGTGGGTGATCTGGATATCAGCGCCGGGCTTCGCGCGCGAGGCGGACAAGTTCGCGCTGACCGTCGACCTGCTGCGCATCACCTTCCCCTACATCCTGTTCATCTCGCTGTCGTCGCTGGCCGGCAGCATCCTCAACACCTGGCGCCAGTTCTCGGTGCCGGCGTTCACGCCGACGCTCTTGAACGTGTCGTTCATCGCCTGCTCGCTTTTGCTCGCGCCCTACTTCGACCCGCCGGTACTGGTGCTCGCGTGGGCGGTGTTCATCGGCGGCCTCGCCCAGTTGTGCTACCAGCTGCCCTACCTGAAAAAGATCGGTATGCTCGCCTGGCCGCGCCTGAACCTGAAGGACGCGGCTGTGTGGCGGGTGGTCAAGCTGATGGGGCCGGCCATCTTCGGCGTGTCGATCGCGCAGGTGTCGCTGGTGATCAACACCATCTTCGCGTCCTTCCTGGTCTCGGGCAGCGTGTCGTGGATGTACTACGCCGACCGCCTGATGGAGTTCCCGACCGGCATCCTCGGCGTCGCGCTGGGCACCATCCTGCTGCCTTCACTGTCGCGGCACGCCGCCGACAAGTCGGCCGAGGAATACTCGAAGCTGCTCGACTGGGGCATCCGCCTGTCGCTGCTCTTGGCCATCCCGGCGTCGGTGGGGCTGGCGGTGATGGCCAAGCCGCTGATTGCGACCCTGTTCATGTACGGCCGCTTCACCGAACTGGACGCCGAAATGACGCGCCAGGCGCTGGTCGCCTACGCGGTCGGGCTGACCGGGCTGATCATGGTCAAGGTGCTGGCACCCGGCTTTTACGCGCGCCAAGACATCAAGACGCCGGTCAAGGTCGGCATCTTCACTCTCGCGATGACGCAGCTGATGAACCTCGCCTTCGTCTGGCAACTGAAGCACGCCGGCCTCGCGCTGGCGATCGGCCTGGCCGCGCTGATCAACGCGGTCGCGCTCTTGGTGCTGTTGATTCGCCGCGATATCTACCGCCCGCAGCCGGGCTGGCCGGGCTTTGCCCTCAAGGTCGCGCTCGCCTCCGCCGCGATGGCCGGCGCGCTGTGGGCGCTGGAGACCTGGTTGCCGGGCAACTGGACCGGCCACGCCTGGCAGCGCGCGCTATGGCTGGGCGCCCACCTGTGCGCGGCGGCCACCGCCTATTTCGCCATCCTGTTCGCGCTAGGGCTGCGCCCGCGCCACTTCATGCGCCGCGAGGCATGAGCCCTCAGGCACGGGCAGAGGGAGCGCCGACCAGCCGGCGCAGCCTGACCCTCAGCGCGTCGAGGTAGGTGTAGACCACCGGCAGCACGATCAGCGTGAGCAGGGTCGAGGTGACCAGGCCGCCGATGATCGCCTGCGCCATCGGCCGCTGCGTCTCCGAGCCTTCGCCGCTGGCGAGCGCCAGAGGCAGCATGCCGAAGATCATCGCAAGGCTGGTCATCATGATCGGTCGCAGCCGCACGCGCCCGGCCTCGACGATCGCCGCGTCGCGCGGCGCGCCTTCGCGCCGCGCCTGGCCGATGAAGTCGACCAGCAGGATGCCGTTCTTTGCAGCAAGCCCCATCAGCATCACGATGCCGATCACCGAGAACATGTTGAGCGTCGACCCGCATGCCCACAGCGCCAAGAACACGCCGACAAACGACAAGGGCAGCGCGACCATGATGGTCAGGGGCAAGGTGAAGCTCCTGAACTGCGCGGCGAGGATCATGTAGATGAACACCACGCCGAGCGCCAGCGCCTGCAGCGCGTAGCTGAACGACTCCTGCATGTCTTGCCGCTCACCCTGCTGCGACAACTGCACCCCGGGTGGCAGCGGCGTGCCCGCGAGCAGGCGGTCGACATCGGCGAACACCGCCCCCGGCGAGCGCCCCTGCACGTTCGCGCTGATCGACACCTCGCGCATCAGGTCGACCCGCTCGATCTGGCGCGGCGTGCGGGCGTTTTCGGTATCCGCCAGCGCCGAGAGCGGCACCATCGCAGCGGTGCCGCCCGCGCCCGGTGCGGCGACGGTCAGCATCTCGAGCAAGGCGTCGGCACGCTCGGCCTTGGGCAGTTGCAGCACCACGTCGTAGTTCTCGCCATCCGGCGCCTCCCAGGTCGTCACCTGAGCGCCGGCCGTCAGCGTCGCCAGCGTCTGCCCGACCCGCGCCGGGTCGACCCCCAGCGCGGCCGCCGCGTCGCGGTCGACGCGCACGGTCAGCGCCGGGTCGGCTTCGTCTAGGCTGGTACTCACGTCGGACACCCCGTCCACGCGCCGGATGCGCTCGGCGAGCATCGCCGCAGTGCGCTCGAGCTCGGCGACGTTGCCGCCGCGCACGCCGACGTTCACCGGCTTGCCGCCCCCGCCGTGCTGGCCGAGCGCGGACACCTCGTCGACCTCGACGCCGGCGACCTGGCCTGCCAGCGCGCGCGCGTCACGCATCAGCGCGTCCTGGTCGCGCGTGCGCTCGGCGGCGCGGCCGATTTCGACCTTGACCCTCGCCTCGGTCTTGCCGGCGCCAAAGCGCCCGCCGGCGACCTTGATCTCGACCGAGCGCACCTCGGGCAAGGTGCGCAGCCTCGCCTCGACTTCGCGCGCCTTGCGCTCGCTGTACTCGAGCGTCGAGCCGGGCGGGGCCTTGAGCACGACGACGAACTCGCCCTTGTCGGCACGCGGCAGGAATTCGCCGCCGATCGCCGGCACCAGCGCGAAGCTGCCCATGGTTAACAAGGCGGCGACGGCGAGCACCGTCTTGCGGTGCCCCAGCGCCCAGCCAATCACGCCGACGTAAGCGCCGGCCAGACGGTCGAGCGAGCCTTCGAGCCAGTCGAGCACGCGCCCGAGCGGGCCGCGGTGGCGGTCGCCGTGGTGGTGCGGGTCGGGCCACACCGAAGAGAGCATCGGGTCGAGCGTGAAGCTGACCAGCATCGAAATCAGCACGGCGACGACCACGGTCAGCCCGAACTGGTGGAAGAACTTGCCGATGATGCCGCCCATGAAGCCGACCGGCAGGAACACCGCGACAATGGTCAGCGTGGTCGCCAGCACCGCGAGGCCGATCTCGTTGGTGCCGTCCAGCGCCGCCTGGCGGTGGTTCTTGCCAAGCGCGGCATGGCGCACGATGTTCTCGCGCACCACGATCGCATCGTCGATCAGAAGGCCGATCGACAGCGACAGCGCCATCAGCGTCATCAGGTTCAAGGTGAAGCCCAGCGCCCACACCGCGAACAGCGTGCCGATCAGCGAGATCGGCAGCGTCAGCCCGGTGATCACCGTGCTGCGCCAGCTCCCCAAGAACAGGAAGACAATCAGCACGGTAAGCGCAGCCCCCTCGACCAGCGACTGCCGGACCTCGGCGAGCGAGCGCTCGACGTCGTCCGACTTGTCGTAGGTGACGGTCACCACGGTACCGGCCGGCATCGCCGGCCTCAAGGCGTCCAGCGTACGCTTGACGCCCTCGGCGACCTCGACCACGTTGGCGCCGCGCGAGGCACGGATGTCGACGCCGACGCCGGGCTTGCCGTCGATCAGCGCGACCGACACCCGCTCGGCCTCGGCGTCGCGCACGGTGGCGATGTCGGACAGCCTCACCTCGCCGTCGGCGCGCCGGCTCACCAGCAGGTCGCCGAACGACGCGGGCGTCGTGAACTTGCCCTCGACGCGCAGGCTGCGCTCCTGCTCGCCGCCGCCCAAGGCGCCGGCCGCCCAGTCGCGGTTGCCGGCCGAAAGGGCAGAGGCGACGTCGTCGACGGCGACGCCCAGCGCCTCGAGCCGCGTCGGGTCGAGCTCGACGCGCACTTCGCGGCGCGCGCCGCCGAGCACCTTGACCTCACCGACGCCGCTGACCGTCTGCAAACGCTTCTTCAGCACATTGTCGACCCAGTCGGTCAGCGCGCGCGCGCCGGCCTGCGACGAATTGAACGACAACGAGATCAACGGCTCGTCGTTCGGATTGAACTGCGAGACCGCCGGCGTCTTCACCTCGCGCCTGAGCGTGCCCTGCACGCCGGAGACGCGGTCGCGCACCTCCTGCACCGCGAGGTTGGGGTCGGCGGAGAGTTCGAACTCGACGACCAGCGTCGAGACGCCCTCCATCGAGTACGAGCGGATATGCTTGATGCCGGCGATGGTGTTGATCGCCTCTTCCAGCGGGCGCGTGACCTCGCTCTCGACCACCTCGGGCGACGCGCCGGGGTAGGCGGTGGTCACCGCGGCCACCGGGAAGCGGATGTCGGGAAACTCCTCGACCGCCATCTTGCTGCCGGCAAACAGGCCCAGCACGGTCAGCGCGATCATCAGCACCGCGGCGAAGTAAGGGTTGTCGACGCTGGTACGGGTCAGCCACATCGCTCAGCCCCCCGCCGCGAGCGTCACCCGCTCGCCTGCGCGCAGGCCCTGCAACAGCAGCACCCGCTCGCCCGCACGCACGCCGTCGAGCGCGACGAGTCCGTTCGCCTCGTCTTCCAGCAGCAGCGTCACCGGCCGCGCCTTGAGCACGCCGCCCTCCACCACCAGCACGCTCGCGGCACCCTCCTTGCGCGATAGCGCCGGCGCAGGCAGCGCGACACGGTCGCTACGCTCGGCGAGCACGACGGCCCCCTTGGCGAACTGGCCGGCCTTGAGGCGGCCGTCCCGGTTGTCGACGCGCACGTAGACGTTGAAGCTGCGGCTGCCCTCGTTGGCGACCGGGTTGACACGCACCACCTGCCCCCACACCGGCGCGCCCCCCTCCACCGACAGCCAGGCTTTCTGGCCGGGCGCGATGGCCGACACCCGCCGCGCGGGCACGGCGGCGACCGCCTCGAGCACCGACAGGTCGGCGACCGCGAACAGCTTCTGGTTGCGCGACACGCTGTCGCCCGGGTTGACGCTGCGCCGGTACAGCACGCCGTCGATCGGCGAACGGATCTCGGTGTCCGTCAGCGCGCGGCGCGCGCGCGCAAGCTGCGCCGCCTGCGCGGCGAGGCTGCCCTCGCGCACCTGGTAGTCGCTCTCCAGTTCCGCGATGGCCAGCGCCGAGATGAAGCCCTGCCGGTAGAGTTCGCGCTGCTTTTCAAGCTTGACGCGGGCGAGCTCCAGCCGCGCCTTCTCGTTGGCGAGCTGCGCCTCCTGCTCGCGCACCGCCTCGGCAAGCAATTGCGCGTCGATGCGCGCGAGCAACTGGCCGCGGCGTACCCGCTCGCCCTCGCGCACTGCCACCGCCTGCACCCGCCCTTCGCCCTGCGCGGCCAGTTCGCTGGTCGACAACGCCGACAGGGTCGCGTTCAGGGGCACGCTCTCGCGCACCGTCGACACGCGGGCGACGGCGGTATCGGCCGCGGATAGCACTTTCACCGGCGCGGCCGCCTTCGGCGGCGCTTCGGTTTCGGCGCTGCAGGCGGCAAGCGCCGCGAGCAGCAAGGCAAGGGAGGCGCGGCGCGGCAGCGTCATCGACAAGCTCCAGAACTACGGTAAGGGGTCAGGCCGGCGGGTTGACCCCGCGCGGCAACAGCAGCCACAGGCTGCCCTTCTGTTTCATGCGGCCGGCGTACATGCCGGCCTCGGTGCCGAAGCCCCAGAAGAAATCGGCACGGTTGGCGCCGCGGATCGCGCCGCCGGTGTCCTGCGCCAGCATCACGCGGCGCAGCGGCGACGCGGTCAGCGGCCAGGTGGTGTCGAGGAACACCGGCACGCCCAGCGGCACGTAGCGCGGGTCGACCGCGACACTGTAGCCGTCGGTCAGGGGTACGCCGAGCGAACCGAGCGGCCCGCCGCCGGTTTCGCCCAGCCTGCGGAAGAATACATAACTGGGATTCACATTGAATAGTTCGTCCATGCGATTCGGGTTACGCTTGATCCATGCCTGGATGCCCTGCATCGACGCGTCGGCGAGCGTCAGCTCGCCGCGGTCGACCAGGTGGCGGCCGATCGACACGTAGGGGTAGCCGTTCTGCTCGGCATAACCGACGCGCAGCATCGAGCCGTCGTCGAGCTGGATGCGGCCCGAGCCTTGCACCTGCAGGAAGAAGAGTTCGACCGCGTCTTCGACCCAGGCGAGCACCTCGGTCTGGCCGACGCCCTGCCCGGCGCTGATCTGCGCGCGCGGGTAATAAGGCACGAAACGGTTGCCGTCGATCCGCCCCTTCAGGCGCGCGGTGCGGCTGTCGATCGCGAACTCGCGCGGGCGCGCGATGAGCTCGCCTTCGGACGCGCTCGTCTTGCCTTCGACCACCGCGTAGCGGTTGGCGCCGGCCGGGCGCAACACCAGTACGTCGCGTGCGCGCTGCGCGGGCGTCACGTCGGCGACCACGAGGTCGGCCGGCACCCCGTACACCGGGTAAGGCGTGCGCGCGCTCTTCACGCGGCTGCCGTTGAGCAGCGGCTCGTAGTAGCCGGTGATCAGGCCGGCGTCCTTGCCTGCCTCGACGATGCGCCACGGCGCGAACGACTGCTCGAAATAGCGGCGCACCGCTGCGCTGTCAGCCGTATCGACCGCAGCCGCCCCCGCGCACGCGCCGGCCCAGCCGTCGCGCCGCGCGAGCACGCGGCAGCTCTCGCGCAGCGCGTCCAGGCTCTTGGCGCGCTCGGCGTCCCCCCAGCCAGGCAGGCTCGCGAACGCGACCGGTTCGTAGCGCACGCCCTCGGGCGCGCCGGGGGAAGGTTTGCCCGGCGGCGCGATACTGGAGCACGCGGCAAGCCACAGGGTGAGGGAGAGCAGCAGGAAGGAAGTTCTTTTCATGGACAGGCGGCCCGCCAAGCGGGCGGAATTCTTGGGCAAACGGCGATTTTGCCGCCTGCCAGGTGGCAAGGACAAGCGCAAAAAACCGCCGGACGTGGCCGGCGGTTGGCTTGGCGTGGTTGTCTAGCGGCTCAGGACGCCGAGCCGGCCTCGTGCTCGGCGATCTCGGCGCGCACCTGGTCCATGTCGAGGCCCTTCACGGCCTGGATCAGCTGCTCGAACTGCGGCGCCATCATCGCGCCGGCCTGGTTGAACACCATGATGCCGTCACGCAGCGCGATCAGCGTCGGAATCGAGCGGATGCCGAAGTGGCCGGCGAGTTCCTGCTCTTCCTCGGTGTTGATCTTGCCGAACACGACGTCGGCGTGTTGTTCGGACGCCGCCTCGAACACCGGGCCGAAGCTCTTGCACGGGCCGCACCACGGCGCCCAGAAGTCGAGGATGACGATGCCGTCCTGCTTGACGGTGTCGTTGAAGGTGTCTGCGGTGATGTCGACGTAGGCCATGGCGGCTCCAGTTCCAGGGATGGGAGATGACGGCGCGTCAGCTGGCGCCGCCCTTTCCCCCTAGGTGGGGCGCGCCGCACCGCTTGCAAGCGGCCCACTGCATTGTTTTTGCCGATGGGCCCATAGCGTCAGCCAATGAAGGGCAGCGCGAGGAACAGCTTGATCACGATCGCGTTGGCGATGTCGATGAAGAACGCGCCGACCATCGGCACTACCAAGAAGGCTAGGTGGGACGGGCCGAAATGCTGGGTCACCGCCTGCATATTGGCGATCGCCGTCGGCGTCGCGCCCAGGCCGAAGCCGCAGTGGCCGGCCGCGAGCACCACCGCGTCGTAGTTGCGCCCCATCACGCGGAAGGTCACGAAGATCGCGTACAGCGCCATGGCCGCCGCCTGCGCGACCAGGAGCACAAAGATCGGCAGCGCGAGCGCGGCCAGGTCCCACAGTTTCAGCGACATCAGCGCCATCGCCAGAAACAGCGACAGGCTGACGTTGCCGACCAGCGACACCTCGCGCTCGAACACCTTGTGCACGCCGAGCGCCTCCAGCCCGTTGCGCAGCACCACGCCGACAAACAGCACGCACACGAAGGTCGGCAACTCGAACGGCGTGCCGCGGATCCAGCCGGAGAGCGCGGTTCCGCACAGCAGGCTGACCGCGATCAGCGCCAGCGTCTCGATGAAGCTGAACTGGGTGATCAGGCGCACATGGTCGGGCTGCTCGAAGCCCTGCGGCTCGTCGTCGGCGTTGTGCTCGGCGCCGGGCGCCTTCACCCTTGAGAGCAACAGGTGCGCGACCGGGCCGCCCAACAGGCCGCCCAGCACCAGGCCAAAGGTCGCGGTCGCCACCGCCAGTTCGGTCGCCGAGGGCAGGCCGTACTTGTTGGCGAACACCGCGCTCCACGCGGCGCCGGTGCCGTGGCCGCCGGAGAGCGTGATCGAGCCGGCGAGCAGCCCCATCAGCGGGTCAAGGCCGAGCAGCGTCGCCAGCGACACGCCGAGGATGTTCTGCACGACCAGCAGGCCGACCACCACGAACAGGAAGCGCGCCAGCGCCTTGCCGCCGCTGCGCAGGCGGGCAAGGTCGGCCAACAGCCCGATCGACGCGAAGAATGCCAGCATCAGCGGGGTCTGCAAGGCGGTGTCGAAATGCACCTCGGTACCGGTTGCCGAGCGCAGCGCGAGCAGGCCCAGCGCGACCAACAGGCCACCTGCGACCGGCTCTGGGATGTTGAAATTGCGCAACACAGACACCCGCGCGACGATCATGCGCCCGGCCAACAGCACCAGCGACGCGGCGACCAGCGTGCCGTAGAAATCCAGATCCATTAATCATGCCTCCTGTATTTTTGTTGTAGCCGGCGCCATGCCAGACCGCTGCTCATGCCTTGCGGTGGGTGATACGCCAGCACTGATGGATCTTGCGGTTGCGGAAGTCCTCCGGCACCGACTGCGCGCTGATGTCGCGCACCGCGTAACGTGCCTCGAGCGACGGCTCGAGCGTGAAGCTCCTCAGGTTGTTCGAGAAATAAAGCACGCCGTCGTCCGCGAGCAGGTCCATCGCGCAGTCAACCAGCCGGGCCTGGTCGCGCTGCACGTCGAGGATCTCCAGCATCTTCTTCGAGTTGGAGAAGCTCGGCGGGTCCATCACGATCAGGTCGAAGCGTTTGTGGTCGCGCGCGGCGTCGTCGAGGTACTGGAACACGTCGGCGCGCACCAGATGGTGGCGCGCGAGGTCCACCCCGTTGAGCTCGAAATTGCGGCGCGTCCAGTCCTGGTAGGTGTTCGACAGGTCGACCGTCTCCGACGAGACCGCGCCGCCGGCCGCCGCGTACACGCTGAAGCTGCCGGTATACGCGAACAGGTTGAGGAAGCGCTTGCCGGCGGCCTCTTCGCGCACGCGCCGACGGGTGTTGCGGTGGTCGAGAAAGAGGCCGGTGTCGAGATAGTCGTCGAGGTTGACCCAGAAGCGCTGCCCCTGTTCCAGCACGACGAAGTCGCGGCCCTGCGCGTCGAGCTTCTCGTACTGCTGGACGCCCTTCTGGCGGCGACGGGTCTTCACCGCGATGGCCTCGCTGGCAATGCCGGTCACCTCGGCGATCGCGCCGAGCGCGGCATCCAGCCACGCCTGATAGGCGTCGTCGTCGATCTGCCAGCCGGTGTCGTATTCGTAAACCTGCGCGCGGGTGCCGTAGAGGTCGACCGCGAGCGGAAACTGCGGGATATCGCGGTCATAAATGCGCCAGGCTTCGATCTCCTGGCGGCGTGCCCACTTGGCCAGATGCTTGTAGTTCTTGGCCAGGCGGTTCAGAAAAGGCGAGACGTCGACCATATTGCCTCCTGCTGCGTGAACGTCGAACGCAACAGTATAACAAACCGGTCAAGCCCCCCCTTGCCTGGCTACTCCTCGGTGCCGTACAGCGCGACCAGCTTGCGGTAGACCGGTTCTGCGACGTACTGGCGGATCACCTTTTCCCAGCCGTCCGGGCCGACCAGGCCCTTGACCATGGTCGACGACACTTCGGCGTACTCGCGCGGCGGCAACAGGAACACGGTGGTGATCTCGGGGTGCAGGTCCGAGTTGATATAGCGCATGGTGCGCTCGTACTCGTAGTCGCTGGCGGTGCGGATGCCGCGCACGATGTAGTTGGCGTCGATGCTCTGCGCGTAGTTGACCAGGAACTGGTTCTCGAACACCTCGATCTTCAGCTTGTCGAGGCCGCGGGTGACCGCGCGCAGCATCTCGGCACGCTCCTCGACGCTGAAGGTGCAACGCTTCTCGGGGTTGACGCCGATGGCGACCACCAGCTCGTCGAAGAGCTCGACCGCCTCGCGGATCATCCACAGGTGGCCATTGGTCACCGGGTCGAAGCTGCCGGCGTATACGGCACGTTTCAAGGCGTCCCCCTTTATGCTTATTAAATGACAATCGGCACACTGTAACGCCGACGCTGGGCAGGGGCAAGCCGTCTCTGCTGCAATGCAAAAGCCCCGTGCACGGCACGGGGCCCGGGCGTCACCCAAGACGACGCTTACGAGATTTCTTCGGCGAAGTGGCAGGCAACCTGGTGGCCATCGACCTCGCGAAGCAGCGGCACCTCTTCCTGGCAGCGCGCCTTGGCGAACGGGCAGCGTTTATGGAAGGCACAACCGGTCGGCGGGTTGAGCGGGCTGGGCAGCTCGCCCTCGATCTTGATCTTGACCCGCCTGTCCTCCGGGTGGATCGACGGCGTCGCCGACAGCAGCGCGCGGGTGTACGGGTGGCGCGGCGCGCCGTAGATCTGCGCCTTGCTGCCCATCTCGACCGTGCGCCCCAGGTACATCACCATCACGTCGTCCGCTACATGCTCGACCACCGACAGGTTGTGCGAGATGAACACGTAGGCGGTGCCCAGCTCCTGCTGCAGGTCCATGAACAGGTTGAGCACCTGCGCCTGGATCGACACGTCAAGCGCCGAAGTCGGCTCGTCGGCGACCACGATCTTCGGGCGCAGCATCATCGCCCGCGCGATGGCGATGCGCTGGCGCTGGCCGCCGGAGAACATGTGCGGGTAGCGGTAGTAGTGCTCGGGGCGCAGGCCGACGATGGACATCATCTCCTTGACGCGCGCCTCGCGCTCGGCGGCCGTGAGGTCGGTGTTGATCAGGAGCGGCTCGGCCAGCTGCACGCCGATTTTCTGGCGCGGGTTCAGCGACGCGTACGGGTTCTGGAACACCATCTGCACCTTGCTGCGCAGGCTGCGGATGTCGGCTTTGGCGCCAGCGACCACGTCGACGCCGTCCAGTTCGAGCGAGCCCGAGGTCGGCGTCTCGATCAGCGTCAGCGCGCGCGCCAGCGTCGACTTGCCGCAGCCGGACTCGCCAACCACCGCCAGCGTCTTGCCCGCCGCAAGCTCGAACGATACCCCGCCCAGCGCGCGCACCACGCCGTTCGGCTTCATAAAGCCCTGCGAGACCTCGTAGTGGCGGGTCAGGTCGCGGGCACGCAATACGGTCTCGCTCATCGTGCGGTCTCCTTGTTCAGTAGCGGGTAGTGGCAGCGGTACGCACCCTCGCCGTGCGGGCTCAGCGCCGGCCGGTCTTGCCGGCAATTGGGCTGCACATACGGGCAGCGCGGCGACAGCAGGCAGCCTGCCGGGCGGTCGTACTGGCCGGGGACGATGCCCGGCAGCGTCGAGAGTCGGCTCGCGCCCTTGCTGTGCTCGGGAATCGACGAGAGCAGCGCCTCGGTGTACGGGTGCACCGGCTGGCGGAAGAGTCCGGGCACGGCCCCCATCTCGACCACCTGCCCCGCGTACATCACCGCGACGCGCTGTGCGACTTCGGCGATCACCGCCAAATCGTGCGTGATCATGATCAGCGCCATGTTCTGGCTCTTCTGCAGCGACACCAGCAATTCCATGATCTGCGCCTGGATGGTCACGTCGAGCGCGGTGGTCGGCTCGTCGGCGATCAAAAGCTTGGGCTTGCACGCGATCGCCATCGCGATCACCACGCGCTGGCTCATGCCGCCGGAGAGCTGGTGCGGGTAGGCCGACAGCCGGCTCTCGGCGGCCGGGATCTCGACCATCTGCATCAGCTCGAGCGCGCGCGCCTTGAGCGCGGCGCCCCTCAGGCCCTGGTGCACCTTCAGCACTTCCATGATCTGGTAGCCGACGGTGTAGCTGGGGTTCAGCGACGTCATCGGGTCCTGGAAGATCATCGCGATGTCCTTGCCGACGATCTTGCGGCGCTCGCGCGCGCTGATGGTCAGCAGGTCCTTGCCGTCGAACGACAGCTTGTCGGCGACGATACGGCCCTGCCCTTCGAGCAGGCCCATCATCGCCATCATGGTCACCGACTTGCCCGAACCGGACTCGCCGACGATGCCGACCAGCTCGCCCTCGTTCACCGTCAGGTCGAGGCCCTCGACCGCGTTGAACGGAGCGTCCTTGCGGCCGAACTGCACGGAGAGGTTCTTGATTTCCAACAGGCTCATTTTGCTCTCCTTAGGCTGCACGCTTGAGTTTGGGGTCGAGCGCGTCGCGCAGCCCGTCGCCCATCAGGTTGATCGCCAGCACCGAAAACAGGATGGTCAGGCCGGGCATGGTCACCACCCACCACGCGCGCTCGATGTAGTCGCGCGCGGAGGCGAGCATGGTGCCCCACTCCGGCGTCGGCGGCTGCACGCCAAGGCCGAGGAAGCCCAGCGCGGCGGCCTCGAGGATGGCCGAGGAGAAGCTCATCGTCGCGTGCACGATCAAAGGCGCCATGCAGTTGGGCAAGACGGTCACGAACATCAGGCGCAGCTTGCCGGCGCCGGCGACGCGGCTGGCCGTCACGTAGTCACGGTTGAGCTCGGTCAGCGCGGAGGCGCGGGTCAGGCGCACGTAGCCCGGCAGCGCGACCACCGCGATCGCGATCATGGTGTTGATAAGGCCCGGCCCGAGGATGGCGACGATGGCGACCGCGAGCAAAAGCGCCGGCAGCGCCATCATCACGTCCATCAGCCGCATGATCGCGGGACCGGCCACGCGCGGGAAGAACGCGGCGACCAGGCCCAGCGCGATGCCCGGGATCAGCGACATCAGCACAGACGAGACGCCGATGAAGAGCGACAGCCGCGCGCCGTGGATCAGGCGCGACAGGATGTCTCGGCCGAGCTCGTCGGTGCCCAGGAGGTAGGCGCTCGAGCCGCCCTCCAGCCAGGCCGGCGGCGTCAGCAGGTGGTCGCGGAACTGCTCGATCGGGCTGTACGGCGCGACCCACGGCGCGAAGATCGCCGCGAAGAACACCACCAGCATGAACAGCATGCCGGCGACCGCGCCCTTGTTGAAGGAAAAGCCCTGCCAGAATTCCTTGAGCGGGCTGGGGTAGCTGACCGCCACGTCGTCGGCCGTGGCCTGAAGGGCGCTGTTGGCTTGCGTCATGGTTGCTTCCTTATTTGGCGTGACGGATGCGCGGGTTGGCGATGCCGTACAGGATGTCGACGATGAAGTTGGTCAGGATCACCAGGGTGGCGACGATCAGGATGCCGTTCTGCACCACCGGATAGTCGCGCCGGCCGATCGCGTCGATCAGCCACTTGCCGATCCCCGGCCACGAGAAGATGGTTTCGGTCAGCACCGCGCCACCCATCAGCACGCCGACTTGCAGGCCCATCACGGTCAGCACCGGGATCAGCGCGTTGCGCAGGGTATGCACGAAGATCACGCGCGCGGGCGACAGGCCCTTGGCGCGCGCGGTACGCACGTAGTCTTCCTGCATCACTTCCAGCATCGACGAGCGGGTCATCCGCGCGATCACCGCCAGCGGGATGGTGCCCAGCACGATGGACGGCAGGATCAGGTGCATCAGCGCGTCCTTGAACGCGCCGGCGTTGTACTCGGGGTCAGCGGCTTCGGCACGCCACGCGTCGATCAGCATGAAGCCGGTGTCCGGCGGAATGTCGAACATCAAATCGAGCCGGCCCGACACCGGCGTCCAGCCGAGCGACACCGAGAAGAACATGATCAGCACCAGGCCCCACCAGAAGATCGGCATCGAGAAGCCGGTCAGCGAGATGCCCATCACACCGTGGTCGAACAGCGAGCCGCGCTTGATCGCGGCGAGCACGCCGGCCAGCAGGCCGACTACGCTGGCGAACAGCATCGCGCACAGCGCAAGCTCAAGCGTCGCCGGGAACAGCGTGGTGAATTCGGCCCACACGTTCTCGCGGGTCACCAGCGACTGGCCAAGATCCCCCCGGGCCAGGTTGGAGAGGTAATCGAAATATTGCGCGTAAAGCGGCTTGTCCAGCCCCAGCCGGTGCAGCGCTTCGGCGTGCATCTGCGGGTCGAGCGAGCGCTCGCCCATCATCACCTCGACCGGGTCGCCCGGGATCATCCGGATCAGGCCGAAGGTCAACAGCGTAATGCCGAAAAACGTCGGTATCAGCAAGCCGAGCCGACGAAGGATAAAAGTGAACATCATTTCTCTCCCGGCACCGGGTGCCGATTCCATTCCCCTTGAAGCCCCGGGCGCAATCCCCGGGCCTTGGGCCGGGGTAACCCCGGCCCGCCAAACGCGGGCGGCAGGCTCTTGACTGGCTGCTCGCCCGCGCCGCTGCCGCCGGTTGCCCGGCGGTCAAACACTTACTTCACCGACACGCCGTAGAAGGAGTGCAGGCCGAACGGGCTGACCTTGAAGCCCTGCACGTTCTTGCGCACCGGCTGGTTGACGGTCGAGTGCGCGATCGGCGTGATCGGCACCTGGCCCTTCAACACTTCCTGCGACTTCGAGTAGAGCTTGCTGCGCTCGGCGACGTTGGTCGTCACCTTGGCCTTCTGCACCAGGTCGTCGAACGGCTTGTAGCACCACTTCGAGTAGTTGCTGCCCTTGACCGAGTCGCAGCCGTACAGGTTGTTCATCCAGTTGTCCGGGTCGCCGTTGTCGCCGGTCCAGCCGATCAGGATCGCGTCGTGCTCGCCCTTCATCGCGCGCTTCATGTACTCGCCCCACTCGTAGCTGACGATCTTGGCCTTGACGCCGACCTTGGCGAAGTCGGCCTGCATCATCTCGGCCATCAGGCGCGCGTTCGGGTTGTACGGACGCTGCACCGGCATCGCCCACAGCGTCATCTCGAAGCCCTTCGGGTAACCCGCCTTGGCCAGCAGTTCCTTGGCCTTGGCCGGGTTGTACGCGGTCGCCTTGATCGCCTTGTTGTACGACCACTGGGTCGGCGGCAGCGCGTTGTCGGCCTTCTGGCCGGCGTCCTGGTAGACCGCCTTCAGGATCGCGTCCTTGTTGACCGCCATGTCGAGCGCCTGGCGCACCTCGAGCTTCTTCAGCGTCGGCTTCTCGACGTTGTACGCGAGGTAGCCGAGGTTGAAGCCCGGCTTGCTCAGCACGGTGACGTTGGGGTCGGCCTTCAGCGACGGCACGTCGGCCGGACGCGGGTAGACGGTGACGTGGCACTCGCCCTTCTTCAGCTTCTGCGCGCGCACCGACGCGTCGGTGGTGATCGCAAACACCAGGTTGTCCAGCTTGACGTCGGCCGGCTTCCAGTACTGCTTGTTGCCGCTGAAACGGATCTGCGCATCTTTCTGGTAGCGGCGGAACACGAAGGGGCCGGTGCCGATCGGCTTCTGGTTGATCTCGGAGGCCTTGCCGGCCTTCAAGAGCTTGTCCGCGTACTCGGCCGACTGCACCGACGCGAAGCTCATCGCCAGGTTCTGGATAAAGGCGGCGTCGACGTTCTTGAGCGTGAAGCGCACGGTCTGCGGATCGAGCTTCTCGACCTTGGCGATATTGCCGTCCAGGCCCATGTCGGTGAAGTACGGGAACTCGGTCGGGTACGCCTTGCGGAACGGGTGGTTCTTGTCGAGCATGCGCGAGAAGGTGAACACCACGTCGTCGGCGTTGAAGTCGCGCGTCGGCTTGAAGTAGTCGGTGCTGTGGAACTTCACGCCCTTCCTGAGCTTGAAGGTGTACACCTTGCCGTCCGGCGAGATGGTCCACGACTCGGCCAGTGCCGGAATCACCTTGGTGCCGCCGCGCTCGAACTCGACCAGACGGTTGAACACGGTCTCGGCGGACGCGTCGAAGTCGGCACCGGACAGGTACTGCGCGGGGTCAAAACCGCCGGGACTGCTCTCGGAACAGTAGATCAGCGTTCCGGCTGCCTGGCTTGCTGCCGCGCTGGCCATCAGGCCCGCCGCGATCAGCCATTGCTTGCTTCTTTTCATTTTCTGGCTCCACTTCTCTTTGGCTTGGATGGGGTGCGTCCGGTCAGGAACCGCCCGCACTCAAAAGACATTATTTAATTACATAACAATTGACAAGCGCGGATTCTATAATTAATGAATTAATATTCCAAAAGGAAATGTATTATTGCAATAAAATGACAAGCAATAAAAGCAGAAAATAATATTCAAGCAAATCAGCCGCATGCCACCCAGGAGGCACGGGCAACAGAAAGCCCTCCGCGTACGGAGGGCTTTTTTGCACATTGTCAGACAGAATTAACGGACGCTGACGTTCTGGAAGGTGTAGTCGCCGAACGGGCTGATCTTGAAGCCGTTCACTTCCTTGCGCATCGGCTGGTTGACCGTCGAGTGGGCGATGGTCGACCACGGCAGGTCACGCTTGAACACTTCCTGCGCCTTCGCGTACAACTTGGTGCGCTCGGCGACGTTGTTCGACTTGCGAGCGGCGAGCACCAGCTGGTCGAATTCCTTGCTGCAGTAGCGCGCGTAGTTGGAGCCGCCGACCGCCTCGCAGGTCAGGAGCACGCCGAGGAAGTTGTCCGGCGACGCGTAGTCGCCGGTCCAGCCGATCAGGCCGGTGTCGTGCTCGCCGTTCTTCATCCGCTTGAGGTACTCGCCCCACTCGTAGCTGGTGATCTTGGCCTTGACGCCGATCTTGGCCCAGTCTGCCTGGATCATCTCGGCCATCAGCTTGGCGTTCGGGTTATACGGGCGCTGCACCGGCATCGCCCACAGCGTGATCTCGAAGCCGTTCGGGTAGCCGGCCTTGGCGAGCAGCGCCTTGGCCTTGGCCGGGTCGAACGCGGCGTTCTTCAGCGACTTGTTGTACGACCACAGCGTCGGCGGGATCGGGTTGGCCGCCTCGACGCCCTGCCCCTGGTACACCGCGTCGATGATCGCCTTGCGGTTGATCGCCATGTCCAGCGCCTGGCGCACTTCCTTCTTCTTCAACAGCGGCTTTTCGGTGTTGTACGACAGGTAGCCGATATTGAAGCCCTGCGACGAGATCATCTTCATCTTGGGGTCGGTCTTCATCGCGGCGAGGTCGGTCGGCTTCGGGTACGACATGATCTGGCATTCGCCGGCCTTCATCTTCTGGAAGCGCACCGACGGGTCGGTGGTGATCGCGAACACCAGGTTGTCGACCTTGACCGCACCCTTCTTCCAGTAGTCCTTGTTCGCCGCGAAGCGGATCTGCGCGTCCTTCTGGTAGCGCTTGAACACGAAGGGGCCGGTGCCGACCGGCTTCTGGTTGATGTCGGCGGCCTTGCCGGCGGCCATCAGCTGGCCGACGTACTCGGCGGAGAGCACCGACGCGAACGGCATCGCGATCTTGGCCAAGAGGTCGGCGTCCGGCTCCTTGAGCACGAAGCGCACGGTATTCGCATCGACCTTCTCTACGGCGACGATATTGGCGTCGAGACCGGTGTCGGACGCGTACGGGAACTCGACCGGGTACGCCTTGCGGAAGGCGTTGTTCTTGTTGACCATGCGGTCGAAGGTCAGCACCACGTCGTCGGCGTTCAATTCACGCGTCGGCTTGAAGAAGTCGGTGGTGTGGAACTTCACGCCCTTACGGAGCTTGAAGGTGTAGGTCTTGCCGTCCGGCGACACGGTCCAGCTCTCGGCGAGGCCCGGCTGCAGCTTGGTCGAGCCCTGCTCGAACTCGACCAGACGGTTGTAGACGGCGTGGCCGGAGGCGTCGAAGCTGTTGCCGCCGGTGTACTGCGCGTTGTCAAAGCCTTCCGGGCTCGCCTCCGAACAGTAGATCAGCGTGCCGGCGGCGGACGCCAGATTGGCCGCTGCCAGCAGGCTGGCGGCGACGAGAATGCGTTTGTTTGTCTTCATGTAGTTTCTCCCTCAGGTCGAGACGCGGCAGCCACGGCCGCCGCATGAAACTGACACTAAGCAAACACAATACCAAATGCAAGATCCATGTCATAAAAAGGCAAAGAATCTTGCAAATTAGGCATTTAGATGCGCCGCAGCGCCACGCTGCCGACCGAATAGCCGGCACCGAACGACGAGAGCACGCCGATGTCGCCGGGCACGAGGTCGTCGCGATTCAGGTGCATCGCGATCACCGAGCCGGCCGAGCTCGTGTTGGCGTAGCGGTCGAGGATCACCGGCGCCTCGCTTTCGGTCGCCTCGCGCCCCAGCACGCGGCGCGCGATCAGCTGGTTCATCGCCAGGTTGGCCTGGTGCAGCCAGAAGCGGCGCACGCCCTCCGCCGCGATGCCAAGCTCGCCCAGGTGGCCGACAATGTGCTCGCCGACCATCGGGCAGACCTCCTTGAACACCTTGCGCCCCTGCTGGACAAACAGCTTGTCCGGCGCGCCGATGCCCGCCGCGTCGCAACGGTTCAGGAAGCCGGCATTGTTGCGGATGTTGTTGGAGAACACGGTCGCGAGCTTGCAGCCGAGTACTTCAAGACATCCCTCGGCGGTCGCCGCGTCGGCGCGCTCGAGCAGTACAGCGGTGGCCGCGTCGCCAAAGATGAAGTGACTGTCGCGGTCGCGGAAATTGAGATGGGCCGAGCAGATCTCGGGGTTGACCACCAGCACGGTACGCGCGGCGCCGGTCGCGATCGCGCTGACCGCCGCCTGGATCCCGAAAGTCGCCGACGAGCAGGCGACGTTCATGTCGTAGGCAAAGCCGGCAGCGCCGATCGCCTGCTGCACCTCGATCGACACCGCCGGGTATGCGCGCTGCAGGTTGGAGCACGCACAGATCACCATGTCGACGTCGCTGCCGGCGCGGCCGGCGCGCGCGAGCGCGCCCTTCGCGGCGGCGACCGCCATCTCGGCCTGCACCGACAGCGCCTCGTTCGGCCGCTCGGCAAGGTGGGGCACCATGCGTTCGGGGTCGAGCACGCCTGCGGCGTCCATCAGGTAGCGCTGGCGGATACCGGACGCCTTGACGATGAATTCGGCGCTCGACTCGGGCAGGGGGTCCATGCGTCCCGCCGCGATCGCCTCCGCGTTCGCGGCGTTGGCCCCGCGCACCCACGCGTTGAACGCCTCGACCAGCGCCTCGTTGCTGACCGCATTGGGCGGGGTGAAAAGACCGGTGCCGCTGATCACGACCTTGTGCATGCAAAAACTCCGCGCGTACGCGCCTTGCCGCGCGCCGCCATAGGTTGTCTGGGTTGTAAGTATTAGCGGCTGGATAATACACCTTCATGCCGGACTGTCATAAGCACCGACTATCGACTCGCGGGCGGCCGCTGGCACAAAGCCCAAAAATCCAAGTAAAATAATCGGATATTGAAGCGCAAGCCGTGCGGGATACCGGCCACGCACGCAATACTTGACCATATTGGTCGGAAATCATCATAATAGGCCTGTCCCGCCGCTGCGGGCGTCCACGACAAAGGAAGACTTCACCATGCGACTGACCACCAAGGGACGATTCGCAGTTACAGCGATGCTCGACCTGGCGCTGCGCGAGAGCCGCGGCCCGGTGACGCTGGCCGGCATCAGCGAACGGCAGGGCATCTCGCTGTCCTACCTCGAGCAGCTGTTCGGCAAATTGCGCCGCAACGCGCTGGTCACGAGCACAAGAGGCCCCGGCGGAGGGTATACTCTTGCCCGTGAAGCAGATGACATCACGGTCGCGCAGATCATCATCGCCGTCGACGAACCGGTCGACGCCACCCAGTGCGCCGGCCGCGAGAACTGCCATGACAATCACCGCTGCATGACACACGATTTGTGGACCGACCT
Source organism: Crenobacter caeni (assembly GCF_010435965.1). Lineage (GTDB taxonomy): Bacteria > Pseudomonadota > Gammaproteobacteria > Burkholderiales > Chromobacteriaceae > Craterilacuibacter > Craterilacuibacter caeni. Next base: position 105,717 of record NZ_JAAGAA010000013.1, read on the forward strand.
CAACGCCACCCTGTTCAACTACCTGTCCAACGTCACGCTGGGCGGCCTCGTGCGCCAGCACAAGGCGAAGGAAACCAGCGTGATCCACGACAAGCGCGTACCGGAGCAGGCAGCCGCCAGTGCGGCAGCCGGCGCGGCCTGAAGCAGCGGCCCCATCCAGTGGAGAATTCCAGAAAATGAGCGAACTCAAGTTCCCGATCTACCTCGATTACTCGGCGACGACGCCGGTCGACCCGCACGTCGCCGACAAGATGATCCCCTACCTGACCGGGCAGTTCGGCAACCCGGCCTCGCGCAGCCACGCCTTCGGCTGGGACGCCGAGGCGGCCGTCGAGAACGCGCGCGTCGAAGTCGCGAAACTGCTGGGTTGCGACCCCAAGGAAATCGTCTGGACGTCGGGCGCGACCGAGTCGAACAACCTGGCGATCAAGGGTGCCGCCCACTTCTACCAGGGCAAGGGCAAGCACCTGATCACCGTCAAGACCGAACACAAGGCCGTGCTCGATACCTGCCGCGAACTTGAGCGCGAAGGTTTCGAAGTCACCTACCTTGGCGTGCAGGAAAACGGCCTGATCGACCTGGACGAGCTGAAGGCGGCGATCCGCCCGGATACCCTCCTCGTCTCGGTGATGTACGTGAACAACGAGATCGGCGTGATCCAGGACATCCCGGCGATCGGCGAAATGTGCCGTGAAAAGGGCGTCCTATTCCACGTCGACGCCGCGCAGGCAACCGGCAAGGTCGACATCGACCTCTCGACCCTCAAGGTCGACCTGATGAGCCTGTCCGCGCACAAGACCTACGGGCCCAAGGGCATCGGCGCGCTGTACGTGCGCCGCAAGCCGCGCGTCCGCCTGGAAGCGCAGATGCACGGCGGCGGCCACGAGCGCGGCTTCCGCTCGGGCACGCTGGCCACCCACCAGATCGTCGGCATGGGCGAGGCGTACCGCATCGCGCGCGAGGAGATGCACACCGAGAACGAACGCATCCGCATGCTGCGCGACCGCCTGTGGAACGGCATCAAGGACATGGAAGAGGTGTACATCAACGGCGACATCGAACAGCGCGTGCCGCACAACCTGAACGTCAGCTTCAACTTTGTCGAAGGCGAGAGCCTGATCATGGCGATCAAGGACCTCGCGGTGTCCAGCGGCTCGGCGTGCACCTCGGCGTCGCTCGAACCGTCCTACGTGCTGCGCGCGCTCGGCCGCAACGACGAGATGGCGCACAGCTCGATCCGCTTCACCATCGGCCGCTTCACCACCGAACAAGAAGTCGACTACGCGGTCGACCTGCTCAAGCAGAAGATCGGCAAGCTGCGCGAACTCTCGCCGCTGTGGGAGATGTACAAGGACGGCGTCGACCTGAACACCGTGCAGTGGGCCGCCCACTAAGAGACTGCAACCGCGGGCGGCACCGCCGCCCGCTCCAGCACCGGAGAACACCATGGCATACAGCGAAAAAGTCCTCGACCACTACGAAAACCCGCGCAACGTCGGCGCCTTCGACAAGGGCGACGACACCGTCGGCACCGGCATGGTCGGCGCACCGGCCTGCGGCGACGTGATGAAGCTGCAGATCAAGGTCGGCGAAGACGGCGTGATCGAAGACGCCAAGTTCAAAACCTACGGCTGCGGTTCGGCAATCGCGTCGAGCTCGCTGGTCACCGAATGGGTGAAGGGCAAGACGCTCGACGAAGCGCTGTCGATCAAGAACACCCAGATCGCGGAAGAGCTGGCGCTGCCACCGGTCAAGATCCACTGTTCCATCCTCGCCGAGGACGCGATCAAGGCCGCCGTCGACGACTACAAGCAAAAGCACGGCAAGTAAACAAGGAGTCCAGCATGGCCATCACCCTGAGCGAAGCCGCCGCCAACCATGTACGCAACTTCCTGGCCCGCCGCGGCAAGGGTCTCGGCGTCCGTCTGGGCGTCAAGACGTCCGGCTGTTCGGGCATGGCGTACAAGCTCGAGTTCGTCGACGTCGCCGACGAGAGCGACCTCACCTTCGAGAGCTTCGGTGTCACCGTGTTCACCGACGCCAAAAGCCTCGCTTATCTTGACGGTACCGAGCTCGACTTCGTCAAGGAAGGGCTGAACGAAGGCTTCAAGTTCAACAACCCGAACGTCAAGAACGAGTGCGGCTGCGGCGAAAGCTTCCACGTCTGAGCAGCCCCCGTCGCCGGGCGGTCCGCCGCCCGGCCCTTTCCCGTCCGGACCGCCCCGCCATGAACCTTGACCTGAAGCAGGACTTCTTCGCGCTCTTCGCGCTGCCGCGCCGCTACGCGATCGACGCGGTCACCCTAGACACCGCATGGCGCGCGCTGGCCGCCGAGGTCCACCCCGACCGCTTCGCCAGCGCCCCTGACGCCGAGCGGCGCGACGCGCTGATGCTGGCCACCCGCGTCAACGAGGCGTACCAGACGCTGAGAAAGCCGGTCAACCGTGCCCGCTACCTGTTGCAGCTCGCCGGGGTCGACACCCAGGAGGAGACCAACACGCGGATGCCGGTCGACTTCCTGATGGCGCAGCTTGCGTGGCGCGAGACGCTGGAGGCCGCGCGCGAGGCGAGCGACATCGACGCGCTCGAGGCGCTGCTCTCCGAGATCCGTGCCGACACCCGCGAACTCGAGGCCGCGCTCGAAGACGCGATCGATACGCGCGGCGAGCTGGAAGAAGGCGCACTGCTGGTGCGAAAATTGCGCTTCCTGGAGAAGATCGAGCAGGAAACCGGCGACGCCATCGAAGCGTTGCTGTACTGACAACGACCGGGCGCGCTAGCTCGCCCGACGACAAAGACCCGAATCCATGGCCCTCTTGCAAATCGCCGAACCCGGCCTGTCCGCCGCGCCCCACCAGCACCGCCTCGCCGCCGGCATCGACCTTGGCACCACCAATTCGCTGGTCGCCACCGTGCGCAGCGGCAGCGCGACCGTGCTGCCCGACAGCGAAGGACGCAGCCTGCTGCCGTCGGTCGTCCGCTACCTGGAAGACGGCCGTGTCGCCGTCGGCTACGCCGCGCAGGCCGAACAGAGCCACGACCCGCACAACACCATCGTGTCGGCCAAGCGCTTCATGGGCCGCAGCCTCGCCGACATCAGCGAGGCGCCGACGCTGCCCTACCGCTTCGTCGACGCGCCGGGCATGGTCGGCGTGCAGACCCGCGCCGGCTGCAAGAGCCCGGTTGAAGTCTCCGCAGAGATTCTCAAGGCGCTGCGCGCGCGCGCCGAGGCCAGCCTGGGCGGCGAGCTGACCGGGGTGGTGATCACCGTACCCGCCTACTTCGACGACGCGCAGCGGCAGGCGACCAAGGACGCGGCAAGGCTCGCCGGTCTCTCCGTGCTGCGCCTCCTGAACGAGCCGACTGCCGCTGCGATCGCCTACGGGCTGGACAACGGTGCCGAAGGCACTTACGCGGTGTACGACCTGGGCGGCGGCACGCTCGATGTGTCCATCCTGCGCCTGACCCGCGGCGTGTTCGAGGTGCTCTCCACCAGCGGCGACGCCTCGCTCGGCGGCGACGACTTCGACCACCGCATCTACTGCTGGCTGCTCGCCGAATCCGGCCTGTCCGGCCTGTCCGCGCAGGACACCCGATTGTTGCTGACCCGCGCCCGCGAGGCGAAGGAACACCTGACCGACCACAGCAGCGCGCGCATCACCGCCATCCTAGCCGACGGGCAGGCGGTCGACCTCACGCTGACGCAGGAGACCTTCAACCAGATCACCCGCACCCTGGTCGACAAGACCATGCTGCCGATGCGCAAGGCGCTGCGCGACGCGCGCATCGAACGCACCGACATCCGCGGCGTGGTGATGGTCGGCGGCGCGACGCGCATCCCGGCGATCCAGAAGGCGGTCGGCGACTTCTTCGACCAGCCGCCCTTGACCAACCTCGACCCGGACAAGGTCGTCGCGCTGGGCGCGGCGATCCAGGCCAACGTGCTCGCCGGCAACAAGGCCGGCGACGACTGGCTGCTGCTCGACGTCAACCCGCTGTCGCTGGGGCTGGAAACCATGGGCGGGCTGACCGAGAAGATCATCCCGCGCAACACCACCTTGCCGGTGGCCCGCGCGCAGGAGTTCACCACCTTCAAGGACGGCCAGACCGCGATGAGCATCCACGTGCTGCAGGGCGAGCGCGAACTGGTCGCCGACTGCCGCTCGCTCGGCCGCTTCGTGCTCTCCGGCATCCCGCCGATGGTCGCCGGCGCCGCACGCATCCGCATCACCTTCCAGATTGACGCCGACGGCCTGCTGTCGGTGTCCGCGCGCGAGCAGACCACCGGCGTCGAAGCGTCGATCCAGATCAAGCCCTCGTACGGGCTGACCGACGAGGCGATCAGCACCATGCTCGCCGACTCGCTGGCCAACGTGCAGGACGACATCCAGGCGCGCAAGCTGCGCGAGGCAGTCGTCGACGCCGAAAGCCTGATCGAGGCGACCCGCGCCGCACTCGCGAGCGACGGCGACCTGCTCGACCAGAGCGAGCGCGCTCGGGTCGACGCCGCGCTCGAGGCCGCCGAGCGTGCCGCCGCCGGAGAGGACACCCGTGCCGTCAACGAGGCGGCCGCCGCGCTCAGCCGCGCGACCGACCCCTTCGCCGAGCGGCGCATGGACCGCAATATCCAGCGCGCCCTCAAGGGCCACAACATCGCAGAACTGTAAGGAAGAACATGCCCCGCATCATCGTGCTGCCGCACGCCGAACTCTGCCCCGATGGCACCGTGATCGACGACGCCCCGTCCGGCCAGAGCATCTGCCAGACCCTGCTCGACCACGGCATCGAAATCGAACACGCGTGCGAGATGTCGTGCGCGTGCACGACCTGCCACGTCGTCGTGCGCGAGGGGGCCGAATCGCTGAACGAGGCGGATGAGCTCGAAGAGGACATGCTCGACAAGGCGTGGGGGCTCGAGCCCGACTCGCGCCTGTCGTGCCAGGCCATCGTCGACGGCGCCGACCTTGTCGTCGAAATCCCGCGCTACACGATCAACCACGCCCGCGAACACCACTGAGACCGCCGCCGAGGACAAGACGCCATGAAATGGACCGACATTCACGCGATCGCAGCCGAACTCTACGACCGTTACCCCGAGGTCGACCCGAAGACGATCCGCTTTACCGACCTGCACAACAAGGTAGTCGGCCTGCCCGGCTTCGACGACAACCACACCCGCGGTGGCGAGAAGGTCCTCGAGGCGATCCAGCAGGCGTGGATAGACGAGGCCGAGTAACACCGCCACGCCACGCATGCCGGCCGCACAAGGGTGCAGGCCGGCTTTTTTCGCGCCATGGGCGCGTGCCCGGCTTGCTTGTCTGCCACCAAGTCTAAGCCTTGGCGGACGCTTTTATCCTAGAATGCATAAATCCCAGCAAACAGGAGAGGCCGTCATGTTCCGGCTCGTGATTGGAGACAAACGCTATTCCTCGTGGTCGCTCAGGCCCTGGCTCGTGCTGAAGATGCTGGAAGAGCCGTTCGAGGAGGTCCAGGTCCGGCTCTACCAGAGCGATACCCGCGAGCGCATCCTGCAGTACAGCCCGACCGGCAAGGTACCGCTCCTGATCGACCACCACCTGAAGATCTGGGACTCGCTGGCGATCTGCGAGTACCTCGCCGAATGCTACCCGGCCGCCGGCCTGTGGCCGCGCGAGGCAGAGGAGCGCGCGCTCGCGCGCGCGGTCAGCGCCGAGATGCACTCGGGCTTCGCCGCGCTGCGCCAGCAGATGGGTTTCGACTGCGGACAGCGCCATGTGATCGAGCCTGACGCGGCCACCCTCGCCGACATCCAGCGCATCACCCAGTTGTGGCAGTCGCTGCGCGCGGCGCACCGCGAGGCCGGCCCCTTCCTGTTCGGCCGCTTCGGCATCGCCGACGCGATGTTCGCGCCGGTGGTATTCCGCTTCGAGACTTACGGCGTGCAACTTGACGGCGACGCGGCCGAGTACGCCGCGCACATGCGCGCGCTGCCGGCGATGCAGGCGTGGCACGACGCAGCCCGCGCCGAGGCCGAAGCGGGTGGGGACGCCTGACGCTTTTCTTGTACATCAGACTTTGCTAAATTAGCCCGCTTTTCTTTGTGGGGGTGGTCATGAGCAAACCTTTCATCATCGGTGTCGCCGGCGGCAGCGGCAGCGGCAAGACCACGGTCACCCGCAAGGTGGTCGAAACCATCGGCGCCGACAAGGCGGCGGTGATCATCCAGGACAACTACTACCGCGACCAGAGCCACCTGACCTTCGAGCAGCGGCTCGCGACCAACTACGACCACCCGCACGCGTTTGACTGGCCGCTGTTGATCCAGCATATCGACGACCTGAAAAACGGCGTGCCGATCGAGATGCCGCTGTACGACTTCTCGCAGCACACACGCGCCAGCAAAACCGAGACTGTGGTCACCGGCCCGGTGATCGTGATCGAGGGCATCTTCGCACTGTACGACCAGGCGCTGCGCGACATGATGTCGCTGAAGATCTTCGTCGACACCGACGGCGACGTGCGCTTCATCCGCCGCCTCGAGCGCGACATCGCCGAGCGCGGCCGCACCATGGGCAACGTGATCGAGCAGTACATGGCGACCGTGCGCCCGATGCACAACCAGTTCGTCGAGCCGACCAAACGCTTTGCCGACGTGATCCTGCCGCACGGCAGCAACGACCCGGCGGTCGACTTGATCACCGCACGCGTCGCCGCGCTGGTCAAGTAGGTACTGTGCGCAGCGGGCAAAATGCAAAAAGGCCGGGGTCACCCCGGCCTTTGTCTTGCCTGGCCTGCCCTTACGCGGCGCTGACCGGGATCTTGCCGATCTTCACGCGCCACTCGGCCGGACCGCTCTGGTGCACGGCCGAGCCTTGGCTGTCGACCGCGACCGTCACCGGCATGTCCTTCACCTCGAACTCGTAAATTGCTTCCATGCCCAGGTCGGCGAAACCGACCACGCGCGCGCCCTTGATCGCCTTGGAGACGAGGTAGGCCGAACCGCCGACCGCCATCAAGTAAACCGACTTGTGCTTCTTGATCGCCTCGATCGCCGCCGGGCCGCGCTCGGCCTTGCCGATCATGCCCAAGAGGCCGGTCTCGGCCAGCACCTGCTCGGTGAACTTGTCCATCCGCGTTGCGGTGGTGGGGCCGGCCGGGCCGACCACCTCGTCGCCGACCGGGTCGACCGGGCCGACGTAGTAGATGAAGCGGCCGGAGAGGTCGACCGGCAGCTTTTCACCCTTGTTCAGCATGTCGACGATGCGCTTGTGCGCGGCGTCGCGGCCGGTCAGCATCTTGCCGTTCAAGAGCAAGACTTCGCCCGGTTTCCAGCTGGCCACTTCTTCACGGGTAACGGTATCCAGATTCACGCGGCGACCGCCGGCGTTGCCGTACTCGATCTGCGGCCAGTCTTCCAGGCTGGGCGCCTCGAGTTTGGCCGGACCGCTGCCGTCCAGGTGGAAGTGCACGTGGCGGGTCGCCGCGCAGTTCGGAATCATCGCTACCGGCAAGGACGCCGCGTGGGTCGGGTAGTCGAGGATCTTCACGTCGAGCACGGTGGTGAGGCCACCCAGGCCCTGCGCGCCGATGCCCAGCGCGTTGATCTTTTCAAGGAGTTCGAGGCGCAGCGACTCGACCCGGGTCAGTTCCTCGCCGCGTGCGGCCTTTTCCTTCACCAGATGGATGTCGACCGGGCCCATCAGGCTTTCCTTGGCCAGCAGCATCGCCTTCTCCGGCGTGCCGCCGATGCCGATGCCGAGGATGCCCGGCGGACACCAGCCGGCGCCCATGGTCGGCACCGTCTTCAGCACCCAGTCGACGATGGAGTCGGACGGGTTGAGCGCGACGAACTTCGACTTGTTCTCCGAGCCGCCGCCCTTGGCCGCGCAGATCACCTCGACATCACTCCCTTCGACGATCTCGTAGTGGACGACGGCCGGCGTGTTGTCCTTGCTGTTCTGGCGCTTGCCGGCCGGGTCGAGCAGCACCGAGGCACGCAGCTTGTTGTCCGGATTCAGGTAGGCGCGGCGCACCCCCTCGTTGACCATTTCCTGCACCGACAACTTGGCGTCCCACTGCACGTTCATGCCGACCTTGAGGAACACCACGGCGATGCCGGTATCCTGGCAGATCGGCCGGTGGCCTTCGGCGCACATGCGGCTGTTGACCAGGATCTGCGCCATCGCGTCCTTGGCCGCCGGGCTCTCTTCCTTCAGGTACGCCTGGTACAGCGCGTCGATGAAGTCCTTCGGGTGGTAGTAGGAAATGTACTGGAAGGCGTCGGCGATGCTCTGGATGAAGTCTTCCTGGCGGATGCGGGTCATGCGGGTTCTCCAACGGGTGTGGTGGCGCAGTCGGCCTCTTATGGTTCGCCGCTATTGTAAGACGGTGGCCTCGCCAGCGTCACGCCTGCCATGCTCTTGAAATTAGACGACCGGTCTATTATATTGCCGGACATGCCAAGACCCAGCAGCTTTCCCGATACCCGTGCCCACATCCTCGCCACCGGCGAGCAACTGGTCCGCCACAAGGGCTTCACCGCCCTCGGCCTGACCGAACTGCTCGCCTCTGCGGGCGTGCCCAAGGGTTCGTTCTACCACTACTTCGACTCGAAGGACGCGTTTGGCGAGGCGCTGATCGAACACTACTTCGCGCTCTACCGCCAGCATGTCGCCGCGCTGTTCACCGACGAAACGCTGGGCTACGCGCGCGCGCGGCTCATCGCCTACTTCGAGCGCTGGCTCGCAGCGGCCGAATGCGACCCGCAACTGCATACCTGCCTCGCGGTGAAGCTCGCCGCCGAAGTGGCCGACTACTCCGAGCCGATGCGCGTGGCGCTGGATACGGCGATGCAGGGCATCATCGCCGAGATCGCCCGCGCGATCGGCGCAGCGCAGGCAGACGGCTCGCTGACCGCCACCGTGCCCGCGGCGGAACTCGCCGAGCAGTTGTACGCACGCTGGCTGGGCGCCTCGCTGCTGGCCAAGGTGTCGCGCAGCCGCGCGCCGCTGGCGAGAGCACTCGAGCACACCCGCCTGGTGCTGCCTGCCTGAACCCTCCCTTGCGCCCGCGTATGCGGGCACTTTTTTTACCTTGAATCTAGACGAACGGTCTAATACAGGAGTTTGCATGACAGTCCCTACGCTGATGTCCCCGCTCGCCATGGGCGAGCTCGTCCTGAGCAACCGCGTGCTGATGGCCCCGCTGACCCGCCTGCGCAATACCGAGCCGGGCGATCTGCCGACCACGCTCGCCCGCGACTACTACGTGCAGCGCGCCTCGGCCGGCCTGATCATCAGCGAAGGCGTCCATATCTCGCCCACCGCCAAGGGCTACGCCGGCGCACCCGGCCTCTACGACGAAGCGCAGGTCGCCGCCTGGCGCGACATCAACCAAGCCGTCCATCAGGCCGGGGGCCAGATGGCGATCCAGCTGTGGCACACCGGCCGCATCTCGCACACCAGCGTGCAGCCGGACGGACAGGCGCCGGTCGCACCATCCGCGCTCACCGCTGACACCCGCACCACCGTGCGCATGCCCGACGGCGCGCTCGAGCGCCTGCCGTGCAGCGCCCCTCGCGCGCTGGAAACCGCCGAACTCGCTGACATCGTCGACGACTTCCGCCAGGCGACCGACCGCGCGGAGCGTGCCGGCTTCGACCTCGTCGAAATCCACGCCGCCCACGGCTACCTGCTCAACCAGTTCCTGTCGCCCGAAGCGAACCAGCGTACCGATGCCTACGGCGGCAGTATCGAGAACCGCGCGCGGCTGCTGCTCGAGGTCGTTGACGCAGTCTGCGCCGAATGGACGAGCGGGCGGGTCGGCGTACGCATCTCGCCGCTGGGCGTGTTCAACGGCCTGTCCGACGTCGGCCAGGAAGACATGGCGCTCTATCTGGCGCGCGAACTGTCGAAACGCAAGCTGGCCTACCTGCACCTGTCCGAGCCGGACTGGGCCGGCGGGCCGGCGTGGCCGGAGGCGTTCCGCCACGCCATGCGTGCGGCCTATACGGGATGCATTATCGGCGCCGGCGGCTACACTGGCGAAAAAGCCCGCCAGATGCTGGAAGCAGGCCATATCGACGCGGTCGCTTTCGGTCGCGCCTTTATCGCCAACCCCGACCTGCCTCGCAGGCTCGAGCTCGGCACGGAGCTGAACCCGCTGGACGCACGCACCCTGTACGGCGGCGACGCGCACGGCTACACCGACTACCCGGCCCTGCCCGGCTGATTTTGCCAACCCGAGGGAAAGACCGATGAAACGCGTCCTGTTCGTTTTGACCAGCCACGACAAGCTCGGCGACACCGGCCACCGCACCGGCTTCTGGATCGAGGAATTCGCCGCCCCCTACTACGCGCTCTTTGATGCCGGTGTCGACATCACACTCGCCTCGCCGCTCGGGCTGCAGCCGCCGATCGACCCGAAAAGCGCGCTGCCCGAGTCGCAGACCCCGGCCACCGTGCGCTTCAACGGCGACGCCGTGCTGAAGGACAAGCTCGCGCACACGCTGACGCTGAAAGAGGTCGAGGCCGGCGATTTCGACGCGGTGTTTTACCCGGGTGGCCACGGCCCGCTGTGGGACCTGACCAACAACGAGGCGTCGCGCCTGCTGATCGAAGCCTTTGTCGCGCAGGGCAAGCCGGTCGCCGCTGTCTGCCACGCGCCGGCCGTGCTGCTGCACGCACGCGGCGCCGACGGCAAGATGCTGGTGGACGGCCGCAAGGTCACCGGCTTTTCCGATAGCGAAGAAGCTGCGGTCGGCCTCACCCACGTCGTTCCCTTCCTGCTCGAGGACGAACTGAAGGCGCTGGGCGCGCACTACAGCAAGGGCGACGACTGGGGCGTACACGTGGTCGAGGACGGCCCGCTGATCACCGGGCAGAACCCGGCGTCGAGCGAAGCGGTCGCGCACGCGCTGCTCTCGAGACTCGCCTGAAGTCGGCGGCGGCGTGTCTGCTACGCGCCGCCGCCACCCACGCCTTGTCCATGGCATAATCGGCGGCGTACGCAACCTCCCAGCAGCCCCATGAGCCACCATCTCGTCGTGCAGGCGCCTGCCCTGCCGCAAGCCACCCTCGAACAACTGGCCGCAGCCTGCGGCGCCGATACCATCCGCCGCACGGGCCCTTGCCGCGCGGTGCTGTCGCCGTGCCCGGCGCCGGTCGAGCCTGCGCTCGCCCTGCTTGCCGCCACGCTTGGCGTCGACATCGCACGCATCGCCGACGGCGCGCGCTTCGCCGACTTCGGGCTGATCGTCTCCGATATGGACTCGACGCTGATCACCATCGAGTGCATCGACGAGATCGCCGACATGCACGGACTCAAGCCCGAGGTCGCCGCGATCACCGAGCGCTCGATGAAAGGCGAACTCGACTTCGCGCAGTCGCTTATCGCGCGGGTCGCCCTGCTCGAAGGGCTGGACGAGGCCGCGCTCGAGCGCGTCTACCTTGAGCGCGTGCGGCTGACGCGCGGCGCCGAGACCCTGCTTGCCGCCTGCCGCGCACACGGCGTGCGCTTCATGCTGGTCTCCGGCGGCTTCACCTTCTTTACCGAACGCCTGAAGGCCACGCTCGGCCTCGACTACGCTTACGCCAACGAGCTGGAAGTCACCGGCGGCCGGCTGACCGGCCGCGTGAAGGGCGACATCGTCGACGCCGCCGCCAAGCGCCGCTTGCTGATCGAGAGGCGCGACGCGCTCGGGCTTGCCCCGGCGCAGGTGATCGCGATGGGCGACGGCGCCAACGACCTCTTGATGCTCGCCGAGGCCGGCCTCGGCGTCGCCTTCGACGCCAAGCCGGTGGTGCGCGAGAAGGCCGCCGTCGCCATCAACCATGTCGGCCTCGAGGGCGTGCTCGGCCTGTTCGACGCCTGAAGGAAACCCCATGCTGCCCACGCTTGACACCGTCAGCTTCGACGACGCACTGCCGCTGTCGCTACACACCCGCGGCGAGTACGGCCCCAAGCTTGCCCGCGAGACGCGGCTCGCACTGCGCGTGATCTCCGCAGCGCCGGCGGGCAGCGACGGAGGCGACGCGCAATTGTTGCGGCTGGAGGCCAAGCTCGACCTCGCGCTGGAACTCGCGCTGTTCGGCCGCCACCCGGAAACACCTGCGTGCCGCGCGTGCCGGCTGGGGCTGACCGAAATCGTCTGGCTACAGGACGAGGCGGCGAGCATTGGTGACGCGCTGCTGCGGCTGAGCCCCAACCCCGATTCGGCGCTGACGCTGTTCCTGCCGGTCAGCGTGCGCGCGACGCCGCAGGACGGGCGCACGCTGGTGCGCACGCAACTGGCGCACACCTTCGACGAAGCGACCCGCGACGCCTGGGAAAAGTGGGTGTTCCGCCGCCACCGCGAAGCGATCCGCCAACTGTCGTAAGCGTCATCTGCCCGGTGCCCCCACCTCGGGGCACCCATGTCCTGCCTGCCGCCACGCAAAATCCATCGACAAACGAACAGCCCCGGGCGCGGGCTTCGTCCTTTATTTTTCGTGACCGAACAAAAATGAAAGCGCACGAACTTTAAATGACAAAACCGGCTGCCGGCTGTTGTTTTGCGCGCGCGGCGGCACGTCTTGAAGGCATTGATCTAAATACGTATTTCGGAATATTCTTGCATTCCACTCTTACTACGCGACCCTGCCCGATGAGCGAGACCGCCGCCAGCCTGGAACTGAACAACGCCGCACCGTCCACCGCCAAACTGCCTTGGACCCGGCAGGACACCACCTGGATGCTCAGCCTGTTCGGCACCGCCGTCGGTGCCGGCATCCTGTTTTTGCCGATCAACGCCGGCATGGGCGGCTTCTGGCCGCTGGTGCTGATGACGCTGCTGATCGGCCCGATGACCTATTTGTCGCACCGCGCGCTGTCGCGCTTCGTGTGCTCGTCCGCGCACAACGACAGCGATATCACCCGCGTGGTCGAGGAACACTTCGGCGCCGGCGCCGGCAAGGCGATCACTCTGCTCTACTTCTTCGCGATCTACCCGATCGTGCTGATCTACGGTGTCGGCATCACCAACACCGTCGACAGTTTCATGGTGCACCAGCTGGGGCTCGCGTCGCTGTCGCGCGTCCTGCTCTCCGGCGTGCTGATCGCGGGGATGATGGCGGTGATGCTCGCCGGCGAGAAGTGGATGCTGCGCGTGACCCAGTGGCTGGTCTACCCGCTGGTCGCCATCCTCGCCTTCATGTCGTTCTACCTGATCCCGGACTGGAAGCTGGACGCGGTCGCCGTGATGCCGTCCACCTTCGACTTCGCCGGCACCGTCTGGCTGACCATCCCGGTACTGATCTTCGCGTTCAACCATTCGCCGGCGATCTCGCAGTTCGCGCTGGCCCAGCGCCGCGCGCACGGCCGGGACGCCCGTGCCAAGGCCGACCAGATCCTGCGCCGCACCTCACTGATGCTGGTCGGCTTCGTGATGCTGTTCGTGTTCTCCTGCGTGCTGTCGCTGAGCCCCGCGCAACTGATGCAGGCCAAGGCGCAGAACCTGTCCATCCTGTCCTACCTTGCCAACACGCACGAGAGCCCGTTCATCTCCTACTTCGGCCCGCTAGTCGCCTTCGTCGCCATCGTGTCGTCGTTCTTCGGCCACTACCTGGGCGCGGCCGAAGGGCTGGAGGGCATCGTCAGCCAGCAACTGAAGGCGCGCGGCATCCGCGTGGCGCCCGGCAAGGTGCGCGCGTTCACGCTGGTGTTCATGGTCAGCACGCTGTGGGCGGTGTCGATCGCCAACCCGAGCATCCTCGGCATGATCGAGGCGCTGGGCGGGCCGATCATCGCGGCCATCCTCTACCTGATGCCGATGTACGCCATCAACAAGGTGCCGGCGCTCGCCGCGCACAAGGGCAAGCTCGGCAACGTGTTCGTGGTTGTGATGGGCCTTGTCGCGATCAGCTCCATCGTATACGGCTTCATCGGCTAAGCCTGACTACCCAACAAAAATGGCACCGCAAGCGGTGCCATTAATGTGATGGTCAGCCTGAACTCCAACAGCCCAGCAGGCTACGCTTGCTGGGCTGTTTCCAATTCGGCGCGGAGGATCATCATGGCAAACATCGCACTTTTCGGTCTGGACATCGGCAAGCAGACC
>NZ_JAAGAA010000014.1 GCF_010435965.1 Crenobacter caeni
ACAGGACCGTGAAACACCTTAGCGCCGATGATAGTGTGGCATTCGCCATGTGAAAGTAGGACACCGCCAGACGCCCCATCCGCAGACCCCCAGCTCAATGAGCTGGGGGTTTTGCTTTGCGCGCGGGAAATCCATAGCGTGCTTCTGCATTCCACTGCTTTCCAGTATCACCCACTTAAATAAACAAAGGGGCGTGTCCTGATGGACACGCCCCTTTGTTTTTGCCGAGCAAGCAGCCTGTTACAGCCCGAGCAGGCGCAGGGGCAGCGGATCTTCCTTGCCGCCGTAGAAGGCGGCGAGGGTGGCGGCAAACAGCGGCTCTTCCGGCACGGCGCGGCCGAACAGGGTGACGCACGAGCACAGCTTCAAGTCGTCCGGCCGTCCCAGGATGTCGCGGATGGCTTGGCTGCGGTGCGCGAGCAGGGCGCGCAGGCACTCGGCGAGCCTGGGGCCGAGCGTCGGGTGCGCCCAGTACGCACGCGCCTGGGCAAGATCCGCGAGCGCGTAGCGCTCGGCCATCGCGCTGTGGCCGAGGCCGTCCAGTTGAGGGAACACGAACCACATCCAGTGCGAACGCTTGCGAGCGGCGGCCAACTCGGCGAGTACCGCCGGGTAGACAGCATCCTGCGCCCGCACGAAGCGCGCAAGCCCCGCCTCGTCCATGTCAGGCGATCTTGGTGGGCGAGACCAGCACGCCGTCTTCGTCGGCGTACAGCCAGTGGCCGGGGGTGAAGTCGACGTCGGCGAAGCGTACGGCCAGCCCTTGCTGGCCTTCGCCGCGCTTGACCGACTTCTTGGGGTTGGTCGCCAGTGCGCGTACGCCAAGGTCGAGCGCGGCGATGGCGACCGAGTCGCGGATGCAGCCCCAGATCAGCACACCTTCCCAGCCGTTTTTCACCGCGAGTTCGGCGATCTGGTCGCCCATCAGCGCGCAGCGCAGCGAGCCGCCGCCGTCGACGACCAGCACCTTGCCCGCGCCCGGCGTGCCCAGCACTTCGCGCACCAGCGTGTTGTCCTCGAACAGCTTGAGCGTGACGATCTGCCCGCTAAAGCGCGCGCGGCCGCCGTAGCGCTGCAGCAGGGGGGTGGCGACGTTGACCTGGCCCTCGTGGGCGTCGTACAGGTCGGTGGTCAGGAATTCCATGGTTTTCTCCGTTTGCAGTTGTGGTGGATTTTTATTGGCGATGTCTCAATTAAAAGCAGGTGCTTGTTTGCTGGCGATGTGCGGTGCTTTTGCGTCAGCCACCCTTCCGCGTAGGCTCGCGCCGGCAGCAAAGGCGCTGGCGAGGTTTTAAGCTGGCCCTTGTTCGAGCGATTCGACGGTAGCGAATACCCCGCTGGGCGAATCAAAGATTCGCACGCATGGAGTTGGCCAGCGCCTCGCCAGCGTCTTTGTTGACGGGGAAGTCGCGAGCCTCCGGGGGCGTTTGGGTTGCAAGGGGCTTGTCGCTACAAGCCCCTTGCCCGTTCGTATTCCCTCGCGCCGCTACGCTTGCCGCGCTCGGTCAGCGCGGAAGCGGCACCCAAACACGTCCGCGTAGCGGACACAAAACCCGAGCACAATCTGACCCATTCGTGTGGGACATCGCCTTTTTATGGGTGCGATCAGAGCTTGAGCGCGCGCGCCCAGGTGCGGTAGACGCGGTCGGCCAGCGCGTTCGACGCGATCAGCTTGCTTTCGCTGTGCGCGAGCATCGCCTCGATCGCCTGCACGCCCGGGTGCTCGGCGTAGGGCGCGATCTCGTCGACGCATTCGCTCCAGTGCGAGAGCATCGCCTCGTCCATCTCCAGGTGGAACTGCATGCCCAGATGGATGCCGTGGCTGAACGCCTGGTGCGGGCAGTGTGCGCTGTCCAAGAGCAGCGTCGCACCGTCGGGTAGGGTGAAGTATTCGCTGTGCCAGTGCATCAGTTCGGTGCCGGTCGCGTCGCCGAACCACGGGTTGGCGGCGTCCGCCGCGCGTACCGGGTGCCAGCCGATTTCGGCGCCGTTCGGGTTGGCGCACACCGTGCCGCCGAGCACTTCGGCGAGCAGCTGGCCGCCCAGGCAGTGGCCGATCACCGGGATGTCCAGCGCGATCGCCTCGGCGATCAGCGCTTTCTCGTGTTCGACAAAGGGCAGGCGGTCGTTGGCGCTCATCGGCCCGCCGAGCACGACCATGCCGGCGTACTCTGCGATCGAAGCGGGTAGCGTCTCGCCCAGGTGGCCCTGGAACAGGTGGAGCTTGAGGTGGGCGCGCTCGGCGAAGCGCGCGAAGTAACCGGGCCCTTCGCCCGGGTAATGCTGGAAGACTGCGATGCCTTTCATGACGGGTCCCCTTTTTGCGCGAAAAAAATTGCGCGAAAAAAAGCCGCCTCTACGGGCGGCTTGGATTTACTGGATCTGCAGCGGAATGAACAGCGTGTTGTCCATCCGCCGCACCAAAAGCGCGATATTGCCGCGCGCGGCGTTCAGTTCGCGCTCGAACGATTTCACCGAGCCGACCTCGGTCTGGTTGACGCCGACGATCACGTCGCCGGTGGCGAGCCCCGAGCGGGCGGCGACGCCCGCAACCTTCTGCACCAGCAGGCCACCCTTGATGCCGAGCGTGCTCTTTTGCTCGGCGGTCAGCTCGCTGACGATCAGGCCGATCTTGTCGAAGTTGAACGACTGCGGCTCGCCGCCGTTGCCGCCCTTCTTGTCGGCAGGCGCCTCTTCATCCTGCTTGAGTTCGCCCAACTTGGCGATGACGACCTTTTCCTTGCCCTTGCGCCACAGTGTGAGCTTGACCTCGGTGTCCGGCTGCATCGCGCCGACCAGGATGGGCAGGTCACGCGAGCTCGCGATTTCCTTGTCGTTCAGCTTGAGCACGATGTCGCCGGTCTGCACGCCGGCCTTGGCGGCGGCGCCGTCGGGTTCCACGCGGACAACCAGCGCACCGTGCGGGCGGTCGAGGCCGAAGGAGGCGGCGAGTTCCTGTGTCAGCTCCTGGATGTGGATGCCCAACTGGCCGCGGCTAACCTTGCCCTTGCTCTTCAGTTGTTCGACGACATTCATCGCGATATCGATCGGGATCGCGAAGGAGATGCCCATGAAGCCGCCGGAGCGGCTGTAGATCTGCGAGTTGATGCCGACCACCTCGCCCTTCAGGTTGAAGAGCGGACCACCCGAATTGCCCGGGTTGATCGCGACGTCGGTCTGGATGAAGGGCACGTAGCTCTCGTCAGGCAGGCTGCGGCCCTTGGCCGAGACGATGCCGGCGGTCACGGTATTGTCGAAACCGAACGGCGCGCCGATCGCGGCGACCCATTCGCCGACCTTCAGCGCGGCCGGGTTGCCGATCTTGGCGGAGGACAGGCCCTGCGCGTCGACCTTGAGCACGGCGACGTCGGTACGCTTGTCGAGGCCGACCAGCTTGGCCTTCAGCTCGCGGCGGTCGGTCAGCGTGACCTTGATCTGGTCGCCACCGGAAACCACGTGCGCGTTGGTCAGGATGTAGCCGTCCTCGCTGATCACGAAGCCCGAGCCGAAGGACACGCCTTCGTCCGGCGGCGCGTCCTGTTGCTCGGGCGGCATGAAGCGGCGGAAGAAGTCGTAGAACGGGTCGTCTTCGGGGATGCCGGGCAGGCGCGAGGGCTGTGCGCTGCCAGGCCCGCCGCTGCTGCGCGTCGCCTGGATGTTGACGACGGCCGGGCCTTCCCGCTCGACGAGCATGGTGAAGTCGGGCAGCAGCATCTGTACGCTGCCGTCCGCCTTGGCCGGTACCGCCACCTTGGCGATCGGCTCTTCCCCCTTGATCCACTGGCTGACCCTGTCGCAGCCGGAGAGGGCGACGACGGCGAGGGCCAGCACAGCCATTTTGCGCAATTGCGTGTTCACTTTTACATTTCCAGTCTTGGCGGGCCGACGCAGGCGGGCGGGCCCGGCTTTGGCAGATGCTGCCTGCCACCGCCATTTTCAAGCAGCTTATTCAATCATACCGGCTTTGCCGGGTACTCGCAGAGATCCTGGATCGGGCAGCGCGCGCATTCGGGTTTGCGCGCCTTGCACACGTAGCGGCCGAGCAGGATCAGCCAGTGGTGGGCGTCCAGCCGGAATTCCGGCGGGGTCAGCCGGGTAAGCTTGTCCTCGACTTCGCGCACGTCCTTGCCCGGCGCGAGGCGGGTACGGTTGGCGACGCGGAAGATATGGGTGTCGACCGCGATGGTCGGCTGGCCGAAGGCGGTGTTGAGCACCACGTTGGCGGTCTTGCGGCCGACACCGGGCAAGGCCTCGAGCGCCTCGCGGGTCCGGGGCACCTCGCCGCCGTACTGTTCGACGAGGATGCGGCAGGTGGCGAGGGTGTTTTTCGCCTTGGTGCGGTAGAGGCCGATGGTCTGGATGGTTTCGGCGAGGCGTTCCTCGCCCAGCGCGAGCATCGCCTCGGGGGTGGGGGCCAGCGGGAACAGGCGGCGGGTCGCCTTGTTGACGCCGACGTCGGTCGCCTGTGCCGAGAGCAGCACGGCGATCAGCAGCTGGAACGGTGTGTCGTACAGAAGCTCGGTGGTCGGCGCCGGGTTGTCCTCGCGCAGCCGCTCGAAGATCGCGCGGCGCTTGGCTGCGTTCATCGCGCGCCCTCCGCCTCGGGTAGCAGCTGTGCGGCCGCTTGTTGCAGGGCCGCGCGGGTGCGCGCGCGCGCGTCCAGCCACTGCTTGCCGGCGACCATCAGACCCAGCCCGATGAAGGCGCCCGGCGGCAACAGCGCGAGCAGGTACTGGTAGTTCATCTGGGCCGGCACCAGGTGCAGCACCAGCGCTCGGCCGGCGTCGCCGAACACCAGTTCGGCGCCCGAGAACAGCGTGCCGCGGCCGATCAGTTCGCGCAGCGCGCCCAGCACGGCGAGCACCCCGGTGAGGCCCAGCCCCATCATCGCGCCGTCCAGTGCGGCCTCGGGCACGGTATTGCGCGAGGCGAACGCCTCGGCGCGCGCCATCACGATGCAATTGGTGGTGATCAGCGGGATGAAGATGCCGAGCACCGCGTACAGCCCGTGCATCCACGCGTTCATCGCCTGGTCGACGCAGGTGACCAGCGCGGCGATGATCATGATGAACACCGGGTTGCGGATCTCGTTCGGAATGAACTGGCGAAGTAGCGCGACCGAAGCGCCGGAGAGCGCGGTCACCAGCGTGGTGGCCAGCCCCAGCGAGACGCCGTTGATCACGCTGGTGCTGACCGCCAGCACCGGGCACAGCCCGAGCAGCTGGACGACGCCTGCGTTCTGCTTCCACAGGCCGTTATGGGCGATTTCCCGCCAGCGGGCGGTGGGCTTGGCGTCACTCATTTCTGCTCCTTCAGCCGGGCGGCGAGTTGGTCCGCGACGCCCACGGCCTGGCCGACCGCGCCGGTGACGGCGCGCGCCGAGATGGTCGCGCCGCTCACCGAGTCGATGTCGCCGCCGTCCTTCTTCACGCGCCAGCGGGTTTCCATGCCGCGGCCGGCCAGCTGGTCGGCCCAGTTGCTCTTGGCGCGGTCGATATAGTCGCCCAGGCCTGGCGTCTCCTTGTGCGCCACCACGCGCACGCCGCTGACGCGTCCGTCGGCGGTGACGCCGACCAGCAGGCGGATGCGGCCGCCGTAGCCGCGGCCGGTTTCGACCTCGAACACGCGGGCGACGAGTACGCCTTCCTTGCGGGCGACATGGGCGACGGCGCCGGGGGCGAGCCCGAGCGCGGCCGCCTCGGTGCCGGTCAGCGGGACAGTGTCGGCGACCAGATCGTTGTCGAAACTGCCCGCGGGCAGCGTCTGCGCGATCAGCGCGGCGCGCGCCGCGTTTTCGTTGGCCGCGATGCGCTCGCGGGTCGCGATGAAGCTCAGCGCGAGGATCAGCGTCGCGGCGAAGGTGAACGCGAGCAGGGTGAGTGCGCTCACGCGGGCCTGGGTGGCGGCTCGGCGGGTCATCGGCTCTTTTCCTTGCGCTTGCGGTTGGCCGCGCCGAACGACGGCGGGCGCGTGTAGCGGTCGATCAGCGGGGTGGCGATATTCATCAGCAGCACCGAGAACGCCGCCGCGTCCGGGTAGCCGCCGAACACGCGGATCACGTAGACCAGCACGCCGACGCCGGCGCCGAAGATCAGCCTGCCGCGCGCGCTGACCGGCGCGCTGACCGGGTCGGTCACGATGAAGAAGGCCGCGAGCATGGTCGCGCCGGCGGCCAGGTGGAAGGGCGCGCCGCTGTAGTACCACGGGTCGGCCAGGTGCATCAAAGCGGCGATCAGGCCCAGCGCACCGAGCATCGCCACCGGCGTGTGCCAGGCGATTACTTTTTGCTGCAGCAGGTAGAGGCCGCCGGCCACGTAGGCGAACGCGACCCACTCGCTGCCCGCGCCGCCGAAATGGCCGAACAGCGGGCTCGCCATCACTTGGGTCGCGGACATGTCCGGCGCGATATGCGTCTTCAGGTAGTCGAGCGGGGTCGCACTGCTGATGGCGTCGAGTGTCAGGTGCGCGGGCAGTTCGCGAGCGAAGATCCAGCCAAGCTGGTCGAGCGCGGACAGGGGGCCGTGCGGGATGCCCCAGGCCGCCATCTGTGCCGGGAAGGCGACGATCGCCATCGCGAAGCCGACCATCGCCGGGTTGAACGGGTTGTTGCCGAGCCCGCCGTATAACTGCTTGCCGAACACGATGGCGAAGGCGGTGGCGACCACGATCAGCCACCACACGCCCAGGGGCGGCATCGACAGCGCGAGCAGCCAGGCGGTGAGCAGGGCACTGCCGTCCTTCAGGAAGGGCGCCACCGGCACGGCGCGCGCGCGCAGCATCAGCGCCTCGGTGACGAGTGCGGTGACGCTGGCGAGCGCGAGCTGGACGAGCACGCCGACGCCGAACACCCATACGCTGGTGGCGATCGCCGGCAAGAGCGCGGCGAGCACCTTGAACATGACCGTCGACACCGTGGTCGGGCGGGCGAGGTAGGGCGCGTACATCATGGTTGCGGGTCTTGTCCTTTCTGGGCTTCGCGTTCGGCCTTCTTCGCTGCCGCACGGGCCATCGCCGCCTCGATCGCCGCGCGCTTGGCGTCGTCGATCGCGGGTTTGGGGGCTGGCGCGGGTGCCGCTTCGGCCTCGGCTGCTGCCGCGCCTTGCTGCTCGGCCTTCCTCGCCGCCGCACGGGCCATCGCCGCCTCGATCGCCGCGCGCTTGGCGTCGTCGATCGCAGGCTTGGGGGCGGACGCGGGCACTGCTTCGGCTTCGGAGGTCGCCGTGCTTTGCTGCTCGGCCTTCTTTGCCGCGGCACGCGCCATCGCCGCCTCGATGGCGGCGCGTTTGGTGTCGTCGATCGCGGGTTTGGGGGCGGGCGCGGGCACCGCTTCGGCTTCGGAGGTCGCCGTGCCTTGCTGCTCGGCCTTCTTCGCTGCCGCGCGGGCCATCGCCGCCTCGATGGCGGCGCGCTTGGCATCGTCCAGCGCAGGCTTGGGTGGGGTGCCGGCGTCTTGCTGTTCGGCCTTCTTCGCCGCGGCACGCGCCATCGCCGCTTTGATGGCGGCACGCTTGGCGTCCTCGGTCGGCGGCGCGACGTCCGCCTTGCGCTCGGCCGCCTTGGCCATCGCCGCGCGGATCGCGTCGGCCTTGGCCGCGTCGGGGGTTGCGGCCGGGGCAGGCGTTGCCGCGCGCGCGGCGAGCCGTTCCGCCTTCTCGGTCTTGTCGCGCTCGATACGGAACTGGCGGAACTCGTGGCGCGCACGCGCGCGGTCGGCGGCCTTCTTGTCGCGCTCGGCCGCCCAGATCTCGTCCTTGGCGAACTTGTAGAAGTCGACCAGCGGCAACTGGCTCGGGCACACGTAGCTGCACGCGCCGCATTCGATGCAGTCGAACAGGTTGGCTTCCTGCGCCGGGCCGAATTCGCGCGCCTTGGCGTGCCAGTAAAGCTCCATCGGTTGCAGCTGTGCCGGGCAGGCGTCGGCGCACGCGCCGCAGCGGATGCACGGCATCGCGGGCGGGCGTGGTGGCAGCAGCGTATCGCTCCTGGCGATCAGGCAGTTGACCGCCTTGCCCACGCCTGCCACGCGCGATTCAAGCGGAAAGCCCATCATCGGCCCGCCGACGATCACGCCGTCGCAGCGGGTATTGACGCCGGCCCACGCGAGCAGGTGCTCGACTGGCGTGCCCAGCAGCACCTCGGCGTTGCCGCAGCGTTCGAGCTCGCCGGTCAGCGTGACAATGCGGCTGATCACCGGCTCGCCGTCGACGATGGCGCGCTTGAGCGAGTAAAGGGTGCCGACGTTGAAGCACTGCACGCCAAAGTCGGTCGAGCGCATGCCGTGCGGCACTTCCTTGCCGGTCAGGATGCGGATCAGCTGCTTGGCGCCGCCGGACGGGTAGAGCGTCGGCACGCTGACCACCTCGATCGGGGTGCCTGCGCACGCGGCCGTAAGCGCTGCGATTGCCTCGGGCTTGTTGTCTTCGACGCCGATCAGCATCTCGCGCGCGCCGGTGAGCGTGCCGGCGATCCTGACGCCCTCGACGATCTCTTGCGCGCGCTCGCGCATCAGCCTGTCGTCGCAGCTGATGAAGGGTTCGCACTCGGCGCCGTTGACGATCAGGGTGTCGAGGTGGCTGACGCCGAGCTTGAGCGCGGTCGGGAATACTGCGCCGCCCTGGCCGACCACGCCCATGTCGCGCAGGAAGGCGCGCACCGTCTCGTTGTCGGCTTCCTGCCAGTTAGGCAGCGGCGTCTTTTCGATCCACGCGTCGAGCCCGTCGGTCTCGATGCTGATGCAGGTTTGCAGCAGGCCGGACGGATGGGCGACGTCGGCCTCACCCACCGCGACCACCCGCCCCGAAGTGGGCGCGTGCACGGCGGCGGACACGCGCCCGTCCGCGCAGGCGATCAGCTGGCCCTTGAGTACGGCCTCGCCCACAGCGACGCAGGGCTTGGCCGGCGCGCCCAGATGCTGCGACACCGGCACCACCAAGCGAGCGGGCAAGGGCGGCGACACGATCGGCGTGCCGTTGGAGAGTTCCTTGAATTCGGGCGGGTGGATGCCGCCGTGAAAGCGGTACAGCTGTCTCATGCCTTGATCGTCCTGATCGGGATCACCGGGTAGCGCCACTTCCAGGTCTCGACGCTGGTGCCTAGCGGCACCATGCGGATGCAGTCGACCGGGCAGGGCGCCAGGCACAGCTCGCAGCCGGTGCACTCGCTCTCGATCACCGTGTGCATCTGCTTGGCCGCGCCGACGATGGCGTCGACCGGGCAGGCCTGGATGCACAGCGTGCAGCCGATGCAGGTGGCTTCATCGATGCGCGCGACCGACTTGGGCTTGGGTTCGGCCGCGTCGCCGTCAAACGGCTTGAAGTCGACGCCGAGCAGCTCGGCGAGCTTGCGGATGCCGTCCTCGCCGCCGGGCGGGCACTGGTTGATGTCGGCCTCGCCGCTGGCGATCGCCTCGGCGTACGGCCGGCAGCCGGGGTGGCCGCACTGGCCGCACTGGGTCTGCGGCAGGATCGCGTCGATCTGGTCGACCAAGGGGTCGGCGTCGACCCGGAAGCGTACCGAGGCGAAGCCCAGGATGGCGCCCAGCAAGATGGCCAGCACGGCCATCACGCCAAGCGCGGTCAACAGGATGTTCATACGGTCGTGTTTCTCATTTGACGAGGCCGGCAAAGCCCATGAAGGCAAGGCTCATCAGCCCGGCGGTCACCAGCGCGATGGCCGGGCCGCGGAACGGCGCGGGGACGTCGGCACCTTCGAGGCGTTCGCGCATCGCGCCGAACAGCACCAGTACCAGAGAGAAGCCCAGCGCGCTGCCGAGGCCGAAGATTAGCGACTCGGCGAAGCCGTGCTGTGCCTGGGCGTTCAGTAGCGGAATGCCCAGCACCGCGCAGTTGGTGGTGATCAAGGGCAGGTAGATGCCGAGCACCTGGTAGAGCAGCGGGCTCGTCTTGTGGATCACCATCTCGGTGAACTGCACGATGGCGGCGATCACCACGATAAAGGACAGCGTGCGCAGGAATTCTAGGCCCAGCGTGACCAGCAGCGCGTTGATCAGGTAGCTGGTGCCGGAGGCGAGCGTCAGCACGAAGGCGGTGGCGATGCCCATGCCGATCGACGCCTCGAGCTTCTTGGAGACGCCCATGAACGGGCACAGCCCGAGCACGCGCACCAGCACCACGTTATTGACGAGGGCGGTGGCGACCAGGATGGGCAGGTAGTGGCTGAGGTCCATGGCGGCGCGGGTATTGCGAAAGGCGCAAATTATCCGGATTTCGAGCAATCGCTACAAGTTTTAGCGCGCGCGGCTTCCCCGATTGGGGCATGCCTGGGCTGTGAGGTGCAGCCGCGCCTGCATGCAAAAACGCAACAGCTTTCCGTCCCGGACACAAACCGCGCAGTGTGGTCCGTGCGCGTTTGATGACCCGACATGCGCGGCCAAGCGCAGCGGGAGCAACGCCTGGCGCATGCCGACGCCGCCGGCCTGATTCAGGCGCGGCGCACGCGCGAGATCAGCGTCACCGCGCCAAGCGCGAGCGCACCGGCGACCAGGCCGGTGAAGAGGTTGACGAAGGAGGGAACCAGCGCGCCGATGATGCCGGCCTGGTGCGCGGCCGCCAGGTGGTGCAGTGCGGGGATGCCGTGCACCAGGATGCCGCCGCCGACCAGGAACATCGCAACCGTACCGGCGACCGACAAGCCCTTCATCAGCCACGGGCAGGCGGCGAGCAGCGCCCGGCCGAAGCCTTGCGCCATGAGGCCGGGCCTTTGCATCAGCCACAGCCCCGCGTCGTCGAGCTTGACGATGGCGGCGACCAGCCCGTACACGCCGATGGTCATCACTACCGCGATGCCGGCGAGCACCGCGACCTGCTCCATGAAGGTCGCCGCCGCGACGGTGCCCAGCGCGATGGTCACGATTTCGGCCGACAGGATGAAGTCGGTGCGGATCGCGCCCTTCACCTTGTCCTTTTCCAGCGTGGCGAGGTCGACTTCCGGGTGCGCGAGCGCGGCGGCGAGTTCGGCCTCGTGCGCCGCGTCTTCCTTGCCGTGTAAGAACTTGTGCGCGAGCTTCTCGACGCCCTCGTAGCAGAGGAAGGCGCCGCCGGCCATCAGCAAGGGCACGATGGCCCACGGCGCGAACGCGCTGATCGCCAGCGCCGCCGGCACCAGGATCAGCTTGTTGACGAAGGAGCCCTTGGCGACCGCCCACACCACCGGCAGCTCGCGGCTGGCGTCGACGCCGGAGACCTGCTGCGCGTTGAGCGCGAGGTCGTCGCCGAGCACGCCGGCGGTCTTCTTGGCGGCGACCTTGGTCATCAGCGACACGTCGTCGAGCAAGGTGGCGATATCGTCGAGCAGGGCAAGCAGGCTGGATACCATCGTGGCGTTTCCCGGTGTTGAAAGGGGCATTCTAGCTTGCAGCCTGCTGTCGCCGCGCGTACACGGCGCAAGTGCGTTGCGCAAACGCAAAAAAAAACCGCCGGCGGTGCCGGCGGTCAGTGCCTCGTTGCAAAGGCGGTGGAATCAGACGCCCTGTTGCAGCTGGCTCAGGATGTGCGGGTTTTCCAGCGTCGAGACGTCCTGCGAAATCTCCTCGCCCTTGGCGATCGAGCGCAGCAGGCGGCGCATGATCTTGCCGGAGCGGGTCTTGGGCAGGTTCTCGCCGAAGCGGATGTCGTCCGGCTGCGCGATCTTGCCGATCTCGTGGGCGACCCAGCTCTTGAGCTCGGTGGCGATCTTCTTGGCGTCGTCGCCTTCCGGGCGGTTGCCCTTGAGTACCACGAAGGCGACCACGGCCTCGCCCTTGACGTCGTGCGGCTTGCCGACCACGGCGGCCTCGGCGACCAGCGGGTTGGCGACCAGCGCCGACTCGATCTCCATGGTGCCCAGGCGGTGGCCCGACACGTTCAGCACGTCGTCGATGCGGCCCATGATCCAGAAGTAGCCGTTCTCGTCGCGGTTGGCCGAGTCGCCTGCCAGGTAGTACTGGCCGTTGAACTCCTCGGGGAAGTAGGTCTTCTTGAAGCGGTCCGCGTCGCCCCAGATGGTGCGCACCAGCGACGGGAACGGCTTCTTGATCACCAGGAAGCCGCCGCGGCCCGGTTCGACCGGCGCGCCGGATTCGTCGACGATGTCGGCGATGATGCCCGGCAGGGGCAGGGTGCAAGAACCCGGCTTGGTCGCGACCGCGCCCGGCAGCGGGGCGATCATCGCCGAGCCGGTCTCGGTCTGCCACCAGGTGTCGACGATCGGGCAGCGGCCGCCGCCGACCACCTCGTAGTACCACATCCACGCTTCGGGGTTGATCGGCTCGCCCACCGTGCCCAACAGGCGCAGGCTGGAGAGGTCAAACTGCTTGGGCAGGTCGGCGCCCAGCTTGATCAGCGAGCGGATCGCGGTCGGCGCGGTATAGAAGGTGGTGACCTTGTGCTTCTCGATCATGCTCCAGAAGCGGCTGGCGTCCGGGTAGGTCGGCACGCCCTCGAAGATGACCTGTGTCGCGCCGTTGGCCAGCGGGCCGTAACAGACGTAGGAGTGGCCGGTGATCCAGCCCACGTCGGCGGTGCACCAGAATACGTCGTTCGGCTTGTAGTCGAATACCCAGCGGAAGCTGTTGGCCGCGCCCAGCAGGTAACCCGCGCTGCTGTGCTGGATGCCCTTGGGCTTGCCGGTCGAGCCGGAGGTGTAGAGGATGAACAGCGGATCTTCGGCGTTCATCCACTCCGGTTCGCAGTGCTCGCTCTGGCCTTCGGTCAGCTTGTGCCACCAGGTATCGCGGCCTTCTACCCAGTGCGCGCCGCCGTTGGTGCGCTGGTAGACGATGACGTTCTTGACCGAGTCGCAGCCCTCGAGTGCCAGTGCCTCGTCGACGGTGGCTTTCAGCGGGACGGTCTTGCCGCCGCGCAGGCCTTCGTTGGCGGTGATCACGGCGACGGCGCCGGCGTCCTGGATGCGGTCACGCACCGCGCCGGCGGAGAAGCCGCCGAACACCACCGAGTGGATCGCGCCGATGCGCGCGCACGCCTGCATGGCGACGATGGCTTCGACCACCATCGGCATGTAGATGACCACGCGGTCGCCTTTCTGGATGCCGAGGCTCTTCAGGCCGTTGGCGAACTGGCAGACGCGGTGGTAGAGCTCGGCGTAGGTCAGGCGGGTGACTTCGCCACCGTCCGCTTCGAAAATCAGCGCGATCTTGTTGGCGTTCAGCGGCAGGTGGCGGTCGATACAGTTGTACGAGACGTTCAGCACGCCGTCGTCGAACCACTTGAAGAACGGTGCGTTGCTGTCGTCGAACACGCGGGAGAACGGCTTTTTCCAGCTGATCATCTCGCGGGCGAGGTCGCCCCAGAACGACAGGTAGTGGTCGTCGGCCTCTTCACACAGCGTGTTGTAGGCCTCCATCCCCGACACCGTGGCCTTGCGACGGAATTCGTCGGACGGCGGGAAGCTGCGGGTTTCTTTCAGGATCGACTCGAGGGTGGACATGGGGTCTCCTTGTGGACTTGGTATTTTCAGGCCGCGCCCGCGAGGGGCGCGGCAATCTACAGCGTATTAGGGCTTAGTGCTTGGACGCACCGGCGGCGCCGATACCGGTCATCGCGCGGACAAACTGGGCGTCGAACTTCGCTTTTTCTTCCTGCGCCTGGCGCGAGCTGTCGGTAACCGAGAACAGCCAGGTGAAGAAGAAGGCCAGGGTCATCGAGAAGATCGCCGGGTTCTTGTACGGGAAGAGTGCAGTCTCATTCTTCAGTACGTCAACCCACACGGCCGGGCCGAGGATGATCAGCACCACCGCGGTCACCAGGCCGATCGCGCCGCCGAGCACGGCGCCGCGGGTGGTCAGGCCGCGCCAGAACATCGACAGGAACAGCACCGGGAAGTTGGCGGACGCTGCGATCGAGAACGCGAGGCCGACCATGAACGCGATGTTCTGCTTCTCGAACACGATGCCCAAGAGCATGGCGATCACGCCGAGCGCGAGGGTCGTGATCTTGGAGACGCGCATCTCGTCCGCTTCGTTGGCCTTGCCCTTCTTGATCACCGACGCGTAGATGTCGTGCGACACCGCCGAGGCGCCCGACAGGGTCAGGCCAGCCACCACTGCGAGGATGGTCGCGAACGCCACCGCCGAGATGAAGCCCAGGAACAGGTTGCCGCCGACCACTTCGGACAGGTGGATCGCCGCCATATTGTTGCCGCCGACCAGCTGGGTGACTTCCTTGCCGTTCTTCATCACGGTTTCCATCATGCCCGGCTGGTTGGTCAGCAGGAAGATCGCGCCGAAGCCGATGATGAAGGTCAGGATGTAGAAGTAGCCGATGAAACCGGTCGCGTAGAACACCGACTTGCGCGCTTCGCGGGCGTCGGACACGGTGAAGAAGCGCATCAGGATGTGCGGCAGGCCGGCGGTACCGAACATCAGCGCAAGGCCCAGTGACACGGCGTCGATCGGGTTGGCCACCAGGCCGCCCGGCTCCATGATCGCCATGCCCTTGTTGTGGGTGTCGACGGCCATCTCGAACATGTGGTTCAGGCTGAAACCGGCCTTGCCCAGCACCATGAAGGCGATGAACGAGGCGCCGGAGAGCAGCATGATCGCCTTGATGATCTGCACCCAGGTGGTCGCCAGCATGCCGCCGAACAGCACGTACATCACCATCAGGATGCCGACCAGCACCACCGCCGAGCCGTAGCTCATGCCGAACAAGAGCTGGATCAGCTTGCCGGCGCCGACCATCTGCGCGATCAGGTAGATCGCGACGACGACCAGGGTGCCGGTCGCGGCGAACATGCGTACCGGGGTCTGCGAGAGGCGGTAGGACGCCACGTCGGCGAAGGTGAACTTGCCGAGGTTGCGAAGGCGCTCCGCGACCAGGAACAGGATGATCGGCCAGCCGACCAGAAAGCCCATCGAGTAGATCAGGCCATCGTAGCCCTTCTCGTACACCATCGCCGAGATGCCGAGGAAGGACGCCGCGGACATGTAGTCACCGGCGATGGCGAGACCGTTCTGGAAGCCGGTGATGCCACCGCCGGCTGTGTAGAAGTCGGATGCCGACTTGGTCTTGCGCGCCGCCCAGTAAGTGATGAACAGGGTGGCGGCGACGAAGATGAAGAACATCACGATGGCCGAGATGTTCAGCGGCTGCTTCTCGACTTCGCCGGTCATGGCTTCGCCTGCCAGGGCAAGCGTCGGCAGCGCGGTCAGCAGGCCTGCGTACAGGGATGCGATACGGGATTTCATTTGCGGGCTTCCTCGACAATCTGCTGATTGAGGGCGTCAAACTCGCTGTTGGCCTTGCGGACATAGATGCCGGTCAGCAGGAAGGCGGAGACGATGATGAAAATGCCGATCGGGATGCCGATGGTGATCACCGAGCCCTGGGCGATCGGGGTGCCCAGACTGTGCGGGTTGAAGGCCAGTACCAGGATGAAGCCGTAGTAGATGGCCAGCATGACCAGCGATAGTTGCCAACCCAGACTGGTCTTCTTGCGGACCAGTTCTTTGAACTTGGGGTTGGACTGTACCTTGATGAGTACGTCCTCGTTCATGAGTTCCTCCTTGTTGTCGGACGCGAGGCGTGCGCCTGCGTAAGGCGGACTGTACGGAAGGGTTCGTGGCGGGGCTAATCGCTTTTTCTGATTGGGTGAATTTGTTAGACGAATGATGCGTCGCAATAACAAATCAAAAACAATGACTTGCAGTGGAGTTTGGACTCTATAGTCGGTATGCCAAATCGATTATCAATGTCCGAAATGATGGTGTTTCCGGGCAGGGCCGCCGCCCGCACTGCGGTTTCGGCGGGCTTTCTGGCGGGCTGCGGTGCCGTCGGTACTGCGTGGCGGCGCGGCTGACAGTCGGCGGCCGATCAGGGCGCGGCCTCGCTGCAGTCGTTGTGGGCGCTCACCGGGAAGGGGGTTGCAGGCGCGTGCCTCTCGGGAAAGGGCTGCATTCTGCCGAGAGGCCGCGCTTTGGTGTGACGCCTCGATGAATGGCCGGGCCGGATCGTGTGCCCAGCGGGATTTTGCATGGCGGCGGGCTTGCGGTCGTCGCGCGCGTCCTAGAAAATCCAATCGGAATACTTGGCGCCGTGTCCGGGTGCCTGACAAGCGTTTCAAGGGGAACCGATGGAAATTTACCAGTTGCGCACCTTCGTGACGGTCGCCCAGCAGGGGCACCTGACGCAGGCGGCCGAACTGTTGCACCTGTCGCAGCCGGCGGTCACCGCGCAGATCAAGGCGCTGGAAGAAGAGGTCGCCATGCCGCTGTTCGAGCGCAGCGCGGGTGGTGTCAGCCTGACCGTGGCCGGGCAGGAGCTGTTGCCGCAGGCGCAGGCCATCCTCGCCGCGTCGCGCGAGCTGCTCAACCACGCCAAGAGCCTGAAGGGCCAACTCACCGGCAAGGCGAATATCGGCATCACGCTGACGCCGGACACCCTGCGCATCGGGCCGTGGGTCGCGCGGCTGACCGAGCGCTACCCCTTGCTCGACTTGCGCCTGCACCACGGGGTGACCGGCGACGTGTTGAACCTGGTGCGCAAGAAGGAACTCGACTGCGGCTTTTACCTGGGCAAGAACCCGTACGTGAACGTCGCGACCCGGGTGCTGGGCAGCGTGCCGTTCCGCGTGGTGATGCCGAACGGCTGGCAGGACAGGGTGGCGCAGATGAGCCCGAAGGCGCTGGGCAAGCTGCCGTGGATCGGCCTGTCGCAGTTCTCCAGTCTGTCCAAGATCAGCAGCGAGTTGTGGCGGGAGCTGAATATCTCGCCGCGCAAGGTCACCGAATGCGACCACCTCTCGGCGGTCGAGGCGCTGGTGTGTGCGGGGATCGGCCTCGCGCTGATCCGTGAGGACCACGCGCTGGCCGCCGAGGCCGAGGGGCGCTTGCTGGTAGTGCCCGACATCCGCAAGGAGGCCGACCTGCTGTTTGTCTACCCGGCCGAGCGCGAGGGCGACCTGATCCTCGAGGCGCTGCTCGCCGAGCTGATGCCCGTGTGGGAGACGGCCGCCTGACGCGGCCGGGGAAGACCCTGCCGCTTGCCGGGTGTATCCGCCCGCGTCTGCCGCTAGAATCCGGTCATGACACATGACTTGTTGCAGGCGCCCGCCCTCGCGCGGCTGGGTGCGCCTTTTGTGGTGCAGGTGGCGGCCACACCGCTGCCGGACGCCCGCCTGCTTGCGGGCAACGACGCGCTCGCCGCATCGTTTGGCTGGCCGCAGGGCTGGCAGGACACGCTGCTCGGCGTGATCTCGGGCAACGCAGCGCCCAGTTGGGGTGAGCCGCTGGCAAGCCGCTACGGCGGCCACCAGTTCGGGGTGTGGGCCGGCCAGTTGGGGGACGGACGGGCACTGCTGATCGGCGAGGCAGGCCTGGGCGGTGCGCGGGTCGAGCTGCAGCTCAAGGGTGGCGGGCAGACGCCGTTCTCCCGGATGGGCGACGGCCGTGCGGTGCTGCGCTCGAGCGTGCGCGAGTACCTCGGCTGCGAGGCGATGCACGCGCTGGGCATCCCGACCACCCGCGCGCTGTCGCTGGTGGTGTCCAGCGAGCCGGTGTGGCGCGAGCGGGAAGAGCGGGCCGCCGTGCTGTGCCGCAGCGCCGACTCCTTCCTGCGCTTCGGCCACTTCGAGCTGCTGTACCACAAGGGCGAGCACGCGGCGCTATCCACGCTGGTCGACTACGCGATCGGGCAACACTTCCCTGCGTGCAAGGCGGCGCCGGTTCCGGCATTGGCGATGTTCGCCGAAGTCGCCCGGCGCAGCGCCGAGCTTGCCGCCCTGTGGCAGTCGGTCGGTTTCTGCCACGGTGTGCTCAATACCGACAATATGTCGCTGACTGGGCTGACGCTCGACTACGGGCCGTTCGGCTTTCTCGACGCGACGCGTCTCGATTATGTGTGCAACCACTCGGACAGCAGCGGGCGCTACGCGTACGCGCGCCAGAGCGACGTCGTGCTGTGGAACCTGTACTGTTTCGCGTCCAGCCTGTTGCCGCTGGCCACGGAAGACGCCCTGCGCGAGGTGCTGGACGCGTGGCCCGACCTTTACCAGGCGGCATTTCTGGCGCGCATGCGCGAGAAGCTCGGCTTGCTGGCCGGGCAGGACGAAGACGCCGTGCTCGTTGCCGAGTTGCTGTCGTGGATGGACAGGCTGGGCGCCGACTTCACGCTGACCTTCCGGTTGTTGGGGGAGTACGACCCGGCGCGCGACGCCGCCGCCCACTTCGCGGGGGCGGGCTTCGTGCCCGACGCCGGCGTGCGCGCCTGGCTCTCGCGCTACGCGCACAGGCTGGTGTACGAGGCGCAGCCGGCGGACGCGCGCCGCGCGGCGATGCGCCGCGCTAACCCGCGGCTGGTGTTGCGCAACCATCTGGCCGAGCAGGCGATCCGCGCGGCCGAGGCGGGCGACGCGTCGGTGCTGGAACGCCTGTCGCGCGCGTTGTCGCGCCCGTTTGACGACGATGCCGAGTTCGACGACCTCTCTGCGCTGCCGCCGGCTTGGGCGGCGTCGCTGCAATTGAGCTGTTCGAGTTAAGCGTATGGACAAGCCGCTGAGGGTCGAACCCAAGTCGCCGGTCGCCGCGCTCGCCTCGGGTACGCCGCGCGACGTGCGGCGCGATCATTCGGCCGGGCTCGCCCGGCGGGAGGGGGAGACCGAGGGCGAACCCTTCGAGGAGACGCTGGATGCGCGCCAGCGCGCGCACGCGCGGGACGCCGCCGACGGCGAGCTGGCCGGGGCGCTTGCCCGCCTGGCGCTGCTCGAGGACGCGGCGGGGGGTCTGGATACGGCGCTGCTCGGCGCGGACCTGGCGCGCTGCGTCGCGCTGGGGCAGGAGCTTGAATGGATGGTCGACGAGTGGCGGGCGGTCGCCGCGCGCTTGGTCCTCTACGGCGGCTGGCCAGACAGCCGGGCTCGCTGCGTGCGCCTGCTCGGCCGGCTGTCGGCGGCGCGCGGATTGCTCGGCCGGGTGTCTGGGCGGCGCTTTGACGCGCTGGATGCCCAGCTTGCCGCCGCGCAGGCCGAGGCGGCGCGCGCATGAAAAAAGCCGGAATCTGACGATTCCGGCTTTGGTGTTCTGGTGGAGGTAAGCGGGATCGAACCGCTGACCTCTTGCATGCCATGCAAGCGCTCTACCAACTGAGCTATACCCCCGTCTTGCCCGCGTCGCGGGAAGAAGGCCGAACTATAAAGACAGGCGCAGTAGCTGTCAAGCCTTTAGCACTCGACGACGCTGACCGGCACCTCGATCACGTTGATGGCGAGGCCGCCGCGCGCGGTTTCCTTGTACTTGCTGTGCATGTCGGCGCCGGTGTCGCGCATGGTCTTGATCACGCGGTCGAGCGAGACGAAGTGCTTGCCGTCGCCGCGCAGCGCCATGCGCGCGGCGTTGATCGCCTTGACCGACGCCATCGCGTTGCGCTCGATGCACGGCACCTGCACCAGGCCACCGACCGGGTCGCAGGTCAGCCCCAGGTTGTGTTCCATGCCGATCTCGGCCGCGTTCTCGACCTGTTCGGGCGTGCCGCCCATCACCTCGGCCAAGGCGCCTGCCGCCATCGAGCACGCCGAGCCGACTTCGCCCTGGCAGCCGACCTCGGCGCCCGAGATCGACGCGTTGAGCTTGAACAGGATGCCGATCGCGCCGGCGGTCAAGAGGAAACGCACCACGCCGTCGTCGTTGGCGCCGGGCACGAAGCGCGCGTAGTAGTGCAGCACCGCCGGGATGATGCCGGCTGCGCCGTTGGTCGGCGCGGTGACCACCCGGCCGCCGGCGGCGTTTTCCTCGTTGACGGCGAGCGCGTACAGGTTGACCCAGTCGATCACGGTCAGCGGGTCGGACAGCGCCGCCTCGGGGCGCTCCACCAGCTGGCGGTACAGCTGGCCGGCGCGCCGCTTGACCTTCATGCCGCCGGGCAGGATGCCGTCGCGCTGGCAGCCGCGGGTGACGCAGCCTTGCATCACCTGCCAGATCTTCAAAAGCTCGGCGCGGATTTCGGCCTCGCTGCGCCAGGCCAGCTCGTTCTCGAGCATGATCTGGCTGACCGGCTTGCCGTGGGTGCGGCACAGCGCGAGCAGCTCTGCGGCGCTGGCAAACGGATGGGTGAGTTCGGACTTGCCCGGCGGCGTGAAGCCCGCGTCGATGGCCGCCTCGTCGACGACGAAGCCGCCGCCGACCGAGTAGTAGGCGCGCTTGGCGAGCATTTCGCCCGCGTCGTCCCACGCCTCGAACGTCATCCCGTTCGGGTGGTAGGGCAGGGTCGCCGTCTTGTGCAGGATCAGGTCGTCCGCCTCGTTGAAGGCGACCGGGTGCGCGCCCTGCAGGCGGATCTCGCGTTCGGCGCGGATGCGCTCGAGCTTGGCCGGCACGGTGTCAGGGTCGATCAGTTGCGGCTCTTCGCCGGAGAGGCCGAGCAGCACGGCGACGTCGGAGCCGTGCCCCTTGCCGGTCGCGCCAAGCGATCCGTACATCTGCGCGCGCACGCGCGCGACGCGGCCGAGCAGGCCGTCGCGTTGCAAACGGGCCACAAAGGTGCGCGCCGCGCGCATCGGGCCGACGGTGTGTGAGCTCGACGGTCCGATGCCGATCTTGAAAAGGTCAAATACGCTGATGGCCATGCCTGTCTCCTGGATTTTTTGTCGGCGCGCCGCAGGTTGGCGAGCGGGCACTTTTGCCGGTGCGCCACTTTAATCAAGCCGCCCGCCGCCGGCAAGTCAGGCCAGCGCGGCGCGCACCGCAGTTTGCAGCGCCGGCACGACCTCGGCCTCGAACCACGGGTGGGCGGCGAGCCACGGCCGGTTGCGCGGACTCGGGTGCGGCAGCACGAAACGCTCCGGCGCGAATTCCCGCCAGCGCGTCGCCGCCTCGGTCAGCGTGAGCGTCTGGCCCAGATGCCAGCGCGTCGCGTACTGGCCGACGACAAGGGTCAGGCGGATTTCGGGCAGTTTCGCGAGCAGTGCCGCGCGCCAGGCGGGGGCGCATTCCGGCCTGGGTGGCGCGTCGCCGCTGCCGCGCTTGCCCGGGTAGCAAAAGCCCATCGGCGCGATCGCGACGCGGGACAGGTCGTAGAAGGTGTCGCGGGAGATACCCATCCACGCGCGCAGGCGCTCGCCGGACGCGTCGTCGAAGGGGATGCCGCTTTGCTGCACCTTGAGCCCCGGGGCCTGCCCGGCGATCAGGATGCGCGCGTGCTCGCCGGCCTGCACGACGGGGCGCGGCGGCAGCGGCAGGTGCGCCGCGCACAGGCGGCACGCGCGGATGCGGGAAAGCAGGGCGCTCAGCGAGGGGTCGGGGCTGGGCATGGCATTCTCCGTGGTCGCTTTTAACGATGATGTCATCAAGGCGGCGGTCGCCTATACATAAGGGATAGACGACCGAGGACTGGCCGCCCGATGAACGCGCGCGCGAATACCCCCCACCTGACGCTTCCCAAGCGTACCTTGCTGCATGGCGCCTTGCTGATGCTGGCCCTTGCCGCCTTGCTGCTCCTGGTGTCGGTGCTGAACGGGCGGGAGGACGCGCGCTTCGAGGCGATGGCGCGCGCAAGCGACGCAGAGCGGCTGATCGGCGAGGCGCGCGAGGCGGTCGCCGAGGGCGGGCTCACCTTGCGCGAACTCGTGATGGCGGCGGAGCCGGCCAGCCGGCAGACCCTGGTCGCCCAGCTGACCCGCAGCGACGCCGACGCGAGCGCCGCGCTGCGCGCGCTGTCTGCCGGCCCCTTTCCGGTGCAGGCGGCCGACGCCGAAGAGGCCCTGCGCAACTACTGGGCCAGCCGCTCGCCGGTGATCGCGCTGTCGGCGGCGACGCGCGAGGGTGCCTGGCGCATGCTGGGCGAAGACGAGGCCGCGCGCGCCTCGCTGACGCTCGCCCGCGCGCTCGACCGGTTGTCGGTCGACGCACAGCAACTCAAGGCCGGCGTCGAGTCCGAGCGGTCGCAGGCGGCGCGCGAGCGCACGTGGCTGTTGGCTGGCGCCTTCGCGCTGTTCGCGCTGCTGGTTGTCTGGTCATTGTGGTCGCTGGCGCGGGCCTTGCGCGCGCCGCGCGCGGCGCTCGGCCAGGCGCTCAGCGCACTGGCCGACGGCGACTTCGACTGGCGGGGGCCGCCGTGGCTCGCGCGTGAATACGGCGAACTCAGTGCCGAGCTTGGGCGCTTGCGCGAGCAGTGCCGGACTTCAAGTGCCGAGCGCTGGGTGCTCGGCGCGCTCTCCAACCTGTCCTCGGTGATGCAGCGCGCGTCGTCCCTGTCCGAGCTTGGCAGGACCACGCTCTCGGCGCTGGCACCGTCCACCGCTGCCGTGCGCGGCGCGTTCTACCTCGACCGTCCCTCGCGCGCCCAGTTGTCGCTATTGGCGGGCTACGCGCTGGAGGGCGCGTCGCCGGCCGCGCTCGCCTACGGCGAGCGCCTCGCCGGGCAGTGCGCCGAGGACAGGCAGCCGCGCACGGTCGAGGGCGCGCAAGGCAACGAGCTGGGCTACGCGTTCGAATTGTGCGTGCGGGTGTGGCCGGTGCTGCTGGGCGAGCGGCTGGTCGGCGTGCTCGAACTGGGCTTTGCCGGTGCGCCGCCGCCTGCCGCGCTCAAGCTGGTCGAGGGGCTGTTGCCGCAACTGGCGATGGCGGTCGAGATCCTCGAGCGCGCGCACAAGGCACGCTACCTGCTCGAATCGACCCGCAAGCAGGCGCAGCAACTGGGCGAGCAGGCCGAGGCGCTCAGGCAGCATCAGGTGGCGCTGGCCGACCAGATCGCCTTCCAGGACGCGCTGATCGACACCATTCCCTATCCGCTGTTCTACAAGGGGCCCGACAACCGCTTTCTCGGCGTCAACCGCGCGTACGAGGCGGCGCTCGGCGTGCGCCGGCAGGACATGCTGGGCAAGACCGTGCTCGAGCTGGCCGCGCTGCCCGAGGACGAGCGCGAACGCTACCAGGCCGAGGATACGGCGGTGATCGCCGGCTGCTCGCGGCTCTCGCGCGAACGCTCGATCCGCTTTGCCGACGGCGCCGACCACGACACCCTGTACTGGGTTGCCGGCTTTTGCCACGCCGACGGCCGCGCGGCGGGCCTGGTCGGCAGCTTCGTCGACATCAGCGAGCGCAAGGCGATGGAAACCCGCCTGCGCGAGGCGGGCGAGCGGCTGTCGCTCGCGCAGCAGGCCGGTCGCGCCGGCGTGTTCGACCTCGATCTCTTGAGCGGGCACAACTACTGGACGCCCGAGCTCGAGCAGGTGTTCGGGCTGCCGGCGGGCGGCTTTGCCGGCACGCTCGAGGCGTGGCAGGCGCTGCTGCACCCGGACGACCGCGCCGCGGCGACCCGCCGCCTGCGCGCGGCGCTCTCGGGCACGTGCGAGAGCTTCGAGGACGACTGGCGCATCGTGCGTGCCGACGGCGAGACGCGCTGGGTGCACGTGAACGCGCGCATCCTGCGCGGCGAGGATGGCCGCGCGCGGCGGGTGATCGGCATCAACGTCGACGTCGACGAGCTGGTGTCCGCCCGCGAGGCCGCGCGTTCGGCCGCGCGCGCCAAGGCGGACTTTCTCGCCAACATGAGCCACGAGATCCGCACCCCGCTCAACGCCGTGCTCGGCATGGCACATCTGGCGCTCGACGGTTGCGCCGAGCCGCGCACCCGCGACTACCTGCAGAAGGTCGAACGCTCCGGCCGCTACCTGTTGTCCATCATCAACGACATCCTCGACTTCTCGCGGGTCGAGTCCGGCCGGCTCGCGCTCGAGTCCGCGGTGTTCTCGCTGGCGGACGTGCTCGACAACGCGGCCAGCCTTATCGCCGGGCGCGCGTCCGACAAGGGGCTGGAGCTGGTCGTCGAGGTGGGAGAGGACGTGCCGGCACGGCTGGTCGGCGACCCGTTGCGGCTCGGGCAGATCCTGGTCAACTACGCGGGCAATGCGGTCAAGTTCACCGAACACGGCGAGATCGTGCTCGGCGTCGAGCGCGTCGCGGGCGAAGGAGACGGCGTGACCCTGCGCTTTTACGTGCGCGACACCGGCATCGGGCTCGACGCGGCGACGCAAAAGCGGCTGTTCCAGCCCTTCGAGCAGGCCGATGCGTCGACGACCCGCCGTTACGGCGGCACCGGGCTTGGGCTTGCCATCGTGCGCCGCCTCTCGCAATTGATGGGCGGCGAGGCCGGGGTCGACAGCACGCCGGGGCAGGGCAGCACCTTCTGGGCGACGGCCCGCCTCGGCGTCGCCGCCGAACAGGATACGCCGCGCCTCGAGAGGATGCGGGCACTGGTGGCCGACGACAACGAGAGCGCACTGCGCACGCTGGGTGCGACGCTGTCTCGTTTCGGTGTCGAGGTGGAAACGGTGGCTGACGGCGAGGCGGCACTCGCGGCGGTGCGCGAGGCGGACGCGGCGGGGCGCCCGTTTGATGTGGTGCTGCTCGACTGGCGGATGCCGGGTGCCGACGGCGTCGAGGTCGGGCGGCGCATCGCGGCGCTGCCGCTCGCCCGGCAACCTGATCGCGTGCTGGTGACCGCCTTCGCGCGCGACGAGGCGTTCGCGCAGGCGGATGAGGCGGGCTTTGCGCGCGTGCTGGGCAAGCCGGTTTCGGCGTCCTTGCTGTTCGACACGCTCGCGCATCTGGGGGAGGCGCCGGTCATTGAAACACCGGCAGACAGCCGCGCGCGGCTCACCGGCCTTAACGTGCTGGTGGCCGAGGATAACCCGCTCAACCAGGAGGTCGCGCGTGGCTTGATCGAGCGTGCGGGCGGCGAGGTGCGCATCGCCGGCGACGGCGCCGCGGCGCTGGCCGAGCTTGCCCGCAAGCGTGCGGACGTGGTGCTGATGGACCTGCAGATGCCGGGCATGGACGGGCTCACGGCGACCCGGGCGATCCGTGCCGACCCCTCGCTATCCGGCCTGCCGGTGTTCGCGATGACCGCCAGCGCCTTGCCCGAGGAGCAGGCGGCGTGTCTGGCGGCTGGGATGGACGGCATTGTCGCCAAGCCGGTCGAGCCCGAAGCGCTGCTGTCGACCCTTGCGCGCGTGCGCGCAGCCAGGGGGAGCACCCCAGCCGCGGCACGCCCCGGGGAAGAGCCTGCGGCTGCCGGCGGCGCGCCGGCCGTGCTCGACCGAGCCGGGGCGCTGGCACGCCTGGGCGGGGACGCGGCGCTGTGGCAGCAACTGGCCGGCCAGTTCGTGTCGCGCGAGGCGGACACGCCGTCGCGGGTGGAAAGGCTGATCGCCGAGGGGCGGCTGGACGACGCGCGTTTTGCCGTGCACGCGCTGCGCGGCAGCGCCGCCAACCTGGGCGCGGTTGCGGTCGCCGCCGCGGCCAGCACGCTGGAGGCGTCGCTCGTGCGGGGGGCTGCAGACGGGGCAGCGCTGGCGGCACTCGCTGCGGCGATGGCTGTGCTGCCCGCAGCGCTCGCGGCGCAGCAAGATCCGGTGCCGCCAGCGGGCGACAGGGCCGGGCTTGCGCCGGCGACGCTTGCCGCGCTGCGCCACTTGCTGGAAAACGACGACGCGGACGCACCCGCGTGGCTCTCGGCGCACCGTGACCTGCTGCCTGCGGGCGCGGCGGGGGCACAGCTTGCCGCCGCGATCGAACGCTACGACTACCCGGCGGCGCTCGCGCTGCTCGATACGCTGGAAGGGACGCCCGATGGATGACACGCAAAAACCGCTGGTGCTGGTCGTCGACGACACGCCGGAGAACCTCGCGCTGATGGGCGCCTTGCTGCGCGACCGTTACCGGGTCAAGGTCGCCAACAGCGGCGAGCGCGCGCTGGCGATCTGTGCGGGCGGTACGCCGCCTGATTTGATCCTGCTCGACGTGATGATGCCCGGCGTCGACGGTCACGAGGTGTGCCGCCGCCTGAAGGCCGGCGCCGCCACCCGCGACATCCCGGTGATCTTCCTGACCGCCCTGAGCCAGGTCGACGACGAGACCTTCGGCTTGTCGCTCGGCGCGGTCGACTACATCACCAAGCCGGTCAGCCCGCCCATCGTGCTCGCGCGCGTCGACACCCACCTGCGCCTGAAGGCAGCCGCCGACTTCCTGCGCGACAAGAACGGCTACCTCGAAGCGGAGGTCGCGCGGCGTACCGCCGAAGTGCAGGCGGTGCAGGACGTCACCATCCACGCGATGGCGAGCCTCGCCGAGACGCGCGACAACGAGACCGGCGGCCATATCCGCCGCACCCAGTTCTACGTGCGGGCGCTGGCGCAGGCGCTCGCGCACACGCCGCGCTACGCGGCCGAATTGACGCCGGAAGTGATCGACGCCCTGTTCAAGTCGGCGCCGCTGCACGACATTGGCAAGGTTGGCATCCCCGATGCGATCCTGCTCAAGGGCGCAAAGCTTAGCCCCGACGAATTCGAAATCATGAAGCAGCACACCACGCTCGGGCGCGACGCCATCGTCGAGGCCGAACAGCGCCTCGGCATGCGCTTGCCCTTTCTCGACTACGCGAAGGAAATCGCTTACGGCCACCAGGAAAAGTGGGACGGCAGCGGCTACCCGCAGGGGATTGCCGGCGAGGCGATCCCGCTGTCGGCGCGGCTGATGGCACTGGCCGACGTCTACGACGCGCTGATCAGCCGGCGCGTGTACAAGCCGCCGTTCAGCCATGAAGAGGCGTGCCGGATGATAGAGGAAGGGCGGGGCAGCCACTTCGACCCGGACGTGGTCGACGCCTTCCTGGCGTGCCGCGCGGCGTTCGCCGAGATCGCCGCGCGTTACGTGGACCCGCATTAAGCATCGTGCGTGTCATGGCAAATCCCGCTATCATCGGCGGGTGTTCGTCTTCAAGGATTGCCGCGGAAGAATCCGCCGCCGTATGGACCCTTACCCCGCTGTTTCCCGTCCTGCACCGTCTTTTGTCCTGCCCGCCGCTTTTGCCGCGCGCCCCCGTCCGGAGGTGAGCCCGTGGAAGTGCTGATCCTGATCGGACTGATCGTCCTCAACGGCGTGTTCGCGATGAGCGAGATCGCGCTGGTGACCGCCCGCCGCGCCCGCCTGACCCGCCTCGCCGAAGACGGCGACCACGCCGCCGCCGCCGCGCTCAAGCTGGGCGAAGAGCCGACCCGCTTCCTCTCCACCGTGCAGATCGGCATCACCTCGATCGGCATCCTCAACGGGATCTTCGGCGAGGCCGTGCTCGCCGAGCCGCTCGCGCGCTGGCTCGTCTCGCTGGGCGTACCCGGGCACGCCGCGTCCATCGGCGCGACCGTCGGCGTGGTGATCGTCATCACCTACGTCTCCATCGTGATCGGCGAGCTGGTGCCCAAGCGGCTTGGCCAGCTCGCGCCCGAGTCGATCGCGCGGCTGGTCGCCCGTCCGATGCAGTTGCTGGCCGTGGCGACCCGGCCGTTTGTCCACCTGTTGTCGTTGTCGACCGAGGCGCTGCTCAAGCTGATGGGCGTGCGCAACCAGGTCGCCAGCGGGGTGACCGAGGAAGAGATCCAGACCATGCTCGACGAGGGTAGCGAGAGCGGCACCATCGACACCCACCAGCACGAGATGCTGCGCAACGTGTTCCGCCTGGACGACCGCCAGCTCTCCTCCTTGATGATCCCGCGCGCCGACGTGGTCAGCCTGGACA
This sequence comes from Crenobacter caeni, assembly GCF_010435965.1. GTDB lineage: Bacteria > Pseudomonadota > Gammaproteobacteria > Burkholderiales > Chromobacteriaceae > Craterilacuibacter > Craterilacuibacter caeni. Next base: position 27,519 of record NZ_JAAGAA010000014.1, read on the forward strand.
CCACCTTGCCGTTCGCCGACAACCTTGCGCGCATGAGCGGCTCGGAGTTCACGCGCTACCCGGTGTGCGCCGGGGCGCTCGACACGCTCTCCGGCGTCGTCAACGCCAAGCATGTGCTGACCGCCGCCTTGAGCGGCGGCGAGCCGGACTGGGCGGCGCTGACCCAGGCCGCGCTGTTCGTGCCGGAGACGCTGACCGGGATGGAACTGCTCGAGCAGTTCCGTGCCGGCGGCACGCAGATGGCCTTCGTGGTCGACGAGTACGGCGAGATCGAAGGCATCGTCACCCTGCACGACCTTCTGGAGGCGGTGACCGGCGAATTCACGCCGCGCGACGCGGACGACGCGTGGGCGCTGCAGCGCGCCGACGGCTCGTGGCTGCTCGACGGCTCGATCCCGGTGCCAGAGTTCAAGGACAAGCTTGAACTCAAGGAGACGCCGGAAGAGGACAAGGGGCGCTATCACACACTGTCGGGCATGGTCATGCTGCTGTTGGGGCGCGTCGCCCGCACCGGCGACGTGCTGCACTGGCAGGGCTGGCGGCTCGAAATCGTCGACATGGACGAGCTGCGCATCGACAAGGTGCTCGCCAGCCGGGTGCCGGAAGCGAAAGGGGGCGGCGATGACGGCGAACCCGCTTGAAGCGCTGCTCGCGCGTGAGCCTTTCGTGCTCTTGGACGGCGCGCTGGCGACCGAGCTTGAGGCGCGCGGCGCCGACCTTTCTGGCGGCCTGTGGTCGGCGCGGGTGCTGACCGACGCGCCCGAGCTGATCCGCGCGGTGCACGCGGATTATCTCTGCGCCGGTGCCGACATCATCACCAGCGCAAGCTACCAGGCGTCGTTCGCCGGTTTCGCGCGCGCGGGGCTTGCGCATGACGCCGCCGCCCGGCTGATGGCGCGCGCCATCGAACTCGCGCGCGAGGCACGCGACGCATTCTGGGCGGTGCCGGAAAACCGCGCGGGGCGCGGCTACCCCTTGGTCGCCGCGTCGGTCGGCCCGTACGGCGCAACCCTCGCAGACGGCTCCGAATACCGCGGCGGTTACGGCCTGAGCGTCGAGCAACTGATGGACTTTCACCGCGAGCGTCTGGCTTCTCTCATCGCGGCGGGGCCGGACTTGCTCGCCTGCGAGACGCTGCCGTGCGCCGAAGAGGCGGTCGCGCTCGCGCGGCTCTTCTCCGCAGAATTCCCCGACGCGCGGGCCTGGCTCGCCTTTTCCTGCCGCGACGGCGCGTCGCTCGCCGACGGCACGCCATTGGCCGACGCGCTTGCCGCGATCGATGCGTGCCCGCAGGTGCTCGCCGTCGGCGTCAACTGCACCGCGCCGGGCTTTGTCGCACAGCTCTTGCGCGCTGCCCGCGGCGTCACCGGCAAGCCTTTGATCGCCTACCCGAACTCGGGCGAGTGCTGGGATGCGGCTCTGCAAAGCTGGCACGGCCACGGCGACGATGTTGCCGGTGACGCGCCCGGCTGGCTCGCTGCCGGCGCCCGCCTGATCGGCGGCTGCTGCCGCACCACGCCGGCGACCATCGCCGCGCTCGCCGCATTGCGCGCCCGGCTTAAAGACGCAGCCTCGCGCGGCTGATCAGCGGCGCGTCTCCAGCAGAATTGCTTGCCCCTACTTCACCAGTGGCCGGATGGTGGTGAAGCCGCCGTCCACCGCGATGACCTGGCCGGTGATGCGGCTCGCCTGCGGTCCTAGCAGCCACGCCATCACCCCGGCGACCTGATCGGCGCTTTGCAAGCCGCCCAGCGGGTACTGGCGGGCGGCGGCTTCGCGCAATGCGGGCAAGCCAAGCAGCGGCGCCGTCATTGGCGTGTCGGTCATGCCGGGCGCCACCGCGTTGACGCGCAAGCCCTGTGCGGCGTAGGTCGCGGCGGCGCTGCGCACCAGCGCTTCGACGCCCCCCTTGGCTGCAGCGATCGCTTCGTGGTTGGCGACGCCGATGCGGGCCACCACCGAGCTGCAGAACACGGCGGCGCCGGCTTGCCCGTTTAGCGCCGCGTGCCACGCCTGCAGGGTGTAAAAGGCGCTGTCCAGGTTGGCGTGCAAAATGGCCTGCCAGGCTTCCGCCTTGGTGCGGTGCAAGGGCGCGATCAGGGTGCTGCCCGCGCAATGCGCGAGGCCGTCGGGTGCGGTGCCCAGCGCGTCCCGGCACGCCGCAAGCGCGAGCGCCGCGCCTTCGGCGCTACTTACGTCGGCGACTATCCGCAGCGCCGCGTCCACGTCGTCCAGCCGGGTGGCGTCCCGCCCGACGGCGACGACGCGCGTCCCCGCGGCGGTTAGCTGGCGGGCGAGGGCGCGGCCGATGCCGCCGCTTGCGCCGGTAATCATCACGATCGAAGTCATGCGCTGGCCTTCCAGTCACGAGATGGGGGGAGCTTGCCTTGCCAGCAAGCCGGTTGCGGCGGGAACGCCGACGGTCGTCGCGCGCCACTTCCTCGGGAACCCGGTGCAAGACGCTCGCACGGCAGGGAGCAGGCAATCGGTCGCCGCGCAATCGGCGACGCCGCGCCCGGCACCACCACGGGATGGCGCGGGCTACGCACGGTGCCCCTTCGCGAGCCGGCAGGCGTCCGAACAGTACTTCACTTCGCCCCAGTTGTTCGCCCAGCGGCGGCGCCAGCGCATCGGGCGCCCGCATGTCGTGCAGGGTTTGCTCGGCAGCGCCGATTTCTGGTGGTGGTAGCGCTCGCCGGGCGAGGGCTGCACGTCTGGGAGGAGATGGTTAGGCATGGCAAGGAGAGGGAGCGGGCAGGCCAAGTCGGTCTATGCGTCTGTTATAGCAAGCTTTGCCTTCCGCTGGCCGCGCCGGCGGCCTTACGACCCGGCGCCGCATCCGCTGCGCCGCCGGGCCCTGTTCCTCAGGGCGCTGGTGCCTGGCTGACCTTGAAGTGGCCGGTCTCGGCGAGCAGGCGCTGGATGTCCTGGCCGGTCACCTCGACGCTGGCCGACAGCCGGGTTTGCCTGGCCGCCAGCGTCGCGCTGGCCGTGCCGATTTTCTCCACCTCGCGCGTACCGTCGCGCGCGGCGTCCGACAGCCGGGCGATAGTGTCGATCAGTCCGTCGATCAGCGCGTAGAGCGCCTGGCTTTCCCCGTTCGACGACTCGGCCAGTTGCAGGCCTTCCTCCAGATCCCGCATGCCCGACTGCATGCTGCCGACGGCCTGCTGCGCCTGCGCCTGTACCTGGCCGATCATCGCCCGGATTTCCTCGGTATTGCCGCGCGTGCGTTCGGCGAGTTTCCTCACCTCGTCGGCGACCACCGCGAAGCCGCGGCCGGCCTCGCCCGCGCGTGCGGCCTCGATCGCGGCGTTCAGCGCCAACAGGTTGGTCTGCTCGGCGACTTCCTGGATCAGTTCGACCACGCTGCCGATCCGGCGCGTGCCTTCTCCCAGCGAATCGATGGTCGACGCCGACGCGGCGACGGTCTGCCGGATCGAGCGGGTGCGCCCGCCGACGCTCTGCATCTGGCTTTGCGAGGCGGCCAGTTGCCGGGCGGTGGCCTCGCGCACATGCTCGGCGTAGCGGTCGGCCTCCTCGAGCATCTCGCGCTGGCGCTCGCCGGCGTGCGCGCTGTGCCGGGCGCTGTCGCACACCTCGCCGACCGCGGCGCCGGCTTCGCCGCCGTGCCGGCTCATCTTCAGGTTGTGTTCACCGAGGCGCTGGCTGTGCGCGAGCACGCGCCCGAGCATCAAATCGAGCTGGTCGATCAGGCTGTTCACCCACTGCGCCATCACGCCGGTCTCGTCGGCGGGCAGTTGCCGCCTGTCGACGCGACGCCTGAGGTCGCCCTCGCCGTCGACGATGTCGCTCAGCATCGCGCTCACCGCGCGCAGGCGGGTGCTGAGCGGCCGGGCGTTGAGCGCGCGAAAGGCGAGGGTGCCGGAGAATGCAAGCGCGGCCAGCGCCGCCGCCTTGCCCGCGGTGGACAGTTCGGTTAGCGCATCGAGCGCGAGGAAGGCCGCGCACAACGCCAGTTGCACGCGCGCGAAGCTGAAGGTGAGCTTGTCGGCGACCGAGCGGTAGCGGTACACCTCGGCAAGGTCGGCCTCGCACATCATGCCCCAGCTGTCCGGCGAGCCCGGCAGCGAGAAGGTGACCCCCTTGCCGACCACCGGGATATGCCGGTAGTCGGCGTAGCCGGGGTAGGTGACGAACAGGTTTTCGCCCGCGCGTATGGTCTCGCGCACGCCCGGGTGCAGCCGGCCGGTCGCCGGGTCGTTGAACACCAGTTCGAACTCGGTGTGCGCGGCCACGCGCACGGTGCCGTAGGCGGTACGCACGCCGTCCTTCAGGTTGTCGCCGCCGCTGAAGGTCCTGTCCTCGAAACGCGAGCGCGACAGCGCGGTGCCCGGACGGATGGACGGGTCGAAGTTGGCGCGCACCATGAACAAATAGTTGTCGCCCGACTCGTGGAAGATATGCCCGGCCTCGCGCTGGATCAGGTCGCCCAGCACGTCGTTGGGGACGCGCGCGCACAGGCAGCGGGTGCCGCAGGGCTGCGGCTGGTGGAACACCAGGGTGACCGCGTCGTGGAAGGCCGAACTGCGCGCGCCAAGCGTTAGCGTGACCGGGTCGATGTACGGGCCATGCAGGAGTGGTGCCGTGCAGCCCTGGCGGCAGGCGCGCGGCTCGGCAACCGTCTGCCCCTGTCGTGCTGCGGCGCTCGACAACAGCACCCGTCCGTCCAGCGTCGCCACGTAGAGTTCGGTGGCGTCGCCAAGTTGGGCGAGCGCGTCCTGCAGCAGGGACGCCTGCTCGGCCGCCGGCGTTGCCTGCAACTGGCGGGAGAGCGCCTCGAGTGCCTGCCACTGCTGGGTGGCCCACGATTGCAGGATGCGCACGCGGGTGCGCGCGAAATTCTCGAAGATGTCCTCGAGCTCCGGGTAGCGGTCGCGGTTGAGCGCGCAGGCGGCGCGCATCGCGAGTTTGCCGGTGCGGCCGAATACGGGCAGCCAGCCGCGCTCTGCCTCGGAAAGCGCCATGCGCCGGCTTTTCAGGGGGAGTGTCATGAAGGCCTCCTGATCGGTAATGCCCGATTCACGCAAAGTCCATGCCTGCGCCGTGCGCTGCAGTGTGCCAGCCCAGCGTCGTGCATGCCTCTTCATGGTGCAGCAAGGTGCCGAAGGCGCACGGGTGGTGCATGGCAGCACCCGGTCCGGCTTAGAGCCTGTTCACGGTCTGCTGCGCATCGCCGATACGGCGTTAAAAACGGCTTCGAGGCTCATGTACGAGCTGTACATTCCGCTTTCTCAGCCGTTTTCGCCTGGTCTCGCCCTCGCTCGCGAGACCGTGAACACGCTCTTACACCTTGAAGCGCGCGACCGACGCCTGCAACTCCTTGGCCAGACGCGACAGTTCGTCGACCGACTGCACCGCCTGCGCGATCGACGCGTCGTTTTCCTGCGCGCGCTCGGCGATCGCTTCGATGTGGCGCGATACCGCCGCGCTGCTTTGCGACTGCTGCTCGGTGACGCCGACGATCGCGTCGAGCTCGCGGCTCACTTCGCTGGCCGCCTCGCTCGATGCGGTCAGGCGGCCGGCGACCGTCTCGGTCGAGTGGCGGCTCGCCTCCAGCAGCCCCAGGCTCTCTTCGAGCGCCTTGCGCACCGTCGCCGACTGGGGGCCGAGCGCGGTGGTGACGCGGTCGATCTGCGCGGCGGACGCGGCGGATTTTTCGGCAAGCTTCCTCACCTCGTCGGCGACCACCGCGAAGCCGCGGCCGGCTTCGCCGGCGCGTGCCGCCTCGATCGCGGCGTTCAGCGCGAGCAAATTGGTCTGCTCGGCGATCTCGCGCACCTGGCGAGTCATGTCGTTGATCGCGTGCGTCGACTGCATGAAGTCGTTTTCGGCGTCGGCCATCAGGCGGATCGCGCGTTCGACTGCTTCGGCTTCCTCCTGCAGCTTCTGCATGCTGTCGCGGCCGGCCCTGGCGTGGCCGGCGCTTTGCGACGAGCCTTCGCGCACCTGGTCGGCCTGTTCGGCGATCTGCGCGATATGGCGGGCGAGCGCGTCGACTTCGCCGGAGGCGGCTGCCGACTGCGCCTTTTGCCGGGCCGAGCCTTCGGTCAGGTTGCCCGCGTGCGAAGTCAGCGTGCGGGCGGAGGCGGCGACCGCGCCGGCGGTGCGGCTGACGTCGCCGACCAGCGCGGTGATGGTCTCGAGCAGGCGGTTGAAGCGGTACGCGGCGACGCCGATCTCGTCGCGACGGGTGACCGGCAGGCGGCGGGAGAGGTCGCCGTCCCCCTCGGCCAGTTCGGCCAACCCCTGCGACATCCGCTTGAGCGGCTGGCTGACGAAGCGGCGGATGAAGAAATAGACGACGCCCATCAGCGGCAGCGACAGGAAAAGGGCGAAGGCGATGCTCTGGTTGCGGAAGTCGTCGACCGCGCCGTAGGTCTTGGCCAGCGATACCCGCATGCTGACCGCACCCAAGGGCGTGCCCTCGGCGACCTGGTGGCAGCTGATGCAGTCCTTGCCCAGGTAATTCTTTGACGCGAGGGTCGGGTAGACCACGCGCAGCATCTCGCCTTCGGGCGTGCTTTCGATCGCCACATGCGGCTGGCCGCTCGCGAGCACCTGCCGTTCGACGTCGTCGCCCGGCTTGGCCTTGTCGCCGGCGTTGCCCGGACCGAACACCTTGTTCACGCCGTCGCCGCGCAGCACGCGCAAGTCGTGCACGGCGGACAGTTCGCGGATCTGGTCGAGGAAGACGTCGCGCTGGCCGACGGTGCCGGTGATCATCATCCCGGTGAGGCCGGCCAGCGTCATCTCGTTCATGCTGTGCGCGAGATCCTTGGCCTGGTCGACGGCGATCTCGCGGCTGACCTTGACCTCCCAGGCGATCAGGCTGCCCCAGGCGACGGCTAGGCAGCACCAGATGGCGAGGGTAAGGCGCAGCCAGATCGGCCAGTCGGCGAGTTTGCGCATAGGCGATGCCCACTTCAAAAAAATGGATTAAATTCGACGCTATTAAATCAGCATATATGTCTTAGGTAAAGCTTGATAAAGAACGCCTGCACAAGGCAGGCGTCGATACCACAGTGCCGGGCAGCCGTCAGCCGGGCACCCGCACCCAGCCTTCCATCAGGATGCGTGCGCTGCGGCTCATCACCGCCTTGGTGACGGTCCATTCTCCATCAACCAGCTTCGCCTCGGCGCCGACGCGCAGGGTGCCCGACGGGTGGCCGAAGCGCACCGCGCTTTTCTCGCCGCCGCCGGCGGCGAGGTTGACCAGAGTGCCTGGAATCGCCGCGGCGGTGCCGATGGCCACCGCACAGGTGCCCATCATCGCGTGGTGCAGCTTGCCCATCGACAGCGCGCGCACCAGGAGGTCGACGTCGGTCGCGGCGATCGGCTTGCCGCTGGCGGCGGTGTAGTTTTTCGGCGGCGCGACAAAGGCGATCTTCGGCGTGTGCTGACGCGTGGCGGCTTCGTCCGCAGTCTTGATCAACCCCATGCGCAAGGCGCCGGCGACGCGGATCGCCTCGAAGCGCGCAAGCGCTGCCGCGTCGGTGTTGATGTCTTCCCTCAGTTCGGTGCCGGTGTAGCCGATGTCCTCGGCGTTGACGAACACGGTCGGGATGCCGGCGTTGATCATGGTCGCCGGGAAGGTGCCGACGCCGGGCACTTCCAGCTGGTCGACCAGATGGCCGGTCGGGAACATCGCGCCGCCGTCGTCGCCGTCGTCGGACGGGTTGATGAATTCGAGCACGATTTCGGCGGCCGGGAAGGTCACGCCGTCGAGCTCGAAGTCGCCGGTCTCCTGCACCTGGCCGTTGCTCACAGGCACGTGGGCGATGATGGTCTTGCCGATATTGGCCTGCCAGATGCGTACCGTGCAGACGCCGTTGTCAGGCACGCGCGCGGGGTCGATCAGGCCGGCGTGGATGGCGAAGGCGCCGGCGGCGGTGGACAGGTTGCCGCAGTTGCCCGACCAGTCGACAAAGGGCTTGTCGATCGAAACCTGGCCGTACAGGTAGTCGACGTCGTGCCCGGGCACGCTGGCGCGCGACAGGATCACGCACTTGGACGTGCTGGAGGTGGCGCCGCCCATGCCGTCGATATGCGCGGCGTAGGGGTCGGGGCTGCCGATCACGCGCATGAAGAGTTCGTCGCGCGCGCGGCCGGGGCTCTGGCAGGCGGCGGGCAGGTCTTCCAGGCGGAAGAACACGCCCTTGCTGGTGCCGCCGCGCATATACGTCGCGGGGACGCGTTGCTGGGGAGGATGGCTCATGGCATCAATCCTGAAAGGTTGGGGTTGGGCAGGCGGCGAGCCGCCTGCCCATGAGGCTTACGCCGGTTCGGCTTCGCGTGTGGTCGACGCCAGGAAGTCCTGCGCGAAACGCTGCAGCACGCCGCCGGCCTTATAGACGCGCACTTCGGCTGCGGTGTCGAGGCGGCAGGTGACCTTGGTTTCGACCGTCTCGCCACCCTTGCGGTGGATGACCAGCGTCAGCTCGCCGCGCGGCACGATCTCGCCCTTGACGTCAAAGGTCTCGGTGCCGTCAAGTTGTAGAGTCTTGCGGTCAGTGCCCGGCTTGAACTCCAGTGGCAGCACGCCCATGCCGACCAGGTTGGTACGGTGGATGCGCTCGAAGCCCTCGGCGACGATGGCCTCGACGCCGGCCAGACGCACGCCCTTGGCCGCCCAGTCACGCGAGCTGCCCTGGCCGTAGTCGGCGCCGGCGACGATGATCAGGTTCTGCTTGCGGCCCATATAGGTCTCGATCGCTTCCCACATGCGCATCACCCGGCCTTCCGGCTCGACGCGGGCGAGCGAGCCTTGCTTGACCTCGCCGTTCACTACCGCCATCTCGTTGACGAGCTTGGGGTTGGCGAAGGTCGCGCGCTGCGCGGTGAGGTGGTCGCCGCGGTGCGTCGCGTACGAGTTGAAGTCCTCTTCGGGCAGGCCCATCTTTGCCAGGTACTCGCCGGCGGCGGAGCTGGCGAGGATCGCGTTGGACGGCGACAGGTGGTCGGTGGTGATGTTGTCACCCAACAGCGCCAGCGGGCGCATGCCACGGAGCGTGCGCTCGCCGGCCAGCGCGCCTTCCCAGTAGGGCGGGCGGCGGATATAGGTGCTCATCGGGCGCCAGGCGTACAGCGGGCTTTCCGCCTGCTCTGCCTCGCCCAGGTCGAACATCGGGATGTAGACCTGACGGAACTGCTCGGGCTTGACGCTGGCCTCGACGATGGCGTCGATTTCTTCATCCGACGGCCAGATGTCCTGCAGGCGGATCTCGCGGCCGTCGACCACGCCCAGCACGTCCTGTTCGATGTCAAAGCGCACGGTGCCGGCGATCGCGTAGGCGACGACCAAGGGCGGCGAGGCGAGGAAGGCCTGCTTGGCGTAGGGGTGGATGCGGCCGTCAAAGTTGCGGTTGCCCGACAGCACCGCGGTCGCGTACAGGTCGCGTTCGATGATTTCCTGCTGGATCTTGGGGTCGAGCGCGCCGGACATGCCGTTGCAGGTGGTGCAGGCGAAGGCGACGATGCCGAAGCCCAGCTTCTCCAGTTCACCCAGCAGGCCGGCTTCTTTCAGGTACAGCTCGGCGACCTTGGAACCCGGCGCGAACGAGGACTTCACCCACGGCTTGCGGATCAGGCCCAGCTGGTTGGCCTTCTTGGCCAACAGGCCGGCGGCGACCACGTTGCGCGGGTTGGAGGTGTTGGTGCAGCTGGTGATCGCGGCGATGACTACCGCGCCGTCCGGCAGCAGGCCCTTGGCTTCCTCGGCTCGGGCGGCGGCGAGCTTGGTCTCGTCCGCGATGCCTCGCTCTTGCAGCGCGGACGTCGGCAGACGGCGGTGCGGGTTGGACGGGCCGGCCATATTGCGCACGACGCTCGCCAGATCAAACTCGAGCACGCGCTCGTAGTCGGCGCTAACGAGCGCGTCGGCCCACAGGCCGGTGGTCTTGGCGTAGTTTTCCACCAGCGCGACCTGCTCGGGGTCGCGGCCGGTCAGCTTCAGGTAGGCGATGGTCTGCGCGTCGATGTAGAACATCGCCGCGGTCGCGCCGTACTCCGGGCACATATTGGAGATGGTCGCGCGGTCGCCGATCGACAGGCTGTCCGCGCCCTCGCCGAAGAATTCGACGTAGGCGCCGACCACCCGCTCCTTGCGCAGAAACTCGGTCAGCGCGAGCACGATGTCGGTCGCGGTGATGCCGGCCTGGCGGTGGCCGGTGAGTTTGACGCCGACGATGTCGGGCAGGCGCATCATCGACGGGTGGCCGAGCATCACGGTCTCGGCTTCCAGACCGCCGACGCCGATGGCGATCACGCCCAGCGCGTCCACGTGCGGGGTGTGGCTGTCGGTGCCGACGCAGGTGTCGGGGAAGGCGACGCCGTCGCGCGCCTGGATCACCGGCGACATCTTCTCCAGGTTGATCTGGTGCATGATGCCGTTGCCGGCCGGGATCACGTCGACGTTCTTGAACGCGGTGCGCGTCCAGTCGATGAAGTGGAAGCGGTCCTCGTTGCGGCGCTCTTCGATCGCGCGGTTCTTGGCGAAGGCGTCCGGGTCGAAACCGCCGCACTCGACGGCGAGCGAGTGGTCGACGATCAGCTGGGTCGGCACCACCGGGTTGACCTGCGACGGGTCACCGCCCTGGTCGGCAATCGCGTCGCGCAGGCCGGCCAGATCCACCAGCGCGGTCTGGCCCAGAATGTCGTGGCAGACCACGCGCGCCGGGAACCACGGGAAGTCGAGGTCGCGGCGGCGTTCGATCAGCTGCGTGAGCGAGTCGGTGAGGGCGGCCGGTTCGCAGCGGCGCACCAGGTTCTCCGCGAGCACGCGCGAGGTGTACGGCAGGCGGGCCCAGGCGCCGGGGGCGATGGCGTCGACGGCGGCGGCAGCGTCGAAGTAGTCGAGCGAGCTGCCCGGCAGCGGTTTGCGGTATTGACGGTTCATGGTTTCGTTCTTTGTTGTCCGGTTGGTTCAGCGCGTGCGGGGAGCGGGGCGCAAGGCCCGGCTCCCCGACACGCGGCGATCACGCCTGGGCGCTTAGCGCGCTTCGATCGGCACGAAGCTGCGGTCTTCGGGGCCGGTGTAGTTCGCGCTCGGGCGGATGATCTTGCCGTCGATGCGCTGCTCGATCACGTGCGCGCTCCAGCCGCTGGTGCGGGCGATCACGAACAGCGGGGTGAACATCGCGGTCGGCACGCCCATCATGTGGTAGGACACAGCGCTGAACCAGTCGAGGTTGGGGAACATCTTCTTGATGTCCCACATCACGCTCTCCAGACGCTCGGCGATGTCGTACATCTTGGTGTCGCCGGCACACTCGGACAGCTCGCGCGCGACCTCCTTGATCACCTTGTTGCGCGGGTCGGAGATCGTGTACACCGGGTGGCCGAAGCCGATCACCACTTCCTTCTTCTCGACGCGGGCCTTGATGTCGGCTTCCGCCTCGTCAGGCGTCTCGTAGCGCTTCTGGATCTCGAAGGCCACCTCGTTGGCGCCGCCGTGCTTGGGGCCGCGCAGCGCGCCGATGGCGCCGGTGATGCTCGAGTACATGTCCGAACCCGTGCCGGCAATCACGCGGCCGGTGAAGGTGCTGGCGTTGAACTCGTGCTCGGCGTACAGGATCAGCGAGGTGTGCATCGCGCGCACCCACAGCTCGGACGGCTTCTCGCCGTGCAGGAGGTGCAGGAAGTGGCCGCCGATCGAGTCATCGTCGGTTTCCACTTCGATGCGGCGGCCGTTGGTGCTGAAGTGGTACCAGTAGAGCAGCATCGAGCCGAAGCTCGCCATCAGGCGGTCGGCGATGTCGCGCGCGCCGGCGATGTTGTGGTCGTCCTTCTCCGGCAGCGTGCAACCGAGTGCGGACACACCGGTGCGCATCACGTCCATCGGGTGGGCGGACGCCGGCAGCGCCTCGAGCACGGCCTTCACTGCAGCGGGCAGGCCGCGCAGTGCCTTGAGTTTCTGCTTGTAGCCGGCAAGTTCAGCCTTGTTCGGCAGCTTGCCGTGCACCAAGAGGTAGGCGACTTCTTCGAATTCGCAGCGATCGGCGATGTCGAGGATGTCGTAACCGCGGTAGTTGAGGTCGTTGCCGCTACGGCCGACCGTGCACAGCGCGGTATTGCCGGCGGCGACGCCGGAGAGGGCAACCGACTTCTTCGGCTTGCCGGTGATGACCACTTCGCTCATTGCGTTCTCCTTGCTCTCGTTGTTGCTTGCTGCGGCGTAGCCGCCTTACTTGTTCTTGCCTTCGGCGAACAGCGCGTCGAGCTTCTGCTCGTACGCGTGGTAGCCGAGGTGGTCGTAGAGCTCCATCCGCGTCTGCATGGCCGGCACGGACGCCGCCTGCGTGCCGTCGCGGCGCAGCGTCTCGTACACGCCAAGCGCGGCCTTGGAGGCGGCGCGGAAGGCGGACAGCGGGTAGAGCACCAGGCCCACGCCGTTCTTGCCCAGCTCTTCGGTGGTATAGAGCGGGGTCGAGCCGAATTCGGTGATGTTGGCGAGTACCGGCACTTTCACCGCTTCGGCGAACTGCTTGTACATCGCAAGGTCGGTGATCGCCTCGGGGAAGATCATGTCGGCGCCGGCCTCGACGCAGGCGATCGCGCGTTCGATCGCGGCGTCCAGCCCCTCGACCGCCAGCGCGTCGGTGCGCGCCATGATCACCATGTCCTGGCGACGCGCGTCTACGGCGGCCTTCACGCGGTCGACCATCTCGTCCTTGCTGACGATGGCCTTGTTCGGGCGGTGGCCGCAGCGTTTTTGCTGGACCTGGTCTTCGATATGCACGGCGGCGGCACCGGCCTTCTCGAGGTTGCGCACGGCGCGCGCGATATTGAAGGCGCCACCCCAGCCGGTGTCGATGTCGACCAGCAGCGGCAGGTCGGTCACGTCGGTGATGCGGCGCACGTCGATCAGCACGTCTTCCAGCGTGGTGATGCCAAGGTCGGGGATGCCGCACGAGCACGCGGCGACGCCGCCGCCAGACAGGTACAGCGCCTTGAAGCCGGAATGCTCGGCAAGGCGGGCGAAATAGGCGTTGACGGCGCCGACGACCTGCAGGGGTTTCTCCTGCTCGACGGCGAGGCGGAAGCGTTGACCCGGTAAGAGCGACATCGAGGCTTTCCTTTGTATGTGGTTGGGTGCTTGTCCGACATTCTAGCAAGTGCTTGGTGAAAATGACAATCGGAATATTGGCGCGGATGCTGCAGGAAGCCTGCGGTTGGGCAGCGCGTGGCGGCGCCTGTTTTGCTTTGCAGCAGGGTCTGCTAAGGTGTGCGCACTTTTGCGCAAGAACTAATCGGATATATGCGAGTCACACCTGAGAGACTGATTGGCGGCCGCGTCGGCCCGCGTTTGCGGCAGGGGGCGCGCGCGGCCCATGAGTGAGCGGGAACTTGACCAGCAGCTGGTCGAACGCGTGCAGCGCGGGGAAAAGCGCGCGTTCGACCTGTTGGTCGCCAAGTACCAGAAACGGCTCGGCCGGTTGCTGTCCCGCTTCATCAAGGACAGCGCCGACGTCGAGGATGTCACGCAGGAAGCCTTCGTCAAGGCGTACCGTGCGCTGCCGTCGTTTAGGGGCGAAAGCGCCTTCTATACGTGGCTCTACCGCATCGGGATCAACACGGCGAAGAACTTTCTGGTCGCCAACGGTCGAAAGCCCATGGTCCACGCCGGGGTCGAGGACGAGGACGGGGAGACGCTCGATCTGTCGAGCCAGGTCCCCGACTTCCACACGCCCGAAGCGGACCTGATGAACCAGCAGATCCTCGCGACGGTCAACCAGGCGGTCGAGGCCCTGCCGGAGGATTTGCGCACTGCGATCACGCTGCGCGAGATGGACGGCTTGAGCTACGACGAGATCGCACAGGTGATGGGGTGTCCGATCGGCACCGTGCGTTCGCGCATTTTCAGGGCACGCGAGGCGATCGCGACGCAGTTGCGTCCGCTGCTGGATACGTCGAAAGACAAAAGGTGGTAAAGATGAACGAAAAAATATCCGCATTGATGGACGGCGAGCTCTCGCCGAACGAAGTCGACGACGTGAGCGACGCGCTGCTCGCCGAAGAGTCGCTCTCGGCGTGCTGGAGCGAGTATCACCTGATCGGCGAGGCGATGCGCCGCAACGGCGTGCTGACGCTGGACGTGCGCGAAAAAGTATCTGCCCGGTTGCGTGACGAGCCGACGGTGCTCTCGCCGCGCGCCCCGCTGCGCCAGCGTCCGGTGCGCCGCTACGCGGCGATGGCCGCGACGGTCGCGTTTGCCGCGGCGGTCGGTTGGGTCGGCTTCGGGCAGGACCCGGCGTCCCAGGTGGTCGTCGCACAAGCCGTCCCGGTCTCTCAAGACGTGTTCGCGCCGGTCTCCGGCGTCGAGGCGCCTTACCTTGCCGCGCATCAGGAGGCCGCCGGTGGCGGCCTGGTCCGGGTCAGCATGGCCGCCGGTGCCAAGGTGGCACATTGATGCGCGGCTTGTTGTTGCCTTTTGCCGTCACCTTGCTGGGTGCCGGTTCCGTTCATGCGTCAGCAGCCGACGACTGGGCCTTGCTCGGCAAGGCCGCGGCTGTTGCCCGCACGCAGCCGCTCGCCGGCAGTTATCTGCACCAGGTCGGCAGCGCCGCAGAGACTTTCCGCATCGAACGCGCGCAGGCGCACGGCAAGGTGCGCGAGCGGCGCGTTTCGCTCGACGGCCTGCCGCGCGAGGTGATCCGCAACGGTGACGCCGTCGTCAGCGCGGGGCCCGACCCGCGTGCGTTGCAGGCAGCCAAGGCAAGTTCGGTCAAGCTCTTCCCTGCGCTGTTGCCCGAGGGCGTGGACGCGCTGCAGCAAGGCTACACGCTGACCCGGCTGGGGCAGTCGCGCGTCGCCATGCGCGATTGCCAGTGGCTGGAACTCAAGCCGCGCGAGGCCGGCCAGCGTTACGCGCTGCGCCTGTGCGTGGACGGCAAGTCGCACCTGCCGCTCAAGACGATGACGCTGACCCCGCAGGGGCAGGTGGTCGAGTCGTTCAGCTTCATCGACCTGAACCTCAACGTCGGCAAGCTGAAGGTCGACGTCAAGCCCGCTTACAAGCTGTCGGCCAAGTCGTCGGCGCAGCGCGCGGCGGCAGACACGCCGACCCCCGCGCTCGAGTTGCGCGGTATGCCGGCCGGCTTCACGCTGGTGCAGGCCGGCGAGCGCCGCCTGCCCGGCGACGAGGGGGCGGCGCCGGTTCAGCATTTTGTCTACAGCGACGGGCTGGTGATGCTGTCGGTGTTTGCCGAGCCCGGCGCGCAGGCGCGCACCACCGGCGCGCACGGTTACGGCGCGCTGTCCGTGGTGTCCGACCCGGAGGGCGACTACCAGCTCACGCTGGTCGGCGAACTGCCCGAGGCTTCGCTCGCCGCGATCGCGCGCGGCCTGCGCATCAGCAAGAAACCATGACCGAAGCCGAGGCACGCGTGCTGTCGGTCGAGCCCGGCCACGCCTGGGTCGAGCCGCAGCCGCACTCGCCGTGCGGCCATTGCGACCCGGTGAACGGCTGCCGCTCGATGAGCATCGCCCGCCTGTTCGGCGGCGCGACCCGCTTTCGGGTGCTCGACCCGCTGGGCGTTGCGCCGGGCGACAAGGTGTTCGTCAGCGTGCCAGAGGGTGGTGTGCTCGGCAGTGCGCTCCTGATGTACCTCGCGCCTTTGAGCGGCCTTGTCGCCGGTGCCTTGCTCGGCAATATCGCCGGCGAAGCCTTCGCCGTGGCCGGCGCGGTGCTGGGCGCCGCAGCCGCACTTTTCTGGGCGCGGCGCCGCGCAGCGCTTCTCGCGGGTGACGCGCGCTACGTGCCCGCGATCACCCGCCGTTTCGATCCCACCTTGTCAACGATGGAGATGCCCCGTAGATGCAGATCAGGAAAGTAGCCGCGGCCAGCGTGCTGGCCTTCGCCTGCGCGGTGTCTGCGGGCGGCGTTGCTGCCGCCCCGGCCGCCTTGCCGGACTTTACCCAACTCGTCAAGAATGAAGGCCGCTCGGTCGTCAACATCAGCACCACGCAGACCGTGCGCGAACAGGCCGGCCTGCCGCAGGGGCTGGAAGGCGACCCGTTCTTCGAGTTCTTCCGCCGCTTTGCGCCGCCGCAGCCGCCGCGCGAGTATCAGGCATCCAGCCTGGGCTCGGGCTTCATCATGAGCCCGGACGGCTACATCCTGACCAACGCGCATGTGATCGCGCGCGCCGACGAGATCAAGGTCACGCTCGGCGACAAGCGCGAATTCAAGGCGCGGGTGGTCGGCTCGGATGCGCGTACCGACGTCGCGCTCCTGAAGATCGACGCGACCGGCCTGCCCGCGGCGAGGCTGGGCAAGGCGGACGACGTCGCGGTCGGCGAGTGGGTGCTGGCGATCGGCTCGCCGTTCGGCTTCGAGAATACCGTCACCTCGGGCATCGTCTCGGCCAAGGGGCGCCAGTTGCCCGACGAGAGCTACGTGCCGTTCATCCAGACCGACGCGGCGATCAACCCAGGTAACTCGGGCGGGCCGCTGTTCAACCTCAAGGGCGAGGTGGTCGGCGTCAATTCGCAGATCTACAGCCGCTCCGGCGGTTTCATGGGCATCTCTTTTGCGATCCCGATCGACGTCGCGCTGGACGTCGCCGACCAGCTGAAAAAGTCCGGCAAGGTCGCGCGCGGGCGCATCGGCGTGTCGGTACAGGAGGTGAACAAGGACCTGGCCGCGTCGTTCGGGCTGGCCAGGCCCGAGGGCGCGCTGATCAATTCGGTCGAGCCGGGTGGCCCGGCCGCGCGCGCCGGCGTGCGCGCCGGCGACATCGTGCTGGCCATCGACGGCAAGCCGATCGCGAATGGCGCCGACCTGCAGCGGGCGATCGGCATGATCCGCCCGGGCAGTACGGTGAACCTGCAGCTGTGGCGCAACCGCGCGCCGCTGGCTGTGTCGGTGCGCGCCGAGGAACTGAAGGAAGCCGATCCCAGGCTTGCCGAGCGCGAGTACCGTGCGCCCGAGGAAGCAGGCCGCATCGACCAGGGCAAGCTCGGCCTGACCCTGGCGGAGCTTAACGCCGCGCAACTGAAGCAGGTCGGTGTGCCGTACGCGCTGGTGGTGCAAAACGCAGGTGCCGTGGCCGCGCGTGCGGGGATCGTCCGCGGCGACGTGATCGTCGGCGTAGCCGGCGAGGCGCTGAGCAGCCGCGCGCAGTTCCAGCGACTGCTCTCGGTGGTGAAGCCGGGCGACGTGGTTGCGCTGCAGCTGTGGCGGCGCGGCAACCTGCTGTTCGTGCCGCTGGAAGTACCGAAGGGGACACCGTGAAGCTGACGCTGTATTTTCGCGAGTACTGTTCGCTGTGCCACGCGATGCGCGACGCGCTCGCCCCGTGGCAGGCGCGCTACGGCTTCGAGCTGGCGGTGCTCGACGTCGACGACGACCCGGTGCTCGAAGCGCGCTACAACGAGCTGGTGCCGGCGCTGGAGATCGACGGCGAGCCGATCTGCCACTGGCACCTTGACGAGGCGAAGCTTGCCGCCGTGCTGGCTGCAAAGGCCGGGGAAATCCGCTAGAATCCGCCACCAACAATCCAACGACGAGGGCGCCTGGGGTGCCCTCATCTTTTTGCCTGCGAGCCGATGAAACATATCCGTAATTTTTCGATCATTGCCCACATCGACCACGGCAAGTCGACGCTGGCCGACCGCTTCATCCAGTTCTGCGGCGGTCTCGAGCTGCGCGAAATGAGCGCGCAGGTGCTCGACTCGATGGATATCGAGAAAGAGCGCGGCATCACCATCAAGGCGCAGACCGCTGCGCTGCATTACAAGGCGCGTGACGGCCAGGTCTACAACCTGAACCTGATCGACACCCCCGGACACGTCGACTTCAGCTACGAGGTCAGCCGTTCGCTGTCCGCGTGCGAGGGCGCGCTCTTGGTGGTCGACGCCTCGCAAGGCGTCGAGGCGCAGACCGTCGCCAACTGCTACACCGCGATCGACCTCGGCGTCGAGGTGGTGCCGGTGCTCAACAAGATCGACCTGCCGGCGGCCGAGCCCGAGCGCGTGGCGCAGGAGATCGAGGACATCATCGGCATCGAGGCGACCGACGCCGTGCGCGCGTCCGCCAAGAGCGGCATCGGCATCGAGGACATCCTCGAGACCGTGATCGCCAAGATCCCGCCGCCGACTGGCGACGAGGCTGCGCCGCTCAAGGCACTGATCGTCGACTCGTGGTTCGACAACTACGTTGGCGTGGTGATGCTGGTGCGCGTCAAGGACGGCGTGGTCCGCCCGAAGGACAAGATCAAGTTCATGGCCACCGGCGCCGAGCACCTGGTCGAGCAGGTCGGCGTGTTTACCCCGAAGTCGGTTCAGCGCCAGGAACTGAAGGCGGGCGAGGTGGGCTTCATCATCGCCGGCATCAAGGACATCAAGTCGGCCAAGGTCGGCGACACCATCACGCTGGTGAAGACGCCGGCAAGCGAAGCGCTGCCCGGCTTCAAGGAAGTGCAGTCGCAGGTGTTCGCCGGCCTCTACCCGGTAGAGAGCCACGACTACGACAACCTGCGCGACGCGCTGGAGAAGCTGCAGCTGAACGACGCCTCGCTCAAGTTCGAGCCGGAAGTGTCGCAGGCGCTGGGCTTCGGCTTCCGCTGCGGCTTCCTCGGTCTTCTGCACCTGGAGATCGTGCAGGAGCGCCTCGAGCGCGAGTTCGACATGGACCTGATTACCACCGCGCCGACGGTGGTGTACGAGCTCCTGATGAAGGACGGCGAGGTGATCCACGTGGAGAACCCGTCCAAGTTGCCCGACCCGTCCAAGGTCGAGGAACTGCGCGAGCCCATCATCACCGCGCACATCCTGCTGCCGCAGGAGTTCGTCGGTTCGGTGATGACGCTGTGCAACCAGAAGCGCGGCGTGCAGCAGAATATGCAGTACCTCGGCCGCCAGGTGATGCTCACCTACGACTTGCCGATGAACGAAGTGGTGATGGACTTCTTCGACAAGCTCAAGTCGACCAGCCGCGGCTACGCGTCGCTCGACTACGAGTTCAAGGAGTACCAGGCGTCCGACCTCGTCAAGCTCGACATCCTCGTCAACGGCGAGAAGGTCGACGCGCTGAGCCTGATCGTGCACCGCCAGAGCGCGCAGTTCCGCGGCCGCGCGGTGGCCGCCAAGATGCGCGAGCTGATTCCGCGCCAGATGTTCGACATCGCGGTGCAGGCGGCGATCGGCGCGCACATCATCGCGCGCGAGACGATCAAGGCCTTGCGCAAGAACGTGCTGGCCAAGTGCTACGGCGGCGACATCACCCGTAAGCGCAAGCTGCTCGAAAAGCAGAAGGCCGGTAAGAAACGCATGAAGCAGGTGGGCAACGTGGAAATTCCGCAGACTGCGTTCCTCGCCATCTTGCAGGTAGGGGACAAGTAAGTGGCCGGCTATTTCTGGATGTTCGTGGTGGCGATGGTCGCCGGCGTGCTGATGATCGCCTCCGGCGGCAAGCACAAGGCGCCCGGCGAGAAGGAGTGGCCGGCGTCGGTGCAGTGGGGCTACATCCTGCTGTTGGCCGGTTTCTTCGGCGTGCTGTCCAACTGGATGAGCTTCAGCGCGGTGATGCTGGTGATCGTGCTGATCACCGGTTTCGGCTGGGCGCTCGACCGCTTCTACCTCGCGCGCCGCCGCGCGCCGGGCGAGGAGCCGGGCCACGTGATCGACAACGCCAAGGGCTTCTTCCCGATCATCCTGGTGGTGTTCCTGCTGCGCGCCTTCGTGGTCGAGCCGTTCCAGATCCCGTCCAGCTCGATGCGGCCGGGGCTGGTGGTCGGCGACTTCATCCTCGTCAACAAGTTCGACTACGGCCTGCGCGTGCCGGTGCTCAACAAGGTGATGGTGCCGGTGGGCGAAGTGGCGCGCGGCGACGTGGTGGTGTTCAACTTCCCGCCCAATCCGCGGGTCGACTACATCAAGCGCGTGATCGGCCTGCCCGGCGACACCGTCGAGTACCGCAACAAGCGCCTGACCATCAACGGGCAGAGCGTGCCGGACGTCGACGACGGTACTTACGAGTACCTCGAGCAGGGCCTCGCGATGATCCGCACCGACCAGTTCGTCGAGAAGCTGCCGAGTGCGCCTCAACCGCGCAGCTACAAGGTGGTGACCACGCCGGACACGCCGGTGTACGACCCGCAGCAGGTGCGCGACTTCCCGTACCGCGACAACTGCAAGTACGAGGAAGACGGCTTCACCTGCAAGGTGCCGGACGGCCACTACTTCATGCTGGGCGACAACCGCGACAACAGCCTGGACAGCCGCTACTGGGGCTTCGTGTCCGACGACCTCTTGGTCGGCAAGGCCTTCCTGATCTGGATGAACTTCAAGGACTTCTCGCGCATCGGCCAGAAGATCCACTAAAGCGCCCGTCCCGGCGGCCGGCAGACCCCGCGCAGGCGGGGTCTGTCTTTTTGTAGCCGCATGCGCAAAGCGCCGAGGACGTTTAGAATGGACGCCTACCCAACCCTGACCGGAGACACCATGCGCCACCGCCAAGCCGGCCTTTCCCTGATGTCCTTGCTCGCTTTCCTGCTGGTCGCGGGCACCGTGCTGCTGACCTTCTTCAAGGTCGTGCCGGTGTACGCCGAATATTTCGAAGTGAAGAACGCACTGAACGACATGGTCAAGGAACCCGCGCGCGAAGGCGAATGGGGCGTGCGCAAGGACTTCACCCAGCGCGCCGGCGTCGCCGACATCAAGTCGGTGCGCGCGAACGACCTGTTGATCGTCGCGCCGGCCGGCGTGAGCCCGGTGATCCAGGCCGCGTGGCGCCGCGAGGTGCCGCTGGCCTACAACGTAAGCCTCGTCTTTGATTTCAACGTGAAAGCCGGCAACAAGGCCGGCGAGCAAATCCTACAGTGACCCAACAACGTGATACCCGGTTCCGGCGGCTGAGCGACGCCATCGGCTACCGCTTTACCGAACCTGCCTGGCTGCGCCAGGCGCTGACCCACCGCAGCTTCGGCACGCCGAACAACGAGCGGCTGGAATTCATCGGCGACAGCATCCTCAACTACACCGTCGCCCGCATGCTGTACGACCGCTTCCCCGCGCTGAGCGAGGGCGAGCTCTCGCGCTTGCGCGCCAACCTCGTCAACCAGCAGACGCTCAGCGAGATCGCCGTCGTGCTCAAGCTGGGCGACGAGCTGTACCTGGGCGAGGGCGAGCTCAAGAGCGGCGGCTTCAACCGGCCGTCCATCCTCGCCGACGCGCTGGAGGCGACCTTCGCCGCCGTCTCCTTCGACGCCGACTTCAGCACTGCCGAGGCGGTGGTGCGGCGCCTGTATGATGCGCGCGTCGCCGCGATCGACCCGACCCGCCACGCCAAGGACGCCAAGACCCGCCTGCAAGAAGCGCTGCAGGCGAGGCGCTACCCCCTGCCGCGCTACCGCATCGTCTCGCAAAGCGGCGAGGCACACGAACAACACTTTATCGTCGCCTGCGAACTGGGCGACTTGGGCATCGACACCACCGGCGAGGGCAGCAGCCGTCGCGGTGCCGAGCAACAGGCCGCCGAGGCCGCGCTCGAGCGTCTGGAGTCCGTGTTCAAGAAAGGCAGCAAATGAGCGAAACCGATTTCCGCTGCGGCTTTGTCGCGATCGTCGGCCGTCCCAACGTCGGCAAGTCGACGCTGATGAACCACCTGATCGGCCAGAAGATCAGCATCACCTCCAAGAAGGCGCAGACCACCCGCCACCGCGTCACCGGCATCCACACGGCGGATGCCGCGCAGTTCGTGTTCGTCGACACGCCGGGCTTCCAGACCTTCCACAAGGGCGCGCTGAACGAGGCGCTGAACAAGAGCGTCAAGGACACCCTGTCCAACGTCGACTGCGTGCTGTTCGTGGTCGAGGCCAAGCGCTTCTCCGCCGCCGACCGCGAGGTGATGGCGCTGCTGCCGAAGAACATCCCGGTGATCCTGGTGGTGAACAAGGTCGACAAGGCCAAAGACAAGGTCGAGCTCGCCAACTTCATCGACGACGTGCGCGCCGAATTCAACTTCGCCGACGCCGAGGTGGTCAGCGCCAAGCACGGCCAGCGCCTGAGCGAGCTCTTGGCCAAGGTCGAGCCCTTGCTGCCCGAGTCGGTGCCGCTCTACCCGGAAGACATGGTCACCGACAAGAGCCAGCGCTTCCTCGCCGCCGAGATCGTGCGCGAGAAGCTGTTCCGCTACCTGGGCGAGGAGCTGCCGTACTCGATGAACGTCGAGGTCGAGTCGTTCGAGGTCGACGGCGCGCTCTACCGCATCCACGTGGCGATCCTGGTCGACAAGGAAGGGCAGAAGCCCATCGTGATTGGCAAGGGCGGCGAGAAGCTTAAGAAGATCTCGACCGAGGCGCGCCTCGACATGGAGGCCCTGTTCGACACCAAGGTCTACCTCGAGGTGTGGGTCAAGGTGAAGTCGGGCTGGGCCGACGACGTGCGCTTCCTGAAGGAATTCGGCCTCGACTGAGCGATGTTCGCGCAAACGCCCAAGCCGCCTTACTGGGCGGTGATCTTCACCAATCAACGCAGCGACGTCGACGCGGATTACGCGCGCGTCGCCGACCAGATGGTCGAGTTGGCCGCGTGTCAGCCGGGCTTTCTCGGCGTCGAGAGCGTGCGCGGGGCGGACGGCTTCGGCATCACCGTGTCGTACTGGGCAAGCGAAGAGGCGATTGCCGCGTGGAAGGCTGAAGGCCGCCATCGCCTTGCGCAGGCCGAAGGCTACGCGCGCTGGTACACGGCCCTGTTTACCCGGGTGGCGCGCGTCGAACGCGACCACGCGTGGACGCACGGCTGATGCAGCCGGGCAAGGTCGACAAGCAGCGCGCGTATATCCTGCACGCGCAGCCCTACCGCGAAACCAGCCTGCTGCTGGACGTGCTGACCGCCGCCTACGGCCGCGTCGCCCTGGTCGCGCGCGGTGCGCGCCGCCCGCGTGCCGAGCTGCGCGGGCTGTTGATGCCGTTCCAGCCGCTGCGCCTGTCCTGGTTCGGCAAGAACGAGGTGAAGACCGTACACGGCGCCGACTGGGTCGGCGGCGTGCGCATGCTGTCCGGTCAGGCGCTGGTGTGCGGCTTCTATCTCAACGAATTGACGGTGAGGCTGAGCGTGCGCGACGAGCCTTCCGACGCGCTGTTCGCTGCGTACGACGAGGCGGTGCGCGCGCTCTCGTCCCCCGGCGCATCGCACGCGGCGGTGCTGCGCCGCTATGAGATCAAGCTCTTGCAGGCGCAGGGTTACGCACCCGCGCTCTTAAGCGACGCCGCAGGCGTGCCGCTGGACGCTGGCGCGCTCTACCGCGTGCACGCCGACGCCTCGCCCGAGCGCTGGGAAGGCGGCGCCTTGCCCGCCGAGCACGCGGTGGTGCGCGGCTCGACCCTGCTCGCGCTTGCCGGCGGCGTGCTCGCCGACGCGCACAGCCGGCGCGAGGCGCGGCAGGTCACCCGCCTGATGCTCGCGAATATCCTGGGCGACGCGCACCTGGCCAGCCGTGCGCTTCTGCCAGACCCATCCTTGGTGGCGCCGGAGCCCTTGCCCGCGCCGCCCCTCTAAGAACGGAGACTCAGCATGATCCAGTTGGGCGTGAACATCGACCACGTTGCCACCTTGCGCCAGGCGCGCGGCACCCGCTACCCGAGCCCCATCGAGGCGGCGCTGGTCGCCGAGAGCGCGGGCGCCGACCTGATCACCCTGCACCTGCGCGAAGACAGGCGCCACATCCAGGACGCCGACGTGTTCGCGATGCGCCAGGTGATCAAGACGCGGATGAACCTCGAGATGGCGCTGACCGAAGAGATGCTGGAGAACGCGCTCAAGGTGATGCCGCAAGACGTGTGCCTAGTGCCGGAAAAGCGCGAGGAGCTGACCACCGAGGGCGGCCTCGACGTGATCCGCTACTTCGACGAGGTCAAGCGCTTCACCAGCGTGCTGCAAGGCGAGGGGATCCGCGTGTCGCTGTTCATCGACGCCGACCGCGCGCAGATCGAGGCGGGCTTTGACACCGGCGCGCGCGTGATCGAACTGCACACCGGCGCCTACGCCGACGCGCACGGCAAGCAGCAACTGGCCGAACTTGCCCGCATCCGCGAGGCGGCGGTGTTCGCCGACCACCTGGGCTTCGTCGTCAACGCCGGCCACGGCCTCTCCTACCACAACGTGAAGCCGGTGGCGGCCATCGCCGAAATCGCCGAACTCAATATCGGCCACGCGCTGGTGTCGCACGCGCTGTTCGTCGGCTTCCCGGCGGCGGTCAAGGAAATGAAGCAGTTGATGCTCGAAGGGCGCCGCGGCGAATGATCGTCGGCGTCGGCACCGATTTGGCGCGGATCGACCGCTTCGAGGCGATGATCGCGCGCAGGGGGCTGGCTGTCGGCCGGCGCCTGCTTGCGCCATCCGAACAGGCCGACTTTGCCGCCAGCGCCGAGCCGGCGCGCTTTCTCGCCAAGCGCTTCGCCGCCAAGGAGGCGCTGGCCAAGGCGCTGGGCACCGGCGTGCGCGCGCCGGTGCTGCTTACCGCCATCGCCGTCGGCCACGACGCGCTGGGCAAGCCGCTGTTTGAACTGTCGCCCGAACTTGCCGCCTTCGTCGCCGCGCGCGGCGTCGCGCGGCTGCACCTCTCCGTCAGCGACGAGACGACGCACGCGCTCGCGTTCGTCGTCGCCGAGTCGCCGTGAACGCAAAGCCCAAGGATACCCAGATGGATACCACTCTTAAGCTGCCGCGCGGCCCGGTGATGGCCGATATCGCAGGCTGCACCATGACAGCCGCCGAGCGCGCGCGCCTTTGCCACCCGCTCATCGGCGGCGTGATCCTGTTCCGCCGCAACTTCGAGTCGGTCGAGCAGCTGATGGCGCTGACCGCCGAAATCCGCGCGCTGCGCTCGCCGCACCTCTTGATCGCGGTCGACCACGAAGGCGGGCGCGTGCAGCGCTTCCTGCCCGGTTTCACCCGCCTGCCGCCGATGCAGATGCTGGGCGAGGCGTTTGACGCCGACCCGCAAGCGGCGCTCGCGCTCACGCATGACGTCGGCGAAGTGCTCGCGGCGGAGCTTGCCGCCTGTGGGGTCGACCTCTCGTTCACGCCGGTGCTGGACCTTGACTGGGGCCAATGCGCGGTGATCGGCAACCGCAGCTTCCACCGCGACCCGCAGGTGGTCACCCAGCTGGCGGTGGCCTTGCAGCAGGGCCTCGCCGCCGGCGGCATGGGCAGCTGCGGCAAGCATTTTCCCGGTCACGGTTTTGTCGAGGGCGACAGCCACCACGTGATCCCGGTCGACGCGCGCAGCCTCGATGCACTCAGGGCCGACGACCTCAAGCCCTTCGCCGCGCTCGCCGCCGCCGGCATGACTTCGGTGATGCCGGCGCACGTGGTCTACCCGGCGGTCGACAGCCTGCCGGCCGGCTTCTCGCGCGTGTGGCTGCAGGACATCCTGCGCACCGAGCTGGGTTTTGACGGGGTGATCTTCTCGGACGATTTGACCATGGAAGGCGCCGCCGGCGTCGGCAATATCGGCGCGCGCGCCGACGCGGCGTTTGCCGCCGGCTGCGACATGGTGCTGGTGTGCAACCAGCCGGATTTGGCCGACGAATTGCTGGCGACCCTGCAGCCGCCCGCGCTGCCGGCACTCGCCGCGCGCCTCGCACGCATGCAGGGGCAGGGCACGCCGGACGCCTGGCGCGCGCATTGCCAGACTGAGGCTTTCGCCGCCAAGCGCGCGCGCGTCGCCGCGCTGTCCATCCCGCCGGAAGCCTGCCACGGCGTCGCGGTGGGGGAGGCGAGCTAACGTACTAGCTAACCGGCGCGCCGCTTGACGGCGCGTCCGAGTTGAGCAAATTGTTAGCGCTTTGACGCTCCGTATTCTCCTTTAGCTTCCAGCGAACTATTGATTGGGCAGCCATAAACCCTTTTCCGTACCACGCCTCGTAGCTCGATGAAATCGGATATTTATGGTGAACATCGACGAAGTCATCCCACCATGGATTTTCTTGCGCTGGAAAATCGATTACCGATCCTGGAAATACTTCTCCGCTGAGAAGATCGTTGAACTTATCTTCCGGCAGAATTCTTCCTCCGCAGGAGGTGCTGAGTCGACTCTTTTGGAGTGCCAGTATTAGTCGGTACATTCCGAATATTTGACTTTGGCCACCAGCGCCAACATGGGCACTAATGTGCCAGACTCGACTGACAATCTTGTACTTGTAGTCGGACAACTTAAGCAGCAGAAAGACTTCTCCCGCTTCCGATGCCGACCTAATGAAATAGAGCCTGTTTGGTGCCAGAGCCTCAATTTCATCCAAGTAATCTAGCGGATCGAAATGTGTTCCGCCGGATTCTCTGAAAGGTGCTTCCTTTCCCTCAATAAGCCAGTTTCGATTTACCCCAAATGTGGCGCAAAAATGGTCAATAAATTCAAATGACGGTTCTTTGTTGCCAAGAAACACACACTCAAGTTCGCCGACGGAGTGAAGTTTCATCAGCTGTGCCAAGCCAGCAATGGTGTATTTGCCATAAGTTCTCTTCTCGTTCAGCAGGTCGAGAACTTGGTTGAACCGCTTGACGATGCTTGCGACTTCTGAATTCGGCTGAATGTTTTTAGCAGGTAGAGGTTGCGTTTGAACAACTTCCACCCGCACCGCTGAAGTGGGGTTTGGTTGGGTTGAAATTGGCTCCGACCTAGAACGCTTAAATAGCCAGCCTCCAATTACCAATATGGCACTCACTCCTACACCGGAAAATAACCATTCTTTGTTTTTCAGAATGAAATCGATCAACTAAGACTCCTTGTGTGTTGAGCGCTAACGTTGGAGTTAAGTCGCGCCGTTAGGCATCGGCTTGGACGACTTGTTAGGTAAAAGGCTATTTATTCTTTTTGCTTGCTGCAGCTACTAGAACTGCGGTTAGAACAGCTCCGCCAACTTTGAGGGCAGCTTTCCCGACCTCGCCAGCTGCTGAAGAAACAGAATCAGTGCAAGAAGGGCAGAGCTCGTGATCATAAACTGATGTGCCTTTTGCAAAATCATGGCACCCCGGAGAACGACAGAGATAAATTTCTTCGTCGCATTTTGGGCATTTACACTTATCACGACGGATTGTGTTTTCTTCAATTAGAACGGGAGTGATGCTTTCTAGGCAGAATGGGCATTTTCCCTTCTGTTTTCTAGTCATTTAACTGACTCCTTATGCTTTTACCTGACGTTGGAAATCAGCCGCCCCGGTACGGGGTCGGCTGCATTGACTTGTTAGATTGCGGCTACATACACGAACCCAGCAATTAGAAAGCCAAGAACTGAAAGTGCCTGTAAGCTTGTGAATAACCCTTGCTTGTGAAGAGCTCTAATAGAAAGTAAATGGCCAATCTGAGGATTGCCTTGATTCTTTTTAAAATGCCTGAAGGCTAGCCACCCAACATATTTTGGCTGTGGAGAGTAATACTCATGAAGAATACGCTCAATACGGACGCCCGTTTCTAGGGTGATTCCCCAATGCTCAGCACTTTCATTAATTTTTTCTTCCTCTGCTTCATGCTTATCAAGATGTTCTAGAAAGGTTTTACGAATGGATGCACCAACCTCAATTCCGATCTTGCAGCTGAGGGCATAAATCTTGGAGAGAAGGCCAAAAAAGCAGGAGCCACATAGGAATGCACCACATACCAAGAACCCTTCTTTGCCTATAAAGGGTAGGATTCCTTGCGCATTAGTAATGAAGAATGACGCAACAGCTGCCGTACCAACTAAAAGCCAAGTCGAGAAGCTCTCAACTGAAGTGCTTGATTGGGCTGTTGCCTCGAACATAGAGGAAACAATGGCATTCTCCGTGTTCTCTCTGGCGAGCCTGTTCCATTCTAAAAGTGGTTCGGTTCTTGGGTCATTCATGATCAGCAATCTAGCGTGAAATATACACCTTTGTAGGTGTATATTTGGTTTGTCTGTGTGTATAACTCGGTATGATATGCGTATTTCTCATTGTTTTACAAGCCATTGGGTTTGCCAATGCCTGAAAGTACACAGCCAGATGGGACTGCCGCGCCACGCTTGCTCGATGTGTTGCGCGAGACGCTGCGAGTCAGGCATTACAGCCTGCGCACCGAGCAGCAATACGTCTATTGGGTACGGCGCTTTTTGCGCTTTCACTATCATCGGCACCCTCGCGAGATGGGGGCTGCAGAGGTCTGCGGATTGGTAGATTCAAAAAGTAAGTGGAACGCGCTGCAGGCCGGCTTGCCCCCGTGGAAGACCTTGGCTGGCGAATGCCAGCCAAGCCGATTTCTCGGTCGATGATTCAACTTCCGCTCGACCTCGTCCAGCTCCGTCTGCGTCACTTTCGTAAAATCGGTCTTTCCTTTCGGTCAGTGTTGTCGTACCAGCCCGTTCAAATGCTCGTTGCAGCCCCGTTGCCAAAAGCTGTACGGGTCGGCGAAGAAGCAGCCAGCCTGCAGCTGGCGCGCCACCGCCTGATGTCCGGCAAACGACTGCATTACCAACAAAAAACGCTGCCATCGGCAGCGTTTTTTGTTGGTAGTTTCAAGACGCCGGCGTCGGTGGCGCGTGGCGGCGCGCGAGGCGGACGAACATGAGGCCCAGCGCTGAGAAGGTGAGCGACGCGGCGGCCAGCAGCGTCACGCTGTGCCAGATCAGCGGGGCTAGGGCGCCGGCGATCACGGCGCCGGTCAGCGTCTGCACGAAGCCCTGCATCGAGGACGCGGTGCCGCGTTGCGCGGGGAATAAATCTAGGATGCTCAGCGTGATCGACGGCGCAGCCAGCACTTCTCCTATGGTTTAAATCCCGATCGGCGGCAACGGCCCTGAAAGTTTTGGAAGCAGAGGGTGCCTAATTGTTCATTGCGGTTTTAATTAGATTGTTCTGCAATGCCGCGATAAACCCAGAGGCCTGGATTGGCGGTGAGTACAATGGCCCCTGCTGGATGTTGATTCTCTTTTCCAGTAATTTTTTTTGCTGATACTCTGTTTTTACACCGTCTGCAATGATGTTCAGCTTCACGGCTTCGGCAAGTGAAAAAATGGCGTCCAAAAGAATGTTGTTTTTAAACTGGTCGACTTGATCAATAAAGATTTTTCCGATCTTGATCTTGTCGATCAGGTTTGTTGTCTTCAGTGATTCGATATTGCTGTATCCGGCTCCGAAGTTGTCTACGGTAAACTTGACGCCCATGCGGGAAAAGTCCACCAATGCGGGGTAGGGTATTTCGCTGCTGCTATCGTCCCGTTCGGTGATTTCGATGCATAATGTTGGTTTGTTATTGTTGGCCTTGAAGGACTCAAGGAAGTGTCGGCACTCCCTGGCAAATAAGGGGTTGGATATCAATTCCCTGCTAGCGTTGAATGATATGAAAAAATTGTCGGGGCACGTCATGTTGCGCAATGCGTGCGCGGTCTTTCTCATTGCTTGCCAGGTGATATCTTCTATATGCCCAAAGTTTTCTGCCATGGGGATGAAGATGTCAGGCGTCCTTGCCCCGCTTGGCGCCTGGGGCCAGCTAATCAAAACCTCGGCGCCGACCCATCTGCCAGTCCTGGCATCCACGATTGGCTGCAGGCAAGGTTCGAATTCGTCATTCTCTACCCCTGCAGTAAACAGGCTGGCTATTGGGAGTGACCTTGTTATGAAAAGCAAGGTCGCCACGCTGATGGAGACGGACAAGGCGAGCAGGGAGAGTAGATACCATTTGCACTTGTCAAAAAACCAATACTTCATTTCCGCGTCGGTGAATTGATTCAATATTTTTATCGGGTATTTAGCTGACGATACTTCGTGGCTGTAGCTGTAATGTTTTTGATTGGCGCTGTCCTGGTTTTGCTTTCTGTCGGTCTGCAGGTTTTGTCCGCCTAACAGCACCTTTACATTTCCATGCCTGCCGTTTTTCGGGGAGAATTTGCTTGCCGGCAGCAGGGCCCAGGCCATGTAGTCGCCCAGCATTTTCCGGTAATAAACATAAGAAGATTTTACATTGTTGTGGTCGCTGAATTGCAGTGCGCCATACATGCCATCCTGCATTTTTAGCACTTCGCGGGTCAAGGCGGCATCGCCAACCGTGGTTCCGCACATTCGACCGCTGCTCAGGTCAGACACCCCGATTGCATTGACGTTGGGCATGGAGGCTAGCATCAGCCTCAATTCATCAATGACTAGCTCGCATCCTCTCTTTGGCAGGCCAAGCGAGATTACATGTGCTTTTTCGGCGGCGAACCGCAGCCCGCCAATATAATCTTCGAATCTTTCAAGGTTATTGGCTTGCTCGCTCTGGATGTGATTTTCTACGTGCCTGAAGAAGACGTTCCAAATGATGGTGACGCCGACGATCTGGACACAGATGCCGGCTGCTGCCGATATGATAACCGCTTTTATTTTGCTATTGGTGTGCACTAACATTTTGCGTTTTTTGTTTAATGTCTGTTTGTTTTTATATTACCATAATCAAAAATAGAATTAGCGGTAAGGATTTGTTTGGCTGACTGGCGCTTGTTTGTTTTTGTGGTATCGGTTTGCCAATTGAAAATTCCGTGCTTGCGCTTGGTGCGGCAGCAAACCCGGAAAACCATCCGTGGCAGCGCGGCACACGCAGCCCGGTGGTATCGGGCCTGTGCGTGACGAACGGCTCGGCGCAAACATGCCCGGTCAGGCGTCCTGCCCGGGGAACGCGCGCCGACCCAGTCTTGCCCGGAGCGCACTTCATGCTTGCGGGCGGCGGCCCCTTCCGGCGTTTGGGGCAATCCGCGCGGTAACGGCATGGGCGCCCGTGATGTGCGCCCGTTGTACGCGCGCACCTGCGCGGCGGGGGGCAATGCAGCGCCATCCTTGCGCGCGTGACAATTGCGAGCCGCTACGTGATGCGGGGGTGGGGCACGACTTCGCCGGCGTCGCCCTGGTGCGCGTGGTCGCTGGGGGGCAAGCGCTGCAACTGGCAGCGCTTGTTGTTCAGGACGCCGGGGTCGGCGGCGCGTGTCGGCGGGCGAGGCGGACGAACACGAGGCCCAGCGCGGCGAAAGCGAGCGACGCGGCGGCCAGCAGCGTCACGCTGTGCCAGATCAGCGGGGCGAGCGCGCCGGCGACGACGGCGCCGGTCAGCGTCTGCACGAAGCCCTGCATCGAGGAGGCGGTGCCGCGCTGGGCGGGGAACAAATCGAGGATGGCCAGCGTGATCGACGGCGCGGCGAGCGACATCCCCATGGTGTAAAGCCCGATCAGCAGCACGCTGGCCGGCAGCGCAGGCGGGAACAGGAGCGCGTGGACGACGCTGGCGAGCGCGGCCGCGAGCATCATCGCGTAGCCCGCGTTGACCGCCTGCCGCGCGGTAAAGCGGCCGGCGGCACGCCCGGACAACCAGGCGCCGGCGATCATGCCGGCGACCGCCGGGCCGAACAGCCACAAAAAGTCGTTGGGGCCGAGCCCCAACTGGCCGATCAGCATGGCCGGGGCGGACGGCACGTAGACGAAGAAGCCGACGAAGTTCAGGCTGACCGCGACGGTATAGAGCCGGAAGCGCGGGTTGATCGCGACGGCGCGGTAGTTGGCGAGGAGCGCGCGCGCGGCCAGCGGCGTGCGTTTTTCTACCGGGTGCGTCTCGGGCAGCGCAGTCACGCACATCACGAACAGCACGGCGCCGACCACCGCCATGAAGGCGAACACCGCGCGCCAGCCGAAGGCCGAGTACAGCCAGCCGCCGATCACCGGCGCCATCGCCGGGGAGAGCGCGAACAGCATGGTCACCTGCGACATTAGCTTTTGCGCGGCAATGCCCTGATAGCAGTCGCGGATGATGGCGCGCCCGACGATCAGGCCGACCCCGCCGCTGACCCCCTGCAGCACGCGGAAGGCGATGAGTTCACCGAAGCTGTCGGCGAAGGTGCAGCCCAGCGCGGCGAGCGCGTAGCAGAAGGTGCCGGCGAGCAGCACCGGGCGGCGGCCGATGGCGTCGGCAATCGCGCCGTGCCACAGCATCATCAGCCCGAAGCTTGCCATATAGGCAGAGAGGATCAGCGGCGTCTGCGTTTCATCGACGGACAAGGCGCCTGCGATCGCCGGCATCGCCGGCAGGAAGGTGTCGATCGCGAAGGGTCCGAGGGTGCCGAGGGCAGCGAGGATGATGGCGAGCGACGGGACGGGGCGGGGCATGGGTTTCCAGTGGTCAGGCGGTGTCCGATTCTACCGGTTTTGCGTTTGCCCTGCCTTGCCAGGTAGCGGCTGCTTTTTTGTTGACGACGGGCAAGGGCGCCCGGCGCCGGGCGTGCGACGATAAAGCGGAACAATCACGAGGAGGCAGCATGCGTATCCTGTTGGTCGGCGGCCCGCTGGACGGGCAGTGGCGCGAGGTCGGGCGCGAGCCCGAAACGCTGGAGGCGGGCGGTGTGTGCTACCAGCGCGTGCTGTGGATGTGGCCGCCGCGCGACGCGCTGTGGCTCTTTTGGTGGCACGGCAAGCCCGAGCCCGAGGCGGTGCTCGCGACGCTCGACCGTGCGGCGCTCGCGCCGCTGTGCTCGCGGCGCGAGGCGCTCGGTTACGGCGCGCTCGAAGTCTCGGCGGCGCGGCAGGCAACCAGCTGAGCGGTCAGCGCGTCGGCGGGTACGCCCGGCGAGAACAGGAAGCCCTGGCCGTAGTCGCAGCCGGCACGCGCGAGCAGCGCGCGCTGCGTTTCGCACTCCACCCCCTCGGCGACCACGCTTAAGCCCAGCTTGTGCGCCATCACGATGATCGCTTCGCACAGGGCGAGGTCGACGCCGCTCAGGTGTAGGTGTTGCACGAAGCGGCGGTCGATCTTCAGGCTGTCGATGTCGAACTTCTGCAGGTAGGCGAGCGACGAGTAGCCGGTGCCGAAGTCGTCGATCGCCACCTCGACGCCGGCGTCGCGCAGGCGCAACAGTTGTGCCTGCACGGCAGGGTCGGCGTCGAGCAGCACGCCTTCGGTGATCTCGACGGCGATGCCGGAGAGCGCCGCGATGGTCTCGGTGAGCGGCACGCTGCTGCGCTCGCGCCTGAACTGCACCGGCGAGACATTGACGCTGACCACGAAGCCGGGGTCCAGCCGGCGCCAGCGCGCGGCTTGCCTTGCCGCCTGCTGCAGCACCCACTCGCCGATCTCGGGCATCAGCCCGGCCTCTTCGGCCAGCGGGATGAAGCGCTCGGGGCTGACCGACTCGCCCGCGTCGTTCCGCCAGCGCAGCAGCGCCTCGGCCTTGCGGATGCGGCCGGTAGCGAGCTCGACGACGGGCTGGTAGACCAGCGTGAACGCCTGGCGCCTGAGTGCGTCGCGTAGTTCGCGCAGCAATTGCGAGCGCTCAAGCGCCGCCTGCTGCAGGGTTTCCACGTAAAAATGCGCGCTGTTGCGCCCCTGCTGCTTGGCCGCGTACATCGCAAGGTCGGCCTGTCCGAGCAGCGTCTCGGCGTCGACGCCGGCACGCGCGTCGTGCAGCGCGACGCCGACGCTGGCGCTGATATGGCAGGCCTCGCCGCCCAGCACGAAGGGCCGGCACAAGGCGTCGAGGATGCGCTCGGCGAGGCGGCCGGCCTGCACCGTGTCGGCTTCCGCCACCAGTACGACGAATTCGTCGCCGCCGATGCGCGCGACCATGTCGCCGCCGCGCACGCACGCGAGCAGGCGTTGTCCCGCTTCGACTAGCAGTGCGTCGCCCGCGCCGTGCCCCTGGCTGTCGTTCACCGTCTTGAAGTGGTCGAGGTCGACGAACAGCACCGCCAGCCTGCCTTCGCCGGCAGAGAGCTGGCGCGCAAGGCGGTCGAGCAGGTGGCGGCGGTTGGGCAGCCCGGTCAGGTTGTCGTGGTTGGCCTGCTGCCAGACTGCCCGCTCGGCGGCCTTTTTTTGCGAGAAGTCGGAGAAGATGGCGACGGTGTGGGTGTTGCTGCCGTGCGTGACGGTGTCCAGCGTCAGCCGCGCCGGAAACTCGGCGCCGTCCCGCGTCGCCAGCCAGAATTCGCCCTGCCAGCGTCCCTTGCTGTTCAATTCCGTGTCGACCGCGGCAATGCGTTCGGGCCGGTTGGACGGGCCGCGCAGCACGCGCGCGTCCAGGCCGACCGCCTCGCATTCCGGGTAGCCGGTCAGCGCGGTGAACGCGGGGTTGACCGTCTGGATGCGCCGCGTGTCGTCCATCACCAGCATCGCCTCGCTGCTGGAACGCAGGATCAGGTCGGACAGCTGCATCGCCTCGAGGATGCGGCTGCGCTCGATGGCGACCGAGGCGAGGTGGGCGGCCTCGGTGATCGTCGCGATGTCGGCGTCGCTGGGCGAGGCCGGGCGTGCGTGGTAGAGCGCGAAGGTGCCGAGCACCTTGCCCTCCGGGCTGACGACGGGTTCCGACCAGCACGCGGCGAGGTCGGCGGCGCGCGCAAGCGCGGTATAGGCGGCCCAGTAGGGGTGGGTGGCGATGTCCTCGACGATGACGCGCTCGCCGCGCGCGGCGGCGGTGCCGCAGGCGCCGACGCCGTCGCCGATTGCGAGGCCGTGCACGGCCTCGTTGTAGAAGGCGGGCAGGCTGGGCGCGGCGCCCAGCAGCAGGTGGCGCCCGTCGCGCGCGAGCAACAGGATGCTGGCGCGCACCGCGGGGTTCGCGCGTTCGATGCCCAAGGCGAGGTCGGTGAGTACTTGGGTGAGCGGCGCGCCGTGCGCGAGCAGTTCGAGCACCGCCTTGCCCACGTGCATGGGCAGCCCGGCAGACGTCTGTGCGCACTCGGGCCTGAGCATGATCAGGCGCCATCCGCCGTCCAGTGCGCGCTCGCTGGCGTTGGCCGGCAAGGGCGCGCAGGACATGCCGCAGAGCGCCTCTTCCCCGGCGCCCAGCAGGCGGCAGGCCGCTTGGTTAGCCGCGACGATGAGGCCCGCTGCGTCGA
The DNA here is from genome assembly GCF_010435965.1 of Crenobacter caeni. Classification (GTDB taxonomy): domain Bacteria; phylum Pseudomonadota; class Gammaproteobacteria; order Burkholderiales; family Chromobacteriaceae; genus Craterilacuibacter; species Craterilacuibacter caeni. The sequence goes on from NZ_JAAGAA010000014.1 coordinate 62,346, forward strand.
CGATCAGTTGCGCGCAGGGGTTCAGTGCAAAGGCGAGCGGGTAGGGGGAAGGAGGCTGGGGCTGCATTGGCCATTGTCGGACAGGGGGAATAATGGCCAATTTAAGGCTGAATCGGGGTTCTGTCCATCCTGATGTCATTAACGGGCGGCGCCATGCCGCCCGTTAAGGTCGTTCATGCCTGCTGTTCGGCGGCGATCGCCGCGTCGCAGCGGCGCACCTTGACGAAGAACAGCACGGCAAGCGCGATGGCGCCGGCGACGCCGATCACCGTCGAGGTGGTCAGGTCAAGGCCGAAGCCGATCTTCGCGTTGGCAAGATAAGTGATGCACACCGCGCTCATGAACAGGGCAGGTACGGTGCAGATCCAGTGGAACTTGCCGTGGCGCATCAGGTAGGCAGCGGCGGTCCACAGCATGATGCTGGCGGTCGCCTGGTTGGCCCAGCCGAAGTAGCGCCAGATCACGTTGAAGTCGACGTAGCTGAGCGCGAGGCCGACGGCGAACATCGGCACCGCGATGAGCATGCGCTTGCCGATCGCCTTTTGCGGCAGTTTGATGAGTTCGGCGACGATCAGGCGCGCCGAGCGGAACGCGGTGTCGCCCGAGGTGATCGGCAGCACGATCACGCCGAGCACGGCGAGCACGCCACCGGTCATGCCCAGCAGCGAGGTCGACACCTCGTGCACGACCTTGGCCGGGCCGCCGGCGGCCATGCTTGCCTGCATCGCCGCCGGGCTGTCGTAGAACGACAGGCCGAGCGTGCACCAGATCAGCGCGATCACGCCCTCGCCGATCATCGCGCCGTAGAACACGAAGCGGCCGTGCTTCTCGTTGGCCATGCAGCGGGCCATCAGCGGCGACTGCGTCGCGTGGAAGCCCGACAGCGCGCCGCAGGCGATGGTGATGAAGAGCAGCGGCCACAGGGGCAGCTCGCCCGGGTGCATGTTGGTGCCGAAGTCGAGGCCGGCCGAGTAGAAACTGTGGTCGGACAGCGCGAGGCCGACGATCAGGCTGACCGACATGAACAGCAGCAGCGCGCCGAAGAAGGGATAGACGCGGCCGATGATCTTGTCGACCGGCACCACGGTGGCGAGGATGTAGTAGGCGAAGATCACCGCGGTCCAGATCGCGACCTCGGTGCCGGTCAGGTTGGCCAGCAGGCCGGCCGGGCTCAGCACGAACACCACGCCGACCAGCATCAGCAGCAAGAGCGCGAACGCGTTCATGAACTGGCGCACCACGCCTCCCAGGTGCTGGCCGACCACTGCCGGCACCGACGCGCCGCCGGCGCGCACGCTGAGCATCCCGGAGAAGTAGTCATGCACGGCGCCGGCGAAGATGCAGCCGAACACGATCCACAGCATGGCGACCGGGCCGTACAGCGCGCCGAGGATGGGGCCGAAGATCGGGCCGATGCCGGCGATGTTCAAAAGCTGGATCAGCCAGACCTTGGCGGTCGGCATTTCGACGTAGTCGACGCCGTCTGCGTGGCTGGCGGCGGGGGTGGCCCGCGCGGGTTTGGGGCCGAACACGCGTTCGACGAAGGCGCCGTAAATGAAGTAGCCGCCGATCAGCAGGCCACAGGCGATGAGAAACCAGATCATGGGGATCTTTCCTTTATTTCGACCGATGTAGAGGCCGCCCGGTGGCCTTTGTCGGCTCTGGTCGCACGCAAGGTGCGGGGCGGCAGGCATGACGCCGGCAAAGGCCGGCGCTCGGCAAAAATAAAGCAAGTGCTTTGTTCTTGTTATGATCTGGCGCAAATGGCGCTAGCGCGGCGCGCGTTTGAGCGCCGAAAGCCACGCGCCGCGTTCTTGCCAGATGCGCGGCGCGCACGCGACAAGGTGCGCGCAGGCGAGCAGGTTGAGCACGGCTGCGCCGGCGAGCAGGAGCGCGATGTTGTCGGTCAGCGCGAGCACGGCGACGCTCAAGGCGGCGGCGAGCACCATATAGAGGCCGTTGACGATGTTGTTGACGGCGATCGCCTGCGAGCGGAAGTCGTCCGGGCTCGCCGTCTGCAGCCAGGTGTAAAGCGGCACGGTGAAGAAGCCGCCGAAGAAACCGAGCAGGGTCAGCGCGGCCATTTCGCGCAGATGCCCCGGCTGCACCAGATACTCGCCAAGCGAAAGCAGCGGGCCCTGGTGCGGGGTGTACGCGGCAAGGGCCAAATCGAGGCCGAACACACTCATGCCGGCGCTGCCCAAAAGCACCAGCCCCAGTTGCAGCTTGCCCTGCGAGAGCTTGGCGCACACGACGGAGCCCAAGCCTATGCCCAGCGAAAATAGCGCGAGCATCAGCGTGTAGACGTCGGCGTCGCCGCCGAGATTCAGGCGGGTGAAGGTCGGCAACTGGGTGGTGTACACCGAGCCCATCAGCCAGAACCACGAGATGCCGAGGATGGCCGCGCGCACGTCGCGCATCCGCCACGCGCGGGAAACCAGCGTCGCGGTGTCGTCGGCGATATTGAACGAGAGCCTGATGTCGGGACTGGAGGGCGGCGCAGGCGGCATCGCGCGGCTGGCCGCGTAGCCGGCGAGCGCGACGGCGCAGAGCAGCAGGGTGATCGCCAGGTGGCCGTGCTGGATCAGTACGCTGCCGCCGATCTGCCCGAGCAGGATCGCGAGAAAGGTGCCCATCTCGATCAGCCCGTTGCCGCCGACCAGCTCGCGCGCCTTCAGGTACTGCGGCAGCACCGAGTACTTGAGCGGGCCGAAGAAGGTCGAGTGCACGCCCATCAGGAAGAGGGCGCCGATCAGTAGCGGCGCGGACGCGCGCCAGAAGCCGACGGCGGCCAGTGCCATGATCAGGATCTCGGCGAGCTTGATCGCGCGGGCGAGCACCGCCTTGTCGATCTTTTCGGAGAGCTTGCCGGCGCTGGCCGAGAACAGGAAGTAGGGCAGGATGAACACGCCCGCGCACACGTTGACGAGCATGGCAGGCCCCAGCCCCGCCATCGACAAGCCCTGGTAGCTGATCATCACCACGATCGCGGTCTTGAGCAGGTTGTCGTTGAACGCACCGAGAAATTGCGTCGAGAAGAGCGGCAGGAAGCGGCTGGTGGAGAAGAAGCTGAACGAAGCCTGCACGGCGGGTCCGGTCGAAAAAAGAGGGAAGCGGCATGGTAGCCGCTTCCCCCTCGTGTTGTCAGCCGAGAAGGCTTACAGCACGGACAGCCACAGGCCGGCGATGGTCGCGGTCATGAAGCCCGCCATCACGGCGGCCAGCAGCGCGCGCATGCCGATCTGCGCCAGCGTCTTCTGCTTGTTCGGCGCCAGCGCGCCGATGCCGGCGACCGAGATGCCGACCGAGCCGAAGTTCGAGAAGCTGGACAGCGCGAAGGTCGAGATCAGGATCGCCTGCGGCGACAGCGCGCCGGCTTCCTTCAGTTTGGCAAGGTCGAGGTAGGCGATGAACTCGTTGAGCACGATCTTCTGGCCGATCAGCGAACCCACCTGCAGGCTCTCCGCCCAGCTCACCCCCATCATGAACGCGAACACGCGGAATACCTGGCCGAACAGATACTGCAGGGTCAGGCCGTCGAACACGCCGCCGGTGGTGCTGGCGATCAGCGCGTTCACGCCGATGGCGTCGCCCAGGCCGTCTTTGAGCACGAAGTTGATCATCGCGATCAGCGAGACGATGGCGATCAGGATGGTCGCGATCGCGGTCGCCATCTTGGCGCCGTCGAACGCGCCGCCGACAATCGCGCTGATGAAGGTGCTGCCTTCCGGCTCGTCCGCCTCGTGCGCGTCCTGGCCGGATTCGTGCTCGGCGTCGTCCTCTGGGAACATGATCTTGGCGAACACCACCGCCGCCGGCGCGTTCATGAACGAAGCGGTCAGCAACATGGTCGCGAACTTGGCCTGCTCGGCGGTGTCGGCGCCGCCCAGGAAGCTCACGTAGGCGGCGAGCACGCCGCCGGCCAGCGTCGACATGCCGGCGACCATCACGCAGGCGAGTTCGGACTTGGTCATGTGGCGGATATAAGGACGGATCAACAGCGGTGCCTCGGTCTGGCCGAGGAAGATGTTGCCGGCGACGGTCAGGCTTTCCGGGCCGGACAGCTTCATGGTGCGCTTCATGAACCACGCCATGCCGGCGACCACGCGCTGCAGGATGCCCAGGTGGTAGAGCAGGGCGGTCAGTGCCGAGAAGAACACGATCACCGGCAGCACGACGAAGGCGAAGATGAAGCCGAACTTGGCCGGGTTGGCCAGGTCGCCGAACACGAAACCGGCGCCTTCGCCGGCGAACGACAATAGCCTGGCGAAGCCGGTACCGACGGCGCTGAACACGCCGTTGACCGCGGGGACGTAGGTGATCAGGACAAACAGGGCGCTCTGGATCAGCAGGCCGGCGCCGACGATGCGCCAGTTGATGGCCTTGCGGTTGGTGGATGCCGCGTAGGCCACGCCGATCAGGAACAGCATGCCGATCAGGGCTTGGAGGGTGTGCATGGTTCGCTGGTCCGCAGGGGGGGTGAAAAAAAGTGCGCGGATTCTACACGAAGAGCCGGACCCTTGTGGCGTCGATGCGCACGCCTCCCCTTCTTTTAGACCAAAGTGCTACACATGCTTAATTATTTATGTTTTTGGTTTTGTTTTTGTCGGTTTGTTGCGGACTGTCGTCGTCCATCATCATGCGGTGTGCCGGCCCTTCGAGGTCGTCGAACTGGCCCGAGCGGGTCGCCCACCAGAACAGGCCGCCGATCAGGAAGGCGAGGACGAGACTCAGCGGAATCAGCAGGTACAGGCTTTCCATTCTAGTGCTTTCTGCGGGTGAGGCGGACCGCGTTGCCGACGACGATCAGCGAACTGGCCGCCATGCCCAGGCTGGCGATCCACGGGGTGACGAAACCGGCCATCGCCAGCGGCAGCGCGACCAGATTATAGAGTGCCGCCCACGCGAGATTCTGGCGGATCACCCGGCGGGTGCGCCTGGCCATCGTTACGGCTGCAGGCAGGCTCGCGAGGCGGTTGCCGATCAGGAGCATGTCGCCGCTCTCGGCGGCGACGTCGGTGCCGCCGCCCATCGCGACCGAGACGTCGGCGCGGGAGAGCACCGGCGCGTCGTTGATGCCGTCGCCGACCATCAGCACGCGGCTGCCGGCCTGCTGCAAGGCGCCGACGTAGGCAAGCTTGTCCTCCGGGCTCGCGCCGGCCTTGAGGCGGCTGATGCCAAGCTCGGCGGCGAGCTGCCTGACCGCCGCCTCGCCGTCACCCGACAGCAGGTGTACGGTCAGGCCTTGCGCTTGCAAGGCGGCGATTGCTTCGGCCGCGTCTTCGCGCACGCTGTCGCCGATGGCGAAGCGGGCGAGCACCGCATCATCGGTGGCGAGCCAGATCTCGGTCGCGCCCTCGGGCGCGCTTGGCAGGGCGGGCAACGCGCGTCCAGCGGCGGCGAACGCCGCCTTGCCCAGCCGGTAGCGCTGCCCGTCGATTTCGCCAGCCACGCCCTCGCCCGGGTGGTTGGCGAGGCGGTGCGCGGTCAGCAGGCCCGGGCTGGCCACGTCGGTCAGCGCCCGCGCGATCGGGTGTTCGCTGCCGGATTCGAGCGCGGCGGCCAGCAGGAGCGCCTGCCCGGGGGCGAGTTCCCCCGCGCAGTCGGTGCGGACCAGGCGCATGCGGCCGTGGGTCAGCGTGCCGGTCTTGTCGAACACCACGTCGGTCGCGCCGGCGAGCGCTTCGAGCGTGTGGCCGCGGGTGACCAGCAGGCCGTCCAGCGCGAGCTCGCCGGTGGCGGCGGTCAGCGCGGCCGGGGTCGCCAGCGACAGTGCGCACGGGCAGGAGATCACCAGCACGGCGACGGTCACCCACAGCGCGTGTTCCGGGTCCTGCGGGAACCACCAGGCGAAGGTGGCGGCGGCGGCGAGCAAAAGCGCGAGCACGAAATAGCCGGCGACGCGGTCGGCGACGCGCGCCATGCGCGGCTTCTCGGCGAGCGCCAAATCGAGCAGGCGCACGATGGCGGCGAGCCGGGTGTGCTCGCCGGTGCCGGTGACGCGCGCGTAGAGCGGGCTGTCGATGTTCACGCTGCCGGCGATCAGCGTGTCGCCGGGCTGCTTGGGCACCGGTACGCTCTCGCCGGTAAGCAGCGCCTCGCTCGCGCTGCCGCTGCCTTCGAGCACCTCGGCGTCGGCGGGTACCGTCTCGCCCGGGCGCACCAGGATCACGTCGCCAGTGGTAAGCAGGGCAGCCGGCGCCTCTTCGCTTGTGCGCGACTCGGGCCAGCGCGCCACCTTGTGCGCGAACGCCGGGATCAGCTTGACCAGGCTCTCGGCGGCCGAGCCCGCGCGGCGGCGGGCGACGCCCTCCAGGTAGCGCCCGCCCAGCAGCAGGAAGACGAACATCGACACCGAATCGAAGTAGATGCCGTGGTCGATATGGTTGACGAGCGCGTACAGGCTGGCGAAGAAGGTGACCAGGATGCCGATCGTCACCGGCGTGTCCATGCCGACCCGGCGCGCCTTCAGGTCGCGCCAGCATGCCTGGTAGAACGGCACAGCCGAGTAGACCATCACCGGCAGGGTGAGGATCAGGCTCGCCCAGTGCAGCATCCACAGGAAGTTGGGTTCGATCTCGCCGTCCGGCGCCATGTACACCGGCACCGCGTACATCATCACCTGCATCATCGACAGGCCGGCGACCCACAGCCGGTTGATCGAGCGCTTGCGTTCCTTCTGTTGCAGCGCTTCCTGGCGTGCGGCGTCGTAAGGGTGCGCGCGGTAGCCGATCGCCGCGATCGCTTCGAGGATCTGCGACAGGCGGATCCTGCGGTTGTCCCAGCGCACGCGCGCGCGGTGCGAAGTGTAGTTGATGTCGACCGCGAGCACGCCGTCCTGCCTTTGCAGGTGGTGCTCGTTCAGCCACACGCAGGCGGCGCAGGTGATGCCCTCCAGGATCAGCGACGCCTCGCGCACGTCGCCGTCTTCGCTGCGCACGAAGCTTTGCTGCAGGGTCTCGTTGTCGTACAGGCGGATCTGCTCGAGCAGTTCGGTCGGCAGCGCCTCGGCGCGGTTGCTGCTGCCGTCTCGGTGCTGGTAGTAGTCGTCGAGTCCCGCGTCGATGATGGTCTGCGCGACGGCCTGGCAGCCGGCGCAGCAGGCCGGTTCGGTGCGTTCGCGGTAGCGGATCGGGTGGGCGGCGCCCGACGGGACGGGCAGGCCGCAATGGAAGCAGGAATCGGTCATCGCGTGCTATTGTAACCGCTTGGAATGCTGTGGTGCGAGGAGGCGGTGATGTTGATGCGTGCGGTGCTGCAAAGCGGGCCCGGTGGGGCCGATACCCTTTATCTGGGCGAGCTGCCGCGCCCCGAGCCCGCACCCGGCCAGTTGCTGGTGCGGGTGATGGCGGCGGGGGTCAACCGCGCCGATATTGTGCAGCGCGAGGGGCATTACCCGCCGCCGCCGGGCGTCTCCGGCGTGCTCGGGCTGGAGGTGTCCGGCGTGGTCGAAGCCGTGGGCGAGGGCGCGTCGCGCTTCGCGAAGGGCGACGCGGTGTTCGGCCTGGTCGGCGGCGGCGGCTACGCCGAATACGTGCTGCTGGACGAGGCGCTGGCGATCGCCAAGCCGGCGGGGCTTGCCTGGGCCGAGGCGGCGAGTCTGCCCGAAGTGTGGATGACCGCGTGGCTGAACCTGGTCGAGGTCGCATCGCTTGCGGCCGGCGAGCGCTTTCTGGTACACGCTGGCGCCAGCGGTGTCGGCGCGGCGTCCATCCAGTTGGCGCGCATGCTGGGGGCAGACGTGCTCGCCAGTTCGAGCAGCGATGAGAAGCTCGAGTTTTGCCGGGCGCTCGGTGCGCAGACGGTGTTCAACGCGCGCCGTGACGGCGCGTTCTCTGACAGGCTCAAGGCGGCCGGCGGCGTCGACGTGATCCTCGACCCGGTCGGCGCCAGCTATTTCCGCGAGAACCTCGCCTCGCTCAACACCGACGGGCGCCTGGTGCTGATCGGCGTGATGGGCGGGCGCAACGCCGAGCTGAATCTCGGCCTGTTGCTGGTCAAGCGCTTGCGGGTGATGGGCTCGACGCTGCGCAGCCAGCCGCTCGAGGTGAAGGCGCGCCTCGCCGCCGCGCTGGAAGGCCGCGTGCTGCCGGCGCTGGCCGCTGGCGAGGCGAGGGTCACGCTGGACGCGGTGTTCGCGCTGGCGGCGGTCGCCGACGCGCACCGCCATGTGGAAGAAAACAACAACCTCGGAAAAGTTGTGCTGGATTTGTCGAATTTAATGCAAATGTAATTGTCATCGGCTATATTGAAATCCGGAAGGCGAAATCCTTCTGATTTGGTATGGATGGGACTCGGGCGACGGCGACGTCGCCCCTTTTTTTTTGCGTGCGCTTGTGTGATCTGGCGCAAAAAAGAAGTGCTTGCTTGCTGATATCTTGCCGGACTTTCCGTCTTGCAAGGATAAGCATGCTGTCCGATACCGAAATCGCCCGCCTCGCGCGCCCGCGCCCGATTGACGCTCTGGCAGGCTCGCTCGGGCTCACCCCCGACGAGTTCGAGCCCTACGGCCGCGACAAGGCCAAGGTCGGCCTGTCCGCCGCGCGGCAGGCGCGCGGCCGCCTGGTGCTGGTGACCGCGACCAGCGGTACCCCCGCAGGCAGCGGCAAGACCACGGTGTCGGTAGCGCTGGCCGACGGCCTTGCCAGGCTTGGCCAGTCCGCGGCACTCGCGCTGCGCGAGCCCTCGCTCGGCCCCTGTTTCGGCATGAAGGGCGGCGCGACCGGCGGCGGTTACGCGCAGGTGGTGCCGTCTACCTCGATCAACCTGCATTTCACCGGCGACTTCCACGCGATCACCAGCGCGAACAACCTGCTCGCCGCGCTGATCGACAACGCGCGCCACCACGGCGCGGTGTCGTTGAAGGAAGTGCTGTGGCGGCGCGTGCTCGACGTGAACGACCGCGCGCTGCGCCTGATGGTCAGCGGCCTGGGCGGGCCGGCCAACGGCGTGCCGGCCGAGACGGGCTTCGACATCACCGCCGCGTCCGAGATCATGGCCGCGCTGTGTCTCTCTGACGGCGAGGCCGACCTGCGCGCGCGGCTGGACCGCCTGCTGCTGGGTGTGCGCGCCGACGGCAGCCCTTACACGGGAGGCGAGCTTGGCGCCACCGGCGCGCTGATGGCGCTGCTCGTCGACGCGCAAAAACCCAACCTCGTGCAGACCTTGGAGGGCACCCCCGCCTTCGTGCACGGCGGCCCGTTCGCCAATATCGCGCACGGCTGCAACTCGCTCGTGGCAACCCGCGCCGCGCTGGCGTGTGCCGACTGGGCGGTGACCGAGGCGGGCTTCGGTTCGGACCTGGGCGCCGAGAAATTCTTCAATATCAAATGCCGGCAGGCGGGTCTCGCGCCGGCCGCCTGCGTGCTGGTGACCTCGCTCAAGGCCTTGCGCTGGCACGGCGGCGTCGAGCTCTCCGACGCGGCTTACGGCAACGCCGACGCGCTCAGGCAGGGCCTCGCCAACCTCGGCCGCCACCTGGACAACCTCTTCGCGTTCGGCCAGCAGGTGGTGGTCGCGCTCAACCGCTTCGCGGGCGACGCCGACGACGAGATCGCGGTGGTGCGCGACTACGCAAGAGCAAAGGGTGCGCGCTTCGCGGTGTGCGACGGTTACGCCAAAGGTGGCGAGGGCGCACTGGAACTGGCGCAGGCGGTGGTGGACGCGGCGTCCGACACGCCTGTGGCGCCGGCTTACAGCTACCCGCTGGACGCGCCGCTGGAGGAGAAGCTGGACGCGCTCTGCCGCCGGGTGTACGGCGGCGCCGGGGTGAAGCTGTCGGCGCGCGCACGCACCGACCTCACGCAACTCAAGGCCTTCGGCTGCGAGCAGCTGCCGGTGTGCGTCGCCAAGACGCCGTTCTCGTTCAGCCACGACGCGAAGCTGCGCGGCGCGCCCGAAGGCTTCGTGCTGCCGATCGAGCGGCTCTACGCGAACGCCGGCGCCGGCTTTGTCGTCGCGATGGCGGGTAGCGTGCTCAGGATGCCGGGCCTGCCCAGGCAGCCGCAGGCGTTCAACATCGACGTGGCCGGCGGCGAGGTGCACGGGCTCGCTTGAGCCCGCTTGGGACGTGAAAAAGCCGCCGGCAACACCGGCGGCTTTTGTTTGCCTTGCGAGGTTTAGAGCCTGTTCAAGGTCTGCTGCGCATCAGCGATACGGCGTTAAAAACGGCTTCGAAATGCTCATGTACCCCTTGTACATTCCGCTTTCTCAGCCGTTTTTGCCTTGTCTCGCCTTCGCTCGCGAGACCGTGAACACGCTCTACAGGGTCTGCGTGAGCAGCAGGGCGCCCACGCCGGCCATCGCGCTGCCGGCGACGCGCAGCAGGCGCTCGGCACCGTTTAGCTGCAGGCGGCTGGAGGCGAGGTAGCCTGCGCCGTGCAGCAGTGCGGTCGCGGTCACGAAACCGACGCCGTACAGCCAGAACGCGCCGGCTGCCGGCGCCTCGGCGCCGTGTGCGTGGCCGTGCACCAGCGCGAACAGCGCGGTCAGCGCGACGCCGGCGGACAGCGGCAGGCGGGCGAGCGTCGCGATCAGCAGGCCGAACACCATCACCGACAGCGCGATGCCGGATTCGACCGCCGGCAGGTGCACGCCGGCGAAGCCCAGCACGCTCCCCAGCGCCATGCTCAGCACGAAGGCCGCCGGGACCAGGGCCCGGGCGTGCCCGCCTTGCAGGGCCGCCCACACGCCGACGCCGACCATCGCCAGCAGGTGGTCGAGGCCGAACAGCGGGTGGCCAAGGCCGGCGAACAGGGTGAATTCATGGCCGACGCCGGTGTGCGCGAAGGCGGGGGTGGCGACGGCTGCGAAGAGCAGGGTGATACGGGAAGCTTTCATCGGGTCATCCTCTTGATGGGTTATCCGTCGTGCCATGCAAAATACATGCCGGGTCGGCGCGTGCGACAAATCATGGGTTTACGAGCGCCGGTGTCTGGTAGCCGGCAAGTCCTTTTGCAGTTTCCGGAGTGTGCTGGCAGCGGCTTAACCGGCGTGCGGCAGCGTCAGCGTGAAGCAGGCGCCGCCGGTGGCGAGGTTATGCGCGCACAGCGTACCCCGGTGCCGCTCGACGATGCCGTAGCTGATCGACAGGCCAAGCCCGGTACCCTTGCCGACCGGCTTGGTGGTGAAAAAGGGGTCGAAGATGTGCGGCAGCGTCGCCTCGGCGATGCCGGTGCCGTTGTCGGCGACGCACAGCGTGACGTGCTGATCGCTGGTGTCGAGGCTGATCGTCAGTTGCGGGTCGGGCTGGTCTTCCAGCGCGTCGTAGGCGTTTTGCAGCAGGTTGACCAGCACCTGTTGCAGCTGGTTGGCCGAGCCGCTGACCCACACCGGCGCATCGGGCAGCCGGGTCTCGACGCCGACGCTGATGCGGCTGGCGCGGCTGACCCAGTGCAAGGCGCGGCGCAGGGTCTGGGACAGGTCAACTTGCTGGCCGACGTTGTCCTCGATCGCCGAGAAGCGCTTGAGCGCGTCGACGATCGCGCCGCTGCGCTCGGCGCCCTCCATCAGCCCGGCGGTCAGCGACGGCAGGTCGGCGAGCAGGCGGTCGATCTTGAGCGCCGCGCGCAAGGCGCTGACATCCTCGCGCTGTGCACCCGCATGGACGGCGCCGAGGTAACGCTCGAGCTTGGCCGCGTAGCGCGCCATCGCGTGCGCGTTGCCCAGCACGAAGCTGATCGGGTTGTTCAGTTCGTGGGCGACGCCGGCGACCAGCCGGCCGAGCGAGGCGAGCTTCTCGGCCTGCACCAGCTGCGATTGAGCTGCCTTCAGTGCCTCGTGCGCGGTTTGCAGCTCGGCGTACGCGCGCTTGAGTTCGCCCACCGGACGGCCAATGGCGACAAAACCCGAGTAGCGACCGTCGGCGTCCGACAGGGCGTTGACGTTCCAGGTGACCGGCACTTCGCCGCCGCCCTCGCGCGCGAGCGGCAGCTCCAGCTCCTGGATGCCGGCGTTGCCGGCGCCCAGCAGCGCGCGTACCTGGGCGCGCTGCGGCCCGTCCGGCGCCAGGTCGGCCAGTGCGCGGCCGACGGTGCCCGCTTCGTCGCGCCCGGTGAGCATCGTCAGTGCCGCGTTGACCTGGCGCACCACGCCCTGGGTGTCGCATACCAGGAGCACGTCGCTCATCGCCGAGAGCACGCCGTGCACGAAGCGGTGGTTCTCTTCAAGCTCGCGATGCTTGGCTTCCAGCGTCAGCTGCGAGGCCACCAGCTCGCTGTAGACCTCGTCCATGCGCTGCACGACCTCGATCCACGCCTGCTCGGCGATCGTGGCGGCATCCGGTTCGATCAATGGGTGGTGCAGACCTGACATGGATCGAAGCTGCGTACGATATGTTGGATGGTCAGCGCCTGCGCATCGGGCGCTTCGGTGCCGGCCAGCGCGGCTTCCAGCGGGCCGCACACGCCGGCGGCGTCGCGCGGCGAGAAATTCCAGCCGGTCGGCGCGATGATCTGGTAGCGCGCGATTCTTTCGCCTTCCAGCGTCACCCAGTGGCCGAGCATGCCGCGCGCGGCCTCGGTCAGCCCTTCGGCGCGCTCGTGCAGCGGGATGGGCGGGCAGGGCACGGCGAACGGTTCGGCCAGCGCCAGCGACGCGAGCCAGGTTTCCATTGCCGGCAGCAATAGCGCGATTTCGCGCACGCGCGCGATGGTGCGGCTGGCGACGTTGCTGCCGCCTGCGCGCATCAGCGCGTGGGAAAGCGCGTCGCCGCGCGCGAGCGCACGGGCCAGCGCGCCGGTCTGTGCCGGCGCACCTGCGAGGCGGGGCGCGCGGTTCCAGCTGTACGCGCCGGCCTTGGCCGGCAAGGGCAGCGTGTCGGCGGCAAACGGGTGCGCGGCCTCGCCCGCGTAGCGGCTGTGCGCGACGTCTTCGCTGATCGTGGCCGTATCCAGCGGCGTCGGCTTGCCGTCCTGCCAGCACAGCGCATCACTGAGCGGACCGTCGTCCGACGGGTAGGCGCAGGCGGCGATCAAGGGCGCGTCGCAGCGGCCGAGCGCGTAAAGGTCAAGGTCGTCGGCGACTTCCAGGAATAGCGCAAACTGCGCGTGCGGGTGCGCGTCGCGGTACGCGGCGAGCCCGGCGGGGGTCGACAGCGCGCTGATCGCTTCGAGCGGGCAGCCGAACAGCGTGGTTTCCAGGTAGCGGCGCGCGAGCGCAAGGTAGCGCGCCAGGCGCACGCGCTCGGTGGCGCTGACCGTGCGGGTGACGCCGCCTGCTTGCAGGCTCATGGTGTGCGGCCAGTGCCCGGCGACGAGGCCCACCACGCGCATCAGCGTCGCGCGCGCTTCGAGCATCGGCGCGTGCGCGCTGCCGCGCTGCGCGGTGAACGCGCTGGCGGCGCGCGCGTGCCAGCGCCGCGCACGGTACGCGTCGTGCGCGAAGTCGGGCATGAAAAACAGCGTGAAGTGCGTCAGGTGGTCGCACAGGTTCTCGATGGCGTGCACCAGGTTGCGCACTTTCTGCCCGTTGGGCGGCGCGCTCACCCCGTACAGCACTTCGAGCGCGTTGACGGCGGCCATCGCCTGCGACACCGAGCAGATGCCGCAGATGCGCGGCACGATGGCCAGCGCGTCCTGCGCATGGCGCCCGGCGAGGATGCGCTCGAAGCCGCGAAACAGCGGCGAGGACACTTCGGCGTGCGCGACGCGGCCGTTTTCCAGCGTCAGCGTCAGCGCGAGGTCGCCCTCGACGCGGTTGATCGGGCCGATCACGCGCCGGCTCATGGCTTGACCCGCCCGCTGATCGAAGGCGCGACGCGCTCGCGGTCGGCGGTCGCGTTGGCGCGCACCCGCGCCGGGGTCGCCGACTTGGACAGCGTGGCGAGCGCGACGAACCACGCCTTGGGCATGTCGGTGGGCAGCCCGACCGGGAAGCCGGCGATCTTGGGCGTGCTCTGGAAGGGGTGGCCGGGGTCGGCGAAGTGCGGCGAGGTGCAGTTGACGCACGCGTGCCCGCCGTCGATGCAGGAGCCGGCGCCGTTCCACGGCCGGGTATTGCAGTCGGCGTGCGCCTGCGTGCCCTTGCAGCCGGCGTACTCCATCAGGCAGCCGGCCTGGCCCGGCGCCTCGGCGCTGGCCTTGAATTCGTAGTATTCGTTGCGCGCGCAGCCGTGGTGGACCAGGCGGTCGGCGTAAAAGCGCGGCCGCCCCAGCCGGTCGAGGTCGGTGGCGGCCAGTTCGCCGCGCGCGACAAGCGCGAGCGTTTCCAGTACCCAGTCCGGGTGGGTCGGGCAGCCGGCGATATTGACCACCGGCAAGCCGGCGCGGGCGGCAAAGTCGGCGCCAAGCAGGCCGCCGGGCAGGGAGCTGTCGAAGGCGAGGCCGGTCGCGCCGCCCAGGTTGTCGCCGGCGGCGCTGATGCCGCCGTACGCGGCGCAGGTGCCGACGGCGATCACCGTCTGCGCCCGGCGCGCGATCGCCTCGATCAGCCGGCTGTACGGGCGGCCGTCCGGCAACAGGTGGTAGGCGCCGTCGGCGCCGGTCATCACGCTACCTTCGACGCACAGGATGTCGAGGGCGCGTTCGCCGCTGGCGAGCGCGTCAAACAGCGCGAGCGCGTCGTCGCCGCTGGCTTGCGACAGCGACGGGTGCCAGAGCAGGTCGATGCCTGCAAGCTGCAGCGCGTCGAAAAAGCCGGGCGCCTCGGCGCACAGCAGCGACATGGTGCAGCCGCCGCAGCCGCCCGAGTGCAGCCACAGCAGCGTCTTATTGTTCGAGGCCATAGCGGGTCAGTTTGCTGCGCAGCCCGACCCGCGACAGGCCAAGCTCGTTCGCCGCACGGGTCTTGTTCCAGCGCAGCCGGGTCATGGTTTCGTGCACGATGCGCTTTTCCAGCGTCTCCAGCCGGGTCTTGAGGTCGCCGTCGACGCCGCCGAGGAACTCAAGCTCGGCGCTTTCGTTTTCGCCCGCGCCGTACAGCACCTGGCGCGACAGGTGCTCAGGCCCCAGCTCGTCGCCGTCGCTGAGCACCAAAAGGCGCTGCAGCTCGTTCTTGAGCTCGCGTACATTGCCCGGCCAGCGGTACTGGCTGAGGCGCGCGAGCGTGGCGGGGGCGAGGCGGGCGGCGGGCTTGTGGCAGGCGGGCGCAAGCTGCGCGAGCAGGCTTTGCGCGATCGGCACGATATCGCCGGCGCGCTCGCGCAAGGGCGGCACCTCGACCGCGAACGCGGACAGGCGGTAGTAGAGATCCTCGCGGAAGCGGCCGGCGGCAACCAGCTCGACCAGGCGCCGGTTGGTGGCCGAGACCACGCGCACGTCGACTTTCACCGCGCGCGCGCTGCCCACCGGGCGGATCTCGCCCTCTTGCAGCACGCGCAACAACTTGGCCTGGAAGGCGGGCGAGGTCTCGCCGATCTCGTCCAGGAACACCGTGCCGCGGTCGGCGCGCTGAAACAGGCCGACATGGTCCTGGTAGGCGCCGGTGAACGCGCCGCGCTTGTGCCCGAACAGCTCGCTCTCGAGCAGCTGTTCGGGCAGCGCCGCGCAGTTCTCGGCGACGAAGGGGTGGTCCTTGCGGGTAGACGCGTAGTGCAGCGCGCGCGCGAGCAGTTCCTTGCCAACGCCGGACTCGCCCTCGAGCAGCACGGCGATGTCAAACGGCGCAACCCGGGTCAGCAGCTGGCATGCCGCGTCCATCGGGCTGCCTGCCGTGCGCACGATGCGCGCCATCGCGCTGTTTTCGGTGGCCTGGGCGCGCTTGTGCGCGACGCGCTCTTTGAGCCACGGCGTCGAACTTTTCAGCTCGACGTTCAGAAGCTCGTTCTCTTCTTGCAGGCGAAAGAGTTCGACCGCGCCGGCGAGCGTCAGCTGCAGGGTTTCCGGGTGCCACGGCTTGAGCAGGTACTGGTAGATGCCGGCCTCGTTGACCGCCGCGATGATGTCGTGGTTGTCGGTGTAGCCGGACAGCACGATGCGCACCACCTGCGGGTGACGCTCGCGCACCAGCTTCAACATGTCCACGCCGCTCATGTCCGGCATGCGCTGGTCGGCGACGATAGCCTGTACCGATTCGGCGGCGAGGATGTCGAGCGCCTCGAGCGCGCTGTGCGCGGTAAACAGGGTGAAATCGTCTTCCAGGGTACGCACCAGCGCTTCGAGCGAGCGTGGTTCGTCGTCGACCAGCAGTACGGCGGGTTGCGGCGGCATGTCTTCTCCGGCGGGCGCCGCGATCGCGGCGCGTCACTCTTATGTCCTATGTATTGGGCAATTTTATGCCCATTTGCTTTCCAGGTCAGCAGATGCGCGGCAGCATTTCGCCAGACAGCCAGTCCAGCAGCCGCTCGCCGCCGAAGGCGGTCGCCACCCGCACGAAGTGCTGCGCGTCCTCGACCACTTGGCCTACGATGGCGGCGTTGTGCCCCAGCGGGTGGGCGCGCAGCGCCGCGAGCGCAGCCTCGGCGTCGCCGGGCGCGCAAATGGCAACCAGCTTGCCCTCGTTGGCGACGTAGAGCGGGTCCAGCCCCAGAAGCTCGCATGCGGCGCGCACCGGCGCGCTCACCGGCAGCGCGGTCTCGTCCAGTAGCATGCCAACGCCCGACTGCGCGGCGATCTCGTTAAGCGTGGTCGCCAGCCCGCCGCGGGTCGGGTCGCGCATCAAGCGAAGCGACGGGCAGGCGGTGAGCAGCGCGTCGGCAAGGGTATGGAGCGACGCGCTGTCCGAACGGATGTCGGAGGCAAAGCCCAGCGACATGCGCTGCGACATCACCGCCATGCCATGCTCGCCCAGCGTGCCGGACACCAGGATGGCGTCGCCCGCGCGCGCGTTGGCGCCGCTGAGGTTGACCCCGTCGGGGACGACGCCGACGCCGGTGGTCGAGATGAACACGCCGTCGCCCTTGCCGCGCTCGACCACCTTAGTGTCGCCGGTGACGATGGCGACCCCGGCCTCGCGCGCCGCCGCCGCCATCGATTCGACGATGCGCTGCAGGTCGGTGAGCAGCAGCCCTTCTTCGAGGATGAAGCCGGCAGACAGGTAGAGCGGTCGGGCGCCGCCCATGGCCAGGTCGTTGACCGTGCCGTGCACGGCGAGGCTGCCGATGTCGCTGCCGGGGAAGAACAGCGGCGAGATCACGTGGCTGTCGGTCGCGATGGCGAGGCGGCCGCCGATAGGCGGCACGATGGCCTGGTCGTTGCCCTGCGCAAGGTAGGGGTTGTCGAAGGCGGCGGCGAATAGCTGGCCGATCAGCTCGGCCATCGCGCGGCCGCCGCTGCCGTGGGTGAGGTCGACGCGGCCGGAGAGGTCCAGCCGCCTGCGGGCGGTTTTTTTCATGTCGGGTTCCGGGTGAAGCGTCCGTAGTGGTAATGGGCGGCGCACGCGCCTTCGCTGGAGACCATGCACGCGCCAAGCGGCGTGTCCGGCGTGCACGCGATGGCGAACACCTTGCATTGTTCCGGCGTCTTTTGCCCGCGCAGGATGGCGCCGCATTCGCACGCCTTGTGGTCGGGCACGCGCGTGTCGGTCAGGCCAAAGCGCCGCTCGGCGTCGTATTCGGCGTAGGCAGGAGAGATGGCCAGCGCCGAGGCGGGGACGGCGCCCAGCCCCCGCCAGTCGAAGCGCTCGCGCAGCACCAGGGTGTCGGCGACCACGGCTTGCGCGCGCGCGTTGCCCTCGCGGCTGACCGCGCGCGAGAACTGGTTGCCGACGTCCGAGCGGCCGGCGTTGATCGCCTCGATCAGCATCGCGACCGACTGCAGCACGTCCAGCGGCTCGAAGCCGGCGATCACCACCGGCTTGGCGTAGTCGCGGGCGACCGCCTCGTAAGGCGCGCTGCCGATCACCGTGCTCACGTGCGAGGGGCCGATGAAGCCGTCAAGCTGAACGTCGCCGCCTGCGAGCAGGTGGCGCATCGCCGGCGGGGTCAGTACATGGTTGCAGTAGACGCTGAAGTTGCCGAGCTGCTCGGCCTTGGCCGCCTTCAGCGCGAGCGCGGTCGGCGGCGTGGTCGTCTCGAAGCCGATCGCGAAGAACACCACCTCGCGCGCCGGGTTGTCGCGCGCGAGTGCGAGCGCGTCGGCGACCGAGTACACCATGCGCACGTCGGCGCCGGCGGCGCGCGCCTTGAATAGCGTCATGCCGCCGCTGGCGGGCACGCGTAGCGTGTCGCCGTAGCAGGCGAGGATCACCTGGTGTTCGAGCGCGAGGCGGATCGCGCCGTCGATGCGGCCGATCGGCAGCACGCACACCGGGCAGCCCGGGCCGTGGATCAGCCGGATATTGGCGGGCAACAGGCCGGTCAGCCCGTAGCGGGCGATGGCGTGGGTGTGGCCACCGCAAAACTCCATCAGCCGGTATTCGCGGTCGGGGCGGGCGATCGCGCCAATCTGCGCGGCGATCTCGCGGGCGAGCTTGCCGTCACGGAATTCGTCGACGAATTTCATGCCTCACCCCCCGCGGCCAGTTCGCGCATCAGCGCGAGCGTGCGCTCGGCTTCGGCCGCATCGAGCCGGCCGATCGCGTAGCCCACGTGCAGGATCAGGTAGTCGCCGACCTCGGGCGCGTCGATCAGCGCGACCGACACTTCGCGGCTGACGCCGTCGATATCGACCCGGGCGAGCTCCCCGGGGATGAGTTCGGTCACGCGGACCGGCATGGCAAGGCACATGGATGGGGTTTCCTTATGGGGATTCGAGGCTCAGGCGGGCGACCCACGCCTGGCCGAGGCTGATCGCGCCGTCGCCGGCGGGCAGCTGCACGGGCAGCAACACCTCGAGGCCGGCCGCGCGTAGCGCCGCGGTGAGCGGCTGCATCAGGCGCGCGTTGGCGAGGCAGCCGCCGGCGAGCGCGACGGTGCCGACGTTCTGGTCTTGCGCCGCGGTGATTGCCCAATCGGCGAGCGCTGCGGCGAGCGTGGCGTGCCAGCACGAGGCGATGTCGGCAGCGTCGCCAAGCGTTGCCAGGTGCGCGGCAAGCGGCCACAGCGACAGGACGCCGTTGTCGAGCCGCCACAAGCCGTCGCCAGGCGGGCAGGGGCGGGCGAGCGCTTCGAGCGCCTGCGCGGCCTGGCCCTCGAAGCTTTGCGTGAAATTGACGCCGGCCAGCGCGGCGATGGCGTCGAACCAGCGCCCGAGGCTGCTGGTTTCCGGGCTGCGCAGCCCGAGGCGCACCATCTGCTCGATGGCCGCGGTGTCAAAGCCGGCGGCGGCGAAACGCGCGTCGGCGGTGGGCAGGCCCAGGCGCACGCGCAGCGCGGTCGCCATCCGCCAGCTCTCGCGCGCGGCGCGGTCGACGCCGGGCAGCGGCAGCGTGGCGAGGTGGCCCAGACGCCGGCAGGTGGCGCCGTTAAGCCGTAACAGCTCGCCCCCCCACGCGTCGCCCATGGGGCCTGCGCCGAAGCCGTCGAGCGTGAGCGCCAGCGCCGGCGCGCTGTGGCCGTGCTCGGCGAGCACCGCTGCCGCGTGCGCGTGGTGGTGCTGCACTTCGATCAGTGCCGCGCCCAGGCGCCCGGCAAGCTCGCGCGCAAGGTTGGTGGCGGCGTGCTCGGCGTGCGCTTCGCAGGCGATAAGCGCCGGTTGCACGCCGGTGAGCGCGAGCAGGTGTTCGGCCGCGTGCTGCTGCGCGATCACGCCCGCGCGGGTATTCAGCTCGCCGATATGCGGCGAGACGAAGGCGTCGCGGCCGCGCAGTACGGTGACGGTGTTCTTCAGGTAGCTGCCGGTGGCGAGCACCGGCGCGCCGGCGCGCGCGAGCGTCAGCGGCTCGGGCGCGTAGCCGCGCGCGCGGCGCAGGCTTTGTGTACCCAGCGGCGTGACGCGCAGCACGCTGTCGTCGCAGCGCGCGACGATTTCGCGGTCGTAGGCGAGAAAGGCGTCGGCGACGCCGGCGAGCTTGTCGCGCGCGTCGCTCTCGTCGGTGAGCACCGGCTCGCCGCTGAGGTTGGCGCTGGTCATCACCCAGGCGAGGTCCACCGCCGCTTGGCGGCAATCAGGCTCGGCGGCGCTCAGCAGCAGCCACTGCAAGGGGGTGGCCGGCAGCATCACGCCCAGTTGCGGGCAGCCGGGGGCGACGAGGGAAAGGGCTTCGTCTGTGTGCGGCAAACGCGCGAGCAGCACGATCGGGCGCTCGCGCGAGGCGAGCAGCGCGGCCTCGGCGTCGTTCACCCGCGCGAGGCGGCGCGCCGACGCGAGATTGGGCAGCAACAGCGCGAACGGCTTGTGCGGCCGCTGCTTGCGCGCGCGCAGCCGAGCCACCGCTTCCGCGTTGCGCGCGTCGCAGGCGAGGTGGTAGCCGCCGAGCGACTTGAGCGCGACGATTTGGCCCTCTGCGATCAGGCGCACCGCGCCGGCGACCGGTTCGCCCAGGTCGCGGCCGGCCGCGTCGGTGAGCGTCAGTTGCGGGCCGCACGCCGGGCAGCAGGTCGGCTCGGCGTGAAAGCGCCGGCTGGCCGGGTCGGCGTACTCGGCCGCGCACGCCGGGCACAGCGCGAAGGGCGCCATGCTGGTATGCGCGCGGTCGTAGGGCAGGCGGCCGATCACCGTGTAGCGCGGGCCGCAGTCGGTGCAGTTGATCAGCGCGTGGCGGTAGCGGCGGTTGGCCGAGTCGAAGAGTTCGGTGAGGCACGCCTCGCAGATCGCGCTGTCGGCCGGCGCGCGCGCGTGCTCGACTCCGGCGCCGCTGTCGGCGATCACAAAGCCGCTGGCACCCTCCGACGCCGGCAGGCTGTGCGCCTCCAGCGCGTCGACGCGCGCCAAAGGCGGCAAGCGCTTCTCGAGCGCGTCTCGCAGCAGGGTCAGCGCCGCCGCGTCGCCCTGCACGTCGATTGCTACGCCGTCGGCGGTGTTGGCGACGGCGCCGGCGAGGCCAAGGCGGGTCGCCTCGCGCCACACGAAGGGGCGAAAGCCGACGCCCTGCACGCGGCCGCGCACGGTCAGCCGCTCGCGGCACACGCTCATCCGCTGATTTCCTGCAGGCGGAATTCCAGCCGGGCGACTTCGGCGCGCAAGCGGGCGACTTCGCCCGAGCGGGCGGCCAGCGCCGCCTCGCGCCCCCTGGCGAGCCAGGCGAGCCACGCGTCCAGCCCTTCGCCCGATTTGGCCGAGACCTTCATCACCTCGATCGCCGGGTTGACGCGGCGCGCGTACGCGATGCAGGCGTCGACATCGAAGTCGAGGTAGGGCAGCAAATCGACCTTGTTGATCAGCATCATCGACGCGGCGGCGAACATGTCCGGGTACTTGAGCGGCTTGTCCTCGCCCTCGGTCACCGACAGGATGGCGACCTTGTGCGCCTCACCGAGGTCGAACGCGGCCGGGCAGACCAGGTTGCCGACGTTTTCGATCAGCACCAGCGCGCCGTCGGGCGGCGCGAGCCGTTCGAGCGCGACGCCGACCATCTGCGCGTCCAGGTGGCAGCCCTTGCCGGTGTTGATCTGCAGCGCCGGCACGCCGGTGGCGCGGATGCGCTCGGCGTCGTGGCTGGTCTGCTGGTCGCCCTCGATCACGCAGGCGGGGGTGGTGGACGCGATGCGCGTCAGCGTCTCGGTGAGCAAGGTGGTCTTGCCCGAGCCGGGGCTGGACACCAGGTTGACGGCGAACAGGCCGCGCTCGGCGAGCCAGGCGCGGTTGTCGGCCGCGTAGCCGTCGTTCTTGCCGAGTATGTTGGCCTCGATCTCGACCATCCGCGCCTGGCTAAGGCCCGGCGCGTGCGCGCGGGCCGGGCCCTGCCCGTAGTCGAGCGTATCTGCGGCCGCGGCGGGCTTGGCTTCTTCGGGTACGGCCGCGCGCGCCTTGCGCGGGCGGTACGGGTACTTCATGGCCGGGCCGTGGCCGTGGTGGCCTTTGATCGAGGCGCCGTCGCCGGCGCATCCGCATACGGTACACATGGGAGCTGTCCTTTATGAATGGGTGGGCTTAGTCGACCAGGAGCGAGGCGACGCGCATCTCGTCGCCGCCGGTGACCTGCACCTGGTACGCGCCGCACGCGGGGCAGGCGTCAAAGCGCGCGCTGATTTCTACGGGCTGGCTACACGCGAGGCACCAGCCCTTGCCCGGCAGCCGTTCGCTGACGATGGCCGCGCCGTCGGCCAGCGTGCCGCGGCAGACCGCGTCCAGGCAGAATTCGAGCGACGACACCTCGACGCCGGCGAGCGCGCCGATGGTGAGGTGGATTTCGCGCACGCGGGCAAAGCCGTCGCGGGCGGCCTGTTGTTCGACGAGGTCGAGGATGCCCTCGGCCAGCGACATTTCATGCATGGTTGTCTCCGAAAGCGAGCGTCCACGGCACGCACGGGTCGATCAGGCAGATCGCCTGCCGCGCCGAGCGCTCGTCGCGGGCGTGCGCGAGCGCGTGTTCGATGGCGCCGCCCGCTGCCGCGTGGGTTAGCGTCGGCGGCGTGATGCGGTAGCGGGCGATGTGCCCGGCGGCGTCTAGCGTCACCTCGTGCCGCAGCCGGCCGCGCGCGCAGTCGACTTCGGCGACGCCGCTGCCGTTTGCATGGTGCGCGTGCACGGCGAGCACCGGTTCACCGGCGAGCTGCCGGGCGAGGCTGCGCAGGCGGGCGATTAGCCGCGCCTCGTGCACGCGGCCGGCGGCCAGCCACGGCGCGGCAAACGCCGCTTCGCGCGCAAGCGCGCCGGTGTCGGGTACGGCGCCGGCAAGCGGTTCGCACGCCGCGTGCCGCGCGAGGGTGGCCAGCATGCGCGCGCAGGCGGTGGCGCCTGCCATGGCGAACGCCTGCCATTGATCTTGTGTCCAGCGCGCGGCCTTGGCAGCCGGCACGGCAAATACATGCCGCGCGGCCAGGGCTTGGTACGCGCCGCCGCGTAGCAGCGCGATCGCCGCGTCGTCGGTCGCTTCGCCGAAGGCGGGCAGCCAGTTAAGCAGCAGCACGCGCAGCGTTTCGGCGACGGCCTCGGCTTCGAGCGCGCGGCGCTCCTCGGCGGTGGCGAGGGCTGGCGCGCCGGCTGCCGCAGCGCACGCCAGGCGCGCGGCGAGCGCTTGCGCACGTGCGCACAGCGAAAACAGCATCGGCGTGAGCGCCACCGCCTCGGCCGGGCTGCGCCCGATGAACAGCCGCTCGGCCTCGGTGCGCGCCCAACGGGCGTGGACCTGGCGGCGCTGGCCATCAGCAATGCCTACGCGGATGGCGAGCGTGTCCGGCTTCATCCGCGCCCCAGCCCGAACAGGCGCCGGCGCGACAAATCCGGGCCAGGCGGCGCCGGCGGCGGAAACAGCTCGGCGAGCACCGCTTCGGCGGTCGCGCGCGCGGTGGCGTGGCTGTCGAAGTCGGGCAAGGGCGAAAACAGCGAGCACATCAGGTAGTCGCCGACGCCGGCAAGTTTGCCCGGCATGAACGGCAGCTCGGCGCCGGGCAGCGCGACCAGCCCTGCGGCAAACGCTGCAGGCGGGGTTGTGTCGGCCGGCAGCAGCATCACATTCATGCACCACGGCGTGATGATCACGCCCACCCACCACGCCTCGTGACGCCTGAAGCCGACCGCCTCGACCTCTACGCGCGGGTGGCTCAGCGGCATGTCGGCCATGCTGGTGGCAGCGATCTGCGTGTACGCGGCCTCAAGCGCCGCGGCCGGGCTTGGCGTCATGCTCATTCGGGCAGCACCATGAACTGGTCGTGCGCGCCGTCGCACTGCGGGCAACGCCAGTAGTCGGGCAGTTGCGTGAACGGCGTGCCCGGCGGGATCTGCCACTGCGCGTCGCCTGCGGCGGGGTCGTACACCCACCAGCAGATCTTGCACTCCATGCGCGCGGACTCGGGCAGGCGCTCGTCGTGCCCCAGGTACGATCCCTCGAAGCTCATGGTGTCTCCCCCTTGAGCCAGTCGTACGCTTCTTGCAGGCGCTCGAAGGAGTCGGCGAGGTCGTCCGCCGCGGCCAGCGCGACCTCGGGCATGCGGGTGATTTCGACGGTGTCGAGCAGGATGCCGTTCATGCCGTTGAAGTACTGCACGCGCCACACGTCGCGCAGCGCGGTCGACAGCACGCGGCACTTGCCGTAGCCGCGCGAGAACACGCCGCTATTGCCCGCGCCCAGCACGGCGTTCACGTAGTCGAGGTCGTCCGGCGTCATCGGCAGCAAGGAGAAATTGATCACGTGCGCGTCGGATGGCGGGTGCGCGAGCTTGTCGCGCAGCTCCTCGATTACCGGCAGCGCGTTCATCAGCGGCACGCCTTGGGTGTCGGGCGCCGTGAGCTCGGCAGACGCGAACGCGCGCGCCTCGCGCCACAGCGCGGCCGGGATCGGGCACACCTCGACGCGGTCACCCACCAGTTGTTCGGTGTCGTCGTACGCCAGCACGCGCCACACGCCGGCGAATACCGACTCCTGGATGTCGAGGCGGCCGCCGGTGACCGGCTTGACCTGCGCCGAGACTTCGCCCTCGCCCAGCAACTGGTTGATCAGCGCGCGGTTGTCGGCGTCGAGGTTGTCCAGCGACAGCACCGGGTAGCGTTCGGCGTCGCCGGTATAGCCTTGCATCGCGCCCAGCAGTTCGGCGATCGCTCGGTGCGCGGCCGTCAGGTGGACGACCTCGTCGCTGGTCGGCAGGCAGGGGGTGTCGAAGCCTTCGATATCGCGCGGCAGCGGCAGGTAGGCGAAGTCTTCGTCGGCCGGCTGCGAGCCGGGGCCGAGCAGGCCGACGACGGGAATCGGGAACGGTTTCATGCGCAGCCTTTCGTGTTGGCCGCCGTCAGCGGGATGCCGATGGACGGTGCTCGCCGGGTGGGCGCGGTGAGCAGCGCCGCGGTTTCCTCGACGATGTCGGGCCAGTTGCGCAGCCCGGCGATCACGCCGACGTAGTCGCCGGCGGCAAGCATCAAAAGGGCAGGGAACTTGAGTACGCCAAAGCGGCGGGCGATCTTGGCGCTCTCGTCGACGTCGGCCCAGGCGACGGCCGGCGCGGCCGCGCCCAGTGCGGCGAGCACCTCGGGGACGATCACCACGTTGTCGGCGACTTCGGGGTATTTGAGCGGGTCGGCGCTGAGCATCAGCATAAGGCGCGGCTGGCCGGCGGCGATTTCGTCCAGCGTCGCGTCGCTGACGCGCGGCCAGTCGCGCGCGGCAAGGCGTGCGTACAGTGCGGCGGTCGCCTGGTTGGCATGCAGGTTCATACGGGTTTTCTCAGGTGTGCGGGTAGTTGGGGGTCACGGTCGAGGTCGGCGAAGAAGTCGCCGGCGTCGTACTGGCCGGACAGCGCCGCTTCCAGCGCGGCGAAGGCGTCAAGCATGGCTGCGGCGCGCGCAGCGTCCAGCTTCTCGTGCGCGGCGCCGCAAAAGGCGAGCAGCCAGTCGCCTGGGGCGACTGCGCCGACCAGACGGGTATCCAGCCATTCGCGCGTGCCGCGCCCTGCGCATAGCGCGCGGTTCTCTTCGCACTCGACAACCTGCATCGGGACGCCAACGCACATCAGCCTTGTCCCTCCAGCACGCGCGCGTCCCCTATCCGGCACGCCATTTCGGCCGACGGGCGGCCGTTCTCGTAAGCGCTAAGCGAGAGGCTCGCGTCGTTGAGCGTGTCGCCGTCGGTGCGCGGGGTCAGCGGTACGCCCCAGTCCTTGAGGGTCGCGACGGCCAGCGCGACGGCTTCTTCCAGCCTGCCGCGCACCGGCGCGCTCAGGCTGCCGCCGTAGTCTTCGAGCACCGCCGGCTGCACGCCGATCAGCTTGAGCTGCGCCGGCATCCGCCCTTGCAGGCTGGCCAGCCCCAGCACCTCGGAAAAGCCGGTCTGGTGCAGACTCATCTTCTTGGCGGTCAGGTAGGCGGGAACGGCGTCGTTGTCGAACACGCGTAGCGTGCCCGGTTCCAGGCCGAAGTCGATCGCGTCCAGCAGGATCAAATGGCTGGCCGCCTCGACGTAGGGCAATAGCAGCAGGCCCTGGGTGCCGCCGTCGATCACCTCGACGCTGTTTGGCCATGCGTAGCGCGCGTAGACCAGCTCGGCTGCGCGCACGCCGAAGCCCTCGTCGGCCCACAGCAGGTTGCCCAGGCCCATTACCTTAATGTTTGCAGTGTGCATAGGGTTTGGTTTGTAACGGATGCCGTTACAGATCAAATTTCATGCCAAGAAGGTAAAGTGGGCGGCAGGCAGGCTTTCCCTTTTGCAATCAGCATGATTGGCAGGGAGGGTGCCGCCACAGGCAAAAGCCGGGTGGTTAGTGTTCTTGCGCTGGCGAGGGCTTGCCGGAAGGAAGGTTTGCACGGCGCAGCGCCCGCGCGGCGCAGGCCAGGTCCCACGCGCACTGCAGTTGCAGCCAGAAAGCGGGGCTTGGGCCGAACAGCGCGGCCAGGCGCAAGGCGGTGTCGGCGCTGATCGCACGGCGGCCGACGACGATCTCGTTCAGGCGGCGGCGCGAAATGCCCAGCAGGCGCGCGGCGTCGGTCTGGCTGAGCCTTGCCGGACGCAGGAAGCGGGTGTCGAGAAAGCGCCCCGGCGCGAGCGGGGTGCGGCAGAAGACGGTGCGAGGCAAGATAAAAAGACCGGGGCAGGGGTCGGCCCCGGTGTCAATGAGGAGGGTTTAGTCCTTGAACATGCGAAAACCGCTGATCATGGTCGAGACCATGCTCTGCTTGGACATGATGTCTTCGCGGATGGCGGCGTAGACGTGGATCATCACGAACACGATGATCGCCCACATGCCCAGGCGGTGCCAGGCGTGCAAGTCGAGGCTGCCGCCGAACAGCGGGAGCATCCAGCCAAAGGCGGTGTCGGCCCAGCTGCCCGCGCCCAGTCCCTCGCCGTACAGGGCGAAACCGGACGCGCACATGAAGAGCGCGGCCCACAAAAAGCTCGCCATCGCGATCTGGCCGACCGGGTTATGGCCGATGTACTTCTTCGGGTAGCGCTCGAGGAACAGGTACCAGCGGATCTCGAAGAAAAACTCGCTCCACCAGGCCTTGTCCCACACCGGCACCAGGATGATCTCGCGCGCGTGGTGGTTGCCGACCAGCGCCCAGTACAGCCGGCCGATCAGGCCGACCGCCAGGATGTAGCCGGCGGCAAAGTGCGCGAAGCGGATATAGCCCAGCACGAAATGGTAGTGCGGGCTGGACGGCAATGGCGCACCGATCAGGTAGCCGCTGACCGACAACACGATGATGCACAGCACCGTCACCCAGTGCCACAGCCGCACCGGCGCCTCGTACACGTAGACCGAGGTGACCTTGCGGCCGATGCCCTGCGGCGCGCTGCCGTCGAAGCCGTAGCTCTTGACGTCTTTGTCCATGGCCGACCTCCGTTTAGCGGACCTGCACGCTGACCAGCTCGCCGCCGTCTTCGCCGATCACGTGGGTCGAACAGGCGAGGCAGGGGTCGAAGCTGTGCAGCGTGCGCAGGATTTCCAGCGGCTCGTCCGGGCGTGCCATCGGCGTGCCCATCAGCGACGCCTCGTACGCGCCGATCTGGCCTTTGGCGTCGCGCGGACCGGCGTTCCAGGTGGTCGGCACCACGCACTGGTAGCTGGCGATCTTGGTGTCGTCGATCTTCAGCCAGTGGCCCAGCGCACCGCGCGGCGCTTCGGTGAAGCCCACGCCCTGCGCCTGTTTGGGCCAGGTCGCCGGGTCCCACTTCTCGACGTTGGCGGTGGCGGTGTCGCCGTTTTTCAGGTTGCTGATCAGCGCGTCGTAGTTGCGCTGCATCTCCTGTGCCGCCCACACCGACTCGATCGCGCGCGCCGCAGTGCGGCCCAGCGTCGAGAACAAGGCTTCCTTGGGCGCATTCAGCTGCGACAGCAGCTGGTCGATCGGCTCCTTGAATTCCGGCTTGTTCTGGTGGTAGCCGATCAGGTAGCGCGCCAGCGGCCCCACTTCCATCGCGTGGCCCTTCCAGCGCGGCGACTTGATCCACGAGTACTTGGCCGACTCGTCCAGCGACTCGATCTTGGTCTTGCTGCCCTTGTGGTTCGGCCCCAGCACGAAGCTGGGCTGGGTAATGCCGTCAAACGGATGCAGGCCCTTGCTGTCGTCGCCATAGCTGTACCAGCTGTGGGTGACGAATTCCTGGATTTCCTCCGGGTGGTACAGGTCGACCGGGTGGATTTCCTCGAACTTGCCGTTGATGATGGCGCCACGCGGCAGGCGCAGGCTCTTTTCCGAATAGTCGTTGGCGATGTCGGGGAAGTCGCCGTAGGAGAGCAGGTTCTGCGACGCGATCCCGCCGCCGAGCTTGAACCACTCCGGGTAGAAGCGGGCGATGGCGAGCACGTCGGGCACGTAGACCTGTTCGCAGAAGGCGCGGGTCTGGTCGATCACCTGCTTGACCAGATTGAGCCGCTCCATATTGATCGCACCGACCGCGCCGGCATCATCAATATTGATCGCGCACGGCATGCCGCCGACCAGCCAGTTCGGGTGCGGGTTCTTGCCGCCGAAGATGGTGTGGACCTTGACGATTTCCTTCTGGAAGTCGAGCGCTTCCAGGTAGTGCGCGACCGCCATCAGGTTGGCTTCCGGCGGCAGCTTCATCGCCGGGTGGCCCCAGTAGCCGTTGCGGAACGGGCCGAGCTGACCCGACTCGACAAAGCGCTTGAGGCGCGACTGCAGGTCGCGGAAATAGCCGGGGCTGGAGTTCGGCCAGCTCGAGATGCTTTGCGCCAGTTCCGAAGTCATCTTCGGGTCGGCCTTCAGCGCCGACACCACGTCGACCCAGTCCAGCGCGTGCAGGTGGTAAAAGTGCACCAGGTGGTCGTGCGCGTACAGCGCGCCTTGCATCAGGTTGCGGATGCGGTTGGCGTTGTCCGGGATCTGGATCTTCAGCGCGTCCTCGACCGCGCGTACCGAGCTTAGCGCGTGGGTGCCGGTACACACGCCGCAGATGCGCTCGACGAAGGCCCACGCGTCGCGCGGGTCGCGACCGTTGAGGATCACCTCCAGCCCGCGCCACATGGTGCCGGTGGACACCGCGTTGGTGATCACGTTATTGCTGTCGATGTTCACTTCGCAGCGCAGGTGGCCCTCGATGCGGGTGACCGGGTCGACCACCACGCGGCGGCCGCTATTGTCGAGATTGAAGCCCTGGGTCTGGTAAGCGGCCATTATTTCTGTTCCTCGGTCGTCTTGTTTGCTTCGTCCGGCTGGGGGGGCGCGGCCGGCTCTGCGGCGTCGGTCTTCGTGGCCGGGTCGAGCGGCTTGAGGTCCTGTTTTTTCAGCACCGTGCTCTTGATCGCGCTCAGTGCAGTGTGCGCGGCAATGCCGGCGCCGACTACGCCGGCGACGGTCAGCCCGATCTGGTCGGCGTTGGCCTCAATGCCGAACGGTACGCGCGACAGGCGGTCGTAGAACGAGCCCTTGTCCCAGAAACCGTCCTCGGAGCAGCCGATGCAGCCGTGGCCGGACTGCACCGGCCAGGACACGCCGCCGTTCCAGCGCACGGTCGAGCAGGCGTTGTAGGTGGTCGGACCCTTGCAGCCGACCTTGTACAGGCACCAGCCGTTGCGTGCGCCTTCGTCGTCCCACTGCTCGACAAACTGGCCGGCGTCGAAATGGCCGCGGCGGTAGCACTTGTCGTGGATGCGCTGGCCGTAGAACATCTTCGGCCGGCCCTGGCGGTCCAGCTCGGGCAGGCGGTCGAAGGTGACCATATAGGTGATCACCGCCGCCATCACTTCAGGGATGGGCGGGCAGCCGGGCACCTTGATCAGCGGCTTGTCGGTGATCACCTGGTGTATCGGCGTGGCGCGCGTCGGGTTGGGCTTGGCCGCCTGCACGCAGCCCCAGCTCGCGCACGAGCCCCACGCGATCAGCGCCTTGGCGTCGGCCGAGACGCGCTTGAGCTTTTCGACAAACGGTTCGCCGCCCGGGAAGCAGTACATGCCGTCCTCGTTCAGGGGCGGGTTGCCCTCGACCGCGACGATGTAGTTGCCCTTGTGGGTCTTGATGATGTCGTCGAGAATCGCCTCGGCCTGGTGGCCGGCAGCCGCCATGATGGTGTCGTCGTAGTCGAGCGAGATCAGCGACAGGATCGCGTCCTTGGCTAGCGGGTGCGCCGAGCGGATGAACGATTCGGTGCAGCAGGTGCACTCGAGTCCGTGCAGCCAGATCACCGGCACCCGCGGCTTGGTCTCCAGCGCGTGCGCGATGCGCGGGACGAACGCCGAGCCCAGCCCTAGCGAAGTGGCGGTCAGGCTGCAAAACTTGAGGAAACTGCGGCGGGTCACGCCCTGCCTGCGCATCGCCTGGTAAAACGTCTCCATATCGTGGCCTCTCCTTATGCCTTTTACGCGGCCGCAAGGGCCGGATTAACCTGACGGGGTATTCAATATGCGTGCCAAGGCATGGCGTACGGGTAAAGCCTTTGTTTACAAAGTGTTGCAGAAGAGGGGTGCGGGTGGAGGCGGCTTGCGGGTGTGCGCCAGATTATGCAAAGTGGAAAGTGGCTTGCCAGTGCCGGCCACGGGAGGATGTATGAAATACCGGATGATGATAGCCGCCTTGCTGTTGGCTGGTTGCGCGTCGGCGCCGCCCGCACGGGACGACGCCACGGCGCAGGTACCGAACGCCGGCGTAGTGCTGACCGAGGCGGACAACGGCCTCGCGGTGACGCTCGTGCGCTCGCAGGCGCTGCTGGTCGAATTGCCGGCGCAACCGGGCACCGGCTACGGCTGGTCGTGGCAGATGCGCGGGGCCGCGCTCCTAGAGGCGGACGGAGAGCCGGTCTTCCTGCCGGAAAAACCGGGCCTCGCCGGCGGGCGCGGGCTCGAGCAATGGACGCTCAGGGCGCGTGCGCGCGGGCAGGGCGTGCTGGTGTTCGAGTACCGGCGGCCGTGGGAGGGCGGCGCGCCGCTGCGCGAGCTCGCCTACCCGGTCAGGGTCGATTAGCCGGGCGCTTGCAGCACGCTGTCGTCGCCGGCGAACACGGCCTGCATGATGGCGCGCTCGCGCCCGACGATGGTGGCGACAAATTCGTCGGCACCCTTCATCGCGGCGAAGCTCTGGTAGCCTGATTCGAGGAAGGCGTGCAGCGAGGCGAGGCCTGCCAGTGCGGCCGGCGCGCGCATCATGCGCAGGGTCACGCCGATCAGCGGCTTCTGGGTGAGCGCGTTAAGCGCGCGGCCGACCAGATCGGTCAGCTCGATCTGGCGCGCGCGCGCCGCGTGGTTGCCGCTCGCGCGGTAAGCTGCCGCCCAACGGGCTGCGTCGATGGCGCCGGTGTGGCAGTTCTCGCCCAGCGCTTCGACCATCGCGGCGTCCAGCCGCTCGGAGAGCGCATCGAGCTCAAGTGCCAGCGTGACGACCCTGAGCCCGCCTTCGGGCATCATCGCGACCACCTTGGGGACGACGCGCGCGATCTCGTGGTCGCGCTCGGAAAGGTCGCCGCCGCCGTAGAGTTCGTCCAGGAAGAAGCGTGCGGCCGCGCCGTAACGCGCGCTCGCCAGCAAGTCGGCGTGGGTGCGCGCGAGGCGCGCCGCCTGCCATTGGCGCAAGGCCTGGCGTGCCGCCTGCAGGGCGGGGTCGGTTTCGGCGGCCCGGCGCAGGCGGTTTGCCTCGGCGAGGTGGGCCTGCAGCATTTCGCCCAACTGGGCGCGCGCGTCTTCGCTGGCGGTGTCTTGCATGGAGAAGGGTACTGGCTGCAAAGCGGGCATTATCGCCTAGGCAGCCTCCCCAGACCACCGGCCCGCACGGATGCGATATATACTTTCGTCATGAACGAGATCCGTATTGTCCGGGTGCACGCGCTAGGCGCCGACGAAGCACTCGCGCGCGCGCAGGCACTTGCCGCGGCGCTTTCGGCCGAGTACGGCTTGCGCTACCACTGGCAGGCGGCACGCCTGTTGCATTTTCGCGGCAGCGGCGTGCACGGCACGCTCGAGCTTGGCGACGCCGAGCTCTGCCTGTGCCTGACGCTGGGCTTCCTGCTGTGGCCGCTGCGCCCCTCGCTCGAGCAGGCGATCAGCGAGCGGCTCGACGCGCTGCTACCTGATTAACGGGTTCGTCCACCGGTAATGTGCGTGGCATAATCCGTGCAAGCCATTCATAGCGAGCCGCCAGCATGAGCGCACAAGAACCCGTTTCCCACGTCGATACCGCCTGGCTGCGCATGGACAGGCCTTGCAACCTGATGCAGATCGTCGGCGTGATGCTGTTCGACGGCGCGCTCGACATCGGGCGCCTCAAACGGACGATCCGCGTGCACATGCTTGCGCACGACCGCTTCCGCCAGCTTGCGCGGCCGCACGGTGCCGGCTACCGCTGGGTGGAAGACCGCGATTTCGACCTCGACCACCACCTGCGCCGCGCAGTGCTGCCGGGGGACGCCGGCAAGGACGCGCTGCAGGCCTTCGTCGCCGACCTGGCCGCCGTGCCGCTCAACCCGAACCGCCCCTTGTGGGAGATGCACCTGGTCGACACCACCCTTGGCGGCCAGGCGCTGATCGTGCGCATCCACCACGCGATCGCCGACGGGATCGCGCTGGTCGGCGTGCTGCTCTCGATGATGGATAGCACGGCCGAAGGCGGGGGCGGCGAAGAGGCGCCGCTGCTGCCACTTGCAAGCTCCATGCAAGACGCGGACGAGGCGCACTGGTTCGACAAGGTGTGGGCGCCGGTCGGCCAGGCCTTGGTCACTTCGGCCGGGCTGACCGCCCGCCTGTGGGGCGGTTACCTTGGCCTCTTGATGCAGCCGATGAAGGCACTCGACTACCTGGGCACCGGTTGCGACGTGACGGCGGAGCTGGCGCGTCTGGCGGCGATGCCCGACGACTCGCCGACCCGTTTCAAGGGCGAGCCGGGGTCCGTCAAGCGCGTGGCGTGGTCCGAGCCGATCGCGCTGCCCGAGGTGAAGGCGGTCGGCAAGGTGCTTGGCGTGTCGGTCAACGACATGCTGCTCTCGGCCGCCGCCGGTGCGCTGCGCGAATATCTGGCGGCCAAGGGCGACGCGACCGACGGGGTCGAGTTGCGCGCGCTGGTGCCGGTGAACCTGCGCACGCCGGGCGACGCGCGCCTGGGCAACCGCTTCGGCCTCGTTGCACTCGAGCTGCCGGTCGGCGTCGAGAACCCGCTCTCAAGGCTCTACGCGGTGCGCGAGCGCATGGACGCGTTGAAGCATTCCTATCAGGCGCCGGTGAGTTTCGGCATCCTGGGCGCGTTCGGCATGCTGCCAAAGCTGGTGCAGACGCAGGTGTTCGACCTGCTGGCCAACAAGGCGACCGCGGTGATGACCAATGTGCCTGGCCCGCAACAGGCGCTGTACCTGGCCGGCGCGCGCTTGCGCCAGCCGCTCTTCTGGGTGCCGCAGTCGGGCAAGATCGGCATGGGGGTGTCCATCCTGTCGTACGACGGCAAGGTGCAGATCGGCCTGATCACCGACAAGCAGCTGGTGCCTGACCCAGAGGCGATTGTCGGGCGCTTCACCCGCGCCTTCGAGCAGTTGCTGCTGCTGGTGCTGATGGAGCCTTGGGACACGCTCGCCGACGCCGCCGCCGTCGAGCGGCGGCTGTCGGCGCTATTGGGGCAGGGCTGCCGCTAGCCGCGCTGCTCAGGCCAGCTCCTCGCGGGCGGCCTCGATATCCAGCCGCTCCATCGCGTCGGCCGCCTCGCACTGGGCGGCCTCGGCGTACAGCCGCTCCGCCTCGGCGAGCTTGCGCTTGCCGTAAAGCATTGCCAGCGCGTTGGCGAATTCCATGCGCGCGATCGCCGAATCCGGGTTCAGTTCGAGCGCGCGCCTGAAGTGGCGTTCGGCTTCCTCCTTCTTCGCCCCGTAAGTGAGCCCTGCGACCATGGCGCCGACCTTGTCGACGATTTCGGCGTGCCAGGTGCCCAGCGCGATATGCGCGTCGGCGTGTTGCGGCGCAAGTTCGAGCGCGCGCTCGAGGCTTGCACGGATCTTGCCGCCCAGCCCCTGCGCGAGCGCCTTGGCGACCGAGATGCCCTGCCCGTAACGGCCGAGCGCGTAAGCGTGGTAGTACCAGGCGTTGGCGTCGGTCGGTGTGCGCGTCTGGCGTTTCTCGCAACGCTCGGCGACCGCCTTGAAAACAGCCAGCGCTTCTTCCGCGTCGCCTTCCAGATAGGTCGCGTAAATCATCGCCGCCTTGTCGGCGGCGTTCTCGCCCTTGTCGCCGGCGGTAAGCCCGACGCGCACGGCCTCGGCAAACTCGCCTGCGTGGTACGCGCGCCACGCGTCGGCGACGGCCTTGTCCTCGGGCCACGGCTCGCAATCGCCGCGGTGCAGGCGCGCCCAGCTCTTTTTCAGGCGCTCGCCCGCGTAGCGGTAGCGCTCGTCCGGGTAGGGAAATGCGTGCCAGTTCCTGCTCATGGTCTCCTCCTTGTGCTTGTTGTCTTGCTGTGGTCGGTCAGTCTCTTTGCCCTGGCCCTGCGAGCGCGTCCCGGGACAGGCGGGCGAGGCGGGCGCCGGCTTCTCCAGAGAGCCACGGAGCGGCGGCGAGCATCATCTGGCAGGCGCCGCGTTCGGGGGCGTTCGGGGCGGCAGCTCTGCGCGCCTCGTCGTAGGCGAGCCAGCAGGTGCCGATCAGGGTGAGGTTGACCGCCAGCATCCCGCGCGCGTCCTCGTCGGCGACGAGCTGGCCGCTGCGGGAGAGCCCGGCGAGCGCCCTTCGCGCGGCGTCTTCCTTGCGCGCGATCAGGCGTCTGAGGCGAGGCGCGATGGCCGGGTAGTCGGCCATCAGCGCGTTCAGGTCGCGGAACAGGAAGCGGTAGCGCGCGAGCGTGTCGAACAGCCGGTGCGCGAACTGCCACAGGTCCTCGACGTCGTCGCTCAGGCTGGCCGCTTCCAGGAGCGGGGCGATTTCGGTCTCGTAGCGCGAAAGCAGTTCGCCGACGAGCTCGCCCTTGTTGTGGAAGTGGTAGTGCAGGTTGCCCGGGCTGATGCCGATCTCGAGCGCGATCGCGACCGGCGTGACCGAGGCCGCGCCGTGCGCGTTGAAAAGCGCGAGCGCGCAGGCGGCGATGCGCTCGCGCGTGTGTCGGGCCGGTTTCTTCTCCATGTCGGCGCTCCGCCTTGCAATGCACTAAGCATACGACGTCAGCGCGCCACCGGGTCAAGCAGACGCGAGAGTCTGGCCAGCGTGCCGTCCAGTTTGCCGAGCGTCGCCTTCAGGCTGTCCGGGCGCGGGAACAGCAGGGTGCGCGTGGGATCGGTGATCGCGGCCAGGTTGAGGCGCAGCCCGTGCCGCTCGAAAAGCGGCGCTAGCGTGTGGCGCCGGCGATACAGGTCGGTGCGCGTGTGCTGGTACGCGTGCTCGCACAGGCGGCGGCGGTCACGGTAGCTGAACACGTTGGCGAAGAAGACCTGCGCGTTGTCGCGCGCAGGCTCGAACAGCACCACGTCGGCGTCCGGGTACTCGTGGCGGTAGCGGGCAAGCCCGGTGTGCATGCGCGAGTGGATGATCGCGCGGAAAGTCTGCGACAGCACGGCCGGCAGCCCGCGCGTCTCCAGGTGCTCTTCGTCGGCGCCGGCGACGGGCGCGTTGTAAGGCACCAGCGGGTTCACGCACAGCACGAGGCGTGCGCCTTCGCGCAGAGCGACGGACGCGTGCAGCGTCTTGATCAGCGCGCCGTCGACGTAGCTGCGTCCGTCGATCTCAACCGGCGGGAACAGCCCGGGCAGCGCGGAGCTCGCCTGCACCGCGCGCGAGATCGGCACGTGCTCGAAGCCGGGGCTGCCGAAGGCGACCGCGCGCCCGGCGTCCAGGTCGGTGGCGACGACGAACAGCTTGCGCTTGAGTGTCCTGAAGTCGTTGCTCATCCCTTCGCGGGAAAAGAGTTCGCCCAGAATGCGGTCCACTTCGGCGCCGTCAAACAGCCCGGTCGGGATCGCGCGCGTCAGCCTAGCCAGCGATTCGAACACGCCGCGCTGGCTAGGTGCGCCAAGCTGTTCGGCGAGCGTGTCGGCCAACAAGCCTGGCAGCATCGCTGCGCGGCGCGCGTATTCGGCAAGCGCCGGGCGCAGCAGGGTAGACGGCTCGAAGGCGATGGCCGCGTCGTCGCTGATCAGGATGCGCGCGAGCCGGTGCGGGCTGATGCCGTTGGCGAGGATGGACGAGACGATCGCGCCCGAGCTCACGCCGACAAAGGTGTCGACGCGGGAGAAGTCCAGTCCGTCGACCGATTCGGCGAGCGCGGCACACGCGCCGATCTCGTAGATCGCGCCCAGCGGGCCGCCGCCGGCCAGTGCGATGGCAATCTCGCTCATGCTGTGTCTCCCGTGAAAAAGGCCCGGCGCGGGCCGGGCCTTGCGTGGCAGGACGTCGCCTTAGGCGGCTGTCACGGTGTCGTCAGCCTTGCCCGCTTCGGCGGCCTGCGGCGCTTGAACCGGTGCTGCCTTGATAGCCGGCTTGGCCTTGGCGACGGGCTTGACCGGTGCCGGCGCTTCCTCGGCCGGCGCGGCGGTTTTCTTGGCGGCGCGCGGCTTGGCCGGCGCCTTCGCCGGTTTTTCCTGTGCGGCCTTCTCGGCGGCGAGCAGCTCGACCAGCTCGCTCAGCTCGGCAACGCGGCGGGAGAGCTTCTCGACGTCCTTGCGGGTCGGCATGCCCAGCGTCGCCACCGCACGGGCGACGCGCTCCTCGAACACCTGCTCAAGCTTGCCCCAGGTGCCGGCGGTCTTGTCGGCGACTTCGGCGATCTTCTCGTCGGCCGCCTGGCGGGTGCGTGCCTGCAGGCTCTCGCCTTCGCGCACCAGCGCGTCGAACACCTTACCGCCTTCTTCCTGCGCCTTGGCGTACGCGCCAAGGCCGGCCAGCCAGATTTGCTGGGCGGATTCGCGGACGGTCGCCGCCAGTTGGTTGTCGGTGACCGAGCCTGCCAGCGCCTTGAGTTTCTTGGCCATGATGCTTCTCCTCTTGTGGTTGCCGTGATTGTTGCGGGTATGGCCACAGCCAACCCTCGATTGCAGTGTATGGATGAATCCTAGGCTGTTCAGCCTAATCGTATTCATGGCATAACTATCCAAACAATGACAAATAGCTTCAGAGGCAGGAGGGTGGGATGCACTATCTGGTGACGGGTGGCAGCGGCTTTATCGGGCGCAGGCTGGTGCGCAAACTGTTGGAACGCGAAGGCAGCGAGGTGACCTTCCTGGTACTCGAGCACGAGCTGCCCAGGGTGGCGGCGCTGCTCGAATACTGGGGCGTGGACGGGACGCGCGCGCGCGCGCTGGTCGGTGATTTGACCCGGCCGATGCTGGGGGTGGACGAGGCTGCCGCTGCGCAGCTGGCCGGCACGGTCGACCATTTCTTCCATCTGGCGGCGGTGTACGACCTGAAGGCCGATGCGCAAACGCAACAGAAGGCCAACGTCGACGGCACCCGCAACGCGGTGCGTTTTGCCGAAGCGCTCGGCGCCCGGCGCTTTCACCTGTTCAGCTCGATCGCGGCGGCCGGCCTCTACGAGGGCACTTTCCGCGAGGACATGTTCGACGAGGCCGAACACCTCGAGCACCCGTACTTCCGCACCAAGCACGACTCCGAAGCCATCGTGCGCCGCGAATGCGCGCTGCCCTGGCGCATCTACCGGCCGGCGCTGGTGGTCGGCGACTCGCAGACCGGCGAGATGGACAAGATCGACGGGCCGTATTACTTCTTCAAGCTGATCCAGAAGACGCGCCGGCTGCTGCCGCCGTGGATGCCGACCCTCGGCGTCGAGGGCGGGCGCATCAACGTGGTGCCGGTCGACTTCGTCGTCGCCGCGGTCGACCATATCGCGCATCTGGATGGCGAGGACGGCCGCTGCTTCCACCTGGTCGACCCCGAGCCGATGCGGGTGGGCGACTTGCTCAACACCTTCGCGCGCGCCGCGCACGCGCCGCAGATGGAGCTGCGCTTCAACGCGGCGTTATTCGGCTTCATCCCCCGGCCGCTGCGGCAGATGGTGATGGCGCTCGCGCCGGTACGGCGGGTGCGCGACGCGGTGATGGCTGACCTTGGCCTGCCCGATGACATTTTCCGCTTCATCAACTACCCGACCCGCTTCGACTGCCGCGAGACGCAGCGCGTGCTCAAGGGCACCGGCATCGAGGTGCCCAGGCTCGCCGACTACGCGTGGCGGCTGTGGGACTACTGGGAGCGCCACCTCGACCCGGACCTGTTCGTCGACCGCAGCCTGCGCGGCCAGGTCGAGGGGCGGGTGGTGCTGGTGACCGGCGCGACCTCGGGCATCGGCAAGGCGACCGCGCTCAAGCTTGCCAAAGCCGGCGCCACCGTGCTGACCATCGCGCGCGACGCGGAAAAAATCAGCGAGACGCAGGCCGAATTCGAGGCCGAGGGGCTGACGCTTCACGCCTACCAGGGCGACATCGCCGACCTTGCCTGCGCCGAGGCACTCACCGCGCGCATCCTCGCCGACTTCGGCCATGTCGACGTGCTCGTCAACAACGCCGGGCGCTCGATCCGCCGCGCGATCGAGGATTCGTTCGACCGCTTCCACGACTTCGAGCGCACCATGCAGCTCAACTACTTCGGCGCGCTGAAGGTGAGCATGGGCCTGCTGCCTAGCATGGCCGAACAGCGGCGCGGCCACATCATCAACATCTCGTCGATCGGCGTGCTGACCAACGCGCCGCGCTTCTCCGCCTACGTCGCCTCCAAGGCTGCGCTCGACGCGTGGGCGCGCACCGCGGCGTCCGAGTTCGCCGACCGCGGCGTGCATTTCTCGGTGATCAACATGCCGCTGGTGAAGACGCCGATGATCGAGCCGACCAAGGCGTACGACCACGTGCCGACGCTGACGGCCGAGGAAGCCGCCGACATCATCTGCGACACCATCATCCACAAGCAGGTGAGGGTGGCGACCCGGCTGGGCATCTTCGGCCAGGTGGTGCACGCGCTGGCGCCGCGCGTCGCGCAGGTGATCATGAACACCAGTTTCCGCACCTTCGGCGGCCCGGGCGGCGGCAACGGCAAGGGCTCGCCGTCGGCCAACCAGGTCGCCATGGGGCAGTTGATGCGCGGGATCTATTTCTGAGGGCTGGGTTGGACGCATAAAGAAAGCCGGCGTTCAGCCGGCTTTCTTCGTGGGTGGCCAGAGGCCTTACATCATGTGCTGGCCGCCGTTGATCGCGAAGTCGGCGCCGGTGATGAAGGCGGCAGCGTCGGAGGCGAGGTAGCTGACCAGCCCTGCGACTTCCTCCGGCTTGCCCAGGCGGCCGACCGGGATCTGCGCGATGATCTTGCCCCGGACATCCTCGGGCACAGCCATCACCATGTCGGTGCCGATATAACCGGGCGAGATGGTGTTGACGGTGACGCCCTTACGGGCGACTTCCTGCGCCAGCGCCATGGTGAAGCCGTGCATGCCGGCCTTGGCCGCGCAGTAGTTGGCCTGGCCGAACTGACCTTTCTGGCCGTTGATCGACGAGATGCTGATGATGCGGCCAAAGCCGCGCTCCATCATGGTTTCGACCACCGGCTTGGTCATGTTGAACATGGAGTCGAGGTTGGTGGCGAGCACCGCGTCCCAGTCGTCCTTGCCCATCTTTCGGAAGGAGGCGTCGCGGGTGATGCCCGCGTTGTTGACCAGGATGTCGATCGGGCCGATCTCGGCGGTGACCTTGGCGACCAACGCGCGGCAGGCGTCAAAGTCGGTGACGTCGCACAACTGTGCGTGGAAGTCGTAGCCCAGCTCCTTCATGTCGGCGAGCCACGCGGTTTCACGGCCGGGCTTGCTGTAGGTGCTGACCACGGTGTGGCCGGCGTCGGCCAGCGCGCGGCAGATGGCCGAGCCGATGCCGCCCATGCCGCCGGTAACGAGTGCGATGCGTGCCATGCTTGTCTCCTTCGTTGTGTGGATCTGTTTTCCTCCACACTATCCCAAAGACATGTTAAGGCCTAGTGACAACAGGGTTTGGCCGGTCAATGCCGGCACCGGGTGTTGCATGCACGCACGCGGCACCGCGAAGGTGCGCGCGGTGGATCAGGCGGGGACCTGGCCGGACGCCGAGATGAGCTTTTGCAAGAGCGCGAGCCGTTGCGGCGCGATCTTGCCCTCGGCGGCGGCGTCCTTCACCGCGCAGCCCGGTTCGTTGCGGTGCGTGCAGTTATGGAAGCGGCAGTGGCCGATCAGCGCGCGCATCTCGGGGAAGTAATGGATGAAGTCGGTTGCCGCGATGTGCGCGAGGCCAAACGCCTGCAGCCCCGGCGAGTCGATCAGTTGGCTCGTCGCGTCCAGGTGGTAGAGCGTCGCGTTGGTGGTGGTGTGCCGGCCGCTGTCGAGCGCTGACGAGATGTCGCCGACCCGCGCGCACGCATCGGGCAGCAGCGCGTTGGTCAGCGTCGATTTGCCCATGCCGGACTGGCCGACCAGCACGCTGGTGTGGCCTTCCAGCAGCGGGCGCACCGCGTCGGCGCCTTCCAGCGCCGAGACCGGCACCACCGGGTAGCCGAGCTCCCGGTAGAGCTCGAGCTTGGCGAGCCACGCGGCGGTCTCCGGCAGGTCGGACTTGTTGACGAGGATCACCGGGCTGATGCCCTCGGCCTCGCAGGCGATCAGGCAGCGGCCGACCAGCTCTTCGCTGGGCGACGGCACCGCGGCGGTCACCAAGAGCACGCGGCTGACGTTGGCGGCGATGATCTTGGTTTTCCACTCGTCCTGCCGGTAGAGGAGCGTCTGACGCGGCTGCGCGGCCTCGATCACCACCTGTTCGGCGTTCTGCACGGTGACGTCGACAACGTCGCCGACCGCGTAGTCGACGCGCTTGCCGCGGGTGGTCGCGCTGTATTCGGTGCCGTCGATTTCGACGACGAAGCGGCGGCCGTAGCTGCGGATGACGAGGGCTTGTGTCTTCATGCGCGCTGTTCCAGCAATGCGTCGCAGCGGGCGGCACAGATCAAATCGTTCAGGGTGACGCCGCCGGCGTCGTGGGTGCCGAAGCGTACGACGACCCGGTTGTAATGTACCGACAGGTCTGGGTGGTGGTCGGCCTGGTGGGCGACCCACGCCAGCGCGTTGACGAAGGCGATGGTGCGGTAGTAGTCGGCGAAGCGGCACTCGCGCGTCAGCGCGTCGCCGTCGAGCTGCCAGTCGGGCAGCGCGTCCATCAGGTCGTCCAGCTCGACCGCGCCCAGGCGCGGGGCGCCGGCACGGCATTCAAGTTCGGTCAGTTTCATCGCAAGCATCCTTGCAGGTGGGCGAGCCTCGCGCTCGCGCCGGGGTGTGAGTCGTAGAACGCCGAATAGATCGGGTCCGGCGTCAGGGTGGACGCGTTGTCGCGGTAGAGCTTCACCAGCGCGCGGGCGAGCGCCGCGCCGTCGCTCACCCGCGCGGCGAAGGCGTCGGCCTCGTATTCGTGGCGGCGCGACAGGTAGCTCGTGAGCGGCGTCAGCCAGTACAGCAGCACCGGCAGCACCAGCGAGAACAGCAACAGCGCGGTGGCATTGGTGGCGCTGGACGCGGCAACGCCGAGCGCCTGGTAGAACAGCGACTCGCGCGCGAGAAATCCCAACAGCGCAAACAGCGCGAGCGACGCGACCAGCGTGGTGACGACGCGCTTACGGATATGGTGGAGCCGGTAGTGGCCTAGCTCATGCGCGAGCACGGCCTCGATTTCGTCAGGCTCGAGCGCCGAGAGCAGGGTGTCGAAGAACACGATGCGCCGCGCCTTGCCAAAACCCGTGAAGTAGGCGTTGCCGTGGCCGGAGCGGCGCGAGCCGTCCATCACCAGTACCGAGCGCGCGGCAAAACCGGCGCGTTCGAGCAAGGCGCCGATGCGCGCTTCAAGCGCGGGGTCGGTCAGCGGCGTGAAGCGGTTGAACAGAGGGGCGATCACGAGCGGGTAGAGCACCAGCATGGAAAGCGAAAACAGCGCCCACGCCCCCCACGCCCACAGCCACCACAGCTCGCCCGCCGCCTGCATCAGCCACAGCGCCAGCGCGGCAAGCGGCAGCAATAGCACCGCTGCCACCAGCGCGTGGCGCACCAGGTCGGCCACAAACAGCCCGGGGGTGACGCGGTTGAAACCGAAGCGCGCCTCGACGCCGAAGGTCGACGCGAGCGTCAGCGGCAGCGAGACCAGCGCGCCCGCGGCGCCGGCGAGTGCGATGGTCAGCACGCCACCGGCGATGCCGTCGCCGGCAAGGTCGCTTGCGATGCGCTGGGCGTAGGCGATGCCGCCGCCTAACGTCAGCACGAACAGCCAGCCGGTGTCGACGATGGCGCCAACAAGCGCGAGGCGCATGCGCGCCGCGGTGTAGTCGGCGGCCTTCTGGTGGGCGTCAAGCGGGATGGCCTCGGCGAACGCGGCCGGCACCGTGTCCCGGTGCGCGCGCACATGCGCGATCTGGCGCGCACCGAGCACGAGGCGGGCGGCGAGTGTCGCGAGCGCGCAGGCGATGAACAGCAGGGTGAGGGAGGCGGTCATGGTCGTTTGCCGAAGCGGCGGTGATCGCGGAAAATGGCGGATTGCACAGGCAGCATCAAAAAGGCGACCAAGTATGGCACAAGACGCGAACAAGCTCATCTGGCTGGATATGGAAATGACCGGCCTCGACCCGCAGAACGACCGCATCATCGAGGTGGCGATGGTGGTCACCGACAACGATTTGAACGTGCTCGCGCAGAGCGAGGTGTACGCGGTGCACCAGGATGACGCGGTGCTTGACGCGATGGACGAATGGAACACCCGCACCCACGGCAACAGCGGGCTGACCGCGCGCGTACGCGCGTCGACCCTGTCCGAGGCCGACGTCGAGGTGGCGCTCATCGCCTTCATGGCCGAGCATGTGCCCGCGCGCACGAGCCCGATGTGCGGCAACTCGATCGGGCAGGACCGCCGCTTCATGGCGCGCTGGATGCCCAAGCTCGAGGCCTACTTCCACTACCGCAACCTCGACGTGTCGACGGTGAAGGAGCTGTGCAAGCGCTGGCAGCCCGACGTCGCCAAGGGCGTCGTCAAGAAGGGCGCGCACACCGCACTGGCCGACATCCTCGAGTCGATCGACGAGCTGCGCTACTACCGGGCCAACTTCTTCCGCGGCTGATTGCCTCTCCTCGGCCGGCAGGGCGCGTCGCGCCCTTTTATTATTGGGTTAATGACCAACGCAAACTTTTTGGCATGAATAATGGCGACCCTACGTTTTAACGACATCAACGCGTCGCAGGTGTGGGCGCGGCTGCACCAGCACCAACGCTCAACCCGGCATGTGCACATGCGCGAGTTGTTCGACGCCGACCCTGGGCGCTTCGAGCGCTTCTCGTTGCGGCTGGACGGCGTGCTGCTCGACTACTCGAAGAACCGCATCACCGACCGCACGCTGGAGTTGCTGTTCGAGCTCGCCGACGTCGCCGACCTCAAGGGGCAGATGGACGCGATGCGCCGTGGCGAGCGCATCAACGTGAGTGAAAACCGCGCGGTGCTGCACACCGCGCTGCGCCTGCCTACTGGTGCGCATCTGGTGGTCGACGGCGCCGACGTGGTGCCCGAGGTGCACGCGACGCTTGAGAGGATGGCGCGTTTCTCGCAGGCGGTACGTGCGGGCGTGTGGCGCGGCCACGCAGGGCAAAAGATCACCGACGTGGTGAACCTCGGCATCGGCGGCTCGGACCTGGGGCCCTTGGTCGCCTGCGAGGCGCTCGCGCCCT
Source organism: Crenobacter caeni (assembly GCF_010435965.1). Taxonomy (GTDB): domain Bacteria; phylum Pseudomonadota; class Gammaproteobacteria; order Burkholderiales; family Chromobacteriaceae; genus Craterilacuibacter; species Craterilacuibacter caeni. The sequence continues at coordinate 105,812 of NZ_JAAGAA010000014.1, forward strand.
GGCACGACGGCCCGCGCGTGCATTACGTCTCCAACGTCGACCCGGCGCACCTCGCGCGCACGCTCGAACATCTGGATGCGGGCAGCACGCTCTTCATCGTCTGCTCCAAGTCGTTCACCACGCCGGAGACCCTGCTCAACGCACACGCCGCACGCCGCTGGTTTCTTGAGCACGCGCCGCAGGACGCGATCGGGCGCCATTTTGTCGCGGTGTCGACCAATACCGACACGGCCGGTGCCTTCGGCATCCCGCCCGAGAACCTGTTCGGTTTCTGGGACTGGGTCGGCGGGCGTTATTCGCTGTGGTCGGCGGTCGGCCTGTCGCTGATGCTAGCAGTCGGTGAGGCGAACTTCCGCGAGCTGCTCGCCGGTGCGCACGCGATGGACACGCACTTCTTCGAGGCCCCGTTTACGCGCAACATGCCGGTGCTGATGGCGCTGATCGGCGTCTGGTACAACACCTTCTACGGCGCGCACACCCACGCGATCATGCCGTACGACCACGGCCTGCGCCGGCTGCCCGCGCATATCCAGCAGCTCGACATGGAGTCCAACGGCAAGCGGGTCGGCCGCTACGGCGAGCGTCTGGATTTCGACACCGGCCCGGTGATCTGGGGCGAGGAGGGCGTCAACAGCCAGCACGCGTTCTTCCAGTTGCTGCACCAGGGGACAAGGCTGGTGCCGAGCGACTTCATCGTGCCGATGCAAAGCCGCTACGACGACGCGCAGCACCGCGTGCTGGTCGCCAACGCGTTCGCGCAGACCGAGGCCTTGATGCGCGGCAAGACCGTCGCCGAGGCGATGGCCGAACTGTCCGGCGTCAGCGGCGAGGCGCTCGACATGCTCGCGCCGCAGAAGACCTTCCCCGGCAACCAGCCGTCGAACACGCTGGCACTCTCGGCTTTGACGCCCAAGACGCTGGGCATGCTGCTTGCACTTTATGAACACAAGGTGTTCGTGCAGGGCGCGGTGTGGGGGCTCAATTCCTTCGACCAGTGGGGCGTCGAGTACGGCAAACAGCTCGCACGCGCGATCGCGCCCGAACTCGAGCAGGGCGCCAGCGTCGGTGCGCACGACAGCTCGACCCGCGGGCTGATCGGCTTTTACCGGGAAAACCATGCACATCGATGAGGTGGTACGGATAGGCGACGCGCTGCGCGCGCGCAAACAAACCGTCGCGCTCGCCGAGTCATGCACCGGCGGGCTGATCGCCGCCGCCCTGACCGACGTGGCGGGAAGCTCGGACTGGTTCGGCTGGGGCTTTGTCAGCTACGCCAACGCGGCCAAACAGGCAATGCTCGGCGTGCGCGCCGAGACGCTCGCCACCTTTGGTGCGGTCAGCCGCGAGACAGTGCTCGAGATGGCCGAAGGCGCGCGCCGCGTGGCGTCGGCCGACTGGGGTGTCGCGGTGTCCGGCATTGCCGGGCCTGGCGGCGGCAGCGCCGGCAAGCCGGTCGGCACCGTGTGGATCGCGGTGGCCGGCCCCGACGGCGGGCAGGCTTGCTGCCGCCTGTTTACCGGCGACCGCAAGGCAGTGCGCGCGCAGACGGTGTCGGCAGCGCTCGCACTGCTGGCCGCGCGGCTCGCCGTGTAGCGTATTCAGGCGAAGTGCCAGCGCCCCTCGCCGGTGAGCTCGAGCTTGTGCGGGTGGTGGCGCTCCAGCGTGCTTCTGTGGCCGACGCTGACCAGCACCAAGTCCGGCAGCCGCGCGCGCACTAGCGCGTACATCGCGTGTTCCAGGCCTTCGTCCATCGCGCTGGTCGCCTCGTCGAGGAAGGCGGCGCGCGGTGCGGCCAGCAGCAGGCGGCCGAAGGCGAGGCGTTGCTGCTCGCCCAGCGACAGGATGCGCGACCAGTCACCGGCCTCGTCCAGACGCTCGCTCAAGTGCCCCAGTTGCACGTCGGCGAGCACCTGCGCCGCGCGCGCGTCGTCCGCCGGCGGGTGCGGGTAACACAGCGCCTCGCGCAGCGTGCCCAGCGGCAGGTAGGGCTTTTGCGACAGGAACAGCCGCTCGCCATCCGGGCGCCGGATGCGCCCCTCGCAGTACGGCCACAGCCCGGCGATCGCGCGCAGCAGCGTGGTCTTGCCGCTGCCCGAACGGCCGCGGATCAGTAGCGGTGCGCCCGGCTCCACGCTGAAGCTTGCGTCAGCGAGCAGCGGCCGCGCCTGCGGCGTGCGGATATTGAGGCCGGTCACATCGAGCGTGCGCCCGCCGTCTTCCAGCGTGGGCGAGGGCAGTGTGTCGGCCGCCTCGATCGCGTCGACAAAGCCGGTCAGACGGTCGAGCACCGCGCGGTAGCCTGCGAAGTCGTCGTACGCCTGGCGGAAGAACGACAGGTTGTCCTGCAGCTGGCCGAAGGCCTGCGCGGTCTGCACCATGTCGCCCAGCGTGATCTCCTTGGAGAAGAAGCGCTGCGCCTGGATGATGAAGGGGAACACCGCCGCGGTCTGGCTGACCACGAAGTTGAAGCCCTGGAACTTCAGCGACCTGAACACGATCGCCCACGCGTTGCCGATGATGCCCGAGAAGCGCTCGCGCAGCTTGCCGCCCTCGACCGCCTCGCCGCGGTAGAAGGCGACGCTCTCGCCGTACTCGCGCAGGCGCACCAGCGCGTAACGGTAGTCGGCGTTCAGCTGCTCGTTCAGGAAGTTCAGCCGGATCAGCGGCTTGCCGATCTTGAACGCGAACACGGTGGCGACGATCACGTAGAGATAAACGACGAACACCATGCCGCGCGGGATCTCAAGCCCGAACAGCTCGAGCACGCCGGAGAGCCCCCACAGGATGATGGTGAACTCGATGGTCGACACCAAGGCGTCGATCACGCCCATCGACAGCGACAGCGACAGCGCGGCAAAGCTGGTGACGTCCTGTTGCAGACGCTGGTCGGGGTTGTCCGCCGGCGTTGCCAGATACTGGCTCTTGAAGTAGGCCTGCTTGTCGACCCAGCGCGAGAGCAGCCGCTCGTTCAGCCACTGCCGCCAGTGGATCACGAAAGACTGGTTCAGGTAGTAGCTGGTCAGTGCGCGCACCACGTGCACGCTAGCCAGGCCGGCGAAGCTCCACATCGACACCCAAAAGAGCCGCTCGTCGAGCTTTTGCAGCGAGGCGTACATCTGGTTGTACCACTGCGAGAACAGCACGCTCATGCGCACGCCAAACAGCGTGATCAGGAGGATGGCCAGCAGCGTGAGCACGGCGCGCGGGTTGCGCCGGATCGAGAAGTACTCGCCCGACAGCCGCCAGAACTGGCGGCCCCATACCGTGCTTTTCGCCAGCGCGTAGAGCACGGCGCCCGCGATGGCGGTGGTCAGCGTAAAGGCCTTGAGCAGCCACAGGCTGCTGTCGACGAGCTCCTGGCTCCAGTTCATGTCGTCCCCTGGTCTGCGGCGTGTGCCGGCGGAAGGCGTATCCTAGCCAAAAACCGGGCCGCCGGCATCTTGCCTGACAGTGAGACTGCCCTTTACACCCCGCAGCGGGCATGAAATGCTAGGGAAACGGTTCCCGGAATGCAGATCGTGCTCGCTACCCTGTTGTTATTCGTCTCCAAGGTGCTGTTTGTCGCCGCCGCGCTGTTGCCGATCATGAACCCGCCGGGCATGGTGCCGGTGTTCCTCGCGCAGACCGCGCGCAACACGCCAGAGCAGCGCGTCTACCTGTCGCGGCGCATCGCGGTGTTCGCCTTCCTGCTGCTGCTGGGGTCGATGTATATCGGCGGCTTCGTGCTGGAGATCTTCGGCGTGTCGCTGCCGGTGGTGCAGATCAGCGGTGGCATGCTGATCACGCTGGCCGCCTGGCGCATGCTGAACGACGAACCGGCCGAGGCCTCTCCGGCGTCGGGGCAACTGGGCGAACATATCAGCCGCGACGCGCTCAAGCAGAAGGCGTTCTACCCGCTGGCCTTCCCGCTGACGGTGGGGCCAGGCTCGGTGTCGGTCGCGATCACGCTGGGCGCGTCGTTCGCGCACACGGGGGAGGGCTGGATGCGCTACGTGCTCGCGCCATTGGCGGCGATGGTCGCCGTCGCGCTGGTCAGCGTGTTCGTCTACCTCTGTTACCGGCACGGCGAGCGACTGCTGGCGCTGCTCGGCCAGACCGGCGCGGTGGTGTTCATGCGCCTGACCGCGTTCATCCTGCTCTGCCTCGGCGTGCAGATCATGTGGGACGGGGCGCGCGAGCTGCTGCTGCCGCTGCTGGCCGCGCGCTGAACGCGGCCGCTTCGGCGGCAAGCTGCGGGTAGAACGCGAAAAAATCCGCTTCCAGCGCCGCGTAGTTGGCGAGTAACTCACAGGCGCTGCCTGTGAGCGGGTTGCCGGCACGGGCGCGGTGGCGCGCGAACGCGTCGATCACCCGTGCGATGCCGTCCACTTCGCGGTAGGCGACCAGCCAGTCATCCGCGCGCATCAGCGGTGCGACTTGTGCGAGCCGAACCGGTAGCAGGGCCCGGTTGGCGTCGAGCGCGTGGTAGACGTCCTGCGCGAAGCGGCCGAGGTCCGGCGTGTACCAGCGGTCCCAGTGGCGGGCGAGGAAGTGGTCGTAGAAAAGGTCGATAAGCACGCCCGAGTAGCGGGCCCTGCGGGCGCTGATGCGCGCGCGGCTTTGCCTGTGCAGTGGGTGGGCGTCGGTGTAACGGTCGATATGCTGGTGCAGCGCGTAGCCGTCCAGGAAGGCGGGCGGCAGCGCGGAAAGCTCGGCCTTGCGGCAGAAGTCGCCCATCAGGTTGCCCAAGCGGACGGCCGTATCGTCCGGGGAGAGCGCCAGATGGGCGAGGTAATTCATGTCGCAAGCACCACGCGGTTGCGTCCCTGCGCCTTGGCCTTGTACAGCGCCTCGTCCGCGCGGCGGATCAGCGCGTCAAGCGACATGTCCTGCTGCCACAGCGCGACCCCCGCGCTCATCGACAGCGGCAGCGTGTTCTCGTCGAGCAGCAGCCCGCGCACGCTGATCCTTTCCAGCATGCGCTGTGCGGCGGCCAGCGCCTGGTGCGGGGCGGCGCCGGGCAGTAGCATCACGAACTCCTCGCCGCCGTAACGGCCGAACAGGTCGCCCTGGCGTGCGCCTTCCTGCAGCGTCCGGCTGATTTCCTGCAGTGCGAGATCGCCGATGGCGTGCCCCCAGTTGTCGTTGATCTGTTTGAAGTGGTCGGCGTCGAACAGGACGAGGCAGGCGTCCTGGCCGTTGCCGGCGCACTGCTCGAGCGCCGCGCCGGCTTCCGCGCGGAAGTGGCGGCGGTTGTAGATGCCGGTGAGCGCGTCGAAGCGGGCGAGCCGCTCGGCTTCCTTTTGCAGCGCCTCGCGCCGCCGGACTTCGGCTTCCAGCGCCTGGTTGCGCAACTGCGCCTGCTCCTTCTGCTGTTCGGCCAGCACCGTGCGGTGGCGGATTTCGAGGTAGCGGATGCGCAGCTCGGCGGTGTCGCTGCGCAGCGCCTCCTTGCGCTGGTGGTAGGCCTCGAACTTTTGCAGCGCTTCGCGGTAACGGCGCTGCCCCTTGAACAGGGTCGACAGCGCGTGACAGCACAGGTAGCCCAGCCGGCCGTCGCCTATCCTATCGGCCAGCGCGAGCGCCTGCTCCAGCTGCATCTGCGCCGTATCCAGCCTGCGGTGCCGGCTGTCGAGCCGGCCTAGGTGGTAGAGCGTCTGCGCCTCGTGGCGCTGCAGTTGCAGGCGGCGCGAGAGCGCGAGTGCCTCGACAAGGTGGGTGCGGCCGTCTCCGCCGCCGGCCTCGACCACCTGCGCGAGGGTGATCAGGTATTCGGACAGATAGTCCTCGTTGCCCAGCTCGCGCAGCAGCAGGATGCTTCGCTCTATGCTCGCGCGCGCCGCCTCGACCTGCCCTTCGGCCAGCTCGGTGTTGGCGAGGCTGTCCAGCGCGAGCGACTCGACCATGCGGTCGCCCTGCGCGCGGGCGAGCGCCACGCACGCCTGTAGCTGTTCGCGCGCCTTGGCCTGCTCGCCGAGGAAGTGGTAGGTGAAGCCGAGGCTGTTGCGCAGGCGTGCCAGGTGGGCCGAGCCGCCGCGGTGTTCGACCTCGCGCAGGGCATCTAGGCAGATCGCCAGCGCGTCCGGGTACAGGCCCTGCAGGATATGGATGTTGGCGATCCTGCACTGCACCAGCGTCTCGAGTTCGTGTTCGCCGGTCTTGACGGCCAGCTCCTTGGCGCGCACCAAGTCCTGCAGCGCGCTGTCGAAGTTGCCGATGATGGTCGCGAGCGCCCCCCGCTCGAGCAGCAGGCGGGCCAGTTGCGCACCGTCGTCGTCAGGCGTGCGTGCGAGCGCCTCTCCCAGCAGCGCGTGCGCGTGCAGCGGGTCGTGGCCGGCAATGTTGCGGGCCTCGTCTTGCAGTTGCCGTGCGGCGTGCGCGCGGGGGGCGTCGGGCATGGTGTTGCGTGTATGTAGTATCTAAGTTGGAGGCATCGTTTATATAGTATATTGGCCGCCCGTTCAAATCCCGCTTGCCTTGAAGGAGTGCCGATGTCCGAAACCGTCCGTCTGAGCCGTTATCTGGTCGAACAGGGGCTCGCCGCGTCTCGGCGGGACGCCGACGAGTCGATCGAGATGGGCCGGGTCTGCGTCGACGGCCAACTGGTCGACACCCTCGGCAGCCGCGTGGCGCCGGGGCAGCAGGTGACGCTGGTCGACGTGCCGTACACCCTGCCGCCGTCGCGCGTGACGATGCTGGCTAACGTGGCGGCCAGCGCCGATGCGGACGCGGTGCTGGGCAAGGCAACGCGCAGCGCGCACGACAGGTGCAACTGGGCGTGGCTCTCCCGCTGCACGGGCCACTTGCAGGAGGCGGCGCCGCTGGCCGAGGGGGCCGAGGGCCTGCGCATCTGGACGCAGGACGCGCAGCTTGCGCGCCTGTTGTCCGACCCGTCGCGTTTCGAGCAGGAGTACCTGATCGACTTTAAAGAGGCGCCGGACGACGCGGCGCTTGAGCGCCTCGCGGCGTTGCCGTGCAAGGTGTCGCGCCAGGGCGAGTGCCGGATCCGCCTCTTGCTGCGCGAACGCCCGCACGCGGCGCTGTCCGGTGCGCTCGCGGCGGCTTCGCTCGCGCCGCTCAGGGTCTTCAGGCAGCGGGTCGGCCGGGTGTCGCTCGTCCGGCTGGAAAACGGTTGCTGGCGCTACCTCGCGCCGGGCGAGCGTTTTTGAGCCGGGAGAGGGCGCAGAGGCCTGCGGGTGCTTTTATGACATGGTAAGATTTGGCCGTCGAAAAATATTACCTGCAGCAACCCTTATCCCTGGAGTTACCGTCTTATGAGCAGCTCTCTTTTTGCCGGCGTCGCGCTGGCCCCGCGCGACCCCATCCTCGGCCTGAACGAGGCGTTCAACGCCGACACGCGTCCGACCAAGGTCAACCTCGGCGTCGGCGTCTACTTCGACGAGAACGGCAAGCTGCCGCTCCTGGCCGCCGTCAAGGAAGCCGAAAAGGCGCGCCTCGCGGCGCAGCCGCCGCGCGGCTACCAGCCGATCGAGGGCAACGGCGCGTATAACCAGGCCGTGCAGAAGCTCTTGTTCGGCGCCGACAGCGAACTCTTGGCCGCCGGCCGCGTGGTGACCGCACAGGCGCTGGGCGGCACCGGCGCGCTGAAGATCGGCGCGGACTTCCTCAAGGGCCTGAACGCCGACGCCAAGGTCTATATCAGCGACCCGTCGTGGGAAAACCACCGCGCGCTGTTTGAGGCCGCCGGCTTCACCGTCGAGAACTACCCGTACTACGACTCCGCCACCCGCGGCGTCGACTTCGCCGCGATGAAGGCCTGCCTCGCCGGCCTGTCTGCCGGGTCGGTCATCGTGCTGCACGCGTGCTGCCACAACCCGACCGGCGCCGACCTGACCGACGCCCAGTGGGGCGAAGTGGTCGAAGTGTGCCGCGAGCGCGCGCTGGTGCCTTTCCTCGACATGGCCTACCAGGGCTTCGCCGAGGGCATCAGCGAAGACGCGGTCGCGGTGCGCCTCTTCTCGGCGTCCGGCCTGCAGTTCTTCGTGTCGAGCTCGTTCTCCAAGAGCTTCTCGATGTACGGCGAGCGCGTTGGCGCCTTGTCCATCGTCACCGCCGACCGCGACGAGTCCGCCCGCGTGCTCTCGCAGGTCAAGCGCGTGATCCGCACCAACTACTCGAACCCGCCGATCCACGGCGCGGCGGTGGTCGGCGCGGTGCTCGCCAGCAGCGAGCTGCGTGCAATGTGGGAAGAGGAGCTCTCCGGCATGCGCCTGCGCATCCGCGCGATGCGCGAGGGCCTGGTTGGCGCGCTCAAAGAAAAGGGCGTCGCGCAGGACTTCTCCTTCGTGACGGCCCAGCGCGGCATGTTCTCGTACACCGGCCTGACCGCCGCCCAGGTCGACGTGCTGCGCGGCGAGTTCGGCATCTACGCGGTGTCGACCGGCCGCATTTGCCTGGCCGCACTGAACGAAGGCAACCTGGGCTACGTCGCCGACGCGATCGCGTCCGTCGTCAAGGCCTGATCCGCCTGCCCTGACAACCGCCGGCCCAGCGCCGGCGGTTTTCTTTTTGTGGTGCCGTTTACAATCGAAGCAGGGAGGAGGGCACGATGCCGGCATGGAAGATGAGCGACGACGACCTCGAGCGGCGCGCGGCGCTTGGCCGGATGAAGGCCTTCGCGCTGGCGCTGCTTTTCGCCGCCCTTGCGCTTGCGCTTGTCGCGCGCGCCAACGAGGGCGCACACCCGGCGTGGGGCTATGTGGCCGCGTTTGCCGAGGCGGCGACGGTCGGCGCGCTGGCCGACTGGTTTGCGGTGGTCGCCTTGTTCCGCCGCCCGTTCGGGCTGCCGATCTGGCACACGGCGATCATCCCGCGCAGCAAGGCGCGCATCGCGCGCAATCTGGGCAGCTTCGTCGTCGAGCACTTCTTCACCGCCGAGGCGCTGACGCGGCGTCTGGCGGCGATCAACCCTGCCGCCCGTGCGGGCGAGCACCTGGCGGACGAGGCGAATGCCGCGCGCATCGCGCGCATGCTCTCAAGTACGCTCGGCGGTCTGCTCGCGTCGCCGAACGACGCGGCGCTGCGCGGCTGGTTCTCGCGCCGGCTGGGCGACGCGCTGCGTTCCGGACAGACGGTCGACGCGATTGCCGGCTTGGCCGTAGCTGCGCTGAACGGGGAGCGGCGCCAGGCGCTGACGACGTACGCGCTGGGCAAGGCCGCCGACAAGCTCGCCGACCCGGCCTTACGCGAGCAGCTGGTCGGGCGGCTGACCGAGGTGCTGCACCTGGAGGACGTCAAGGTGATGGGAATGTCGCTGGGCGGCACGCTGCGTCCCTTGGCGCGCTCGCTGGCCGAGCGGCTGATCGCGCGCTGCGCGGCCGAACTCTCGGCCGCCCATGCCGATGAACACCACCCGTGGCGGCAGCCCTGCGACGACGCGTTGCGGTACGCGATCGGCCGTCTGCAATCGGACGCGGGCTACCGCGCGGCGCTGGCGCGGGGCTTGGCCGCGCTGGCCGGTGACGACGCATGGGCCGACGCGACGGGCCGCTTGTGGGACGCCTTGCGCGAGGCACTGCTCGAGGAGGTGCGTGGCGAGGTGGGCGAGCGCTGGCTTGCCGCCTTGCTGTGCGAACTTGGTGCGCGCCTGTCGGCGGATGCCCGCTTGCAGGGGCGGATCAACCGGCGCCTGATCGCGGTGCTGCCCGGCCTGATCGAACCCTACCGGCCGGCGATCGGCCGCTTCATCGCCGAGAAGCTCGACAGCTGGAGCGAGGAGGAGGTCAGCGAGCGCATCGAGCTTGCCATCGGCCGCGACCTGCAGTTCATCCGCGTCAACGGCACGCTGGTCGGCGGGCTGATCGGCCTGGTGCTGTACGGGGTCTCGCGGCTGCTCGCCTGAAACAAAAGGTGAGGTTCCCGTAGTAAGTTGATCAGGTTGTGCTCGGGTTTTGTGTCCGCTGCGCGGACGTGTTTGGGTGCCGCTTCCGCGCGGCGAACGGGCAAGGGGCTAATGTGATGGTCAGCCTGAACTCCAACAGCCCAGCAGGCTACGCTTGCTGGGCTGTTTCCAATTCGGCGCGGAGGATCATCATGGCAAACATCGCACTTTTCGGTCTGGATATCGGCAAGCAGACCTTCCACGTAGTCGGACATGACGCGCAGG
>NZ_JAAGAA010000015.1 GCF_010435965.1 Crenobacter caeni
AGCCCGCATTTCGCGGACTCCGGACGCACTCCGAGCGTCAGAAGGCGGCCACCCCGTTGTTTTTCAGCCAGCACATCCGCTTCAGGTTGTAGGTCAGCACCTTGAGATGCAACTGCAAGTTCGCCCGAGCCAAGCCTACGCTGCGCAGGCACTTGCCACCCAAAGCACGTAACCCCGCGAACGGATGTTCGCCGCGTGCCCGGATCCTGGCGATGCGCCGGTTACGACCGGCCTGCGTTTCGGAGAGTGCCTGTTTCGGCTTGGCGCGGCGCTGGATGTGTTGCCGCCAACCGCACGCTTTGAGGACCTCCAGTGCGGTGTAGCCGCGATCGGCGTACAGGTCATGACTGGTATTGCTCCAGTCAAGCACCTTCAGCAGGTGAGTCTGGTCGCCTTCGTTGGCCGGACTGATGTACACGGTGCGGATCAGCTTGTAGCGGCAGCCGGTCGATACCGACAGCTTGTAGCCGAAGGTCTGCTTGCCGTGCTTCTCGGTCCAGCAGGCATCGACATCCTTGTGCGCGAGCTTCTTGGCCGACCAGTCCTCCGGCGTTTCGCCCTGCTTGATCTGCGCGTTCTCGGTCCGTCCGTTGCGCTGGATCGGCACCGGCACCAAGGTGGCGTCGATGATCTGGCCACAACGGGCGAGGTAGCCCTCGGCCTGCAGCTGGCGGTTCACTTCGTCGAACAAGCTTGCGCCCAGGCCCGCCTGCACCAAGCGCTCGCGAAAGGCCCACACTGTATTGCGATCCAGAACCTTGCCGGTGTCGCGGATGCCGAGGAAACGCTGGAAGCTGGCGCGGTCGAGCACCTGGAATTCAAGCTGGGCATCGGACAGGTTGAACAACTGCTGGATCACCAGCAGGCGGATCATCAACTCGGTTGGGTACGGCGGCCGACCGCCAAAGTAGCGATGCGGCCTCGGCAATGCGCGGTCGACGCTGGCCGCCAGCGCGGCGAAGTCGACATGACGGCCCAGCGACTCCAGCGGATCACCCAGCTTGGACAGCTTGCTTTCACGTTCTTCGGCGGCAAACAGGCTCTTCATGTCGGTGCGTCTCGGTCAGTGCATGCTCAGATCATGCCAGAACGGGAGGTTTCTGGAAGTTCCCAGCGGGCGTCGTGCCAAAGTGATTAGTTCCATCGGGCAATAGTCATGCAAGCGGCAAGACATGATCATGCCAACATCCATTGTGTGATGTCTTCAAGGCAGGAGAGATGTATGACTGGGCACCCGGATCGGCGCGTCGTTCCTTTGGTCTATGCCTGCAGCGGCTGTTCAAATGTGGCTCAGTTGTGCAACAACATCGCACTTGATCTTGATCGGAGTGGCCGGGCGCGGATGTCATGCATTAGTGGCGTTGGTGGCGGTGTGCCATCGCTAGTCCGACTGGCTAGGTCGGGATTGCCCATTCTTGCCCTGGATGGGTGTGAACTCTCCTGCGTGGCAGCCTGTCTTGGTCAGGTCGGTATCGTCCCGGATGAGCATTTGGTGTTGACAAATATTGGTTTGCGCAAGCGACAGGGTTGTGATGCTGCAGAAGAAGCTACGGCACTCGCGAATGCCCTCGTCGAAGCATCACTTGCCAAACTCTCAAATGAAGGTAGTAGCGATGCAGTGACTGTTGCGTCACCTGTTTGCTACCGGGAATTGGAAGAGTAGTCCGCTCCTATGAGCAGGAATATTTTGAATGAATGCGGGCGATTAAATGTCAAATAAAAAAAGGCTGATCGATGGTTTTGGACGGCAGATCAACTATTTACGGGTGTCTGTGACAGATCGATGTGATTTGCGCTGTAGTTACTGTTTGCCTAAGGGGTTCAAAAGCTTTGAAGAACCTGCACACTGGCTTTCTCATGAAGAAATGGCAAGACTTGTTGGTGTGTTTGTATCGCTTGGCATTGCTAAGATCAGACTGACCGGAGGAGAACCACTGACCAGAAAAGGAATCGCCGATTTCGCGGCTATGGTTTCGTCTTTGGATGGGGTTGAGGATTTGTCACTCTCGACTAATGCTACTCGACTTTCGGGTCAAGCCCAGGCACTTTACAGTGCAGGAATTCGTCGCCTCAATGTCAGTTTAGATACCCTTGATAAGGCTTGCTTTGCAAGCATCACAGGGCGTGATTGCCTAGAAGATGTTTTGGCAGGCCTTGATGTGGCTAAGTCAGTCGGGTTTAAGCCTATAAAACTTAACTGTGTCGTTCAGTCTGGTGTAAATGTAGAAACACTTCACACCCTATTTGACTATTCGTTGAATAATGGATTTGTTCTAAGGCTGATAGAGACTATGCCAGTTGGAGATACCGGGCGTGCTGCCGGATATGTCGATGTTACCCAACTTGGGGCAAGTCTGGCCAGAAAATACGGGTTGCTACCCCATTTGGATGACGCAGGGGCCGGTCCTGCCCGTTACTGGTCTAGGGGGGATGGTTTGGTGAATTTTGGTGTCATCACTCCACGTTCACAACATTTCTGCGAACGTTGCAATCGGGTTCGCTTAGGTGCAGATGGAACATTATATTTGTGCCTTGGGCACGAAGACAGTGTTCCGCTTGGCACTATGCTGCGAGATGGTGCAAGTGATTCCGCGATTGAATCGGAAATTCTCTCGGCAATTTCAGAAAAGCCAGAACGTCATTATTTCAATACGCAACCTGATAAGGTTGTGCGCTTTATGGCCCAGACTGGTGGTTAGGAAAGTGGTTGCGCATGCATGACATTGAGCGGTTTATTCATGGGTTCGAAAAATTTCAGAGCCACTATTTTGAAGATTCTCCAGGATTGTTCAATGATCTTAAGCATGGACAACGTCCAGGTACCTTGTTGATTGGGTGTTGCGACTCTAGGGTAGATCCCGCTTTACTACTTGGTTGTGATCCGGGAGATATTTTTACTGTCCGCATTGTTGCAAGTCTGGTGCCGCCTTGTGGTTCGGCCAGAAGTCATCACGGTGTGTCAGCGGCCATCCAGTTTGCAGTCGAGTCTTTGAAGGTCTCACGTATTATTGTTCTTGGTCATGCGCAATGCGGGGGCATTCGCGCACTTGTTGAACAGGACATTAACACATCGCGTGAAGATGATTTCATAGGTAAATGGATGTCAATCGCAGAGCCTGCGCGCGCGCGCGTGATGTCTACGATGCAAGGCGCTTCGCTGCTGGAACAACGGAGAGCTTGTGAGCTTGCATCAATTTTGGTGTCTCTAAAGAATCTGGAGACTTTTCCTTGGGTGAAGGCAGCAAAGTCCGCAGGAAATCTGACTTTGCATGGCTGGTATTTTGATCTGGATTCTGGCGCGCTGCTTGGATATGCGCCGCGTTCAGATGCTTTCTTGCCTTTGGTGTGTCCTATTGTACCAAAATTGGCTTGCACTCTATGACGGATGGGGTCATTCTGCTCGTAACGGCACATCTGGTCAAATGTGCACAAAATGTATGAATAGTTGGTGATAGATACTGATGGGCAAGGAAAAATTTGTTTGGAGGCACCGCCTTTCAACCAGAATTCTGGCACTCAACATTGGTGGACTGATTGTCATCATGTCCATGATCGTTGGGACGCTGTGGCTCTCATGGCAACTCGAGGGTGCTGGTGCTGCTATTAACGATGCAGGAAGCTTACGAATGCGGGCTAATCTAGTGCAGATTAAGCTGGATCGCGAAGAGGGCATTGACCAATCTGATGTAGATAAAGCAGTTCAAGAACAGAATAGACTCCTCGATAGATTGCTTTCTGGTGATCCAAGTAGACCTTTATTTATTCCTAATGATTCAGATGTAAGAAAACAGTTTTTGAAAGTCGCAGATCATTGGCGTAATAAGATGGTTCCGGCAATATATTCGAAAGACATCGAGAATCGTAGCAAAATATATTATGCTTTGCTGCCTGATTTTATAACGCAAACAAATTTGCTTGTTTCGATGATTGAGCGAGCGAACGAGCAGAAAAGCAATCTTCTTAGATTTTCCCAAGGCGTGCTGGCGTTGACAGTATGTTTGGGGGCGCTTGCTATTGCATACTTGCTGTATCTATGGATAATTCTTCCTTTGGGTAGACTTCAGAATGGCGTGCATAGAATGGCAAGCCATGATTTTACAGTTAGATTGCCTATCGATAGTCGGGATGAGTTTGGTGGTTTGATGCAAGGTTTCAATGCAATGGCTGACGAACTAGAGAGCCTGTATCGAGACCTGGAAGCTCGGGTAGCAGATAAAACGGCGCGAATGGAAAGGCAGAACCATGAGTTAACAACTCTTTACGATGTCCTTGTTTTTCTGAATCAACCTGCAGAAATTGAGACACTTTGCAGTGGTTTCCTTGGCAAGGTGATGCGACACTTCAATGCGCAAGGTGGTAGCTTAAGGGTTTTGGATGGCCGAAGCGATCGTCTGCATTTGGTTGTTTCTGAAGGACTTCCACAAGATCAGATTGGCGCTGAGCAGTGCACTCATGTAAATGCTTGTCATTGTGGTCATGCTACCTTCCAGAACAAGATTATTATTCAGAATCTGAATTATTCTAATAATAAGTTGCCATGTTCAAAGAGTGGTTTTGTTTCTCTAGCAGCATTCAGAATTGCGTGTTTAGATCAATCGCTTGGTGAATTCACGCTTCTCTTTTCTAAAGAACGCAATCTCAGTGCTGCGGAGGCGCAAGTGCTCTCCCTGCTGGGTCAACATCTTGGTGTCGCGTTGGAAAACAGGCGACTTTCAGCGCGTGCCCGCGAAATGGCAGTTGCTCAAGAACGGAATTTGTTAGCACAGGGGCTGCATGATTCCATCGCGCAGGGTCTCAATTTCCTGAAGATGCAAGTAGATCTTTTGAAACGAGCACGGAATGTAGGTGATCATGCCGAAGTCGAAGAAATTGTAGAGTTGATTTCGGGTGGGATTGATGAGAGTTATCAGGATGTCAGAGAGCTTTTGTTGAATTTCCGCAGCAAGCTGGGTCCTGGAGAGTTGTTTGAGGGAATAAGGGAGGCTGCAGATCGCTTCTCGCGTCAGACCGGCATTTCGGTTTCTTTTTTTGTGGAGGATGCGGGGGGAGCCCCGTTGCCGCCTGAACAGCAGCTGCAACTACTCTTCATTGTGCAAGAGTCGCTTTCAAACATTAGAAAACACGCGAATGCCCGCAGCGTAAGTATTAATGTTTTAAATAGTCCAGATTTTCAAATAGAAGTGACTGATGATGGTTCTGGCTTTGATCTGGCGGAGGTCGATGCCCGGGGTGAAGGTCACATCGGCTTGCACATCATGAGGGAACGTGCTGAAAGGATAGGGGCGCAGTTGGAGTTCAAAACAAGCCCGGGGATGGGGACCAAGATCAGATTGATCCTGAGTAAGCGTCTTCGTAAAGCCGCGTAGAATAAGAGAGAAAACATGCCGATTAGAATTCTATTGGTTGATGACCATAATCTGTTTAGATCTGGATTGAGGCTGCTTTTGCAGAAGCAGGATCACTTCGAAGTGGTCGGTGAAGCCTCTGATGGCGGGGAAGGTCTCAAGCTGACGAGAAAGCTAAATCCTGATGTCGTTCTGCTTGATTTAAACATGCCCGGCCTTTCCGGCCTGGATACACTCAGGTTGATTATCGCAGAGTTTCCTGACATCAAAGTTATTATTCTTACCGTCTCGGAAGAGAGTGATGAATTGGCTCAGGCACTGCGTGAAGGTGCTCGTGGATTTCTCCTGAAAAACATCGAAAGTGCAGATCTTGCTTCTGCTATAGAGCAGGTTAATTCTGGACAGTCTGTTGTTTCTCCTGCGATGACTGCAAAGCTTGTAGATTGTGTCAGGGAAGGAAATAATCGGCAGGCACCAATCCCCGCTGACTATGAAAAACTGACGACGCGCGAACGTGAAATTGTTCGCTTTCTTGTTCAAGGAAAGAGCAATAAAGAAATTGCGCTATGCCTTAATCTTGCAGACAGCACTGTCAAGATACACGTTCAGAATGTGTTGAAGAAGCTTGGCTTGAATAGTCGGGTTCAGGTTGCAGTGTACGCGGTTGAACGTGGACTGACTGATTGAAGGTAGTTTCATGAGGGATTGATCATTCGTTGAAGATTGATATTCATGAAATAATATTTTTATATTACACGATATGTCATCTGCGCAAATTAGGTTGGTCTGCCGACTGCTTTTCGATATTCGAGTGGTGGCCTGAGAATATGTCGACCCTGCCCGAACTGGTCTGCCCCGCCGGCAGCCTGCCCGCCCTGAAAACCGCGATCGACCACGGCGCCGACGCGGTATACATGGGGCTCAAGAACGAGACCAACGCCCGCAACTTCGCCGGGCTCAACTTCGACGAAAAATCCGCCGCCGCCGGCATCCGCTACGCGCACGACAAGGGGCGCAAGGTGCTGATGGCGATCAACACCTTCGCGCAGGGGGTCGACATCTCGCGCTGGCAGCGTGCGGTCGACCAGGCCGCCGACCTCGGCGTCGACGCGGTGATCCTCGCCGACATCGGCCTGATGGATTACGCGTGCCGGCGCCACCCGCGCCTCAGGCTGCACATGTCGGTGCAGGGCTCGGCGACCAACTACGAGGCGGTCAACCTCGCGCGCGAGCGCTTCGGCGTGGTGCGCGCGGTGCTGCCGCGCGTGCTGACGGTCGACCAGGTGCGCCACGTGATCGAGCACACCGACGTCGAGATCGAGGTGTTCGGCTTCGGCAGCCTGTGCGTGATGGTCGAGGGGCGCTGCCTGCTCTCCAGCTACGCGACCGGCGAGTCGCCGAACACCCACGGCGTGTGCTCACCGGCCAAGTTCGTGCGCTGGGAGCAGGAAGGCGCGGCGACCGCGTCGCGGCTGAACGGCATCCTGATCGACCGCTACGGCGCGGGCGAGGCCGCCGGCTACCCGACGCTGTGCAAGGGCCGCTTCGACGTCGAAGGCGACACCTACTACGCGCTGGAAGAGCCGACCAGCCTCAACGTGCTCGAGGTACTGCCGTCGCTCTTGGAAATCGGCGTCGCCGCGATCAAGGTCGAGGGCCGCCAGCGCAGCCCGGCCTACGTCGCGCAGGTGACGCAGACCTTGCGCGCGGCGCTCGACGAGGCCGCGCGCAACCCGCAGCGCTTCTCGGTGAAGCCCGCGTGGCAGGCGGCGCTTGCCAAGGTGGCCGAAGGCCAGCAGCAGACGCTCGGCGCGTACAGCCGGCCGTGGAAATAACCCGCAAGAAACCCCGATGAGCGCATTGAACCTCAAACTGACCCTGGGCCCGGCCTTGTTCTTCTGGCCGCGCGAGACGGTCTACGCCTTCTACGAAGAGGCGGCCACCTGGCCGCTCGACACCATTTACCTCGGCGAAGCGGTCTGCTCGCGCCGCCAGCAACTGCGTACCGCCGACTGGATAGACCTCGCACACCGGCTCGCCGACGCCGGCCACGACGTGGTGCTCAGTTGCCAGGCGCTGACCGAGAGCGAATCCGACCTCAAGCGGCTGCGCCGCGTGGTCGGCAACGGCCGCGTGCGCGTCGAGACCAACGACCTGGGCGCCGTGCATCTGGCAAGTAGCGCGGGCGTGCCCTTCGTCGCCGGCTGCCACAGCAACATCTACAACGTCGACACCCTCGCGCTGATGGCCAGCATGGGCGCGGTGAGCTGGGTGCCGCCCATCGAGATGGACCGCGACACGCTCGCCGCCATCCTCGCCGAGTGCCGCGCGCGCGCACTGCCGCTTGAAACCGAACTCTTCGCGTGGGGCCGCCTGCCGCTAGCGCTGTCGGCGCGCTGCTTCACCGCGCGCCACTACAACCTGAAAAAGGACGACTGCCAGTTCAAGTGCCTCGAACACGCCGACGGCGCGCGGCTGTCGACCCGCGAAGGCAAGGGCTTTCTGACCGTCAACGGCATCCAGACCATGTCCGATGGCTGCCACGCGCTGCTGCCGCACCTGACCGACATCGCCGCCATCGGCGTGTCCGCGGTGCGGGTGAGCCCGCAGGCCACCGGCACAGCCGAGGTGGTCGCCGCGTTCCGCCGGGCCATCGCAGGCGACGTGGTCGAGATGGACAGCCTGCCGCGCCCGGACGGCGCGTGCTTGGTCGACGGTTACTGGCGCGGCGAAGCCGGCATCAACCCGATTGGAGAACACCACCATGCGTGTGCCTGACCTCACCCTGCCCCCGCTCTTTGCCAGCGTGGTGTCCCGCCTGCCGGCCACCCCGCCCAACCTCGCGCTGGTCACCCTGCTCAACCAGTTGCTCAAGCGCGGCGTGCTGCCGGCCGACATGAGCCTGCTCGCGGGACGCCACTTCGCGGTCGACGTACTGGACGCCGGCCTCAGGCTGCGCTTTGGCGCCGACGACAACGGCTTCGTGCTGGACGACGGCCACGCCGAACCCGACCTGCGCTTCGCCGCCAACGCATCCGACCTCGCGCGCATGATGCTGCGCGAGGAAGACCCGGACACGCTGTTCTTCAACCGCAAGCTGACCATCGAGGGCGACACCGAGCTGGGCCTGATCGTGAAGAACCTGCTCGACAGCGTCGACTGGAGCGAGACGCCGCTCGCGCGCTTCATGGCGGCCTAATCCGAGACATTTTGCGCTTACCAGATTGCGCGGAAATGATCAGCATCCATTGTCATTTTCAGAAGACGCACGCGGTCAACTAGGATGATTTTCCGGCCTCTTTCATTCGGGTGATCTGCCCCAGCCAGCCGTGCCAACGATAAGGAGAGAAGTCCTAAGTCCACATGATCGGGTCGACAGTGATGGGGATACCGACGCTTGAACTCGCCGACTATCCACGCAAACCGGGTTCACTCCTTGAACGCGGCGGTGTCACCGGGGCGGCGCAGCATCTTGTTGACCTCATCTTGATGCAGCTCCTCAGCCAGGATCATTTCGCGAGCGTACTCTTCCAGCAACACCGAATGCCCCTCTGAAATCTTCAGCAAGTCGTAGTAAGCCGCCAGAGTCACCTTCTCATGCTCAAGGCTTTCCCGCAGGATATCTCCAATGTCATGCTTCTGCGTTTCCAGCAAAGAGGCAATCTTGAGCGATGGATGCCCCCCAAGCAGCGTTACCAGCTCGCCGGCCTTGTTGGCATGATTCAAGCCCTCTTCAGCGTTGTCTTTCAACCAGGATACGATGGGGATACGGTTGTAGCCGTACACCATGAGGGAGTAATGGGTGTACTTCACCACACCGGCTAACTCCAGCTCCATGATGCGGTTCAGTGCGTCGATGGCCGCTTTGGTCGTTTTGTCGTCCAAGGCACTTTCCTCCTGTGAATGGGGTGCCTCTCAAAAGTAGCCTGCTGCTGGTCGCTTTCCCATCTTTCCATCAGGTAGCTATGCAACTTGCCAAGCAATGTGCGCTGGCCATCGGTGCGGCAAGCGGCATTGGCCTCACTTTAGCCCGACCGTCTACAGCCGAAGGGCCTGCGGTGGCAATCCCCGTCCTTTCCGGCCTCAAGAGCCTCAAGACTGGCTCGCGAACGAATCGTGTTTATTTAAACATGTATTTGGAGGACAATATTTCCCACCTTATCTTGCGTACCCTGCCATGCGCCTGAACGCTTTTACCGATTACTGCCTGCGCACACTGATCTACCTATCAGTGCAACCTGACGGGCTGGCTACGCGCGCGCAAATTGCCGCCGCCTACGCTGTGTCAGACAACCATCTGATGAAAGTCGTGCATTTTCTCGGCAAGGCAGGATTGATCGAGACGCTGCGCGGTAGGCACGGTGGGATGCGGCTGGCGCGTCTGCCAGCCGATATCCGCATTGGTACGCTGGTTCGTCTGTGCGAGGAGGACGTGCCGGTAGTCGAGTGCTTCGAAAAGGGTAGCGGCTGCCGCATTGACGGCTTGTGCGCGTTAAAACACATCCTGTTTGAGGCGCGCGAGGCGATGTACGCTACGCTGGATTGCTACACGCTGGCGGACTTGAGCGCCAACCGCGAGGCACTGGCTATGCAACTGGGGCTGCCGCAGGCTGCGGAGTAGGCGCCACACCCCACAGGGGCGTGGCGCTACTAGTTGCCGTTCAAAGCACGCCTACGCCGTCCGCGCCATCCTTTCCCGGCCCTAAGGCCGAGACTTGCGGCGCACCTCCCTCTGTGGCAGACACTGGTGTCGTCTTCAGTCTGCCGCTGTCAACGCTTCCAGCGCCGGGAACAACTCTCTTTCCTCAAAGCGCACATGGGCTGCCAGTTTTTGCCCAAATTCGGGAAGAACGGTCAGTTCTGTCGCATGCAACCGCGCCATCAGCGCACGCAACTCGGCGTGATCATCAGCGAAACGGCAAGCCAGTTGTGGCAAGGTAGCCAATGTAGCGGAAAATTGGGCTTCTTCTGCCGAAAAGTGGGCCTCGAGATCGGCAAGAAACGCCGGTGCGGGTTGGACTGCGGCCAGAGCATGCACGTCGTTACCGGCACGGTTGATGCGCATGGCAAGTACCAGTGCCGAGTGATGCTCTCTTGAGAAGCTGATCAATGCAGGACTACGCTTCACTGTTGTTACTCCTTGCGATCTAAAACATGTATATAGTTTACATCTTTAACGGGTGGGCGCATAATGCGTAAAGGAAGTCGTAGCGATGCGTCTCGCGGCCGCCGGCGTGCGCGTCTGGAGGTCAGTTGGGGGTGAGGATCACGACCCTTGGCCACGATGGTGCTGTCCATGCGCCCGGTTGCCGACTAGCAGCGCAACATTTTTAGGTTGACGGATAGCCCGTCTGTGCAACGTTAAGGAAAAGCATGATGGCCCACGATTGTTCCATTCCCGTCATTCAGGACGGTATCTACAGTTTTGACGCACGCGGCATCGCCAGGCGTTTCCGTCACGCGGCAATCTTCGGCGCACTAAACGCGCTGCAGCCAGGTGAAACCATGCGCTTTTGCAATGACCACGACCCACTGCCGCTGCTCTCGCAGATCGGGCAATTTTTCGGTGAGCGGGTACGCATCGAGTATGTGCGGCGCGAACCTGGCGAAATTGTCATCGATTTTTGCGTTGCCTCCTGACCGATCCAGCCGCCGCAGGAGGCGCTGCCACATTGCGAATGGCCGCTTGGCCTGTTCGTGCTTGTTGACGGCTGCCTCGCTTGCCGGTGCGGCTGAGGTGACCTGCTTTTGAACTTGATTGTGTGGAGAATCCGCCATGACGACCCAGCAAACCGCGATAGTCATTGATGCAACGCAACCCATCGGCCAGATTGCCGTTGCCTTACCAGGGGCGATAGCTGTATTTCGCCGCTTGAAACTCGATTACTGCTGCGGCGGACAAATCAGTCTGCAGAAAGCCGCGCAGGACAAGGATTTGTCGTTGGAGCCGATTCTTGCGGAGCTGGCGGCACTGCAACGCCAAGACGACACGCCCGAGTTTGCCAGTGCCGGCGCACTGATCGACCACATTCTCGAGCGCTACCACGATGTCCATCGAGCCCAGTTGCCCGAGTTGATCGAGATGGCCAAGTGCGTGGAGGCCGTGCACCGCGGTCACGCCAACGTGCCGGCGGGGCTTGCCGTGTTGCTGACCGAGATGCAGGCTGAGCTGTTCGATCATATGAAGAAAGAGGAGCTGATCCTGTTTCCGATGCTTAGAACCGGCGGTAATCCTTACGCGGCGAATCCGATCGGGATGATGCGCAGCGAGCACGTCGAGCATGGCGCGACACTGGAGTATCTGGCGGCAAAGACAAATGACATGATTGCGCCTAATGACGCTTGCACGACCTGGCAAGCGCTGTACGCCGGACTGAGGCAGTTGAGGGAAGATCTCATCAACCACATTCATCTGGAAAACAACGTTCTGTTTCCGCAGTTTGAAAACAATACCGCCAGTACCGGATGCGGCCCCAACGGCTGCGCGTGTAGCGGAATGTAACTGTATGCGGCACACATCCGGATCCCAAGCCGGGCGCACGCCGGCACCCACCGAGCCTGCGTCGTCGGTGAGACTGTTAACGCTGGCGCCTCATCGCGCCGGCTTTTTTCTTGGCGGCAGTGTGCTGCTGCTGGCACTGCTGTGGTGGCTATTGGAGTTGGTCGGACGCAGTTACGGGGTCAGTCTGTCAGAACTGCCAGCAAGTTTCTTGCACGGCCAACTGATGTTAAGCGGCTTTTTCCCGCTCTTCATACTGGGATTTATCTACACGGCCGGGCCGAAGTGGCTGAGCGTCGTACCGCCAGCCACCACTGTGTGGCTGGCGGCCATCTTGCCTTATGCCTTGGGCAGTGTCGGCTTGTTGCTGGCGACGCGCCTGCCTGTGTTATGGCCGCTTGCCAGTATGCTGCAGGCGCTCGCCTGGCTGTGGGCTTGCCTAATTTGGGGCGGCCGCATTCACGCGAGCACCACACCGGACCGCAAGCACGCATTGCTGATCTTGGCCGCCTTCGCGCTAGGGGCGGCTGCGCTTGGCTTGTACGCATTCGTTGCAGTGAGCAGGCAATGGCAGCTCGTCCACCATGCGGAGACCCTGTTGCTGTGGGGGATGTTGCTGCCCGTCTTCCTGATTGTCTGTCATCGCATGTTGCCGTTTTTCTCGGCCAACGTGCTGCAGCCCTACCGGACGTGGCGCCCCCTCTGGCTGCTGTACGCCATGGTAGGCGGCGCATGGCTGCATGGCCTCATGCACCTGATGGCGCTGCCAAGCTACTTGCTTGATGCCGGGCTGGCTGGGCTACTGCTGTTTACCAGTTGGCGCTGGCGACTTGCCCGGTCGTTCAAGGTACCGCTCCTTGCCATGCAGCACGTCGCCTTTCTGTGGGCCGGCTTGGGAATGGTCGTGCTTGTCCTGGAAACTGGGCCTTTCTCAACGCCGATCATCGGCGCAGGCTACGCGGCTTTGCACGCGCTGGCTCTGGGTTTCATGCTGTCGATGTTGTTGGCGTTTGTCACCAGGGTGACGCTCGGTCACTCTGGACGGGCGCTGATCGCCAGTCGATTGACGTGGACACTGTTCTGGTGTCTGCAGGCCTTGACTATGCTGCGCCTGCTGGGGGAGTGGGTGCCCGGCCTGCGCACCCCGCTGTTGCTGGCAACTGCAGTCGGCAGTGTTCTGGTACTGGGGGCGTGGTCCGCACGTTACATGCCGATGTATACGCAGCCAAGGCCGGATGGGAAAGAAGGATAAAGAGTACTAATTAAAGATCTTGATCGTGAGCGTTCGGTGGCTTCACCTTGTCAAGCCGGCGCAGTAGCGATCAACGCTTGAGAAGAAGGAGTTCGTCGATACGGCTGTTCGGCCAGACAGGGAGCTTTTCTGATCTGAGGGGTAGACAGCCGGATCCAGAATGTTGCGTCCGGCGTTGGTCAGCAGGCTCTGGATGGCGGCCGCACGTCGGCCGGTGTGTTCGCAGGGGGTGCTGCGGGGTAGCGGCACTTGGGCACGGCCGGCGATTGCTTTACACCTGAAGTTTCGATGGTGTGACTACCGCCAGCCACACCTGCTCGGCGCGTATCATGTCAGGCGCCGCAACAGTTCGGCCAGCCTAGCCGGCGAAGTGGTGCCCGGCAGGCTGAGGCGCCAACTGGCCTGCCCCAGCGCGACGGGCGCAGCAGGGGGCATGATATGTACCGGAACCATGACGGGCATGCTGTCCTGCAGGGTAAACGCTCGTTGCCATCGGCACTGGGAAGATGAAGCCAGTCCCAGCTGGCGGGCATTAGCGCTCAGGTTCAGACCGCTACACGCCCCGCCTTTATTTGTCTTATTTCGCTATCGGGATCTTACCATTATGACCCAACGAACCAGGAATTAAGATTCAACGATGAGCGATACCACCAAGACTGACCGCAGCCCTTGGGTTATTTTTTGATCTTTCTCAGGCTTGGCCTGACCTCCTTCGGCGGCCCGATAGCCCATTTAGGCTACTTCCGTGATGAATTCGTAACACGACGACAGTGGTTGACCGATCGCAGCTATGCGGGTCTGGTCGCCCTCTGCCAATTCCTGCCGGGGCCGGCCAGCAGTCAGGTCGGCATCGCAATTGGGCTGTCCCGATCCGGCTATGCAGGAGCGTTGGCTGCGTGGGCGGGTTTCACGATACCTTCAGCGATTGCGCTGATCCTGTTTGCACTGGGGATGGCCAGTCACGGGAGTGCGATGCCTGCTGGCGTACTGCACGGATTGCAAGTGGTTGCCGTGGCGGTGGTCGCGCAAGCCGTATGGGGAATGGCTCGCAATCTCTGTCCAGATGCACCGCGCATCACCGTCATGGCTGCGACAACTTGCTTTGTACTTCTGGTACCGTCCGTTTGGGGGCAGGTAGGAGTCATTGCCATTGCGGCGTTCATTGGTCTGTTGCTGTTCAAACCTCAGCAGAGGGCGGCGCATGACCCGTTGCCAATTGCCATGCGGCGTCGCGTTGGCCTGCTCTGGCTAACACTGTTCTTTGCGCTGCTGATCGGGTTGCCGTTGTTGACAGCCATGTTCCCGAGTCAGACGCTGGCGATGGTGGATGCCTTCTACCGGGCAGGATCACTGGTCTTTGGTGGAGGGCATGTCGTGCTGCCGTTGCTGCAAGCCGAGGTCGTGCCTTCCGGTTGGGTCAGTAATGATGCATTTCTGGCAGGCTACGGTGCCGCGCAGGCCGTCCCTGGCCCTCTGTTCACCTTTGCGGCGTTTCTCGGCGCTTCGATGAACCAGGCACCCGCCGGCTGGTTGGGTGGCTTGGTCTGCCTGCTGGCGATCTTCGTTCCGTCCTTCCTGATGGTCGTGGGTGCGTTGCCGTTCTGGGAGCGTCTGCGCCGCAACATCCGAACGCAAGCGGCGTTGTTGGGCATCAATGCGGCCGTGGTTGGCCTGCTGCTGGCCGCTCTCTATCAACCGGTCTGGACGAGTACGATTCACGCACCGCAAGACTTCGGCTTGGCCCTTGTGGTGCTGATTGCCTTGATGTTCTGGAAACTGCCACCGTGGCTGGTCGTAGTTGGCGGTGGTGTCGCGGGCTGGTTTTTAAGCGTGGCCCTGTAAGGTTCTGAGCTTGACCGACAAAGCCCTTTACGGCGGGTCGATTGATCAGTTGCGCGGCAAACCTCGCCCTTCAGGGCGGAGAAGGATAGCGCGGTCAGCGTAGCGGTCAGACGCAATAGGAATCCCCGCCCTTTCCAGCCTCAAAGCTGGCAAGCGAAAACGAAAGGTCGGGGAGGATGTCAAAGTCCGTGCAGCCGTATTCTGAAAACGACAGTTTGGTCTTGCCGAGACTTTAGGCTCACTAGGAACTAGCTAGTTCGCCTTTAGGGTAGTGGCCCGCAATTGACCCGATAAAAAGCAATGACGGTGGTTTGATGCCGGTTTCCTTCAGCGTTAGTGGTAATGCTGACAGGACAGTGCGTACGCAGCGCTCGCTAAGGCGTGTAGCATTTTCGACCACGGCAACCGGTGTCATTGGGCTGCGGCCGGCAGCCAGCAAAGCCTCGACAATGGCTGATGCTTCACCGATTCCCATGTAGATGACAAGTGTTTCATCTTCATCACCATGCAGTGCCCAAGACAAATTACTAAGTCCGTTTCTGCGATGCCCAGTGACAAAGCGGCATGACTGTGCGTGATCACGGTGTGTCAGCGGAATGCCACACGATGCTGCCGCGCCCAACGCAGCGCTGATGCCGGGAACGACCTCCCATTTGATGCCGGCATCACCCAAAGCATCAATCTCTTCCCCGCCGCGCCCGAACATGAACGGATCACCACCTTTGAGCCTGACGACGCGCTCGCTACGTTGAGCCGCGGCAACTAACTCGGCGTGAATTTGTGCTTGCGCCATGGTATGCGTGCTGGCGCGCTTACCCACACAGACCATGCGAGCATGCTTCGCCAGCTTAAGGATCGCCTCGTCAACCAGCAGATCGTAGAACACGGCGTCCGCCTCTTCCAACCGCCTCAGGGCGACCAGCGTCAGCAGGCCTGGATCGCCGGGACCCGCGCCGACCAGGCTGACGCTGCCGGGGGGCTGGCTGCTGATATTGCTCCAGCCTGAAAAAGTAACTGATTGCTCCATGGTGTGCTCCCTCATGCAATTTGCACGGCCAGTGTGGGTACTCCTGCTGCCGAAATCGTTGATTCCGGTCAATGCTATTCGAATTGCGTGGTTCGTATAGTTGACCGCGGTGCCGGGGCTTTCCGGCGTGTGTTTCGGGAGAGATGCCATGAGTTCAAGCTTCACCAAATCGACAGCACGAAATATTTTCTTCGGCGGAAGTATGTTCTTTTTCCTGCTGTTTCTCGCTTTGAGTTACGACACCGTTCAAGCCATTCCCAAGCAAAGTCCGAAAGCAGTCATGACCGAACAGGTTGCGTTGGGGAAGCGGGTGTGGGAGGTCAATAACTGCATCGGCTGCCATACCTTGCTGGGCGAGGGCGCATATTTTGCGCCCGAACTTGGCAACGTCTACCAGCGGCGCGGCCCCGAGTTCATCAAGGCTTGGATTCAGGCACAGCCGACCAATGCACCGGGTCGCCGCCAGATGCCGCAGTTCCATCTGAGCCAGGAAGAGCTTGATGCGGTCGTTGCCTTCCTCAAGTACAGCTCCGAGATCAATACCAACAACTGGCCGCCGAACATCGAGGGCTGAGTTCAGATGAAAGCTGCAAAGATTCATAACGCCCAAGGAGAGATCCAATGACCAGTCATGTTGCCGCACTCAATGCGGCAGGCGCGCAGCGGGCCGACGGCCATGCGCAATTACGCTTCCGCTCGCAAGCGGTCGCCAAACCCTATTTCATCGCGGCGATCGGCTTGTTCTTCCTGCAGATCGTATTCGGCCTGATCATGGGCCTGCAGTACGTGATCGGCGATTTCATGTTTCCAGAAATCCCGTTCAACGTGGCGCGCATGGTGCATACCAACCTGCTGATCGTGTGGCTTCTGTTCGGCTTTATGGGCGCGGGCTACTACCTGATTCCGGAGGAATCCGAGCGAGAGCTTTACAGTCCGAAGCTGGCGATCTTCACCTTCTGGATCTTTCTTGTGGCCGGGGTGTTGACGGTTGTCGGCTACCTTGCCGTGCCGTATGCCACGCTGGCGCAGATGACCGGTAACGATTTGCTGCCGACGATGGGGCGTGAATTCCTCGAGCAGCCGACTATTACCAAGATCGGCATTGTCGCGGTGGCGCTGTCGTTCCTGTTCAATCTGTCGATGACCATCCTGGCCGGCCGCAAGACCAGCATTTCGCTGGTGATGATGCTCGGTCTGTGGGGACTGGCGGTTTTCTTCCTGTTCTCGTTTTACAACCCTGACAACCTGGTGATGGACAAGTATTTCTGGTGGTGGGTGGTCCACCTGTGGGTGGAAGGGGTGTGGGAACTGATCATGGGTGCGATGCTGGCGTTCGTGCTAGTCAAGGTGACCGGTGTTGACCGCGAAGTGATCGAGAAATGGCTGTACCTGATCATCGCGATGACGCTGATCACCGGCATCATCGGTACCGGCCACCACTACTTCTGGATTGGTGCTCCCGCGTACTGGCAGGTGCTGGGTTCGGCTTTCTCGGCGCTGGAGCCGATTCCGTTTTTCATGATGACGCTGTTTGCCTTCAATATGGTGAACAAGCGCCGGCGCGAGCACCCGAACAAGGCAGCCGTGCTGTGGGCACTGGGTTGCGGGGTCATGGCGTTTCTGGGCGCCGGTGTCTGGGGCTTCATGCACACCCTGGCGCCGATCAACTACCTGACGCACGGTACGCAGATCACCGCCAGTCACGGCCATATGGCGTTTTATGGCGCGTATGCAATGGTGGTTCTGACCATGATCTCGTACGCGATGCCGCTGATTCGCGGCCGCGAAGCCAACAGCAATGCGTCGCAGGTGGTGGAGATGTGGTCGTTCTGGCTGATGACGATCGCGATGGTGTTCATCACGCTGTTCCTGACCGCCGCTGGTGTGCTGCAAGTCTGGCTGCAGCGCATGGGAGACTCGCCGATGTCCTTTATGGCAACGCAAGACCAGGTAGCGTTCTTCTACTGGTTGCGTGAAGCGGCAGGGGTGGTGTTCCTGATCGGTGTCATTCTCTATGTCGCAAGCTTCTTCATTAACAAGCAGGACAACTAACGAAGCGCTGACCTTGTCCGTGCCGGTGCACGGACAAGGCCGGGGTGATCGTTTAACGCCCGGCGAGCGATCCCTGTCGGGCGATCTGGCCATGTGGGGACTGATCGTCGCTGAGTTGGCCGTTTTTGGACTGCTGTTTTTTGCCTATGCCTGGCAGCGGCGCAGCCACGCCGAAGCGTACGCGACAGCACAGGCGACGCTGGCGTTGTGGCCGGCGCTCGTAGGGACGCTGGGCTTGCTCACTGGCAGCTTCGGTGTCGCGCTGGCCGTGCACGCCTGGTCACAGGGCTGGCACGCGCTGGCGCGCGCGGCGCTTTATCTTGGCATCGTGTCTGGTGCGGTCTTTATCCTGCTCAAGGGCGCTGACCTGCTGTCGCTTGGCGGTCGGGGCATCAGCCTGTCAAGCGGGGGGTTCTGGACGTTCTATCTTTTTCTGACTGGCTTTCACTACCTGCACGTGCTGCTGGGCTGGGGCTTACTACTGGTTGTAGCCTGGCGTGCCCGGCGCGGACGCTACGACCACGGCGACTATTCAGGCGTCGAAACGGTCGCCGCCTATTGGCACATGGTCGACCTGGTCTGGGTTGTCTTGTTCGCACTAATCTATGTCGCACGTTGATCCGCGCGTGTCCGATGCTGTCGGCCAGGGGAAAAAAATGGAATCGAAACCTCGGCTGGATTTTCCGCTGTTAAGGCTGATCGTGGTGTTGCTGTTGCTGCTGGGCTTGTCGCTGGTTCAGGCAGGCGGCGAGCGCGAAGCCTGGCCGATGTCTGTTTTTATGCTTTTTGCCTGGCTCAAGGGCGCGCTGATCGCCGAGTACTTCATGGCGCTGGCGTGGGCGCCGTGGGTGTGGCGGCTGCTGATCCACGTCTGGCTGCTGCTGGTTTGTGCCGGGCTTGCCCTGAGCTTCTTCTGAGAAATAACCGTCAACTACCCCGCCCTGAAGGGCGGAACTTGCTAACCGCGAGCTAGGTTGACCAGGGCGAGCGGATTTCCGAATCCGCTACGTGTGCAACAGGTCGTTAAGACTTACCAAGGGATGCTTCCTCAGTCCCTTGCTCTAAAAGGATTCGATCATGCTGGCGAAAGGTAAAGCGCCGAAGGTTGTTTCCGCCGCAAAAGCGGGAGCCGGTTGCGGACATGCCCGAGGAGAGCGAGGCGAAAGCCTCTGTCACAAGGCGCGTAAGCGCAAGATTTAGGAGTAATACGCAGTGAGCGTGTTTGTACTCGATAAACGCAAAAAGCCGCTGATGCCGTGTTCGGAGAAACGCGCCCGCAAGCTGCTGGATGCAGGCCGGGCGGTGGTGGTTCGCGTCGTGCCGTTCACCATCCGGCTGAAAGACCGCGTGGGCGGGGAAGTCCAGCCGCTTCAGGTCAAACTCGATCCCGGCAGCAAAACCACCGGCATCGCGTTGGTGCGCGTAGAGGACGAGGCTGATCCTGAAAGCGGAGAGATGCGTCGCACTGTCCATCCGCTGTGGCTCGGCCACTTGCAACATCGCGGCGCAGCCATTCGGGAGGCGTTGCAGGCGCGACGCGCCTTGCGCCGCCGTCGCCGCAGTCAAAACCTGCGCCATCGTGCGCCACGGTTCGACAATCGCACCAGACCGGAAGGCTGGCTTGCACCCTCGCTACGGCATCGGCTGGAAACCACGCTGTCGTGGGTGCAACGGCTGTGCCGCTGGACGCCGGTTTCCGCGCTCGCTGTTGAGCGCGTGAGGTTCGACATGCAGGCGATGCAAAACCCCGAGATTACCGGCGTCGAATACCAGCAAGGCACGCTGCACGGGTACACCGTGCGCGAATACTTGCTGGAAAAATTCCAGCGCCAGTGCGCGTACTGCGATGCCTCGGACGTTTCCCTGCAAGTCGAGCATGTCCAGCCGCGTGCGCTGGGCGGATCGGATCGCGTCAGCAACCTCGCACTGGCTTGTCCGCCGTGCAACCAGAAGAAGGCTGCACAGCCGGTCGAAGTATTCCTGGCGAAGCAGCCGGAACGACTGGCCAAGCTGCGCCGGCAACTGAAGACCCCGTTGCACGACGCGGCTGCGGTCAACAGCACGCGCAATGCCATCGTGCAGGTGTTGCGGAAATCCGGCCTGCCCGTTGAGGCATCGGACGGTGGCAGAACGAAATACAATCGCCTCGCGCTGTCCGTACCCAAGATATATGCGCTGGATGCAGCCTGTGTCGGCAGAGTTGATGCGATTGGACTCTGGCAGCGCCCAGTGCTGGGAATCAAAGCCACCGGACGCGGCAGCTACCAGCGCACGCGACTGGATGGTTCGGGTTTCCCGCGTGGCTACCTCACCCGCAGCAAATGGCATTACGGCTTCCAGACCGGCGACCGGATACGGGCAGAAGTACAGACTGGCAAGAAAGCCGGTTCGTACACGGGGCGTGCGGCAGTTCGCGCCACCGGAAGTTTCAACATCCAGATTGCCGGTCAGCCGGCTGTACAAGGAATCAACCATCGGCATTGCCGGCTGATCCAGCGTGCGGACGGCTACGGTTACGCTTTTCAACCAAAGGCTGCTTAGAGAAAGGAGAGCGGGTACAGGGAGCAGTCCAGCATCGACGCCTGAGGCGTCGGCGCTATCCCTCCCCGGCATGAATGCCGGGGCTTCCCGCGCAAACTGATGAATGCATTGCTTGAAATAATCCCGGCGCCGCCTTTTTACCAGAGTGTCGGTCGCGAGTGCGAGGTCTTTACTGCAGCATTCGAGGCGCGGCTGCCGGTACTGATCAAGGGGCCGACCGGTTGCGGAAAAACCCGTTTCGTCAGCCACATGGCCGAGCAGCTGGGGCTGACGCTGCATACCGTTGCCTGCCATGATGACCTGACCGCGGCCGACCTGGTCGGGCGGCACTTGATCACTGGCGGCGACACGGTCTGGGTTGACGGCCCGCTGACCCGTGCCGTGCGCAGCGGTGGTATCTGTTACCTTGACGAAGTGGTCGAGGCACGCAAGGACACGACGGTGGTCCTGCACCCGCTGACCGACGACCGGCGGATCCTGCCGATCGAGCGCACGGGCGAGTTGTTGCACGCGCATCCTGACTTCATGCTGGTGGTGTCGTACAACCCCGGCTACCAGCATGTGCTGAAGACGCTCAAACCGTCGACGCGGCAACGTTTTGTCGCGTTGTCGTTCAATTTTGCCAGCCCCGAACTCGAGCGATCGGTACTGGTGACCGAGACCGGACTGGACGCCGGGCGCGCCGCCAGCCTGGTTACGCTCGCCGGACAAATCCGCCGCCTTGCCGGCGTCGACCTTGAAGAAGCTGTCAGCACCCGTTTGCTGGTCTACGCCGCGCGGTTGATGGTCGCCGGCATGGACGAACGTGTCGCCTGCCGCGCCGCGCTGGTCGAGCCGCTGAGTGACGAGGAAGACACGCTCGCCGCCCTTGAGACCATCATCGCCGCCCAGTTCGGTTAAGGAGTCGCAGTGGAAGATACCGTCGGTAAGTGGTGGGACCGCCTGATCCGGCGAGTCGCGCGGCGTAGCTACCCACAAGCGGCGGTGACGCTGGAACAGGTCGAGCGGCTGGCACCCGTATTTTTTCGTGCATTGGGCGGTAGCAGCGCGCTGACGCTCAAGAGTGCCGTGGGCAGTCAGCACGGCGCGCGGCGACGGTTTATCGAGCGTATTGCCGGTATCGGTGAGCGCGCCGAATTCGCCTGGGCCGATGACCATTCGTTTTTCCTGCCGGCGACCATGGACGCGTTTGCTTCGCCGGACCTGAACCGTGACGTCTACCTGTGGCTGATCGCCTTGCTGGCGTTCGACGGTGGCGAGGCGTCGTGGTTCGAGCGCAACGTGCTGGCCAGCCGGCGCGTGTTAGCCGCGCTGCCGGGCTTTGTGCCGCTTTACCGGCGCTTGGTCGCCGCGCACCTGGCCCAGCGTGCGCCAGCGCCAGCGCCGGCCGCCGCTTTTGAGCACGCGCTGCGCCGGCAACTGACTGACACTGCGGCCGCCCTGGCCTGGTCCGGCCCGGTGCCGGCGCACGAGCCGGTGCCGCTCTGGTTGCACCCGTCAGCACCGGCCGAAGGTGCCGCCGCTGCGCCTAGGTCGGCACAGGACAACGCCGGTGGTAAAAGCCAGGACGGCAAACGCCGCCGGCGTTACCGGACGCGCCGTGAAACGCCGGACGAGCGGTGCAACGGCATGCTTCTGGTATTCCGTGCCGAGAGCATTTTCACCTGGGACGAGTACGTAAAAGTCAATCGACACCAGGACGAGGACGACGGCGACAGCTGCGCCAGCGCCGCCGAGGACATGGATCGGCTGACGCTGGCGGACGGCACGACCAAAGCCGGACGCTTGCGCTTCGACCTTGACCTGCCCGCGGCCGCCTACGATGACACGCCGCTTGGCCCCGGCATCCTGTTGCCGGAGTGGCACTGGCGGCAGCAAAGGCTGGTGCCGGCACACTGCCACCTAAAACCGATGTACCCGGCCAGCGTGGTGGCACAGCCGCTGCCGGAGCATTTGCGCCGGACGGCACGCAGCCTGCGGCGCCAGTTTCAGGCACTGGCGCCTGAGCGGCAGCGGCGCAGTGGTGAAATGGACGGGCCGCAGATCGACCTTGACCGGCTGATTGCGTTTTTGAGCGAGCGCCGGCACGGCAATGTCAACGCCGAACCGGCGCTGTACCAGGCGTGGCCGCGTGCTGCGCGCTCGCTGGCATGCCTGACGCTGGCCGATTTGTCGTTGTCCACCGAGAGTTGGGCGGGGAGTGCCGGGCGGGTAATCGACGTGATCCGCGATAGCCTGCTGCTGTTTGGCGAAGCACTCGACGCGTGCGGCGACGCGTTTGGCGTCTACGGCTTTTCCTCGATCCGGCGCAGTGAAGTGCGCTACCTGCTGCTTAAGGACTTCAGCGGCCCGTGGGATGACCTGGCGCGCGGCCGCATCATGGCGCTGCGGCCGGGCTACTACACCCGGCTGGGTGCCGCCATTCGCCATTCGGCTTCCATCCTGGCCGGCCAGCCGGCAGCGCGCAAACTGCTGTTGATCTTGTCTGACGGCAAGCCGAACGACCTGGACCATTACGAAGGCCGCTACGGCATCGAGGACACGCGCCAGGCTGTGCTCGAAGCGCGCCGTGCCGGGCTGGTGCCGTTTTGCGTTACCGTCGACGCCGAGGGGAGCGAGTATCTGCCGCACCTGTTCGGTGCCAACGGCTACGTCGTCGTCACGGACCCACGTCGGCTGCCTGCGGTGCTGACCCGGCTGTACAGCACGCTGACGCGCTAGCCTACGACCCGGCCAAGCCGCCTTCCTGCACGAGGGCGGGGCGGCATGATTGTCCTCACGGCGCTGCCGTGCAAGCAGGCGTTTCCCTAGGTGTGTGGTAGCACCGTCACGTCTGCCACTTCCCCCTGTTGCGCCCCCTGCCTGCGGCTGGCGCCTGGTCGCTTAGTCTCGGCGAACGGATAACTGTGGTCCCATTAGTGGTGCACCCGTGTGGCGCCAGGCGTGTTGTGTGCGGACAGGTCGGGGGGCTTCCGCGTCCGGCTGTGCTTCTTGCGAATCATTGACCCGAATCAAGGCTGCTAGTTCGGTCAAGATCTGAATATGACATTCATCTTTTCAGAGATGAGGGAGCGCAAAATGTTTGTTCCAACCCTAAGAACCTTGGCTCAAGGCACCCTGTTGTTGACCTTACCCTTGGCCACCTCCTTGGCAATGGCTGATGCCGCTAAGTCGGTGGGGGCCGCAGAAATCGCTTATCAGGCAGGCGGCTCTCCATTAGCCAAGGAGGAGATGCACCAGAACATCAACCCCAAAGCGCCGCCGATGACCAAGGCCGAGTTTGCACGGGCATCGCAGATTTATTTCGAGCGCTGCGCCGGCTGTCACGGCGTGCTGCGCAAAGGGGCGACCGGCAAGGCGCTGACGCCAGACATTACCTTGGGTAAAGGCACCGATTACCTGAAGATCTTCATTGCCTACGGCAGCCCGGCTGGCATGCCAAACTGGCAGACTTCCGGTGAAATGAGCGAAGCCGATGTCGATCTGATGGCACGCTACATCCAGCAGGAGCCGGCGACCCCACCTGAATTCTCTCTGGCCGACATTGAGAGGTCGCGCAAGGTTCTCATTCCGCCCGCACAGCGTCCTAAGCGGAAAATGAACAACTACAACCTGGATAATCTGTTCTCCGTCACCTTGCGCGACAGTGGCGAGATTGCCCTGATCGATGGCGACAGCAAAGAAATCATCAACATCATCAAGACCGGCTACGCGGTACACATCTCCCGTTTGTCCAAGTCTGGACGTTACCTGTACGTGATTGGCCGCGACGGCAAGATCAATCTGATCGATCTGTGGATGCCCAAGCCGGACAACGTGGCGGAAATAAAGGTTGGTCTTGAGGCCCGCTCGGTCGAAACGTCGAAGTACAAGGGCTTTGAAGACAAGATCGCCGTCGCTGGCAGCTACTGGCCACCGCAGTTCGTAATCATGGAAGGCGACACCCTCAAACCGCAGAAAGTGGTGTCGACCCGGGGCATGACCGTTGACAACGAGTACCACCCGGAGCCGCGCGTCGCCTCCATCGTGGCCAGCCACTACAAGCCCGAGTTCCTGATCAACGCCAAAGAGTCCGGCAAGATCATGATGGTCGATTACTCCGACCTGAAGAACCTCAAGACCACGACCATCGACGCAGCCAAGTTCCTGCACGACGGCGGTTTTGACAGCACCGGCCGTTACTTCCTGGTAGCGGCCAATGCGTCCGACAAGATTGCCGTGGTCGATACCAAGCTTGGCAAGTTGTCGGCGCTTGTCAATGTTGGCAAAACACCCCACCCAGGTCGCGGCGCAAACTTTATCCACCCGAAGTACGGCCCAGTCTGGGCAACCTCACACCTGGGCAGCGAAGACATCTCGCTAATTGGCACTGACCCGCAGGGACACAAGCAGCAGGCCTGGAAGGTCGTGCAGACCATCAAGGGCCAAGGTGGCGGCTCACTATTCATCAAGACCCATCCCAAATCGAAGAACCTGTGGGTGGATACGCCGCTAAACCCGGATACCAAAATCAGCCAGTCGGTCGCGGTGTACGACATCAATAACCTGGAAAAGGGACCGCAAACGATCGATATCGCCGGTTGCGCCAAGCTCGGAGATGGAGCCAAGCGCGTCGTGCAGCCGGAGTACAACAAGGCAGGCGACGAAGTCTGGTTCTCGGTCTGGAGCGCCAAGGACAAGGCTTCCGCAATCGTCGTGGTCGACGACAAGACCCGCCAGTGCAAGAGCGTGATCAAGGACGCCAAGCTGATCACGCCGACCGGCAAGTTCAATGTGTACAACACGCAGCATGACGTGTACTGAGCCCGGTTAACCGATCATTGATCCGAAGCGATACACCTCAAGGAGAGAAGCATGAGAACGCTGTTGATTGGACTGACTGCTGCGGCCTTGCTGCTGCCGTCCGTGGTGCGCGCGGCCACGCCGCAGGAAATGGCCAAGCAGTACAACTGTCTGGCGTGCCATAGCACTGACAAGAAGCTGGTCGGCCCGTCGTTCAAGGAGATTTCCGCCAAGTACAAGGGGCAACAAGTGGAAGCGCGGCTGGTGGAGAAGGTCAAGAAGGGGGGGGCTGGCAGTTTCGGACTGGTGCCGATGGCACCCAATGCACAGGTACCGGACGCTGACCTGAAGGCCATGGTCAAGTGGGTACTGGCGATGTAAGAGCAGGGGGCCGGTCCTGTGTCGGGCCGGCTGTTGTCCAGTTTGTGGAGTTGACTGATGAAGCGCGTGCTGGAGGTCTTGAGACTCCTGATGGAGACAGCAGTGCTGGTGGGTGCGAGCCTGATGTTTGTATCCGAAGCCTTCGGAGAAGAGCTAAGTGCCATTAGACAGGCGGAACTCCGCTATCTGGTACGCCAGGACTGTGGCGCGTGCCACGGTCTGACCTTGCAAGGCGGCCTGGGCAGCCCGCTAACTGCCGCGGCGCTGGCCGGCAAGGACGACGACGGCTTGGTGGCCACGATCTTGCAAGGCCGCCCCGGCAGCGCGATGCCGCCGTGGCAGGCGTATATCAACGGAGCTGAGGCGCAGTGGATCGTGGATTGGCTGCGCGCGGGGGGGCAACCATGAAACGGCTTGTGTGGTGTGTGCTGGCACTACTGGCCGGCTGCAGCACGGTACGCGGCAGCGGCGACTTGGGCGTCGTCATCGAGCGCGCGTCGGGTAGCGTCCAGGTGGTCGAGCACAGCGGCGAGACCCGTCTGGGTCGGGTGGAGGGACTGGGTGACCTGTCGCACGCGTCAGTCGTGTTTTCGCGTGACGGCCGCTACGCTTTTGTCTTCGGCCGCGACGGCGGCTTGTCCAAGGTCGACCTGCTTGAGCGCAAGCTGGTGCGCCGGGTGCTGCAGGCAGGCAACAGTATCGGCGGCGCCATTTCAAGCGATGGCCGCATTGTTGCGGCACAAAATTACCAACCCGGCGGGGTACGCCTGTTTGACACGGACACGCTCTCGCCGCTGGCCGATATCCCGGCACGCGACGAACAGGGCACACCGTCCAAGGTCGTCGGCCTGGCTGACCTGCCTGGCAACCGTTTCGCCTTCAGTCTGTTTGACGCCGGCGAGATCTGGCTGGTCGACGCAAGCCAGCCGCAAGCGCCGAAAGTAAAAAAATTCCAGAATATCGGCCGCCAGCCGTACGACGCGCTGGGCAGTTATAACGGCCGCTACTATATCGCCGGCCTGTACGGCGAGGATGGACTGGCGCTCCTGGACACCTGGGCGCCCGAGAGTGGCGTACGCCGCATTTTGGCCGGCTACGGCCGCGGCGAGCAAAAGCTGCCGGTGTACAAGATGCCGCACCTGCGTGGCTGGGCACTGGCGGGCAACCGTGCTTTCCTGCCGGCAATCGGCCGCCACGAGGTGCTGGTGGCTGACGGCACCAACTGGCAGGAAGTTGGCCGCGTCAAGGTGCACGGCCAGCCGGTGTTCGCGATGGCCGAGCCTTCCGGGCGCCGGGTGTGGGTCAACTTTGCATTTCCGCACAACGATACCGTGCAGGTGATCGACGTGCCGACGCTGACAGTGGCGGCGACGCTCAAGCCCGGACGCGGCATCCTGCATATGGAGTTTACCCCCAAGGGTGACGCAGTCTGGCTGTCCAGCCGCGACGACAACAAGGTAGTGGTGGTCGATACCGCAACGTTGACGGTGCGGCGCGAGCTGGCGGCGGTGTCGCCGTCGGGAATCTTTTTTAGCTGGCGTGGGAGCCGCATGGGGATGTGATGGCAGAACTGCTGATGCGCTTATTGCCCCTGATCGACGCCTCGCAGCACCGTTTGCCACTGTGCCCGCGCCCGTTCGCCGAGCTGGCTGCACGCTTCGGGCTGGTCGAAGACGAAGTCATCGCCGGCTTGGCGCAGTTGCAGCGCCGTGGCACCGTCAGCCGGATCGGTGCCGTCTGCGCGCCGGGTGCCGTCGGCGCGTCGACGCTGGCGGCGCTGTCGGTACCGCCGGCGCGCATGGCCGAGGTGGCGAGCATGGTTAGCGCACAGGCCGAAGTCAATCACAATTACGCCCGCGCCCATCGCTACAATTTGTGGTTTGTGCTGACGGCAGCCGACCGTGCCGGCGTCGAGGTGGCGCTTGCGCGCATTGGCCGTGATAGCGGTCTGGCGGTGCTGGACTTGCCGCTGACGCGCGAATACCACATCGACCTCGGCTTCTCGCTGACCCAGACGGCGCCGGCACGTGCGCGGGCGGTTCGCCCGGCGGCGGCGTTTTTGCAAGACGCCGCCGAGCGCGCCTTGCTGCGCCGGCTGGCCAGGGGGCTACCGCTACAGGCGGCGCCTTACGCTGCGGTGGCTGCCGAACTGGGCTGCAGCGAAGCGTGGGTGCTGGATACGCTGGCCCGCCATCTGGACAGCGGTGCCGTGCGCCGCTTCGGTGTGATTGTCCGCCACCACGAACTGGGCTGGCGCCACAACGCGATGTGCGTGTGGCACATCGCCGACGAGGCGCAGCGCGACGCCGCCGGCGCGGCGCTGGCGCGCGAGCCGCACGTCAATCTTTGTTACGCACGCCGCGCTGCGGTGGGCTGGCCGTATACCCTGTACGCGATGCTGCACGGACAGGACGCGCTGGCGATGCGTGACCTGGCCGCCGCACTGTCGCGCCGGCATGGTTTGTCGGCGCTGCCGCGTGCCGTCTTGTTATCGACCTGCCGTTTCAAGCAAAGAGGAGCGCGCTATGACGCCCGAGCTGGATGAACTGGATAGCCGCCTGATCGACAACCTGCAGGCGGATTTTCCGCTATTGCCCCGCCCGTTCGCCGCGTTGGCACCCGACTTCGGCCTGGACGAGACGACGCTGATCGGACGGCTGAGCGGTTTGCTTGAGCGCGGCGTGCTGACCCGCTTCGGGCCTCTGTACCAGATAGAACGGCTCGGGGGCGTGTTCATGCTTGCCGCGCTGCAGGTGCCGGAAGCGGTGTTTGATAAGGTGGCTCAGCAAGTGAACGCCTACCCGCAAGTCGCGCACAACTACCGGCGCGAACATCCACTGAACATGTGGTTTGTGCTGGCGGCCGACTCGGACGCCAGCTTGCAGGCGGCGGCCGCTGCGATCAGTAGCCAGACCGGCTTGCAGGTGCACTGCTTCCCCAAGGAGCGCGAGTACTTTGTCGGCATGCGCTTTAGCGTAGGCGGTCACGCACCGGTTGGCGCCTGCGCGCTGGCTACACCACCGTTACCTTACCAGGCGCAGCCGGAAGACCTGGCGCTGGTGCGGGCGACGCAGCAGGGGCTGCCGCTGTTGGCACAACCTTATCTTGAGGTTGGACGCGGGCTGGACATGTCGTGCCAGCAAGTACGCGACCGACTGGCGCGCCTGCTGGCCAGCGGCGTGATCCGGCGCATCGGGGTGGTGCCCAACCACTACGCGATTGGCTACCTCGCCAACGGCATGGCGGTATTCGACGTGGACGACGATCAGGTCGACGCGGCCGGCGAGGCGATCGGCCGGCTGCCTTTTGTCAGCCACTGCTACCGGCGCGCCCGGCATCGGCCGGCGTGGCCTTACAATCTGTTCGCGATGTGCCACGGCGCAACGCGCGCAGCGGTGATGCAGCAGCAGCAGACGTTGCGCGCGCTGCTGGGATCAGACTGCCGCGGTAGCGACGTGCTGTTTTCCTGTCGGATCCTGAAAAAAACCGGACTGCGTTTGTAGCTGCCGTGCATATCGTTGACGGCAGTCAAGGCGAGCAGCAACCCAATCCGTGACATTGATGATGTCATAATTTGCGGGTGGGCAAGCCAATGCTGCGACTGACACCTTACCTTGCCATGCTGGAGCATGGCACCCCGGCACCGCGCGTCAGGGCACCTGCCGCGCCGGTCGTGATCTGGAACCTGATCCGCCGCTGCAACCTGACCTGTGCGCACTGCTACACGACTTCGGCGGACAAGGATTTTTCTGGCGAGTTAAGCACCGACGAAGTGATGCGGGTGATGGACTCGCTGCGTACGGCCGGCGTACCGGCGCTGATCCTGTCCGGCGGCGAGCCGCTGATGCGGGCGGATATCTTCGAGATCGGCGCCCGGGCCAAGACGCTGGGCTTCTACCTTGGGCTGTCGAGTAATGGCACCCTGATCGACCCGGCCTCCGTGGCGTCGATGCAAGCGAGCGGTTTTGACTACGTTGGCGTCAGCCTGGACGGGATAGGCGCCACGCACGACCGCTTCCGCCGCCAGGAGGGCAGTTACGCGCGGGCACTCAACGGCATCCGCCTGGCGCGCGACGCCGGCCTCAAGGTGGGCGTGCGCTTTACGCTGACTGAGGATAACGCGGCAGATTTGCCGGCCTTGCTCGACCTGATCGACACTGAGTGCATCGATAAATTCTACTTCTCACACCTTAACTTCGCCGGGCGCGGCAACAAGCACAAGGACCACGCCGCGCGCCACGCGCAGGCGCGCCACGCGATGCTGCTGCTGTTCGAGCGCGCACGGATCGACGTGCGGGCCGGGCGCGAGCGCGATTGGGTGACCGGCAACAACGACGCGGACGCGGTCTTCCTGCTGGCCTGGGCGCGTCAGCACTACCCGCGGCGCGCCGACGCGCTGCAGGCGGCATTGCAGGCGTGGGGTGGCAACGCCAGCGGGGTCAATATCGCCAATATTGACAACCTGGGCAACGTCCACCCCGACACCATGTGGTGGAAAATCACGCTGGGCAACGTGCGCGAACGCGAGTTCATCGATATCTGGCGTGACACCTCCCACCCGCTGATGGCTGGTCTCAAGGCGCGGCCGCGGCCGGTACACGGGCGCTGCGGTGCGTGCGCCTACCTCGCGCTTTGCAACGGAAACACCCGGGTGCGGGCGTGGGAAACCACCGGCGACTGGTGGGCCAGCGACCCGGCGTGCTACCTCAGCGACGAGGAAATCGGCGTATCCGGTGCGGCGCAGCCCGCCGCCCGCCACCCGCACTTTCCCATCTACGCGGCGGAGGCATCATGTGGCGCTTCCTGATGGTGCTGACGCTGCTGGCTGCGCCGGCGCAGGCAGCCACGCCCGAACAGCTGTACCAACAGCACTGCCTGACATGCCATGGCAGCGGCAGGATGGGGGCGATGGCACCGGCCTTGTTGCCGCAAAGCCTGGACCGGTTGCGGCCGCAGCAGATCGAACAGCTGATCCGCAGCGGGCGCACGGCGACGCAGATGGCCGGCTTTGCCGACCGGCTGAACGAGGATGAAATCCGCGCCCTGACCCAGTGGCTGCTGCAGCCGCCGGCGCAGGCGCCAAAGTGGGACGCCGCAGATATCACGGCTTCACACGTGATCCACCATCAGCCAGACCCGCAGGCGCGGCTGCCGGCCTCGATCGACCCGCTCAACCTGTTTGTCGTGGTCGAAGCCGGTGACCATCACCTGAGCGTGGTTGACGGCGACCGCTTCCGGGTACTGGCCCGGGTGCCGACGCGCTACGCCTTGCACGGCGGGCCGAAGTTTTCGCCGGATGGCCGCTTTGTCTACCTGGCCAGCCGCGACGGCTGGGTAAGCCAGTTCGACCTGTATACACAGCAGATGGTGGCTGAAGTCCGGGTCGCGCTGAACACCCGCAACGTTGCGGTCTCGTCCGACGGCCGCTGGGTGCTGGCCGGCAATACCCTGCCTGAAACGCTGGTGCTGCTGGATGCCAACGGCTTGCGTCCGGTGCGCACCCTGCCGGTATGCGACGCCCGCGGCAATACCTCGCGCGTCTCGGCGGTATACGACGCGGCGCCGCGCAACAGCTTTGTCGTCGCGCTCAAGGACGTTCCCGAACTGTGGGAGATTTCATACGACCCGAAAGCCGGGAAGATTTATCCGGCGTTCGTGCACGACTACAAGATGGGCGAAGGCTTCGCGCTGGACGGCTACCTCAACCCCAGGGTCACCGCGCTGGACGGGGTGCTGGACGACTTCTTCTTCGATCCGAGCTACCGCTACGTGTTCGGCGCCTCGCGCGACGGGCGGGCGCAGGTGATCAATCTGGACATCCGACGCAAGCTGGTCGACCTGCCGCTGGTGGGTATGCCACACCTGGGCTCCGGCATCACGTTCGAACGTAGCGGGCGTACCCTGATGGCCAGCCCGGACCTGAAAGGCGGGCAGATCGACGTCGTCGACCTGGCATCGTGGCAAGCAGTGGCGCAGATCAAGACCCCGGGCCCCGGTTTCTTTTTGCGCAGCCACGAAAGAACGCCGTACGCGTGGACCGACTCGATGATGAGCAAGGACGCGCGCGACACCATCACGCTGATAGACAAGCGGACGCTGGCGGTAGTCAAAACCTTGCGCCCGCGGCCGGGACGCACGACGGCCCACGTCGAATTCACCCGGGACGGACGTTACGTGCTGCTGTCAGTGATGGAAACACCGGGCGAATTGCTGGTGCTGGATGCTGACAGCGGGCGCGAAGTGGCGTCGCTGCCGATGATGAAGCCGATCGGTAAGTACAACGTATATAACAAAATCAACCGATCGGAAGGCACTAGCCACTAGGTGTAGTTACATTGCATAGCTCTTGCGGGTAATGCCATTTGTATATTTGATGTCTTATCCTGTGGTTTTATTCTGGAGCAATAGCGATGCTTAAGACCGACCAGTTGTCACTGTTGTCGCACTTGCCATTGTTCCGCCAGCTTAATAACGCGCAGTTGGCAAGACTGGCGGGTTCCGTACGGATGGTGCATGGCGAACGCGGAAAATTGATCTTTCAGCGCGGCGACTCATGTGTGGGATTTTATATTGTTGTTTACGGACGGGTAAAACTTGCCATCAGCAATCGCGCCGGTGTGGAGAAGATCATTGAGATTTTTACTCCGGGACAAAGCTTCGGCGAAGCTGCGCTTTTTGCTGGGCAAGGCTACCCTGCGAATGCAGAATTCCTGGACGATGGACTACTGCTGCTGATCCAGAATGAGTCCATAGATCTAGCGATGGAAAGTGACCCGCA
Organism: Crenobacter caeni; assembly: GCF_010435965.1. Classification (GTDB taxonomy): domain Bacteria; phylum Pseudomonadota; class Gammaproteobacteria; order Burkholderiales; family Chromobacteriaceae; genus Craterilacuibacter; species Craterilacuibacter caeni. The sequence continues at coordinate 32,500 of NZ_JAAGAA010000015.1, forward strand.
GTTTGCTCGCACGTTACTCGCAGGGTTATCCATGCGCCTGCACGGACTGATCCGGGACGTCGAGCGCTACTCGATCGAGAGTTCGGCCCAGCGCGTGATTGGCTATTTGTTGCAGGAACTACCCGACGAAGCTGATGATCATTGCACGGTCTGCCTGACACTGAGCAAGAACGTGATTGCGTCGCGCTTAAACCTGACCCCCGAAACGTTTTCCCGCGTTCTGTCGCGCCTGAGCCAGGCAGGCCTGATCGAGGTGGTAGGACGTTACATCACGCTTCACAACCCGAAAGAGTTGTCCAGTTTCGGTTGCGAATAGACGCTTCCCGCCGCCTTTCTGGGCGGCGCTTCCTCTGCACCTGCCCGCCAAACCCGGCCTTGGGCGCTTTGCGCACCCAGAGGCGGGTTTCTACGGAACGATACGCGGACATCTGCTTTCGCTGAAATCTGCCAATAGTCCTTTGCTCTCCTGAGTTCGCAGCCCAAGGAGCAATCGGAATTAGCCATTGTGACTAGCCAGAATGGCGCTATCTGCTGAGATTTTGTACTCCAAAAAACTGGTTGGACTCGGCCAGGTGGAGAATTGGCCAACGCTTGCCAAGGTCATAAGCTGCCTTCATTACTGATCACTGGGTAGACGGGAGGTGGCTATGTCAGCACAAGACGCCGGCAACATGCGGCAGGCCTATACGGTCCTCGCGTCCAGTACTTTCGCGTTCACCATCTGTTTCGCGGTATGGATGATGTTCGCGGTGCTGGGCATTCCGATCAAGAAACAGCTGGGACTGAACGAGACCGAGTTCGGCCTGCTGGCGGCGATGCCGGTGTTAACCGGCTCGCTGGTACGGGTGCCCTTGGGCATCTGGACCGACCGTTTCGGCGGGCGCATCGTGTTCTTCGTGCTGATGCTCTCGACCGTGGTGCCGATCTGGCTGATGAGCTACGCGACCGAGTACTGGCATTTCCTGGTGCTCGCGCTGTTCGTCGGCCTGGCCGGCGGCTCGTTCTCGGTCGGCACGCCCTACGTCGCACGCTTCTTCCCGAAGAACCGCCAGGGCCTAGCGATGGGCGTATTCGGCGCCGGCAACTCGGGCTCGGCGCTGACCAAGTTCGTCGCGCCGGCGATGATCGTCGCCGCCGGCGGTAGCTGGACCATCGTGCCGCAGGTGTATTCGGTGGCGATGCTGGTCACTGCCTTGCTGTTCTGGTTCTTCAGCGCGAGCCGCCCCGAGCACAAGGTGGCCTCGAAGGCGAGCTTTGCCGAACAGTTGAAGATGCTGAAGGATCCGCGCGTGCTGCGCTACTGCCAGTACTACTCGGTGGTGTTCGGCGGCTACGTGGCAATGGCGCTGTGGATGACCAAGTACTACATCGGCGAGTACGGCTTCGACATGCAGCTGGCGGCCTTCCTCGCCGCGTGCTTCTCGCTGCCCGGCGGCGTGCTGCGCGCGATCGGCGGCTGGGCGTCCGACCGATTCGGCGCTTACCGCACCACCTGGTGGGTGATGTGGGTGTGCTGGGTGTGCTTCTTCATCCTCAGCTACCCGCAGACCAACTTCACCGTGCTGACCGTCGACGGCCCGCGCACCTTCCATATCGGTCTGAACCCATGGGTGTTCACCGCGCTGATGTTCGTGGTCGGCGTCGCGATGGCGGTGGGCAAGGCGTCAGTATTCAAGTTCATCTCCGATGAGTTCAGCCACAACATCGGCGCAGTGTCGGGCGTGGTCGGCCTGGCCGGCGGTCTCGGCGGTTTCGTGCTGCCAATCATGTTCGGCGCGCTGGTCGATCTGACCGGCGTGCGCAGCTCCTGTTTCATGCTGTTGTACGGCACGGTGTGCGTCAGCCTTGTCTGCATGTACTTCAGCTTCCGGTCTGAGCGCGTTGCCCACGACGAAGCAGTGCTCACTGCCCACGCTCAGGACACTTCAAAACTGGTACGTAAGCACGCCTAAACGGCGAACAACACGGAGAACATCATGTCTAGTCACGTCATCAAACGCTGGGAGCCGGAAAACCCGGCGTTCTGGCAGAAAGAAGGGGCGCGGATCGCCAACCGCAACCTGTGGATCTCGATCCCCGCACTGATGCTCGCGTTCAGTGTGTGGATGCTGTGGAGCGTGGTCGTCGTCAACCTCGACAAGGCGGGCTTTACCTTGTCGAAAAACCAGATGTTCTGGCTGACGGCGCTGCCGGCGCTCTCCGGCGCTACTTTGCGCATCTTCTACTCCTTCCTGGTGCCGATCTTCGGCGGGCGCAAGTGGACGGCAATCTCGACCGCGTCGCTGCTGATCCCGGCCTTCGGCATGGGCTTCGCGCTGCAGGACCCGACCACCAGCTACCCGACGCTGCTGGCGCTGGCGCTGTTGTGCGGCCTGGGTGGCGGCAACTTCAGTTCGAGCATGGCCAATATCAGCTTCTTCTTCCCGAAGGCGAAGAAGGGCCTGGCCACGGGGCTTAACGCAGGCATCGGCAACCTCGGCGTGTCGCTGGTGCAGTTCGTGGTGCCGGTGGTGATCACCGGCGCCTTCCTCGGTGGCTTTGGCGGAGACGGTCACGTCTTCGTCAAGGACGGCGTCGAGAAGACGATCTGGTTGCAGAACGCGGGTTTTATCTGGGTACCGTTTATCGCGGTGGCCGCGCTGGCCGCGTGGTTCGGCATGAACGACATCGCCGACGCCAAGGCTTCGTTTGCCGACCAGGCGGTGATCTTCAAGCGCAAGCACAACTGGTTGATGTGCTGGCTGTATATCGGCACCTTCGGCTCCTTCATCGGCTTCTCGGCAGGGCTGGCGATGCTGACCAAGTCTCAGTTCGAGGGGATCAATCCGACCACCTACGCCTTCCTGGGCCCCCTCGTCGGCGCGTTGACCCGTCCGATCGGCGGCTGGATCTCGGACAAGGTCGGCGGTGCACGCGTCACGCTGTGGGTGTTTGTTGCAATGATCATGGCGGTGCTGGGCGTGCTGCAGTTCCTGCCGCACGGTGGCGTCGGCGGCAATTTCTACGGCTTCCTCGCGATGTTCATCGTGCTGTTCGCGCTGACCGGCATCGGCAACGGCTCGACCTTCCGCATGATTCCGGTAATCTTCCTGACCGAGCGCCAGCGCGCTGCAAACGGCAAGGGCGACAAGGCGCAGAAGCAGGCCTTGCTCGACGCGGGCAAAGAGTCGGCCGCGGTACTCGGCTTCTCCGGCGCGATCGGCGCCTACGGCGGCTTCTTCATCCCGAAGAGCTTCGGCACCTCGATTGACCTGACCGGCGGAGTAGATGCTGCGCTGTACGCTTTTATTGCCTTCTATCTCAGTTGCGTAGTGATTACCTGGTGGTGCTATGCGCGCAAGAATGCGGCGATGCCCTGCTAGTTTTAGTTCCTCCTGAACCAAGGTCTAGCGACCCTTTCCGCGCCATTTGGCGCGGTTTTTTTTTGCCTGCAGGACAGCCCACCTCAACTGGGATGTGGCAACGCAAAGCCAAGTCAGCGTTTCAGCCGAGAAACTAACACTTCCTTGTCGAGCGATACCCATGGATAGGAGTGAGGGTAGTCATTTTGGCTTAGCCAAAATTAGTCCAATTGCCTTGCCTGTATTCGCACTCTGGAGAATGGGAGGTTTTATTGCTTCGGAATAAGCTGTCAGCGTCGCAATTCGAGTCCAGGCCGCCATTGCCGGCCACAAGGAGAGCCAAGATGAGTCACTTTCTGGATAGGCTGAAGTTCCTGTCCCGGACGAAGGAAACCTTCGCCGACGGGCATGGTGCAGTAGTGGAAGAAGACCGCAAGTGGGAAGACGGTTACCGCAGCCGCTGGCAGCACGATAAGATCGTCCGCTCCACGCACGGCGTGAACTGCACTGGTTCGTGTTCGTGGAAGGTGTACGTCAAGAACGGCTTGATCACATGGGAAACCCAGCAGACCGACTACCCGCGCACCCGACCTGATTTGCCTAACCACGAACCGCGCGGCTGTCCGCGCGGCGCGTCTTACAGCTGGTACGTGTACTCGGCGCAGCGCGTGAAGTACCCGATGATCCGCGGCCGCCTGATGGAGATGTGGCGCGAGGCGAGAAAGACCATGGACCCGGTCGCCGCCTGGGAGAGCATCAGCCAGGACCCGGTGAAGGCCAAGCGCTACAAGAGCGTGCGTGGTCTGGGCGGCTTCGTACGCGCCGACTGGGACACCGCGACCGAGATGATCGCTGCGGCCAACGCACTGACGGTGAAAAAATTCGGTCCGGATCGTGTGGTCGGCTTCTCGCCGATCCCGGCGATGTCAATGGTCAGCTACGCTGCTGGCGCACGCTACCTGAGCCTGATCGGCGGCGGCTGCCTGTCGTTCTACGACTGGTACTGCGACCTGCCGCCGGCCAGCCCGCAGATCTGGGGCGAGCAGACCGACGTGCCCGAGTCGGCCGACTGGTACAACTCGACCTATTTGATGGTGTGGGGTTCCAACGTACCGATGACGCGTACGCCGGATGCGCACTTTTACACCGAGGTACGCTACAAGGGCACCAAGACTATTGCCGTTTCCAGTGACTTTGGCGAGATGGCCAAGTTCGGCGACATCTGGCTTGCTCCCAAGCAGGGCACCGACGCCGCGCTGGCGATGGCGATGGGCCACGTGGTGCTCAAGGAGTTCCACCTTTCCGGCAAGTCCGACTACTTCAATGGCTACGTGAAGCAGTACACCGACATGCCGATGCTGGTGCTGCTCAGGGAGCGCGCCGGTACGCTGGTACCTGACCACTTCCTGCGCGCGTCGCACCTAGCCGGCAACCACGGCGAGGCGAACAACCCTGACTGGAAGACGCTACTGCTTGACGGTGTCAGTGGCGAGCTGGTGGTGCCGAACGGCACGGTCGGCCTGCGCTGGGGCGAGGGTAGCGTCAACGGCGGTGAGAAGGTCGGCCGCTGGAACCTGGAAATGAAAGACGGCGGATCCGGCCGCGAAGTCGACCCGGTGCTGTCGTTGAACGGCCGCCACGACGAAGTGGTTGGCGTTGGCTTCCCGTACTTCGGCGGCGAACACGACGAACTGTTGGTACGTAAAGTGCCGGCACGCAAGGTGACGCTCGCCGACGGCTCCAGTGCCTGGGTCGCAACCGTGTACGATTTGACGCTCGCCAACTACGGCGTCGACCAGGGCTTGGGCGGCGGCAACGTCGCGACCAGCTTCGACGACGACGTGCCGTACACCCCGGCCTGGCAGGAGAAGCACACCGGCGTGCCGCGTGCGCAGGTGGTGCAGGTGGCGCGCGAGTTCGCGCAGAACGCGCACGACACCCACGGCAAGAGCATGGTGATCGTCGGTGCCGCGCTCAACCACTGGTACCACATGGACATGACGTACCGCGGCATCATCAACCTCCTGATGATGTGCGGCTGTGTCGGCCAGAGTGGCGGCGGCTGGGCGCACTACGTCGGTCAGGAGAAGCTTCGCCCGCAGTTCGGCTGGGCACCGCTGGCGTTTGCTGCGGACTGGGTGCGGCCTCCGCGTCAGATGAACGGCACTTCGTTCTTCTACGCGCATACCAGCCAGTGGCGGCACGAGAAGCTGGGTCTGGATGAACTGCTGGCACCGACCGCGGACGCCGCGCGCTGGCAGGGCGTGTCGATGCTCGACGCCAACGTGCGCAGCGAACGCATGGGCTGGCTGCCGTCGTTGCCGCAGCTGGGTACCAACCCGTTGGACATCACTGCCGCGGCCGAGGCCGCCGGCAAGGATCCGGTCGCGTACGCGGTGGAAAACCTCAAGTCCGGCCAGCTCTCGATGAGCTGCGAGGACCCGGACAACCCGGCCAACTTCCCGCGCAACCTGTTCGTGTGGCGCTCCAACATCCTGGGCTCCAGCGGCAAGGGCCACGAGTACTTCCTGAAGTACCTGCTGGGCACGCAGAACGCGGTGTTCAGCGACGAGAGCGACTGCATCAAGCCAACCGAAGTCAAGGTGCGCGAGGCGGCCGAGGGCAAGCTTGACCTGTTGACCGTGCTCGACTTCCGCATGAGCACCACCTGCCTCTACGGCGACATCGTGCTGCCAACAGCGACCTGGTACGAGAAGGACGACCTCAACACTTCGGACATGCACCCGTTCATCCACCCGCTGTCCGAAGCGGTGCAGCCTTTGTGGGAGAGCAAGACCGACTGGGAAATCTACAAGCTGATCGCCAAGAAGTTCAGCGAGATCGGCGGCGCGTACCTGGGAACCCGCAAGGATCTGGTGCTGACCCCGCTGATGCACGACACACCGGCCGAACTGGGCCAGCCGCTGGAGCCGAAGGACTGGAAGAAGGGCGAATGCGATCTGATCCCGGGCAAGACCGCGCCGAACATGACGGTAGTCGAGCGCAACTATGCCGACATCTATCGCAAGTTCACCTCGGTGGGACCGCTCTTGGACAAACTGGGTAACGGCGGCAAGGGTATCGGCTGGAATACCGAGCACGAGGTACACGAGTTGGCTGGCATCAACGGCAAGGTCGCGGAAACCGGCGTCAGCGCCGGACGCCCGCGCCTTGATACCGCGATTGACGCGGCCGAGATGATCCTCACCTTCGCGCCGGAAACCAACGGCCACGTGTCGGTCAAGGCGTGGGACGCACTCTCCAAGATCACCGGCCGCGACCATACCCACCTGGCCGTCGGGCGCGAGCACGACAAGATCCGCTTCCGCGACGTGCAGGCGCAGCCGAGGAAGATCATCTCGGCGCCGACCTGGTCGGGCCTGGAGAGCGAGGAGGTCAGCTACAACGCCGGCTACACCAACGTGCACGAGCTGATCCCTTGGCGCACCCTGACCGGCCGCCAGCAGTTCTACCAGGACCACCGCTGGATGCTCGACTTTGGCGAGGGACAGTGCGTGTACAAGCCGGCAGTCGACCTGAAGACGGTGGCGCCGATGCTGGGCCGCAAGCCCAACGGCAATAGCGAGCTGGTGCTCAACTGGATCACACCACACCAGAAGTGGGGCATCCACAGTACCTACTCGGACAACCTGCGCATGCTCACCCTCAGCCGCGGCGGCCCGCACGTGTGGATCTCGGAGGATGAGGCCAAGGCCGCCGGCATCGTCGACAACGACTGGGTCGAGGTATTCAACGTCAACGGCACTCTGACCGCGCGGGTGGTGGTCAGCCAGCGCGTGCCCAAGGGCATGTGCCTGATGTACCACGCGCAGGAAAAGATCGTGAACGTGCCCGGCGCCGAAACCAGCGGCAAGCGCGGCGGCATCCACAACTCGGTCACCCGCACCGTGCTCAAACCGACCCACATGATCGGCGGTTACGCACAGCAGGCGTACGGCTTCAACTACTACGGCACCGTGGGTGCCAACCGTGACGAGTTCGTGGTCCTGCGCAAGATGAAAAAGGTCGAGTGGCTGGAAGGGCCGCGCGCCGAAGAAGAAGGAGTCGCCCAATGAGAATCCGTGCCCAAGTAGCCATGGTGCTCAACCTCGACAAGTGCATCGGCTGCCACACCTGTTCGGTGACCTGCAAGAACGTGTGGACCAGCCGCGACGGCGTCGAGTACGCGTGGTTCAACAACGTCGAGACCAAGCCCGGCATCGGTTACCCGAAAGAGTGGGAAAACCAGAAGAAGTGGAACGGTGGCTGGGTGCGCGGCGCCGACGGTCGGCTCGAACCCAAGCAGGGCGGCAAGCTGAAGATTCTTGCAAACCTGTTCGCCAACCCGAACCTGCCGCAGATCGACGACTACTACGAGCCGTTCACCTACGACTACGAGCACCTGCAAAAGGCGCCGTTGAGCCAGACGCCGCCGACCGCGCGTCCGGTGTCGGTGATTACCGGCAAGAAGATGGACAAAATCGAGTGGGGTCCGAACTGGGAAGACGACCTGGGCGGCGAGTTCGCCTCGCGCAGCCGTGACGCGCTGTTCGAGGGGGTGCAAAAAGAGATGTACAGCACCTTCGAGAGCACCTTCATGATGTATCTGCCGAGGCTTTGCGAGCACTGCCTGAACCCGGCGTGCGTCGCCAGCTGCCCGTCCGGCTCGATCTACAAGCGTGACGACGACGGCATCGTGCTGGTCGACCAGGACAAGTGCCGCGGCTGGCGGATGTGCGTGTCCGGCTGCCCGTACAAGAAGATCTACTTCAACTGGCAAAGCGGCAAGGCCGAGAAGTGCCTGTTCTGTTACCCGCGTATCGAGGCGGGGCAGCCGACGGTGTGTTCGGAGACCTGCGTCGGCCGTATCCGTTACCTGGGCGTGATGCTGTACGACGCTGACCGCATCGAAGCGGCTGCATCGGTCGCCTCCGAGAAGGATCTGTACCAGTCGCAGCTGGACGTCTTCCTCGACCCGCACGATCCGGCGGTGATCGCCGAGGCGCGCGCACAGGGCATCCCGGACAGCTGGCTGGACGCCGCGGTGAAGTCGCCGGTGTACAAGATGGCGTGCGAGTGGAAGGTCGCCTTCCCGTTGCACCCGGAATACCGCACGCTGCCGATGGTGTGGTACATCCCGCCCTTGTCGCCGATCCAGGGCGCGGCCGAGGCCGGCCACATGGGCATGACGGGCATGATCCCCGACGTGAAGAGCCTGCGCATCCCGGTACGCTATCTGGCCAACCTGCTTACCGCGGGCGATGAGGCGCCGGTTGTCAGTGCGCTCGAGCGCATGCTGGCGATGCGTGCGTACAAGCGCGCCGAGGTGGTGCACGGCAAGGAGGACAGTGCGGTGCTTGCGCAGGTCGGTTTGAACGCGGCGACCATCGAGGACATGTACCAAACGATGGCGATCGCCAACTACGAAGACCGCTTCGTGATCCCGAGCTCGCACAAGGAAATGGTCGAAGACAGCTTCAACGACAAGGCCTCATGCGGCTTCACTTTCGGCAACGGCTGCTCGGGCGGCACCTCGGACGGTTCGCTGTTCGGCAAGAAGCCGCAAGGCAGCGTGATCTTTGTCGACATGCCCAAGTCGCGCAAGGCGAAGGCCGAGCTGTAAGCGACGCGCCGGCGGCGACCCGCCGGCGCCCACCAGGAGATACGCATGATTTACCGCATCTTATCCGCGCTGGCGAGCTATCCGGACGAGGCGCTGCTTGCAGCGCTGCCCGAGATCCGCCAGTCGCTCGACGCCTGGCCCGACGCGCGCGAGACGCTCTCGCCGCTGACCAGGCTACTTGCCGGCGGCGACCTGATCGCGCTGCAGGAGAACTACGTCGCGACCTTCGACCGCAACCCGGCACACTCGCTGCACCTCTTCGAGCATATCCACGGCGAGAGCCGTGACCGTGGCCAGGCCATGGTCGACTTGCTGGAAGAGTACCGCCGGCACGGCGTCGAGCCGTCGGGCAGCGAGCTGCCCGACCATGTGCCGACCTTCCTCGAGCTGCTGGGGATGATCGCGCCGGAAGAGGCCGAGGCGCTGCTGGACGAGGCGATCCACGTGCTTGCAGGCATCGGCGCGCGCCTGGCACGCAACGAAAGCCCGTACGCCGCGATTTTCGCGGTGCTGACCACGCTGACCGACGTGGTGCCGCGCGAACTGGGCGAGCCGCCGATACGCGATATGGACGAGGCGATGGCCGCTTTCGGCGTCGGCGACGACGGTGTCGAGCCGCTGCTGAAGCCCGACAGCCAGCACACTATCCGTTTCTACCCGCGCCGCGAAGGCGCACAACGTACGGGAGCCATGCAATGAGCTACCTTGACCACTTCCTGTTCGGGATCTACCCGTATATCGCGCTGGCGATCTTCTTCTTCGGTTCGCTGGCGCGTTTCGAGCGCGAGCAGTACAGCTGGAAGACCGACTCGTCGCAGCTCTTGCACACCGGCGCCTTGCGTACCGGCAACATCCTGTTCCACGTCGGCATCCTCGGCCTGTTCTTCGGCCACTTCGTCGGCCTGTTGACGCCAGTCGCGGTGTGGGACGCGCTGGGTGTCAGCCACGGCTTCAAGCAGATGGTCGCGGTGGTGATGGGCGGTATCTTTGGTACCAGCGCGCTGATCGGTATGCTGATCCTGTTAGCACGACGCTTCGGGAACGAGCGTATCCGTGCGGTCACCAAGCCGGCTGACAAGTTGGTTTCGCTGTGGATCCTTGTGACACTGCTGCTGGGCTTGTCGACCATCTTCCTGTCGGTCCAGCACACCGACGGCCACCTGATGGTGGTGCTGATGACCTGGGCGCAGCATATCGTGACCTTCCAGGGCGGCACGGGTGAATTGATGGCCGAGGTGCCGTGGCTCTTCAAGGCGCACCTCTTCATGGGCATGACGCTGTTCGTGATCTTCCCGTTCACCCGCTTGGTGCATGTGTGGAGTGGTTTCGCGTCGGTCACCTATCTCTCCCGCGCCTGGCAGCTGGTGCGTCCGCGTAATGCGGCGCTGCGCTACGGCCATAGCCAGCGCGCGCTGGCCAAGAAAGCTGCTGCGGCCCCAGCGGGGGCGCAGGTCAAGGGCCGCCCGGCTGCGCCGCAGGCGAGCTACCGCAAGTAAGCCATTCTACGGCCGCCCTCGGCGGCCGTTTTACATGCAGGAGAAACCTATGCCCGTCATCGTCAACGGCGTCGAACTGACTGATGCAGAAATCGAGGCCGCACTGCCCGACTATCAGGATGACCCAAACCCTCTGCGTGCGGCGACCACCGCTTGGGTGGTGCGACGAGTGCTGGTTGATGCGGCGGATGCTGCCGGTATTGATTGCCGCGACGGCGAAGCCGCGATCGACGCATTGCTGGCGCGTGAAGTCAAGGTTCCCGTCCCTGACGAAGAGTCTTGCCGACGTCACTACGCGCAACATCGGGAGCGCTTCACTGTTGGCGAACTGGTCGAGGTCGACCACATCCTGTTCCAGGTGACCGACCATGTCGACCTGACTGCACTGACCGAACGAGCAGAAGCAGTGCTTTCCGAGGTGCAGGCCGAACCGGCGCGCTTTGCCGAACTGGCCGCGCGCTACTCGAACTGCCCGTCAGGTGCACAAGGCGGCAACTTGGGGCAGATCCGCCGTGGCGAGACGGTGCCCGAGTTCGAGCGCGCAGTGTTTGCGCTAGCCGACGGCGAGCTGATGGGGCGCTTGCTGCCGACCCGTTTCGGCCTGCATATCGTGCGTGCAGCCCACCGCGAACCGGGGATGCTGTTGCCTTACGAGGCGGTCAGCAAGCAGATCGAAGATGTGCTCGCCGCGGCCAGTCGCGACGCGGCGACTCGTCAATACCTGAAACGGCTGGTCGGCGCAGCAAGAATCAGCGGTATCGACCTGCCCGGCGCAGAAACTCCGCTGGTGCAATAGACCGCAGAAGGCCGGTCAGTATCCTGTGCTGGCCGAGTCCTCTTGCATGTAGTGAAATTAGCCGTCAACAAAGACGGCTGATTTATGCACTCCGCTAATTTGTACAAAACCAGCAGATCTGCAGCAAATATCTGGGGAGCAGCGGGCTAACTGAGGCTTCTTGAGAAAGAAAGCTCGATGAATCCCTGTCGAATCAAACTAACTTTTCGCGGCCGCGTTCAGGGCGTGGGCTTTCGTCCCTATGTGTGGCGGACCGTCAAGGCCTACCCGCTCACCGGCTTTGTCCGCAATACCGGCGCGGGCGTCGACGTCGAACTGCAGGGCGACCCCCAGCAGCTGCGCGCGTGCCGCCGCGCGCTGACCCTGCACCTGCCGCCGCTCGCCCGCGTCGACACGCTCGACGAGACGCGCCTGCCGCTCATCGAGACCGAAACCCAGTTCGAGATCGCCGACAGCCAGGGCAAGGCCAGCGGCGCGCGCATCCCGACCGATATCGCAACCTGCCCGAACTGCCTTAACGAACTCTTTGACGGCAGCGACCGCCGCTACCGCTACGCGTTCACCAACTGCACCGACTGCGGGCCGCGCTACACCATCACCCACTCGCTGCCTTACGACCGCGCCGAGACCAGCATGTCGGCGTTCGAACTGTGCCCGGCGTGCTGCGAGGAGTACGAAGACCCGGCCAGCCGCCGCTTCCACGCCGAGCCAAACGCCTGCCCACAGTGCGGGCCCCGCCTGATGCTGACCGACCGCTTCGGGCAGTTGCTCAAGGGGGACCCGATCGCAGGCGCCCTGCAGATCATCGGCATGGGCCGCAGCGTCGCCATGAAAGGGCTGGGCGGCTTCCACCTGGTATGCGACGCGACGCGCGCCGACGCAGTCGAGCGGCTGCGCGGCCAGAAGAAACGCCAGCAAAAACCGCTGGCGGTAATGGTGCTCAACGTCGAGTCCGCGCGCAGGCTGTGCCATGTCAGCGACGCCGAGGCCGAGGCGCTCGCGTCGGTGTCGCGCCCCATCGTGCTGCTGAGCAAGAAGGAAGACATCGACGCGCTGTTGCCCGGTGTCGCGCCGGGGCTCTCCACACTGGGCGTGATGCTGCCGTACACACCGATGCAGTGGCTACTGTTCCACGAGGCGCTCGGCCGTCCGCAAGGCAGCACCTGGCGCGACGAGGCGTGCGACCGCGTGTGGGTGATGACCAGCGCCAACCCCTCCGGCGAGCCCATCGTCACCAACAACCAGGAGGCACGCGAACGGCTGAACCAGGTCGCCGATGTCTTCCTGTTGCACAACCGCAATATCGTCGTGCGTTGCGACGACAGCGTGCTGGCACTGCACGACGGACAAGTGCTGATGCACCGGCGAGCGCGCGGCTACGCGCCGGACCCGGTGCTGTTGCAAAACGACGGCCCCAACGTGCTGGCAACCGGCGTGCCGGCAAAAAACACGCTGACCGTGCTGCGCGGGCGCGAGGCCTTCGTGTCGCAGCATGTCGGCGACGTCGGCGATTCGCTGTCGTGCCAGGCAATGGAGGAAGTCTGCCACCACCTGCTCGAGCTGACCGCGGTCAGACCGGAGGCGATCGCCTGCGACCTTGACCCCAGCCACTACCCGAGCGAGCTGGCCGAGGAGCTCTCCGGCCACTTCGGCATCCCGCTGATCCACGTCCAGCACCAGCACGCGCATATCGGCGCGGTGCTCGCCGAACACGGCCGCAGCGGGCCGGTGCTCGGCCTTGCGCTCGACGGCCTCGGCGACGACGGCAAGGCTTGGGGCGGCGAGTTGCTGCGCTGTGCGGGCGGCGAATTCACGCGGCTGGGCCAGCTCGCGCCGCTACCGCTGATCGGCGGTACGCGTGCGGTGCGCGAACCGTGGCTGATGGCGGTCGGCCTGTTGTGCGCGATGGGCGAGGACGCCGAGGCACAGCGGCGCTTTGGCCGCCATCCTGCGTGGCCGGCGTTTGCGCCGCAGCTGGGCAAGCCGTTCGACGGTTGGCTGACCAGCAGCCTCGCACTGTGGACGGGGGCGATCGCCGCACTGGCCGGGCTGTGCAAGGAGCAGCGCTTCGACAACGAGGCCCAGCAGAAACTCGAGGAGATGGCGGAAGATTGCGCGCCGCTGCCTGGCGGCTGGCGGATGGTCGACGGGCAGCTCGACCTGTCGCCGCTGGTGCGCCACCTGCTGACGCTCGAAGACGACGCCTGCGCGATCGCCAGCCTCTGGCACGCAACGCTGGCCGCCGCGCTCGGCGACTGGACCGTGCAGGCCGCCCGCCAAGCCGACCTGGGTACCGTCGCCATCGCTGGCGGCTGCTGCGCCAACCGCCGCCTGATGAGCCTGTTGCTGGAGAGGCTGACCGCGGCCGGCCTCAGCGTGCTGCGTCCCATCGCCCTGCCGCCGAACGACGGCGGTCTCAGCCTCGGCCAGGCCTGGGTCGCCAGACAGAAGCTTCTAGAACATTCTCTTGCTGAGAACAACTCAGTTAAAAAATTTCGAAACTTTTATTTTAATTGAAGTTGTAAAATTAATTACCTAGGCTGCTTTTTCAGGTTGAAAATCAGCTGCCAAAACATGAAATAAATGGATAATGCATTCATATAAAGGATGTTGCTTTGACAAATCTAACTCACTTTGATGCTAATGGACAGGCTCATATGGTTGACGTCGGATCTAAGCAAGAGACATTGCGCTCAGCCTATGCAACTGGCTCTATAAGAATGAATGTTGAAGCGTTCGATGCAATCATCTCTGGGATAAGTAAAAAAGGGGACGTTCTGGGAATTGCACGCATCGCAGCAATACAGGGCGCTAAGCGTTGTTCTGACCTGATACCTTTGTGCCATCCAGTTCCGCTGACTAATGTTTCTGTCGAATTTTCTGCTAACAAGGAAACTTCTACTGTGCGCATTGATGTCACATGCCAAACATTAGGACGCACCGGAGTAGAAATGGAGGCGCTCAGTGGAGTCAGTACAGGCCTACTCACCATATATGACATGCTGAAAGCAGTTGACAAAAGAATGGATATAAATGGAGTTCGCCTCCTGAGGAAAAGCGGGGGGAAATCTGGCACATGGCTGGCTAATTCTTAGTAACATATGTCGTCCATATTTTCTAGATAGATTAAAAACGAGTGAAAGGCCCTGTAATTCGCAGTACGAGAGCGTGTGCGCGAGACTGCGGCTCATGAAGCGCATCCTGCGCAAGTACAAGTACCCGCCGGACACTTACCATCGCGTCGCTGAAGTCGTACATCCTGTTCACGGCCTGACAGGCAGCTCAGAAAGCAAGGTCATTACGCAGAAAGTCGCGCACATGCTGGCCACCGCGGCTGGCCTGATAGTCGAATACCACCATCGGAGGACCGCCCGCCAAGTCGTTGCTGCGGTAGTAGGCCCACAGGTAGGCGCATTTGATCTTGCCTTTGCCGGATCCAGGTGCTGCAGCGCAACCCCGGTGCGGCCGATCCATTCGCTGCGAGCGCTGCGTGGCAGCGGCACTTAGGCGCGTCCGGCAATCTGCTCGATGCGGTACAGCGGCAGATGATCGAGGTATTTGCTGGGCGTCACCCTGGCCAACAACCCTGGGTGGCCAGAGAGTCGTCGATCACCGCCGGCGCGACAGGCGCAACCTAGACGGTTTCGCCGCTATGGCTGGCATACTGTGGACGGATATGGCGGATGACGAAGAAGCGGATGGGTTCGACGTTGAGCTGTTCGCTGACGTCCTCACCGATCAGGGTGAGCGGGCCCTAACGGTGGCCGCACTGGCAGCTGTCCGGCTCATGGCGGACATCGATCCGCTCCAGATGGTCGGGAGCTGCTGGCGGCCGGCCTTGCGCGGTTGGCGCGGTGCTGGCGAATCGCCTGCGGCCGGCAGTTGTTCCAGCTCGGCCTCGACTGCGGCGATGTTTTGCAGCCGGGCTGTCGAACAGCTGATGTTGTACGGCCTTGCAGGCTTCGCTGCTGGCGCCGAAATACACATGCTTGAGGTAGGCGAGCTAGTGGGTGAGCTGTTGGTTCTTCAGTTCAAATGGGTAGCTTGCTATTCGAGCTTCCGGAGCATGGCCTGCACCCCGGCGACGAGCGTCGGGTCTGCGTTCAGATGGGTCAGTGCGCGACATGGCTGCCCTGGCCCACTCTCATAGATAGGAATACCTCATGCAAGTCACATCGCCATCCGACATGAAGACCATCCTGCATTCAAAACGCGCCAACATGTACTATCTGGAGCACTGCCGGGTCTTGGTCAACGGTGGTCGCGTGGAGTATGTCACCGAGCAGGGAAAGCAGTCACTTTACTGGAACATTCCTATCGCAAATACCACTACTTTGCTGTTGGGAACCGGAACCTCCGTGACTCAGGCCGCCATGCGTGAGTTAGCCAAGGCCGGCGTGATGGTCGGATTTTGCGGTGGTGGCGGCACCCCATTGTTTACCGCGGGAGAACAAGAATTAGAGGTTGCCTGGCAGTCCCCTCAGTCTGAATATCGCCCCACCGAATACCTGCAATGGTGGGTGAAGTTCTGGTTTGACGAGGATAAACGGCTGGATGCCGCCAAACAGTTGCAACAGGCACGGCTAGCGCGTATCCGGCAGCATTGGCTGGCTAGCCGTGCCCTGCGCGAGGCGGGGTTTGAGGTGGATCCGCCGCAGCTGGAGGCGCTGCTTGAGAACAGTTGTTCCATGCTGCAACATGCGCCGGATCATGCCTGCCTGCTTACAGAAGAAGCACGGCTGTCAAAACAACTGTTCCGCCTTGCCGCACACGCGACACGCTATGGCGAATTTACCCGCGCCAAGCGTGGAACTGGCGGTGACCCTGCCAACCGCTTTCTCGATCACGGCAACTACCTCGCCTACGGCTTGGGCGCGACGGCAACCTGGGTACTCGGCCTGCCGCATGGCCTCGCCATCCTGCATGGCAAGACGCGGCGCGGTGGGCTGGTTTTCGATGCCGCCGATTTGGTGAAAGACGCGATCATCCTGCCGCAAGCCTTCATCAGTGCCATGCGCGGCGACGACGAGCAAACCTTCCGCCAGCAATGCATCAACCAGCTCACCCGCAGCGAGGCGCTGGATTTCATGATCGACCAGCTCAAGGCGATTGCCGAGCAGCAGGGGAGGGGGGCATGAACATCCTGCTGGTTTCACAGTGCGACAAACGTGCGCTGACCGAGACGCGCCGCATCCTCGACCAGTTTGCCGAACGGCGCGGCGACCGCGTGTGGCAGACGCCGATCACCCAGGCCGGCCTAGACACTTTACGCAAGCTGTTGCGCAAGACCGCACGCAAAAACACTGCCGTCGCCTGCCACTGGCTACGCGGCCGCGACCACAGCGAACTCATGTGGATCGTTGGCGATGCGCGCCGCTTCAACGCCCAGGGCAGCGTACCCACCAACACCACCCAAAGCGATGTTTTGCGCGACCACGACGAAAACGACTGGCTGACCGGCGAAGACATTCGCCTCGTCGCTACCCTGGCGGCGTTGTTTCACGACCTTGGTAAAGCCTGCGAAGCCTTCCAGATGCGCTTGCGCAGCAAACAGAAACTGCCCGCCAACCTTTACCGCCACGAATGGGTGTCGCTGCGGCTGATCCAGGCCTTTGTCGGGCAGGACGACGACGCCAGCTGGCTGGCGCGACTGCAAGATGCGGCGCAGATGACGACGGTCAACTGGAAAAAGCACCTGAAACAGGCTGCCCTGCGCGACGGCGAAGACGCCCAGGCCCGCGGCAACAAGCCGTTTACTGATGGCGTGCTGCCACCCTTGGCTGCCGCCGTGTGCTGGCTGGTGCTCAGTCATCACCGCCTGCCAGTCAGCAACGATGAAACGCTGACCGCCGCTCGCATCGATACCGGCTTGTGTGACCTCAATAGCCAGTGGAATCAGCCCTTCGACAACGTCACCGTCAAAGAGGCCAAGCCTTACTGGCAGTTTCCCTACGGACTGCCGTGTGACGACAAGCTGTGGCGCGAGCGGGTGGCCGATATCGCCCGGCAGCTGGCTGCACGCCAAAGCGCGGCGACGCCGTGGCTGGATCAGCCTTACCCGCTGCATCTGGCGCGGCTCACACTGATGCTGGCCGACCATCACTTTTCCAGCCAGACCGTCAAGCAAGGCTGGCTGGCTGGCAAGGAAGACGAAACCGCCTTCGCCAACACCCTGAGCCATCCCCAGAAAAACGACCCCAAGCACCAGGGCCGCCAGTTCAACCAGACCTTGCCCGAACACCTGAACGGCGTCGCCCGTCATGCGTTGAGTACTGCCCGCGCCTTGCCCGACATTGCCCGCGCGCTGCCCACGCTGGGCCGTCATCCCCTGCTGCAAAAGCGCAGCGCCGACCCGCGTTTTGCCTGGCAGGACAAGGCCTATGATCTGGCCGCCAGCTTGCGGGAACGCGCCGCCGCGCACGGTGCATTCGTCGTCAATCTGGCCTCGACCGGCTGCGGCAAGACGCTGGCCAACGCCCGCATCATGTACGCCTTGGCGCGGCCGGACACCGGTTTTCGCTGCGCCTTCGCGCTAGGTCTGCGTACGCTGACGCTGCAAACCGGCCATGCCTTTCGCGACAAATTGAATCTGGGCGAAGACCAGCTCGCCATCCGCGTCGGTGGCGCGGCCAGTCGCGAGCTGTTCGAGCAGCAGGCCAAGGATGCCGAAACTGCTGCTGAGGCGACCGGCTCGGCCTCAAGCGAGGCGCTGCTGGACGAAGACAGCGCCATCCACTTTGAAGGCAACCCCGATCACCCGCTGTTACAGCAACTCAGCCACGATCCGCGCTTCAATGCCTTGTTGGCCGCACCGCTGCTGGTCTGCACCATCGACCACCTGACGCCTGCCACCGAAGGCACTCGTGGCGGCCGGCAGATTGCGCCCATGCTGCGGCTATTGAGTTCGGACTTGGTGCTGGATGAACCGGATGACTTTTCGGTGGAAGATATGCCGGCACTCACGCGCCTCGTGTACTGGGCGGGTTTGCTTGGCAGCCGCGTGCTGCTGTCGTCCGCCACCTTGCCGCCAGCGCTGGTGCAGTGCCTGTTTGATGCCTGGCTGGCCGGTCGCGCCCAATACCAGCAACATCGCGGCCAGCCCGGCTTGCCGCTGGATGCCTGCTGCCTGTGGGTAGACGAAAACGGTAGCCATGCAGCCAACTGTGGCGACAGCGCCAGCTTCGCCGCGCAACACCTGGCCTTTGCCCGCCGACGCAGCGACTGGCTGGCTAGCCAGAAACCACGCCGCACCGCGGCCTTGCTGCCACTCACTGGCGTGCCACGCGATGAAAAAAACCTGTTTGAGCCGCTGGCCAGCCTGCTGCGCGAACAGGCGTGGCAATTGCATGCGGCCAACCATGACTGTGATCCGCACACCGGCAAGCGCGTCAGCATCGGTCTGATCCGCCTCGCACATATCGACAAGATTTACCCGCTGGCCCGCGCTCTGTACGCGCAAGCTGCGCCAGCCGGCAGCCGTATTCATCTGTGCGTTTACCACTCGCAATACCCGCTGTTGTTGCGCTCCGCCATCGAACGGCGGCTGGACGCTGCGCTGACCCGTCATAAAAGGGAGGCGCTGTTCAGCCTGCCCGACATCCGCGCCAGGCTGGACGGCAGCCCGGCCGAAGATCACCTGTTTATCGTGCTGTCTTCGCCAGTCAGCGAGGTTGGCCGCGACCACTCGTACAACTGGGCCATCGCCGAACCATCGTCCATGCGTTCGCTGATCCAACTGTCCGGCCGCGTGCGCCGCCATTGGCCTGAACCCTACGAAACGCCAAATCTGCTAATCCTGCAACACAGCCTGGCCGCCTGGCTGGGGCAAAGGCCCGCCTATTGCCGCCCCGGTTTCGAAAACGGCAATTTCAAACTCAAAGCGCACGATCTGGGCACCCTCCTGCCCGAATCCGACTACCGCCACCCCGACGCTCGCCCGCGGCTACTGCCACGGGCAGACTTGCAGCCCGAGTACCGGCTGGTGGATCTTGAACACGCAAGGCTGCAGGCTGACCTTAACCAGACGCACATGCCTGCCCAACGTCGTGGTGAAAGCGACCAAGCCAGGCTATGCGCCGCCAGTTGCTGGGCCATGCCCCGCGCCAGCCTGCACGGCGCGCTGCAAAAAAAACAGCCCTTCCGCCAAAGTCACGGCGAGGAGTGGGAGATGGTGGTGCTGCCCGATGAAGATGGCGGCATCCGCCTGATACGGCGGGAAGAGGGCGACAAAAAATGGGAAGTCCGCGAGTCGGACAACAACCATCTGATTCACCCGATCAGCGATGATGAATTGCTAACAGGGCAGGACATCCGTCCGTGGGGTAATGAAGACTACCTGACCGAACTCGCCGCGCTGGCCGCCACCATGGACATGGAAGACACCGCCTGTGCCCGTCGCTACGGCGGCTTCAGCTTGCGTGTCGACAGCAATAATCTGCAAGGCTGGCACTTTCACCCTGCACTGGGATTTTGCCAAAAGCGGGATTGAGCGCGGCGGACATATTTGTGGCCAACTTTAAGGTTGGCCACAGGTGTTTTTAAGGCAAATCAAAGCATTATTCATTCAGCAATGATATTTTCGTAATTGAATTATGACAATGATATTGCAGGAAGGATTCATGGTCTGTGATGGCCAAGTGCTTCCAAACCCTTTTGCAGGTGGAGGATATGGGCGAACAAACACCCCGCAGCAAGACCCTTGCGGCCTTGATTGCCGAATTTATTCACGGCCGCCTCACCGACAAGCTCGACAAGCTTGCCGAAGACGACCCCAAACGCGACGCGCTGCTTGCGCAATACCAGCCCACCGTCTGGCTGGCAGACGCGGCCCGCCGCGTGTCGCAATTGCAGCTGGTGACGCACCCGCTGAAAGCCACCCATCCTGATGCTCGTGGCAGCAGCCTGTTTGTCACCCCTGATAGCCTGCCGGTGCGGCAGGAGGTCGGCACCCATGCACTGGCCGGTTTTGCCAGTGATGTGGTGGGCAATGCGGCGGCACTGGATGTGTATAAATTCCTCAAGCTGGAGCACGAGGGCTGCAGCCTGCTGGCGCTGTTGCAGGCTAGCGATGCCGATGTACTGGCGGCCTTGAGCGACGATGCCGAACAGGCCGAAGCCTGGCGCGAGGCGTTTTGCAGCATTACCGAGCCGGCCGGCGGCCCCGCCAGCCATAGCCTGGCCAAACAGGTCTACTGGCCGGTGTCGCCAGACGACTTTCCGCCCGATGCGCTGGATGACAGTCATTTCCACCTGCTGTCGGTGCTGAATTCCAGCGCGGTGTCGCACTGGCTGTATAGCCGGATTCAGACGCACCGTTTTGGCGAGGATGGCAAGGCAGCGCGGCAGGCGCGGCGCGATGGCGTGGCGCATCCGCATGGCTATCACGATTACCCCTTGCTGGCCGAGGAGAAAAAAGGCGGCACCAAGCCGCAGAACATCTCCCAGCTCAATAGCGAGCGCAAGGGCAGCAACTACCTGATCGTCTCCTTGCCGCCACTGTGGGACAGCAGCCTCACCCGCCCGCTGTATGGTGTGGACAGCCTGTTCGTGCGTTTTGGCCGCCTGCCGCAGGTACGCCGCCTGTTGCGTGAGCTGCGCAACTACCTCGGCAAGCAAAAGCCCGAGGCCAACAATATGCATATCCGTAATCGTCGCGATGCTTGGCTGGATGACATTTTTACCGAGCTATTGCAGTTTGGCGCGGCGTTCAGCAATGGCTTGCCCAAGGGCTGGACGGCCGATAACAACTGCCGTCTGCCGCTGGATGAGCAATGCTGGCTGGACCCGTACCGCGCCGAAGACGACGCAGACTTCAATCAGACTTTCCAGCGGCAGGATTGGCCGACTCAGCTGGCCGAGCGCTTTGCGCGCTGGCTCAACGGCCAACTGGGGGCGGAGCGCCTTGCGAAAAACCAGTTGTCGCTGAACGAGGCCGAATTTGACTACTGGCGGCGCGAGCTGGCGCACGATCTGGCCTGGCAGCGTGATCTGGATACCAGGCGCCGCGGGCTGGACAACCGCCTGTTGCCCACCGCCAGCACCGAGGAGGCACAGCATGAGCCAGCCTAAACTGCCCGATATCGACGCGCTGCTGCACATCCCGCAGTTGTCGGTACAAAACGCCAATGCCATCAGCGGCCCGCACAGCTGGGGCCACCCCGGCCCCACGCATTTCACCGGCCAGATGACGGCACTGGAACGCAAGCTCGGCGCGGATTTTGGCCTGCACTTTGTCGCAGTCGGCATCATCAGCCACGGCTACCAGACCCAGACCAATGGCGATTATGTGCAGCGTTTCAACCTCAGCCGCAACCCGGTCGGCAAGGATGGTTCAACCTGCGCCATTGTTGAGGAAGGCCGCATTCACCTGCAGCTGTCGCTGGTCTACGGCCTGCAACTGGATACGGCACGCAAAGCCGCCAGCGATGAGACGCTGGACGCGCTGGCGCAACAGGTTGACCGCACGCTGGAAACCTTGCGCATTGCCGGTGGCAGCGTCTTGCCCGGCCGCAGTGCACTCAAGCCGCGCCTGATCAGGCTGGCCGATGGCGAAGATGATCGCGCCACGCAGTTCCGCCATTTGCGCCGTTACCTGATGCCGGGCTATGCACTGGTAGCGCGTGACGACCTGCTGCATAGCCATCTGGCCACGCTGCAGCAGGACACACCCGACGCCAGCCTGCTGGATGCCTGGCTCGACCAGTCGCGCCTGAACCATACCCCGACGCAAGACGACGAAGGCAACACTGTCTGGCAGGCGCAGCGTGGCAGTGGCCAGGGCTGGATGGTGCCGCTGCCGGTGGGCTACGGCGCGATTTCGCCGCTGTATGAGGCTGGCACGGTAGCAGGCACCCGCGACGACAGCACGCCGGTGCGCTTTGTCGAAAGCCTGTATTCGCTGGGCCAGTGGCTCAGCCCGCATCGCCTGCACGATTATCGCCAGCTTTTGTGGTACCCGACGCACGACGCGGCCAGCGGTGTTTACCGCTGCCGCAATGACTACCAAGCAGCCACCCAAACCGAACACGACACTGTGGGAGTAACAGCATGAGCAAACTGGAAAACGCCTCCGTCCTCGCTTTTGAACGCAAGCTGGATCCGTCCGACGCGCTGTTTTTTGCCGGCAACTGGGCCGACCGCCAGACCAGCGAAGCTTGGACGCATGTCGAAGTGCGTGAAAAATCCGTGCGCGGCACCATCTCCAACCGTCTGAAAGCCAAAGATCAGGATCCGGCCAAACTCGACGCCGCGATTGAAAACCCCAACCTGCAAACCGTCGATGTCGCCACCCTGCCGCACGATGCAGACACCCTGAAAGTGCGTTTCACCTTGCGTGTACTGGCCGGCGTGGGCGAGCCTTCCGCCTGCAACAAGGCCGATTACCGCGCCAAGCTGCTGGCCACCGTCGCCGCCTATCGCGAGGCTCACGGCTTTGGCGAGCTGGCGCAACGCTATGCGGCCAACCTGGCCAATGGCCGCTATCTGTGGCGTAACCGTATCGGCGCCGAACAGGTGGAAGTCCATGTCGAGCAGCTGCAAGACGGCAAGGCCGTGCAGGGTTGGACCTTCGATGCGTTGGCGATGGGCCTGAACGAGCTCGCCTCTGGTGGCAATGTCATCGAGCTGGGTGCGCTGATCGAAGACGGCCTCGCCGGCAAGGCGCATGTGTTGCTGCAAATCACCGCCTATGTGCGCAGCGGTGCCGGACAAGAGGTGTTTCCGAGTCAGGAGCTGATTCTCGACCGTGGCCGTGGCGACAAGAGCAAGACGCTGTATTTTGTGACGCAGAAAGACCGCAAGATCGCCGCCATCCACTCGCAAAAGATCGGCAACGCCCTGCGCACCATCGATACCTGGTACGAAGACGCCGCCGCTAACGGCCCTATCGCCATCGAGCCCTACGGCTCAGTCACCACCCAGGGTAAGGCTTATCGCCAACCCAAGCAGAAGCTCGACTTCTACACCCTGCTCGACAACTGGGTGCTGAAAGATGCCACGCCACCAGCCGAACAGCAGCATTTCGTTATCGCCACCCTGATTCGCGGCGGCGTATTCGGTGAGGCGGGCTAAACCATGGACCACTATCTGGATATCCGCCTGAGGCCGGACCCGGAATTCGCCCTGCCGCTATTGATGGGCGCGCTGTACGTCAAGCTGCACCGCGTGCTGGCCGCGCAGCAGCGCAGCGACATCGGCGCGAGCTTCCCCGGCTATTCGCTGGTGACCCCAACCGGCAAAGGCAAAACCGTACCGCCCACGCTGGGCGACACCTTGCGCCTGCACGGTAGTGCCTCCGCGCTGGATGGCCTGATGGCCGCCAACTGGCTGGCCGGCATGCGCGACCACGTCACGCTGGGCAATATCCAGCCGGTGCCGCTACACGCCAGCCTCATCCGCGTACAGCGCAAGCAGGCCAAGAGCAACCCGGGTAAGGAACGCGAGCGGCTGATGCGGCGCAAGGGCGTCAGCGAAGCCGAAGCACTGCAGCTGATCCCAGACGACAAGGCCAAATGGCTGGATTTGCCTTACCTGACGTTGACGAGCCAGAGCACCGGCCAACGCTTCCTGCTGTTTATTGCGCAGCAAGCGGCAACGCAGGCGGCCAGCGGCGAATTCAACGCCTACGCACTGAGTCAGACCGCCACCCTGCCGGCGTTTTAACGGCAACGGGTTGCGGCCAACCTACCAGCGTTGGCCGCAACCCTTTTTGGGGTGAGTAAATCCTGTTCTTTAAAAATCAGAGACTTATGGCAAGGCGTGGAAAAAGGGTTTCTAGCAGTAAAGTCGCTGTGCGCCTTGCCAGCCAAGGCGTGCAGCCGGAAGGCCGCTAGTTCACTGCCGGACAGGCAGCTCAGAAAATTTCCGAGTCAAGGGGATGATATGAAAGACCGTTCACTGCCGGACAGGCAGCTCAGAAAATGGAAAAACATGATTTGTTGCTCGAACGGGCGTTCACTGCCGGACAGGCAGCTCAGAAATCCATCCTTCGGCCTGCCGCTTGGCAGCAAACGTTCACTGCCGGACAGGCAGCTCAGAAATTGTGGATGGCTGGGTTACGCCTCGTCATCCAGTTCACTGCCGGACAGGCAGCTCAGAAAACATCATCGTCGCTCCGCAGTCCACCCAGACAGTTCACTGCCGGACAGGCAGCTCAGAAATGAAGGCAATCTTCGTCAACCTGAAGACCACCTGTTCACTGCCGGACAGGCAGCTCAGAAAAGAGGCTGGCGAGGTCGATCTCAACGCTTTCAGTTCACTGCCGGACAGGCAGCTCAGAAACTGATGATCGACAAGGGGCAGGCCGGCTACGAGTTCACTGCCGGACAGGCAGCTCAGAAATTTAGGGAAACGGTCGGGAAGCAGTTGGGACAGTTCACTGCCGGACAGGCAGCTCAGAAATGAGACTGCGGGGTAGCCTCAAAAGGAGGCGTGTTCACTGCCGGACAGGCAGCTCAGAAAAGATCATCCGGCAGATCGGCCTTCCTGTGTCCGTTCACTGCCGGACAGGCAGCTCAGAAAACGGTTTTGACGCCTCTTACGGCCGTGTTTGTGTTCACTGCCGGACAGGCAGCTCAGAAAGCTGTGGTGCTTGCATCCGTCCAGGAGCCGCCGTTCACTGCCGGACAGGCAGCTCAGAAAAGCCAGGTCAGCGCGGACGCCGTTGCGCCATGGTTCACTGCCGGACAGGCAGCTCAGAAAATCCACGGCACGCGGTTCTGGCCGATGCGCCAGTTCACTGCCGCACAGGCAGCTCAGAAAGTACTTGGTGGCCTTGGCGGCGATCAGCGCGTGTTCACTGCCGGACAGGCAGCTCAGAAATGCACGGCGGACACTTCGAGCGCGTCCGGGATGTTCACTGCCGGACAGGCAGCTCAGAAATTAACTGCCACCGTCGCCGGAGAGAGCTGGATGTTCACTGCCGGACAGGCAGCTCAGAAAGCCCCGCTTTGGCAGACACAGCGCCGGGTGCGGTTCACTGCCGGACAGGCAGCTCAGAAATGGAACACCACCGCCAACGCCGCCGTCACCGTGTTCACTGCCGGACAGGCAGCTCAGAAATGGAGGCGATGAGCCAGAAGCTGCTGGCGAAGGTTCACTGCCGGACAGGCAGCTCAGAAAATACACCTACACTGGTAACCAGATTGGCTGGTGTTCACTGCCGGACAGGCAGCTCAGAAACGTCAGCAGCGGCTACTACCGCATTCGCGCTAAGTTCACTGCCGGACAGGCAGCTCAGAAATGTCTGGCGCGTAGTTCAGCCGGTTGGTGCGCGTTCACTGCCGGACAGGCAGCTCAGAAAGGCAGGTTCAGGCGCCACACAAAACGCCACGGGTTCACTGCCGGACAGGCAGCTCAGAAATATAAGCGCATCGTGCTGTGCCTGGGCGGGACGTTCACTGCCGGACAGGCAGCTCAGAAAGAAACTGCCGCACGTGACTAGGGCGGCCAGCTGTTCACTGCCGGACAGGCAGCTCAGAAATTGCGCCCGGGCGGGCTGTTGGTGGTTGTGTGGTTCACTGCCGGACAGGCAGCTCAGAAATGATGCCCCGGCATCGCCGCCGGCGGCAAGTCGTTCACTGCCGGACAGGCAGCTCAGAAATGACCGACCGGGCCGAATACCTCTGTAGCCTTGTTCACTGCCGGACAGGCAGCTCAGAAAAAATGCTGCTGATCGTATTGGGACATGCTGACGTTCACTGCCGGACAGGCAGCTCAGAAAAGCAAGTACCACGCTTACGACAAGCAGGGCGAGTTCACTGCCGGACAGGCAGCTCAGAAAGGATGGCATCACGCTGCTGACCCCGCTCGACCGTTCACTGCCGGACAGGCAGCTCAGAAATCGTGCTCGGCCTGCGCTCTCGCTTCGCGGTCGTTCACTGCCGGACAGGCAGCTCAGAAAACATACAGATAGTTGGTGGCGCTGGCGGCCAGTGTTCACTGCCGGACAGGCAGCTCAGAAAGTATCAGTCTGTCGCGTGATGTCGAGGTGTGGGTTCACTGCCGGACAGGCAGCTCAGAAATTCTCCCGTGCCGCGTTGTGCTCGGCATAGGTGTTCACTGCCGGACAGGCAGCTCAGAAATCAACGTCTCACGGCTTCGGACGGTTCAAATGGTTCACTGCCGGACAGGCAGCTCAGAAAAAGCGCCGCCCGACCATGCTTGTCTACTGCGAGTTCACTGCCGGACAGGCAGCTCAGAAACGCTGCGCCTGGCGGTGCGCGTACTGGCCGACGTTCACTGCCGGACAGGCAGCTCAGAAAAGCAGAAACCAAGCGCACATCGTCGCGGTGATGTTCACTGCCGGACAGGCAGCTCAGAAAAAGAACGTCGCCCCCAAGCTGGGCCTGAACTGGTTCACTGCCGGACAGGCAGCTCAGAAAAGCCCCATGATGCCGATCTTCTGCCGAAAATCGTTCACTGCCGGACAGGCAGCTCAGAAATCATACGACTTGCCGCCACCTGGCGCACCAATGTTCACTGCCGGACAGGCAGCTCAGAAATTCGCGTTTCGATTTGATCTCAGTCCTCAACAGTTCACTGCCGGACAGGCAGCTCAGAAAACCCTGCACAAGCGATTGTTAAGCAACCGCTTGTTCACTGCCGGACAGGCAGCTCAGAAACTCCTGTTGCGGTGTTGGCCACTGGTCGCCGAGTTCACTGCCGGACAGGCAGCTCAGAAAATGCAGGTGAGCAAGACCAAGGTGCGGCTGGAGTTCACTGCCGGACAGGCAGCTCAGAAATCAGTAACAAACACGCACATACACACTTACCTGTTCACTGCCGGACAGGCAGCTCAGAAATGGCGCACACCTGGTCAGCCGGCCGCCGCCCGGTTCACTGCCGGACAGGCAGCTCAGAAAGACTTCCAGAAACGGCTGCAACCGCTGCTGGAGTTCACTGCCGGACAGGCAGCTCAGAAAAACGTGCAGCTAATCGTTGGCTATCGCGGGATGTTCACTGCCGGACAGGCAGCTCAGAAAAACTGGCGAAGGCCAACGCCGAACGGCGCCAAGTTCACTGCCGGACAGGCAGCTCAGAAAGCATCGAATGGGTGCTGGAGGCGACGCGCGACGTTCACTGCCGGACAGGCAGCTCAGAAAATACCAAAAACATTGGCCGACCATAAGCCGGCGTTCACTGCCGGACAGGCAGCTCAGAAATTCCTGCCATCCGCAAGACCGGCGGCTACCAGGTTCACTGCCGGACAGGCAGCTCAGAAAATCGCAGCCCTGCGCCAGAGCGGCTGGATCATGTTCACTGCCGGACAGGCAGCTCAGAAAAGGCTGATGAAGATTGGCAAATCGTTCAGATTGTTCACTGCCGGACAGGCAGCTCAGAAAGCCTCGCTTCTTCTCTTCCAAATCCTGCTCCTGTTCACTGCCGGACAGGCAGCTCAGAAAATAACCGTTTGACGGTAAATTCGCCATCAATCGTTCACTGCCGGACAGGCAGCTCAGAAAGTCCAGAGCGACCGGCGCCGGCTTGCGCGCTCGTTCACTGCCGGACAGGCAGCTCAGAAATTCGACGATCAGTGCCCCGGCGTCCGGGAACCGTTCACTGCCGGACAGGCAGCTCAGAAAATCCAGTAGCGCCAAAGTGCGCTCTATTTCGAGTTCACTGCCGGACAGGCAGCTCAGAAAAAATGACAACCCCGACACCGAACATCACCCAAGTTCACTGCCGGACAGGCAGCTCAGAAAAGCCAGCTCGTCACCGACACCCGCCCAGTACAGTTCACTGCCGGACAGGCAGCTCAGAAATATGCCGGCTGCAACTACGCGAAGGATGGCTAGTTCACTGCCGGACAGGCAGCTCAGAAAAGGCAGCCGCTTGAGCATGTCGCGCACAGCGAGTTCACTGCCGGACAGGCAGCTCAGAAAAGCGGCGGCACCGGGGTGTAGTCGTAGTCGATGTTCACTGCCGGACAGGCAGCTCAGAAACTGTGCGGCGGCCTTCATGGCAGGAAAGACGCGTTCACTGCCGGACAGGCAGCTCAGAAAACGTAGAGGCGTTCACCAGTGGACAGAAAGCCGTTCACTGCCGGACAGGCAGCTCAGAAATCAAGGGCCACTCCGTCACGCTCGACGTGATGGTTCACTGCCGGACAGGCAGCTCAGAAATAGCTCTTCTTGTAATCGCCGGCTTGTCCGGCGTTCACTGCCGGACAGGCAGCTCAGAAATGCTTCACCACTGTCTTGCGGCACATTTCGCCGTTCACTGCCGGACAGGCAGCTCAGAAAGGCAGCTACAAGGTCGTCGCGTGCGGCGCGATGTTCACTGCCGGACAGGCAGCTCAGAAATATACGCGGCGCCGCCTCCTGCGGCGGCCGTCGTTCACTGCCGGACAGGCAGCTCAGAAATTTCCGGTCTCAAGACCGGCAAGCGCAAGCGAGTTCACTGCCGGACAGGCAGCTCAGAAAGTCTTGCGCGACCAGGCGACCACGCCCGGCCAGTTCACTGCCGGACAGGCAGCTCAGAAAATTCCTGTATCCGCTTAGTGCCTGCTTGCTGAGTTCACTGCCGGACAGGCAGCTCAGAAACAAGTCTGGCGGCAAAACTCCGTTTCAGCTTTGTTCACTGCCGGACAGGCAGCTCAGAAATCAATCAGCCATCCAGCAAATGCGCCAAGTATGTTCACTGCCGGACAGGCAGCTCAGAAATTGCGGACGAACGTCTCCGAGCGGCTGATGCCGTTCACTGCCGGACAGGCAGCTCAGAAAAACAGCACCCGCTCCACCTCATCGTCACTGACGTTCACTGCCGGACAGGCAGCTCAGAAAACCCAATGGCTGGCGCTGCCGCTGCCGGGTACGTTCACTGCCGGACAGGCAGCTCAGAAAGCATCCTGGAGGACGCCGAGCAGGGGCAACTGGTTCACTGCCGGACAGGCAGCTCAGAAAAGCTGACGCTGGCGCGGCTGCTGATGGTCTCGGTTCACTGCCGGACAGGCAGCTCAGAAAGTCACAGCGTCAGGCAGCGGTGGCCACGCGCTGTTCACTGCCGGACAGGCAGCTCAGAAAAGTGCCGATTCGATGTCCGGGTAGATCGCCCGGTTCACTGCCGGACAGGCAGCTCAGAAATTGGGCAAGACCATCTTGGATTGAATAATGCAGTTCACTGCCGGACAGGCAGCTCAGAAATGCCCGGATTCGCGCCAACGCCCGGTACAAGCGTTCACTGCCGGACAGGCAGCTCAGAAATTGATAATGCCCAGGCTCTCCGCCAGCGACGCGTTCACTGCCGGACAGGCAGCTCAGAAAAACGTGATGCCGTCACGCGCGTCACGCTGCGTGTTCACTGCCGGACAGGCAGCTCAGAAATATATCGGAAGAAGCTAACGCTTCTTCCTCTTGTTCACTGCCGGACAGGCAGCTCAGAAACTGACATTCGGGACATCGACCCGACCGGCGCGGTTCACTGCCGGACAGGCAGCTCAGAAATGTTTGCTTCTGCGTGTGTAAGGCTGGTTGAGGTTCACTGCCGGACAGGCAGCTCAGAAAAACACCTTGATGCCCCCGCCTGAGCAGCTGCCGTTCACTGCCGGACAGGCAGCTCAGAAATCTGATCGTATGGCGGCCAGCTCGGCGCCTGAGTTCACTGCCGGACAGGCAGCTCAGAAAATCACCCAATGGGGCGAGCGTGAGCTGGAAGAGTTCACTGCCGGACAGGCAGCTCAGAAAAAAGGGAAAGACGCGGGGACGGTTTCTGGATTGTTCACTGCCGGACAGGCAGCTCAGAAATCGAGCAGCAGATAGCCGCCGTCCGCGCCCAGGTTCACTGCCGGACAGGCAGCTCAGAAAATCAGCTTGTAGAAGGTGGTGCCGCCCGGCCAGTTCACTGCCGGACAGGCAGCTCAGAAAAGCGCGGCGCCGCTACCAAACGTAGCGACGGCGTTCACTGCCGGACAGGCAGCTCAGAAAATGAAGCAACTTGTGGTTGCCGGTAATGCACTGTTCACTGCCGGACAGGCAGCTCAGAAACAAGAGTTTCAACTCCCGCTTGCACGTAGGATGTTCACTGCCGGACAGGCAGCTCAGAAAGACAACAGCCAGCAGGGCGGGGCCGTGGCCGAGTTCACTGCCGGACAGGCAGCTCAGAAAAACGTGCCCCCGTATTGCAGTCCTCAACCTCTGTTCACTGCCGGACAGGCAGCTCAGAAAGCGCCGGTGCCGCCCACGGCAAAACCGGTGATGTTCACTGCCGGACAGGCAGCTCAGAAATATCGGTTAACCGCCGATGACGATTTTACGGAGTTCACTGCCGGACAGGCAGCTCAGAAAGACGCATGGCCTCGCTGACGGCAGCGAGAGTCGTTCACTGCCGGACAGGCAGCTCAGAAAATGTAGCTCAGCAGCTTAACGCGGTCGCCCTCGTGCACTGCCGGGCGGGAGAAAGTGGAGAGGGTGTCACAAGTTGGCATGACTCAGGCGCAACATCAATATCAACGGATCTGCTGGAGAAGCTTGGAATCCGTAATGCTCATAAAACAACTTGGCGCGCTCGTGCAGGGCATGCACGAGTAAGGCACGAACGCCTGTATTCTGCGCAACGTTCACTGTACGGTTGACGGCATCCTGCAACAGTGAACCACCAAGCTTGATGCCTTGGGCACGGTGATCGACCGCAAGTCTGGCCAGGACAATCACGGGCACAGGATCAGGCATGTTTCTACGCACACCGCCTGTCGCGAGTTGATGCGATACGGCACCAGCCGCCATTGCGTAGTAGCCATAAACACGACGTTCTTTATCAGCAACGACAAAAGTTCGACTGGCTCCACTTACCTGATTGGCCATCCCCCGACGCTTGAGCCACTCATCCAGCACCGGCTCGCCACAGGAAAAATCTGTGCAGTGATGATCCGATGTCAGTGGCTGCGGCGCGATAAGGTCAAGGCTCATGCCTTGTCCCATGCAGGCTTCAGTGCAAACAGGCGTTCCAGCCCTGCGTTGGGCGTTGGAGGCGCATCGAGCAAGTCAACAAACTGCTGGAATTTGTCAGCGTCCAGCGTAAAGTGCACCTGATCGAGCACTACGGACTGGGCGCGCTCACAGGCGGCCTCCAGCATGAAGTCCGAACGATTCTTGCCCAACAAGTTAGCGGCGTGATCAATGAGGTCACGCTGCTCCGGCAGGGCGCGTAGATTTATAGCGGCAGCACGCATGGCGAGGCTCCTTGTGCATACACAACAGATATACAAAAGGTAGACGCATGTATAGCTATTGTCAACACACCCAGAACTGATTGGACAATTTCCTGTCTTTCGCTCCCAGCCAGCACTTCCCACTATCCCGGCGCGCGGCAAGTCGCGGCCTTCAGCCCGGGGGCGTTGACGCGCCCGCCGCCAAGCCGGCATCCGCCCAAAGCTGATCAAAATCCTCGCCTACGCCCCAACCGATATTTTGTCCCTGGTGACGCACCTGCTCGAGCCGCACCCAGAAGGCCACCTGCTGCCCCTGTGGCAGGGCAAGTACATATTTCAAAGCTTGCTCGAACATCCGCACCAGTGCGTCGTAAAAGCTTTCGTCTTCCACACCGCGCCACGTCAAAAGATTGAATGCTTCTTCACAGTAGAATACTGCCAACTCAGCCAAGCCTTCCGGCTGCCCCAAGGCCTTCTTGTAATCGCTGATCGCTTTCTTGGCTTTGGCCACCGAGACTGGCTTGCGAACATCGGCGGGGTTGATCCATTGCGTGATTGTGGCCTTGTAGTGCTTGATCGGATCGTCACCCAGCCCCAAGCGGGCATTCAAGAAGGCCTGGTTATCCTTGCTGGCCGAGTAAAGCTCCTTGAGCAAACCAAGCAGATCGGCACGGTCGAAATCAGCCAGCTTTGTTTTGACATCAATCCAGCTAAGGCTATTCTTTCCCGCTATTGTCATCTCTGATGTTCTCCGTGAATACAAAGCAAAATGGCCCCAGACATGTCTGGGGCCATTTTGGAGTCTACTCGGATTACTTGATTTCGATTGCTTCGAGCTGACCGCCAGCAGCTAGGTAGTCTTCCACCCAGCGCGGCTTGCGGCCACGGCCGGTCCACTCGTTGCCGTTGGCGTCGCGGTATTTGGCTGCAACCGGACCACGCGAACCCTTGCCGCTGGAGGCTTGCTTCAGGCCTTCGACGTTGACGGTCAGGCCAGCGGCGCGGGCGATTTCCAGGATCTTTTCAGCAGCTTCACGCTTGGCAGATTCTTTCTTGCTTTCCAGTGCGGCGGTCAGCTTTTCGATGGCCGCTTCGATTTCGGCCAGCGATGCGGTATTGGTGTCAATGATGACTTCGGACATTGTTTTCCCCATGATTATTTATTAGGCAACGCACAACACACGCCGTTGCAGGTTTTCATACTAAGGCACAGTTGATTTTATTGCAATGAATCCGTGGATAGCCGATTGGACATCATCGTTCACACCAATGCTATTGACTTGAATTTCAAAAGATAAATTCAATCATCACGGCATCCATTCAACCTCGGTCTATCCGCAGCTTTTCCATATCTTGATGTCGCGCATCAAGCTCGGTATGCAAATACCGGCTGGTCGTACTCAAATCGGCATGACCCAGCGTGTCCTTCACCGAATGGATAGACTGGCCCGAGCTAGCCATCCATGAGGCAGCCGTATGACGCAACCAGTGCGCAGATGCGGCCTCAAGCGCGCCCGCCTCGTCCGGTCGGCCATGGTCACGCAGATATTCAGCTGCCTGTCTGAAAAGCTGCTTCAAAATAATATGCGCGGCCTGGCGGGTCATCGGCGCCGTGTCCAGGGCCCCACCCTTGAGTGGCTTGACCTTGCACACCAAGGGCAAATGCTCATTGGCCGCAGGCGTGTCCGGCAAACCCAAGCCTCGCCGATAGTCGGCCAGCGCGGCCATCAGTTCGCTATTGACCGGCACCTGCCGGTGCTTGCTCCCCTTGCCCAACACATCTACATACCAGCACAGCTTGCCACTGCGGTTGGGCAGGGCATACAACTGGCTCATCCGGGTTTCCACAATTTCGCTTACGCGCAGGCCGGTCAGCAGGGCCAGCGTCAACAGCCATTGGTTACGTGCTACCGTCCGAGCGGCCGCGGGCGTGTCGCATGGCTGCATCTCCAGCACCGCAAACACCGTCTGGATCTGTGCCTCACTCAGCAATCGGGTAATCCGCCGGTCGCCGCGCTGCCGCTGTTTGCGCGCCAAGGTCAGCGGATTACTGCAGAGATAGCGCGCTTCGACCAGCCAGGTGAAAAGCGCATTCAGCACGGACATGGACAGGCGGATCGAGCTCTCGCTGAGCGGCCCGGTGAAGGGGCGCCAATCGGGGTGACTGCGCCGATGCCGGCACGCAGAGACCCAGAATGCGGCGGGCTGAGGGTTAGCCAGGAACCCCCGGTACAGCACGAAGTCCTCATGCCTGAGGTCGGACAGGGTTGCCCCACGCAAGGCCGCCCAGCGGTAGAGCCGATCGGCTTCGCGCAGATAGCTCTCGCGCGTATGCTCGGACTCGGCCACATTGGCCAGCCAGGCGATCACCGCCTCGCGGTCATTCTGAGCCCGCAGGCGGCAGCTCTGATCAAGGTTGCGGTTGGCGCCGACGGACTGCGCAAGCTGTCCGTGCAAGGCCGGCAGCGGCTGCGCGTCGAGCAGCGCAATCTCAGTGTCCCTCATAAAGCCGCTCCACCCTTTTCTGGCCGCACGATCCGCCCGGTCGTGTAGAAATAGTCGTCAAACAGCGCCGCGCCAAACCAGTCCTCCCCTGCCGGGAAACACACCAAAAACTGAGTCTCTGTACCCGAACCCCGCACCGCCTTGATGTAGCCATCTGCGTCCCCCTCCTCGGCCAAGCCGCAGGTCGCATGGCACGCCACGCTTTCATACAGTTCGGCCGACACGGTCATCGCCTGGATGACCTCTCCCGGCTTGGGCCGCGCGGGCCGTCCTTGCCGCCTGCGCTGTGCATGCAAGGCTTTCAATTCAGCGGCACGCAGCGTGGGCAAGGCGGCCAGTGCGAACAGCCAATGCGCCGGCCGATCGGGATTGGCAGCGATCCGACTGGCGGTCGCCACCGACACCTCCCACAGGAAGGCGGCATCCGACAAGGAAAGCCCTTTTTCGCGAAGCACACCGTGAAACTCGGCTTTGCTCAGGGCGCGTGGCTGCCATGGCTGATTTGCTGTTTCTGGAGGGGTGTTGGTGTCATTCCGCTTGACGGACATCCGGAGTCGTCCTTCGATATCGCGCAATAAATGTTTGCATATACGCAAACATTTTATCTCTATCTATTTGATTAATATGTACTTTGCCAGCAATGCACAACCCATGCAAAGCGACCTCATGCAGCAATTTTGGGCGTATTTTAGCACCATTGCATTTTATCTTAACATTATTGGTCTAATGTAAAAACATCAAACATAAAAGCCATTTATATAGCGCATTGTGGCGCATTGCGCTTAGATTCACTCGCCAAGATACACTCAAGGGAACTTCCAGAAACCTGCCGTTCAGGCATGAACTGAGCATACTCAGACCGAATGCGCCGATGAAGAACCCGTTCGCCACCGAAGGACGTGAAAGCAAGCGGTCCAAGCTGAACGACCCGCTGGAATCGCTAGGTCTCATGTCGACTTTGCCGTGCTGGGCTGGCGGCCAGCATCGACCGGACACTACCGGGGCCGAAGGAAGCTCGTGGCGTACTGGCCGACCCGATCATGCGGCGACCGAAGGGCGGCAATTGATCTACGAAGGAATCCTTCACAGTTCAACGGAGCGAACTACCGAGGCTTTCTCGATACTTCACTCGCGGCATCATCGTCCAACGGTGAAACGATGTCGCCCTCCCACTGAACCGTGCCGGCCATCGCGCCGAACAGGCTTTCGACCTCCGGGGACGGCGCATCGAAATCGCCGGGGCCTTGCAGCTTGCCTTTGAGTGCTCCAATCCGCTTGGGCGCCTCATCCAGCACCTCCGCCCCCACCTCGCCCATTGCCTCCCATGCCTCATCACGCGGCATGCCCTCCGGCATTTCGGCCAGCAGGTCGTCCAGTCGATAGCGTTTTCGCTTGTTTCGCATCGTCAAACCTCGATGATCTGTCTCGGATCGAACCCCGTCATTTCGCGCCCGTAGCCCTTGGGGTTCGAAATGACCTGCGTATCGCCCACAACGTAGCTCACCGCATGGTGCGTGTGGCCGTGGAACCAGAAGTCCACGCCGTCGAAAAGACGCTCCCAATCGTTGCAGAAGGCAGGCGTGATACCGTGCCCCTGATACTTCGGCGGCGTGGATCGCGGCGATGGCGCGTGGTGCGTCACCACCACCGTTTTGCCGTCGAACGGCTGCGCGATCTGCTCGGCCAGCCATGCCCGCGCCAGCAAGGCGCGACGGCGCACCTCCTGCGGATTCAGCAGATCAAAGCCACCCTCGCCGTGCGAAATGTTGGCGTAGTCATTCATACGCGGCCCGGCGAACGCCATTGCCACCTCGGGATCGCCGGCCACCTCGAAGTCCGTCCAGCCGGTCGCCGCGATGAAGCGCACATCGCCAATCACGATCACGTCCAGGTCGAGCACCCGCACGCGATCGTCGCCAGCTGCCCGCATGTCGGCCAGCATGGCGTCCATGTTCGACTTGTAGAACTCATGATTGCCGGGGACATAGAGCACCGTCCCGCTGAAAGCATCACGCGCCCACGCAACACCCGCACCCCTCGAGGCAATATCGCCGGCCAGCACCGTCACATCGGCGTCCGTCACCGCCGGCTGGTACGGATTGCCGAACTCGTTATGCAGGTCGGACAGAAGATGGACTCGCATCGATTCCGTGCTCCCTCTCGAAAATAATCAGTTCGGCCAGCATGGCAACCAGCATCGAGCGCCGGATCACGTTGACCACCTCGCCCCTGCCGTCCCGTTGCCACGCGGCCACCTGACGGCCAAGCTGGCTCGGCTTGCAGCGAATCGGCGCGTGCGAATCCTTGCCATCCAGCCGCGTGAACGCCAGAAACGATTCTTCCAGCTCTCGCCACCAACCAAACAGCGGGCGGGCGTCGGCGACGCCCCGCTCGCGCTCGAACACCATGATTTCGGCCAGCAGGCTTTCGAGCGTGTCCTTGTCCACGATGCCGGAAAGCTCGCCCTTGCCGGCACGGCGCAGCATGTCCGCTGCCCCGTCCAGTTCGCCAGCCTTGCAGCGCCCCGGCGTGTAGAGTTTTTCGCCGTCCAGCACCGTGAAGAACAGGACGCTAGTTTCCGGATCATCAGGCGTTGCGCCACCCGTTTCGAACCCGTGCATTCGCTTCCGCCCAAGCCTCACCACACCCTCCTTGCCTTGCGGTCATTCCACGACAGCCACCCCGCACGGTGCGCCTCAGCGTCGAACAGCGCATGATGCTCGGCCTTGCCTGTCCTGCGGCGAAACCGCGCCACGCCAAGCCGGAACGGCTCCAGATCGGTGATCGCGTTCAGGTCGATCCAGCCATCCAGATTCGCCGGCCATTGGCCGTCCAGCGCGTCATAGAGCAGATCACGATCATGAACCGAATCAGCGGCGATCTGTACGCTGCGCGGCAGGCTGGCAAAGAAGCCCAGCAGGCGCTCGCGCACTCGATCCCTACGAGTGATCGCCTCGGGCGAGCGGCCAAGCTGCGGCAGCACGGCCTCCCAAACGAAAGCCGAGCACTTGGCGCGGTCGAAGTCCTGCACCTCCAGATAGAGGCTATGCCGGCCGTCCTGGCTGACGGCACCAAGGCTCAGAAGCTCGCAGTCGAGGAAGTCGGTGAACTCTGTGTCGAGGAACAGGATCACGTCGTTTTCCTTGTTTGAAAGGGGGCTGCCCCGATCAATGAAAACAGGGCGTCGCCATGATCCATGACGCACACCTCGACCGGCTCTCGCAGCATCGCCTCGGCGTCTTCGGCATCAAGGCCGATCAGCGCAAAGCTGGCCGCGTCGCCCTCCAGCAGCAGCACGCCGGCATCGGGGAACACCCGCACGCACATGTCGGGCGTCATGCCCTCTACGATCGTCACCAGGACGAGGCGGCCGTGGTTATCGGGGTTGGCGGTCGAAAGCATGTCGTAGGCGATCCGCTTGCCGGGGCGCTCGCCCGTGAATAGCTCAGGGCGGTGCGCGAGTGCCCGCGCAATCTCTGGCGGTGGTCGCATCAGCGACGCGACCAATTCGGAGTGGATGGTCATCGGCTTTTCGGCTTGGCAGATCCCCTGCCAGACAATCTACCGACTCACGGGAAGACGGCGCAAGTTGGAGGCAATCTTTCAAGGCGCAACGGGTGCCCCTCACGTGCAGCCTCCATACGTACCGACCAGCACCTCGCCACAGCCGATGCCACCGTCGTGCCACAGCCTATCACAGCGGCCCACTGGCACTGAAAGCTGACCCGCGAAGTTGGCCAAACGCACCTCCTCTCCTCGGCTCAACATTCGTTGCGGCAGAAAGGTTCATGCAACACCAACCGAAGCATTAACATGCTATGCGTTGTAAAATCAAAATACATCACTTGGGTTGTTTTTCGCATTTACAACTCATAGTATGTAAAATACCGTACAGAGACGAGCACCATGCACTACCCCATCATCACGCCGGAACAATTGCCTGCCATGTTGCGTGGCCTTCGCCAGCGCGCCGGACTGACCCAGACACAGGCGGCCGAACGGCTCGGCATCAGCCAGCAAAGCTATGCACGACTGGAAGCCCGCCCAGCGACGGCCAGCGTAGAGCGGCTACACAAGCTGCTGCACGCGCTGGACGCCGAGCTGGCAATTCACACCCGCGAAGATAAACCGGCAGCAGCCAGCGACGAGGCTTGGTGAAATGGGCCGCAAAAGCCACCGGCAACAGTTGAACGTGTGGATGAACGGCCTGTTGGTCGGCGAATGGGCCCTCACCCGCAGCGGCGAAACTTTCGCCTACCACGACAGCTGGCTCAATCACTCGCAAGCGCGGCCTCTATCACTTTCACTGCCCTTTTTGCCCGGCAATGCCGCGTATCGTGGTGCGGTGGTCAACGCCTATTTCGATAACCTGCTACCCGATAGCGATGCCATCCGTCGCCGTCTGGCACAACGCTACCGGTTAAGCGACAGCGCGCCGTTTACCTTGCTGGCAGCGCTAGGGCGCGACTGCGTGGGCGCGCTGCAACTGTTGCCAGAAGACGAAACACCACAAGATCTGCAGCGCATCACCGGGGAGCCCCTGTCTGAAGCAGACATCGCGACCCTGCTGCGGCAAACAACGCAGGCCGGCTGGCCTGGCCAGATGGCTCATGACACCGACTTGCGCCTATCCATTGCCGGCGCGCAAGAAAAAACAGCACTGCTGTACCACGCCGGGCACTGGCAAAGCCCGCTGGGCAGCACACCGACCACCCATATCTTGAAACTACCACTGGGGCTGGTGGGCGGCATGCAGGCCGACATGCGCAGTTCGGTGGAAAACGAATGGCTGTGCGCGCAACTGGTTGCCGCATTCGGCCTGCCGGTAGCACGCTGCGACATCGCCCGCTTTGAAGAGCAGAAAGTTTTGGTGGTCGAACGCTTTGACCGACGGCTATCCGCCGACAACAGCTGG
The DNA here is from genome assembly GCF_010435965.1 of Crenobacter caeni. GTDB lineage: Bacteria > Pseudomonadota > Gammaproteobacteria > Burkholderiales > Chromobacteriaceae > Craterilacuibacter > Craterilacuibacter caeni. Next base: position 71,319 of record NZ_JAAGAA010000015.1, read on the forward strand.
CTAATACGCCTGCCACAAGAAGATCTCTGCCAGGCTACGGGCACCCCACCCCACCTCAAGTACCAGAGTGATGGCGGCCCGGGGATGGCTCGCATCCTCGACATTCTGGCCGGGTCAGAGAACAGCGAAGTCGACCGCCGCCAGTTCTTCAAGACACAAGTCGTGTTCTGGTTGCTGGCCGCCACTGACGGTCATGCCAAGAACTTTAGCCTGTTCCATCTGCCGGGTGGCCGGTATCGAGCAACACCGCTATACGACATCCTGTCCGCCCATCCCGTCATCGGCCATGGTGCCGGCCAGATAGCACCACAAAAAGCTAAGCTCGCGATGGCTGTACGCGGGCAAAGCAACCACTACCTGATCGATCGCATCCAGCCACGCCACTGGCTGGCACAAGCGCGCAGCAGTGGCCTGACCGAAGCATGGGCCAAGGACCTGCTGAGCGAGTTGGCCGATAGCACAAGCGAGGTTTTACAGGCGGTTGAGCGTAATCTGCCGCCCGATTTTCCGACCGACGTAGCGCAGGCCATTTTTGACGGTATACGGCGCCAGCGCGACAGACTGACCGCCCGGCACAACTGATCCAAGCGTTGCGTACGCGACCAGGGTCTACACACTCGAATTGCATTGCGAACAGCGCTTATAGCGCAATGAAATTGCGCTATTATGCTTGTAATAATGCGCCACCCTTCAGAACCAGGATTCTCTTTGATCGACACCCTCACCCCCGAGCAACAGCGCGTTGCCCTGCATGGCGATGGCCACGCGATCGTCGATGCCGTGGCCGGCAGCGGCAAGTCACACACGCTGATCGCCCGCATCTTCACCCTGCTCGAGCGCGGCGTGTCGTACAAGCACATCCTGGTGCTGATGTTCAATGCTCAGGCGCGCGAGGAATTCGGCCACCGCTTGCAGAAGACCGCCGACGCGCAACGGGTGCTGCACACCCCCGACGTGGCGACCTTCCACGCCTTCGGGCTACGGCTGTGCAAGGCCTTCGCCAAACACGGCTGGTTGCCGCACCGGGCGCTGATGAAGGAAGGTCAGCGCGACGCGCTGGTGCGCGAGGCGATCAAGTCGATCAACGGCCGCCTCAAGGCCGAGGAGCAACTGGAGAGCGATCAGGAGGCCGTGCTGGCGGTAGCGGATCTGGACGCCTACCTCAAGGCCGAATTGCTCTACCACGACCCGGCCTTCACCGAAGCCAACTTGAAGGAGAAGGCCAAACGCCTGCAAGTCGTGCCACCGCTGGTGCGTGCTGCCATCGAGTACGAGTCGCTGCGGGTACGCCGCGGCCTGATGGACTACATCGACATGCTGCACGACCCGTACACCGTGTTGCAGCACGAGCCGGCCGCCGTCGAGCTGGTGCGCAACCGCTACGCGCACTGCCTGATCGACGAGTTCCAGGACATCGACGAGCTGCAGATGCAACTGGTCCGCATCGTCGCCGGCGACCGCGCACAGATGATGGTGGTCGGCGACGGCGACCAGTGCATCTACGCCTGGCGCGGCGCCAAGCCCGAGTACATCGTGCACCGCTTTGGCGAGCTGTTCCCGGACACGGTGCGCTACGCGATGACCACCACCTTCCGCTACGGGCCACAGGTGGCGACGCTGGCCAACGGCGCGATCCGCCACAACCAGGCGCGCATCGACAAGGCCTCGCACAGCGCCGCCGGTCTCGACACCGACGTGCGCCTCTACAGCTACGGCGGCGGCTCCGGCAACGCGGTGCTGCGTGCACTGGACCACTGGGACGGCCGGCGCGCCGACAGCGTGATCCTGGTCCGCGAGTTCGCCCACTCCATCCCGGTCGAGATCGCCCTGTCCAAGGAAGGCATCCCGTACCGGCTCGCCGGCGTGGATCCGTTTTGTGACCGCAAAGAGGTGCTGTCGCTGTACGCCCACCTCGCCCTGTGCCAGCCGGAACGCTGGCCAGCCATGGGCGAAACGCGATGCACCGCGCTGCTCGAAGCCCTGCTGACCGTGCCGACGCTGTACCTGCGCCGCGAAGTAGTGGAGTCCACCGCGCGCCAGATCGCCCAGGCCGTCACCGCCGAGGGCGCCCACCCTGCCCCCTTGTTGCTGAACACGCTGGGCCGCCTCGCGGCGGACTCGCGCGGCAAGGCGCTGCCCGAGATGGTCAAGCGCCTCGAACGGATGGCCAAGACTAAACCCGGCACTACCGCCGCCGACGTGCTCGACTGGCTGATCGACGACATGGCGTTGCTGCGCTTCTTCCTCAATTCGGCCGGCAGCAAGCCGCGCGCGCTGGCCAAGTGGGCGATGGTCAAGTACGTGGAGGCGTTCGCCGAGCAGGACAAGCTCTCCTGCGCCGGCCTGCTCGACGCGCTGGACGCCATCCAGTCGCAGCCGCACGACGGCGGCGACCGCGTGCTGATCACCTCGGCCCACCGCGCCAAAGGCCTCGAGTGGCCGCACGTCATCGTCAGCGAACTGGAGGAAGGCAGCTTCCCCGGCGAGCAAAGCGACGACCTCGAAGGCGAACGGCGGCTCTACTACGTGGCGATCACCCGCGCCCGAGCGCGCCTGTCGCTGGTGCTCCCCATCGACAAAACGCTGGAAGAGGTGCAGCGCTGCCAGCGGCGCAACCTGCCTGACCCTAAGGAGATGACCGCCAGCCGCTTCGTGTACGAGAGCCTGCACGCCGCGGCTCAAGGGACGACCACGCCGGCCGCCACGCCGCCTGCAGACTTCCCCCGTCCCGAGGACTGCGACTCGCGCGCGGCGTATGAAACCGCGCTCTCGAGCTACCTGCTGGAGAAAGGCATCGCCGAGGCCTTCACCGAGCAGGCGGTCACGCTGTTCAGCAAACACCACGCCCGCCGCTGGCGCTCGACCAGCAAGACCGAACACAGCAAGGACTTCTAATGGCCAGAACCTCTTCCCTCGCCTACGAACAAGTCGCCGCCATCTGCGCGCAGATCGCCGCCGGCGGCCAGCGCCCGACCATCGCCCGCGTCGCGGTAGCGCTGGGCAACAAGGGCTCGACCCGCGTGATCTCCAGCTACCTGACCCGCTACTTCGAGGAGAGCGGCAGCGCCCTGCAGATCGAGCGAAATACCCGCCCGAGGTGGAGTGACGCCGAGAACCTGCAAGCCGACCTCTTCCTCAACCAGTTGCGTGACCTGGCGTTTACCCACGCGCGCGCCGCCTTTGACGGCGAGCGGCTGGCACTGCGCGAGCAACACGAGGACATGCTTGAACGCGTGCAGGCGGCCGAGGACGCCGCGGCGGAGCTGGTCGAGAACAAGGAGAAGCTGGAGGCGGTCATCCAGCAGCAGACCGAGCAGCTGGCCACGCTGCGCGACGCGTACATCGGCCTGCAGGACGAACTGGAGAACACTCGTGCCGAGTTGGCCGGTTGCCAGACCCGCCTCGAGCACGCGATGGGCGAACTGGTCAGCCAGAAGGACGCGATGGCCACGCTGGAGCGCGAGCTGAACGCGCGCCGCGAGGTGGAAGTTGAGCAACTGCGCAGCCAGTTGACCGGCGAACTGCACGCCGCCGGCGCTGCGCACGCCGCCGAACTCTCGCGCGAGCGCGAGATCGCCCAGGGCGAGCGCGCCTACCTGATGGAGCAGACCCACGAACTGCGTCAGGCCCTCACCCGCGAGAAGGAAACACTGGAAAAGGCGCTCGTCGAAGCACGCAAGGACGCAGACGCGGCCCGCACGCTGGCCGCCCAGTACCGCACGGATCTCGCCGTCGAGCGCGGCCGGCTGGAGGAGCGCGCCGGGCAACTGGCCAAGGCCGAGCAAGGCATGGAGGTGCTGGCTGCGCGGGTTCAGGCACTTGAACTGCAATTACCGGTGGAGAGATCCGGCGACATGTCTTAGCGTGAAGCCCCGTCAGGAGAAAATCTTTAAGTTGCGTTTTCGGGTAGTCACGTTGACCTAGGCGGGACTCCTCAGCAGGAAGCACGGTTCTCGATCAAGGCTCATCTGCTGACCCATTGCTCACCCGCCTTCTCCTCGGGGCTTTGGGCCCAACCATCACACCACCTTTCTCAAGCGCGGCCTGAGCCACAGGATCATCCTCGACGCTAATCGACCACCACGCTTCGATCTCGCTGCGATTTCGACGTAGATACTCGGCTGTACGCGCCAGTGTGGCGACATGGCTCATATCAAGCTGAACCGGTTTGCCAACTATGCTGGCATCGATTTTATGATTTTTCCCCATACACCCCTCAGTCGATAAGGAAATTTTTGACATCCTCCCCACCACCTCGCTTCGCGAGCCGGCCTTGAAACCGTGGCGGGGATTCCCAACGCGTCTGGCCGCTAGGCAGCCAGATCGCCTCGACGGGTCAATCATGCCTAAAGCATGAACATACCCCTCACTTCGCAGGCTAGCTGGCAATGTCCTGCCCTTGCTCCAACACGGCCTCGCCATGGTGAAGCACATTCATCGCCCCCACCAGATCAGCATTTTCCTCGAAGCTGCATTCAACACAGCAAAACCGCGCTTGCATCTGACGATTCAGTTTCGAGACATGGCCGCAGGCCGGGCAAGTCTGACTGATGTGGTGCGGCGGCACCGTGATCAGGTGCCCTCCGCGCCAAGCCAGCTTGTAGTCCAACTGGCGCCTGAACTCGAACCAGCCCTGATCGAGGATCACCTTGTTCAGGCCGGATTTTGCCCGCTCGTGCCTACCCAGTTGTTCGGCATCGCCCGCCACAGACTTCGACATAGCCCACAGCTTCAGGTCTTTGATACAGACAATCACGCGGTTTTGGTTGATTGTGGTCGTGGCCTGGAGCAGGAAGTCTTTGCGGACGTTGCCGATGTGGGCATGATGCAACTGGACGCGGGCTTTCGCCTTCTTCCAGTTGTTCGAGAATTTAGTTTTCCGACTCAACGCCTGCTGCGCCTTGCGTCGCATGGCCTGATGCCGTTTGAAGCTGTTAGCCGGGGCGATAAAGCCGCCATTGCTCAAGGTGGCGAAGCGGGCGATCTCCAGGCCAATACCGACAATACAATGACCACAATACCGACTTGCCGGAAGACGACGCAAGGGTGCTTCTTAATCAAAGGACGCCCGCGTCGCCCGCACTCTTGACATTGGGCTGAACATCGAGGTTTGTCGCGCACCTCGGTCACCGTAGCCCATGGCTCGCGTTTTTTTGATAGTACCAAGGATCAGCGCAGAGTGTTCGGGGGGGGGGGCGATCCAGTCTTCAAACAGGCCACGCTAAACTTGAGCGCAGCCCTGAATAAGCGCGGTTTCACCTACGAAAAACTTGCGCCCATGCACTTTAACCATCTCAGTTTCGGCGCGGCGTGTCTCTACGTCATCACTGATCGCGATCAGCCCGTTGCCGTAGCCGCTTGGCGGCGGCTACACAGAGGCCGCCTTCACCGCACTGTGGCCAACGTCCAAACCGAAAACCGACTAATGTTCATCTTCGCACCTCTTCACTTTTAGGGTCAGGGCGACGCTCTCCGCCGCCTCTCCGTCATTTCCAACTTACATTGTGCATCATGCATCTGTGCATCTTGCACCGGTGCATCTTGCGCTGGATTTAAAGGTATTTATTCACGCTTCGCTCATGCGACTAATACTTACAATAAAAATATTATTTTCATTGCGGTATTGAGTCGACCCAACCCACTTCACCACGCTTGGCTCGTCGTTTTTTCGACTCGATCAGGATGCAGAACTTGGCCAGTTTCGACACCCTAGTAGCCCCCCGACATCGGAAGTGTGCCGACACCCTAGTAGCCCCCCCGTAACCCCATTAACTTTATTTATGCGTGAAGCCCCCCCTTACCTCGATCGTCAGGACACTTCGGAAAACGGCGTTATCACCTTTGCCGACACCTACCGCGCCCCGTTTTTTCCGGCCTCGAAACAAGAGTGTGAAGCCGCGCTCGCACCACCCAACCAGCCAGCAAGGAACGACATCGCGGAAGGTCACACATCACTGAATGCCCCGACCCAATGGAGGACTGCGCAGATGCACAAGTGCAAGATGCACCAGCGCAAGATGCACAGGTGCATGACTGTGCATTGCTGGGTCGGCAGGCAGACCCAGATAGCTACCTACCACCCGATAACCGCGCTGCACCGGAAGCAACCTTGCCCATGGTTGGCGGCGACGAGGACTGGCCGATGGCCGATGACAGGACACGACGGGAAGACGCCTGCCCAAGGGTGGCACGATGACAGGCTGGCTGCCGGCCGGATGACGGGTCGAGGAGGAAGCCTGCCGCCCAAGGGTTCCAAGACGGAGACGCTGGCCGCCGACGACGAACAGGCCAAGCAGGAAGATGGATGCCCATGCCGGCACGACGGCGAGGGTGTGATTTTTGATAGCGCGTGGAGATGGAAGCGGACAGCCCATCGAGCGCAATGCACGACAGGAGACAGACATGAACAACGGCGCACTGAGCATGTTGCCGGAGACGAGCACCCCCAGCTCAATCGGGCGGGACCACTTCACCTGGATGGAGAACCGCATGGAGGAGCGGCTGCAGCGAATACGCACGGCCCATGCGATGCTGGTGAACGTGGATCTGCTCATCGACCTCGCGGGCAAGATCCTCGAGATCTCGCAACCGCCCATGGAGGGGAAGCTCGGCCTGCGGTGGTGGGTCAAGAACGAAGGGCGGCGCACGCCAACCCTAGTCCGCTGGGAGAAAGGCAAGTCGAAGCGGTTTAAGCCCATTGCCATCCCTGTAGCTGGTTGCGAGCGGCGGGTGAAGACGCGGGAGGCATTCGAGCCTGGCGCCCCCCTGACGCTGGCGACGATGGGCATTCTGGCCAAGCTGCTCAAAATGCACGAGAGCCTGCAGAAGACCCAGCTCAACTTCGAGCGCTCCGTGATCCCGCAGATCGAGGAGTTCGGCCCATTGCTGGCAGACCAGCTCAACACGCTCGAGGGGCTGGAGCGGGACGCCCATGCACGACTCGCCATGTACGCAAAGATCCCGCCCATGACCACGGACACAGCCGAAGACTTCGAGTGAGCAGACTGGCCGGCACAGCGCTGGCCGCCCATGTCTTCCCCCGTCCAACCTTGCCGAGCACGCTCGGCTTAACAGTTCGTGACGCGCCCCGTTCCCCTGTCGACCAACCTTGTCGATCAAGCTGGCTTAACAGTTCGTGACATCCCCGTTCGATCATCGACCAACCTTGTCGACCACACCGGCTTAACAGTTCGTGACACACCCCGTTCGACCAAGCCACAACCTTGCCAACCAAGCTGGCTTAACAGTTCGTGTCGGTCGTGCCATCCCCGTTCGCACGCTCCCAACCTTGCACCGCCGACTGACGTAACAGTTCGTGACGCGCCATCGCCTGCAACTTCCTCGCCAGCGCCCGCCATGAACCCCGCCCATGCGGCATGCGCCGCAATAGGTGATATGCTATGAACGTATCAATGAGGATTTGCCATGCCCACCCCATCGCTCATCGAGCGCGTCGCCGAATATCACCAACTGTCTAGCGCAGCGGTGGAAGACCTATGCGAGCGCTTCCCCGCGGCCGACATCACGGACTTGCGACAGCCATCCCCTTTCCAGCCGGAAGGGAAAGACGGCCAGTCCTCCAAGCTGCTGCTCCGGCTGCCGAGCGCCGCACGCGCTAGCGCGAGCCAGTGGGTGCAACAGCTCGACTCCTTCGCCCAGGGCGTCCTGGCCGAGTTCAAGCTCGAGGAGCTGCGCGCCATCCGACCGCCGACGCTTCACCTCGACGTGCTCCACTCGTCGATCAACTTCAACGTGGCAACGTCCGTCGAGAAGATCGACCTCATCGAACTGGTGAACCTGCTCAGCGAGTGCCGGCGAGCCCTTCCCAGCTTGTCGCCTGAAGACCAGGTACGCGTGACCGCCGAGCTGAAGGCCGTGAACGCGGCAGACCCGACAACGCTTCGGTTCATCCGCACGAGTGGCACGGCGTATGTCCTGCGGTCGATCACCATCGACGACCAGTCCCTTCGCTCGAACGTGAACCACCTGGTCGTTCTGGTTGGCGCGGGTGACGCGCTGCCTGAAGTGTTCTGGGGACGACCACGCCGACGTCGCAACGACATCAAGACCAGGATTCCCCTGCTTAGCTGGCCTGGTGGCTACTACGTCGACGATGGCAAACGACGGAACGTCGCACCCCGTCAGATTCACCAGCTCTGAGCCTGCACCTGGTCGGCGACCAGACCAGTATTCGCGGTAGATGATAGGCTTTTCCCCTATCTTTTATTGAAAGCGCTTTCGCCGCCAACGAGCGGCGCGCTGTCGGCTCACTGACCTTGAGCCGAGAGTCGCTCAAGGGGCAGACCGGCCGCTGGCGCGGCCCGCAGCCCGCAGGGTGAGGACACGGGCGGACGGCTGCGCGAAGCCTTGCCCTTGACCGACGACGGCGACCCCAAGCCTCTGCGTCTGGATGCAGGGAGGGGGGTTCTCCCTGCAATCCTGACGCTCAAGCGGGCGACGCTTGCGGCGTGCGGGGCCGCCCCCGCATGAAACATCCCGCGCAGCGAAACATTTTCCAATTATCCGAACACCATGCATACGCAGTGTGGCAAGCTTGCTCAACACGACCAAACCTGCAAGCTTTCGCACAGATATTGCCAACATCTGATATTCACAATTTCTGTTGAAAACCCGGCCGCGACGGCGCCGGCCACCCTCGCAACCCTTGCCCTGCCTGCCTTGCGCGTGCCGCCTGTTTTTTAGGCAAACTGGCGGCCAGGTGTACCAATGCCGCCGCCCCATTGCACGGTGGCGTTCACTGCGGCACACTTGAATAGTGCTTCTTTAATCAAGTGTGCCGTGATGACACAGTCCCTGCACCCCGTCGCCCTTGCGCCGGCCGCCGCCACTACCACGCTGATGCTCGCGCGCGTGCAGGCAGGCTTCCCGTCACCGGCGGCCAGCTACGCCGCCGGCGCGCTCGACTTCAACCAGTATCTGGTCGCCCACCCGCCGGCGACCTTCGCGCTGTACGCGGCGGGCGACTCGATGAGCGACGCCGGCATCGACGACGGCGACCTCCTGGTAGTCGACCGCGCGCGCGAGGCGGCCAGCGGCGACATCGTGATCGTGCAACTCGCCACCGAATTCACCGTCAAGCGCCTGCGCAAGACGCCGGCCGGCCTCGAGCTGCATCCGGAAAACGCGCGGGTGCCCTACCCGGTGCTGCGCCCGGGCGGCGACGAGGAGTGGCGGCTCATCGGCGTGGTCACTTTCATCGTCAAGCACGCATGCCCACGTTCGCGCTGATCGACGGCAACAGCTTCTACGCAAGCTGCGAGCGGGTGTTCCGGCCGGACCTGGCCAAAACGCCTATTGTGGTGCTCTCCAACAACGACGGCTGCGTGGTGACCCGCACCCGCGAAGCGAAGGCGCTCGGCATCCGGATGGGCGAGCCGTATTTCGAGGTCGCGCATCTGGAACGCAAGGGGCTGCTGACGGTGTTCTCCAGCAACTACGAGCTGTACGCCGACATGAGCCGGCGCATGATGGACACCATCGGCTCGCTGGTGCCGCGCTTCGAGGTGTACTCGATCGACGAGTGCTTCGCCGACCTGACCGGCCTGCCGGACGACCCCACCGGCCTTGGCCAACGCATCCGCGCGCGCGTCGAGCAGTGGGTCGGGATCCCCACCTGCGTCGGCGTCGGCCCGAGCAAGACACTGGCCAAGTTCTGCAACCATCTGGCCAAGCGGCACGGCAGGCTTGCCGGCGTGCTCGACTGGGGCAGCCTATCCCCGGAACGCCAGACCAAGGCACTGGCGAGCGAGCCGGCGGCCGAGGTGTGGGGGATCGGGCGCAGGCTCGCCGGGCAACTGGCAGACATGGGCGTGGACAGCGCACTGGACCTTGCCCGCGCCGACCCCGCGCTGATCCGCCGCCGCTTCGGCGTGGTGGTGGAAAGGGTGGTGCGTGAGCTACAAGGCATTTCTTGCCTCACGCTGGAGGACGTCACGCCGCCGCGCCAGCAACTGGTGCGCAGCCGCAGCTTCGGCACGCGGCTTGACGAGCGCGACGCACTGGCCGCCGCCCTCGCCCACCACACCGCGCAGGCGGCGGCCGATCTGCGCGCGCAAGGCAGCGTCGCCGGCCTGATTGGCGTGCAACTGCACACCCACCGCTTCCGCGAGCAGGACGCGCAGTATCACGCCTGCGACTGGCAGGCGCTGCCGGTGGCAAGCTGCGACACGCTGGCGCTGACCCGCGCGGCGCTCGCGCTGCTAGACACGCTGTACAGGAAGGGTTTTGCGTACAAGAAGGTCGGCGTAATGCTGAGCGAGCTGCAAACGGGCGCCGCACGGCAGGCCGACTGGCTCGCGCCGGAAACCGCCCCCGCGCGCCTGGCGCTGTTGGGCGCGCTCGACACCGTCAACCACCGCTACGGGCGCGGCACGCTCAGGCTGGGCATCGAAGCGATCGGCCACGGCTGGCAGATGCGCCGCGACAAGGCGAGCCCGTGCTACACCACCCGCTTCGCAGAACTACCGCGCACGAAATCACCTAAATCGGTTGTCCAGTGTCTGTCGTAACGTGCGCTCGACAGAGTTTTTTCAGGAAAAAAATCCAAAACTCTGCCCATCAAGACGCAACATTGTCTGTTTTTTACCAAAAACAAACAAAATTCTGCATCAAACATACCAAAACATGACCGAATCCAATTGACTAAGGATAGGTACTCAACATAAAGTCACCAGTATCTAACCTATGGTGTACTCACATGTCTTCTGACGGCACCCTCAACAATCTGAGCTTCAGCCCGAAATTCGTATCCGACCTGCTTGGAACGACGCCTGGCTACATCCGTAAACTGGAAGAAGATCTGGGTGTCGAAGTGGGCCGGGTAATGCGCGGCTCGGTCGAGGCGCGTTCCTACTCGCCAGACAATGTCTTTGAGTTGCAGTGGCGACGTCGAGCAAAGGGAGACCTCAAGGGGCTCTCCAGCCAGAAGATCATCACCGTTTTTGTCCGCAAGGGCGGCGTGGCAAAGACCACCTTGGCGGTCAACCTAGCCATCAACCTCCAGTTGCAGGGTTTGCGTGTCCTGTTGGTTGACAACGACCCTCAGGGCGATGCGACCTCGATGCTGGGCTACGACCCGGATCGCTCCCCCGAAGACCTCAAGGAAGAAGGCCTGTCCGCAGACCTTGGCATCACAGGCCACTGGGGCAACCTGCTGCCGCTCCCGAATTCGCGCAACGAAGCAATGACGCTAGACCAGCTGATCAAGTACCCCTTTGGTCAGTACGGGCCCCATCTGGTCCCGGCTTATGAAGCGTTGGAGGACATGAATACCAGCCTCAATGCCTCGATGCATAGCGACTTGCGCTACAGCCTCTTCATCGCCAAGGCACGCAATGGTGAAATCCCGGGTGTCGACCTGTCGGTCTACGATGTGATCATTTTTGACAACTCGCCGTCGAGTGCTGCACTCAGCCGCAACGCGATGGTCGCTGCAGACATGCTGGTCTGCCCGATCCGTTTCGATAAGTTCTCTTTGCGCGCACTGAGCCGCCTAGAAGACATGCTGGTCGAGTTCTCTGACGCTACCGGCCGTTCTCCCGACGTCGTGCCCGTGCCGACGATGTTCAGCCGGACCCGTCCGCGCATGCAGCGCAACTTGGCCACACTTGCCGAGCGATTCCCGAACCACATCACCGAACATCAGTTGCACCAGACCGAAGACTACAACAAGGCGCTGGATGAAAACGTGCCGATTGCTTTCTTCAAACAGGCGACGCCACTGAGCATCGAGGCGATGCGCTCGGTCAGCATGGAAATCCTCGGTCGACTGAAGGCACTCGATGGAGGCAAGAAATGACCCGCGGCCGTCCCCTTGGCGTCGACCAGTTCCAGCGCGGACCTTCCCGCCTGCCTAAACCCAGCGGGTCCGTCTCGCTTGAAGATCTGGTGCGAAACTTCGACGAGCAAGCGCCCTCCCCTGCTCCCGACTCGCCCGCCAAGCTGCCGACTCAGGGAGAATCGTTCGACATCCTGTCGATGGAGCTAATCGACGAACCGAAAGTCAGGCCGCGCTGGCATTACAGCACTACAGATGTTGAGCGGATGGCGCTGGACTTTCTGCGCGTTGGTGACGGCAATCCGCTCAACGGCCAGATCACACCGATCACTGTGTTTGCCAAACCTGATGGACGCTACGAAGTGATTGATGGATTGACCCGATTGAAAGCCATGCGCTCGATCCAGGTCACGGACACCATCAAGGCCGTCATCAAGCCTGCAATGAGCGCTGCGGACGCCTACCGGATGGGCTTCGATGCCAACGAAGCCCGCACCTCGATGTCTGACTACGACCGGGGCATGAGCTTCCATGCAGCACTCGAGCAAGGCGTGTTCGCGAGCCAGGATGAAATCGCGCAGTCGCTTGGCGTCAACAAATCCCTCATTTCGATGGTTTTGAAGTTTTCCAAGCTTGACGTCAGCCTGCTGGAAATCATCGAGTCGAACAAGACGCTGTTTGGCAGCACTGCTGTCGACCGCATCCACGCCCTGCAGGAACGTGCGGGGCTCGACAAGGCTAAATTCGCTGCAACCAAAATCACAGAAGGCTGGTCACAGCAGAAATTGCGCGAATACGCCACCAAGCAACTGGAGCATTCCAGCGGTAAAGGCCGCAAGCGGGCATCGTCCAATTCCCGTCCGATCGCCGGCGTTGGCAAGATCAAGTTCAACGACAAGGCTTTCAGCGTCGCACTGGACCTGACCAACCTCCCGGCAGACGGCATTGCACGCATGGCAGAAGAAGTCGAACGCGTATTGCTCAACCACCTCAGTCAGATGAGAGACACGGATTGAGGTCCGCATTGGAAACATGCGCCTATCAGTTCAGTCGACTGACCTTATTAGTCGACGAACAGGCCATCGCACTCCCTCCCACTGAGTTCAGTCAACTGAACTCAGTGGGTTCATGCATTGTTTTCAGGCATTTCTCGAGCGGGTTCAGTCAACTGAACTTCCCATGGACAACAACCGTCTCCACCCGACTGAACATGCTGAACGGCGCCCCGAAAAGCGCATGCACCAACAACGTGTTCAACCGAGTGGCAGTGGAAGCATTACCCCATCACCTCGCACCCAAGTTCAGTCAACTGAACTGCGAACATCTTGATGCACTCGCACGAATGATGCTCGCCCAGTTCAGTCGGCTGAACTCGCAATTTTTCCTGCAACGGACCGATACGTGGAAAAGCCAGTTCAGTCAACTGAACTGGCCTTCTATCCACGCCTCGGCAGCAACCGCATCCACCCGACTGAACTTGCTGAACGGTTTGCCGAAGGCGGCAAACCAAATCAGCGAATTCAACCAAGTGAACGGGGACGCACCAGTTCAGCTGGCGACAGCACAGTTCAGTCAACTGAACTGTGTACATGTATATGCACAAGCGTGCCAAACTCACGCACGGTTCAGTCGACTGAACCTATCGTTTTGGCCGTTCAACGCAGGCGGGCGCAATCGCCAGTTCAGTCAACTGAACCAGACGACAACGCCAGCGCCGCAGCACTCCCTTCTGACCAGACAGTTCAGTCAACTGAACTGTCCACCAACCAAGCATGATCCGAGTGGCGGTAGACCACCACATAGGGATCCAAGACCGCCGCACACTCGGCGGACCAAGCCAAAGGCCTCAGTCACACGACTGAGGCCTTTTTCATTCCAGATCATTTTCAGCAAGACGCCCACCCCGCACACACACAGCCAGGTGGGCGTCGGCTTTTATGAGGGTCAACCATGTCTACATTGACCAACTTCCCACACAAGCTTCTGGTACTACAGACCGCCTTGCGCATGAACCGCCTGGCCATCAACACCGAATTGTCCGGTGCCGGCGAAAAGGACCTGGTCGCCGCATTGATCTGCTTTCTCGACTCGGCGGACTACACGCGCCCGATCACGGCTCACCGCAAGAAAATCGCGGATTTCGCAGATTTGGCAAAAACAAGCTTTTTTAAGATTTTGGGAAATTTAAGAAAAAAAGGAATTATTGAGCCAATGGGGGACGACAAGACCCTACGCTTCACCGCCCGCGGTGCGGCGCTGCTCGCCGAAAAGATTGAAAGCAAGCCCACCAATGCCAAGACTGGCTTGCCGGAAGGCTTCTTTCGGGTCGGCCGCTTCACCTTGCCGCGTCCGTCGATGACACTCCTCGACAGAGGCGTGCAGCCCATCCAGATCGCGACCCTGTTGCGCGAAGCGAAGCGCCTAGGCGTCAACCTGCAGCAGCGCCTGAAAGAATTCGGCCAGTTGATTACGCGTTACAGCGGAGAAAACCTGTTCCTGGTGTTCCGCAGCTTCCTCAAAGAACCGGAGAAGTACCGCCAGCATGTGCAAGCCGCCAGCGCGATCAAGCAGCTCACCCAGAGCCAGCGCCTGTTGCTGCACCGGATCACCGACGGCTCGTTGCCATTACTTGCCAGCGGCGAAACGCTGCGCAGCGAAGGAAACACCTTCATGCTGAGCCGACCGGAAGTGCAGGGCGGTGCACCGCTGCCAGTCGGCCAGGCGGATCTCTCGCGGTTCGAGCAGCGAGCCCGCCAGGCATGCGAACAGTCCCGCTACACAAACGAGCAAACAACCGTCGCACCTGCTGCCGCAGACTGGTTCGAGCAGTTCGCCCGGCTGCCAGAAGCGGACCAGATCCTTGCCGAGAACAAGCCGCGGCACGCCTGCGAAGGCCGCTACTTCGAGCGCGCAGGCGTTCAGTACAAAGTCGAGCTGATAGAAGGTGAGCGCGTCACGCTGCTGGAGTTTGGCCAAGACCAACAGGTGCGGGTGGCCTACCGCACACTGGCCGACCTTAACTGCAATCGGATCCACTGGCTGGACGAGGAGGGTGGTTCGCGTAGCGAACAGTATTAATCCAGCCTTTGGCTGACCAGAGTAAACAAAGGTTTAACCAACAGCGGTCGTTGCTTGAATGCAGGAAAAACGGCGACCATTCGTGAATGGTAAGTTTCCTGCGATCAGGGCTGCCTTGGCAGAATCTCCAGTCATGGGTCTGGTGAAGGGGAGAAGGTTTTTGGGAAGCGCAGTTACCACTTCAGTTGATCAGTTGCGCGGTAAACCTCGCCCTTCATGGCGGAGAAGGATAGCGCGGACGGCGTAGCCATCCTTGCTTTTGCCGTTCAGTGTGGCGTCTGCTGTTGTTCGATGTATTGGCGGATGATTTCGATGGGTGCGCCGCCGCAGCTTTCGGCGAAGTAGGAGGGTGACCACAGCGCACCGCCCCACAGTTTCTTGCGGATGCTGGGGTAGTTATTTTTGCGGATCATCCGTAAGTGCTCCACCAACCCCATCCTTGCAAGGGGCGTTACGCAGTGATGAGATGTGTGTGGGGGGGAGAGATTCCACGGCAGCAGGGCTTCATAGTGCTCGACGGTCGTGGCATGCGGGAGCGTCCGCAGCACGTGGCGCAGCCACAGGTAAGACTCTATCCCGTTGGCCTTGGCAGTCACCACCTGCGAGTAGAACAGCGCGCTGGCGTGCGCGCAGGCCGGCGTGTCCGAGAACAGCCAGGCCTTGCGCCCCACCACGAAGGGGCGGATCTCGTTTTCGGCGGGATTGTTGTCGATCGGCAGGTCGACACGAGCCAGGTAGCCGGTCAGCCGCGGCCACTGCCGGCGCAGGTAGGCCAACGCACCGCCCAGCACCGATTTCGGCGACATCGTCGGCTGTACTTCGTCGAGCCAGTTCAGCAACTGGTCGAGGGTCGCGCGGCTGTGCTGTTGCCGTTGCGCCCGGCGCGCGTCGTCGCTCAGGTCGCGGCACGCCTTTTCGATGGCATACGGTTGGCTGATCAGTTTCAGCGCATGGTGAGCATGCGCCGCGCGTGCCCGGCGGTTGGATCTTGCCCGCTTCGACGAAGCGGCGCCGTGCGTGCACCCTGCAGCCCAGTCGGGTCACGCCTTCGCGCTCGCCGACTGCAGCGTAGCTCTCCAGTCCGTCGGTCATCAGATAGCCCTGCCAGCCTTCGAGCAGCCTGAGCGGTACGGCCTGCGACCGGCTCCTGTCGTAGTCGAACAGGATTACCGGCCGCCCCGCTGCACCCACATCTGGCTCTTGCTGGTTGCGGCGCGGTCCTCCTCCTTGAGGACTTGTAGCGGCGTTTCATCCATATGGATCACATCGTGCGAAAGCAGCGCGTCGCGCATCAGGTTGGCGATCGGTTGCAGGGCCTGTGCGGCGCCGATCACCCAGCGGGCCAGCGTCTGCCGAGGCTCCTGCACACCGCTGCGCGCCAGCACGTACTGGAAGCGCGCCAGCGGCAGTCCGTCGACGTACTTCGTGGTCAGAGCATGGCCAGCAGGTCGTTACTGGCATTGCTCTTGGGGAGCACCTGCGCCGGCGGCGGCGCGCTGATGGGGGCGTGTTCGCCCGAAGGACAGGCATAGCGGACGCGCAGATGGCGCAGGATGCGCACCTGCATCGGAATGAGGTCAAGCTGTTCGCTGGCGCTCAGCCCGATCTCGACCATCGGTTTGTCGCAGCACGCGCAGATACGCTCATGCTCGGGCAGTTCGTGGCGGATCTCGATGCGCGGCAACTCGGCCGGCAGCGGTTTGCGCTTGCCGCGGGCCTTCGGCGGGCGGGACGTTTCGGTGGGCGGCGGCAACGGCGCGACTTCGCTGGCCTCGGGTGCTGCCTCGAGCAGCGCCTCAGCTTCTTCAAATAAGTCATCCTAGCCGGCCGACTCGCTGCGAGACCCGAAGGTGCGCCGCCGGGCCAGCATGATCTGCTCGTAGAGTTCGATGACCCGTGCGTTGAAGGCCTGCTGCAGTTGCTGTTCGCGGTGCTCGAAGGTTTGCTGAATCTGCTGTTCGCGATGCTCGGGGGCTTGCAGAAGCAGAGCCTCGCGCTCGCTGAACGCCTGTTGTTGTGCGAGCAGCATCGCCTTGAGTGCAGCCGGATCATCCGGCAATGACTCTTGGGTCACCGGAGGGGTATTGCAGCGTAGGCTCAAGGCATCAGCATGTCTAAACATGCTGCCATTATATCCTAACGTGCTACGAAACAGCTTTGAAATGTAGCGATTGATGGGGTTTGGCCGCCCACAGGTCGAATTCTTCCAGCAGCCATTCCAACTCTTTGGCCGTGAGCGTGCAGGTGGCCTCGGTTGTGCTTGCGGCAGGCCAGGCGAAGCGCTCGGCCTCTACCAGAGGCAGAAGCCGTTCCGGTGCCAGTACAACGCCTTGATCTTGTCACGGCGGCGGTTGATGAACAGGAACAGCGCGTCGGCGAACGGATTCAAGCCCAGCGACTGCTCGACCAGGGTGGCCAGGCCGTCGATGGATTTGCGAAAGTCGATGGTTGAGCGGTACAGATAGACGTCGCCGATGGGGGGCCCGGGATGCATCAGCGACGCCCACCATCCAGCGCGCGGGCCAGCGCCGCCAGCCAGGTGGCATCCGGCAGGCTGGCGCAGCTCAGGCGCAACGCGTCGCCGATGGCCAGCGTGCAGGCAACGGGTGGCAGGTCGGTCTGCAGCCGCACAGCGACAAAGGGGTTACCTGCGCCGCCCGCCTCGGCATGCAGGCGCTTGCGCCAGTCATACAAAGCGGAGACTGACAGGCCCTCCTGCTCGGCGTAGGCCTTGGTGGTGATGCTTTCGCGCTCAATGGCCGTAAGGTGTGCCGCCCAGAACTGGGAGCGATTGGACATGCCCGGACTCCGTGAAAGATGGGATCACGAGCATGACCTAGTCAGCCTGAGGGTGTAAGGATGGGGGTGGTGGAGCACTTACGAACAAACGGTGCAACGGCTGTCTCGACCGGCCTTTGGTGCGAAGGTGCTTGCGGTAGGTGCGCTGCGCTTCCGATGCCCTGTAGCGGCCGGAGACTGAGCGATTACGCCGCAGCTCACGGCTGATGACGCTCTTGCAACGCCCGACACGCTGGTCGATGGCGGTCGGCCCGTATCCTTCACTCGCCAACAGTTGAATCTGGTATCGTTCACCCTCGTGAGGTGGTGGTAAGACATTCTCCATGCCCTAGGCTGGCCGGCCAAAAGTCGGGAAAACTACCCCATCTCACCGCCCTTCGCCCAGCACCACACCTGTTGCACTTATTCGCTGAATCCGCCCTGTAAGAGTCTGTTATGTTGTTGTTTTTCTATGACTTTGAGCGTTCCATTATCCGGCTGTAGTAGACGGTGGTCAGAAGGTCGCCCATTTTTCGACACTAAAACGCACCTTTAGCCTGGCCTCTAGGGCAGGCTGTGGATTGATTTTCTAAGACATTGATTTATATGGAGGCTGATTTTTGGACACTATAACGCACCTTTAGCCAGCGTCCCTCCCAGAAAACCAGTGCATGCCATTGTTTTGTATGGGTTTTTTCTAGCGCCTATTTTCGGACACTAAAACGCACCTTTGCAGAATTTCGGACACTGGAACGCACCTTTAGTAGTGGGAAAGTGGCGTATGTTCTTGATTTTTCGCAAGAAGTGAATTTTGGACACTGGAACGCACCTTTGAACTGACCCTAGTTCGGTAAGTCCTTGATTTTTCATGGGCCGCACCTTCCTCCAGCGACCTGAATTTCGGACACCAGAACGCACCTATGACAATTCACCCACAGGGATGAACTTGCATCAAGTGCTTGAATTTTCAGGTATTTTACCTCCTCCCTCGCGTGCGCGCGCGTAGGCGTGCGATTGTTGTTGTTTGTATTTAAAAATAAACAACAAGAACTAAGTAGGTCCTACTAGATAACTACAGCGCGCACGGAACGCTGGCCAGGTCTGTAACCACCAACCTGCAGACATCACAGAGGGCATCCTGCCGACGAGATAAGTCGATAGCGACAAGTCACAGTCACTATGCGAGACGTCAGCGCACGAACTGGTGTGGCAAACAGCTAACCATGCTGCATGGCAGTGGCGGGTGCATCCAAGTCCTCAAATGCCGGCCATGACGTGAAATGCGACACAAACTTTGATTTGCAGGTGCATAGAGGCCGCTAGGATCGACGATCTACTCGCTGGGTGGGTGGGGGTGGTCAAGCGAGATAAAAATCGAATCTTGGCATGTTTGCGTCGATTTTTAGGGGGTCGTGTCAACGAGTGCGTGGTGAGCAATGCTGGACTGCGCGGGTTCGCAGGCCTCGCTATCTCGGCGAGATGCGGCTTGTGGTTGCGGTGAATACGCGGCTTAATCTCCGTATGGAATGCGGTGAAAATCTCTATGGGTGGCAGGAGTCAGACTGGACGAAGTGGTGCTACGACCTGAGCAAGCTCGTTGCTCCCCTAGTTGAGGTCAGTCGCGCCCAGGGTTTGTTGCTCGGCCGACTGGCGGATGTCGGCCTGGCGCTGCGCAACCAGGCCTGCTTGGCCGCGCTGACTGAAGATGTCGTGAAAACCAGCGAGATCGAAGGGGACGTGCTCAACGTAGCGTCCGTACGATCATCCATCGCGCGCCGCTTAGGCGTCGACATCGGCGCGATTGTGCCCGTTGATCGGCACGTCGAGGGCGTCGTGGAGATGGTGCTCGATGCGGTATCCGGCCATGCAACGCCTCTGAGTGCCGACAGGCTGTTTGGCTGGCACGCTGCGCTGTTCCCCACTGGCTTCTCAGGGATGAGCCGAATTACGGTCGGCCAGTGGCGCGATGATGCAGACGGCCCAATGCAGGTGATCTCGGGCCCTGTCACGCGACGCAAGATCCACTACCAAGCGCCACCTGCTAGCGAGCTGCCGACCGAGATGGCGCGGTTCATTGAGTGGGCGAATGCCGACCCGGGAGAGCCGGCGCTGATCAAGGCAGGGCTGGCGCATCTGTGGTTCGTGGCCTTGCATCCTTTCGACGATGGTAACGGCCGCATCGCCCGCGCGGTGGGGGATCTGTTCCTCGCTCGGGCAGATGGGAGCCGGCTGCGCTTCTATAGCCTGTCGGCGCAGATCCAGCGCGAGCGCAAGGACTACTACGAGATCCTTGAGCGCACGCAGAAGGGGACGCTCGACGTGACCGTTTGGTTGCTGTGGTTCCTTGGCGCGCTGGAGCGAGCGATCGCCAACGCACACCTCGTGCTGAATGGCGTGCTGACCAGGGCGCTATTCTGGCAACGCTGGGCGGCCACACCGATGAACGCGCGGCAAATCAAGTTGCTCGGGCGGCTACTCGATGGGTTCGATGGAAAGCTCACTTCGAGCAAGTGGGCGGCGATTGCCAAGTGCTCGCCGGATACCGCGCTTCGGGACATCACGCACCTGCTGGACCTGGGCGTGCTGAAGAAGCAGGCAGGAGGCGGGCGAAGTTCGAACTACGAGCTCACAGATTGATTGATCATACCCCGTATCATTATTGGCGATGAGATGGCCTGCCGTTAGCGTTGAAACGGCAGGCTTATTATACTGCCTTCCATGCAAACTATATTTCGCGAAAACGCATCAAAAAAAGAAAAAGCATACACGCTATTTCTTTATTTTTGGATTGCGCTAATTTTATATGGTGCGTGGACTAACTTTGATTCAAGGATTCGCTTTGATGGAAGTATGTTCTTTTTGTCTTTATTATGCGGTTGCGTTTTAATCTATCCTCTTTACGCTGCAAATCGGCAACGTATTAAGATGGATGATTGGGAGGCTTTTAAGACGAAAGTTTCTATATTGTTCATGGTGCTTTTTTCATGCGTATCAGTTTGGTTTAATTTTTCTGAATCAATTCCTGCCATCTACACAGAATGTTTCGGAAAGCCATATTTAGAAATAGTTCAAGTTGAAGAGAAGTCCAATGGCCCCCGTAGGGGGTGTGGGCCAAGAATAAAAACTTCAAATGGCGAGTACTGCGTTCAAAATGATTTCTTTAGCAAGGTTCGCGTGAATGATTCAGTTGTTCTTTATGGAAAATCTTCTGGCCTTGGTTTTAAGATCACGCATTTCTCGCTAAAGTAAATTAGGAGTCTTTTCATGCGGTGCCGAGTGTATTGGTGGCTGCGGTGTTTATTGATACTACCGTACTCGCGTACAAAAAGCGCGAACACGCGGAGGAAGATCACTGCCATAGTTCGAGCTACGAGCTGACAGTCTGATCAATGGTGCCATTGATCGCGGACGTAGGCGGCTGCTGTTGGACTGGCCTGATGGGGGGCGATCTGTAGGCATCGTACAGCGCAGGCGTAAAATATGTCCTGCTATTTCAGAGCGAATCGGTAAACAAACATGGAACTAGCTAAAGAACTGGCCGCACGTATGAACGTCGACCCTAGCACTATCGAGGAGTATTTTCGACAGATGGCTAAGCTGATCGAACGCGAGATCTCAGAAAAAGGCGAGGTGGCTGTGCCCCACCTCGGGCGGTTTGAGCGGCTGACCCTGCCTGGTGGCGTGCGGTATGACCCGCAAACGCGTCTGCCAACAATGTTGCCCCAAACCGACACGATCACTTTCGCGCCGATGATTCGGGCTAGGGCCTACTGCTCCAAGGTAGCGCAGCTGAACCAGTGCGGCGTGCTTCACATGTTCTGACTATCGACGACGATGCGACCCTAGAAAGGAACTAGCAATGTGGTATGACGAATTCGTACCTTTGCTCCCGCTTACTGTGACAGTAATTTTTCTCTGCGTGTTTGCGATTCTTGGAACGCGAGACGATCACGCCGACAAACACCGCGGTCGTCGACAAGCTTGGCGTCGCATGAAGCGGCCGTGACAAAAAACCGACCCGGCAGGGACTGCGAAGTTGTTGGTAAGACAAAGCATGCACACTCGGGCGCTTCAAGAGATTGACCGGCTGGCCAGGCGGCTGCAGAAGGCACCTGCCATGTAAGCAGACGCACGACAGAATTCTCCCAAGCGTCCACCCAGCTGGTCGCAGTAGCGCCAAGACCCCTTGTCCGGCGGAAACCGTAAGTCGATCACGTTCAAACGGCGACACGCAAATCCCGTTAAGACTTCACATCTATGGACTAATCAGGTGATCAGCCAGACCACTTCGCTCGCGGCCACTCAACCTTGCAGGTGGCGGACAAAGGTGAAGAAGTAGGGGCAGAGGCTGCCGCCGAAGCGCGGGTTGATCTCGAACACTTTGGGCACGCCGCCTTCTTCCTTGTAATTCACGCAGCACAAGCCCTCGAAGCCGAGCGCGGACAGCATGTCGCCGAACAGCGCGAGGTGGCGTACGGCGACCGGCGCCCAACTGGCGGGCGTCTTGCCCTTGACCGGGGTGTCGTCGTCGAAACGGTAGCGGATGTTCAGCGCGTGTTCGACGCGGCCGCCGCGAAACAGCAGGTGGGTCGCGAACTCCTCCTTTCCCTGCACCAGCGCCTGGCAGAAGTAGTCCGGGTCGGCGAATAGCGGGGCGTAGCGGCGCAAGTCCGTTTCGTCGCGCACCACGTGGCAGTGCTGGCCCATCACGTCGTGCCGCCGCTTGACGATGAAAGGCAGGACGAGCTCACTGGCCTCGGCGATGCGCGGCAGCGCATGGGCAAAGCCTGCGGTGTACAAATGTTGGTAGAAGTGCTGTTTGTCGTCGCACAGCATAACGCTTTCGGCGTTAGGCAGCGGCAGCGGATTATCCGCCCACAGCCTTTGTGGCTGCTGCCTGAGCGCGAGCAGCGGTTCGATGTCCAGCGGGACGACCAGGTCCGCGTCCGCGAGTGCCTGACCTTCCAGCGGCGCAAAGTGCAGCGTATGCGGGCTGCCGGCGAAACCCTTCCTGAGCGTGTCCTCCCACCCCGGCTTGGGCGAGAACAGGATGCGCCATGCGTCCGGCGTGCCGCGCCGGCGTACCTGCCAGCGGGACGAAAGCAGGAAGGCTGCCTTGCGCAGACGGGCGTCGGTGCGTTGTAGCGCGGGAATGAGGGTGCTCATCGGGGACTCCTGTCCGGTTACGCCTTATTTTTAGCAAATACGCCAATGTGTTTTTTTAAATATTTAAGATTGCAAAATCTTGCTGGCAAACACTTCAATATTCGTCGTAATATAGAAACATGGAAAACCAGACCGCCACACTACTGTTCGAGTCGCTCGCCTCCGGCATCCGCCTCGACGCCTTCCGCCTCTTGGTCAAACACGGCCACGCGGGCCTTGTCGCCGGCGAGATCGCCAGTGCGCTCGATATCGCGCCGAACAAGCTCTCCTTCCACCTGAAGGCGCTGACCCATGCCGGCCTGGTGTCGGTGACGCAGGAAGGGCGCTTCCAGCGCTACCGCGCCAACCTCGCGCTGATGCTTGAGTTGATCGCCTACCTGACCGCCGAGTGTTGCAGCAGCGAGCCCGGGCAATGCCTGGACGCGCGCGCGGCTTCATCGTGTTCTGCCGCACTGCTGCCTCCTGTTTCAACCGTTACGGAACCCAAACCATGAACGTGCTGTTTTTGTGTACCGGCAACTCGTGCCGCTCCATTCTCGGTGAAGTCACCTTCAACTATTTGGCGCCTGAAGGCTGGCGGGCGATGAGCGCCGGCAGCCAGCCCACCGGCTACGTCCACCCGCGCTCGGTCGCGTTGCTTGCGCGCGAAGGCATGAATGTAGACGGCCTCGCCAGCAAGAGCTGGGACGCGCTGCCGGCCACGCCCGATATCGTGATTACCGTGTGCGCGTCGGCCGCCGGCGAGACCTGCCCGGCCTACCTGGGGCCGGTGCTGCGCACGCACTGGGGTGTGGACGACCCGGCGCACGCGACCGGCACCGACGAGCAAATCGACGCGGCCTTCATGGCGGCCTACCGCACCCTGCGTGCACGTATCGAAGCGATGTTGGCGCTACCGCTGGATACGCTGGACCGTGCCGCGCTCAAGGCCGAACTCGACCGCATCGGCCGCGAGGTGAGCTGATTTTTTCGGCAATATTTCAATACCAATAGGAGCGTTGACATGACAAAGATTGAAATCTTCGACCCTGCGCTGTGCTGTGTCAGCGGCGTGTGCGGCACCGAGGTCGACCAGGCGCTGGTGACGTTCGCCGCCGATTTCGACTGGGCGAAAGCGCAGGATGCGGACATCCGCCGCTACAACCTGGCGCAGGAGCCGCTCGCGTTCGCCGAAAACGCGGTGGTGAAGGGCTTTCTTGAACGTTCCGGCGCCGACTTGTTGCCACTGACGCTGGTAAACGGCGAGATCGCGCTGACCGGCCGCTACCCGCGCCGCGCCGAACTGGCGCGTTTTGCCGGCATCTCGACTTTTGCCGCTGCCAGCGCACCGGCCCAGTCGTGCTGTGGTGGCAACACCGGCTGCTGTTAAGGAGTCGACCATGCATTTTCTCGACAATCCGCCACCCTTCCTGTTCTTCACCGGCAAGGGCGGTGTCGGCAAGACTTCGCTTGCCTGTGCCAGCGCGCTGCGGCTGGCCCGCGCAGGCAAACGGGTGCTGCTGGTGAGCACCGACCCGGCGTCCAACGTGGGGCAGGTGTTCGGCCAAACCATCGGTCATGCGATCCGTCCGATCGCGGCGGTGGAAAACCTCTCGGCGCTGGAGATCGACCCGCAGGCTGCGGCACAGCAGTACCGCGACCGCATCGTCGGCCCGGTGAAAAACGTGCTGCCCGAAGCGGTGGTCAAGGGCATCGAAGAGCAACTGTCCGGCGCCTGCACTACCGAGATCGCCGCCTTCGACGAATTCACCGCGCTGCTGACCGCCCCCGCGCTGATCGCGGACTACGACCACATCGTGTTTGACACCGCGCCGACCGGCCACACCATCCGTCTGCTGCAACTGCCCGGCGCCTGGTCGGGCTTCCTCGACGCCAACCCGGACGGCGCGTCTTGCCTGGGGCCGCTGTCCGGCCTTGAAAAGCAGCGCACGCAATACCACGCGGCGGTCGACGCGCTGGCCGACCCGGCCAAGACCCGGCTGGTGCTGGTCGCGCGTGCACAAGCATCGACGCTGCGAGAAGTCGCGCGCACCCACGAAGAGCTGGCCGCCATCGGCCTTGGCCAGCAGCATCTGGTCATCAACGGCGTGTTCCCGGCGACAGAAGCCGGCGACGACGCGCTGGCGCAGGCGATTGTCCGTCGTGAGGCGGCGGCGCTCGGCCAGTTGCCCGCCGCTCTGGCCGGCCTGCCGCAGGACCGCCTGCCGCTCAAGCCTTACAACCTAGTTGGCCTGGCTGCCTTGGAGGCTTTGCTGTCCGACGCAGTTGAGCCAGGTGCAGCGCCGGCAACGGTGGCTCTGCTACCGGCCGGCATGTCCTCGCTCGCGCAACTGGTCGACGGCATCGCCGAGGCCGGCCACGGCCTGGTGATGGTGATGGGTAAGGGCGGGGTCGGCAAGACCACCATCGCCGCCGCCGTCGCGGTCGAGCTGGCGCGGCGCGGCTTGCCGGTGCACCTGACCACCTCCGACCCGGCGGCGCATCTGGGCGAGACGCTGGGCGAGGCGGTGCCTGCGCTCACGGTCAGCCGCATCGATCCGGTAGCCGAGACCGCGCGCTACCGCGACGAGGTGCTGGCGAGCAAGGGCAGGGATCTGGACGCGGCGGGCCGTGCGTTGCTGGAAGAAGACCTGCGCTCGCCCTGCACCGAGGAGATCGCGGTGTTCCAGGCGTTCTCGCGGGTGATCCGCGAGGCCGGGCGCAAGTTTGTGGTGATGGACACCGCGCCGACCGGGCACACCCTGCTGCTGCTGGACGCCACCGGCGCCTACCACCGCGACATGGTGCGCCAGATGGGCGACAAGGGCCTGCACTTTGTCACGCCGATGATGCAGCTGCAGGACCCGGCGCGCACCAAGGTGCTGATCGCGACGCTGGCCGAGACCACGCCGGTGCTGGAAGCCGCCGCCTTGCAGGCCGACCTCATGCGCGCCGGCATCACGCCGTGGGCGTGGGTGGTCAACCAGAGCGTCGCCGCCGCCGGCGCGCGCTCGCCCTTGCTGGCGAGGCGTGCGCAAAACGAGGCGCGTGAAATCGACGCAGTGCTGACCCGCCACGCGCGGCGTGTTGCCTTGTTGCCGCTGCTGGCCGAAGAGCCGGTAGGCGCGGCGGCACTGGCGACGCTCGCGTCATCGTCCTGAATCAGCAGCCCCGCTTCGGGGCTGCTGCCGCAATCGTTTGCCTGTATGCTTTGCGTCATTTCAATAATTGTTGTATCGTAGAAGCGATGAAATTTAATCACTCCCGTCCGGAGTGAAGAAAGAGCTTGTCATGTTTTCGTTTTCCATGGCGTCGCTGCAGTCTGCGGCGGCTATGTTCGTGTTTCTGGCGCTGGAGCTGTCCCTGCTGTTCGTGCTGATCAGCTTCGCCGTCGCCGTCATCCAGCACAAGCTGCCGGCCGGCAAGGTGCAGTCGCTGCTCAGCAGCAAGAAGGGGAGCGGTTATCTGACCGCTGCCGCGATCGGCTCGGTCACGCCGTTTTGCAGTTGCTCGACCATTCCGATGCTGAACGGCCTGCTGCGCGCCGGCGCCGGCTTCGGTCCGACCATGACCTTCTTGTTCGTGTCGCCGTTGCTCAACCCTATCGTGGTGGGGCTGTTGTGGATAACCTTCGGCTGGAAGGTGACGCTGGTCTATATGGCGGCGACCTTGCTGGTCTCGCTGCTGGCCGGCGTGCTGCTGGAGCGCTTGAATTTCGGTCGCTACGTGAAGCAGACCGCGCCGAAGGCGTCATCGTGCTGCGCACCCAAGCCGGTCGAAGCCAAGACTCCGTGCTGCGCGCCCAAGCCGGTCGAAGCCAAGGCGTCGTGCTGCGCGCCCAAGCCGGTCGAAGCCAAGGCGTCGTGCTGCACGCCCAAGGCGGCGCAGCAGCCTGCGCCAGAGAAGGCGAAGCTGCCCTGGCGGCAGCTGTGGCGCGACGCGCTCGGCCAGTTCCGCGCGGTGTTCCCCTACCTGATGCTGGGGGTGGCCATCGGCGCCTTTACCTACGGCTTCGTCCCCTCCGAGTGGATCGCCGCGCACACCGGCCGCGACAACCCGCTGGCCGTCCCGCTGGCGGCTGTGGTGGGCATTCCGCTTTACCTGCGTGCCGAAACACTGATCCCGATGGCGTCGATGTTCGCGCTCAAGGGCATGGGACTGGGCGCGCTGATGGCGCTGATCATCGGTGGCGCGGGTGCCAGCCTGACCGAACTGATCCTGCTCAAGGCGCTGTTCCGCAAGCAGATTCTTGCCGCCTTCCTGGTGGTGATCATCGGCACCGCCATTTCGGCCGGCTATCTCTTTACCGCGCTGACGCCGTGGCTGGCGTGAGCGTCCTCGCAGACAACAAGGAGAGCATCATGGACAACAAAACCTACAACGTACTTTTCATCTGCACCGGTAACTCCGCACGCAGCATCATGGCCGAGTCGCTGCTGCGCAAACTGGGTGACGGTCACTTTCGTGCCTTCAGTGCAGGCAGTTTCCCCAAGGGCCAAGTCCACCCGCTGACGCTTGAGACACTGGCGAGTCATGGTTACGACACCGCAGGCCTGAGCAGTAAAAGCTGGTCGGTCTTTACCGGGGACGATGCGCCCAAGATGGATTTCGTGTTTACCGTCTGCGACAAGGCCGCCGGCGAGGCGTGCCCGGTCTGGCCGGGGCAGCCGGTCACCGCGCACTGGGGGTTTGCCGACCCGGCTGCAGCCGAAGGCGACGATGAGACCCGCCGTGCCGCGTTCAACCGTGCGCTACTCGAAATCAGTCACCGTTTGCGCCTCTTCCTGAGCCTGCCGCTTAACAAGCTCGACCGCATGTCGCTGCAAACCCAGTTGCAGCAGCTTGCATCGGCACCTGCCAACACCAAGGACTGAACAGCATGCATACCGAAAGCAAACGCCTGTCCTTCCTCGACCGCTACCTGACGCTATGGATCTTCGCCGCGATGGCGCTGGGCATCGTGCTGGGCACCGTCATTCCGGGCTTTCCCGAAACGCTTAACAGCCTGTCGGTCGGCTCGACCAATGTTCCGATCGCCATCGGCCTGATCGTGATGATGTACCCGCCGCTCGCCCGCGTGCATTACGAAGATTTGCCGCGCGTGTTCGCCGACAAGCGCATGCTGGCGCTGTCGCTCATGCAGAACTGGGTGATCGGCCCGGCGCTGATGTTCGCGCTGGCGGTGCTGTTCCTCAGCGATAAGCCCGAGTACATGACCGGGGTGATCCTGATCGGACTCGCGCGCTGCATCGCGATGGTGATCGTGTGGAACCAGCTCGCGCGCGGCGACAACCAGTACGTCGCAGGCCTGGTCGCGTTCA
Organism: Crenobacter caeni; assembly: GCF_010435965.1. Taxonomy (GTDB): domain Bacteria; phylum Pseudomonadota; class Gammaproteobacteria; order Burkholderiales; family Chromobacteriaceae; genus Craterilacuibacter; species Craterilacuibacter caeni. The sequence goes on from NZ_JAAGAA010000015.1 coordinate 99,438, forward strand.
ACTCGATCTTCCAGATCCTGTTCTTCAGCGTGTTCGCCTGGGTTTATCTCTCGGTGTTGCCGCCGCTGTTCGGCTTGCAGGGGCGGATTGTCGACGTCGGCTTTACCACCATCGCCGAGGCGGTGCTGGTCTATCTGGGCATTCCGTTCGCCGCCGGCTACCTGACCCGAAAACTGCTGGCCGCGCGTCGTGGCAGCGACTGGTACCAGACGCGCTTTTTGCCGAAGATCGGCCCGCTGACGCTGGTGGCGCTGCTCTTTACCATCGTCGCCATGTTCAGCCTGAAGGGTGCCGACGTGGTACGCCTGCCGCTGGATGCGCTGCGCATCGCGCTGCCGTTGACCATTTACTTTGTGGTGATGTTCTTTGTCAGCTTCCTGATGGGGCGGCTGATCGGCGAGGACTACCCGAAGACCACGGCCATGAGCTTCACCGCCGCCAGCAACAACTTCGAACTGGCGATCGCGGTGGCCATCGCCGCCTTCGGTCTGGCCAGCCCGGTCGCCTTTGCCGCGGTGATCGGCCCGCTGGTCGAAGTGCCGGTGCTGATCCTGTTGGTGAACGCGGCTCTGTGGATAGGCCGGCGCTGGTTTATCGGGCGCGGCGCGCCAGTATAATTGGCGCTAACAAAACCGCTTGGCTCATCGGCAAGTTACTGGTCCGCTAGACTCGCGACGACCGGAGATATAGGTTTTTTTAGCCGGACTAAGAGCCGCTAACAAAACTTGTCGATAAATCGTAGGCAGATCAAGGAGCAGGCCAGCTTGAGCAGGGCGTAATGGGTATCAAGTCGTCGTTCGAAACGGATGCGCAGTTTGCCGAAGCCAGCAAGCCACGCATGGGTACGTTCAACGACCCAGCGATGCCGACCCAGTTTCTCGCTGGTTTCGACGCCACGACGGGCAATGCGCGCCAGAATCCCACGACGCTTGAGATGTTCGCGGCAACGACGGAAGTCGTAGCCTTTGTCAGCATGTAACTTGTGCGGACGTTTCCGGGGTCGGCCTGGCAGGCCGGGAACTGCCGGAATGGCATCGACCAAAGTCTCGAATGCCATCGAGTCGTGACGATTGGCGCCAGTGATGCTCAGAGCCAGCGGTACACCGCGTCGGTCGACGATGATGTGTCGTTTGCTACCTAGCTTTCCCCGGTCTGTGGGATTGGGGCCGGTTTCTTGGCCCCCCGGGGGCTGGCGACACTTGCCCCATCAATACTGGCCCGGCTCCAGTCGATCTGGTCGCATTGGCGCAACTGGGTCAATAACGCCAAGTGCAGACGATCCCAAACACCTTGAGCCTGCCAGTCGCGTAGACGCCGCCAGCAGGTCATACCACTACCGAAGCCCAGTTCTTGTGGCAGATCTTCCCACGGGATTCCCGTGGTGAGGACGAACAGGATGCCGTTCAGTGCCGCCCGGTCGTCCAGCCGAGGACGACCGCCCTTGCGTGAACGGGGCACGACCGGCAGCAGTGGCTGCAATGATTTCCAAAGCTTCTGGCTGACAATACTTCGCTTCATGCCAGCCAGATGGGGGCTCACTCCCGTGGCATCAAGATGGTTTTGTTAGTGGCTCTAAATCCGGATACCCCGTTGCTGTTTACGGCTCAAAAGCGGCTGGTCAAATCGATACGGACCAACTGGTCCTGCTCACCAGAAACCCCGAGCGAAGTTTTGTAGCCGATACCCAGCAGCCACAGTTTCCCCAGGTGGATATCGGCGCCCAGATCGATGTTGACGAAATCGCTTGACAGCGGGTCGGTATCAAGTCGATAGACCGACCCGCCGGGCAGGTTGGCATAGCGGATGTCGACCCCGCCGTTGCTGCTGAAGTTGTGCCCCCATTCAACGCGCAAAGTTGGTGTGACCATGCCCCTGCCGGTTGGCAGATCGTAGGTAGAGCGCAGTCCAAGGAACGAAGTCACATAACGCTGGGACTGCGTGCCGTAGTGCAGAGCGTGCAGGCTGCCGCCACTTTCACTGAAGGCATCGAAGCGGGTGCTGGCAGCATTCAGCCGGCCATACGCTGCCAGCAGCAGATTACCTTGGCGATGCTCGTAACTACCAGTGATCGAACCGAACACCTGATTGGCATCGCGAGAACCGCGTGCATGGCTGCCGGTTGGATCAGCAGTGACAAATCGGCGTGAATCGAAGCTGATCCTGCTGTAGCCAAGCACCCCATCGATAAATACCTGCGGCATCGGGTGGAAGCTGGCGTAGAAAGCAGCGCTGACGGCATCGGCGTCACTTCGGGTATCTCTGCTGCCGATCTGGCTGCGGTCGCTGCCGTAACCCAGTCCCAGACCGATGGTGAAATCGGACGTTACGCGATAGTCGATACCGCCACTGAGGCCGATCGTAGTGAAGTCAGTACCTTGGTCCTGACGGCTGTCGTTTGAGCCAAAGTTGACGAAGCCATCTGTCCAGAACGCAAGTGGCTCATTACCGCAGGCATCTGCTGTCCCAGGCGGGGCTGTGGTAAGGCGACGGTCTTCGTCCGAAACGGGGGCCAGCGTGGCAGGTTGCTTATTGCCTTCCGCGATGGCGCTGTCCTGTGTCTTGTCCAGCAGGCCATCCACAGCCAACACAGCGAGCTCGAAAACCGGAATGGTCGTGCCTCTGACGCTGAGGTTAATACCGAAGGAACTGGCGTTGCAGGTGTTCTGGTGCAGCCGCTCAAGGCGACGGTTGAAGTTGGCCATCTGGGTGCTGGCAAAACGCTCGGCGGCACGGCTCTGCGCATTGATGAGGCCGATCACTTCCGCATCCTTCGACGGGTCAGGAACAGCCCGAACGGTAATGGTGACGGTGGCCGGGCTGGAGGTGCCGCCAGCACTGGTCACGGTGTAGGTGAAACTGTCCGCTCCGGAATAACCGGCAGTCGGGGTATAGGTGATGTTGGTTCCTCTTGCCACGGCAGTGCCATGGCTGGGCGCCCGGGCTACGGCGACGCTGGTGGTAGCGTTGCCGAGGTTCAGCGTGATCTCGTTGTTACTGCTGTTGGCGTTGACGGTGGCGTTTACGTCAACAGCAGTGGGCGGCTGAACGCCTATGACTAATGCGTAATCGCTGGAGCCGGTGGCGTTGTTGGCGTCCGTAGCGGTCACGCTAAAGTGACTGGTGCCATCGCCAGTTGGTATGCCACTGAGCTCGCCAGTTGCAGCATTCAGGCTCAGACCGGCCGGCAGGCTGCCAGCGGTGATGGCGTAGCTGTATGGCGCCGTGCCAGCGCTGGCGCTGAAAATGGCGCTGTAGGCGGTGCCGACATTGCCATCGCTCAATGTGGATGGGGTCAGGCTCAGAGTGGGGGCACTGACGGTGATGTTAACGGTGGCCGGGCGGGAGGTGCCGGCCGCATTGGTTGCGCCATAGGTAAAGCTGTCTGATCCGGAATAACCGGCAGTCGGGGTGTAGGTGATGCTGGTGCCACTTGCCGTCGCGGTGCCGTGGCTGGCGCTGGTGGCAATGTGGACGTGGGTGGCGGTTCCGCCACCGAGATTCAGCGTGATCGGGTTGTTATTGCTGTTGGCGGTGACGGTAGCGGTGACGTCACCAGCGGTGACTGGCTGAACGCCAATGACTAATGAGTAGGCTCTGGAGCCGGTGGCGTTGTAGGTGTCCGTAACCGTCACCGTAAAGTTACTGGTGCCATCGCCAGTTGGTGTGCCACTGATCTCGCCGGTAGCAGGGTCCAGGCTCAGACCGCCCGGCAGACTGCCTGTGGTGATGGAGTAACTGTATGGCGCGGCGCCAGCGCTGGCGCTGAAAGTGGCGCTGTAAGCGGTACCGACGGTGCCTCTGCTTAGTGTGGATGGGGTGAGGTTCAGAGTGGGCGCAGTGACGGTGATGCTGACGGTGGCCGGGCTGGAAGTGCCGTCGGCATTGGTTGCGGTATAGGTAAAGCTGTCTGAACCGGAATAGCCGGCAGTCGGGGTGTAGGTAATGCGGGTGCCAACTGCCGTGGCGGTGCCATGGCTGGCAGCGCTGGTTATCGCGACGCTGGTGGCGGGATCGCCGCTGAGGTTGGCCGTGATCTCGTTGTTACTGCTGTTGGCGGCAACGGTAGCCGTGACGGGATTGGCGGTAGGAGGGGCAGCGATCGCAACGGAGGGAACGGCAAACGCAAGCGTGAACAGTAGCAGGCAAAATGCCTGCTGTATTGTGGTTCTGCATCCGGCGGCCAAGGGGAGCAACAGTCTGTTCATTTCAGCCTCTTATGGGTGTCATCCGGGAAGTGCCCCCCGTTGGGTAATTTGGTTCTGTCGATGGGTGACTGCCACGGTTTAGCGGACAGAAAGACCATGCTGGCTTGCGATGGTAGCAACAACCCAAATTGGGCATAAAATGCCATATGCGCATACAGAAAAATTCATCTTGAAATTTACATCCAATGTAAACAACCAAAATATGCAAAAACGTTGATTGATATCATTAAGTTTTTTATTGGCGAATTCAAAAAATAAGATTCGCCAATAAAAACAGCTTGATGCCACGAATACGAAAAATATACTAATGGCATGATTGGCGCGCTGAACAAATACGATCCAGCGCGGCATTGTTGGTAAAGTCGATTGTGAACGATAGATTTCTCGCTCGATCAGGCGTGCCAGATACGGCTTTGTTGAACAAATCGACTGAAGGCTATGTTTTCCCTTTACCTAGATGCAGTTACGCCACGCGTACCGTAACTGGCCTACCTGTCGCATCCCCTACGATCATCTGTTTAAACGTATCTGGAAACTTACCCTTGCCCGCGAGGGTTTGGGTAACTTGTCGGCTGTCACCAGCGGCCTGCGCCCATCTCTGCGCTCGCGCGCAGTCGCCGATTCCTGCGCGGCTCTGGGGCGCTCTCGGGTCCGGTTTCGCTCGAACTGGCCGAGTGCGCCAAATAGGTGGAGAAACAGTTGTTCACCAGATGTGGTGGTATCGCAGGGGTATCCAATTTCTCGGCGAAGGCGAGTGGAAGCGTAAGAAACATGGTGTCGAATACCGGCGCCAGTGGCGCAAAGTGCACTGGGGATCGATGCAGACACGCTGGAGATCCGCGCGATCGAAGTGGCCGGCAATGGCGTGGGTGACACCTCCGATGTTGCCAGCGCTACTCAAGCAGATTCCATCTGACGAGGCGATTGTGAGCGTCAGCGCCGACGGCGCGTACGACACCAAAGCCTGCCACGCGGCTATTGTGGCACGCCATGCCGAAGCAATCATCCCGGTTCGCAAGAATGGCCGACTGTGGAAGGAGGATGATTCGGGCGCCAGGGCGCGGAACATAATTCTACGTGTTACCCGCAGGCTAGGCGAAACGATCTGGAAGCGCTGGAGTGTCTACCACGGGCGTAGCTTGGTCGAAACGAAGATACGCTGCTTCAAGCGGCAGGGTGAGCGCGTCATGCGCGAACGTTTGAACGTCAGGTGGTAGAGTTACAGATTCGCGTAGCATTTCTCAACCGCTTCACGTAGTTGGGCAGGTCTCTCACGGTGCGCGTGGGGTAACTGCGTCCTGGGAAAGGGGAAGCCTAGCCTTCAGGCGATTAAAGCCGAAGCAAGCCATATAATCGATTGTTACCGCGCCTTTTCCGCCTGCGACTGGGACACCATGCGCCGCATGATGCACCCACACTGTGTGCTCGACTTTTCCGGCGAGCCCTTTGGTGGAAGGACCGAAGGACGGGAGTCTATCCTCGACATGTTCCGGGCGATCCAGGGCATGATGGTCGGCTCCCTGGTGTTTCATTGCCACTGGTCGATACTGTCGGGCGATCTGACGGCCGCGCACTGGTTCACCACCGGCAAGCCGGCACACGGCGGTCTCTACCTGCACCGGGTCATTGCCTGGTACCAGTTGCAGGATAGCCTGATCTACCGGTTCGAGGACTTCCTCGATACCCAGATCCTTGCCGCCTTCTGGCCAGGCGGGCAGCCTTGCACCGATTTTACCGAGGCCGAAAGGCTGGTGGCCCGGCTGGAGAGCATCGCCAGCCCCGAGGCTCTGGCGCGGCTCGTCGCCTTGCGGTCAGCCGGCTGAGTCTCTGGCCGGTCGGATGCCGGTCTATAAAGTCTCGAGGCAGTCCGTCGGCTGCCCTGCTTGAGGGGACTTCCAGAAACCTGCCTCCAAGTGAGCAAGTCCTCTTGCTGAGCAAATTTTCCGCAGATTGGCGCAACTGGCGTTGCTGATCCTGCTGTTTTTGCCTCCGAAGCCCGCATTTCGCGGACTCCGGACGCACTCCGAGCGTCAGAAGGCGGCCACCCCGTTGTTTTTCAGCCAGCACATCCGCTTCAGGTTGTAGGTCAGCACCTTGAGATGCAACTGCAAGTTCGCCCGTGCCAAGCCGACGCTGCGCAGGAACTTGCCACCCAGCGCACGCAGACCCGCAAACGGATGCTCACCACGTGCACGGATCCTGGCGATGCGCCGGTTACGACCGGCCTGCGTTTCGGAGAGTGCCTGTTTCGGCTTGGCTCGGCGTTGGATGTGTTGCCGCCAGCCGTCCGCTTTGAGGACCTCCCGCGCGGTGTAGCCGCGGTCGGCGTACAGGTCACGGCTGGTATTGTTCCGGTCGAGCACGTTCAACAGATGGGGCTGGTCGCCTTCGTTGGCCGGGCTGACATGCACGGTGCGGATCAGCTTGTAGCGGCAGTCGGTCGACACCGATAACTTGTAGCCAAAGGTCTGCTTGCCATGCTTCTCGGTCTAGCGGGCGTCGACATCCTTGTGCGCCCGCTTCTTGGCCGACCAGTCCTCCGGCGTTTCACCCTGCTTGATCTGTGCGTTCTCGGTCCGGCCGTTGCGCTGGGTCGGCACCGGCACCAGGGTGGCGTCGATGATCTGGCCACAACGGGCGAGGTAGCCTTCGGCCTGCAGTTGGCGGTTCACTTCGTCGAACAAGCTTGCACCCAAGCCCGCCTGCACCAGGCGCTCACGGAAGGCCCACACCGTATTGCGGTCGGGCACCGTGCCGCTGTCGCGGATGCCGAGGAAACGCTGGAAGCTGGCGCGGTCGAGCACTTGGAATTCAAGCTGGGCATCGGACAGGTTGAACAGCTGCTGGATCACGAGCAGGCGGATCATCAACTCGGTTGGGTACGGCGGCCGACCGCCAAAGTAGCGGTGCGGCCTCGGCAATGCCCGGTCGACGCTGGTCGCTAACGCGGCAAAGTCGACATGGCGGCCCAGCGACTCCAACGGATCACCCAGCTTGGACAGCTTGCTTTCACGTTTTCCAGCGGCGAACAGGCTCTTCATCAGGGCATCTCGGTTAGCGAGCTGTCAGATCAAGCCAGAACGGGAGGTTTCTGGAAGTTCCCTAGAAGCGGGCGTCGTGCCAAAGTGATTAGTTCCATCGGGCAATAGTCATGCAAGCGGCAAGACATGATCATGCCAACATCCATTGTGTGATGTCTTCAAGGCAGGAGAGATGTATGACTGGGCACCCGGATCGGCGCGTCGTTCCTTTGGTCTATGCCTGCAGCGGCTGTTCAAATGTGGCTCAGTTGTGCAACAACATCGCACTTGATCTTGATCGGAGTGGCCGGGCGCGGATGTCATGCATTAGTGGCGTTGGTGGCGGTGTGCCATCGCTAGTCCGACTGGCTAGGTCGGGATTGCCCATTCTTGCCCTGGATGGGTGTGAACTCTCCTGCGTGGCAGCCTGTCTTGGTCAGGTCGGTATCGTCCCGGATGAGCATTTGGTGTTGACAAATATTGGTTTGCGCAAGCGACAGGGTTGTGATGCTGCAGAAGAAGCTACGGCACTCGCGAATGCCCTCGTCGAAGCATCACTTGCCAAACTCTCAAATGAAGGTAGTAGCGATGCAGTGACTGTTGCGTCACCTGTTTGCTACCGGGAATTGGAAGAGTAGTCCGCTCCTATGAGCAGGAATATTTTGAATGAATGCGGGCGATTAAATGTCAAATAAAAAAAGGCTGATCGATGGTTTTGGACGGCAGATCAACTATTTACGGGTGTCTGTGACAGATCGATGTGATTTGCGCTGTAGTTACTGTTTGCCTAAGGGGTTCAAAAGCTTTGAAGAACCTGCACACTGGCTTTCTCATGAAGAAATGGCAAGACTTGTTGGTGTGTTTGTATCGCTTGGCATTGCTAAGATCAGACTGACCGGAGGAGAACCACTGACCAGAAAAGGAATCGCCGATTTCGCGGCTATGGTTTCGTCTTTGGATGGGGTTGAGGATTTGTCACTCTCGACTAATGCTACTCGACTTTCGGGTCAAGCCCAGGCACTTTACAGTGCAGGAATTCGTCGCCTCAATGTCAGTTTAGATACCCTTGATAAGGCTTGCTTTGCAAGCATCACAGGGCGTGATTGCCTAGAAGATGTTTTGGCAGGCCTTGATGTGGCTAAGTCAGTCGGGTTTAAGCCTATAAAACTTAACTGTGTCGTTCAGTCTGGTGTAAATGTAGAAACACTTCACACCCTATTTGACTATTCGTTGAATAATGGATTTGTTCTAAGGCTGATAGAGACTATGCCAGTTGGAGATACCGGGCGTGCTGCCGGATATGTCGATGTTACCCAACTTGGGGCAAGTCTGGCCAGAAAATACGGGTTGCTACCCCATTTGGATGACGCAGGGGCCGGTCCTGCCCGTTACTGGTCTAGGGGGGATGGTTTGGTGAATTTTGGTGTCATCACTCCACGTTCACAACATTTCTGCGAACGTTGCAATCGGGTTCGCTTAGGTGCAGATGGAACATTATATTTGTGCCTTGGGCACGAAGACAGTGTTCCGCTTGGCACTATGCTGCGAGATGGTGCAAGTGATTCCGCGATTGAATCGGAAATTCTCTCGGCAATTTCAGAAAAGCCAGAACGTCATTATTTCAATACGCAACCTGATAAGGTTGTGCGCTTTATGGCCCAGACTGGTGGTTAGGAAAGTGGTTGCGCATGCATGACATTGAGCGGTTTATTCATGGGTTCGAAAAATTTCAGAGCCACTATTTTGAAGATTCTCCAGGATTGTTCAATGATCTTAAGCATGGACAACGTCCAGGTACCTTGTTGATTGGGTGTTGCGACTCTAGGGTAGATCCCGCTTTACTACTTGGTTGTGATCCGGGAGATATTTTTACTGTCCGCATTGTTGCAAGTCTGGTGCCGCCTTGTGGTTCGGCCAGAAGTCATCACGGTGTGTCAGCGGCCATCCAGTTTGCAGTCGAGTCTTTGAAGGTCTCACGTATTATTGTTCTTGGTCATGCGCAATGCGGGGGCATTCGCGCACTTGTTGAACAGGACATTAACACATCGCGTGAAGATGATTTCATAGGTAAATGGATGTCAATCGCAGAGCCTGCGCGCGCGCGCGTGATGTCTACGATGCAAGGCGCTTCGCTGCTGGAACAACGGAGAGCTTGTGAGCTTGCATCAATTTTGGTGTCTCTAAAGAATCTGGAGACTTTTCCTTGGGTGAAGGCAGCAAAGTCCGCAGGAAATCTGACTTTGCATGGCTGGTATTTTGATCTGGATTCTGGCGCGCTGCTTGGATATGCGCCGCGTTCAGATGCTTTCTTGCCTTTGGTGTGTCCTATTGTACCAAAATTGGCTTGCACTCTATGACGGATGGGGTCATTCTGCTCGTAACGGCACATCTGGTCAAATGTGCACAAAATGTATGAATAGTTGGTGATAGATACTGATGGGCAAGGAAAAATTTGTTTGGAGGCACCGCCTTTCAACCAGAATTCTGGCACTCAACATTGGTGGACTGATTGTCATCATGTCCATGATCGTTGGGACGCTGTGGCTCTCATGGCAACTCGAGGGTGCTGGTGCTGCTATTAACGATGCAGGAAGCTTACGAATGCGGGCTAATCTAGTGCAGATTAAGCTGGATCGCGAAGAGGGCATTGACCAATCTGATGTAGATAAAGCAGTTCAAGAACAGAATAGACTCCTCGATAGATTGCTTTCTGGTGATCCAAGTAGACCTTTATTTATTCCTAATGATTCAGATGTAAGAAAACAGTTTTTGAAAGTCGCAGATCATTGGCGTAATAAGATGGTTCCGGCAATATATTCGAAAGACATCGAGAATCGTAGCAAAATATATTATGCTTTGCTGCCTGATTTTATAACGCAAACAAATTTGCTTGTTTCGATGATTGAGCGAGCGAACGAGCAGAAAAGCAATCTTCTTAGATTTTCCCAAGGCGTGCTGGCGTTGACAGTATGTTTGGGGGCGCTTGCTATTGCATACTTGCTGTATCTATGGATAATTCTTCCTTTGGGTAGACTTCAGAATGGCGTGCATAGAATGGCAAGCCATGATTTTACAGTTAGATTGCCTATCGATAGTCGGGATGAGTTTGGTGGTTTGATGCAAGGTTTCAATGCAATGGCTGACGAACTAGAGAGCCTGTATCGAGACCTGGAAGCTCGGGTAGCAGATAAAACGGCGCGAATGGAAAGGCAGAACCATGAGTTAACAACTCTTTACGATGTCCTTGTTTTTCTGAATCAACCTGCAGAAATTGAGACACTTTGCAGTGGTTTCCTTGGCAAGGTGATGCGACACTTCAATGCGCAAGGTGGTAGCTTAAGGGTTTTGGATGGCCGAAGCGATCGTCTGCATTTGGTTGTTTCTGAAGGACTTCCACAAGATCAGATTGGCGCTGAGCAGTGCACTCATGTAAATGCTTGTCATTGTGGTCATGCTACCTTCCAGAACAAGATTATTATTCAGAATCTGAATTATTCTAATAATAAGTTGCCATGTTCAAAGAGTGGTTTTGTTTCTCTAGCAGCATTCAGAATTGCGTGTTTAGATCAATCGCTTGGTGAATTCACGCTTCTCTTTTCTAAAGAACGCAATCTCAGTGCTGCGGAGGCGCAAGTGCTCTCCCTGCTGGGTCAACATCTTGGTGTCGCGTTGGAAAACAGGCGACTTTCAGCGCGTGCCCGCGAAATGGCAGTTGCTCAAGAACGGAATTTGTTAGCACAGGGGCTGCATGATTCCATCGCGCAGGGTCTCAATTTCCTGAAGATGCAAGTAGATCTTTTGAAACGAGCACGGAATGTAGGTGATCATGCCGAAGTCGAAGAAATTGTAGAGTTGATTTCGGGTGGGATTGATGAGAGTTATCAGGATGTCAGAGAGCTTTTGTTGAATTTCCGCAGCAAGCTGGGTCCTGGAGAGTTGTTTGAGGGAATAAGGGAGGCTGCAGATCGCTTCTCGCGTCAGACCGGCATTTCGGTTTCTTTTTTTGTGGAGGATGCGGGGGGAGCCCCGTTGCCGCCTGAACAGCAGCTGCAACTACTCTTCATTGTGCAAGAGTCGCTTTCAAACATTAGAAAACACGCGAATGCCCGCAGCGTAAGTATTAATGTTTTAAATAGTCCAGATTTTCAAATAGAAGTGACTGATGATGGTTCTGGCTTTGATCTGGCGGAGGTCGATGCCCGGGGTGAAGGTCACATCGGCTTGCACATCATGAGGGAACGTGCTGAAAGGATAGGGGCGCAGTTGGAGTTCAAAACAAGCCCGGGGATGGGGACCAAGATCAGATTGATCCTGAGTAAGCGTCTTCGTAAAGCCGCGTAGAATAAGAGAGAAAACATGCCGATTAGAATTCTATTGGTTGATGACCATAATCTGTTTAGATCTGGATTGAGGCTGCTTTTGCAGAAGCAGGATCACTTCGAAGTGGTCGGTGAAGCCTCTGATGGCGGGGAAGGTCTCAAGCTGACGAGAAAGCTAAATCCTGATGTCGTTCTGCTTGATTTAAACATGCCCGGCCTTTCCGGCCTGGATACACTCAGGTTGATTATCGCAGAGTTTCCTGACATCAAAGTTATTATTCTTACCGTCTCGGAAGAGAGTGATGAATTGGCTCAGGCACTGCGTGAAGGTGCTCGTGGATTTCTCCTGAAAAACATCGAAAGTGCAGATCTTGCTTCTGCTATAGAGCAGGTTAATTCTGGACAGTCTGTTGTTTCTCCTGCGATGACTGCAAAGCTTGTAGATTGTGTCAGGGAAGGAAATAATCGGCAGGCACCAATCCCCGCTGACTATGAAAAACTGACGACGCGCGAACGTGAAATTGTTCGCTTTCTTGTTCAAGGAAAGAGCAATAAAGAAATTGCGCTATGCCTTAATCTTGCAGACAGCACTGTCAAGATACACGTTCAGAATGTGTTGAAGAAGCTTGGCTTGAATAGTCGGGTTCAGGTTGCAGTGTACGCGGTTGAACGTGGACTGACTGATTGAAGGTAGTTTCATGAGGGATTGATCATTCGTTGAAGATTGATATTCATGAAATAATATTTTTATATTACACGATATGTCATCTGCGCAAATTAGGTTGGTCTGCCGACTGCTTTTCGATATTCGAGTGGTGGCCTGAGAATATGTCGACCCTGCCCGAACTGGTCTGCCCCGCCGGCAGCCTGCCCGCCCTGAAAACCGCGATCGACCACGGCGCCGACGCGGTATACATGGGGCTCAAGAACGAGACCAACGCCCGCAACTTCGCCGGGCTCAACTTCGACGAAAAATCCGCCGCCGCCGGCATCCGCTACGCGCACGACAAGGGGCGCAAGGTGCTGATGGCGATCAACA
>NZ_JAAGAA010000016.1 GCF_010435965.1 Crenobacter caeni
TACGCGATACAAGATTCTACCGTCGTGGAGGTTCCACGATTCGGCTTCTGTAATTTGACAAGTTAATGTCTGGTGGCCATAGCGAGGTGGTCCCACGCCTTCCCATCCCGAACAGGACCGTGAAACATCTTAGCGCCGATGATAGTGTGGCATTCGCCATGTGAAAGTAGGACACCGCCAGACGCCCCATCCGCAGACCCCCGACTGAATCAATCAGTCGGGGGTTTTGCTTTGTGTGCGCGCGAAAAAATCCTTCGGCTCATTCAGCGGACTACCGCGAGACGATATTTTCCGGCATAGCCACACGGTTTTTGTCGAAAATCAAATAATCATAAAATAATAATGGAATGTATTTGCTAGGGAAGGCTAAGCTTGCCGCACCCGATTTCCAAGCAAACTGGAGGCATTCCATGTCTTACCTTCGTGTCGCACCGCTGACGGCAGCCTGCCTGGCTGCCCTTTCCATGTCCGCCTTTGCCGCGCCGCTCGACGCAGCCAAGGTCAAGGCGACGGTCGAAGGCCAGTTCCCGGCATTTGTCCAGGACCACAAGACGATCACCGAGATCGAGTCGCCGACCGGCGACAAGGCGGGCAGCCGCAAGATGGCCGAGTGGCTGAAGGCCAAGTTCGAGCCGCTGGGCTACACCGTGAGCTTCCGCGAGAACGACAGCAGCACCCACGTGATCGCCCGCAAGAAGGGCGAGGGCAAACAGCGCGTCCTGATCCTCGGCCACACCGACACCGTGCAGCCGGTCGGCAGCCTGGCCAAGCAGCCGTACAGCTTCGATGCCAAGACCGGCATCGCCAAGGGTCCGGGCGTCGGCGACAGCAAGGCGTCCGTCGCCCAGTTGCTGCATTTCGCTGAGAGCCTGGAAAAACTGGGTTACAAGAACTACGGCGAGATGATCTTCTACTTCGACGGCGAAGAGGAAGTCGGCTCCGACCTCGAGGAGCAACTGCTCGAGGAACTCTCCAAGCAGGCCGACCTGACGCTGTCCGTCGACACCTCGCGTCCGGACTGGGGCCTGACCACCCAGCGCAAGTGGTCGGCCAACTACGACCTCAAGGTGCACGGGGTGACCGGCCACGCGGGTAACGCGCCGCAGTCGTCGGCCAGCGCGACAGTCGAACTGGCCAACCAGATTACCCGCATCATGAAGCTCGCTTCGCCGCTGCCGAAAGACCCGGCGCAGTTCTCCGCCGAAGGGCTGAAAAAGCGCGGCCTGAGCGACCACGGCCAGTTCATTCCCGAAGTGTCGATCAACTTCGGCGTGATCGAGACCGGCAACAAGAAGCGCAACAGCGTGCCGGCTGACGCGCTGGCCAAGTTCGAGGTGCGCGCGTACGACCCGGCGCTGATGCAGAAGATCGATTCCGCGATCAAGAAGATCGCCGCGACCCCGAGCGTCGGCGGCACCCGCATCGAGCTGAAGGGCCCGTTCTCGACGCTGCCGGCAATGGCCAAGACGCCGCAGGCGGCCCGCATGGTCGAGTCGTACAAGAACATCATCAAGCAGCAGTACGGCGCCAAGGTGGTCGAGTGGTCCGGCGGCGGCGTGACCATCGGCAACTTCACGTCCAAGCATATCCCGACCATCGACGGCCTGGGCGTGGAAACCGACTACGAGCACGACCTGAACAAGGAGACGGCGGACCTCAAGACCTTCGCACCGCGCACCGTCGGCATGATCCTGCTGCTGGACGACATCGCCAACAACGGCCTGGCCGCCAAGAAGTAAAGCAAGCCTCCCAAGCCAAAGCGCCCCAAACTGGGGCGCTTTTTGTTTGTGCGGCCTGCGCGGCTGTGAAGGCGGTACTTACTCGTTCCCCTGCTCGAGGCCGAGCTCCTGGATCTTGCGGGTCAGGGTGTTGCGTCCCCAGCCGAGCAACTGGGCGGCCTCGACGCGGCGCCCGCCGGTGTGCGCGAGACCCGCGCGGATGCAGGTCAGCTCGAAGCGCTGCACCAGCTCGTCGATGATGCCTGTCTCGCCGGCGGCGAGCCTCTGCTCGACCTCGGCAGACAGCTGTGCGCACCAGTCGCTGCCGGCGGCAACCGGCGCGGTGCTACTGCCCTGGACCTGGCGGAACTCGGGCGGCAAGTCGCTCACGTCGACCGTCTGCCCGGGCGCCATCACGGTCAGCCACTGGCACAGGTTTTCCAGTTCGCGCACGTTGCCGGGGAAGGGCGCGTCGCAGACGGCTGCCATCGCGCCATCGGTCAGGCGCTTGCTGTCGACGCCCAGTTGCAGGGCGCTGCGCGCGAGAAAGTGGCGCAGCAGCAGGGGAATGTCTTCGCGCCGCTCGCGTAGCGGCGGCAGGCGCAAGCGGATGACGTTGAGGCGGTGGTACAGGTCTTCGCGGAACTGGCCTTGCCGCACGCGGTCCTCGAGGTTCTGGTGCGTCGCGGCGATCACCCGCACGTTGGCGCGGATCGGGGTATGCCCGCCGACCCGGTAGAAGTGCCCGTCGGAGAGCACGCGCAGCAAGCGGGTCTGCAGTTCGGTCGGCATGTCGCCGATCTCGTCGAGGAATAGCGTGCCCCCTTCGGCCTCCTCGAAGCGACCGCGCCGAGTCGCCGCCGCGCCGGTGAACGCGCCCTTTTCGTGGCCGAACAGCTCGGATTCGAGCAGGTCGCGCGGGATGGCGGCGGTGTTGATCGCGATGAACGGCCGGCTCGCGCGTACCGAATGGCGGTGTAGTGCCTCGGCGACTCGCTCCTTGCCGGTGCCCGATTCGCCGGTGATCAGCACCGTCACGTTCGATTGCGACAGGCGGCCGATGGCGCGGAACACGTCCTGCATCGCCGGCGCCTGCCCCAGCAGCGCGGGCAGCGCCTCCTCGCCGTGCGCGTCGTCGCCGGCGTCCCCGTACTCGGCGAGCGCGCGCTCGATCAGTTGGACGGCCTGGTCAACGTCAAACGGCTTGGGCAGGTACTCGAACGCACCGCCCTGGAACGCCGAGACGGCCGAGTCGAGGTCGGCGTGCGCCGTCATCACGATCACTGGCAGCGCCGGGTGCTCGGCCTTGAGTTTGGCGAGGAACTTCAGCCCGTCGGTACCCGGCATGCGGATATCGCTGATCACCGTCTGCGGCGTGTGGTCGTACAGCGCGTTGAGCGCGTCGTCGGCGGTACTGAAGCTCGTGTAGCGGATGCCGGCGCGGGTCAGCGCCTTTTCCAGCACCCAGCGGATGGCCTTGTCGTCGTCGACGATCCACACCGGATTGAGCATGGTCTCTCCTCGTTTCTTATGGTCTGGTCGCCTGCTGCACGCCGTCGTCCGGCCTGAACGGCAGGGTGACGGTGAAGCAGGTGTGGCCCGGCCGGCTGTCGAACTCGATGGCGCCCCCGTGCTGGTGCACGAAGGCCTGTGCGAGGGTCAGGCCAAGCCCGGTACCTTCGGCGCGCCCGGTGACCAGGGGGTAGAACACATGGTCGCGGATCGCCTCGGGGATGCCGGGGCCGTCGTCGATCACTTGCAATTTCAGTGCCAGCGGGTAGCGCCTGCGGGCGAGGGTGACCTGGCGGCAGATCCGCGTCTTCAGGAGAATGTTGCCGCGGCCGTGCATCGCCTGCGCCGCATTGCGCACCAGGTTGAGCACCACCTGGATCAGCTGCTCCTTGTCGGCGACCAGTTGCGGCAAGCTGACGTCGTAGTCGCGGCGTACGCACAGGCCGCTGCGGAACTCGGCGAGCACGACGCTGCGTACGCGTTCGAGGATTTCGTGGATATTGGTTTCACTCGAGACCTGCCGCTGCTGCGGCGCGAGCATGCGGTCGACCAGCGACTGCAGGCGCAACGCCTCCTCGCGGATCACCTGCGTGTATTCGAGCAGCTCTTCGCGGCCGGCGAGCTCGTGCTCGAGTAGTTGCGCCGCGCCGCGGATGCCGCCCAGCGGGTTCTTGATCTCGTGTGCGAGGTTGCGGATCAGCTCGCGGTTGGCGTGCTGCTGCAAGAGCAGCCGCTCCTCGTTGGCGATGCGCTTTTGCTGGTCGATCAGCCTGAGCTCGATCAGCGCACGCTGCGCGCCGTGGATGGGGGTGACGGTCAGCCCGATCGGCAGCGTCTGCTCGTTGCGCAGCGTGAGCTCGAGGTCGTGTTCGATGAAGCTCGCCTGCTGCGAGAAGGCGTTGCCGACCGCGTGCTCGAGCGCGCGGGCGTCGGTGAACAGGTCGTACAGGCGGTGCCGGTTCAGCTCGCGGCGGCCGGCGCCGAACAGGCTTTCGCTGGCCGGATTGGCGTAGGCCACGCGACCGTCGGCCTCGATGATGAGGACCGGCGTGTCGAGAAGCTCGAGTCCTTCGTAGCTTGGCGCGTGCATGGGCTCTCCCTGGGGGTATTGCAGCCCTGGCTAGCAAGAAACGCTCCTGCCCGGGGCAGAGGCCAGCATGCACGACGCACCAATCTGGTGCAAGCAATGGCCCCTACTGGCCCAGCTCCTTTTGCAGCGCCGCCACATTGCGCTCGCGGTCCTGCACCTGCGCACGCAGCTTGCCCTGGTCGGGCTGCCGTTTGGCTTCCGCGTCGAGCAGGGCGCGGCGTGCCGCATCGAGCGCCTGCTGTTCGTTGGCAAGCTCGGTCTGCAGGATCTGGCGGCGACCGCTGTCGCGCTGTTGCTGGGTGCTCGCCGAGACGCTGGGGAAGTTGCCCGGCGCCGGGACGGGGGGGCGGCTGCTTGCGCGGGGCGTGCGAGCGGCTTGACCGCCCTGGGTACCCGTCACGCGCACGTCGATCTTCTGCGCGCCGCGCACCGGGATGTTGCTGTAGGTGACATGCCCGTCCTGGTCGACGAACTTGTAAATGGTCGTCGCCGCCGCGTGGGCGCAGGCGACGCCGAGCAGCAGGGCAGTGAGAGACTGGAAGATGACGCGTGGCCGGTTCATGGCGAAATGATAAGGAAATCGGAGGCGCCCGTCATGAAAAAACGGCAGCCGAGGCTGCCGTTGTTGCCGTTAGCGCGGGTGCTTACAGGCTGTAGTACATCGCGAACTCGACCGGGTGGGTGGTCATGCGGGTCAGGTTTACTTCCTTCATCTTCAACTCGATGAATGCGTCGATCCACTCGTTGGAGAATACGCCGCCACGGGTCAGGAACTCGCGGTCCTTGTCCAGTGCCGCCAGCGCCTCGTCCAGCGACGCGCACACGGTCGGGATCAGCTTGTCCTCTTCCGGCGGCAGGTCGTACAGGTTCTTGTCGGCCGCGTCGCCCGGGTGGATCTTGTTCTGGATGCCGTCAAGGCCGGCCATCAGGAGCGCGGCGAAGCACAGGTACGGGTTGGACAGCGGATCCGGGAAGCGCGCCTCGATGCGGCGGCCTTTCGGGTTCGCCACGTGCGGGATGCGGATCGAAGCGGAACGGTTCTTCGCCGAGTACGCGAGCTTGACCGGTGCCTCGTAGTGCGGCACCAGACGCTTGTACGAGTTGGTGCCCGGGTTGGTGATCGCGTTCAGGGCCTTGGCGTGCTTGATGATGCCGCCGATGTAGTAGAGCGCGGTGTCAGACAGGCCCGCGTAGCCGTCGCCGGCGAACAGGTTCTTGCCGTCCTTCCAGATCGACTGGTGCACGTGCATGCCGGAGCCGTTGTCGCCGACGATCGGCTTGGGCATGAAGGTCGCGGTCTTGCCGTAGCTGTGCGCGACGTTTTGGATCACGTACTTCATGATCTGGGTCCAGTCGGCGCGCTGGGTCAGCGTGCTGAACTTGGTGCCGATTTCCATCTGGCCGGCGGTGGCCACTTCGTGGTGGTGCACTTCGACCGGCACGCCGAGTTCTTCGAGCAGCAGCACCATGGCCGAACGCAGGTCCTGGCCGGAGTCGACCGGCGGGACCGGGAAGTAGCCGCCCTTGACGCCCGGGCGGTGGCCGGTGTTGCCGCCTTCGAATTCCTGCGCGGACGCCCAGGCTGCTTCTTCGGACTTGATCTTGACGAAGGTGCCCGACATGTCGGTGCCCCAGGTCACGCTGTCGAACACGAAGAATTCCGGCTCCGGGCCGAAGTAGGCGGTGTCACCCACGCCGGAGGCCTTCAGGTAGGCTTCCGCGCGCTTGGCGATCGAGCGCGGGCAACGGTCGTAGCCCTTGCCGTCGGCCGGGTCGATCACGTCGCAGCTCATGAATACGGTCGGCTCGTCGAAGAACGGGTCGATCTTGGCGGAGGCCGGGTCGGCGATCAGCAGCATGTCGGACGCCTGGATGCCCTTCCAGCCGGCGATCGACGAGCCGTCGAACGCGTGGCCACGCTCGAACCACTCTTCGGCGTCTTCGGTCAGCACGTGCGCGGGGATGGTCACGTGCTGCTCTTTACCGAGGGTGTCGGTGAAACGCAGGTCGACGAACTTGACGTCGTTTTCTTCGATCAGTTTCAAAACGTCTGCAACCGCCATAATGGTCTCCTTGAGAGCGTAGCGTATTCGGGTGAGGGGACTGCGATGCCTGACAAAAAGCATGAACCGTGCCAGCTGCATTTTGGTGCCGACACCATTCTGCCATAAGTAAAACGGCTTGTTGATGTGGTAGTCATGCACCTTGATGGTGAATTTTGTGGTGCACGTGCACTAATGTGGTGCATTGGTGTGGCTTGGCCATGCCTGCCCGACGCGCTATGCTCGATCCTGTCTGATCTTGATCCCTGAGCGAGGAGCCGGCGATGAGCGAAGTGGGCACCATCCTTGAAAAGGCGCACCAGCGTGCGCAGGAATTTGCGCTGCCGTATTCCGGCGTCGTGTTGCCGCAGGAGGCGTGGACCTTGCTGCAGGCCTTGCCCGAGGCGCGCCTCGTCGACGTGCGCTCGGCGGCCGAATGGCAATTTGTCGGCGGCGTGCCGGGCGCGGTGTGTGTCGAGTGGAAGACCTGGCCGGGCATGCTGCCCAATCCGGACTTCCTCACCCAGTTGCAGCGTCAGGTCGACCCCGAGGCGGTGGTACTGCTGCTGTGCCGGACCGGCGCGCGTTCGGACGACGCGGCCCGGCTGCTGGCGGCCAACGGTTACGCCAGTGTGTACAACATCGCCGAAGGTTTCGAGGGCGAGCGCGATAGTGCCGGCCACCGCGGCGGCGTGAACGGCTGGCAGGCGCACGGCCTGCCCTGGCAGCAGGCCTGACGCGCGTTCTCATGCCGATGGGTTGCTGAGAGCCCCCCGGCGACGCTAAAGTGTCCGCGATTCCCATCCACCCGGCGGCTCTGGCCGCCCAAGACGACCCCGACATGACCGATCGCTACGCCGTCGTGGGCAACCCGGTTGCCCATAGCCAGTCCCCGTTCATCCACGCCGAGTTCGCACGCGAATGCGCGCAGGATATCCGTTACGAAAAGCTGTTCGCCGGGCTTGGCCAGTTTGCCGAGGCCGCGCGTGCCTTCTTTGCCGAAGGCGGCAAGGGGCTGAACGTCACCCTGCCGTTCAAGGGCGATGCCCGCCGCCTGGCCGACGAACTGAGCGAGCGCGCAAGGATGGCCGACGCAGTCAACACGCTGGCGCTGTTGCCGGACGGCCGCCTGTACGGCGACAACACCGACGGTGTCGGCCTGGTGCGCGACATCGTCGACAACCTGGACATCCCGGTTAGCGGCAAGCGCGTGCTGGTGCTCGGCGCCGGCGGCGCGGTGAGAGGCGTGCTGGGACCTTTGCTTGCCGAAGGGCCGGCCCAGGTGACCATCGCCAACCGCACGCTGATCAAGGCCGAAGCGATCGCCCACCACTTTGCCGCCCAGGGCGAGGTCGAGGCGGTCGGCTACGACGAACTGGCCGGCCGCCACTTCGACATCGTGATCAACGGCACGTCGACCAGCCTGTCCGGCGAGTTGCCGCCTATCCCGCACGGCCTCTTTTCCGCGCGCACGCTGGCCTACGACATGGTGTACAGCAAGGGGCTGACCCCCTTCCTGCAGCGTGCGCAAGCCGAGAACGCAGGCATGCTGGCCGACGGGCTGGGCATGCTGGTCGAGCAGGCTGCCGAGTCGTTCCGCATCTGGCGCGGCGTGCAGCCGCCGACCCGCACCGTGACCAACCTGCTCAGGGAAGTGCTGGCCTGACCTCCCGTGCCGGGTGCGCCCGCGGCGTGCCCGGTTTTTTCACGCCGCAACCTGTCTGCTTCTGATGCGCCTTGCTTTCAAGCTTCTGGCAGCGCTGTTTGCGCTGATCCTTGTCTACTACCTGTGGATCTTCGGCCATCTGGTGTACTGGCGCGGCAACAATCCGACCGCCAGCGCGTTCATGGACGCACA
This sequence comes from Crenobacter caeni, assembly GCF_010435965.1. Classification (GTDB taxonomy): domain Bacteria; phylum Pseudomonadota; class Gammaproteobacteria; order Burkholderiales; family Chromobacteriaceae; genus Craterilacuibacter; species Craterilacuibacter caeni. The sequence goes on from NZ_JAAGAA010000016.1 coordinate 8,221, forward strand.
ACTGGCCCGATTGCAGGAAGAAAACCCCGATGCCGAACTCAGGCACCGCTGGGTGCCGTACGAGCGGATCTCGCCCAACCTCAAGCGCGCGATCGTCGCCGCGGAGGACGCCAAGTTCGTCGACCACGAGGGCTTCGACTGGGACGGCATCGAGGCTGCGTTCGAGAAGAACCTCAAGCAGGGGCGCATCGTCGCCGGCGGTTCGACCATCAGCCAGCAACTGGCGAAGAACCTGTTCCTGTCGGGCAAGAAGACGCCGTGGCGCAAGCTCGACGAGGCGGTGATCACGGTGATGCTCGAGGCGGTGATGGACAAGCGGCGCATCTTCGAGATCTACCTGAACGTGATCGAATGGGGCGACGGCGTGTTCGGCGCCGAGGCGGCCAGCCGTTACTACTTCAGGAGCAGCGCAGCACGCCTGTCCGCACCGCAGGCGGCGAGGCTCGCCGCGATGGTGCCCAACCCGCGCTATTACGACGCGCACCGCAACGCGTCCGGCCTCAAGCGCAAGAGCAACATCATCCTGCGCAGGATGCGCTATGCGGAAATACCCTGACATGGCACGCGCTGGAAGGCGCGTCGCCGGCCATGCTACAATCCCCGCTTTCCTTCGTTCCTGCCGCGCAAACGGGCGCGGTAATCGTATGGACTTACCCAGTTATCCGATAACGACAACGACCCGGGTCGAACCGACCCAAGCCACCCGCCGCTAAACACCCGTGCGCGTATCCGCCGCCGGCCGCGGCGGCAGGAGACGTGCATGACGGTTCTCGAAAAGAAAACCACCGATCGTCTGCAGGATAGTCTTGTCCAGGTGCAGCGCCTGATCGAGCGCCACCATCTGGTCGAGGAGCTGGTCCATCGCCAGGACATGCCGAGGCATGCGCTGGTCGAGGACCTTGTCCACAAGCAGAACCTCGTCGAGCTCAAGCAGAAGCTCGAACAGCTGCACCCCGCCGATATCGCCTACATCCTCGAGGCGCTGCCGCTCAACGAACGCCTGCTGGTGTGGGAGCTCGTCAAGAGCGAAAACGACGGCGAGATCTTGCTCGAAGTATCCGACGCGGTCCGCGAGACGCTGATCGAGTCGATGGACGCGCACGAGCTGGTCGCCGCCGCCGAGACGCTCGACGCCGACGAACTGGCCGACCTCGCGCCCGATCTGCCGCGCCAGGTCGTCTACGAGGTGATGGGCGCGCTGGACGACGAGGAACGCGAGCAACTGCAGTCCGCGCTGTCCTACGAAGAGGGCACGGTCGGCGCGCTGATGGACTTCGAGCTGGTGAACATCCGCGCCGACGTGTCCTGCGAAGTGGTGCTGCGTTACCTGCGCCGCTTCGACGAGCTGCCGCACCATACCGACAAGATCTTCGTGATCGACGACGACGAAGTGCTCAAAGGCGTGTTGTCGATCAGGAAGTTGCTTGTCTCCGACCCGGACGCCGAAGTGTCCGAGGTGATGGCGACCGACGTGGTGACCTTCCACCCGGAGGACGACGCGGAGAAAGCGGCACTCGCCTTCGAGCGCTACGACCTTGTCACCGCGCCGGTGGTTGACGACGCCGGCAAGCTGATCGGCCGCCTGACCGTCGACGAGATGGTCGACGTGATCCGCGAGGAGTCGGACAGCGAAGTGCTGAACCTGGCCGGCCTGAAGGAAGAGGAAGACCTGTTCGCGCCGGTGATCGACTCGGTGAAGAACCGCTGGGCGTGGCTGGCGATCAACCTGTGCACCGCCTTTCTCGCCAGCCGGGTGATCGGCGTGTTCGAGGGGGCGATCCAGCACCTGGTCGCGCTGGCTGCGCTGATGCCGATTGTCGCCGGGATCGGCGGCAATTCGGGCAACCAGACCATCACCATGATCGTGCGCGCGCTGGCGATGGGGCAGCTGCAAGTCGCGCAGGCGTGGCGGCTGTGGCGCAAGGAGCTGGGCGTTAGCGTGATCAACGGCGTGGTGTGGGGCGGGGTGATCGGCTCGGTCGCCTGGTGGCTGTACGGCAGCTTCCCGCTGGGGCTGGTGATGACCGCGGCGATGACGCTGAACCTGGTGCTGGCGGCGACGCTCGGCGTGCTGATTCCGGTGCTGATGCAGCGCGCGGGGCGCGACCCGGCGGTCGGCTCCAGCGTGCTGATTACCGCGTTTACCGACTCCGGCGGTTTCTTCATTTTCCTCGGGCTCGCCACCCTGTTCCTGATGTGATGCCGACGATACGCGAATTGATGGCCGGCTGCGGCCTGCCCAGGTTGGAGGCGAGGCTGCTGATGATGGCCGCGTCCGGTTTCGACCGGGTGCGCCTGATCGCGCACGACGACGAGACCCTGCCCGGGCACGCGCAGGCCGCCTTCGAGGCGCTTGCCGCGCGCAGGCGCGCGGGCGAGCCTATCGCCTACCTGTTGGGCGAGCGCGAGTTCTACGGCCGCGTGTTCGCAGTGTCGCCTGCGGTACTGATCCCGCGCCCGGAGACCGAACTATTGGTCGACACCGCGCTGGCGCGCGTCGACCGGGGCCGGCCGTGCCGGGTGGTCGACCTCGGTACCGGCAGCGGCGCGATCGCGGTGACGCTGGCACTGGAGGCGCCGGCGTGGCAGGTGGGCGCGGTCGACCTGTCGGCCGACGCGCTCTTTGTCGCCCGTGGCAACGCCGAGCGTCTGGGCGCAACGGTCGGTTTCCTGCAAGGCAGCTGGTACGCGCCCTTGGGCGGGGAGACTGGCTTCGCGTTGATCGCTTCCAACCCGCCGTATATCCGGGCGGACGACCAGCATCTCGGGCAGGGCGACGTGCGCTTCGAGCCGTCGCTCGCACTGACCGACGGGGCCGACGGGCTCGCCTGCCTGCGCGAGATCGCCGCCGGCGCGCCGGCGCGGCTGGCAGCGGGGGGCTGGCTGATGGTCGAGCACGGTTTCGACCAGGGACACGACTGCCGCGCGCTGTTTGCCGCGGCCGGGCTGTCCGCGGTCGAGACGCTGCAGGATCTGGCCGGGCTCGACCGGGTGACCGTCGGCCAGCGCGCATGAAAAAAGGCAGCCCTCTGGCTGCCTTTTTTGCGGTCGGAAGACGCGCTCAGTGATGGTGGCCGTGTTCGCCGTGGGCGTGGCCGTGGGCGACTTCGTCGGCGGTCGCCGCGCGCACGTCGGTGATCTTGGCCTTGAAGCGGATGGCCATGCCGGCCAGCGGGTGGTTGGCGTCGACCACTGCCTTGCCGTCGGCAATGTCGGTGACGCGGAACAGCAGCACGTCGCCGGTTTCCGGATCGTCGGCTTCGAACATCATGCCGACTTCGATGTCGGTCGGGAACACGTCGAGCGGCTCGATGCGGACCAGTTCTTCTTCCGGGTCGCCGAACGCGTCGTCCGAGGTCATCAGCACGTCGATGGTGTCGCCGACCGACTTGCCGTGCAGCGCTTCTTCGACCAGCGGGAAGATGCCGTCGTACCCGCCATGCAGGTAGGCGATCGCTTCTTCGGACTTGTCGAGCAGGTTGTTGTCGGTGTCGAACATCTCGTACTCGAGCGTCACGACGGAGTTTTTGGCGATTTGCATTGAAATTGGCTTTCGTGCTGGTGTGGTCGGGACAGCGGGCCGCGCGGGGCGGACTGCCTGGCGAGGCGCGGATTCTGACGGCGCCAGCCGGTATTGTAAACCATTGGAGGAGTGATGACCCTTGAGGCAAACGGGATCGGCGTGCTGGGCGGCATGTCGGCCGAAACCTTTCTGTGCGAGTACTGGCACAAGAAACCGCTGCTGATCCGCGGCGCGTTGACCGAGGTCGGCGCACCGGTCGACTTCGCCATGCTCAGCGAACTGGCCAGGCGTGAGGACGCCGAATCGCGGCTGATCGAATGGAAGGGCGGACACTGGCACCTCGAGCGCGGCCCCTTCCGCGCCGGGCGTTTCAAGCGGCTGGGCGATACCGACTGGACGCTCTTGGTGCAGGGGGTTAACCAGCTGCTGCCGCATGTCGACGAGATCCTGTGGCGTTTCAACTTCATCCCCTACGCGCGGCTGGACGACCTGATGATCAGCTACGCGCCACCGGGCGGCACGGTCGGCCCGCATTTCGACTCCTACGACGTGTTCCTGTTGCAGGTGGGCGGGCGCAAGCGCTGGCAGGTGTCGGCGCAGGACGACGAGCGCTTTGTCGAAGGCGAGCCGATCAAGGTGCTGCAGGACTTCCGTTGCGAAGAGGAATGGGTGCTTGAGCACGGCGACATGCTGTACCTGCCGCCGCGCTACGCGCACTACGGCGTCGCGCTTGAGCCGGGGATGACCTACTCGATCGGCTTCAGGGCACCGACCTCCCAGCAGTTGGCGACCGAGTTCCTGGTCTACCTGCAGGACAGGGTCTGCCTTGAAGGGCGCTACGCCGACCCGGGACTCATGCCGCAGCGGGAGCCGGCGCGCATTCCCGACGCGATGGTCGACCAAGTGGCCGAACTGCTCTCGCAGGTGCGCTGGGATCGTTCGACGGTCGCCGATTTTCTCGGCCATTATCTGACCGAGCCCAAGCCGCACGTGTTTTATGAGGGGCCCGACGAGGAACTGGACGAGGACGCGTTCGCCGTGGCAGTCGAGGCGCACGGCGTGGTGCTGGATGCGAAGACCCAGCTGCTTTACGGCGGGGGTGTGCTGTATTGCAACGGCGAGCGGCTGGAGGGGGCCGACCCCTCTGTTGTAGAGTGGCAACAACTGGCCAACCAGCGTCGTCTGGCGCCTGTGCAGGCCGGGCATGACATGCTGGAGGCCCTGTACCAGGGCTACCTCGACGGCTACTGGCGTCCGGGGGCAGATTGATGGCGCAATAATACAAACGGATGCTTGATGTGGCGGCCAGTCATGGCTATCATTTTGCTTCGTTTGAAGGTGGGTCTGGCTGGGTGTTGCGTTGCAGTATCAGCGGCGCTTCAGAGTGAAAAATTTCCGGAGAGTTCCACTTCCCAGAAAATTTTTTCGTGCTAGAATCGTCTTCACAAGCATTCTGATCAGGTCCCGGGTGGGGTCTGGCTGAAGTTAACGTCTTGTTTTTACACTTATCGCAAAGGTATACAAAAATGAAACAGTCGCTCCTCGTTGCTGCCCTGCTGGCCGTAGCTCTGTCCGCTTGTGGCAAGAAAGAAGAAGCTGCTCCGGCTGAAGCTTCCGCCCCGGCCGTCGAGGCTTCGGCTCCGGCCGTTGAGGCTTCCGCTGCTGTGGTTGACGCATCCGCTCCGGCTGCTGACGCTTCCGCTCCGGCTGCTGACGCTTCCGCTGCTCAGTAATCGCTTTTGCGATAGTGAAAAAACCCGCTGCGGCGGGTTTTTTTGCGTCTATCGCGTGCGGCGGCTGGCTTGCCGGTGTTGCGTGCAAACAAAAACCCCCGCTTGAAGCGGGGGGTGTCCGTTGTGGGGCTACAGCTTAACGCAATTGCTCTTCGAGCTTGCGGGCGAACTGCTCGGCCATCTTGGCGGGCAGCGGCTGGCCGGCCTTGTCGAGGAACGAGATGTCGGTGCGCTTGGCGTCGCTCTTGAGCATGATGCGGTATTGTTCGTCCTGCTGGGGGGCGGCCGACTTGCCGTCGCGCCAGAAGGCGAGGCTCTGCCAGAAGCCGCTGTCGTCGGCCTTGCTTTGCGCGTCGGCCTTGGCGGGCTTGACGTAGTAGATGCCCTGCGAGCGGTCGCGGTCGGTGACCAAGAGGCCCACGCGGTCGAGCGCGAGGCCGACCCGGCGCCAGGCGCGGTCAAAGTCGTCGTCGACCACGACCTGATTGCCCTCGACGCGGGCGCGCTGCACGGCGGGCGCCTGGGTCTGCGCGGCCTTGGCCGACGCCTGGGCCTGCGCCTCGCTGCTGCCCAGGAGGACCATGAAGCGGGCGAGGAACTCGGTCTCGAGCTCGGGGTCGGCCGGGCGCGGCTGCCACTTGGTCTCGCTCTTGCCCTCGTTGACGTAGGTCTCGTACATCCCGCGGTGGGTGAAGTAGACCTCGGTGCCGTTGGCGGTGCGCTCGAGGCGGATGCGGAACTTGTCGCGCTCGGGGGTCGACATCACGCCGCCCAGACCCACGCCTTCGAGCAGGCGACGTACCGGATCCATGCCCAGCTTGGCGCGGTTTTCGGCCCAGTCGGTTTCCATCAGGCCGATATCGGGCTCTTCGCTCTTGATCACGAAGCCGTTGTCCTGCCAGAACGCCTTGAGCAGCGGCCAGACCTGTTCGGGTTGCTTGCCGTCGATCACGAGCCAGCGCTGCGTGCCGCCGCGCTCGATGCGCGCGTTGGTCGGGGTGGCCAGCAGCGCGCTGTTGCCGGCGGCGGCCACGGTTGCGGTGTTCGGCTGCGGCGCGTTGTTGCTGTACGCGTTGAGCGACGCGGTGCCGCTGTCCGGCAGCTGGTAGCGGTTCTGGATTTGCGGCGCGGTCAGGTCTGGCGGCATCTCCAGGCTGGTCTTCTTGTCGACCTTGGTGTCGGACTGGTAGTCGAGCGGTTTCTCCAGCGGCGCGTTGCTGCCGCACGCGGCGAGCGTGCCGGCCAAGAGCGCCGCCAGGGTGGTGTTGCGGGTGGTTTTCATCGGTCAGATCACTCCGGCCTGTTGCATGGCGGTTTCGACGACGGGCTTGGTGCCCTCGCCGATGGGTTCGAGCGGCAGGCGGATGCCGGCGGGGATCAGCCCCATCCGGTGTAACGCCCACTTGGCGGGGATCGGGTTCGGTTCGACGAACAAGTGCTTGTGCAGGCCCTGCAGCGGGTCGTTGATCGCGCGCGCCTCGCGCACCTGGCCGCCGATGGCAGCCTTGCACAGGCGGCTCATCGCGGCGGGCGCGACGTTGGCGGTGACCGAAATCACGCCGTGGCCGCCGCACAGCATGAACGCCATGCCGGTCGGGTCGTCGCCCGAGTACAGCGCGAAGCCCTCGGGCGCGCGGCGGAACAGGTCGCAGGCGCGGCCGAGGTCACCGGTTGCGTCTTTCAGGCCGACGATGTTCGGGATTTCGGCGAGCTTGAGCGCGGTGTCGTTGCACATGTCGGCGACGGTGCGGCCCGGCACGTTGTACATGATCAGCGGGATGTCGACCGCCTCGGCGATCGCGCGGTAATGCCGGTAGATGCCGCTTTGGGTCGGCTTGTTGTAGTAGGGGACGACCGACAGCGTCATGTCGGCGCCAAGTTCCTGCGCGTGGCGCGACAGTTCGATCGCCTCGGCGGTGCTGTTGGCGCCGGTGCCGGCGATCACCGGGATGCGGCCTGCGGCGTGCTTGATGACGGCCTGCACGACGGCGAGGTGCTCGTCGACGCTTAGCGTGGCGGATTCGCCGGTGGTGCCGACCGCGACGATGCCGTCGGTGCCGTTTTCGATATGAAAGTCGACGAGGCGATTCAGTGCTTCGAAATCTACCCGGCCATCCTCGAACATCGGGGTGACCAGAGCTACCAGGCTACCGGTGAGCATAGTTGGGCCTACGTTTTTATTGGCAAAGGCTTCAGATTGTAGCGGAATTCGCGAAGCGGGCAAAAGAGCGGCACAGCGGTGTTGCCACACTGCAGCAGCGCGCGCGTCTATGGTAGAATCTCCCGTTTTTCCGAAGACTTACGGCCGACCGGCCCGGGGATTCCTGAAGTGATTACTACCAGCAACATTACCATGCAGTTCGGCGTGAAGCCGCTGTTCGAGAAAGTTTCGGTCAAGTTCGGCGAGGGCAACCGTTACGGCCTGATCGGTGCCAACGGCTCTGGCAAGTCGACCTTCATGAAGATCCTTGGCGGCGATCTCGAACAGACCTCGGGCGAGGTCGCGATCGAGAACGGCCTGCGTCTGGGCAAGCTGCGTCAGGACCAGTTCGCCTACGAAGACCAGCGCGTGATTGACGTCGTGCTGATGGGCCACGCCGAGATGTGGGCGGCCATGAGCGAGCGTGACGCGATCTACGCGAACCCGGAAGCGACCGAAGACGACTACATGCACGCGGCCGAGCTTGAGGCCAAGTTCGCCGAGTACGACGGCTACACCGCCGAAGCGCGTGCGGGCGAGCTGCTGCTCGGGGTCGGCATCCCGCTCGAGCAGCATTTCGGCCCGATGAGCGAGGTCGCGCCCGGCTGGAAGCTGCGCGTGCTGCTCGCGCAGGCGCTGTTCTCCAACCCGGACATCCTGCTGTTGGACGAACCGACCAACAACCTGGACATCAACACGATCCGCTGGCTCGAGAATGTGCTGAACGAGCGCAACTCGACGATGATCATCATCTCGCACGACCGCCACTTCCTGAACCAGGTGTGTACGCACATGGCGGACCTCGACTACAACACGATCCGCATCTACCCGGGCAACTACGACGACTACATGATCGCGTCGACCCAGGCGCGCGAACGCCAGTTGGCCAGCAATGCCAAGGCCAAGGAGCGCATCCAGGACCTGCAGGAATTCGTCGCCCGCTTCTCGGCGAACAAGTCGAAGGCACGCCAGGCGACCAGCCGCCTCAAGCAGGTCGACAAGCTCAAGGCCGAGATGGTCGACGTCAAGCCGTCCAGCCGGCAGAGCCCGTTCATCCGCTTCGAGACCGACGACCGCTTCAAGCTGCACCGCCAGGCGGTCGAGGTCGACGGCCTGTGCAAGGCGTACGACGACAAGGTGCTGTTCAGGAAGCTGGGCTTCATCCTCGAAGCCGGCCAGCGCCTGGCGATCATCGGCCCCAACGGCGCGGGCAAGTCGACGCTGGCCAAGCTGCTCGCCGGCGCGTTCGAGCCGGCGTGGGCCGAGGGCGTGAGCGCCGACTCGGGCACCATCAAGTGGGCGGAAAAGGCCAAGGTCGGCTACTTCGCGCAGGACCATGAGGCGGACTTCGATTCCGACGAGACGCTGACCGAATGGATGCGCGAGTGCGGCCAGGAGGGGGACGACGAGCAGGTGATCCGCGGTACGCTGGGCCGCCTGCTGTTCGGCAGCGACGACGTGAACAAGGCCGTGCGCGTGCTCTCCGGCGGCGAGAAGGGCCGCATGCTGTACGGCAAGCTGATCCTGCTCAAGCCGAACGTGATGATCATGGACGAGCCGACCAACCACATGGATATGGAAACGATCGAGGCTTTGAACATGGCGCTCGAGAAGTACAAGGGCACCCTGATCTTCGTATCGCATGACCGCCAGTTCGTCAGCTCGCTGGCGACCCAGGTGATCGAGCTGGACGGCAAGGGCGGCTTCGACCATTACATGGGCGACTACGAGGCCTACCTCGAGAGCAAGGGCATCGAGTAAGCCCTTACCCGTTTCATCGGAACCGCCGGCTTGCCGGCGGTTTTTTTATGCGCGCCAAGCGTATGGAGTCTTTGCTTTACCGTAAATATGCAATGAGCTATATTGCAACGCGCCAATTTCATGCTGCAATGCAATGCAGCCAGGCGTATCCATAACGATAAAAACCACGCGGCAAGCCGCGAAGGGCGATGGCAGGAAGGTGCCGGCTTCGCCGGCCTCCCGGACCCGTGTACAAAGGAAGAATCATGCGTTTGAAAGGCAAAGTATCGATCATCACCGGCGCCGCCAGCGGCATCGGCAAGGCTACCGCCGAGAAGTTCGCCCGCGAAGGGGCGATCGTCGCGGTGTGCGACCTCAATATCGAGGCGGTCAGCACGGTGGTCGAGTCGCTGAAGGTGTCGGGTGCCGAAGCCGTCGGCTACCAGGTCAACGTGACCGACAAGGCGCAGATCGCCGCCATGGTCGCCGACCTCAAGGCGCGCTACGGCCGCATCGACGTGCTGGTGAACAACGCGGGCATCGTGATGGACGCGCAGCTCTCCAAGATGACCGACGACCAGTTCGACAAGGTGATCGACATCAACCTGAAGGGTGTCTACAACTGCGCGAAGGCGGTGGTCGACACCATGATCGAGCAGGGTGGCGGCGTGATCCTGAACGCCTCGTCGGTGGTCGGCGTCTATGGCAACTTCGGCCAGACCAACTACGCGGCGACCAAGTTCGGCGTGATCGGCTTCGTCAAGACCTGGGCGAAGGAGTTGGGCAAGAAGGGCATCCGCGCCAATGCGGTGTGTCCGGGTTTTGTCGCCACGCCCATCCTGAAGGCCATGCCGGAGAAGGTGATCCAGGCGATGGAAGAGAAGGTGCCGATGAAGCGCATGGCGGCTCCGGAAGAGATCGCCAACGTCTACGCCTTCCTCGCGTCCGACGAAGCCAGCTACATCAACGGCGCCGCGATCGAGGTGACCGGCGGCCTGACGCTGTAAGCTGTCCCGCCCATGAACAAGCCCCGCCGAGTGCGGGGCTTTGTCGTTGGGGCGGCCGCGTCAGTCGTCGTGGTCGGCGTGCGGGTCGTGCGCGAGCAGCGCGGCGTCGACCTCGCGCCGGTGCAGGTGCGGCGCGAACAGCTCGATGAAGGTGTACGCGAAGCCGCGCAGGTAGGCGTCCTTGCGGATGCCGATCTTGGTGGTCGACGGCAGGAACAGGTGGGCGGCGTCGATCGCGGTCAGCTGGTCGTCGCGCTCGGGCTCGAACGCCATGCTGGCGATGATGCCGACGCCGAGACCCAGCGCGACGTAGGTCTTGATCACGTCGGTGTCGATCGCGGTGAGCACCACGTTGGGGCTGAGGCCGGCCTCGGCGAACGCCTTGTTGATCTTGGAGCGGCCGGCGAATGCGAAGTCGTAGGTGATGACCGGGTAGGCGGCGATGTCGGCGAGCGTCAGCGGACGGTCCAGCAGCGACAGCGGGTGGCCGTTCGGCACGACGACGCTGCGGTTCCACTTGCAGCAGGGCAGCATCGCCAGTTCCTTGTAGAGCTCGATCCCCTCGGTCGCGATCGCGAAGTCGGCCTCGCCGGCGACGACCATCTCGCAGATCTGCGTCGGGCTGCCCTGCTTGAGCGACAGCCTGACCTTGGGGTGGCGGCGCACGAATTCGGCGATCACCTGCGGCAGCGCGTAGCGTGCCTGGGTATGGGTGGTCGCGATGGTCAGCGCGCCTTCGGATTCGCGCGAGAATTCTTCGCCGACCCGCTTGAGGTTCTGCGCCTCGCGCAGGATGCGCTCGGCGATCTTCAGCACTTCCTTGCCCGGCTCCGAGACCGACACCACGCGTTTGCCGTTGCGGATGAACACCTGGATGCCCAGCTCGTCCTCGAGCAGGCGGATCTGCTTGGAGATGCCCGGCTGCGAGGTGTGCAGTTTCTCGGCGGCTTCCGAAACGTTGAGGCCCTGGCGGGCGACCTCGACCAAATAGCGCAGTTGCTGCAGTTTCATGCGGCCTCCAGATAAAACCGGATGGAATTAAGATCTAACACGATATTCTTTCTGGATTATAAGTCAATTGGGTAGGATGCTGGCAACCATCGCCAGGAGAACCCCGATGCCCGCCCAGGACAAGCTGGAACAGACCGTCGCACGCCTGAAGGCTATCGCGCGCGAAGAGGCGTCGGTCGCCTTCGCCAACAGCCTCGGCGCCGAGGACATGGTGCTGACCGACCTGATCGCCCGCCACGCGCTGCCCTTTGCCGTGTTCAGCCTCGACACCGGCCGCCTGCCGGAGGAGACCTACGCGCTGATGCAGCGCGTGCGCGAGCACTACCCCGGTTTCACGCTCAGGGTGTTGTCGCCGGACGCCGCCGACGTCGAGGCGTGGGTCGCCCGCAGCGGGGTCAACGGCTTTTACGACAGCGTCGACGCGCGCAAGGGCTGCTGCGAGGTGCGCAAGCTCGCGCCGCTCAAGCGCGCGCTAGCCGGACATTCCGCGTGGCTGACCGGCCTGCGCCGCGCGCAGTCGGTCACCCGCGACGCGCTGCCCGAGTCGGCCTTCGACGAAACCAACGGGCTGATGAAGTACAACCCGTTGTTCGACTGGAGCGAGGCGGAAGTCTGGGCCTACCTGAAAGAAAACGGGGTGCCTTACAACGCGCTGCACGACCGCCACTACCCGTCGATCGGCTGCGCGCCTTGCACGCGCGCGATCTCGGTGGGCGAGGACGTGCGCTCGGGGCGCTGGTGGTGGGAAAACCCGGCGTCGCGGGAGTGCGGGCTGCACGTCAAGGCGCTCACGCCGCGCTGACCCAGCCGGAAACACGGAGAAACCATGTACCGATACGATGAAGTCGACCGCCGCGTCGTTGCCGAGCGCGTCGAACAATTCCGCGGCCAGACGCAGCGCTTTCTGGCCGGGCAGCTCAGCGAAGACGAGTTCCGGCCGCTGCGCCTGATGAACGGCCTGTATGTGCAGCGCCACGCGCCGATGCTGCGCGTCGCGATCCCCTACGGTCACCTGAGGAGCGGCCAGCTGAGGACGCTTGCCGACATCGCCCGCCGCTACGACCGCGGCTACGCGCATTTCACCACCCGGCAGAACATCCAGTTCAACTGGCCGGCGCTGGAGACGGTGCCCGACATTCTCGCCGAGCTTGCCGAAGTCGAGATGCACGCGATCCAGACTTCGGGCAACTGCGTGCGCAATACCACCACCGACGCGTTCGCCGGCGTCGCCGCCGACGAGCTGGCCGACCCGCGCCCGTGGTGCGAGATCGTCCGCCAGTGGAGCACGCTGCACCCCGAGTTCGCCTACCTGCCGCGCAAGTTCAAGATTGCGGTGTCGGGCAGCGCCGAAGACCGCGCGGCGACCTGGGTGCACGATATCGGCCTGCAGCTGAGGAAAAACGACGCGGGCGAGACCGGTTTCCGGGTGCTAGTCGGCGGCGGGCTCGGCCGCACGCCCATCATCGGCGAGGAGGTGTGCGCCTTCCTGCCGGCGCGCCACCTGCTGACCTATCTGGACGCGGTGTTGCGGGTCTACAACCGTTTCGGCCGGCGCGACAACAAGTACAAGGCGCGCATCAAGATCCTGGTCAAGGCGCTGACCGTCGAGGGCTTCGCGGCCAAGGTCGACGAGGAGTGGCGCCACCTGAAGGACGGCGCGGGCACTCTCGCCGACGCCGACGTCGCGCACTACGCGTCGTTCTTCGTCGACCCTGCGTACGATACGCTCGAGCCGAACCCGGCCGACTTCGTGCGCGCGCAGGCCGAGTCGCCCGCGTTCGCGCGCTGGGTTGGCCGCAACACCCGGCCGCACAAGGCGCCGGGTTACCGCTCGGTCACGCTGTCGCTGAAGAAGACCGGCGTGCCGCCGGGCGACATCAGCGCCGCGCAGATGGACGCTGCCGCTAGCTGGGCCGACCGTTTCGGCTACGGCGAGCTGCGCGTGTCGCACGAGCAGAACCTGATCCTGCCCGACGTGCGCGAGGCTGACCTGTTCGAATTGTGGCAACTGGCCCGCGAGGCGGGCTTTGCGACGCCGAACATCGGCCTGTTGACCGATATCGTGTGCTGCCCGGGTGGCGACTTCTGCGCGCTGGCCAACGCCAAGTCCATTCCGGTGGCCGAGGCGATCCAGCGCCGCTTCGAAGACGCGGACTACCTGCACGACCTGGGCGAGATCGAATGCAACATCTCCGGCTGCATCAACGCGTGCGGCCACCACCATATCGGCCATATCGGCGTGCTCGGCGTCGACAAGAACGGCGAGGAGTGGTACCAGATCACGCTCGGTGGCAGCCAGGGCAACGAGGCAAGCCTGGGCAAGGTGATCGGTCCCTCGTTCGCGCAGGAGCGGGTCGCCGAGGTGTTCGGCCGCATCCTCGACGTCTACGTGCGCGACCGCCTGGCGGGCGAGCGCTTCATTGAAACCGTCCGCCGCGTCGGCATCACCCCGTTCAAGGAGGCTGCGTATGCATAACCTGGTCAAGGAAGGCGTCCCGGTCGAAGACGCGTGGCAACTGGTGCGCGAAGGGGAGGGCGAGCTGCCGGCAGGCGACCTGATCCTGCCCTTGGCGCGTTTTCTGGCCGGCGAGCGTGCGCCGCAAGGCCGTACCGCGGTGTGGTTCGCGCCGGACGACGACCCGCTGGCCGCGGCGGCAGACGTGCTGGCGCTGCCCTTGCTGGCGGTCGATTTTCCGGCGTTCACCGACGGGCGCGGCTACAGCATCGGCCGTCTGTTGCGCGAACGCCGCGCTTTTGCCGGCGAACTCAGGGCCGTCGGCGACGTGCAGCGCGACCAGCTGCATTTCCTGCACCAGGTCGGTTTCGACAGCTTCGCGATCCGCGCGGACCTAAGCGCGGCGGACGCCGCCGGCGCACTGGCCGACTTCAGCGCGGGCTGCCAGACGAGCTGGCGCCGCCGGCAGGGGCGCGGCCTTCATGTTTGACATTCGGCTTATTTGACGTTGCATGTGATGCAAAAATGATAATATTGGAGACTAGTGTTGCTTTTGAGCAATGCTGGCGGGTGTATGGCCTGTAAGCGAGTTGACACTATGTAAACGTGTTTATATAGTGGCTAGCGTTTGCAAATTGAATGATGTGCGCTATTTTGCAGGTGCGCCGTGACGAGAATGCTCGGCAACCCCAGGCACAGACGCACGGTCTTATTTGATAAGTAAAGGGAATATAATGATCAAACAGCTGAAAGTAAGCGCTCTGCTGGCTGCTCTGATGGTTTCGTCCAGTGCTTTCGCGGCCTACCCGGGCTACCTGAACGATCCGGCTTCCGAGTCCATCGTCCGCAACAACTACAACGAGTGCTGGCGTACTTCGTCCTTCGACAAGGCGAAGGACGGCGTGGTGCAGTGCGGCGACCGCGAAGCGGTGAAGGCTGTTGCCGCTCCGGTGATGGTGCTGGTTCAGGAGAAGATCTCCCTGTCCGCCGACGTGTTCTTCAACTTCGCCAAGGCAACCCTGAAGCCGGAAGCCAAGGAAGAGCTGGGCCCGCTGGTCGAGAAGCTGAAGGCCAACGGCGACAAGCTGCGCTCGGTTGAGCTGGCCGGCTACACCGACTTCTACGGCTCCGACAAGTACAACCTGAAGCTGTCGCAAGAGCGTGCTGACGCGGTCAAGACCTTCCTGGTCGACAACGGCGTGGCTGCTGAGAAAGTGACCGCCGTGGGCAAGGGCAAGGCAGACGACGGCCTGACCCAAGAGTGCAAGGCCAAGAAGCTGAAGACCCAGAAGGAAATGAAAGAGTGCGTGGCTGGCGACCGTCGTGTCGACATCACCATCAACGCAGTCAAGGAGCAGATGGTCGAGCAGAAGTAATCTGCCCGTTCCTGCTTCACGCGAAAGCCCTGCAATTGCAGGGCTTTTTCCGTTTCAGGGCGGCTCCCTCGCGGGTGGACGCCCGTGCCGTGCCGCCGCTACAATCGAAGACTTTCTGATAAAAGGGCGGCAATGCAGGTTTTCTTCGGCGACCCGGGGCGATTCCGCCTGGACGGCTGCGCGCTGACCATCGGCAACTTCGACGGTGTCCACCTCGGCCACCGCAGCATGCTCGAGCGGCTGCGCGCCGAAGCCGACGCGCGTGCGCTGCCGACGGCCGTGCTGACCTTCGAGCCGCACCCGCGCGAATTCTTCAGCCGGACCGAGCCGCCGGCGCGTCTGTCGACCCTGCGCGACAAGCTCGCCGCCTTGCGCGCGAGCGGCCTCGTCGACCGGGTGTTCGTCTTCCGTTTCAACCACGCGTTCTCCCGGATGAGCGCGGCCGACTTCATCGACGACATCCTGGTGCGCGAACTCAAGGTGCGCTACCTGCTGATCGGCGACGACTTCCAGTTCGGCGCGCGCCGCGGCGGCGACTTCGCCTTGCTGTCGGCCTGTCCGCATTTCGTCACCGAGGCGATGCCGTCGGTGCTCGCGCGTGGCGAACGCGCGTCGAGCACGCGGGTACGCGAATGCCTGGCCGCCGGCGACCTAGACGCGGCCGCCCACCTGCTGGGCCACCCGTACCAGTTGAGCGGGCGCGTGATGCACGGGCAGAAGCTCGGGCGCACGCTGGGCTTTCCGACCGCCAACATCCACCTGCCGCACCGCCGTCCGGCGCTGGAGGGCGTATTCGTCGTCGAAGTCGACACCCCGTTCGGCCGTTTTGGCGGCGTCGCCAGTTTCGGGCGCAACCCGACCGTCAGCGATACCCCCGACTACAAGCTCGAAGCGCACCTGTTCGGCTTTTCCGGCGACCTGTACGGACGCCGCCTGACCGTGCGCTTCCTCAAGAAACTGCGTGACGAAGCACGCTATGATGACCTCACCGCGCTGGTCGCCCAGATCGAACGCGACGCGGCCAGCGCCAGAACCTATTTGAACAGTTTGCAGCGAGAGAAGGCATGAGCATCGACTACCGCAAGACCGTCAACCTGCTGGACACCCCGTTCCCGATGCGGGGCGATCTGGCCAAGCGCGAACCCGGCTGGGTCAAGCGCTGGCAGGAAGAGAAACGTTACGACAAGCTGCGCAAGCTGACGGCTGGCCGTCCGAAGTTCATCCTGCACGACGGCCCGCCGTACGCCAACGGCGACATCCATATCGGTCACGCGGTCAACAAGGTGCTCAAGGACATCATCGTTCGCTCGCGCACGCTGTCCGGCTTCGACGCGCCCTACGTGCCGGGCTGGGACTGCCACGGCCTGCCGATCGAACTGATGGTCGAGAAGCTGCACGGCAAGAACATCCCCGCCGCGCGTTTCCGCGAGCTGTGCCGCGAGTACGCGAAAGAGCAGATCGCCCGCCAGAAGAAGGACTTCATCCGTCTGGGCGTGCTGGGGGACTGGGACAACCCCTACCTGACGATGGACTTCAAGACCGAAGCCGACATCGTCCGCACGCTGGGCAAGATCAACGACAACGGCTACCTGTTCAAGGGTGAGAAGCCGGTGCACTGGTGCATCGAGTGCGGCTCGGCGCTGGCCGAGGCCGAAGTCGAGTACGAGGACAAGGTGTCTCCGGCGATCGACGTCGGCTTCCCGGTCGTTGACGCGGCCCGTCTTGTCGAGGCGTTCGGCATCGACAACGCCGACAACACGCTGGCGGTGATCTGGACCACTACGCCGTGGACGCTGCCGGCCAACCAGGCGGTCGCGCTGAGCCCGACGCTCGTCTACGGCCTGTACCGCACGCCGCGCGGCCTGCTGGTGCTGGCCAAGGAACTCGCCGAGGCGGCGCTCGCGCGCTACGGCTTCGACGGCTCGCCGTGCGTCGGCGAGGCGAACGGCGAGGCGCTGGAGGGGCTGCGCCTCAGCCACCCGTTCT
Organism: Crenobacter caeni; assembly: GCF_010435965.1. Lineage (GTDB taxonomy): Bacteria > Pseudomonadota > Gammaproteobacteria > Burkholderiales > Chromobacteriaceae > Craterilacuibacter > Craterilacuibacter caeni. The sequence continues at coordinate 25,252 of NZ_JAAGAA010000016.1, forward strand.
ACGCACGCGAAGTGCGGTTCATCCTCGGCGACCACGTCACCACCGACGCCGGTACCGGCCTCGTGCATACCGCGCCGGCACACGGCCTGGAGGACTTCCAGGTCGGCCGCGCGTACGACCTGCCGATCGATAACCCGGTGATGGACGATGGCCGCTACAAGCCCGGCACCGAGTTCTTCGCCGGCATGAGCGTGTGGGAAGCCAACCCGGCCGTGCTTGCCAAGCTGGAAGAGAAGGGCGTGCTCTTGGCGCACGTCAAGCTGACCCACAGCTACCCGCACTGCTGGCGCCACAAGACGCCGATCATCTTCCGCGCGACCGCGCAGTGGTTCATCGGCATGGACAAGCCGGGCAAGGATGGCGAGCCGCTGCGTAAGCGCGCGCGCCAAGCGGTCGACGCGACCGAGTTCTTCCCAGCCTGGGGCCGCGCGCGCCTGGAGGCGATGATCGGCGGCCGCCCGGACTGGTGCGTGTCGCGCCAGCGCAACTGGGGCGTGCCGATGACCTTCTTCGTGCACCGCGAGACGGGCGAGCTGCACCCGCGCTCGGGCCAGCTTTTGGAAGAAGTCGCGCTGCGCATCGAGCAGCAGGGCATCGAGGCGTGGTTCAGCCTCGACGCGAAGGAACTGCTGGGCGACGAGGCGGCGCACTACCGCAAGCTGACCGACACGCTGGACGTGTGGTTCGACTCGGGTTCGACCCACTTCGCGGTGCTCAAGCAGCGCCCGGAGCTCGCGTGGCCGGCCGACCTCTACCTCGAGGGCTCCGACCAGCATCGCGGCTGGTTCCAGAGCTCGCTGCTGACCGGCTGCGCGACCATCGGTCGCGCACCGTACAAGCAGCTGTTGACGCACGGCTTCGTGGTCGACGGCAAGGGCATGAAGATGTCCAAGTCCAAGGGCAACGTGGTCGCGCCGCAGAAGGTCAACGACAGCTTGGGGGCCGACATCCTGCGCCTGTGGGTCGCGTCGACCGACTACTCGGGCGAGCTGGCGATCTCCGACGAGATCCTCAAGCGGGTCACCGAAAGCTACCGCCGCCTGCGCAACACGCTGCGCTTCCTGCTGGCCAACCTGTCCGACTTCGACCCGATCAACGACGCGGTGCCGTTCGCCGACCTGCTCGAACTCGACCGCTACGCGATCCTGATGGCGAGCCAGCTGCAGGAGCGCGTCGCCGGCGACTGCTACACCCGCTACGCCTTCCACCAGGCGATGCAGGAAATCGTCGGCTACTGCGGCGAGGAGATGGGCGCGTTCTACCTCGACGTGCTGAAAGACCGCCTGTACACGACCGGCGCCGACAGCCGCGCCCGCCGCAGCGCGCAGACCGCGCTCTATCACATCACGCGCAGCCTGCTGCTGCTGCTGGGGCCGGTGCTGTGCTTCACCGCCGACGAGGCGTGGGCGGTGCTCACCGGCTCGGACGAGGAGTCGACGCTGTTCCACACCTGGCACGAGTTCCCGCAGCTGCCGGCCGAAGAGGCCGAGGCGCTTTCGGCCAAGTGGGAGGCGATCCGCGCGCTGCGCGCGCAGGCGAACAAGGACATCGAAGCCTTGCGCGGTGCCGACCAGATCGGCTCGTCGCTGCAGGCCGAGCTCAGCATCGTCGCCGACGAGACGCTGTATCCGCTGCTCGCCAGCATCGAGGACGACCTGAAGTTCGTGTTCATCGTCTCCCGCGTGACGCTCGCCGCCGGTGACGAGACGAAGCTGACGGTCGGCGCGTCCGCGCACGAGAAGTGCGACCGCTGCTGGCACTACAGCGCCGACGTCGGCCAGCACGCCGGCCACGGCCATATCTGCGGCCGCTGCGTCGACAATCTGGACGGCAAGGGCGAGGTAAGGCGGTATGCCTGAGGCGGCCCACCCGCTGCAAGGCCGCGCGGACCGGCGTTGGGTCTGGTTCGCGCTTGCCGCCGCCATCATCGTGCTCGACCAGCTGACCAAGCTGTGGTTCAACGGCGCGTACAGCTACGGTGAGGTGCGCCCGGTGATCCCGGGCTACTTCAACTTCACCCTGCTGTACAACCCGGGCGCCGCGTTCAGCTTCCTCGCCGATGCCGGCGGCTGGCAGAAGTGGTTCTTCACGCTGCTCGCCTTCGGCGTGTCGGGTTACCTGGGCTGGCAGATCCTGCAGCGCCGCTTCTCGGCGCTGATGGACTGCGCCGCCGCCTTCATCATCGGCGGTGCGCTGGGCAACGTGATCGACCGCATGCTGCACGGGCACGTGATCGACTTCATCCAGATCCATTACTACGACAGCTGGTACTACCCAGCCTTCAACCTCGCCGACTCCTTCATCTGCGTCGGCGCCGCGTTGATGGTGATCGACAGTTTCAGGCACCCGCACTGACGAACCCACGGCCGGGCATTCCCCGGCCTTTCTTGACGGAAATCCCTCCGATGACGAAGACCATCCTGCTTGCGAACCCGCGCGGCTTCTGCGCCGGCGTCGACCGCGCCATCGCCATCGTCGAGCGTGCGCTCGAACAGTACGGTGCACCGATCTACGTGCGGCACGAAGTGGTGCACAACCGCTTCGTCGTCGACGGCCTGCGCGACAAGGGCGCGGTGTTCATCGAGTCGCTGGACGACGTGCCAGCGGGCGCGACGCTGGTGTACTCGGCGCACGGCGTACCGCAGTCGGTGCGCGACGAGGCCGAGGCGCGCGGCCTGACCGTGTTCGACGCGACCTGTCCGCTGGTGACCAAGGTGCACGTCGAGGTGCGCCGCATGCACGAGGCGGGGATGGAGATCGTGATGATCGGCCACAAGGGGCACCCCGAGGTCGAGGGGACGATGGGGCAGGTCGATGGCGGCGTGCACCTGGTGGAGTCGGTTGCCGACGTGGCGACGCTCGTCGTCGCACGGCCGGACGCGCTCGCCTTCGTCAGCCAGACTACGCTGTCGGTCGACGAGACGCGCGACATCATCGCCGCGCTCAAGGCGCGCTTCCCGGCCATCGTCTCGCCGAAGAAGGACGACATCTGCTACGCGACGCAGAACCGGCAGGACGCGGTGAAGGTGCTCGCCCAGCAGTGCGACGTGGTGGTGGTGGTCGGCTCGCCGAACAGCTCCAACTCCAACCGCCTGCGCGAAGTCGCCGCGCTGCGCGGCGTTGACGCGTACATGGTCGACAACGCGTCCTTGCTCGACGCGGCCTGGTTCGAGGGCAAGACACGGGTCGGCGTCACCGCCGGCGCGTCGGCCCCCGAGGTGCTGGTCGAGCAGGTGATCGCCGCGATCCGCGGCTTCGGCGCGGCCGAGGTGAGCGAGCTTGCCGGCGTCGAGGAATCCGTCCATTTCCCGCTGCCCGCCGCGCTGCGCTAGGCGCGTGTTCCGGCTGGAATAAGGGCTGCCCGCGGGCAGCCCTTCTTGTTGTGTGCGGCGGGGGGATTGAAATGCCCGAACCCGCCCCTATCTCGCTTGCATCTTTTGACCAACGCTGACGAACAGAGCATATGAGCAATAAGGAAACACTGGGCTTTCAGACCGAAGTCAAGCAGCTGTTGCAGCTGATGATCCATTCGCTGTACTCGAACAAGGAAATCTTCCTGCGCGAGCTGGTCTCCAACGCGTCCGACGCCGCCGACAAGCTGCGCTTCGAGGCGATCGAGCAGCCGGCGCTGCTCGAGTCCGACCCGGCGCTTTCGATCCGCATCGAGGCGGACAAGGCCGCGCGCACGCTGACCATCACCGACAACGGCATCGGCATGAGCCGCGCCGAGGTGATCGAGCATATCGGCACCATCGCCAAGTCCGGCACCAAGGCCTTCTTCGAGCGGCTGACCGGTGACGAGCAGAAGGACGCCAACCTGATCGGCCAGTTCGGCGTCGGCTTCTACTCGGCGTTCATCGTCGCCGACCGCGTGACGCTGACTACCCGCCGCGCCGGCCTGCCCGCGAGCGAGGGCGTGCGCTGGGAGTCCGAGGGGCACGGCGAGTACACGCTGGAGACCGTCGAGCGTGCGGCGCGCGGCACCGAGATCGTGCTGCACCTCAAAGAGGGCATGGACGAGTTCCTCGACGACTGGACGCTGCGTCGCATCGTGCGCACCTACTCCGACCATATCTCCTTGCCGATCGAGATGAAAAAGGCGGCGAGCTTCGACGAGGACGGCAAGGAAGTCGCCGGCGAAGGCTACGAGGCGGTCAACCAGGCGTCCGCCCTGTGGGCGCGCAGCAAGAGCGAGATCAGCGACGAGCAGTACCGCGAGTTCTACAAGCATGTCGCGCACGACTTCAGCGATCCGCTGGCGTGGACGCACGCCCGCGTCGAGGGCAGCCAGGAATACACCGAACTCCTGTACATCCCGTCGCGCGCGCCGTTCGACCTGTACGACCGCGAGCGCAAGCAGGGCGTCAAGCTGTACGTGCGCCGCGTGTTCATCATGGAAGACGCCAACAAGCTGATGCCGATGTACCTGCGCTTCGTGCGCGGCGTGATCGATTCGGCCGATTTGCCGCTGAACGTGTCGCGCGAGATCCTGCAGCAAAGCCGCGACATCGACGCGATCCGCGCCGGCTGCGTGAAGAAGGTGCTCGGCCTGCTGGACGATTTGGCCGCCAACGACGCCGACAAATACGCGACCTTCTGGCGCGAGTTCGGTCAGGTGCTCAAAGAAGGCGTCGGCGAAGACTTCGCCAACAAGGCGCGCATTGCCAAGCTGCTGCGCTTCGCCTCCACCCACGAGGACGGCGCCGAGCCCAAGGTCTCGCTCGCCGACTACGTGTCGCGCATGCAAGCGGGCCAGGACAAGATCTACTACATCACCGCCGACAGCCGCGCCGCCGCGCTGGGTAGCCCGCACCTCGAGGTGTTCCGCAAGAAGGGCGTCGAGGTACTGCTGTTGACCGACCGCGTCGACGAGTGGGTGACCGCCAGCCTGACCGAGTTCGAAGGCAAGCCGCTGGTGTCGGTCGCCAAGGGCGCGCTCGACCTGGGCGAGCTGGAGGACGAGTCCGACAAGGCCGCGCAGAAGGAGGCCGAAGAGGCCGCCCGCCCGCTGGCCGAGCGCATCTCGGCGCTGCTGGGCGATGCGGTCAAGGAAGTGCGCCCGACCGCGCGCCTGACCGACAGCCCGGCTTGCCTGGTGGTCGGCGAGCACGAGATGAGCGCGCACCTGGAGCGCCTGCTCAAGCAGGCCGGCCAGGACGTGCCGCACGCCAAGCCGGTGCTCGAGATCAACCCCGGCCACATGCTGGTCAAGCGCCTCGCCGACGAGGCCGACGACGCGCGCGCGGCGGACCTTGCGCACGTGCTGTTCGACCAGGCCTTGCTCGCCGAGGGCGGCAAACTAGAAGACCCGGCCGCCTTCGTGCACCGCATCAACCGCCTGATGCTCGAACTCTCTGCCTGAGCCTTGGCCGTGATGAAAAACGCCACCCTTCGGGGTGGCGTTTTTAGTGAGTAATCGGGGGTCAGGCGACCGGCACGCCGTAACGGTTACAGAAGCGCATCTCGCTCGGGTAGGGGAAGAAATCCTCGATATGGCCCTCGGCGATCATGTCCTTGCGCTGTTGCCAGAACGGCACGTCGAGCAGGTCGCGGTGGTACTTGAGGAACAGCCGCCGCACTTCCGGGTCGCCCAACAGGAAGGTCGCGAACTCCTCGGGGAACACGTCGTTGCGTTTGACCGGGTACCACACCTCGCCGGAGAGCTCCATTTCCGGCGTCGGCGCCGGCGGGATGCGCCGGAAGTTGCAGTCGGTCATGTACTCGATTTCGTCGTAGTCGTAGAAGATCACGCGGTTGTAACGGGTGACGCCGAAGTTCTTGAACAGCATGTCGCCCGGGAAGATGTTGGCCATCGCGAGCTCCTTGATCGCGTTGCCGTACTCGCGTATCGCGTGCTCCTTCTCCTCGGCGTTGCAGTTCATCAGGTAGAGGTTGAGCGGCTTCATCCTCCGCTCGATATACAGGTGGCGGATCACCACGCGCTCGTCGTCCTCCTCGACCAGCGACGGTGCCAGCGTGCGCAGCTCGTTGAGCAGCTGTTCGGTGAAGCGCGCCTTGGGGAAGGCGACGTTGGAGAATTCCAGCGTATCGGCCATGCGGCCGACCCGGTCGTGCTTCTTCACCAGCAGGTACTTTTCCTTGACCGTGCTGTGGTCGACTTCCTTGCTGCTGCCAAACACGTCCTTGATCAGCTTGAACACGTAGGGGTAGGAGGGCAGCGTGAAGACCAGCATCACCAGGCCGCGGATGCCCGGCGCGATGTCGAACTGGTCGTTCGAGTGCGACAGGTGCTGCATGAAGTCGCGGTAGAAGATGTTCTTGCCCTGCTTTTGCAGGCCGAGCATGGTGTAAAGCTCGGCCTTGGTCTTGGACGGCAGCATCGAGCGCAGGAACTGCACGTAGGCGGACGGCACGTCCATGTCGACCAGGAAGTGCGCGCGGCTGAACGAGAACAGGATGCTGATCCGCCACGGCTCGAGCAGCAGGGTGTCCAGGTAGAGCCGGCCCGCCTCGTCGCGCAGCACCGGCACCGCGAACGGGTAGGCCTGTCCGCCGTTGATCACCTTGCCGAAGATGTACGCCGTCTTGTTGCGGTAGAACGCCGAGCCCAGCACCTGGATCTGGTAGCTCGCCTCGGCCGCCGGCCACTCGCCGCCCAGGTATTCGTGCGCGGTGCGCAGCACGCAGGCGAGGTCGCGCGCGAGGTGGGCGAACGGCTGCGTCCAGCCGAAGTCCTGCACGATGCGGCGGATCACCCGGCGCAGGCCGACCGACTTCGGGTAATAGCTGCGCCAGGTCGGCGGCTCGGACTCGATGTACTCGGTCGATACCGCCGGGCGCACGAAGATGAAGTCGTTGTTGAAGTAGTCGCGGTGCAGGATGCGGCAGAACACCGAGTTGAAGAAGGTCTCGGCAAGCTCGGGCTGCTTGTGGTTGGTCAACAGGCCGATGTAGTAGAGCTTGGCCTGCTGCCAGATCTCGTCGTCGAGCAGTTCGGCATGCAGTTCACGGTGCAGGCGCTCGACGGTCTCGCCGACGCGTTCGTCGTACAACTGGATGCGGCCGCGGATCGCTTGCTGCACGCCCTGCCAGTCGCCGGCCTCGAATAGTGCCTTGGCGCCCTGGCTGACTGCGCGGAACAGCCGGTAGTGCTTGTTGAAGCCTTCGATCAGCGCCTCGGCGATCTCGCGGGCGACGGGGTTGTAGTAGTCGGGTATCTGCATGGCACGCCTCGGCGGTGGGGCGGACAGGCGGTGCCATGCGGAAGGTCAGCGTGGTGTGCGGTGCCGCAAGGCTCTGCCCGGGCGGGGAGGCGCTTTTGGCGGCAGTCCCGGCTGGCCTGTCCTCTTGTTAATGCCCTTAGCATGCTGCACTTGCTTCAATTGTTCAAGCGTCAGCGTCTCCTGCCGCCATTCACCCGGCGCGAGGCCGTCAACGCGCCACGGGCCGATCGCGACACGCACCAGGCGCAGCGTCGGCAGGCCGACCTTGGCGGTCATCCGGCGCACCTGGCGGTTCTTGCCTTCGTGGATGACGATCTCGAGCCAAGCGTCGGGCACCGTCTTGCGAAAGCGTACCGGCGGGTTGCGCGGCCACAGTTCGGGTGGGGCGATGCGCCGCACTTTCGCCTGGCGGGTGACGAAGTCGCCAAGATCCACCCCCTGGCGGAGCGCCTCCAGTTGCGCGTCCTGCGGCTCACCCTCGACCTGTACCCAGTAGGTCTTGGGCAGCTTGAAGCGCGGGTCGGCGATCGCGTGCTGCAGCGCGCCGTCGCCGGTGAGTAAGAGGAGCCCTTCGCTGTCGGTATCCAGCCGGCCGGCCGGGTAAACATCGGGCAAGGGTACGCAGCTTTTCAGCGTCGGGTGCTTGTCGTGTTCGGAAAACTGGCAGATCACGCCATAGGGTTTATTCAGCAGGACGAGTTCAGGCATTTGGTATAGCGGTGCGGCCGGGAATTCAGCATAATAGCAAGCCGGGATGCATCAGGCTGAGAATAAGACCCTCTACGAAGAGGGGACGGCATCCCGCTCTACCCGAGTTCACCACTCGTGGCCGTCCGCGACGGGCCCATTCTTGCCCGTGCCGCCGGGCGGCGGCAGAGTCATTTTGCAACCAACCCATGATGGAGTAGGCATGAGCGCCCAATCCCTGATCAAGGTTCCCGCTGCAGGTCAGAAAATCGTTCCCGGACAGGCTACCCCGAACAACCCGATCATCCCGTTCATCGAGGGTGACGGCATCGGCGTCGACATCACGCCGGTGATGATCAAGGTCATCGACGCAGCAGTCGAGAAGGCCTACGCAGGCCAGAAAAAAATCCACTGGATGGAAGTGTACGCCGGCGAGAAGTCGACCCGCCTGTACGGCCCGGACGAGTGGTTGCCGAAGGAAACCTTCGACGCGCTGAAAGAGTACTCCGTCTCGATCAAGGGCCCGATGACCACGCCGGTCGGCGGCGGCATCCGCTCGCTGAACGTCGCGCTGCGCCAGGAGCTCGACCTCTACCAGTGCGTGCGTCCGGTCCAGTACTTCAAGGGCGTGCCCAGCCCGCTGAAGAACCCGGAACTGACCAATATGGTCATCTTCCGCGAGAACACCGAAGACATCTACGCCGGCATCGAATGGTCGGCCGAGTCCGAAGCGGCCAAGAAGGTGATCGCCTTCCTGCAAGAAGAGATGGGCGTCAAGAAGATCCGCTTCCCGGAAACCTCCGGCATCGGCATCAAGCCGATCTCCGTCGAGGGTACCACCCGCCTGGTGCGCGCCGCGATCCAGTACGCGATCGATAACGACCGCAAGTCGCTGACCATCGTGCACAAGGGCAACATCATGAAGTTCACCGAGGGCCTGTTCCGCGATACCGCGTACCAGGTCGCGCGTGAAGAGTTCGGCGCCGAACTGATCGACGGCGGCCCGTGGTGCAAGTTCACCAACCCGAAGACCGGCCGCGAGATCGTCGTCAAGGACGCGATCGCCGACGCCTTCCTGCAGCAGATCCTGCTGCGTCCGGCCGAGTACGACGTGATCGCCACCACCAACCTGAACGGCGACTACATCTCCGACGCGCTGGCCGCGCAGGTCGGCGGCATCGGCATCGCGCCGGGTGCCAACATCTCCGACAAGTACGCGTGCTTCGAGGCGACCCACGGCACCGCGCCGAAGTACGCCGGCCTCGACAAGGTCAACCCGGGCTCGCTGATCCTGTCTGCCGAGATGATGCTGCGTCACCTGGGCTGGAAGGAAGCGGCCGACCTGGTGATCAAGTCGATGGAAGCGGCGATCGCCGACAAGCAGGTGACCTACGACTTCGCCCGCCTGATGGACGGTGCGACCGAGGTGAGCTGTTCGGCCTTCGGCGACGCGATGATCGCCCGCATGTAAGCCTGGCTTGCCCAAGAGACAACCGGCCGCCTTCGGGCGGCCGGTTTTTTATTGCGCGCCGTGTGGCAGGGCGACAAAAAACCGCCTCCTGAGGGAGGCGGTTTTTTTCATCCGGCGAAGTGGCCTTGGCCGCTTCAGCGAGGCCGAATCAAGCGGCTTGGATGTTCGAAGCTTGCTTGCCCTTCGGACCCTGCACCACGTCGAAGCTGACGCGCTGACCTTCTTTCAGGGTCTTGAAGCCTTGCATGTTGATCGCGGAGAAGTGCGCGAACAGGTCTTCGCCGCCTTCGTCCGGGGTGATGAAGCCGAAGCCCTTCGAATCATTGAACCACTTTACGGTGCCAAGTGCCATTATACTTCCTTAACTTACGGTAACGGGCTGGTGAGGCCGAACAACAAAAGCGAATGTCTGCAACGGCTTCATTCCAATGCAATACATAAGCCAAGCACCAAGGCCATTTCTACGCAATAATGCTCATGGCGTCAAGAGGATTCTTTTCGGGTGACAAGGGCTTGAAAAAGACTGTTGCGGAACCACAATCCAACTAAAGACTTGCTGAATACTAAGGCCGCCATGTCAACGCAGTACCACGACGACGCCCTGCTCGAGGCGTCCAGGGTGCGCACCGCGCCGCCCCCCTTGTTCAAGGTCGTTTTGCTGAACGACGATTTCACCCCGATGGATTTTGTGGTCGAAGTGCTGGAGACGTTTTTTCATATGGAACGCGATAAGGCCGTCCAGGTCATGTTGCAGGTCCATGAGGCCGGGCGCGGCATCTGCGGGGTCTACCCGCAGGACATCGCGGCCACCAAGGTCGAGCAGGTGATGCAATTTGCACGCACGCACCAGCATCCGCTGCAGTGCGTAATGGAGGAAAACTGATGATCGCCCAGGAACTGGAAGTCAGCTTGCACATGGCCTTCATGGACGCAAGGCAAAAGCGGCACGAGTTCATCAGTGTCGAGCACCTGCTATTGGCCATGATCGACAACCCGTCGGCGACCGAGGTGCTCAAGGCGTGTGGCGCCAACCTCGACCAGCTGAAGAAGCAGCTCACCGACTTTGTCGACGAGCACACGCCGGTCGTTCCCGGCAACAAGGAAGTGGAAACCCAGCCCACGCTCGGTTTCCAGCGCGTGATCCAGCGCGCGATCCTGCACGTACAGTCGTCCGGCAAGAAGGAGGTGACCGGCGCCAACATCCTGGTCGCCATCTTCGGCGAGAAGGACTCGCACGCGGTGTACTACCTGCACCAGCAGGGCATCTCGCGGCTGGATGTCGTCAACTACATCTCGCACGGCATCACCAAGCAGCGCTCGCAGCCGAGCAGCGAGACGCCGCGCGAGAACAACGGCGAAGCCGAGAACGAGGATGCCGCCGGCAGCGGCGGCGCGCTGGAGAACTACACGCAGAACCTTAACCAGCTCGCCCGCGAGAACAAGATCGACCCGCTGATCGGGCGCGAGCACGAGCTCGAGCGCACCATCCAGATCCTGTGCCGCCGCCGCAAGAACAATCCGCTGTTGGTCGGCGAGGCCGGGGTCGGCAAGACCGCGATCGCCGAGGGGCTGGCGCGGCGCATCGTCAACAACGAGGTGCCCGACGTGCTCGCGTCGGCGACCGTCTATTCGCTCGATATGGGTGCCTTGCTCGCCGGCACCAAGTACCGGGGCGACTTCGAGCAGCGGCTGAAGGCGGTGATCAAGCAGCTGACCGACGATCCGACCGCGATCCTGTTCATCGACGAGATCCACACGCTGATCGGCGCCGGTGCGGCGTCCGGCGGCACGCTCGACGCGTCCAACCTGCTCAAGCCGGCCCTGTCTGGCGGGCGCCTGCGCTGCATCGGCGCGACGACCTACAACGAGTACCGCGGCATCTTCGAGAAGGACAACGCGCTGTCGCGCCGTTTCCAGAAGATCGACGTGAACGAGCCTTCGGTCGGACAGACCGTCGACATCCTCAAGGGGCTGAAGAGCCGTTTCGAGGAGCACCACGGCGTCAAGTACACGCAGTCTGCGCTGCAGACGGCGGCCGAGCTGTCGGCGCGCTACATCAACGACCGCCACTTGCCGGACAAGGCGATCGACGTGATCGACGAGGCGGGCGCCGCGCAGCGCATCCTGCCCAAGTCGCGCCAGAAGAAGGTGATCAACAAGGGCGAGATCGAGGAGATCGTCGCCAAGATCGCGCGTATCCCGCCCAAGACGGTGTCGAGCGACGACCGCAACGTGCTGAAGAACCTCGATCGCGACCTGAAGAACGTGGTGTTCGGGCAGGACAAGGCGATCGAAAACCTGGCCGACGCGATCAAGATGACCCGCTCGGGCCTGGGTAACCCGCAAAAGCCGATCGGCTCCTTCCTGTTCTCCGGGCCGACCGGGGTCGGCAAGACCGAGGTCGCGCGCCAGCTCGCCTTCGTGCTCGGCGTCGAGCTGATCCGCTTCGACATGTCCGAGTATATGGAGCGCCACGCGGTCAGCCGCCTGATCGGTGCACCGCCCGGCTACGTCGGTTTCGAGCAGGGCGGCCAGCTGACCGAGGCGATCAACAAGCACCCGTACGCGGTGTTGCTGCTCGACGAGATCGAGAAGGCGCATCCGGACATCTTCAACGTGCTTTTGCAGGTGATGGACCACGGCACGCTGACCGACAACAACGGCCGCAAGGCGGACTTCCGCAACGTGGTGCTGATCATGACGACCAATGCGGGCGCCGAATCGCTGTCCAAGCCCAGCCTGGGCTTCACGGCGAACAAGGCGGCCGGCGACGAGATGGCCGACATCAAGCGCCTGTTCAGCCCGGAGTTCCGCAACCGTCTGGACGCGATCGTGCCGTTTGGCCAGCTGAACGAGGAAATCATCCTGCGCGTGGTCGACAAGTTCCTGCTGCAGCTTGAGCAGCAACTGCACGAGAAGAAGGTCGACATCCACTTCACCGACGCGCTGCGCCGCCACCTGGCGAAGAACGGCTTCGACCCGCAGATGGGCGCGCGGCCGATGGCCCGCCTGATCCAGGACTGCATCCGCAAGGCGCTGGCCGACGAACTGTTGTTCGGCAGGCTCAGCCAGGGCGGCGAGGTGACGGTCGACGTCGGCGACGACGGCAAGGTCGCGCTGCAGTTTGACGAGACGCCGTCCAAGGCCACGCAGCCGGCCTGATCCCGTCAGCCAAGACAGAAGGCGGCGCCTGCGGGCGCCGCCTTTTTTTGTGCGTGCAGGTGGCCCGGTAACCTACCCAAGCGAAAACCCCCGCCGGGAGCCGGACGGGGGTTCGGGAAGAGCGTGCGGGCCGTCAGCCCGCACGGTCTCAGTGGAACTGCTCTTCTTCGGTCGAGCCGGTCAGGGCCTTCACCGACGAGGAGCCACCCTGGATCACGGTGGTCACGTCGTCGAAGTAGCCGGTGCCGACTTCCTGCTGGTGCGACACGAAGGTGTAGCCCTGTTCGCGTGCTGCGAATTCCGGCTCCTGCACCATTTCAACGTAGTGCTTCATGCCTTCGCCGCGGGCGTAAGCGTGCGCGAACTTGAAGGTGTTGTACCAGTTGACGTGGATGCCGGCCAGGGTGATGAACTGGTACTTGTAGCCCAGTGCGGACAGCTCTTCCTGGAACGAAGCGATCTGGCTGTCGTTCAGGTTCTTCTTCCAGTTGAAGGAAGGCGAGCAGTTGTAGGAGAGCAGCTTGCCCGGGCAGGCAGCGTGTACGGCCTGCGCGAATTCGCGGGCGAAGCCGATATCCGGCACGCCGGTTTCACACCACACCAGATCAGCGTACGGCGCGTAGGCCACGCCACGGCTGATCGACTGCTCCAGGCCGTTCTTCACGCGGAAGAAGCCTTCCTGGGTGCGCTCGCCGGTCAGGAACGGCTTATCGTTCTCGTCGTAGTCGGAGGTGATCAGGTTGGCGGCTTCCGCGTCGGTACGGGCCAGGATCAGGGTCGGCACGCCCATCACGTCGGCGGCGAAGCGGGCGGAGATCAGCTTCTCGACGGCTTCACGGGTCGGCACCAGCACCTTGCCACCCATGTGGCCGCACTTCTTGGCGGCAGCGAGCTGGTCTTCGAAGTGAACGCCTGCAGCACCTGCGGCGATCATGTTCTTCATCAGTTCGAAGGCGTTCAGCACGCCGCCGAAACCGGCTTCTGCGTCAGCGACGATCGGCAGGAAGTAGTCGATGAAGCCTTCGTCGCCCGGGTTGATGCCGCGCGACCACTGGATCTCGTCGGCGCGCTTGAAGGTGTTGTTGATGCGGCGAACCATGGTCGGCACGGAGTCGTACGCGTACAGCGACTGGTCCGGGTACATGGTTTCGGAGGTGTTGCCGTCGGCGGCGACTTGCCAGCCGGACAGGTAGACGGCTTCCAGGCCGGCCTTGGCCTGCTGCATCGCCTGGCCTGCGGTGATCGCGCCGAACGCGTTCACGTAGCCCTTCTTGGCACCGCCGTTCACCTTGTCCCACAGCACCTTGGCGCCGCGTTGGGCCAGGGTGTACTCAGGCTGCAGGCTGCCGCGCAGACGGACCACGTCGGCTGCGGTGTAGCCGCGCTTGACGCCTTGCCAGCGCGGATTCTCTGCCCAGTCTTTTTCCAGGGCGGCGATTTGTTGTTCGCGAGTGCTCATATCTCTGGTTCCTCTGCTCGATGCGATTTAAAAGCCGGTTGCAGCCGGCCAACCTTTGTAATGGTTTTCGGCGGTGGCCGAAGGGCGGGCGCGTGGTGAGCGCCTTTTGTTTTCCTGCTGCCCGGGTTCTACGCTTGGGTCTGCGCAGCGGGGTAGCGGATGCCTCTGTTGCATGATTAAAACATAATTTCCAAAGGGGGTGTGCACTGCAACAAATAAAAAGTTCATGATTTTCAGTTACTAACAAGGTGGTCACGCAGCTGGCAAAAACTGATGCTCGCGGTGAGCGAAACCGAAAGTAATCCGGTCAAATCGCGAACTGCCCGGCAGGGGGTTGAATTCAAGCCGACCACCCCTACCTTGCGTCAGGTCATTCAGTCATTCGCGATTCCGCCGCAGGAGTTCCAGAAAAATGCAAGAAAACCCGAACGCCACCCACCTCGATCCGGAACAGCAGGAGACGGCCGCAGCGGCCGCACCCGCGCAGCAGGTGCAGGAAGAGGAACTGGGCCTGCCCAACCTGTCGGACGAGGCCGTCGCCCGCATCGACGCGCTCGAGCAGGAACTGGCCGCGCTCAAGGACCAGTACCTGCGCGCCGTCGCCGAGCAGGAGAACCTGCGCCGCCGTGCGCAGGAGGACGTCGCCGCCGCGCACAAGTACGCGATCAGCAAGTTCCTGCAGGAGGTGCTGCCGGTGAAAGACAGCCTGGAGATGGCGCTGATGGACCAGAGCGGCCAGTTCGACAACCTGAAGTTCGGCGTCGACCTGACCCTCAAGCAGCTCGCCAGCGCCCTGGAAAAGGCGCAGGTGCGCGAATTGAACCCGCTGGGCGAGAAGCTCGACCCGCACCATCACCAGGCGATGAGCATGGAAGAGTCCGACGCCGAGCCGGGCACCGTGGTGCGCGTGATGCAGAAAGGCTACCTGGTCGCCGACCGCGTGCTGCGCCCGGCGATGGTCGTTGTCGCCAAGGCGCGCGGCTGAGTTTTTAAGACGGGCTTGAAATCTGGTTTTCAGCCAATACCTTGAAACGCATGAACCGGTCAGGAACTGCTCCGCGGCCGGATAACAGGACAAGAAAGGACGAAGAACATGGGAAAGATTATCGGTATTGACCTTGGCACCACCAACTCCTGCGTGGCGGTCGTCGAAGGCGGCAACCCGAAAGTGATCGAGAACGCCGAAGGCGCGCGCACCACGCCGTCGATCATCGCTTACGTCGAAGACGGCGAGATTCTGGTCGGCGCACCGGCCAAGCGCCAGGCAGTCACCAACCCGAAGAACACCCTGTACGCGATCAAGCGCCTGATCGGCCACCGCTTCGAAGACAAGGAAGTGCAGAAGGATATCGAGCTGATGCCGTTCGATATCGTCAAGGCCAAGAACGGCGACGCATGGGTCAAGGTGCGCGACGAGGAGCTGGCGCCGCCGCAGATTTCCGCCGAAGTGCTGCGCAAGATGAAGAAGGCCGCCGAAGACTATCTGGGCGAAGAAGTGACCGAGGCGGTGATCACCGTGCCGGCTTACTTCAACGACAGCCAGCGCCAGGCGACCAAGGACGCCGGCCGCATCGCAGGCCTCGACGTCAAGCGCATCATCAACGAGCCGACTGCGGCCGCACTGGCCTTCGGTCTGGCCAAGCAGGAAGGTGATCGCAAGATCGCCGTGTACGACCTGGGCGGCGGTACCTTCGACATCTCGATCATCGAGATCGCGGACGTCGACGGCGAGCACCAGTTCGAAGTGCTGTCGACCAACGGTGACACCTTCCTGGGCGGTGAAGACTTCGACCAGCGCCTGATCGACTACATCGTCACCGAGTTCAAGAAGGAACAGGGCGTCGACCTGAAGAACGACGTGATGGCGCTGCAGCGTCTGAAAGAAGCAGCCGAGAAGGCCAAGATCGAACTGTCGTCCGCGCAGCAGACCGAAGTCAACCTGCCGTACATCACCATGGACGCGACCGGCCCGAAACACCTGGCGATGAAGATCACCCGCGCCAAGTTCGAAGCCCTGGTCGACGACCTGGTCGAGCGCACCATTGAGCCGTGCCGCACCGCACTGAAGGACGCCGGCGTGTCGATCGCCGACATCGCCGACGTGATCCTGGTCGGCGGCCAGAGCCGCATGCCCAAGGTGCAGGAGAAGGTGAAGGAGTTCTTCGGCAAGGAAGCGCGCCGTGACGTGAACCCGGACGAAGCCGTCGCCGTCGGCGCCGCGCTGCAGGGCTCGGTACTCTCCGGCGACCGCAAGGACGTGCTGCTGCTCGACGTCACCCCGCTGTCGCTGGGTATCGAGACCATGGGCGGCGTGATGACCAAGCTGATCCAGAAGAACACCACCATCCCGACCAAGGCGCAGCAGGTGTTCTCGACCGCCGACGACAACCAGACCGCGGTGACCATCCACGTGCTGCAGGGCGAGCGCGAGAAGGCATCCGCTAACAAGTCGCTCGGCCAGTTCAACCTGTCGGACATCCCGCCGGCACCGCGCGGCATGCCGCAGATCGAAGTCGCCTTCGACATCGACGCCAACGGCATCCTGCACGTGTCCGCCAAGGACAAGGGCACCGGCAAGGAAGCGAAGATCACCATCCAGGCGTCGTCGGGCCTGTCCGAGGACGAGATCCAGCGCATGGTGAAGGACGCCGAGGCGAACGCCGAGGAAGACAAGAAGCTGCACGAGCTGGTGCAGGCGCGCAACCACGCCGACACCATGATCCACAGCGTGAAGAAGTCACTCTCCGAGCACGGCGACAAGCTGCCGGCCGACGAGAAGGCCAAGATCGAGGAAGCCCTGAAAGAAGCCGAAGAGGCGCTCAAGGGCGACGACAAGGAGGCGATCGAAGCCAAGACCGAGGCGCTGATGACCGCGTCGCACAAGCTGGCCGAGATGATGTACGCGCAGACCCAGGGCGACGCCCAGCCGGGCGCACAGCCGGAAGCGGCCAAGGCCGACGACGGCAACGTGGTCGACGCCGAGTTCGAGGAAGTGAAGGACAAGAAGCAGTAAACCGCTTCGTCTGAAGTAAGAAGGCACAGTGCCGGTCGTGTTTTGACCGGTGGCTGTGCCTTCGACCGTATTGGCTTAACAAGCGCGCCGGCGACAGCCGGCCCAATGGTGTGAGAATGTCCAAACGCGATTTGTACGACGTGCTCGGCGTGAACCGCGACGCGTCCGATGACGATATCAAGAAGGCCTATCGCAAGCTGGCGATGAAGTACCACCCGGACCGCAACCCGGACAGCAAGGAAGCCGAAGACAAGTTCAAGGAAGCCAAGGAGGCTTACGAGATCCTGTCCGACGGCCAGAAGCGTTCCGCGTACGATCAGTTCGGTCACGCCGGGGTCGACCCGCAAGCGGGGATGGGCGGCGGCGGCGGGGCCGGCTTCGGCGGCTTCGGCGACTTTGCCGACATCTTCAGCGACATCTTCGGCGGCGGCCGTGCCGGCGGTGGCGGCCGCTCCAACGTCTACCGCGGCGCCGACCTGCGCTACAACATGGAGCTGACGCTGGAAGAGGCGGCGCGCGGCTGCGAAAAGCAGATCCGCATCCCGACCCACGAAGAGTGCGGCACCTGCCACGGCAGCGGCGCCAAGCCGGGGACCGAGGCGAAGACCTGCTCGACCTGCGGCGGCCACGGCCAGGTACGGATGAGCCAGGGTTTCTTCTCGGTGCAGCAGACCTGCCCGACCTGCCACGGCACCGGCAAGGAAATCAAGGACCCGTGTCCGAAGTGCCACGGCGCGGGGCAGGTGAAGACGCACAAGACGCTGAACGTGAAGATTCCAGCCGGCGTCGACGACGGCGACCGCATCCGCCTCTCCGGCGAGGGCGAGCCGGGCCAGAATGGCGGCCCGTCCGGCGATCTGTACGTGGTCACCCACATCAAGCAGCACCCGGTGTTCCAGCGTGACGGCAGCGACCTACACTGCGAGATGCCGATCTCGTTCGCGACGGCGGCGCTCGGCGGCGAAATCGAGATCCCGACGCTCGACGGCATGGCCAAGGTCAAGATCGCGCCGGAGACGCAGTCCGGCCGCGTGTACCGCCTGCGCGGCAAGGGCATCAAGGCCGTGCGCGGCAGCCAGGTCGGCGACCTGATGTGCCACGTGGTCGTCGAGACGCCGGTCAAGCTGACCGAACGCCAGAAGGAGTTGCTGCGCGAGTTCGACGCGATCAGCCAGGGCGACGTCGCGACGCACAGCCCGCGCACCAAGTCGTTCATGGACAAGCTGAAGGACTTCTTCGGCTGATATACGGGGTGTTCCCCTTCAAGCGGCAGCCTGCGGGCTGCCGCTTTGCTTTTGTATGCTCTCTTTTTGCCTTGACGTGAAAGATGTTAAATGCATTGCTCTATGAAATTTTCTTTGCATTTCACGCTAAAAAACCGCTATCTTCTGCCCTGAAACCGATTCGGATTTGTCGACTATATCCATTCGACAACCGGCGGGGCGAGGTCCCACACCGGCAGGCGCGGCCATGAGCCGCCACCCCAGGCGTGGGCGATCGGGAAACTGAGAGAGAAACAGCAGATGAATGAAATCGTGAATGCCATCAACGGCGTGATCTGGAGCCCGGCGCTGATCTACCTGTGCCTGGGCGTGGGGCTGTACTTCAGCCTGCGCGGCCGCTTCCTGCAGGTGCGCCACTTTGGCGAGATGATCCGCCTGATGTTCGACGGAAAAAGCTCGGACGCCGGCGTGTCTTCGTTCCAGGCGCTGGCGATGACGCTGGCTGGCCGCGTCGGCACCGGCAACATCGCCGGCGTCGCCACCGCGATCACCTTCGGCGGCCCGGGCGCCGTGTTCTGGATGTGGATGGTCGCCTTCCTCGGCGCGAGCTCGGCGTTCGTCGAGTCGACCCTCGGCCAGATCTACAAGGAAAAGCTCGACGGCGAATATCGCGGCGGCCCGGCCTTCTACATCGAGAAGGGCCTGGGCGTGAAGTGGTACGCGTGGGTGTTCGCCGTGGTCACCATCTTTGCCTGCGGAGTGCTGCTGCCGGGCGTGCAGGCGAACTCGATCGCCGCCGGCCTGCAAGGCGCGCTGGGCATCGACGCCAACGTCACCGCCGCGCTGCTCGCCGTGCTGCTCGCCTTCATCATCTTCGGCGGCCTCAAGCGCATCGCGAAGTTCGCCGAACTGGTGGTGCCGTTCATGGCGCTGGGTTACATCATCGTCGCCTGCGTGATCATCGCGCTGAACGTCCACATGCTGCCTGACGTGCTCGCGCTGATCTTCAAGAGCGCCTTCGGCATGGAAGCGGGCTTCGGCGCCATCCTGGGCCTCGCCATCCAGTGGGGCGTGAAGCGCGGCGTGTACTCGAACGAAGCCGGCCAGGGCACCGGCCCGCACGCATCGAGCGCCGCCGCCGTGTCGCACCCGGCCAAGCAGGGCCTGGTGCAGGCGTTCTCGGTGTATATCGACACCCTGTTCGTGTGCTCGGCCACCGCCTTCATGCTGCTGATCACCGGCCAGTACAACGTGCAGGGCCCGGACGGCCAGGCGCTGTACACCGGCATCGCCGGTGTCGCCGCAGGCCCGGGCTACGTGCAGACCGCGATGGAACACATCATGCCGGGCTTCGGTTCGCTGTTCGTCGCCACCGCGCTGTTCTTCTTCGCGTTCACCACCATCGTCGCGTACTACTACATCGCCGAGACCAACATCGCCTACATCAACCGCAAGGTGCACCGCCCGTGGCTGATGTTCGTGCTGAAGCTGGCGATCCTGGCGTCCACCGTGTACGGCACCGTGAAGACGGCAGACCTGGCCTGGGGCCTGGGCGACATCGGCGTCGGCCTGATGGCGTGGCTGAACATCGCCGCCATCCTGCTCCTGCAAAAGCCGGCGTTCGTCGCGCTGCGCGACTACGAGGCGCAGCGCGCGCAGGGCCTCGACCCGGTGTTCCACCCGGAAAAGCTCGGCATCAAGAACGCCGACTACTGGGCTGGCCACCGCGCCGAAGACAACCTGGAAGACGAGCAGCGCCAGGCTGCCGGCCAGCAGCCGCTGCACCAGCAGTAAGCGTCAATCCTGGCGGCGCTGGCCGCCAACTTGGCATGGGCATACAATTGCCCTGTCCTGACCGGGGCCTTGCCCCGGTTTTTTCTTTTCCCGGGGGCGATCATGGATTATCTGCATTCGACCTGGTTCTGGTGCGTGGTGGCGGCGGCACCTTTCGTGATGGCGGTCGGCACGCTGGCGCGCCTCGCCCGGCGCGAGCCGCCCCTAGACTTGCCACCCGGTGTCAGCCCGGGCAGCTACCGCCGCTACAGCGACGAGGTAGCGCCCGACGAGAGAACCGAGCCGCCTGCCGGCCCAACAGAAGAAAGGTAAGCGCCCATGATTTTTGCCAACCGCTATTTCCCCGCCACCCGATTGCGCCGCATGCGCCGCGACGACTTCTCGCGCCGGCTGATGCGCGAGCACACGCTGACCGTCGACGACCTGATCTACCCGGTGTTCGTGCTGGAAGGCGACAACCGCGAACAGGACGTCGCCTCGATGCCGGGCGTCAAGCGGCAGAGCCTCGACCGCCTGCTCTATACGGCGGAAGAAGCGGTGCGGCTGGGCGTGCCGATGCTGTCGATCTTCCCGGTGATCGAAAACGGCAAGAACAACGAAGCGACCGAGGCGTACAACCCGGACGGGCTGGTGCCGACCGTGGTGCGCGCGCTCAAGGCACGTTTCCCTGAACTCGGGCTGATGACCGACGTCGCGCTCGACCCGTACACCATCCACGGCCAGGATGGCCTGATCGACGACGCCGGCTACGTGCTCAACGACGAGACCACCGCGGTGCTGGTCAGGCAGGCGCTGTGTCACGCCGACGCCGGCGCCGACATGATCGGCCCGTCCGACATGATGGACGGGCGCATCGGCGCGATCCGCCAGGCGCTGGAAGAAGAGGGCTTCATCCACACCAAGATCTTCGCCTACTCGGCCAAATACGCGTCGAGCTTCTACGGCCCGTTCCGCGACGCGGTGGGCAGTGCAGGTAACCTCGGCAAGGCCGACAAGAAGACCTACCAGATGGACCCGGCCAATGTCGACGAGGCGGTGCAGGAAGTGGCGATGGACCTGGAAGAGGGCGCGGACCTGGTGATGATCAAGCCGGGCATGCCTTACCTGGACGTGATCCGCCGCGTGAAGGATACCTTCGGCGTGCCGACCTTCGCCTACCAGGTGTCGGGCGAGTACGCGATGCTCAAGGCCGCCGCCGCCAACGGCTGGCTGGACGGCGACAAGTGCATGATGGAGAGCCTGCTCGCGTTCAAGCGCGCCGGCGCCGACGGCATCCTCACCTACTTCGCGCTGGACGCCGCCCGCCTGCTCAAGGCCTGACGCTCCCCCGCGCGCCATCCCCGAACCGCCCCGCAGGCTTTGTTTGCGGGGCGGTTTGTTGTATACGGCCTGCGGCCGAATCCGCCTTGCGGCGCGCAATCCAAGATGCGCACGCATGGAATTGGCCCGGTGTAGGGTGGGTTAGGCGGTAGGGTGGGTTAGGCCGTCAGGCCGTCACCCACCACAGCCCACCACACTCCGCGCACCCCCTGTTTTTCATCCTAAACGAGTAGTAAGCGCGATTTTTCTTTGCAAAATAGATAGAGTGCAGGTTATCTTTTTGTCGTGATGCCATGTGCAAAGGCGTGGCACACGCCGTCCGTTCCCCATCCGGGCGGCTGGTCGTACCCAAAACAGACAAGAGAGAGAACTGACATGGAACAACTCGTCAACGCCGTCAACGGCATCATATGGAGCCCGGCGCTGGTCTACCTGTGCCTCGGCGTCGGGCTTTACTTCAGCGTGCGCGGCCGCTTCCTGCAGGTGCGCCACTTCGGCGAAATGATCCGCCTGATCTTCGACGGCAAGGGGACGGACGCTGGCGTGTCTTCGTTCCAGGCGCTGTCGATGACGCTGGCTGGCCGCGTCGGCACCGGCAACATCGCCGGCGTCGCCACCGCGATCACCTTCGGCGGCCCGGGCGCGGTGTTCTGGATGTGGGTGGTCGCCTTTTTGGGCGCGAGTTCGGCGTTTGTCGAGTCGACTCTCGGCCAGGTCTACAAGGAAAAGCTCGACGGCCAGTTCCGCGGCGGGCCGGCCTTCTATATCGAGAAGGGGCTGGGCATCAAGTGGTACGCGTGGCTGTTCGCGGTGGTCACCGTGTTCGCCTGCGGCGTGCTGCTGCCGGGCGTGCAGGCCAACTCGATCGGCGCGGGCCTCGAGCAGGCGTTCGGCGTCGCGCCGACCGTCACCGCTGCCGTGCTGGCGATGGCGCTCGGTTTCATCATCTTTGGCGGCATCAAGCGCATCGCCACCTTCGCCGGCGCCGTGGTGCCCTTCATGGCGCTGGGCTACATCACCGTCGCCTGCGTGATCCTGCTGCTCAACATCCACCAGGTGCCGGCGGTGTTCATGCTGATCGTGAAGAGCGCGTTCGGCCTGGAGGCGGGCTTCGGCGCCATCCTCGGCCTCGCCATCCAGTGGGGCGTCAAGCGCGGCATCTACTCGAACGAGGCCGGCCAGGGCACCGGCCCGCACGCCTCAAGCGCCGCCGCGGTGTCGCACCCGGCCAAGCAGGGCCTGGTGCAGGCGTTCTCGGTGTATATCGACACCCTGTTCGTGTGCTCTGCGACCGCCTTCATGCTGCTGATCACCGGCCAGTACAACGTGCAGGGGCCGGACGGCGAGGCGATCTACACCGGCATCGCCGGCGTCGCCGCGGGGCCGGGCTACGTGCAGACCGCGATGGAGTCGATCATGCCGGGCTTCGGCGCCGCCTTCGTCGCCGTCGCGCTGCTGTTTTTCGCGTTCACTACCATCGTCGCCTACTACTACATCGCCGAGACCAATATCGCCTACATCAACCGCAAGGTGCACCGCCCGTGGCTGATGTTCGTGCTGAAACTCGCGCTGGTGGTCTCCACCGTCTACGGCACGGTGAAGACGGCGGACCTCGCGTGGGCGATGGGCGACATCGGCGTCGGCCTGATGGCGTGGCTGAACATCGTCGCCATCATCCTCTTGCAAAAGCCCGCCTTCGCGGTGCTGCGCGACTACGAGGCGCAGCGCGCACAGGGCCTGGACCCGGTGTTCCACCCCGAGAAACTCGGCATCAAGAATGCCGACTACTGGGCCGGCCACCGCGCCGAGGACAACCTGGAAGACGAGCAGCGCGCCGCCGAGGGCAAGGCGCCGCTGCACGACAGGGGGTAGGTTTGGCGAACCAGCCGGTTAATGCCGGCTTGAACGGAACGGCGTCGCCGCCGGGTTGCGCAACAGCGGCTGACGCTTGAGCGTTTGCGCACAGCAAGCGCGCGTTTGTGCACAACGGGCGGCACATGGGCGTGCGACGATAGCCGCATCATCACTCAAGGGGAAAACCATGAAACCGCTCGCCTGTGCCGCCCTGTTGTGCGCCCTCACTCTGCCTGCCCATGCCGGCAAAACATTCACGCTTGCCAGCCCGCAATTGGGCGAGGGCGTACCGCTGTCCAGCGCCCAGGTCTTCCAGGGCATGGGCTGCGAGGGCGGCAACCGCTCGCCCGCGCTGCGCTGGGACAACCCGCCGGCGGGGACCCGCAGTTTCGCGCTGACCGTCTACGACCCTGACGCGCCGACCGGCAGCGGCTGGTGGCACTGGCTGGTGGTCAACCTGCCCGCCAACGCCCGCGCCCTGCCCGAAGGCGCGAGCCCCAAGGCCGGCCTGCCCGCAGGCACGCTCGAGATCGCGACCGATTTCGGCCAGCCGGGCTACGGGGGCGCCTGCCCACCGCCGGGACACGGCATGCACCGCTACCAGTTCACGGTCTGGGCGCTCGATACCGACCGCCTGCCGCTGAAGGCGGACAGCCAAGCTGCGCTGGCCGGCTTCCTGTTGAACCAGCACGCGCTGGGCAAGGCCACCATCACGGCGACCTATGCCCGCTGACGCAACCTTCCTGACCTTTCGCAGCCAGCGGTGCCAGCTACTGAAGGCGGTACCGTTCAGCCAGTGCGCGCTGGTGCGCGTCGAACAGGGCTGCAAGCTGGCCAGCATGGGGGCCCACCAGTGGCGGGTCGAAGCGGGGCAGATGCTGGTCGTCCCTGCGTTGAGCCTGCTGCAAGTGGCTAACGAGCCGGTGGCCGGCGCCTACCGTGCGCACGTGCTGGCGCTGCCGGACGCATGGCTGCAGGCCCCGCCCACCCGTGCACCCTTGCAGCCGGTGCTGCTGGGGCAGGATGTGCTGATCGACGAGGCCTGGCGGCACTGGCGCGACGGCGTCGAGGCAGACCACCCCGAATCCGTTTGCCAGCACAGGCTGCAGGAGCTTCTGTTGGTGGTCCGCCATCTGGGCGGCGCCAGCGCCTTGCAAGCGGCAGGGCAGCCGCTGGCCAGCCGGGTGTTGGCCGAACTGTCGGCTGACGCCTCGCAAAGCGCCAGTCACCTTGCCCGCCGGCTGGCGATGAGCGAGGCGACCCTACGCAGGCGGCTCGCAGCGGAAGGTCAGGGGCTGCGCCAGTTACGCGAAAGCCTGTTGTTCGAGCGTGCACTGGCGATGGTGCAAACCGGGCGCCAACCGATCGGCCTGATCGCCGAGGCGTGCGGCTACTCGTCGGCCGGGCGCTTCGCCGTTCGCTTTCGCGAGCGCTTCGGCGTCACCCCGAGCGCGCTGCGCGCCACCCACTGAAGCGCGGTAGTGCGGTGGGTTAGCCGCTGGCGGCGTAATTGTCGCACCGCCGGCTTGGTGGAGCTTGGCAGCTGGTGGGTTACGGCTTGCTGCTAACGTTTGAGGTAAGCGGCAACCGAGCGCAGCGAAGGAACCGCAATCTATGGTCAGCCTGAACTTTGCAAGGACAGAATCGTGATGAACAATGACAGGGAAGGCTTGCTCTAATCTATCCGGATTCTTGATGGGCAGCTATGCCCGATCCATGATGTGAGCCGCTCCTGA
>NZ_JAAGAA010000017.1 GCF_010435965.1 Crenobacter caeni
CAGCAGGCTTCCATCACGATGCGGGTGACGGGCTGCCTGGCAAGAAACTCAAGCAGGCTGTTGCGGCTGAACTGGCGCTTGAACACCGGCCGCCCCTGCGCGTCATGTCCGACTACGTGGAAGGTCTGCTTGCCGATGTCCAGACCGAAAAGTGCGATGTTTGCCATGATGATCCTCCGCGCCGAATTGGAAACAGCCCAGCAAGCGTAGCCTGCTGGGCTGTTGGAGTTCAGGCTGACCATCACATTAGCCCCGAACTTAGCGCCGCCACCGGCAAGCGGGCAAGCGATGCGCCGTATAATCGGCCCATTCCATCCCGTCGCCGGAGCCCATCTTGCTCAACTGGTTTGAAAACCGGGTCGACCCGTACCCGGACGCAGCGCCGCCGCAGCCGGCGGCTTCGTTCTTCCCCTTTGTCTGGCAGGCGACCGCCGGCATGCGCGGCCTGATCGCGGCGGTGATCGTACTCACCGCCAGCATCGGCGCGTTCGAGGCGCTGCTCTTTTCGATGCTCGGCGCCATCGTCGACTGGCTTGCGGCGACGCCGCCTGCCGAGCTGTGGCACAGGGAGCAGGGCAGGCTGCTGCTGCTCGGCGCCATCGTGCTGGGCAGCCCGCTCTTGGTGTGGCTGCAGGCGATGTGCAAGTACCAGGGCCTGTTCGGCAACTTCCCGATGCGGCTGCGCTGGCAGTTCCACCGCCACCTGCTCGGGCAGAGCATGAGCTTTTACCAGGACGAGTTCGCCGGCCGCGTGTCGGCCAAGCTGATGCAGACCGCGCTGGCGGTACGCGACACGGTGATGATCGTCTGCGACATCCTGGTGTTCGTGGTCATCTACTTCGTCACCATGCTCGCCGTGGTCGGCAGCTTCGACCTCTGGCTACTGCTGCCCTTCGTCGGCTGGCTCGCGCTGTATCTGGCCGCACTCGCCTACTTCATCCCGCGCCTCGGCGCGGCCGCGCGCGAGCAGGCCGACGCACGTAGCCTGATGACCGGGCGGGTGACCGACGCGTACGCCAATATCGCGACGGTCAAGCTGTTCGGCCACGCCCGCCGCGAGGCCGGCTTCGTGCGTGTCGCGATGCGCGAATTCATGGGCACCGTGCACGCGCAGATGCGGCTGGTCACCGGCGTCGAGGTGGTCAACCACCTGCTCAACATGCTGTTGATCGCGTCGACTGCCGGACTCGCGCTGTGGCTGTGGGCGCGCGGCGAAGTCGGTGTCGGCGCAGTTGCCGCCGCCACCGCGATGGCGCTCAGGCTCAACGGCATCGCGCACTGGATCATGTGGGAGCTCTCCAGCCTGTTCGAACATATCGGCACCGTGCACGACGGCATGGCGACGCTGTCCAGACGCATCGCGGTTACCGACCGTCCGGGCGCGCCACGCCTGAAAGTCGGCCGGGGCGAGATCCGTTTCGAGGACGTGGTGTTCGGCTACGGCGGCGAACGGCGGGTGATCGACCACCTGTCGCTGACCATCCGCGCCGGCGAGAAGATTGGCGTGGTCGGCCGCTCGGGCGCTGGCAAGTCGACGCTGGTCAACCTGCTGCTGCGCTTTTACGACGTGGAATCTGGCCGCGTACTGATCGACGGGCAGGACGTGCGCGACGTGCAGCAGGAGAGCCTGCGCGCCCAGGTCGGCATGGTGACGCAGGACACCTCGCTGCTGCACCGCTCGGTGCGCGACAACCTGCTGTACGGCCGGCCGGACGCGACCGAGGCGCAAATGCTGGAGGCGGCCCGCCGCGCCGAGGCCGACGGCTTCATCGCCGAACTGACCGACGCCCGTGGCCGCCACGGTTACGACGCGCATGTCGGTGAACGCGGCGTCAAGCTGTCCGGCGGCCAGCGCCAGCGCATCGCGATCGCGCGGGTGATGCTGAAGGACGCGCCCATCCTGCTGCTCGACGAGGCGACCAGCGCGCTGGACTCGGAAGTCGAGGCGGCGATCCAGCAAAGTCTGTACACGCTGATGGAAGGCAAGACGGTGGTCGCCATCGCGCACCGGCTGTCGACCATCGCGGCGATGGACAGGCTGGTGGTGATGGACGGCGGCCGCATCGTCGAGGAGGGCAGCCACGCCGAACTGCTGGCCAGGGGCGGGCTGTACGCGCGGCTATGGGCACACCAGAGCGGTGGCTTCCTCGGCGAGGAAGACTGAGCGCCTGATCACCCCAGCAAAAAGCGCAGCCTGTGGCTGCGCTTTTTTCAGGCGGAGGGCTGCCGGGCAGGCGGGTGGCCGCGAAACCGCGACGCACCGAACAGCGCGAGCGCGACGCTTGCCGCGAGCGCGAGGTAGAACGGCAGGCCCAACGTGAGCTGGCCGAGGAAGGCACGCGCCGGCGCCGTGGCCTGCTCGCTGGCGCCGACCGCGGCGGACAGGCTGCGCAGCGATTCGGCAAGCGTGCCGTATTCGTTGAACAGCGAGAACAACGCAAGCACCACGCTGGCGAGCGGCAGCAGGAAGCCCAGCCAGGCGAGGCGATCGCGCCACAGGCAGGGCAACACCAGCGCCAGCGCGGACAGCCACACCAGCGCGGAGAGGCCGCCGTGCGCGAGCATCGCGTACAGGCTGCCGCCGACCCGGCTGCCGAGCACGGCAGCGCTCGCCGCGTCGCCCAGCAACATGGCGGCGGCGAACAGCGCGAAGCCCGCCAGCGGCATCCAGCCTATGCTGCCCAGCACGCTGCGTACGGCGCAGGCGGCACGCCGGCGCACCAGTACGAGCCACGGCTGCGGCGGGCAGGTACACGCCGCGTCGGGCTGCGCCAGCCGCGGGAACACCGCACAGCAGGGCACCACGTCCTCTACCGTGCCGGCCTCGTCCAGCAGCAGGCCGACCTCCATGTTCAGCTCGGGCGCGTAATCGGCCCGCCAGTGGCCGATCTCGAACGGATATTGCCGGCAGTCGACGCTGACGATGCCGTGACCGCCGTCGCGGTTGTAGTGGATGATCCTGCCCTGTTTCACGTCGTCCTCCGTCCGGAACCTCGGGTACGCCGTACGGCGTGGACGACCATTATATTTTGCTTATACAGATACGCCAAACCGCCAGCGTCACAGCTCGGTCCACATCCTCAGCAGGTTGTGGTAGTTCGCCGTCAGCATCACCGTTTCCTCACCGTCGCCGACGCGCGCGCGCAGGCTGCTGATCGCGCGGTCCATGTCGAACAGCAAGGTGCGCTTGGCGTCGTCGCGCACCATGCTCTGCGTCCAGAAGAACGACGCGACGCGCGCGCCGCGCGTCACCGGCTCGACCCGGTGCAGGCTGGTCGACGGGTAGAGGATCATGTCGCCGGCCGGCAGCTTGACGCGGTGTTCGCCGTAATTGTCCTCGATCACCAGTTCGCCGCCGTCGTACTCGTCGGGTCCGGTGAAGAACAGCGTGCACGACACGTCGGTGCGCACCCACTGCCCGCTGAACGGGTCGGCGCGCACCGCGTTGTCGACGTGGTTGCCGAAGTCCATGCCACCCTGGTAGCAGTTGAACAGGGGCGGGAACACCTGCTTGGGCAGCGCGGCCGAGAAGAAGGTCGCGTTGCGCGCGAGCGCCGCCTCGACCATCGCCTGCAGTTCGCGCGCGGCAGGCACGTCCTGCGGCAGCTGCAGGTTGCGTTTGGCCTGTGCCGACTGGGTGCCGGCGGTGATGCGGCCGTCGGCCCACGGCGCGCCGTCCAGCAGCGCGCGAGCATGCGTGAGTTCTTCGGGGGTGAGGACCTGGGGGATGTGCAGCAGCATCGCGTTATTCCGGAATGAAAAAGTCCGCGCGGGCGCGAGGGGTCGCGCGCCCGGCGGCAAGGTTGGAGAATCAGAACTTCACGCCCAGCGTCAGCTCGGCGTTGCGGCGGGCGCCGTAGGTGGCGTGGCCGCCGTACAGCCCCTCGTAGTACTTCTCGTCGAACAGGTTGTTCACGTTCAGCTGCGCCTTGTAGTGGCGCGTCTCGTACGCGAGCATCGCATTAGCGACAACGTATTCGGGCAGCACGTTGGTGTTGGCCTCGGTCGCATAGCGCTTGCCGACCCAGTTGGCGCCGCCGCCGACCGTCCACTCGGACGACAACCGGTAGCTGGTCCACAGGTTGGCGCTGAAATTCGGCGTGTTGCGCGGACGCTTGCCTTCGGTGCCCAGATGCGAGCCGGCCTTGTCGATGGTCGCGTCAAGGTAGGTCGCGCCGGCGAATACCTCCCAGCGCTCGGTCAGCCGCCCGGCGGCCTCGAATTCGACACCGTCGGTGTGGCGTTTGCCGGACAGCGTCACCACGTCCGGGATCAGCGGGTCGGTGTTACGCTCGTTGGTCTTCTCGATGCGGAACAGCGCGCCGCGCAGCAGCAGGTCGCCGTCCAGCAAGTCGAACTTGGCGCCCAGCTCCATATTGCGGTTCTTCTCGGGCGCGACCTTCTGGGTTGCCTTGTCCAGCGCGTACGCCTCGCCCGACGGGTTGAACGAGGTGCCGTAGCTCGCGTAGTAGGACTGCATCGCGTCCGGCTGCCAGATCAGGCCGGAGCGCCAGCTCCACACATTGTCGGTGCGGCTGGCGTCGTACGACGTCTTGCTATCCAGCACGCCAGTGTCCTTGTTGAAGTTGCGGGTGCGGTAGTCGCCGGACAGGCGGTCGAAACGCGCGCCGAGCAGCGCCTTCCACTCGCGGTTCAGCGTGACGAAGTCCTGCGCGTACAGCGCGGCGCCGTCGGCGACGTAGTCGCGGTGGCTGGTCTTGCCCCAGCGCAGATTCGGCGTATCGGACGGATTGGGCGCGCCGACGCTGGTCGACGGCTGGCTGGTGCCGGTCAGGTTGTCGTGGCGGTCGGTGTACGAGCGCTCGCGGGTCAGCTCCAGGCCGGCCAGCAGCTGGTGTTTCAAACCGGCCGCTTCCAGCTCGGTGGTGAAGTCGGTCTGGTTCGACCAGGTCTCGTCGACGCCGTTGCGCTGCTTGAGTTCACGCCTCATCACCGTCTGGCCGGTCACCGGCATGCCCGGTTTCAAGCCGGAGAGGCGCGGCGCGGTCGGCGCGGCGTCACGCTGGTAGCGCGCGTAGCGCAGCTGGTTCTTGACCTTGCTCTTGTCGCTGACGCGGTGCTCGAGCACGGCGGTGGCAAGGTCGGTCTTGGTGTCTTCGTAGTCGAGCCCGGACAGGCCGTAGTAGCGCTCGTACGGCACGTCGAGCGGCTCGAGCGTGTTCGGGTTGAACGGCACGCCGTAGTCGGTGTTGTTGTGCTCGGTCAGGTGCAGGTAGGACAGCGTCAGCGAGGTCGGGCCGTCCAGGCCGATTGCCACCGACGGCGCGAAGCCGTAGCGCTCGTCGTCGTGCACGGTGCGGCCGTTGTTCTTCTTCTCCGCCATCACGTTCAGGCGCAGCGCCACATCATCGGTTTCGGCGTAGTTGATGTCGGCGCTCACCCGGCGCTTGTCCTCGGTGCCGATGGTCAGTTCGGCTTCCTGCTTGTTGCCGGCGTAGGGCTGCTTGCTGACCAGGTTGATCACGCCGCCGGTCGAGCCGCGGCCGAACAGCATCGAGCTCGGCCCCTTCAACACCTCGACCTTCTCGGTGTTGAAGAGGTCTCGCGTGTACTGGCCGATGTCGCGCGCGCCGTCGACGAACAGGTCGGTCGTCGTCGCGAAGCCGCGCATCACGATCTGGTCGCCGGTACGGCCGCCTTCGCCGGCGGCGAAGGTCAGCCCGGACACGTTCTTCAGCGCATCCTTCAGCGAATCCGCGCCCTGGTCTTCGATCAGTTGCTGGTTGACCACGGTCACCGACTGCGGGATGTCGCGCAGCTGCTGCCAGGTCTTGCCGATGGTCGACGCGCCGGTGGCCAGCGTGCCGCGCTGGGCCTGCTCGCCGACCACCTCGACCGCCTGCAGCCGGGTGTCGGCGGCCTGGGCGAAGGCGGGGTTGAGGGCGAGGGCGAGGACGCCGGCGCCGACGACGGCACCGCGCTGCCCCACCAGCAGGGGGGCGGATTGCTTCTTCATGTTTGCTCTCTTCTTGTGTTTTCAGCGGCGGGGTAGAAAACCCGCCCGCGCCGGGCGCACGCAGCCCTCCCGCCGGGGCGGGATGCACGGACGGGGGGAAACTCAACGTTCGGTGGTGATGAAGCCGATGCGGCTGATGCCGGCCTCGCGGGCCTGAGCGAGCGTGCGGGCGACCGCCTCGTAGCGCACGGCGCGGTCGGCCTGCAGTTCGAGTTCGAGCGCGGGGTCGGCAGCGAGGCGGGCCAGTTCGGCGGAAAGCTCAGCTTCACCCACCGCGCGCTCGTCCAGCCACAGCTGGCCTGCGGCGTCGATGGCCAGCGTCACGCGCGTGTTCGCGCCGGCCTTCTGCGTACTGGCGGTTTTCGGCAGCTCGACGCGCACCGACTGCTGCATCAGCGGCATGCCGACGATGAAGACGACCAGCAGCACCAGCATCACGTCGACCAGCGGGGTCATGTTGATCTCGGAGAGCGGCGCCGCGCGCTCGCTGTCGAAATTACCGAACGCCATCGCCGCTCCCTTCGGTCAACAGTTGCGCGTGCACGTCGTGCGCGAAATGGTCGAGCTGCTGCGCGATCAGCCGCTGCGCGCGGCCCAGCGCGTTGTACGCAAGTACTGCAGGGATCGCCGCGGCGAGGCCGGCGGCGGTCGCGACCAGCGCCTCGCCGATCGGGCCGGCGACCACGGCTATCCCGGCCTGGCCGCTCACGCCGATGCCCAAGAGCGCGTGGTAGATGCCCCACACCGTGCCGAACAGGCCGATGAACGGCGCGGTCGAACCGATCGACGCCAGTAGCACCATGCCGGACTCCAGCCGGCCGGACTCCAGCGACAGCCGCTTGCGCAGCGCTCGGGTCAGGAATTCGTCGACACCGCAGGCCTGGCCGAGCGAACGGCCGGCGTGGCTGCGGTAGTGGGCGAGGGCGGCGGTACCGTCGCGCACCAGACGCGCCGCCGGCGCGTCACTGTGCTCAAGCGCGGCCAGCGCGCCCGTCCAGTCGGGCGCGTCCCACAGTCGTGCCTCGGCCTCGCGGTTGGCGCGGCGCGCGCGCCACAACTGGACGGAACGGACGATCAGCAGCGTCCAGGTCAGGATCGACATCGCGATCAGGCTCAGGAAGACGGTGGCGAGCACGGCGTCCCCCTGCTCGAAGACAAGCATCAGGTTCATGATTTGGCGGTTTTCAGCGAGAAATGGACGGGAACGACAAAACTGTGCGCAACGCTCTGGCTGCCCAGCCGGGCCGGGATGAAGCGCCAGCGCGCCACCGCTTCGCGTGCGGCGCGGTCAAGCCGCGGAAAGCCGCTGCTGCGGAAGAGTTCGACGGAAGTCGCCTCGCCTGCCGCGCTGACGGCGACCCTGAGCTCGACGACGCCCTGTTCGGCCAGTTCGAGCGACAGCGGCGGATAGGCGGGCTTGGGATTGTGCAGGTAGTCGCCGCGGTACTGCGGCGGCGTCAACGCAGGCGCATCACCTTCACCTGTGGCCGGTGCCCCTTGCCGCTCGCCGGAAGCGGACTGCGCGCCCGCGCTGGCTGCAGGGGCAGTGCTGGCCACGGCTGGTGCCGTGGCAGCCGGCTTGGCAGATGCCGGACGGGGTGCATCCGCCTTGGCTTTCGCTGCGACTTCGCGCGCCGGCACGCGCCTGGCCGGCGCAGCGGGTTTCGCCTGGGCGGGCGCGGCAGGGGCGGGCTGTGCCGCCACGGCTGGCGCAGGCTTGGCGAGCAGCGCGACTGCGACCACCGGCAAGGCCTCGGGCGGCTGCAGCGGCGGCGCATCCGCCGCGTACAGCAGCACCGCGTGGCCCAGGGTCACCGTGGCGAGCGTCGTCAGGACAAAGTAATTGCGTTTCATGGCGATGATAATAACGCGAATTATTATCATTTCCAATAGTCATGAAAATTTGCAGAACCTTCACGTTCGCCAATGAAAAAAGCCGGCGGCACAAGGCCACCGGCTTTCGGACACAAGGCCAGACTCAGACGCGGGCGAATGCGCGGCGCGCGGCGTCTATCGTCTCGTCGATGATCGCGTCGGTATGCGCGATCGACACGAAGCCCGCCTCGTAAGCGGACGGCGCGAGGTAGACGCCTTCTTCCAGCATCGCGTGGAAGAAGCGGTTGAAGCGCTCGCGGTCGGACGCAGTCACCTCGGCGTAGCTCGCCGGCACCTGTTCGCAGAAGTAGAGGCCGAACATGCCGCCCACGCTGTCCGCACACATGGTCACGCCGGCGTCGCGCGCGGCGGCCTCGAGGCCCATGGCGAGGCGGCGGGTAGAGGCCGACAGCTCGTCGTAGAAGCCGGGGCGCTGGATCTGCCTGAGCGTGGTGAGGCCGGCGGCGACGGCGACCGGGTTGCCCGACAGCGTACCGGCCTGGTAGACGTTCCCCAAGGGAGCGATGCACGACATGATGTCGGCGCGGCCGCCGAAGGCCGCCAGCGGCATGCCGCCGCCGACCACCTTGCCCAGCGTGGTCAGGTCGGGCTGGATGCCGTGCAGGCCCTGTGCGCAGCCGAGGCCGACGCGGAAGCCGGTCATCACCTCGTCGTAGATCAGCACGCTGCCGTGCTTTTCGGTTAGCGCGCGCAGCGCCTTGACGAAGGCCTCGCTCGGCTTGATCAGGTTCATGTTGCCGGCGATCGGCTCGAGGATCACGCAGGCGATGCTGTTGCCGATCTCGGCGAAAGTGCGCTCGAGCTGCTCGACGTTGTTGTACTCGAGCACCA
Source organism: Crenobacter caeni (assembly GCF_010435965.1). Lineage (GTDB taxonomy): Bacteria > Pseudomonadota > Gammaproteobacteria > Burkholderiales > Chromobacteriaceae > Craterilacuibacter > Craterilacuibacter caeni. Next base: position 8,705 of record NZ_JAAGAA010000017.1, read on the forward strand.
GCGTGTGGCGGGTGAAGTCGGCCGGCACGCCGCCCGAACTCGGGTTGCCGAAGGTGAGCAGGCCGGAGCCGGCCTTCACCAGCAGGCTGTCGGAGTGGCCGTGGTAGCAGCCCTCGAACTTGATGATCGCGTCGCGGCCGGTATAGCCGCGGGCGAGGCGGATCGCGCTCATGGTCGCTTCGGTGCCCGACGACACCAGCCGCACCAGCTCGACCGAAGGCAGCAGCTTGCGGATCTCTTCGGCGATCTCGATCTCGGCCTCGGTCGGCGCGCCGAACGACAGGCCGCCCACCGCCGCCTGCTGGACGGCTGCGATCACTTCGGGGTGCGCGTGGCCGAGGATGGCCGGTCCCCACGAGCCGATGTAGTCGATGTAGCGCTTGTCGTCGGCATCCCAAAAATGCGCGCCGAGCGCCTTCTTCACGAAGCGCGGCGTACCGCCGACCGAGCCGAAGGCACGTACCGGCGAGTTGACACCGCCGGGGATCGATTGCTTGCCACGTTCGAACAGTTCGAGGTTGCGGGACATCGTTGCATTCTCCAAAGCCAGAAAAACGGGGCGGGGCGCCGGCGCCTACGCGGGCGCCCCGCCGAAATGGTGGTTGCGCAGCAAATAGCCGTAGCTGTAGCGTGCGTCGAAAGTCACTTCCTCACCCAGCCACGGCGGGCGCGAAAAACCGGTGTCGGCGTCAGGCAGTTCGATCTCGGCGAGCACAAGACCGCCTAGGCCGGCGCCATACTCGTCAATCTCCCAGCACAGTCCGTCATATTCCACCCGGTAACGCCATTTGTCGACTCTTAGCGCGCACATGCTCGCCAACATAAGTTCGGCATCGGCGAGCGCCAGCGGATATTCGAACTCGGCGCGGACCGCAACCGGGCCTTCTGTCTTGACGGTCAGCCACGCCTCATCGCCGGCGATGCGTACCCGTACGCTGCGTACCGCATCTGCCACCATGAAGCCCTGACGCAGTCGGACGCCGGCAGCACTTTTGCGCCAGCCATTGCCTTGCACCAGGAAGCGGCGTTCGGTCTCGATCGCCATCAGAACGGCTTGACGACGACCAGCACGACGACGGCGACCAGTACCAGCACCGGCAGTTCGTTGAACCAGCGGAACCACACATGGCCGTGCCGGTTGCGGTGTTCGGCGAACGCCGCGTACAGCCGGCCGCACCACGCGTGGTAGCCGAGCAGCACGCCGACCAGCGCAAGCTTGGCGTGCAGCCAGCCGCCGCTGATGCCGAAGCCTAGCCACAGCCACAGGCCCAATGCCAGCGCCAGCACCGCCAGCGGCGTCATGAAGCGGTACAGCTTGCGCGCCATCAGCAGCAGCCGGTCGTATTCGGCGCCAGGCGACGCCATCGCCAGGTTGACGAAGATGCGCGGCAAGTAGAACAGGCCGGCGAACCAGGCGGTCACCAGCACGATGTGGAACGCCTTGACGTAGAGGTAGGCCAAACGATCTCCCAGTTGGGATTAAGTTGGAAAAGGCGGTTTCACGTGAAACACACTCAGCGTTTGCGCCGAGCCTCCTCGTACAGCGGCATGACTTGCGGGATGCGGGCTGACAGTTCTGCAATCCGGGTACTTCCGGACGGGTGGGTCGACAAAAACTCCGGCCCGCCCTCGCCAAGTTTCGCCATCTTCCGCCAAACATTCGGCGCGGCGGCCGGGTTGTAACCGGCGCGGGCCATCAGCTCCAGCCCCATCACATCGGCCTCGCTCTCCATGCTGCGCGAGAACGGCAGCGTCACGGCATACTGGCCCGCCAGGTTAGCCATATCCATCTGCCCTTGGCTGAGCCCAGCCAGCGCACCGACCAATGCCAGCCCCTGCTGCTGTGCCACTTTCTGCGAGATCTTTTCCCGGCTGTGCTCGCGCAAAGCGTGCGCGATCTCGTGCCCGATCACCGCGGCCAGTTCGTCATCATTCAGCTGCAGCTGGTCGATGATGCCGGTGTAAATGCCGATCTTGCCGCCAGGCATGCAGTAGGCGTTGACCTCGGGACTCGTGAAAACATTGACTTCCCACTGCCAATCGCGAGCCTCAGGACGGAAGACCAGTACCTGGCGAATCAGGCGGGCAGAAATCTCCTTCACCCGCCGTGTGTAGGCCGCGTTGGTATTGAGGGTCCGCTTGCTTTTGGCCTCGGTCAGCGTCTGCCGATAAGCCTGCGCCGAGCCGGCATTGACCTCCTGCGACGACACCAGCAGCAGCTGTTTCCGGCTGGCGCCGACAGCCCCCCCCATGGTCGTGCTCTGGCAGGCACTCAGTACCGCTACCAGTAACGTGGCCGCGGCCACGGCCCTTCCAGTCCGATAACGCATGTTCGCCGCCATTTTTCCTGCCCGCTTCAGATTTCGATCATCTCGAATTCGTCCTTGCGCGCACCGCAGTCCGGGCAAGTCCAGTTCATCGGCACGTCGTCCCAGCGGGTCCCCGGCGCGATGCCGTCTTCCGGACGGCCGGCCGCCTCGTCGTAGATGAAGCCGCAGATCAGACACATCCAGGTTTGCATCGGTTCGCCCCTGCTATTCAGTTAAAATGGCTATTGTACGTCTTGTAATGCTAAGAGGCTAAGGTGTGCCGTCTCCACGTCCTGCTCCCCCCATCGTACTGACCCTGTCGGCGGCCGACCCCTCGGGTGGCGCCGGCATCCAGGCTAGCGCCTTGACGCTCGCCAGCCTCGGCTGCCACCCGCTGTCGGTGGTCACCGCGCTGACCGTGCGCGACAGCCGCAACGTTGACGCGGTCCAGGTTGTCGACGCCGACTTCGTGCTCGACCAGGCGCGCATGCTGCTCGAGGACATGCCCGTCGCCGCATTTTGCGTCGGCATGACCGGCAGCGCGGAAAATGTCGCGGCGATCACCGAGGTCGTCACCGACTACCCGGACATCCCGCTGGTGTTCGATCCGGTACTCGCCGGCAGCGGCGAGTACGCGAGCGCCGAACTGGTCGACGCGATGCGCGAACTCCTGATCCCGCACGCGACGCTGATCACGCCCAACCGGGCCGAGGCGCGCCACCTGGCGCTGAACGACCCGGACGAGGAAGACGAGCCGGAAGCGGCCGAATACGCACGCCGCCTGCTCGCGCTCGGCTGCGAATACGTGTTGCTGAGCGGCAGCCAGGATACCACCAGCGGCATCTGCAACCTCCTGTACGGCCCGCACGGCGAGATCCGCCGCGACCGCTGGCAGCGTCTGCCCGGCAGCTACTACGGCGCCGGCTGCACGCTGGCGGCTGCGATCGCCGGCATGGTCGCCGGCGGCGCACGGCTGCCCGAGGCGGTGCGCGAGGCGCAGGAGTACACCTGGCAGGCGCTGCGCTACGCGTTCCGCCCGGGCATGGGCCACGCGATCCCGGACCGGCTATTCTGGGCGAGTTCGGACGCCGAGGACGACGTCAGCGGGGAAGACTGACACCTTGCGCGGCCAGCCGCGCCTCGACGTAGTCAGCAATCCGGCTACAGGCACCCTGGTGCGAGCGGCTGAACGCGAGCGCGGCCTCGTGCATCGCATACCGCCCGGCGTCGTCGCCCAGCAGGGTGCGGCAGGCGTCGACCAGCGCCGCCGCGTCGGCGACCTCGCGTGCGGCGCCGGCGGCCAGCGCGAGCCGGCTCGCCTCGGCAAAATTGAACATTGAAGGGCCGAACAGCACCGGCACGCCGACGCTGGCCGGCTCGATCAGGTTCTGCCCGCCTAGCGGCAGCAGGCTGCCGCCGACAAAGGCGAGGTCGGCCATCGCGTAGTACGCGAACAGCTCCCCCATCGAATCCCCGAGCCATACGCCGGTTTGCCGGCCGATCGCCATGCCTTCGCTGCGCCTTTGCAGCGCGAGACCACGCTCGGCGACCAGCGCCGCGACCGCATCGAAACGCTCGGGGTGGCGCGGCACCAACACCAGCAAGACATCGGACGGGCTGTGCGCCGCCCACGCATCCAGAATCAGCGCCTCTTCCCCTTCGCGCGTGCTGCCGCACACGACAACCTTGCGCTCGCCCACCGCTTCGCGGAACGCGCGCCCCAGTTCAACCTTGCCGGCTGGCGGCACGAAGTCGAACTTGGTGTTGCCGCAGACCTGCACGTCGGCCGCGCCAAGCGACGACAGCCTGGCCGCGTCGTCTTCGGTCTGCGCAGCCACCCCCGTCAGGCAACCCAAGGCCGGCGAGATCAGCGCGCTGACGCGGCGGTAGCCGCGCAGCGACTTTTCCGACAGCCGCGCGTTGGCGAGGAACAGCGGAATGTCGCGCTCGGCGCAGCCGTGGATCAGGTTCGGCCAGATCTCGGTTTCCATCAGGATGCCGACACGCGGCCGGTACGCGTCCAGAAAGCGCTGCACCGCCTCGCGGCTATCGTACGGCAGGTAGCGCACTTCGGCATCGGGATAGAGTTCGAGCGCGGTCGCGCGGCCGGTCGGCGTCATCTGCGTCAGCAACAGCGGCAGCTGCGGCCAGCGCCGGCGCAGCTCGGCGACCAGCGGCAGCGCCGCGCGCGTCTCGCCGACCGACACCGCGTGTATCCACAAGGCGTTCTGCTGCCGCGCCTCGGTGCGGGTCGAGAAGCGTTCGTCCCAATGCTCGAGGTAGGCGGGCGAGCGCTTGCCACGCCGCCTGAGGTAGGCCTTGGCCAGGGGCGAGAGCAGGCGCCACAGCGCCGAGTAAGGCGAGCGCCAGAAACTCATGCCGTCCGTCTCGCCTGCAACAGCGCGTAGACCTCGTCCACATCCGGGCAGACGCCGGCACGGCCGACGTTGCACGCACGGGCGGTCTCGACGACGCCGGTCAGCGCCGGGTCGGTATCGGTGTAGATCGCTACCAGCGGCACGTCCTGCGCGTTGGCCAGATGAGTCAGGCCGGTGTCGACGCCGACCACCGCGGCCGCGTGGCCGATCAAGCCGGCGGCCTCACGCAAGCGCATGCGCGGCGCAAGCACGGCGCCGGCAATCGCAGCCTGCAAGCGTGTCGCCCGCTCGGCTTCCTGTGCGTTGCCCCAAGGCAGCACGCAGGCTAGCCCTTCTTCTGCCAGCCGCGCACCCAGCGCGATCCAGTGCCGCTCGGGCCACTCCTTGGACGCCTTGCTCGTCGCATGCAACAGCACCGCGTAAGGCTCGGCAGGCAGCCAGTCCGGCCGCTCGCCACGGCCAACGCCGAAGCGCGGCGGCCCTTCCACCGTATAGCCGAACACGCCAGCGAACAGCCTGCGGTTGCGCTCGATCGCCGACAATTCGCGGCTAACGCTGACTTGCTTGTCGTAAAAGCGGCTGGCCAGCGGCTCCCGGATACTGTGCCGGTCGTAACCGGCCAGCGGCCCGCCTGCGAGTTTCGCCGGCAAGGCGCTCTTGAGCAGGCCCTGGCTGTCGATCACGCAGTCCCACGGCCGCGCGCGCAGGGCTTCTCGCATGGCGGCCATCTGCTGCCAGCTCTGTTTGGCCAGCAGCGACTTGCGCCAACGCCGCCAGGCAATCGGAATCACCTCGCGGACAGCCGGATGCAGCGCCGCAATATCGGCAAAGGCTTCTTCCGCCAGCCAGCTCAACGCGACGTTGGGGTAATGCGCAACCAGGTCGGTAACGGCGGGCCAGGTGTGGATAAGGTCGCCCATCGACGAGGTGCGTACGATCAGCACATTCATCATGACCGCGCATTGTACGAGTGCCCCTGTTGTTAACCAAGCGGATTCCTGCGGTCGGTCCTGTTGAAAACTGCTTGTGGAAAACATCTGCCAAAGTTATCCACAATACACCAGCCTGCTGACCACCCCCCTTATCCATAGCTTTCAAAAACCGGAAAACCCATGTTTTTCAAGGTGCTGCATGGTTATCCACAGAAAAGAGGATCCTTCATTAGTATCTTCAGTAAATACAAGAGAAAAACAAGAAAGGTAGGTCGACACGAAAAAAGCCTGGCAGCCATGTCCAGGGTAAGTCTGTCTCAAGTTGTGGATAAGCAGCCCGTCCGTACAGATCGCAAAACAATCCACAAGCCCTGCAATGCTTAGGATGCGTGCTTCACACAGGAAACCAGGGTCTGCAACTGCTTGATTTGCACTGGACAAACATGCTTATCCACAGAAACGGACGGCCTTCTACTAGTTTCATCGTTTTTTACAAGTAAAAACAATAAACAGATTGTGGCCGGGAAAGCTGGCATGCGCGCATGCCTAACCAGCTCGCACACGACTTGCAGACGAAAGCAACATGACAAACACGATAGACCCAACCTATCAGTGTCGGATTACCCACAGAAAAGTGGCTGTATCGATGTTCTGACGGGGTTTCTGACGCAGAAAAGCCCGGATTGGAGGGTTCTGGAAGATGGGGGACGACCGCGATTGGGCCGTTCAACAACGACGGACTTGGCCGGAAGGCACTGGAAGGGGCTGCACGATGCTGCTGGATCAGCAGCGGCAAATGCCCGGCCAGTACATTTGCCTCATGCTGGAAAAACGGCAGGCCTACTTATCCACACCATTGGATGGGTGCGAACCCTTTTTGCTGCAACCAGGCATTCGCTTGGCTGAAATGCCTGCAACCGAAGAAGCCACGGTACGCCGACAGGGGGGAGGGATGTGGAGCCGTCAGCACCAGATGCTTGTTCGCGTCGATCAGCGGGCGTTTGCCGTGCGCCCAGCTGCCCCACAGCATGAACACGCAGGCTGTGCTGTGCACGCTGGTTTCGTGGATCAACGCGTCGCTGACCGCCTGCCAGCCGATCTTGCCGTGACTGCCTGCGCGGTCGGCGCTGACCGTCAGCACACTGTTGAGCAGCAGCACGCCCTGCTGCGCCCAGCTGCTCAGATCGCCGTTTGAGGGCGGCTGACAATCCAGGTCGCTGGCGATTTCCTTGTAGATGTTGCGCAGGCTGGGCGGGATGCGTACATCCGCGGGAACCGAAAAACTCAGTCCCATCGCCTCGTGGGCGCCGTGGTACGGGTCCTGGCCGAGGATGACCACCCGGATGTCGGCAGGGTCGCGGTAGGACAGGGCGGCCAGCGTCTGTTCACGCGGCGGGTAGATGGTTTCGCCGGCCGCCTGCAGTGTGGCAAGCGCGTGGTCGATGCCTTGCAGCCGGCTTTCCTGCAGTAGCGGCTGCCAGCCGGGGCGGACACGGGTGAGGGCGGGGGTCAGGTAATCCAGATTCATGAGGTGAAGACGCAATGAAAAAGGGCCGCGATCGCGGCCCTTCGGGTTTGGGGGTGGCATGCCTCAGTAGCGTGCCATCGTGGGGTCCACGCTGTTCGCCCATTCTTCCACGCCGCCTGCGAGGCTGTACACCTCGTCGAAGCCGGCTTTTTCAAGGTAGAGCGCGATCTGGTAGCTGCGCACGCCATGGTGGCAGATGGTGACGACAGGCCCGTCCGGCAGCTCGTTCATCCGCATGGGGATGAGATGCATCGGGATCGCGACGCTGCCGGCGATCGCCGCGCGCTCGATTTCCCACGGCTCGCGCACGTCGAGCAGGCAGGGCTTGTGCCGTGCCTCGTCGGCCAGCCATGCGGCCAGCGCGGTGGCGCCGATCTCGCGGACCATCAGAAGCTGAAGCGTTCCGGTTCGATCGCCTCGGCACCGTCCAGGCGCTGAGTGCAGATATCGAACATCTCTTCGCTGGCGAAGTCGGTCTCGGACACGCGGCGGATGCGCAGTGCGCGCATCACCGGCAGGTCGCCGACCACGACGACCATGCGGCCGCCGATGGCCAACTGCTGCTTGAGTGCCTCGGGGACGACTGGCAGCGAGCCGCCGACGTAGATTGCGTCAAACGGCGCCTGGCCGGGCAGGCCTTCGACGCCGTTGCCTTCGAACAGGCGGGCATTGCCGACGCCGGCCTTGCGCAGCGCGGCGGCAGCGCGTTCGAGTTGCTCACCGTCGATTTCGACGCTGAGCACTTCACGGGCGAGCTTGGCGATCAGCGCGGTAACATAGCCCGAGCCGGTACCGACTTCGAGCACCTTGTCGCCGGCGGTGACTTCCAGGTCCTGCAGCAGGCGTGCCTCGACCTTCGGTTGCAGCATCAGCTTGCCATTGGGTAGCGGCAGCTCGCGGTCGGTGAACGTGAGGTTGCGCAGGTTGGCGCTGACGAAATCCTCGCGCTTGACTTCGAACATCAGGTCGAGAATCCCGGTGTCGAGCACATCCCACGGGCGGATCTGCTGCTCAATCATGTTGAAACGTGCTTTTTCGAAATCCATGCTCAGCCTCGGTGTGCTTCATGACAATAACTTGCGAGTATCGCATATTTGTACAGCATTGACAGCGTACCGCCTTGTCCGCGCGCAGCCTCGATGCTTGCGATCCGTTTCCTGCAAGTGCCTGATTCCGCTATACTTCCGCCCCTCCCGCGCAAGCGCACCTCTTAGCCCCCGTCGCAAGGAAAGATCATGAGCCTGTTGCCGCATCAGCTCGAGCTGTTGTCGCCCGCCAAAACCGCCGAAATCGGGCGGGAAGCCATCCTGCATGGCGCGGACGCCGTCTATATCGGCGGCCCGAGTTTTGGTGCGCGGCATAACGCGTGCAACAGCGTCGCCGACATCGCCGAACTGGCGCGTTTCGCGCACCGCTACCACGCGCGGGTGTTCGTCACCCTCAACACCATCCTGCACGAGGCCGAACTCGAGCCGGCGCGCACGCTGGTCCACCAGTTGTACGACGCGGGTGTCGACGCGCTGATCGTGCAGGACATGGCGATGCTCGAACTGGACCTGCCGCCGATCGAACTGCACGCGTCGACCCAGTGCGATATCCGCGACGCGGCGAAGGCCCGCTTCCTCGCCGACGCCGGTTTCTCGCAGCTGGTGTTGGCGCGCGAGCTGACGCTCGCGCAGGTCGGCGAGATCGCCCGCTCGGTGGGCGACGCCGCCGCGATCGAGTACTTCGTGCACGGAGCGCTGTGCGTGGCGTTCTCCGGCCAGTGCTATATCAGCCACGCCGACACCGGGCGCAGTGCCAACCGCGGCGACTGCTCGCAGGCGTGTCGCCTGCCGTACACGCTGACCGACGGCGAGGGCAGGGTGGTCGCGTACGACAAGCACCTGCTGTCGATGAAGGACAACAACCAGAGCGCCAATATCGGCGCGCTGATCGACGCCGGCGTGCGCTCGTTCAAGATCGAGGGGCGTTACAAGGACGCGTCCTACGTGAAGAACATCACCGCGCATTACCGGCAGCTGCTCGACGAGGCGCTTCAGGCGCGGCCCGCGCTCGCGCCTGCGTCCAGCGGCCACGCCGAGGTGTTCTTCACGCCGGACCCGGACAAAACTTTCAACCGCGGCGCGACCGATTACTTCGCCACCGGCCGCAAGGCCGACATCGGCGCCTTCGATTCGCCCAAGTTCGTCGGCAAGCCGCTGGGTGTGGTCACCCGGGTGACCGACCGCTATCTGGAAATGGAAAGCGGCGAGACGCTGGCCAACGGCGACGGCCTCAACTTCATGAAAAAGCGCGAGGTGGTCGGCTTCAACGTGAATACCGTCGAGCGGCTGGGCGACATGGATGGCGGCGCGCGCTGGCGCGTGGTGCCGAACGACACGTCGCTGCTGCAGGGGCTGCGCGCCGGGACCGAACTGTGCCGCAACCGAGACCACGCGTGGGAGCTTGCCTTGCTGCGCCCGTCGGCCGAGCGACGGGTCGGCGTCTGGCTGACGCTGTCCGACGATGAACAGGGGCTGGTGTTGAGCGCGGTCGACGAAGACGGTGTGGCCGCCTGCGTGTGCGCGCCGATGGCGCTGGAAACGGCGCGCGACGCCGAGCGGGCGCTGGCCGGCCTTACCGCATCGTTGAACAAGTCCGGCAACACCATGTTCCGCGCCGAGTCGGTCGAGTTGAAGTTGGGCGCGCCGTGGTTCGTGCCGGCGTCCACCGTCAACGCGCTGCGCCGGGACGTGCTCTGTGCGCTTGAAGAGGCGCGTGTCGCCGCCTGGCAGCGCCCGCAGCGCAAACCCGAACTCGACCCGCCGCCGTCCTACCCGGAAGGCTCGATCAGCTACCTTGCCAATGTCTACAACCCGCTGGCCTGGCAGTTCTACCGCCGTCACGGCGTCGAGCTGATCGACCTCGCGTACGAGGCGCACCACGAGGCGGGCGAGGTCAGCCTGATGATCACCAAGCACTGCCTGCGCTACAGCTTCAACCTGTGCCCGAAGCAGGCGAAGGGCGTGCAGGGGGTGATGGGGCAGGTGCGTGCCGACCCGATGACGCTGAAGAGCGGCGACGAGACCTACACGCTGCGTTTCGAATGCCGGCCGTGCGAGATGCACGTGATGGGCAAGATGAAGAAGCACGTGCTGCAGGCACCGCCGCCGTCCGACGTAGCGGTCGCGCAGCCGATGACCTTCTACCGTCAGCGGCCGCGCTGACGTTCCACGTGAAACAGGATTGAAAACGGATGTACGCAGACATCGAAAGGCTGGAAACCTGGACCCGCTACAAGCAGGGCCTGTGCAAGGATTGCATGGGTAGCTGCTGCACGATGCCGGTCGAGGTGAAGCTGCCCGACCTGGTCCGCATGGGGTTGGTCGACGAATTCGAGCTCGAAGAGCCGGCGAAGAACATCGCCAAGCGCCTGCAGAAGGCGCGCCAGATCGAGCACTTCAACCACAAGTACGGCGTGTTCACGCTGGCGCGCCGCGCCAATGGCGACTGCGCGTGGCTGGACCCGGTCAGCCGCCTGTGCACGGTCTACGACAGGCGGCCGGAAACCTGCCGCAAGCATCCGCAGATCGGGCCGCGCCCGGGTTACTGCGCGTACACTCGCAAGTCGCTGGTGCGCTGACGCCTTCCTCATCCGTCGGCCGCTTTTGTGATAAAGTCTGCGCCGTCCGCTGCATCCGTGCTGCGGGCTGCCCCGATGGTGAAATTGGTAGACACAAGGGACTTAAAATCCCTCGGCTTAGGCTGTGCCGGTTCGACCCCGGCTCGGGGCACCAATAAGCGTTCCAACGAGTTCCAGAGAAGTCCAGCAAAAGCCCCGTAGACAAAGGTTTGCGGGGTTTTTTGTGGCCAATGCGTTGCGAGGGGCCTCCGTTGCTTCCGGCTGATCGCGGGGGTATGTTTGGGGGTATCTTGTAGTTCGCTTGTGGCTGCCACATCCATCCATTCATTTGCCCCGCGCATTAGTTGCCTGCCGAATCCTTCGTCTTTTCCGCCCTTTGTTCCAGTCGTTTGAGCACGTTGTCGAATGTGCTCCGCAGGAGCTTGTCGGCTCCGAAGCCCGACGCGACCGCCAGCGCCGCGTAGACATAGCCGGCGTCGGCCGTTCCTACGTTGATGGTGATCAGTTGCGAGGCCGCGGCATGGCCTGCAGAGCCGTCCGGGGTCACGATCGCGAACAGCAGCTTCGACTTTTCCAGTACGAACACGAATAGCGCGGCAAACGCGCCCATCAGTGGCTTGGCCAGCAAGTGGAGCAGAAAGTAACGGAAGAACGGGCCGCCGCGCACGTAGAGGAAGTCCTCTCGCGTGAGCACATTGCTGACATAGGCGCCCATCAGTCCGAGTACAAGCAGCGTCTTGGAGTGCGCTTCCAGGCCGCCTTGCGCGAGGCCGTGAAGCGCATTGCCGTCGTGGAGACACCACGCTAGCACCAGCAGCAGGCCGAGGATCATCGCGCTCCATAGGCTGGTCAGGGTATTGGCCGACAGCTGCCAGAAGCTACGGTCCATCTGCTCGTTGACCTGCTGCAGTGCGTCTTTCGCCGTGGCGTGATCGGCGGGTGTCGCGTTGCCATTGTTCACCCTATCGATTACGCCGATCAGTCGTCCTTTGGGACCGATCCAGTCGGCGCGAGACTTCTCTTCCGTGATGTTCAGGTCGAACGCCGTCTTTATTTCAACCGCCTTGCCGGCGAACTCTTCCGGCGTCATCAGCAGGATGAGCTGTTCATCGACCCGGTGCAGCAGCTCCCACACGAGGTGCGGGTGCTTGTGGCTCAGGAACGGGAACTTCGGACCGAATGCCGGCCGATCGAGGAGGTCATGTGCTCTGCCCAGATAGACCTTGCAGATCCCGACCACACGCTTCTGTTCGTCCGTAAGCTGGCGCGCCTCGAATTCGTTGAGCGATACCTCCAGGCTGGTGATCTTGGACTGTAGCCGTTCAGCCGACGGACTCATCCAGTCCGGGACTAGACGGCGTTGCGTTCGTTCGCTCATCATTTCCCCTGCGCTCATGTGGCGATCGCGGCGGCGAACCCTCTGCATCCACAGCCCGGTTCATGCCGTCCGCTGCACCCTCTGCAGCATGCTGACCATATTGTTTCGTAGATCTTCGGGGCGCCGTTGGCAAAGCGCCAGAGATGCGAATCGCCATTAACGGTAAGCTTCATTTCCTGCAGGTTGTTGCAGGCACGGCCAAGAACCAGAAACTGCAGGGGAGGAGGGCGTTGTCCCGACTCCTAGGCGCGCATCCTGCACGCTTTGCATCACCGCTGCCGCTGCCTTCCTTGCGCTCTGTCCGACTGTTTGATCGCTTGCGTGAGCGTCAGTCCTTCGAGCATTAAAGTCTGCGCGCCGAAACAATCCAGAGTTGGCGAGGGCGGGTCCATGCACGGCAGCTCGGCCAGTTTTCTTCATGGGGTACGGAGTGATGGCTGATCAAAATGCGGCAGCCGTGCTAGCATCCGGGGGTGCCGCCAGTGCGCTGGCGGGTAATGCGGGCTACTTCGCATTTGCTTGTTGTGCTACACCCGGTGTTTACAAGGCTTTGAGGCGGTGTGTTCACCCCCGGCTCGGCACCGTCCATCCTCATCCGGCGCGAGAGCGCTGACCGAAAATCCGCCATGAACATTCCGCAACCCGGCAACCCGCTGCACGGCGTCACGCTCGAGCGCATGCTGACCGAACTGCAAGAGGCCTACGGCTGGCCGACGCTGGCCAGACGCATCGAGATCCGCTGTTTCAGCCACGAGCCCAGCATCAAGTCCAGCCTGAAGTTTCTGCGCCGTACGCCGTGGGCGCGTACGCAGGTCGAGGCGCTGTACATGGAACTGTTGCGCGAGCGCGCGGCGGACAAGCGTCCGCGCCTGTTCGCGCGCAAGGAGAAGTGATGCGGGAAGACGGGAAGAAGGGCGACGCGCCGCTGCTTGAGGTATCCGCCCTGTGTGGGGCGTTGCAGCGTTTCGCGGACGAGCGCGACTGGCAGCGCTTTCATACGCCGCGCAACCTTGCGCTCGCGCTGGTCGGTGAAGTCGGCGAGCTTGCCGAGATTTTCCAGTGGAAGACCGACGCCGAGGCGGCGTCGATCGGCGACGACCCCGCCGCGTTCGAGCATCTGGGCGAGGAGATCGCCGACGTGCTGCTCTACCTGGTCCGTCTCGCGCAGGTCACCGGCATCGACCTGCCGCACGTGGTGGCCGACAAGCTCGCCAAGAACGCGCAGAAGTACCCGGCGCCGGGCCTGGCCGGCTCACAGGAAGCGTAAAGGGTCGAGCCGCCATTTTTCCGCGGACTCGTGGCGGACGATCCTGTCCTGGCTGCGGGTAAGGTCGACCAGCTCTGGCGGGATGTGCGTGTTGCCCTTGCTGCTGAAAAACACCTTCACCAGCGGGCTGATCAGGCTGCTTTCGTTCTGCTCGACGACCACGCCCAGCCGGCCGCTCTCCAGGATCACCAGCGTACCGACGGGGTAGATGCCGATGCAGCGCATGAACGCCTGCACTAGCTTGGGGTTGAAGTGGAACTTCGACCATTCGTAGATCTTGCGCAGCGCGTCGGTCGGCGTCATCCCCTTGTGGTAGCAGCGGTCGGAGGTCAGCGCATCGTAGACGTCGACGATGGCGGCCATCTGGCCGAGCATCGAGATCTGGTCGCCCTTGAGGCCGGCCGGGTAGCCGCTGCCGTCGTGCCGTTCGTGGTGCTGCGCGGCGACTTCGACCGATAGCGGCGAGATGCCCGACGTCTGCTCGAGGATGCGCTGGCTTTCGACGACGTGGCACTTGATCACCGCGAATTCCGCCTCGGTCAGCTTGCCCGGCTTGTTGAGGATCTCGTCCGGCACCTTCATCTTGCCGATGTCGTGCAGCATGCCACCGATGCCGGCCAGGTGGATGCTCTGCTTGTCCATCCCCATCGCGTTGCAGAAGCTAACCATCAGCGCGCCGACGCTGACCGAATGGCGGAAGGTGTAGTCGTCCTTGTTCTTGATCCGGCACAGGGAAAGCAGCGCGCCGTTGTTGCGCAGGATGGACGAGGTCATGCGCCCGACCACGGGCTCGACTTCTTCCAGTTCGACCTGCTTGCCCAGCCTGACGTCGCGCATGATGTCGAAGACGATGCGGTTGGCCTGCTCGTGGATGACCCTGGCCTGCTGCAGCTCGGCGCCGGCTTCCAGCTTCTGCGGCAAGGCCTGTTCGCGCGCGGCGAAAGCGGTCATCTCGCTTTCCAGCCGCTCGCGCACCTCGCTGACGGTCGGCGCGTGCGAGACGTCCAGCCCGCGCAGGGTGTCGATATATACCTCGTGGATGCCGCTGGCGGCGATCTTGGCGATCGCGGACTCGTCGCGGACTAGGAAGCGCTGCATCAGGAAGGGATGCGACATCCAGTCGCAGTTCAGGTCGTGGATGTACATGCCGACCTTGAGGTCGTCAACTTGGATGCACTTGATCATGATGGAGACGACTGTTTGGTGTTATCAATATCTGAATCAACAAGTTAAGCTAACAATTGCGCCGTTTTTTTACTAGCGCTTGTTGCCAGGCTATCTTGCTTCAAATGATGGGTGGTTTGGGGTTTTTGTTGGTGTTTTGTGTCTTTATTGTAATATTATGCTTTTTGAGTTGATTTTTTTCGACGCTTTGTTTCGTTTTTGCGACCACGTGGCTGGCGTTGAAACGATAAAGTGATTAGAATTGCGCGGTTTGTTCGGACGACCCCCGCAATGTTGAAAATTCTTCAAGTGAAACAAGGGCTTGCAGACCGCCTCGGCGGCGCAGACGCATTGTTTCCCGCATTGCCCGGGCCCAACCGGATCCACAAGAAAAGCTCCTGATTTTATCAGGGGCTTTTTTTTTAAGTATTAATAAGAGCGTGCGAGAAACCCTACAGGAGCGTGAACATGGCTAACCCGCTGTACCGCAAACACATCATTTCCATCCCCGACTTCAGCCGCGAGGAGCTGGAGCTGGTGGTCGAGACTGCCGGCCGTCTCAAGCGCGAGCCGCGCAACGACCTGCTCAAGGGCCGCCTGATCGGCAGCTGCTTCTTCGAGGCGTCGACCCGCACCCGCCTGTCGTTCGAAACCGCCGTGCAGCGTCTGGGCGGCACCGTGATCGGCTTCGCGGACGGCGGCAACACCTCGGCCAAGAAGGGCGAGACCCTGGCCGACTCGCTGAAGATCATCGGTTCGTACACCGACGCGGTGGTGATGCGCCACCCGAAAGAAGGCGCCGCCCGTCTGGCCAGCGAGTTCTCCGAAGTGCCGATCATCAACGGCGGCGACGGTTCGAACCAGCACCCGACGCAGACTCTGCTCGACCTGTTCTCCATCTACGAGACACAGGGCCGCCTCGACGGCCTGACCGTTGCCTTCGTCGGCGATCTCAAGTACGGCCGCACCGTGCATTCGCTGACGCAGGCGCTGTCGCTGTTCGGCGCGCGATTCTACTTCGTCGCGCCCGAGGCGCTGGCGATGCCGGATTACATCTGCGAAGAGCTCGACGAGAAGGGCATCGAGTACACCATCGTCAACTCGCTCGACGACGTGGTCCCGCAGGTCGACATCCTGTACATGACCCGCGTGCAGCGCGAGCGCTTCGACGAGGCCGAGTTCAAGAAGATCCAGGGCAAATACATCCTGAAGGCAGACATGCTCAAGGGCGCGCGCACCAACATGAAGGTGCTGCACCCGCTGCCGCGCGTGGACGAGATCGAGGTCGACGTCGACGCGACGCCGCACGCGTACTACTTCCAGCAGGCGAAGAACGGCGTGTACGCCCGCCAGGCGCTGCTGTCGCTGGTGCTCAACGAAACCGTCTGAACCGAACCGGGAACTAGAAAGGATACGCCATGCAATACACCCGTACCGTCGAAGCGCTGAAAGAGGGCACCGTTATCGACCATATCCCGGCCGGTCAGGGGCTGAAGATCCTGCGCCTGTTCCGCCTGGCCGATACCGGCGAGCGCGTGACCGTCGGCCTGAACCTGGTCAGCCGCCATATGGGCAGCAAGGACATCATCAAGGTCGAGAACATCGCGCTGACCGAAGACCAAGCCAACGAACTGGCGCTGTTCGCGCCGCAGGCGACCGTCAACGTGATCGAGAACTTCGAGGTGGTGAAGAAGCACAAGCTCGAGCTGCCGGAGACCATCGAGGGCATCTTCTCGTGCCCGAACTCGAACTGCATCTCGCATAACGAACCGGTTAGCAGCTTTTTCTATGTCAAAGCCGGTAAAAATGACACGAAAATGCGCTGCAAGTATTGCGAAAAGTCCTTCAGTAAGGATATCGTTGCCGAAGTGCGCTAAGTCGTACCAAGGGAATAGAGAGAAATATCAAGAGCAGACGCTGCGCAAGACAGCTTAAGCCAGAGTCAAAAGCGCCACGGTTCGCCGTGGCGCTTTTGCTTTTCCGGCACGCCGTTTGCTAGGAAAGCCCGGTCTCCCAGCCCAGGGGCTTCCATGCCGCCCATCCAGACTTTGCACGCCGTAAGCCAAGAAGAAGGCCGTACCCGCGAGTTGCTGATGTTCAATACGCCGCGTTCGGTACGCGCGCGCGAAATTGTCCGCCACGACGGCGGACGGCTCTGGCTGGTCGAGCGTTACGACGCGAACCTTTGCCAGTGGCTGCGGCGGGCCGCGTGCGCGGACGCGGCCGCCGTGTTCGAGCAGGTCGAGCGGCTGGGCGCCGGCGGCTGACTGCCTAGGCGGCACTCTGCTGGCTGTCTGCGGCCGCAAGCTCCGTACGCAGCGCCTGCTGCGCCGCGCCGACCTCATGCCAGCTGGCCGCCTTCACATGGCCGTAACCGCGCACGCGCTGGTAGCTCTCCAGCAGCCGGCACGCCGTCTCCAGCGTGGCGGCGGACAGGCCTGACAGCACGGCGTCGGCGTCGCGTTCGAAGCGCGACACCAGCTCGCGTTCGAGCTTGCGGTCGGCCTGGTGCGCGAACGGGTCGAAGGCGGTGCCGCGCAGGAAGCGTAGCCTGGCGAGCAGGCCGAGCGCGTGCAGCAGCCACGGGCCGAAGCTCCGCTTGCGGCCGTCCTTGGGGACGAGCCACGCCGGCGCCAGCTGGAAGACGATGCGGTAGTCGCCCTCGAACTGTTTCTCCAGCGATTGCCGGAACTCGGGCTGGCTGTACAGGCGTGCCACCTCGTACTCGTCCTTGCTGGCGAGCAGCTGGTAGTAGCTGCGCGCGACGGTGCAGGTGAGGCGGGTGCTGCCCGGCGTGCGGGCTTCTTCCGCCGCCTGCACCCGTTCGACCAGCGCGCGGTGGCGGCTGGCCAGCGCGGCGTCCTGGTACGCGGTCAGTTCGCTGCCGTAGCGCTGCAGCAGCGCATGCGGTGTTTCACGTGGAACGAAGTGGACGACGTTGGCGCGGGTGACGCGGCGGGCAATTTCATCGGGCTGGTGCGCGGCATGGCGCCCCCAGGCGAAGGCGGCGAGGTTGAAGTCGATCGCGTTGCCGTTGATGCGGATCGCCTCGGAGATGGCCTGGCGCGATAGCGGGACCAGCCCGAGCTGCCACGCGTAGCCGAGCATGAACATATTGCTGGCCAGCGCGTCGCCCTGCAGCGCGACGGCGGTCGCCGTCGCGTCGACTTCGTACACATGGTCGCGGCCGACCGCGGCGGCGAGGGTATCCAGCATCGCCTGCGCCGGGAAGCCCTGGTCCGGGTTGCGCAGGAAGGCGCTGGTCGGCGACTCGAAACGGTTGACGACGACCCGGCTGAACCCCTCGCGCAGCTTGGCGAGCGCCTCTTCGGCCGCGCCGACCACCAGGTCGCAGGCGAGCACCAGGTCGGCGTCGCCGGCGGCGATACGCACCGCGTGCAGCGCCTGCCCCTCCGGCGCGATGCGCACGTGCGACCACACCGATCCGCCTTTCTGCGCGAGCCCAGCCATGTCGAGCACGGTCACGCCGGCGCCGTCCACCCACGCCGCCATGCCGAGTACCTGGCCGATGGTCACCACCCCGGTGCCGCCGACGCCGGCGATCATGATGCCGTACGGGCGGTCGAGTGTGGGCAGCGTCGGCTCCGGCAGCGGCGGCAGCGTGTCCGGGCTCAGCTTGTCCGCCGCCGGACGGCGCAGCCGGCCGCCTTCGACGATGACGAAGCTCGGGCAGAAGCCTTCGACGCAGCTGTAGTCCTTGTTGCAGCTTGACTGGTCGATGCGCCGCTTGCGGCCGAACGGCGTCTCGACCGGCAGCACCGACAGGCAGCCGGACTTCTGCGAGCAGTCGCCGCAGCCTTCGCACACCCGCTCGTTGATGAAGGCACGGCGCGCCGGGTCGGGGTACTGGCCCTTCTTGCGGCGTCGGCGCTTCTCGGCCGCGCAGGTCTGGTCGTGGATCAGCACGGTGACGCCGGCCGTCTCGCGCAGCTCGCGCTGCAGCCGGTCGAGCTCGCGGCGGTGGAATACCTCGACGCCGGGGGCGAGCGAGGCGAGCAGACCGTGCGCGACACGGTACTTCTCCGGCTCGTCGCTGGTGATCACGATGCGCGCGACGTTCTCGGCGGCGAGCTGGCGGGTGATCATCGGCACGTCGAGCGGGCCGTCGACATGCTGGCCGCCGGTCATCGCCACCGCGTCGTTGTACAGCAGCTTGTAGGTGATGTTGACGCCGGCGGCGACCGCGGCGCGGATCGCCAGCAGGCCGCTGTGGAAATAGGTGCCGTCGCCCAGGTTGGCGAACACGTGGCGGGTGCGGGTGAACGGCGCCTGGCCGATCCACGGCACGCCTTCGCCGCCCATCTGGCTGAAGGTCTTGGTGTCCGGGTCTATCCACGTCGCCATGTAGTGGCAGCCGATGCCGGCCAGCGCCCGGCTGCCCGCGGGCACGCGGGTGCTGGTGTTGTGCGGGCAACCGGAGCAGTAGTGCGGCAGGCGCGCTAGCGTCTGCCGCGGTCGGGTCAGCTGCGCCTCCTTGTCCGCGTAAAAGCGCAGCCGGTCGTGGATGTTGACGCTGTCGACGATGTTGGCGAGGCGGTCGGCAATCGCGCGCGCGATGCGCGCCGGCGTCAGCTCGCCGGCGGCCGGCAGCAGCCAGTCGCCGTGCGGCAGCGTCCATTCGCCCTTCTCGGCGAACTTGCCGACCACGCGCGGGCGCACGTCCTCGCGCCAGTTGTACAGCTGTTCCTTCAGCTGGTATTCGATGATCTGCCGCTTCTCCTCGACGACCAGGATTTCTTCCAGCCCCTCGGCGAAGTGGCGGATGCCTTCCGGCTCGAGCGGCCAGCTCATGCCGACCTTGTAGATGCGCAGGCCGATGTCGGCGGCGAGCGCGTCGTCGATGCCCAGGTCGTCGAGCGCCTGGCGCACGTCGAGGTAGCTCTTGCCGGTGGTGACGATGCCGAGACGCGCGTTCGGTGAGTCGAGCACCACCCGGTTGAGGCGGTTGGCGCGCGCGTAGGCGAGCGCCGCGTACAGCCGGTGGTGCAGCAGGCGTTCTTCCTGCGCGAGCGGCGGGTCCGGCCAGCGGATCGACACGCCGCCGTCCGGCAGCGGGAAGTCGGCGGGCAGCACCGGCGCGAAGCGCCCGGGCGACACGTCGACGATGGCGCTGCTCTCTATGGTGTCGGTCACCGCCTTCAGCGCGACCCAGCAGCCGCTGTAGCGGCTCATCGCCCAGCCGTGCAGGCCGAAGTCGATCACTTCCTGCACGCCGGAGGGGTTGAGTACCGGGATCATGCTGGCGGCGAGGATGTGGTCGGACTGGTGCGAGAAGGTCGACGACTTGGCGGCGTGGTCGTCGCCGCACACCAGGAGCACGCCGCCCAAGGGGCTGCTGCCGGCCGCGTTGCCGTGCTTGAGCACGTCGGCCGAGCGGTCGACGCCGGGGCCCTTGCCGTACCACATCGAAAACACGCCGTCGACGGTCGCGCCCTCGAACAGCCCGAGCTGCTGGGTGCCCCATACCGCCGTCGCCGCCAGGTCCTCGTTGATGCCGCGGCGGAACACCACGTCGTGCGCGCGCAGGGGGTCGGCGGCCGCTTCCATTGCCAGGTCGACGCCGCCCAAGGGAGAACCCCGGTAGCCGGTGACGAAGCCGGCGGTGTTCAGGCCGCGCGCGCGGTCGTGGTCGCGTTGCAGCATGGTCAGCCTGACCAGTGCCTGGATGCCGCTCATCAGTACCAGCCCGGTCGGCTGCAAGTACTTGTCGGCGAGGGTTGCATGCCGGATCGACATGTTTGCTCTCCTGTCGGTCGCGCTTGTGGCGCGGTGCGTGGAACGAAGCCTTGCTTATTTGTAGTGGGTAGGCGGGGGAAGACCAGAGGACGGCGACGGATAGCCGGAAATCCAATGTTTAATGCATTTGAATGGCAGAAGTTGCCAGTCAACGTCATGATTGGCGCGTGACGGCTGTGCTAGAGTGGTCGACTGTCGTTTTCTGCCTGTCCATCATGTCCACCCAACCGCTCGAGGCCCGTCGCGGCCTGATGTTCGCCGCCGGCGCCTACCTGTGCTGGGGGCTGTTCCCGCTTTACTGGAAGCCGCTGTCGCAGGTGCCGGCGCTGCAGATCCTGTGCCACCGCATCGTGTGGTCGGCGCTGCTGCTGGCGCTGATCCTTGCCGTACGCGGCGGCTGGGGCTGGCTGGCCGAGTCGCTGCGCGACAGGCGCAGGCTTGGCCTGCTCGCACTGTCGGCCGGCATGCTGTCGGCCAACTGGCTGATCTATATCTGGGCGGTCACCCATAACCGCGTGGTCGAGGCGAGCCTCGGTTACTTCATCAACCCGCTGGTCAACGTGCTGATCGGGCGGATGGTGCTCGGCGAGCGGCTGACGCGGCCGCAGGCGCTGGCGGTCATCGTGTCTGCGCTGGGGGTGGGGTGGTTGACGCTCACGGCCGGCACGCTGCCGTGGATCGCGCTGCTGCTCGCGGTGAGCTTCGGCGTGTACGGGCTGCTGCGCAAGACCGCGCGCTTGCCGTCGCTGGAAGGGCTGGCGCTGGAGACCTGGCTGCTGTTCCCGCTGGCGTTCGCGGGCCTTATGTGGTTCGAGTTCGAGGGGACGGGCGCCTTCCTGCACGGCGCGCCGCTGAACGACTGGCTGCTGGTCGGCGGCGGCATCGTGACGACGCTGCCCTTGCTGATGTTCGCGTCCGGCGCGCGCCGGCTGACGCTGACCACGCTGGGGCTGATGCAGTACATCTCGCCGACGCTGCAGTTCCTGCTCGGCGTCTGGCTGTACCACGAGCCGTTCGGCGGCAGCCGCATGTTCGGCTACGCGCTGATCTGGAGCGCGCTGGCGATGTACTCGGGCAGCAGCCTGTACGCGTTGTGGCAAAAGCGCCGGCCGCGCGGGTGACGGCTTACTGGTTGGCGCGCACCCAGCGCTGCCACTGCTCGAACAGCTCGGGGTCGATCGCGGCGACCGCCGAGCGTTTCCACGGCTCGCCGTGCCAGTAATCGTCGTCGTCGAGCGACACCACGCGGCCGCCGGCTTCCTCGAGGATCAGGCAGCCGGCCGCGTAATCCCATAGCCTTTGCCCGCCGTGCAGGTAGATGTCGTAGCGGCCGGCGGCGAGGTAGCACCAGTCGAGCGTGCTCGAACCCATGTTGCGCTGGCTCGCGCACGGCGCGACGCTGTGCAGGCGGGCGGTCAGCCGCGCCGAGCGCAGGTACTTGAGGTCGATGCTGGCCACCGCGTCGGCGATCGGCTTGGCGGTCTTCTTCAGCGGCAGGCGCACCCCGTTCAGGTGTGCGCCTTCGCCGCGGCACGCGTAGAACATCTCGTCGAGCACCGGGTTGTAGATGACGCCAAGTTCGCTGCGGCCGTTCTTCATCAGCGCGACCGAAATCGCGAAATACGGCAGGCCGTTGACGAAGTTGGTAGTGCCGTCGATCGGGTCGACCACCCACAGCCCGTCCGGGTGCGCCGCCCACAGCGTTTCCTGTTCCTGTTCTGTCATTTCCTCGCCGAGCACCGGGTAGGGCAGGATGGCTGGCAGCAGCCGTCCGAGCGCGTGCTGGCAGGCGAGGTCAGCCTCGGTGAACAGAGTGCCGTCGCCCTTGCGGTGCGAGCCGACGCGCAAGAAGCGCGGCATCACCTCGGTCTGGGCGACTTCACGGACCACGCTGATGACCTGTTCGACGGCTTGCATGCAGGGCTTTCCTTTATGTGGGCCGGCGGTTTGCCGGCGCTGCGCGCTTATAATGGGCGCTGTTTTCATCGCGGCGCCGGGTGCGGCGGCCGCTTTTTCACGGGTTGCCCCAATCATGCCAAGGTTTTATGTCAGAACGCTACTGGGTGCGGGTCAGGAGTTGTCCCTGCCCGACGCCGTGGTGCGCCATATCCAGGTGCTGCGCCTGCAAGCGGGCGACGCGCTGACCCTGTTCAACGGTGACGGCTGCGAGTATCCGGCGACGCTGCTGTCGCTGGGCAAGCGCGACGCGCGCTGCCTGATCGGCGAGCGCAGCGAGACCAGCCGCGAGAGCCCGCTGTGGCTCGGCCTCGCGCAGGCGATCTCGTCCGGCGACCGCATGGAATTCACCCTGCAGAAGGGCGTCGAGATGGGGGTCAGCGTATTCCAGCCGCTGTCGACCGAGCGGTCGATCGTTCGCCTGTCCGGCGAGCGCGCGCAAAAGCGTGTCGAGCGCTGGCAGGAGATCGTGCTGTCGGCGTGCGAGCAGTGTGGCCGCAACACGCTGCCGGAAGTGCGGCCCATCCTGACCCTGCGCGAGTGGCTGGCCGAGTTGCCGGCGGCCGACGCGCAGCTGGTGCTGTCGCCGCTGGGCGAACGGCGGCTGGCGGACATGGCGACGGCGCCGTCGAGGGTATGGCTGATGGCGGGGCCGGAAGGCGGGTTGTCGGCGCAGGAAGAGGCGCAGTCGCTGGACGCGGGCTGGCAGGCGCTGAAGCTCGGCCCGCGCATCCTGCGCACCGAGACCGCCGCGCTGGCCGCTGTCGCTGCGATGCAGACCTTGTGGGGCGATTACCGCTGAGTCAGCTTTCGCGGTAGACGAGGTGGCGCTGGTACAGCAGCTCGTTGCTGGCCAGCACCGCCGGCAGCGCGTCCGGCTGCACGCGGTCGAACACGAAGCGTCGGCCGGCGACCGACAGCGTGGCAGGGATCGGCGCATTTTCGTAGCGGCCGATCACCTCGTCCGAGGGCACCGGTTCGCTGCCCGAGGGCAGCGTCACGCCGCCGCTGGCGGCAGGCGCGTTTTCTTCCGCGTCGAAAGACCAGTCGCGCGCGTCCTGCGCCGGCGCGTTGGCCGGCGTCACCTGCTTGAGCCAGACCAGCAGCAGCCATTGCGGCAGCAGCGCCTTGTGCACGCGCTTGTCGTCGGTGACGACGCAGGTGACCTTGAACGCGTGGTTGCACTGGGTGCAGCGGGCGACGGCGATGATGAACAGCCTGTCCTGGACCAGCGCCGCTTCCCCGATCATGCTTTCCGACTGCACCAGTGTCTTGCAGTGCGGGCAATGCTTGGCGAAACGGCTGATCGAAGCGCCGTTGGCGAAGCGGATCGGCAAAAAGCGGGAAATCTGTCCTGGCATGGGTCCTGACCAAAGGCAAACGTGCGCCCATTATACCCGAAAGGGGGCGGGGCGCCGGTTAGGGCGCGCAGAGGTTCCACGTGAAACCCGGCAGCCGGTTATGACCAAGCAATCTATAGGTCAACGTCAAATGGCAAAGCAATTTTATGTTCATTTTGTTTGATTTTGGACAACAGTGTGCTGTTTGGTCGTGGCCTCCGGCCGCGGCTTGGTGTTAAGAATGGCACAGGCAAGAGATTGGACCTCACCGTGAAACAGCCCGCCGTTCCCCGTTACCAGCGCATCAAGGCGCACCTGCTCGAAAGCATCCACCAGGGACAGTACCAGCCCGGCACCAAGATTCCGCCCGAGCTTGAACTGGCCAGGATCTTCGAAGTGTCGCGCATGACCGTCAACAAGGCGATCCACGAACTGGTCGAAGACGGCGTGCTGCTGCGCTTCGCCGGCGACGGCACTTACGTCGCCGAGATCAAGGCCGAGGCGCCGCTGATGGAAGTCAGCAATATTGCCGCCGAGATCGAGCAGCGCCAGCACGCGCACGCGTCGCGGGTGGTCGCGCACCGCGCGCTGGAGGCGGACGAGGCGCTGGCCAAGCGGATGGACATGGCCATCGGCGACACCGTGTATTACTCGCTGATCGTGCACTCGGAGGACGATTTGCCGGTGCAGCTCGAGGAGCGCTACGTGAACCCGAACTGGGCACCGGGCTACCTCGAGCAGGACTTCAGCCGCACCACGCCGAACGCCTTCCTGATGAGCAACAGCCCGCTGACTGCGGTCGAGCACCGGGTGCGCGCGGTGTTGCCCGAGAGACGCGAGCGCGAGCTGTTGCAGGTGGACGCCGACGAGCCCTGCCTGCTGGTGCTGCGCCAGAGCTGGGCGCACCGCTGCCTGGTCGCGTACGCGCGCCTGCTGCACCCGGGCAGCCGCTACACCCTGCATTCGCACCTGAAGATGTAGCCTGCCGGCCCACTCCTGCGCGCATGGTCGCGCGTAGACGCCAGACGTAAAAAAGCCTCCGCGTGCGGAGGCTTTTCCATGCCGCGAAGCGGCTTACTTGCCGACCACGCTCTTCGCGTAGTTGGCGGCGGCGGCTTCCATCTTGCCGCTGAGCGCCTTCTCGGCACCCTTCATCGTCTCGGCGGCGACCTTGGTCATCACCTGCTCGTTGGTCTGCGCCCACTTCTGGCCGGCCGGCGACTTCACGAATGCGGTCACCTGCTTCACTTCCTCGGTGGTGAACGCTTCGCCGTATTGCTTGACCAGCGCCTGCTCGAACTGCTGCTTGGTCGACGCGGCGTCGAAGTAGTCCTTCACCAGCTTGCCCTGGGTTTCGGCGTAGCCCTTCATGCCTTCCTGCATCTTCTTCTGCTGGGCCGGGGTCAGCTTGATCTTGTTGTCGACCAGGTACTTCTCGAGCATCGGCAGCGAAGCGGAGAACGCGCGCTGGGCGAGCGCCGGCAGCATGTTCTGCATATTGGTGGCCTGGACCAGCTCCTTGACCGCGGCCGTATCGGCCGCCGGCGCAGCCTGGGCCATCATCGGGACAGCCAGGACAACGGCGGACAGCAAGGCGGCGAGACGGCGTTGAGTGAACATGAAGTTTCCTTTGTGTGGGTGGACATGGCAGATGGCCAGTTTGTCACTGCTGCCGGACAAGGTCAAAGCCAAGGGCAGGATGGTGGCGGCCGGACTTACCATTCAAGCAGCACAGGTGGGGACTTGCACGCCTTCCTTCAAGGCGTCCAGCTCGGCGAAGCCCTCGTCCCAGCGCGCGTGGCCGGACGCGGCGTTGATATGGCCGGCGCCCGCCAGCACCGACAGCGGCGCGCCCCAGGCCTCGGCGAGCACGCGGGCACGGCCGATCCGGCAGAACGGGTCGTCGTCGCTGGCGACCACCCGCGCCGGGAAGGGCAGGCGACCCTTCGGCAGCGGCGCGAAGTCCAAGAGCGGTTCCGGCGCGTCGGCGCGTTCGACGTCGGCCGGCGCGACCAGCAGCGCGGCGGCGACTCCGGCGCCGCCAAAGCGTGCACTATAGTGGGCGAGCGTCACGCAGCCCAGGCTGTGCGCGACGACGATCACCGGGCGGCGGCAGGCGGCGAGTTCGGCGCGCAGCGCGTCGACCCAGTCGTCCAGCTGCGGCAACTGCCAGCTCTCGGGCCGCGGCCGGCGTGCGGTTAGCTGCTGTTGCCAGTGGCTCTGCCAGTGGCCGGCTGGCGAGTCGTTCCAGCCGGGCTGGATCACGTAGTCGAAGTCTGCAGGCATGTGCGGGTATCTCCTTGTCCGCACCCAGCGTATGCGCAAACAGATATTTCCAGAAGGAATGAAATATCAGTTGTTTATTCCATATGGTTTTCATGTGACGGGCTGCAGGCTGGCATCCGCCCCGCGCCGCGTGCTAACGTGCAAGATTGGATACAAAAGACAGCCACCGGCTGCCCTGACTAGGACCCGACCATGTTTGCTGCTGAAGTCTACGCCGCGCGCCGCGCGCGGCTCGCCCAGGCCGGCCTCGACGGCCTGCTGTTGTTTGTCGGCAACGTCGACGCGCCGATGAACTACGCGCACAACCCTTACCCCTTCGTCCAGGATTCGAGCTTCCGTTACTTCTTCGGCCTCGACATGCAGGGGCTCGCCGGCGTGATCGACGCGCAAAGCGGCGAGGCGGTGCTGTTCGGCGACGAGCCGGACGTGGCCGACATCGTGTGGACCGGGCCGGTGCCGTCGCTCGCCGAGCGCGCAGCCAAGGCCGGCATCGCCGCGACCCGCCCGTACGCCGAACTGCTCGAAGCGCTGGCCGAGGCGCGTGCCGCCGGCCGCGCCGTTCATTACCTGCAGCCTTACCGCGGCGAGACCCGCCTCGAGCTCGCGCGCCTGTTCGGCGTCAGCCCGGCCGAGGCGGGCGAGGCGTTCTCGCACCCGCTGACCCACGCCGTGGTTCAGCTTCGTGAAATCAAGGAAGCCGGCGAAGTCGCCGAGATCGAGCAGGCGCTGGCGGTGACCCGCCAGATGCACCTCGCGGCGATGCGCGCGGCCAAGCCCGGCGTGCCCGAGTACCAGGTGGTCGGCGCGATGGAAGGGCTGATGCGCAGCCACGACCTGCACCTCGCGTACCCGAGCATCTTCTCGCGCCGCGGCGAAGTGCTGCACAACGAACATCACCGCGGCGTGCTGCAGGCGGGCGACCTCGCGCTGAACGACACCGGCTGCACCTCGGCCGGCGGCTACGCGAGCGACATCACGCGCACGCTGCCGGTCGGCGGCCGCTTTAGCCCTCGCCAGCGCGAGATCTACGACACGGTGCTGGCGATGCAGCTCGCGGTGATCGACGCGCTGCGCCCGGGCGTGCGCTACCTCGACATGCACAAGCTGGCCTCCAAGGTGATGGTCGAGCGCATGACCAAACTCGGCTTCTTCCGCGGCGACGCGGATGAAATCGTCGAATCCGGCGCGTACGCGATCGCGTTCCCGCACGGCCTGGGCCACCAGATCGGCCTCGACGTGCACGACATGGAAGCGCTGGGTGAAGACCTGGTCGGCTACGGCGAAGGCCTGTCGCGCAGCCCGCTGTTCGGCATGGGCTACCTGCGCCTGGCCAAGACGCTGCGCGAGGGCATGGTGCTCACCGTCGAGCCGGGCGTCTATTTCATCCCGGCGCTGATCGAGGCGTGGCGCGCCGAAGGCCGCTACGCCGACCTGATCGACTACGCGCGCTTCGCCGAGTACGCCGGCTTCGGCGGCGTGCGCATCGAGGACAACGTGCTGATCACCGCCGACGGCAGCCGCGTGCTCGGCGAGCCGATCCCGAAGACCGCGGACGAGGTCGAGGCGGCGATGGCCGGCTGAGCCTGCCGTGCTGGCATGTCCGCCACAGGCCGCCCCACCGGGCGGCCTTTTTGCGTGCGCGGCGCTTGCGCGCGTCGACAGGCGCGGCATAGCCTGAAGGCGGACCTTGCACCGGAAGAGCCGCCATGAGCCGAGACGTGAGAATACGCAGTGCCGACGGGCAGGACATCGACGCGATCCTGCCGCTGTTCACCGCCTACCGGGTGTTTTACGAGATGGAACCGCGCGCCGGCGACAGCTGGGTGTTCCTGGTCGACCGGTTGGCCGACGGTTCGGCCAGCGTGCTGCTGGCCGAGGACGAGGAGGGTGCCGGGCTGGGGTTCGCGCTGTGCTACGCGAGCTTCGATTCGTTATCGCTCGCGCCGCAACTGATCCTGCACGACCTGTTTGTCGAGCCGGAGGCGCGCGGCCACGGCATCGGCCGCGCCTTGCTGGGTGCGGTGCAAGAGCTGGCCCAGGAGAGCGGTGCCTGCGCGGTGGTGTTGCAGACCGCGCACGACAACGCGGCGGCGCAGGCGCTGTACCGCGCGGCCGGTTACCGGCGCGACGAGGTGTTCGCGAGCTTCCGGCTCGAGTTGCCCGCCTGACTCAGAGCCTGTTCACGATCTGCTGCGCATCGACGATACAGCGTTGAAAACGGTTTCGAAATGCTCATGTACCAGATGTACATTCCGCTTTCCCAGCCGTTTCGCCTTGTCTCGCCCTCGCTCGCGAGAGCGTGAACACGCTCTTACAGCCGCGCGCCGCCCTGCAGCGCCCGGATGCGGCCGGCGAGCCGGTATTGCGATAGCGCGCCGATCAGCAGCAGGCCGGCGCACATCCCCCACCATACGCCGGCGCCGCCCAGGCCGTGGCGCGACAGCAGCCACGCCAGCGGCAGGCCGAAGCCCGCGCAGCCGGCCGCGTAGATCAGCATGCTGGCGCGCGCGTCCTTCAGCGCGCGCAGCATGCCGCCGGCGAGCGCCTGCCACGCGTCGAGCACGAACATCAGCGCGGCCGGCAGCAGCAGCGCGAGCGCCGCCGTGCGCGCGGCGTCCACGCCTTCGCGGCCGTCGGGCAGGAACAGCGCGATCAGCGGCAGCGGCATCGCCAGCAGCAGCAGCGCCGCCACGCAAGACCAGCCGACCGCCAGCCACACCCCGCAGCGGCTGTAACGGCGCACCTGCGCCCAGTCGCCGGCGCCGGCGGCCTGGCCTGCGCGCATCGACGTCGCGTACATCAGGCCCAGCGGCACCATGAAGCTCGCGATCACCAGCTGGATCATGCTCTGGTGCGCGGCCAGCTGCGCGGCGCCCAGCGCGCCCATCAGCCACGCGCCGACGTTGAACAGGCCGCTCTCCAGCCCCAGCGTCACGCTGGTCGGCACGCCGACGCGCAGCAGCGGGCCCAGCGCGGCGAAGTCGCGCCGGGTGAAGCGCGCGAATAGCGGGTAGCGGCGGAAGGTCGGGTGCCAGGCGACCACCGCGCTGAAGGCCAGTCCCATCCAGCCGTAGGTGAGCGCCGCCGACAGCGCGACGCCGTACACGCCCAGCCATTGCGACAGCGCCCAGCCGGCGATAGCCGAGAACGCCAGCGCGCTGAAGGTGATCACCGGCACCGGCCCGGGGCGGCCGATGCCGGCGGCGAAGCTGCGCAGCGCGAGGAACAGCAGGCCGAACGGCATGCCCCACACCAGCACGCGCAAAAAGTCGCGCGCGATCAGCGCGGTGTGCGCGTCCTGCCCCAGCCACAGCATCAGCGGGTGGATGTTCCACAGCAGCACGCCGAAAAAGAGCGACGCGGCGGCGGCGAGCAGCAGGCCGGCGCGCACCGCGGCGACCACGTCGCGGCGGCGGCCGGCGCCGTGGTGGATGGCGACCAGGTTGCCGGCGGCGGCGACCATCCCGAACGCCAGCACGTAGCACAGGTAGAAGGTCGACAGCGCCAGCGCGCCGCCGGCCAGCGCCTGCGCGCCGAGCCGGCCCATCAGCAGGGTGTCGATGAACAGGATGCCGGTTTGCGCGAGCTGCGACAGGATCAGCGGCTTGGCCAGCACACCGATGCCGCGCGCGTCGTGCATGAAGCGGCTGCATCGGAACCAGGCGAGCGCGCGGGCAGGACGGGGCAGGGTGGACAAGGCGGCGTTGAACATGGCGGACCACGCAAAAAATGCGGCCGGCCACGACAAACGCGCGGTCGGCCGCGATGGAGGGGGAGAATCGGACTTCCAGCTTAACGGGCTGCGCCACCGCGCCGCAAAGCAGTAATATGCATGCCTAGCATGCAAGAAACGCATACCTGATATGGCCAGACTGCCCCCGCTCAACGCGCTGCGCGTGTTCCTCGCCGCTGCCGCCACCCGCTCGTTCACCCGCGCCGGCGAACAGTTGTTCCTCACCCAGGGCGCGGTCAGCCGCCAGGTGCAGACGCTGGAGGCGTTCTACGGCACGCCGCTGTTCGTGCGCGGCCGCCGCGGGCTTGCGCTCACGCCGGAGGGCGAGGCGCTGTACGCGCCGGTGCGCGACGCCTTCGACCGCCTGCAGGCGGCCAGCGAAGCGCTGAAACGTCGGCAGGGCGACTTGCGGGTACGCAGCCCGGCGACGCCGGCGATGCGCTGGCTGCTGCCCAACCTGCCGTCGTTCCAGCAGCTCTACCCCGAGTACACGGTGCATCTGATCACCCAGCTCGACCCCGACCTGCCGTTCAACCGCGCCGAGTACGACCTGGCGATCGTCGGCCTGCGCGACGGCGAGCTGCCGGCCGGCCTCGCCGGCGAGCGCATTGCGCAGGAAGAGCTGGTCGCGGTGTGCGCGCCGGCGCTGCTCGCGCGCGCGCCGCTCAAGGTGCCGGCGGACCTCGCGCGGCACACGCTGCTGCACCCGTGGCGCGGCGACGACACCTGGGCGCGTTATCTTGAAAAGCTCGGGGTGGCGGGCGAGGTCGACGCCGCGCGCGGCGTCACCTTCGACACCCAGGAGTACGCGCTGGCCGCTGCGCTGGGCGGCATGGGGGTGACGCTGGCGCAGCGCTCGATGATCGAGGGCGAGCTCTCCAGCGGGCGGCTGCTGAGGCCGTTCGCCGAGAGCCTGTACACCGAGTGGGCGTACTACCTGGTCTACCCGCGCGAGAACGCCGGCCAGCCCAAGCTGGCGGCGTTCCGCGACTGGCTGCTCGGCGTGCTCGGCGCGCCTCAGGCGAGCGCCGGGTTGAGCGTGTAGGTGCCGGTCAGCGTGGCGCTGGCCAGCATGTGCGGGCGGATCGCCGCCAGCACGGCGTTGCCGGAGAAGTCTTCGCCCATGGGCAGGCGTTCGCAGTCGAGCGCGTACAGCGTGAACACGTAGCGGTGCACGCGCGCGTCGTTCCACGGCGGGCACGGGCCGTCGTAGCCGTAGTAGTCGCCGGCCATCTCGCTGTCGCCGGCGTTCCAGCCGGTGTAGTCGTTCAGGCCGTGGCGCATGCCGCCGGGCGCATCCGGCCCCGGCTTGCCGCGCGGCGTCACCTCATGGCTGTGGCCACCCTCGTCTATGCCGCGCACGTTCTCCGGGATGTCGACCAGCAACCAGTGGAAGAAGTCGGCGCGCGGCAAGTCGGCGGCGATGGTGCGCCCCTCGACGTTGACGTCGGTGGCGACGCTCGGCGCGTCCGGGTCGTGGCACACCAGCGCGAACGACCGGGTACCGGCCGGCACGTCCTGCCACGACAGTTGCGGGTTGAGGTTGCTGGAGAGTTTCAGGTGGTGCTGCGGGTCGGGTACCGCGAACGCGCATTTGCCGGGAATCCGGCCGCCGTCGGTGAAGGTCTGGCTGCTCAGTTGCATCGCACACTCCTTGCGTGGAAAAAATCGTTTCCAATCGCATGCCAACTTCTCTTGAGTCCGCTGCGCGGACGTGTTTGGGTGCCGCTTCCGCGCGGCGAACGGGCAAGGGGCTTGTGGCGACAAGCCCCTTGCATCCCAAACGCCCCCGACGGCCTGCGAAACCCCGGCGTAAAGACGGCCGGCGAGGCGCTGGCCAACTCGCGATTCGCTACCGTCGAATCGCTCGGACAAGAGCCAGCTTAAAACCTCGCCGGCCGCCTTTACGCCGGCGCGGGCCTGACGGGGAAGGGTGGCTGGCGCAGGAAGTGGTCGCCAGACAAACCCTATCCGTTACGGCAAATCAGGGAGAAATCGGCACACACTCGTCAACAGTATGCGGCAGCCGGTGCGGCTTTGCCGTTCCACGTGGAACACTCAGAACGGCAGCGGACGTTTGCTGGCGGGGCCACCCAACTTGTGGTTGTCTTCCAGCACCGTGTAGGCGGCAGCGCCGGCGGCAGAGAGCGCGTCGGCGCCGGGCAGGCCGGCGAAGGCGAGCGCCGGGTCTAGCTGCAGCAGCGCGCGGCGCGCGGCGGTGCACAGCTTGACCGCGACGTCGAAATCGGCGCTGGAGAGCACGTTGCCGTTGCGCAGCTTGGCCGCGTACACGCGGCACATCTGCGCGTACTGGCGCGCGGTGTCGTGGCCGGCGAAGCCGTCGGCGGCTTCCAGCGCGTCGAAGGCGGCGAGCACCGCCTGGCAGGCGGCCTGCGCGCGGGCGTGGCGTTGCTGGGCGGCGGCGCGCGCCGCCGCGTCGCCGGTGTTGGGGGTGGCGGGTTTCTGCTTGCGGGCCATCGCGGGCGTCCTTGTACGGTTCGGCGGGCCGCCATTGTAACGGATGGCGGCGCTGGCGGCGGTGGCGCCGCTCGGCCATGATGAGCGGATGTGGCTCTTCCTGACCAACGCCGGCGACTCGGCGGTGACCCTGCCCGCCGCGCTGGCCATCGCGCTGGCGCAAGCCGCGCGCGGCCACCTGCGCAGCGCGGGGCTCTGGCTATTGCTGCTGGGCGCGGGCGGCCTGCTGGTGCTGGCGAGCAAGCTCGCCTTTCTCGGCTGGGGCGTCGGCGTACCGGCGCTGCGCTTTACCGGCGTCAGCGGGCACAGCTATCTCGCCGCCGCCGTGCTGCCGGTGCTCGGCCGCCAGTTGTGGCCGCGCGACAGCGCGCGTGCGCTGTACGGCCAGTTGGCCGGCGTGCTGCTGGCGCTGTTGGTCGGCGTGTCGCGGCTGATGATAGGCGTGCACTCGGTGTCCGAGGTGGCCAGCGGCCTCGTGCTCGGGCTGTGGGTGTCGGCCGGCTACCTGAAGGCCTGCGAAGGCGCCGGCACCCTGCCGATGCGCCGGCTGATCGGCGCCGGCGGCGCGCTGGTGCTGGCCGGCGTGCTGTTCGGCCTGCAGTCGCCGTCGCACGCGCTGGTGGTGCACCTCGCGCATTACCTCGCCGGGCGCGGCCACGACTGGTAGCGTTTGCCGTCGCGCGCCACGCGCGGGCAGATTCGCGCCGCGCGTGCTGCGCACGGACGCCACGGCGCCTATGCTGCCGCTTTTGCCGGCTGCCCTTCATGATCGTCCTGCCCCACCGCCACTGGGTGCGCCTGCTGTTCGCCGGGCGCGGCTCGGTGTTGCCGCGCCTGCTGCCCCGCCTCGCGCTGATCGGCGGCGTGTCCTGCCTCGCGCTGTGGTTGCGCCCTTGGTGGCCGCGGCATGCCGGCGACAGCATGCTGACCGTCTCCGCGTTTACCCTGATGGGGGTGACGCTCGCGCTGTTCCTCGGTTTTCGCAACACGGTCAGCTACGAGCGTTACTGGGAAGGGCGCAAGCTGTGGGGCACGCTGCTCAACAGCTCGCGCTCGCTGGCGCGGCAGATGCTGTGTTTCACGCCGCACCCCGAGGTGAGCGAGGCGCGCCGCCAGTTCGTGCGCGGCGTGGCCGCCTTCGCGCAGGCGCTCGCCCACCACCTGCGCGGCAGCGACGCCGGCGCCGACCTCGAACGCCTGCTGCCGGCCGACGCTTGCGAGCGGCTCGCGCGCGCCGACAACCGGCCGCTGATCGTGCTGTTGTGGCTGGGCAAGATGGCGAGCGGCCTGCAACAGCAGGGCCGGCTCGAAATGCTGCAACTGCAGTTGCTGGAGACCCACCTCAACACCTTGAGCGAGGTGCAGGGCGGCTGCGAGCGCATCGCCGGCACGCCGTTTCCTTATACCTACCGCGTGCTGCTTACCCGCACCGTCAGCGTGTACTGCCTGCTGCTGCCGTTTGCGCTGGCCGCCAGCATCGGCTGGTGGACGCCGCTGATCGCCTGCTTCATCGCGTACACCTTCTTCGCGCTGGACGAGATCGGCGGCGAGATCGAAGAGCCGTTCGGCGTCGAGCCGAACGATTTGCCGCTGTTCTCCCTCAGCTACAACATCGAGGCGTCGCTGCACGAAATGCTGCAGGAGCCGATGCGCGTGCTGCCGCCGCCGCCCGAGCGGCGCTTCAACCTGATCTAGCGGCCGGCCAGAGAAGACGGCAGCGGCGGCGCCAGCCAGCGGCGCAGCTTGCGGCTGACGAACGGGATCACCACGCCGACCATCAGCGGCGTCAGCATCAGCGTCGAGATCAGCACTCGCCACAGCAGCGGAAACTGCGACAGCCAGTCGCCCAGCACGCCGTTGAGCGCCAGCGACACCGGAAAAAACGCCAGCCACACCGCGATGGTCTGTTTCCAGCGCGGCGGCGGTGCGGCAAACCAGCCGTCCAGCCCGCGCGCGCACTGCGCCTCGCTCGCCTGCACCAGGTGGGTGCCGTTTGCCAGCCAGGCGCCCCGTTCCGGGTCGTGCAGCCACGCGGCGAGGCTCGCCTCGTCGGCGAAGCGGAACACGATCTGCCAGGCGTCGCCGCCGGCCGGCGGCGAGAACAGGCCGGCGCCAAGAAAGCCCGGCCGCGTCGCGGCCAGCGCCTCTCCGGTACGCATCCAGCGCAGGAATTCATCGTGGTGTGCCGCGTCTACGCGGCGCGACAGCAAAAAGGTCAACGGTTCGGCGGGCATGGTGGCTCCTCGCGGTCAGCGTCCGCACGCCGGGATGGTAGCAGCGGACCTGCCCCCGGATGTGGGGGCGGTTGATCTTAAGCAAGAAGTGGCCCTACGGGAAGAACATTGGCATGATGAATCCGCTGCGCAGATGTGTTTCTTGCCGCTTCCGCGCGGCGGACGGGGCCATTAATGTGATGGTCAGCCTGAACTCCAACAGCCCAGCAGGCTACGCTTGCTGGGCTGTTTCCAATTCGGCGCGGAGGATCATCATGGCAAACATCGCACTTTTCGGTCTGGACATCGGCAAGC
>NZ_JAAGAA010000018.1 GCF_010435965.1 Crenobacter caeni
CAGGAGCGGCTCACATCATGGATCGGGCATAGCTGCCCATCAAGAATCCGGATAGATTAGAGCAAGCCTTCCCTGTCATTGTTCATCACGATTCTGTCCTTGCAAAGTTCAGGCTGACCATAGATTGTAGCGACAAGCCCCTTGCATCCCAAACGCCCCCGACGGCCCGCGAAACCCCGACGTAAAAACGGTCGGCGAGGCGCTGGCTAACTCGCGATTCGCTACCGTCGAATCGCTCAGACAGGAGCCAGCTTAAAACCTCGCCGGCCGCTTTTACGCCGGCGCGAGCCTGACGGGGATTGGCGGCTGGCGAGCAAGTATTTGCATCGTAGGTGGTGGGTTGCGCTACAGATAGCGGCTAGTCCATCCTAGAGCCTGATTAGCCTTATTCTGGGGGGAGCTCTGTTGGCGGCAAGTTTGTGACGTGCATAGGTAAGACGCGCTTACCTTCTAGAAGCTCTAGAGTCATCTGACGCATGCGTCCTTGTTCTGATTCGATTTGCCCATGTGCTACCGGGGAATATGTCCCGTTCTTTATCTGGGTTTTGTTGAAGTCATAGCCTAGTGATTTGCCCATCGCGTGTAAGAGATCGACCAAAAGATCGATTCGCTTATTGCCCCAAGTCGGAGCATCTAGCTGCTGAGGATTACCAAGATGGTCGAGGTACTGTTGCCAGACATCCAATACAGCCTTTTCGGTAGGGATTTTGGATGAAAACTCCAAGTCGATTCTATTGAGCGCTTCAACATGAGCAGGCGCAAGCGTGTATGCGCGTGTTGCCATGAGTGTTTTGAATACTTGGAGCTTTCGTCCTTGAACTTCGTTGCGGTCATCGAGATATCGTGTTACTTGCACAGCAATGAGCGGGCTCACTATCGTAGCAAGAACTATTAGTCCGTCAGTAAGGGACACCATTTTCCTTTGATGCTCAGAGTTAAATGCACATCTGTGCGGATATTGGTCAATATGGCTTTGGAGGTGGATTACGGCGGCGTTATGCACCGACGCCTCAGGCGAGCAGGGTGTCGTGCATGGCCGAGCGCCAGTCCTGGAATTCGATGGCGCCCAGCTGCAGGTACGCCAGCATGGCCGGGCCGACGTCGTCCCAGCCCGGGTCGGCCTCGAGGTCGGTCTGCGTCCGCCACACATGGCGCGCGGCGCGGGCGAGCGCGATCATGCGCAGCGCCTCGTCGCCCAGCCGGGACGACGATTTTTCAAAGGCGTCCGGGTCGTACTGCTCGAGGATGGCGCGGCAGAAGTTTTTCGGCATGTGCCAGGCGCGCGCCAGCATATAGCCCAGCACCGCGTGGTGGGTGTTGTGCAGCGCCTGCTCGATGGCGCAGAGCTGGTTGTCCCGGGTGCGGGCGGTCATGGCCAGCGTCTGGCCGTACTTGGGAAAGTGCAGCAGCATCAGCGGGATGCCGCAGCCGCGGAACAGCGCGAAGCTCTGGCTGTCTTGGGGGCAGGCCAGCACCAGCCGCGCCAGCTGGTTGACCAGGAGCGCGCAGGCGCCTGACTCGTCCCAGTAGGCTTCCAGCGCGGGGCTGGACGGTTGCGAGAACTGGCTGCGCAGCACCATGGTGTTGACCAGGTGCATCACGCTTTGCGTGCCCAGCAGGCTGATGGCCTGCGCCACCGAGGTGATGGCGCGCTGCTGGCCCAGCAGCGGCGAGTTGGCCGCCTTGAGCACGGCGGCCGACAGCGCCAAATCCTGCCCGATCAGTTGCACCAGGCTGTCGGGCGCGATGTCGCCGGCCTGTTTCAGCGTCTCCAGCTGTTCCAGCAGCACGGGGCGCGGCGGGATCACCAGGTTTTTCAGCAGCGATTCCGTGTTGTCCCGATCCAGCAGAATTTCGTCAGCCATCTTATTTCTTTGTCATTTAAACATCCGCATTATATGCGCTTGATTTTCACGCTGTCCGCTTTCATGGCGGGGTTGCGCCGTGCTGCGCACGGCGGGGGCCGGCGCGGCGTGCGGCTGGCCTGTCCGTGGCAGGGGGGGGCACGGGTGTAACGCCGGCCGTGCAGCGGTCACGGCAGGGGGCTTGTCATTCGATATATAAAAACACATAATGTAAGAACTGCTAACGAAGGAGCCACCATGAGCCACAACTACCAGGAACTGGCCGCCGCCCTCGGCGCCAAGGTCGCCGAGCTGCGCCGCGAAATCCCCGAGACGATGAAGGGCTTCGGCCAGATGAACCGGGCCGCGCACGCCGACGGCGCGCTGGACAACAAGCAGAAGGAGCTGATCGCGATCGCCATCGGCATCGCCGGCCGCTGCCAGGGCTGCCTCGCCTTCCACGCCAAGGCGCTGGTCGAGCTGGGCTGCACGCGTGCCGAGTTCCTCGAGATGCTGCAGGTGGCGGTGTACATGGGCGGCGGCCCGTCGCTGATGACGGCGGCCGAGGCGCTGATGGCGTACGAGAGCTTCGGCGGCGAGCGCGCACTGCAGCCGGCCGGCGCAGAGGCCAGCCCGCTGTAAAGCGCGCGTCGCGCTGTAGGGAAGGCAAGACAAACGCCCCGTGTCCCGTCAGGGATGCGGGGCGTTGCCGCGTCAGGCGGGCAGCAGCGCGGCGAGCACCTTGCGGCCCTCGGCGTGCAGGATGTTGTAGGTGCGGCAGGCGGCGGCGCTGTCCATCACCTCGACGCCGACGCGCGCGGCCGACAGCGCGGCGTACAGGCGCGGGTGCAGCAGGCGCTGCGCCTTGCCGCAGCCGACCAGCACCACCTCCGGCTCGAAGCGGGCGAGCTCGGCGAAGTGCTCGGGCGCGAGCGCGTCGAACGAGGTCGCGCTCCATTGCGCGGCGTGTTCGCCGCACACCACGAGCGGGTGGCTGTAGCGGGTCTGGCCGAGCTCGAAATAGCCGTCGCCGTAGCCGCTGAACAGGTGGTGGCCGGCGAGCTCGGACTGGTGCAGTTTCATGGGCGGGTTTCCTTGCGCGAGGGGGGCGCCGCTGGCTAGTGCAGCGCAGCAGCGGATGGGATAGGATTATAGCCGACTGTAATGACACTCAGGTGGCGGCGCGCGTGCCGCGCCGGCCTGACCTCACCTACGCGGGCGCGGCCCGCCAGAAGGATTCTGCCCCATGCAACCCGTGCGCAAATCGCAGAAGCTTGCCAACGTCTGCTACGACATCCGCGGACCGGTGCTCGAGCACGCGAAGAAGATGGAAGAAGAAGGCCATCGCATCATCAAGCTCAATATCGGCAACCCGGCGCCGTTCGGCTTTTACGCGCCGGACGAGATCACCGCCGACATGATCGCCAACCTGCCGGCGGCCTCCGGCTACGCCGACTCCAAGGGCCTGTTCGCCGCGCGCAAGGCGATCATGCACTACACGCAGGAGAAGAACATCCCCGGCGTCGGCCTGGAGGACATCTACGTCGGCAACGGCGTCTCCGAGCTGATCGTGATGGCGATGCAGGCGCTGCTCGACAACGGCGACGAGGTGCTGGTGCCGGCGCCGGACTACCCCTTGTGGACGGCGGCGGTCAGCCTGGCCGGCGGCCGTGCGGTGCACTATGTGTGCGACGAGGCGCAGGGCTGGTTCCCCGACATCGCCGACATCGAGGCCAAGATTACGCCGAACACCCGCGCCATCGTGGTGATCAACCCGAACAACCCGACCGGCGCGGTCTACCCGCAACCCTTGCTCGAGCAGATCGTCGAACTCGCCCGCAAGCACCAGCTGATCATCTACGCCGACGAGATCTACGACAAGGTGCTGTACGACGGCGAGCACCACGTGTCGATCGCCAGTCTGGCGCCGGACGTGCTGTGCGTGACGATGAACGGCCTCTCCAAGAACTACCGCGCCTGCGGCTACCGCGCCGGCTGGATGTCGGTGTCCGGCGAGAAGCGCCACGCGCGCGACTATATCGAGGGGCTGAACATGCTCGCCTCGATGCGCCTGTGCGCCAACGTGCCCGGCCAGTACGCGATCCAGACCGCGCTGGGCGGCTACCAGAGCATCAACGACCTGGTCGCCCCCAGCGGCCGCCTGGCGCGCCAGCGCGACCTCGCGTTCGAGATGCTGAGCGCGATGCCCGGCGTCTCCTGCGTGAAGCCCAAGGGGGCGCTCTACATGTTCCCGCGCCTCGACCCCGAGGTGTACCCGATCGCCGACGACCAGCAGTTCATCCTCGAGCTGTTGCAGCAGGAGAAGGTGCTGCTGGTCCAGGGGACGGGGTTTAACTGGATTGCACCGGATCACTTCCGCGTGGTATTCCTTCCGAATACGGACGACCTGACCGAGGCGCTCGGCCGGGTCGGGCACTTCCTCGAAAACTACCGCCTGCGCCACGGTACCAACTGAACGCCAGGGCGGACCACAACAAGGGACCGTGCGCGGTCCCTTCTTTGCAGCGAACACGAGCATAAAACCAGGAGCACAAGCATGAAGCCGATCAATATTGGCCTGATGGGGGTAGGGACGGTCGGTGGCGGTGTCGCCACCGTATTGAAGCGCAATGCTGAAGAAATCAGCCGTCGTGCCGGCCGCGACATCCGCCTGACCATCGCTGCGCGCCGCAATGTCGAGCAGGCGCGCGAGCTGGTCGGCGAGGAAGTCATCATCGTGGCCGACGCCTTCGCGGTCGTCGACCACCCGGACGTCGACATCGTGGTCGAGCTGATCGGCGGCGACACCGTCGCCAAGGACCTGGTGCTGCGCGCGATCGCCAACGGCAAGCATGTGGTCACCGCCAACAAGAAGCTGCTGGCGCTGCACGGCAACGAGATCTTCGCGCGCGCGCAGGAGAAGGGCGTGATGGTCGCGTTCGAGGCGGCGGTCGCCGGCGGCATCCCGATCATCAAGGCGCTGCGCGAGGGCCTGAGCGCCAACCGCATCGAGTGGATCGCCGGCATCATCAACGGCACCTCCAACTTCATCCTGACCGAGATGCGCGAGAAGGGCGCGAGCTTCGCCGACGTGCTTGCCGAGGCGCAGCGCTTGGGGTACGCCGAAGCCGACCCGACCTTCGACGTCGAAGGCCACGATGCCGGCCACAAGCTGACCATCATGGCGGCCATCGCGTTCGGCATCCCGATGAACTTCGGCGCGTGCTACCTCGAGGGCATCAGCCGCCTCGACGGCCGCGACATCCGCTACGCCGAGGAACTGGGCTACCGCGTGAAACTGCTGGGCCTGACCCGCTGCACCGAGGACGGGGTCGAACTGCGCGTGCACCCGACGCTGATCCCCGAGGGCCGCCTGATCGCCAACGTCAACGGCGTGATGAACGCGGTGCTGGCCAAGGGCGACGCGATCGGCCCGACTCTCTACTACGGCGCGGGCGCCGGCGCCTTGCCGACCGCGTCGGCGGTGGTCGCCGACATCGTCGACGTCGCTCGCCTGATGACGGCCGACCCCGAGCACCGCGTGCCGCACCTCGCATTCCAGCCGGACCAGCTCAAGGACCTGCCGCTGCTGCCGATGGACGAGGTAGTCAGCTCCTACTACCTGCGCATCAGCGTGACCGACCGCGCCGGCGTGCTGGCCGAGATCACCCGATTGCTCGCCGAGAACGGCATCTCGATCGAGGCGTTGATCCAGAAGGGCTCGCTGTCCGAAGGCACGGCCGAGGTGGTGCTGTTGACCCACCGCGTGAAGGAGCGCCAGGCCAACGCGGCGATCGCCGCGATCGAATCGCTGGCCAGCGTCACCTGCCCGGTGGTGCGCCTGCGCATGGAAGAACTCAATGGCTGAGCTTGCACCCGGCGTCAACGTCCGCCGGGCAGCGCGGGGCGACCTTGCGGCGATCGTCGACATCTACAACTCGACCATCGCCTCGCGCATGGTCACCGCCGACCTTACGCCGGTCAGCGTGGCAGATCGCGAGCCTTGGTTCGCCGCGCACGGCGAGCGCCACCCGCTGTGGGTCGCCGAGGCCGGCGGCCGGGTAGTCGGCTGGGCCAGCCTGTCGGCCTTCCATAGCCGCGCCGCGTACGACGCGACCGCCGAGGTCAGCGTCTACCTCGCGCCGGACACCCGCGGCCGCGGGCTGGGTGCGGCGCTGCTCGCCTTTGTCGAGGCGGCGTGCCCGGCACTTGGCGTGCGCACTCTGGTCGCGCTGGTGTTCGGCCACAACGCGCCGTCGGTCGCGCTGTTCGCGCGCGCGGGCTACGCGCGCTGGGGCGAGCTGCCGCAGGTGGCTGAACTGGACGGCGTGCGGCGCGACCTCCTGATGCTCGGCAAGCACCTTACACAAGACTAAAGAGAAACCGATGAAGTACATCAGCACCCGCGGCGCGATGGCGCCGCTCGAATTCTCCGACACCGTCCTGATGGGGCTCGCCCCCGACGGCGGCCTCGCGCTGCCGGAGCGCTACCCGCAAGTCGACCGCGCGACGCTCGACGCCTGGCGCGCGCTGCCGTACCCGGAACTTGCGTTCGAGATCCTGCGCCTGTTCGCGACCGACATCCCCGAGGACGACCTCAAGGCGCTGACCGCGCGCACCTACACCGCGGCGGTGTTCGGCAGCGCAGCGATCACCCCGGTCAAGACGCTTGGCGACGGCGTGAAGATCCTCGAGCTCTCCAACGGCCCGACGCTCGCCTTCAAGGACATGGCGATGCAGCTGCTCGGCAACCTGTTCGAGTACGTGCTGCAAAAGCGCGGCGAGCGGCTGAACATCCTCGGCGCCACCTCGGGCGACACCGGCTCGGCCGCCGAACACGCGCTGCGCGGCAAGGCGAACGTCAACGTGTTCATGCTGTCGCCGGCGGGCAAGATGAGCGCCTTCCAGCGCGCGCAGATGTACAGCCTGCAGGACGAGAACATCCACAACATCGCCGTGCGCGGCATGTTCGACGACTGCCAGGACATCGTGAAGGCGGTGCAGAACGACCACGCCTTCAAGGACGCGTACCGCATCGGCACCGTCAACTCGATCAACTGGGCGCGGGTGGTCGCGCAGGTGGTGTACTACTTCGCCGGCTACTTTAACGCGACCGCGGGCAATGACGAGAAGCTCAGCTTCTGCGTGCCGTCCGGCAACTTCGGCAACGTGTGCGCCGGCCATATCGCCCGCCAGATGGGGCTGCCGATCGACCGTCTGATCGTCGCCACCAACGAGAACGACGTGCTCGACGAGTTCTTCCGCACCGGCGTCTACCGCCCGCGCACCACGGCCGAGACCTTCGTCACCTCCAGCCCGTCGATGGACATCTCCAAGGCGTCCAACTTCGAGCGCTTCGTGTTCGACCTGGTCGGCCGCGACGGCGCCGAAGTGGCCCGCCTGTGGCGCGCGGTCGACGCGGGCGAGGGGTTCGATTTGTCGGCGCGCATGGCCGACGTGCGCGAACGCTTCGGCTTCGTCTCCGGCGCCAGCAGCCACGCCGACCGCTTGGCGACCATCCGCCAGGTCGACGCCGAGGACAAGGTGGTGCTCGACCCGCACACCGCCGACGGCGTGAAGGTCGCGCGCGAGCTGCGCAAGCCTGGCGAGACCGTGCTCTGCCTGGAGACCGCGCTGCCGGCCAAGTTTGCCGAGACCATACGCGAGGCGCTGGATCGCGAACCGCCGCGCCCGGCCGGCTTCGACGGCATCGAGGACCTGCCGCAGCGGGTGGTCGAAGTCGACGCCGACGCCGACACCGTCAAGTCGCTGATCGCGCACGCGCTGGCCTGATCCGCCTTTCGCAAGACCACGGCAAGGCAGCCTGCGGGCTGCCTTTTTGCTGGGTGCGCGGCTCGCGGCGGGCGGGAATGATGTTTGTGTAAATAGGCGTCGCGTGGGCGGAATGCCGGCGTCTGCCCCGATGGTTTAATGCGGCGGAGCCTTCCCTCCAGAGGAAGGCCGTACTGGGAGCAAACCTCGATGCAAGCGTTCGAAGCGAACTTCGACGGGCTGGTC
Source organism: Crenobacter caeni (assembly GCF_010435965.1). GTDB lineage: Bacteria > Pseudomonadota > Gammaproteobacteria > Burkholderiales > Chromobacteriaceae > Craterilacuibacter > Craterilacuibacter caeni. The sequence continues at coordinate 7,863 of NZ_JAAGAA010000018.1, forward strand.
GGCCCGACCCACAACTACGCCGGGCTGTCGCACGGCAACGTCGCCTCCACCGGCAACGCCCACGGGCTCGCCAACCCGAAGGAGGCCGCGCTGCAGGGCCTCGCCAAGATGAAGGCGCTCGCCGACCTGGGCTACCGGCAGGGTGTGCTCGCCCCGCACGCGCGCCCGGACACGCAGGCACTGCGCAGGCTGGGCTTTGCCGGCAGCGACGCCGCGGTGCTCGCGCGCGCCGCGAAAGAGGCGCCGGCCATCCTCGCCGCGGTCAGCTCGGCCTCGCCGATGTGGACCGCCAACGCGGCGACGGTCAGCCCGTCGGCCGACACCGCCGACGGCCGTGTGCACTTCACGCCGGCCAACCTCAACAACAAGTTCCACCGTTCGCTCGAACACGAACAGACCGGCCGCCTGCTCAAGGCGATGTTCGCCGACGAGGCGCGTTTCGCGCACCACGCGGCGCTGCCCGCGCAGATGCACTTCGGCGACGAGGGCGCGGCCAACCACACCCGCTTTTGCGGCGACTACGGCGCGCGCGGCGTCGAGCTGTTCGTGTACGGCCGCTCGGCGTTCGCCGCCGGCGCGCCGGGGCCTGGCCGCTACCCTGCGCGGCAGACGCTGGAAGCGAGCGAGGCCATCGCCCGCCTGCACGGCCTCGCGCCCGAGGGCGTGGTGTACGCGCGGCAGAACGCCGACGCCATCGACGCGGGCGTGTTCCACAACGACGTGATCGCCGTCGGCAACGGCCATGTGTCCTTCCACCACGAACTGGCGTTCGCCGACCAGACTGCTGTGCTCGCCGAACTGTCCGCCAAGCTCGCCGCGCAGGGCGTCGCCTTCGAGGCGGTCGAGGTGCCCGCCGACGAGGTCAGCCTGGCCGACGCGGTGCAAAGCTACCTCTTCAACAGCCAGCTGCTCTGCCGCGCCGACGGGCGCATGCTGCTGGTGGTGCCCGAAGAGTGCCGCGTCAACCCGCGGGTGTCGGCCTACCTCGACAGGCTGCTGGCAAGCAATGGGCCGATCGCCGAGGTGCGGGTGTTCGACCTCAAGCAATCGATGCAGAACGGCGGCGGCCCGGCCTGCCTGCGCCTGCGCGTCGCGCTGACGGACGCCGAGGCCGCCGCGGTCAATCCGGCGGTGTGGATGGACGACGCACTCTACGCACGGCTCACCGGCTGGGTCGGCCGCCACTACCGCGACCGCCTGTCGGCCGCCGACCTCGCCGACCCGGCACTGCTCATCGAGTGCCAGCAGGCGCTCGACGAGCTGACCGGCATCCTTAGGCTCGGCAGCGTTTACCCCTTCCAGCGCTGAACGAAAAACACCCCGCGACAAATCTGCGGGGTGTTTGCCTTGGGGAAGGGCGCTCAGAACGTCGCGTTCAGGCCGATGTTGACGCCCCAGAAGTTGCCGTCGTCGCGTGCGAAGCTGCCGGTGGCCTGCGCGAACGCGGTGACGCCCGGGGCGACGTTGACCGCGCTGCCCACCCCCAGTTCGCCCCAGTTCTTCGGCAGCGCCTGCCCCTCGACGGTGAAGTTGCCGGCCGTGCTCAACAGGCCCGCCTCGATGTCGCGCGCGTCGCCCTTGAACTCGTGGTAGTAGCCGACTCTCGCGTACGGCGAGAAGCGTCCGGCGGTCGTCGCGACGTTCCAGCCGAGCGAGCCGACCAGCGACTTGACCTTCTGCTCGCCAAAGCGCATCGCGCTGAAGTCGAGCGTGTCCTCGATCAGCGCGCCGACTTTCACGTGCTCGTAGCGCAGGCCGGCCAGCGGGCCGGTGCTGACCTTGCCCCACTGCATCCGGTAGCCGCCGTTCACGTCGAAGCCGAACTGGGTCGCCCGGGTCGAGGCCGTCTGCACCGCGCGGTAGGTCGGGCCCAGGTTGATATTGCGGCGGGTGTCGAGGTCGGTGTTGCCGAGGAAGACCTCACCGTCGACCCACAGCGGCGCCGCCCGCCAGTTGCCGATCGCCGACAGCGCGAGGCTGTCGCCCTTGTAGCTGCCAAGGCTGCCGACGCCGGCGCGCGTCTTGCCGCCGCTGAAGGCGACGCCGAGCGCAAGCTCGGGCGAGGCCTGGTAGTCGAAGCCCAGCGTGCCGATCGCCTCGGGCTTGAGCGTGCCCGCTTCGACATGGTTGCGCCCGAAGCCGCCGCCGACGATGGCGCCGACGCTGTGCACCGTGCGCGGCGCGGCGTCCAGTGCGCGCGCGTGCGCGTGCAGCGTGTCGCGGATCACCTGGCGCGAGGCGAGCGGCACCTGGCCCAGCGCGTCGGCGAACGCCGGCGCGGCGAGGATGTTGGCGAAGTAGTCGCCGAGTACCTGGTGGGTGAGCGGGGTCGGGTGAAGTTCGTCGGCGAAGACATAGCTCAGACCCTGTGCCTGACCGGGGGTCTGTGCGCCGCTTTGGCAGAGCAGCGAACTGACAGTGCAGGCCGTGCCGAGGGTGTTGTTGACGCCGAAAGCCTTCGGGTTGGCCAGTACCGCTGCGAACAGGCCGGCCACGTCCGGGCGCACCACGTTGGCGCCAGTTTGCGCGATGCCGGCATCGACACTGCTGTTGAAAAGCATGGTCAGCCCGTTAAGTCCACTTTTGGTTTGTGCATAAGCGTCGCTCAGCCCTTGAAGGGTAGCGCTACCGCCAAGAGCCTGAGAGGCTGCGAGGAGTGCATCGTTGGTGACCGTTTGTGTGCTGGCTGCAGTGTCTGTGCTGGCGAGGCTTAGCTTTTGCCACGCTGCACCGATTGCAGCGCTGCTGTTGCCGGAGGTATTTGTCGCTGCGGCATACTTCTGAATAGTCAGATACAAAGCGGCAGGTGTGTTGCCGAGGGCTGGCAGGTTGGGGACCATGATCAGCCTGGCGCCAGCCTTGGAGAGCTGGCCGACTTCTTTTGCCAGCAAGGAGGCGACCTTTGCCGCGTTCTGTTGAGGATCACTTGTGGCTGCCACCGCCTGAATGTCGTTGCCGCCAGTCCACACGAAGTAGAGCGCGCTCGGGTCGGCCTTGCCGCCGCTGCGCTTTAGGTAATCGGAGATCTGGGTCGGCAGGTCGCGAATATTCAGGCCGCCAGGCCCTTGGTTGGCGGTTTCGAGTGACTGGGCGCCGCCTTGCGCGTAGTTGTTGCCGGCCGGGTTGTAGCCGGTCAGCGTGTTGGTCGCGCTGAGGCTCAGGCCAAGGTCGGCCGCGAGCACGTTGACGGCGAGTGGGGCATTGTTGGTGGTCCAGCGGCTGCCGTCGGGTAGTCCGCCCACGCCACTAAAGGCACCAGTATCGCTCAGGCTGTCGCCGAATACCCAGAGTTGATCGAATGTGCCGGCTTGCGAGAAACCGCTCAATAGCGCGAAAGCGACGGCGGCGCTGCCGCGGCGCAGGGTGGATGCTTGCATGGAATGCCCCTCTGTTTTTTATGGTGTGTCATGCGAATGAAATGTCCGCATGAAGCAAATATTCTAAATGCAAGAGCGGACGTCAACAGCGGCTTGGGGCAGTCCGGTTACAACGGTTAGAATGCGCCCATGTGCAGACGTTTTTTCGCGACACTTTGCGCGTTGCTGGTGGCTGGCGCCGCGGCAGGTGCGCCGGCCGGGCAGGATCTCGCGCAGTTGCGCGAGCGCGCGCAGCGCTTTGTCGACGCAGAGGCCGTGCGTCACCGCCTGCCCGCGCAGCGGGTCGGCCCGCCGGACGCGCGGGTGTTCCTGCCCGCGTGCGACGCGCTGGAGACCGCGTGGCCGGACGGCCGACCGGCAGGGCAGGTCGCGGTGCGCTGCCCGTCGCTGGGCTGGTCGCTGGGCCTGCCTGTCGAGGCGGCGCGCGTCGCCCGCCGCGTGTTTGTCGCCAGCGGCCTGATCGCGACGGGGCAGGTGCTGACCGCCGCCGACATCAAGCTGGCCGACGTCGGCAACGCGACGCTGGCGCGCCAGGGGGTGGACGACGCCTCGCTGCTGCTGGGCAAGGCCGCGCGCGCGCAAATCCCGCCGGGGACGGTGTTGCGCCCGACCGCGCTGCGCGCGCCGTTTGTCGTGCGCATGCGCGCGCCGGTGCGTGCGCTGGTCGAATACGGCGGGGTGCGGGTGGCCGCCGATGGCGTCGCCAACAACAACGCGGCGGCTGGAGAGTCGGTGGCGGTCAGGATGCCGTCCGGCCGCGTGGTGCAGGGCGTCGCGCGTGACGACGGCAGCGTCGTCGTCAATGTGCGCTGAGTCTTAAAGAAACGGCTCGAGCGGCCGATAAAGAGGCAGAGTAGTTTTGCCGGACAAGGAATGACCATGAAAATCGATGCAGCGAGCAAGGCGTCCGCCGCGTACGCGCCGCAGGCCAAGTCCGCGCGCCGCGAAGAGCCCGCGCGTGCGCAGGCGGGCAGCGAAAAGGTCGCGATCAACCCGCTCTCCGGCCAGTTGCAGGCCGCCGCCGCCGAGCCCGCGTTCGACGCGGCCAAGGTCGACGCGATCCGCGCGGCGATCAGCGCCGGCGAGTACCTAGTCAACGCCGAGGCGATCGCCGACGGCCTGATCGCCACCGCGCGCGACCTGATCGGCCGGCCGTGACGGCCATGTCTTTTGATGCGCGCTTTGTCGCTTGTTGTGACGCCGAGCGAGGGCTGCTCGAGCGGCTCGCGGCGCTGCTCGCCGACGAACAACGCGCGCTGTTGCGGCTGGACGGCGCACCGCTGATCGCGATCGCGCGCGACAAGGAAGCGCTGCTGGCCGAACTCGCCGCACAGGGCAAGGCGCGTCTTGCGCTATGCGGCGACGCCGGCTTGTCCACGCCGGACGACATCGCGCGCTGGTTGCCCGGCGTGGACGCCGCCGTGCGCGAGGCGTGGCTCAGGCTCGAGACCGCGCTGATGCGCGCGCGCACCCTCAACGATGCCAACGCCGAGACCAGCCGCGAACGCGCGGCGATGGCCGAGACCTTACTCTCCGAGATCCGCGACACCCTGCGTCGCGAGGCCGGTTACGACCGCTCGGGCGCGCAGGCCGCCCCCGCCGGCAGCGGCCGCAAGCTCGGCAGCGCCTGACGCCGGCGCGCCATGCCGATGCGCTTTGTGTTATCTTCGGGGCGGGTTTGACCACTTTTTCCGCATGCCGCCATGACCTTGCTCGCCCTGATCGCCGCGCTGGCGCTCGAACAGATCCGGCCCCTCGGTAACCGTAACCGGGTCTGGCTGCTGTTCGTCCGCTACGCCAACCATCTGGAGCGCAACTTCAACGCAGGCTCCGCCCGCCACGGCGTCATCGCCTGGCTGGCGGCCATCGTGCCGGCGGTGGCGATCGCGCTCGGCGTCTACTGGCTGCTCGGCCAGTTAAGCCCCGCGCTGGCCTTCGTGTGGAACGTGTTCGTCCTCTACCTGACGATGGGCTTTCGCCACTTCTCCGGCGCCTTCTCCGAAATCTCGCTGGCGCTCTCCGAAGGCCGCGAGCACGACGCGCGCGGCGCGCTCGGCCAGTGGCTGGGAACGCCGACGTCGGACATGTCGGTGAACGAGGTGTCGCGCCTGGCGATCGAGCAGGGCGTGCTCGACAGCTACCGCCATGTGTTCGGCACCATGTTCTGGTTCGTCGTGCTGCCCGGCCCGGCCGGCGCCTTGCTGTACCGGCTCGCCAGCGTCCTCGCGCAGAAGTGGGGCGAGCGCAACCTCGACGAGGACCCGTTCGGCCGTTTCGCCGCGCGCGCCGGCCTGTGGCTGGACTGGCTGCCGGCCAGGCTGACCGCGGCGAGCTTCGCGGTGGTGGGCGACTTCGAAGACGCCGTCTACTGCTGGCGCTCTCAGGCGAGGACCTGGGGCAACTACACGGCCGGCATCCTGCTTGCGTCGGCCGCCGGCGCGATCGGCGTGCGCCTGGGCGACCCGCTCAGGCAGGACTACGGGCTGAAGATCCGCCCGGAGCTGGGCACCGGCGACGAGGCCGACCCCGCCTTCCTGAAAAGCGCGGTCGGCCTGGTCTGGCGCTCGGTACTGCTGTGGCTGGGTTTCCTGCTGCTGCTCTCGGTCGCCGGCCTGTTTGCCTGACTTACTTCGGCGGCTGAAGGCCGCCCGTCGCGCCGCCCCGGCACAGGGGGCGGCGTCGTCGTTTTATGAACATTGATACGCGGCCTGCCAGCGCGGGCCGCCGGAGCAAGACATGACATTTGCCGAGCTTGGCCTCTCGCCCGAAATCCAGAGGGCCATCGACGAGCTGGGCTACACCGAGCCCACGCCTATCCAGGCGCGCGCGATCCCGCTGGTCACCAGCGGTACCGATTTGATGGCCGCCGCGCAGACCGGGACCGGCAAGACCGCCGCCTTCGTGCTGCCGCTGCTCGAGCGCCTGAAGAAGTTCGCCAGTGCCAGCGCATCGCCGGCGATGCACCCGGTGCGCGCGCTGATCCTGACCCCGACCCGCGAGCTGGCCGACCAGGTCGGCGAGAACGCCGCGCGTTACACCAAGTACCTGCCGCTGCGCACGACGACCGTCTACGGCGGCGTCAACATGGACCCGCAGACCGCCGAGTTGCGCCGCGGCGTCGAGATCCTGATCGCGACCCCGGGCCGTCTGCTCGACCATGTCGGCCAGAAGACGGTGATGCTGAACAAGGTCGACATCCTGGTGCTCGACGAAGCCGACCGCATGCTGGACATGGGCTTCATCCCCGATATCCGCAAGATCGTCGCGCTGCTGCCGAAGACGCGGCAGACGCTGCTGTTCTCCGCGACCTTCTCGCCGGAGATCAAGAAGCTGGCCGCCGAGTTCATGCGCGACCCGCAGACCGTCGAGGTCGCCCGCCAGAACTCGACCAACGCCGACGTCGAGCAGCTGGTGTACGAGGTTGACGCTTACCGCAAGCGCGCGCTGCTCTCCCGCCTGATCCGCCAGCGCGACATGAGCCAGGTGATCGTGTTCTGCAACACCAAGCTCACCGCCGACCGCCTGACCCGCGAGCTGCAGCGCGAGGGCCTGGCCGCCGAGGCGATCCACGGCGACAAGGCGCAGAGCGCGCGCCTGGAGACGCTTGCCGCGTTCAAGTCGGGCGAAGTGAAGGTGCTGGTCGCGACCGATGTCGCCGCGCGCGGGCTCGACATCTCCGAGCTGCCCTTCGTCGTCAACTACGAGCTGCCGCACTCGCCGGAAGACTACGTGCACCGCATCGGCCGCACCGGCCGCGCCGGTGCCAGCGGCGTCGCCATCTCGCTGATGTCGCCGTCCGAGACCAAGTTCCACGAGCAGATCGAGAAGCTGACGCGGCAGAAGCTGACCCCGCAGCAGGCCGAGGGCTTCGCGCCGGGCCGTGCGGTCGAGCCGAGCGCCGACGCGCCGCGTGGCCGCGCCGAGCGCGACGCGCGCCACGACAAGGGCGAGCGGGCAGAACGCGGCGAGCGTCACGAGCGTAGCGACCGCCACGAGCGGCGCGACAAGCCCGAGCGTTACGAGCGGGCCGACCGCGCGCCGCGCGGCGATCGCCACGAGCGCGCCGACAAGGCCGCCGAGCGCAAGGTGATCCGCGTCGACCGCTACCCGCAGGACAACCGTCTGCTGGAGGATGACGGCCGGCCGGATACGCCGCGCATCCCGGGGCGCCGCCGCCGTCCGGGTGACAAGCGCGAGGTATCGGCGCTGCTGTTGCCGCCGCGTTACAAGTAAGCCGTCCGCCTTCGCCTCCCAAGGCCGCCTTCGGGCGGCCTGTTTCTTTGCGGGAACCCCAACGATGACCGTCAAACTTGCCACCGCGCGGCTGACCCTGCGCGAACTGTCCGCCGCCGACGCGGACTTCCTGGTCGAACTCTTGAACAGCCCGACCTTCCTGCAGCAGGTTGGCGACAAGGGCGTGCGCGACGCGGCGGGCGCCTTGCGCTACCTCGACTCCGGTCCCGGTGCGAGCTACCGGGAGCACGGCGCCGGGCTGTGGCGGGTGGGCCTGGCTGGTTGCGACACGCCGATCGGCATCTGCGGGCCGGTGTTCCGGCCGCAGCTGCCGGCGCCCGACCTCGGCTTCGCGCTGTTGCCCGCCTACGCGGGGTACGGCTACGGCTTCGAGGCGGGCCAGGCGTGCGTCGACTACCTGCAAGGCGAAGCGGGCGTCTGCGAACTATTGGGCATCACCGACGACGCCAACCTCGCCTCGCAAGGCCTGCTGGTGAAGCTTGGCTTCGCCTGGGACGGTTACCGCGAGGTGTACCCGGGCGAGCCCGCGCTCAGGCTGTACCGGCGCGCACGCTAGCGCGCGACTTCGCGCACGGCAAACACCGGCAGCTCACCCGCCGCTCACCCGCCGCCACGGCGAACAGGCGGTCGATATTCGGGTGGCTGCCGGGGTGCTCTGCTCGTTCTTTGTGAATGACAGACCGCCCATGGGCGGTCTGTCACTTTCAGAGGGTTGTGGATTTAGATACGGGCCAGATCAGAATGGGTTCTAGGTCGGCTCGAAGCAGATTTCATATTCAGTACCATCTGGTGTTCTTGCTTTTCCGGTCACTCTATAGCCCTTTGACAAGGCGTAGAGGGTTAGGGAGCCAATCGCAACGATAACCGTGAGGCCAAGAATCGCCGACACCTCAACGGGAGTGAGGCCAATAGCCCTTGTGCCAAAGTGAGCACCAAATGCCTTTGCTAGTGCTCCTTCAACAACGACGGTGAAATGTCGTTCTGCATTGACACTTTTTACAATATCGACAGAGGAACCACGATCCTTCCAATTTATGGTCTCCATAAGTTTCCCTTGCTAGCGCGTGACTTCGCGCACGGCAAGCACCGGCAGCTCACCGGCCGCCAGCGCGAACAGGCGGTCGATATTCGGGTGGCTGCCCGGATTGTTACGCGCGTGTTCGGTGTGCTCGGCGAAGATTTCCAGCCCGGCGGCAGCCGCTTCGGAGGTGATCGCGCCGAAGCGTGCGGCGAGCGCGTGGTAGACGCGCAGCGACCCCGCGCTGCCCGGCGCGTTTGCGATGCGCGCGAGCACCATCCCTTGCGGGTCGGCCAGTTCGATCGCGGCGAGGTGCTCGCAGGCGGGCAATGCGGCGAGTTGTTGCTGGAAGCTGTTCATGGCGGAGTCGGCCCTGTGGTAAAAAGATGGATGTCATTTTATCGGGCTTCGCCATGCCGCGCCGCCGTTTGCTGTACATCGTTCTCGTGCTTGTCTTGCTGGCCGCCGCCGCGTGGTTCGTGCTGCCGCGTGTGCTGTACGGCCCGAAGCTTGAAGTCGAGCGCCTCGCCGCGCGCCCGCTGACGCTGACCGTGGTCGCCAGCGGACGGGTGGCCGGAGCGAGCGAGAGCGCGTTGGGCGCGACGCTGACCGCACGCGTGCGCGCGACGCCGGTAGAAGAAGGCGCGCGGGTCGCGGCCGGCACGCTGCTGCTCTCGCTCGAGTCGGACGAAGTCGCCGCGCAGCTTGCACAGGCCGGGGCGGCCGCCGAGGAAGCCGCGGCGACACTCGCCGAGGCCAATCGCCAGTACGCGCGCCAGCAGGGCCTGTTTGCGCAGGGCTTCATCAGCGGTGCCGCGCTCGACGCCGAAGACAAGAAGGTCCGCCTTGCGCGCGCGCGCGTCGACGCCGCCAACGGCTCGGTCGCTGCCGCTCGGGCGCGCCTGTCGCAGTTGTCGGTGCGCGCGCCGCACGACGGCGTGCTGCTCGCGCGCGAAGTCGAGGTCGGCGACCTGGTCACCGCCGGCAAGCCGGTGCTGTCGTTCGCCGCCGGAGCCGGGCGGGAGATCCGCCTTGATGTGGACGAGCGCTACCTCGCGAGGCTCGCGCCCGGCCAGCGTGCGCGGGTGGCGGCCGACGCGCGGCCGGACGCGCCGTTTGACGCGCGTCTGGTGAAGATCGCGCCGCGCGTCGACGCCGAGCGCGGCACGGTCGAGGTCACCCTCGCGCCCGACGCGCCGCCGGCCTTTCTCGCGCACAACATGACGGTGTCGGCCGAGATGGTTGCCGCGCGCAAGGCCTCGGCGCTGACGGTGCCTGCCGGCGCGCTGCGCGACGGCGCGGGTGGCCGCCAGGCGTTGCGTCTCGCCGGCGGCCGCGTCGAGGCGGTGCCGGTGCGCATCGGCGTCGAGGCTGACGGCCGCGTCGAGGTGCTGTCCGGGCTGGCGGCGGGGGATCTTCTGGTGCTGCCGGGGCAGGACGCGGTGCCGGGCATGCGTGCACGCGCCAAGGCTGAACGCTGATGTTCGTGCCGACCGTCGCCTGGCGGCTGATGCGCGAGGGCCGCTTCCAGAGCTGGCTGATCCTGGCCGGGGTGACGCTGGGCGTCGCCGTCGTCGTCTACATCACCGCGATTGTCAGCGGCCTGCAGGCCAACATCATCGACAAGACGCTGTCGACGCAGGCGCACGTAACGCTCAAGCCGCGCGAGGACGTCAACTTGCGCCAGATCACGGTGCCGGAGGGCGAGACGCTGCTCGCCGAAGTCGAGACGCGCACCCAGCGCGAGAACACCATCGGCAACTGGCAGCGGCTGAAGGCCGCCGCCGACACGGTGCCCGGCGTCGCCGCCAGCGCCGCGCTCGCCAGCGGCCCCGGCTTCGTGGTCAAGGGCGGCGTACGCAAGTCGGTGGTGCTGATGGGCGTCGAGCTGGCCGACTACCAGCGTATCGTCCCGCTAGAGAGCAAGCTGCGCGCCGGCCGGCTGCGACTGGCCAGCGGCGACGTGATGATAGGCACCGAGCTTGCGCGCGACCTGGGGCTCAAGGTCGGCGACCGCCTGCGGGTGGTCACCGCCACCGGCAGCGCCGAGAGCTACACCATCGCCGCGCTGCTCGACTTCGGCTTGAAGGATTTGTCGCGCCGCTGGCTGCTGATGCCGCTGCGCAGCGCGCAGAACCAGCTGGGCTACCGGCTCGACATCAGCGAGATCTACCTGCGCGCCGACGACCTGTTCGACGCCGAGGCGCTGGCCGCCGCTGCCGCCGCGCGCACCGGGCTGGACGCCGACAGCTGGCAGGAGACCAACTCGCAACTAGTGACGGCACTGCGTAGCCAGAGCGCGTCGAGCAATATGATCAAGGTGTTCGTCACGCTGGCCGTCGCGCTGGGCATCGCGTCGGTGCTGGTGGTGTCGGTGGTGCAGAAGCAGCGCGAGATCGGTATCCTGCGCGCGATGGGCACGCCGGGGGCGCGCATCCGCGCGGTATTCCTGCTGCAGGGCGCGCTGTACGGCCTGGCGGGCTCCTTGCTCGGCTCGGCTTTGGGCGCCGCGCTGGCGCTGGGCTTTACCCGCATCGCACGCAATACCGACGGTTCGCCCTTGTTCCCGGTGGTGGTCACCCCTTCGCTGTTTGTCGTTACCGCGCTGATCGCGACGGCGGTCGGCGTGCTCGCCGCGTGGGCGCCCGCCCGCCGTGCGGCGAGGCTGGACCCGGTGGAGGCGATCCGTGGCTGACGTACTCACCCTCACCGGTATCCGCAAGCGCTACGGCGGAGGCAAGGCGCCGCTGATCGAGGTGCTGCACGGCATCGACCTCTCGCTCGCCGAGGGCGAATTCGCAGCGCTGACCGGGCCGTCCGGCTCGGGCAAGTCGACCCTGCTCAACATCATGGGCCTGCTCGAGCCGCCGAGCGAGGGCAGGCTCGTCATCGCCGGCGAGGCCGCGCACGACCTGGGAGATGACGCACGCACCCGGCTGCGCAACCGCTACCTCGGCTTCATCTTCCAGTTCCATCACCTGCTGCCGGCGTTCACTGCCCTAGAAAACGTGCTGATGCCGGTGTTCGCCGGGCACGGCCGCGTCGACGCGGCCGACCGTACCCGCGCCGCCGCACTGCTCGAGCGGGTTGGCCTGGCCGAACACGCGTACAAGCAGCCAGTGCAGCTCTCCGGCGGCCAGCAGCAGCGCGTCGCCATCGTGCGCGCGCTGATGGCGCGCCCGCGGCTGGTGCTCGCCGACGAGCCGACCGGCAACCTCGACACCCAGACCGCCGCCGACGTGTTCGCGCTCATGCGCGAGATCAACCGCGAAGACGGCACCACCTTCCTGATCGTCACCCACGACGCGCGCCTCGCCGACAGCTGCGGGCGGCAGGTGCGGCTGGTCGATGGCTCTCTAAAGAACTGAGCGCATTCACTTTTTTCATCGCGGACGTGCAGTTTTTTATCTGCCACATCAAATGCTAAATGGGTTTTGTGCTTCTTGGCCTAATCCCTATTGCGTTGAACATCTCTTGCCGTTTCGTATGCATATGTTTTGACGCCTTTTCAGGCACGCCTTCCAGTGGGGAGCATTTCATGAATTAAGTATTTGCTATAAAAAATTCAATTGAATCAATTATTTACAATTCACTATCGGCGTAGGATAGTGTGCGCCTGCTTGCCTTCTGTCAGACGAATTTATCGATGAACGACAGAGGGCATTAATTTTTTGTGAATTGCATTTGGTTGCTTTGATGAATAGATTGAAACTTGTCCTCCCGGCGCTGCTTGGGGCCATGCTGACCGGCTGTATCGGCAGCGGGACTGGTGCGGCTGACGAGGGGGCTGCTCCCATGGTGTCGCAAGGGGACGCTGCTAGCGGACGCAAGTTGCGCACCGCCAGTGTCACGCGCGAGGTGTTTGTCGCGACGGCGCCTTATGCCGCGACGATCGGAGAGAACAGCGTGCCTGTCGACCTAGGTGCAGACAGAATTACCCACGATTTCAGCGGCAACGTGCCGTTCTTTAACCAGCAGATCGGCCGCTCCGATATCGGGACGATCAACGTCTGGAACCCGCAGACGGGTAGCCAGCAGAACGTGATCGGCCACAGCCTGAACGACGCTGGCGTACCGGGTTATGTGTTCAAGCAGGACGGCTACACCGCGATCGGTGTGCGCAAGCGCGACGGCCTAGTCGACGGTACCAAGCGTACGCAGGTCAATGCGTTCCAGATCCCGACCCGCCGCCACTTCGAATGGCAACTGAAATTCCGTCTGGCCGGCAGCAGCCTGTCGCAGCAATGGAGGATGACCCGCCCCGGTGAGGCGCCGGCCACCCTGTGGCAGCTGCAGAGTGCGGGCTTCGCTCCGGCGCTGATGATGGGCGTCGACACCGACCGTAACAATGGCAGCCGCCTGAGCCTGAATTTCGACACCCGCATCGACCCGACGCAGGGTGCCAAGCGGGTGCTCGAAACGGGCGGATTGGATCCCGCGGCAGAGCAAGACGTGCGCATCGAAGCCTTCCTTGACGAACGGACGGCCGAGCAGGGCGGCCAGGGCTTCCTCAGGATCAGCGTCAACGGCCGCGTGGTGCACGAGCAGCAGGGGCCTACCGTGCAAGCTGGCGCGTATAGCCCGTACGGTTGGGCTATCAGCATGAATACGCCGGCCAACAAGGCCGATCGTTTTGCCTACTTCAAGACCGCGCGCCTGATGGCGGTCGAATCGAACGGTGGCGACACGGGAGGGGAGGGTGGTGATGGTGGCCTGGTACCGCCGAGCGGGGATGCCTACGTGGCGCATGCCCCCTATCAGGCGACCATCGGCAACACCCAGGTACCGGTCGATCTCGGAGCAAGCAAGATCACGCACGACTTTAGCGGTAGCGTACCGTTCTACAACGCGGAAATCGGCCGCTCGGACATCGCGACCATCAATGTGTGGAACCCGCAGACCCAGTCGGCACAGAACGTGATGGGCCACAGCCTGACCAACGAGGGCGTCAAGGACCGCGTGTTCAAGGACGGCGAATTCACCGCAATCGGCGTGGTGGCAGGCGACGGCATCGTCGAGGACAAGCTGCGCACGCAGGTCAACGCGTTCCAGTTCTCTACCCGCAAGCACTACGAGTGGCAGCTGCAGTTCCGCCTGGGCGGCCGTCGCCTCGGCCAGCCGTGGCATATGGCGCCGGCCGGTGAGTCGCCTGCGACCATCTGGCAGATCAAGACGAACGGGATCGGCCCGGCGCTACTGATGGCGGTCGACACCGACCCGAACAACCCGGGCAAGGTCCAGCTGAGCTTCGACGAGCGGATCGACCCGACGCAAGGCGGCCAGCGCATCACCCAAGTCGGCAATATCGACCCGAACACCGAGCAGGATGTGCGGGTCGAGACCTACCTTGACGAGCGCACGACGGCGCAGGGCGGCCGCGGCTTCCTGAAGATCACGGTCAATGGGCAAGTGCTGTTCGATAAGCCGATGGCTACCGCACAGGCCGGTGCGGCCAGCCCGTACAACTGGTCGGTGGGCATGTATCTGTTCGCGAACACCCGCCCGCTGTCGTACGACCGATTCATCTACTTCCGGAGCGCACGCCTGGTCGACCTTGGCGGCGATGGTGGCAGCGGTGGTGGTGACGGTGGTGATGGTGGTGATGGTGGGGTAACTCCGCTCCCGCCACTCAGCGGCAGCGCCTATGTGGCTTACGCGCCCTACAAGGCGACTCTCGGCAACACCCAGGTGCCGGTCGATCTGGGCGCAAGCAAGATCACGCACGACTTTGGCGGCAGCGTACCGTTCTACAACGCGGAAATCGGCCGCTCGGACATCGCGACCATCAATGTGTGGAACCCGCAGACCCAGTCGGCACAGAACGTGATGGGCCACAGCCTGAGCAACGAAGGCGTCAAGGATCGCGTGTTCAAGGACGGCGACTTCACCGCGATCGGCGTGGTGGCGGGCGACGGCATCGTCGAGGACAAGCTGCGCACGCAGGTCAACGCGTTCCAGTTCTCTACCCGCAAGCACTACGAGTGGCAGTTGCAGTTCCGCCTAGGTGGCCGTCGCCTCGGCCAGCCGTGGCATATGGCGCCGGCCGGTGAGTCGCCTGCGACGATCTGGCAGGTCAAGACGCACGGGATCGGCCCGGCGCTTCTGATGGCGGTCGACACCGACTCGAGCAACCCGGGCAAGCTCCAGCTGAGCTTCGATGAGCGGATCGACCCTTCGCAGGGAGGCCAGCGCATCACCCAGGTCGGCAATCTCGACCCGAACGCCGAGCAGGATGTGCGGATCGAGACCTACCTCGACGAGCGCACGGCGGCTCAGGGTGGCCGCGGTTTCCTGAAGATCACGGTCAACGGGAAGGTGTTGTTCGACCGGCCGATGGTGACCGCCCAAGCTGCTGCGACCAACCCGTACAACTGGTCGGTGGGCATGTATCTGTTCGCGAACACCCGCCCGCTGTCGTACGACCGCTTCATCTACTTCCGTAACGCTCGCATGGCCGCGCTCGACTGAGCCGGACTTGCAAGTGATAGGGGCGCCCGGATCGGGCGCCCCTTTTTTACATCGTGTGAGTCAGCAAGGATCAGGCAGGGCGTGCGCCTTGCAGGTACTTCCTGCTCATCGCCTTGAAGTGCTCGCTGCCGGATTTTTCCAGCATCTCGAACAGCACCATCTCGCGGCTGACCAGCACCGCGCCGGCGTCCCGCATTCTTTGCAGGCCGAGCGCCTTGTCGCTGTCAGCACGGCTGCCGACCGCGTCGGCGACGACGAATACCTGCTTGCCCAGTTGCAGCAGGCCGAGCACGGTCTGCAGCACGCACACATGCGTTTCCATCCCGCACACGATCACCTGCTTGCGCGCCAGCAGCCCGGCGGGCAGGCAGCCGGCTGCGGTGCAGGAAAAATGCAGCTTGTCGACGGTCTGAGCGGCCGGCGCGAGCGCCTTGAGCGAGGCGATGGTCGGCCCCAGCCCCTGCGGGTACTGCTCGGAGAACACCACCGGCAGGTCGCAGTCGTTGGCGGCGCCGACCAGCCATGCGAGGCGCGCGGCGAGCGCTTCGGCGCCGTCGATCGCCGGCAGCAGTTTTTCCTGGACGTCGACCACCAGCAAGGTGGCGCGGGCTCGGTTCATCAGCATGGGTTTCTCCTTGATATCTGCCTAGCATAGCCCGTGCCGGCTTTGGGGGCATCCCCTAGCGGTGTGCGTCAGCCCCCGGTGTCATAATGGTGCGGTCATTCCGCGACACAGGGGTTGCCTGATGCTGTCCGAAGCTTACCGCGAATTCGTCCGCCGCCTCGCCGGCCACCTCGATGCGCGGCGTATCCATACCGACCCGCTCTCCACGCTGGCCTACGGCACCGACGCGTCGTGCTACCGGCTGAACCCGCAGGTGGTGGTGCGCGTGACAAGCGAGGCCGAGGTGCAGACGGTGCTCGCCGCGGCGCGCGACTTGTCGCTGCCGGTGACCTTCCGCGCGGCGGGCACCTCGCTGTCCGGGCAGGCGGTGAGCGACTCCATCCTGATGGTTGCGACCGACGGCTGGAAGGGCTGCGAGGTGCTGGACGGCGGTGCGCGCATCCGTCTGCAGCCGGGGGTGGTCGGCGCGGTCGCCAACGCCTCGCTCGCGCCTTACGGGCGCAAGATCGGGCCGGACCCGGCGACCATAGGCGCGGCGATGATAGGCGGCATCGTCGCCAACAATTCGAGCGGGATGTGCTGCGGCACCGCGCAGAACAGCTACCGCACCGTCGAGAGCCTGCGCCTGATCCTCGCCGACGGCAGCCTGCTCGACACCGCCGACGCGGATAGCGTCGCCGGATTCCGCGAGCGCCACGCTGGCCTGCTCTCCGGGCTCGCCGCGCTGTCGGCGCGGGTGCGGGCCGATGCGGCGCTGGCCGCGCGGATCGCGCGCAAGTACAAGATGAAGAACACCACCGGCTACAGCCTGAACGCGCTGGTCGATTTTGACGACCCGCTGCAGATGCTGCTGCGCCTGATGATAGGCAGCGAAGGGACGCTGGGTTTTGTCAGCGAGGTGGTGTACCGCACGGTCGAGGAGTTGCCGTGCAAGGCGAGCGCGCTGGTGTGCTACCCGGACATCCACGCCGCGTGCCGGGTGGTCGCGTTGCTCGCCGGCCACAAGGACGTGGTCGCCGCCGCCGAACTGCTCGACCGTGCGAGCCTGCGCTCGGTCGAACACAAGGCGGGCGTGCCTGGCCATATCGCCGAACTGCCGGACGGCGCGGCCGCCTTGCTGGTCGAGACGCGCGCCGCCGACGCGTCAGCGCTGGCCGGACAGGTTGCAGAGGTCAGCGGCTGGCTCGCCAGCGCGCCGGTGCTGGGCGAGGTCGCGTTCACCGACGATGCGGCCGAGAGCGCGCGGCTGTGGGCGATCCGCAAGGGAATGTTCCCCAGCGTCGGCGCCATGCGCGAGATCGGTACCACGGTGATCATCGAGGACGTAGTGTTCCCGGTCGACGCGCTGGCCGACGGTACGCTGGCCCTGCAGGCCTTGTTCGACAAGCATGGCTACCGTGACGCGATCATCTTCGGGCACGCGCTGGAGGGCAACCTGCACTTCGTGTTCACGCCGGATTTCGCCCAAGGGGACAGCGCCGCGCGCTACGAGGCTTTCCTGGATGACGTCTGCCATCTGGTCGCGGTCGAATACGAGGGCGCGGTCAAGGCCGAGCACGGTACCGGGCGCAATATGGCGCCGTTTGTCGAGCTGGAGTGGGGGCGCGACGCGTACCAGGTGATGCGCGAGATCAAGGCGCTGTTCGACCCGCAGGGCCTGCTCAACCCCGACGTGATCCTGAGCGGCGACCCCCGCTTGCACATGAAGCACCTGAAGGCGCTGCCGGCGACCGACGCCATCGTCGACCGCTGCATCGAATGCGGCTTCTGCGAGGGGCAGTGCCCGAGCCGCGCGCTGACGCTGACGCCGCGCCAGCGCATCGTCGCCCGCCGCGAGATCGCGCGGCTGGCGGGCGACGGCGAAGACCCGGCACGGCTCGCCTGCCTCGAGGCGGACTACGTGTACGCGGGCGAGGAGACCTGCGCCGCGTGCGGCTTGTGCGCGACGGTGTGTCCGGTCGGCATCAATACCGGCGAACTCACCCTCAAGCTGCGCGGCCAGCGGCTGGGCGAGGGCGGCGCGCGTGCCGCCGCCAGTGTCGCCCGCCACTACGGCGCCGCGCTCGGCGCCGCCCGCGGCGCGCTGGGGGCGGTGTCCGCGCTGCGCACGGTAGCGGGGGACAAGGCCAGCGGCCGCCTGTTTGCCGGCGCGCGCGCGCTGTTCGGTCGCAAGGTGCCGCATTTCTCGCCGTCCTTCCCGCGCGGCGGGCGTTTCGAGCCGAAAACGGGCGTGGCGGGCAGCGCGCGCAAGGTGGTCTACCTGCCGTCCTGCCTGACCCGCGCGATGGCACCGGGCGACGCCGGCGCGCGCACGGTCGGCGACACGGTGACCTCGGTGCTCGCCAAGGCGGGTTATGCGGTGCTTTACCCGCAGGACCTGTCAGGGCTGTGCTGCGGCACGCCGTTCAAGTCCAAGGGGGCGGCGGCGGTCGCCGCGGACAAGCTCGCCGAACTATCGGCCGCGCTGTTTGACGCGAGCGAGGGCGGGCGCTGGCCGATTGTCGTCGACAACGGCGTGTGCACGGCGGCATTGCTCGACGGCCTGGCCGACGCCCGGCTCAAGGTGTACGACGTGACGCGCTTCGTGCTCGAGGTGGCGTCCGAGTGGCTCGTCTTCGAGCCGCAGGACGAGAAGGTCGCGCTGCACGTGGTGTGTTCGATGCGGCGCACCGGCCACGCTGGCGTGCTGAACGCGCTGGCACGCCGCTGCGCGCGCGAGGTGGTCGAGCCCGCCGGCGTCACCTGCTGCGGCTTTGCCGGCGACAAGGGCTTCAGCCACCCCGAACTCAACGCGTCGGCGCTCGCCACGCTCAGGGAAGAGGTGGCCGGCTGCGTGGCCGGCTACAGCAACAGCGCGACCTGCGAGGTCGGTCTCTCCGAGCATTCGGGCCTCAGCTACCGCCACCTGATGGTGCTGGTCGACCGCGCGACGCGTGCGAAGGCGGATAACGCGCAATAAAAAAGGCAGACGCGACGCGTCTGCCTTTTCGGGCGAGGGCCGTTCAGCTGAGGTTGAACGGCGACTTGCTGTAGAAGGGGTTGAACAGTGGCACCCGTTCGGCTTCGCCGGCCTGCTTGAACTCGGCGGCGACGTCGCCCCTCAGGTAGGCCAGTGCGCCGCCGACAATCGGCAGCACGAAAAAGTAGACCAGCGCGCACGCGACCAGAGTCGTCATTTTATCTCTCCTGTGATGGAGGGATTGTCTTTTTAAAACAGTCGTTTGTCTTTCTCATTGCCGACATCGGCGGCCAGCGGCGCGACATGCCCCGCGCGGCCGGTGTATTCCGGCCGCGCAGGGCAGGGGCTCAGACGTCCTGGCCTTCGACGATGCCTTCGTGTGCGGCCGACTTCATTGGCAGGATCAGGTTGAGCACGATGGCGAGCACCGAGCACAGGCCGACGCCGACCAGGCTGAACGAGCCGATCTTCAGTTCGAGCGCGCCGATGCCGGCGGTCAGCACCACCGAAATGATCACCAGGTTGCGCGGCTCCATCAGGTCGACTTTGGATTCGATCAGCGTCTTCAGGCCGATCGACGCGATGGTGCCGAACAAGAGCACCATGATGCCGCCCATCACCGGCATCGGGATCGACTGCAGCAGCGCGTTGAACTTGCCGAAGAACGCCATGCAGATGGCGAACAGCGCCGCCCACGTCATGATGCGCGGGTTGAAGTTGCGGGTGATCATCACCGCGCCGGTCACTTCGGCGTAGGTGGTTACCGGCGGGCCGCCGACCAGACCGGCGAAGCACACGCCCAGGCCGTCGCCGGCCAGCGTGCGGTGCAGGCCCGGCGTCTTGGTGTAGTCCTTGCCGGTCACGCCGCCGATCGCCATCACGCCGCCGATATGCTCGATGGCCGGGGCGATCGCCACCGGCAGCATGAACATCGCCGCCGCCCAGTTCACCTCGGGCGAGTGGAACTCGGGGATGGCGAACCACGGGGCGTTGGCGATCTTGGCGAAGTCGACCGCGCCCATGAAGGCTGCGGCGATATAACCGACGGTGACGCCGGCCAGGATCGGCACCAGGCGGAACATGCCGCGCGCGAAGATCGACACCACGATGGTGGTGGTCAGCGAGATCGCCGCCAGCAACAGCGAGCTCTCGTACGGCATCACCTGCGCGCCACCGGCGCGGCCCATCGCCATATTCGACGCGGCGCCGGCGACCGACAGGCCGATGATCATGATGACCGGGCCGATTACCACCGGCGGCAGCAGGCGGTTGACCAGTTCCATGCCGCGCCAGCGCACGATGGCGGCGACCACGAAGTACATGAAGCCTGCACAAAACAGGCCGAACATGGTCGCGCCCATGCCCCAGGTCTGCATCGAGTAGATGATCGGGCCGATGAAGGCGAAGCTCGACCCCAGGAAGATCGGCACCGAGAAGCCGGTAATGAGCTGGAACAGCAGCGTGCCGACGCCGGCGCCCAGCAGTGCCATCGCCGGGTTGAGCCCGGTGAGCAGCGGCACCAGCACCAGCGCGCCGAAGGCGACGAACAGGATCTGCGCCCCCGACACCGCCTGTTTCACGTGTTGAAACATGGTTTTCCCCTTGTGTTGTAAATGGTGGTTCTCAAAAAAACGCCGCCTGCGAAGCGGGCGGCGTTTGATATGCAATGACTGTGCTCAGGCGTGCTTGGTGCCGAAGATCTTGTCGCCGGCGTCGCCCAGGCCCGGGATGATGTAGCCGTTCTCGTTGAGGTGGCTGTCCAGCGAAGCGGTAACGATCTCGACGTCCGGGTGCGCGTCGTTGACGGCCTTCACGCCTTCGGGGGCGGCGACCATCACCACCGCCTTGATCTGCTTGCAGCCCTTGCGCTTCAGAAGCTCGATGGTCGCGTTCATCGAGCCGCCGGTGGCGAGCATCGGGTCGATCACGATCGCGATGCGCTCGTCCAGGCTATCGACGAACTTGTCGAAGTAGGGCACCGGCTCCAGCGTCTCTTCGTTGCGGTAGAGGCCGACCACGCTGATCTTGGCCGACGGCACCAGGTCGAGCACGCCGTCGAGCATGCCGAGGCCGGCGCGCAGGATGGGCACCACGGTGACCTTCTTGCCCTTGATCTGTTCGATGTCGATCGGGCCGCACCAGCCGTCGATGGTGACGGATTCCAGCTCGAAGTCGCGGGTCGCCTCGTAGGCGAGCAGACGCGCGAGTTCGTGGGTGAGCTGGCGGAACTTCATGGTGCTGATGTCGCCCTCGCGCAGCAGACCGAGCTTGTGCTGAACCAGCGGGTGTTTGACGACGGTGATGTTCATGGCGTGCCCTTGTGAAAAAGCTGCGTCTCCAGCGCCGTCAGGCGGCGGGATCGGCAGCTTTCGATGTGCAAAACCGGCTGCGCAGGGCGCAACCGGTCGAATGGGGCGTATTCTAGCGCAACTTTCCCACCAAAATCCATATGGATTTGGTAGCAGATGCGCGCGATGTCAGGCGGGTCGCTTGGCGAGCGCTTCCAGCATCTGCTGCAGCTCGCCGCTCTGGTAGAGCTCGGTCATGATGTCCGAGCCGCCGACGAATTCGCCGCCGATGTAGAGCTGGGGGATGGTCGGCCAGCTCGCGTAGTCCTTGATGCCCTGGCGCACGTCCGGGTCGAGCAGCACGTCGACCGCCTTGAAGTCGGCGACGCCGCACGCCTTGAGGATCTGTACCGCGCGTGCGGAGAAGCCGCACTGCGGGAAGGTCGGCGAGCCTTTCATGTAGAGCACGACCGGATTCTGGGTGACGGTGTCGCGGATGGTGTCCTGGATGTTCATGGTGTTCCCTTTATTGTGGTCTGGCGCCCGAATACCCGAGCTGGTCGGTTGGAAATTCTAGCCTTGCCATGGCATCCGGGTCAATTTGCCGGGGTGCGCGCCGCGCGCAGCGTGCGCAGCAGTATCCGCGCCTGCGCGTCGTACAGCGAGTGCCGGTTGAAGAGGCGCGACACCGCGGCGGCGATCAGCGCGCTGGCCATCAGCGGGATCAGCATGGTCGACGAGTCGGTCATCTCCATCACGATCACGAAGCCGGTCACCGGTGCGCGTGTCATGCCGGCGAAGAAGGCGACCATGCCCAGCAGCACTACCGCGGTCTCCGGCTGCGAGGGCAGCCACGCGGCGACGTTCAGGCCGATGCCGGCGCCGACCGACAGCGCCGGCGCGAAGATGCCGCCGGTCGCGCCCGACAGGTAGCTCAACAGCAGGGTCGCGAGCTTGAGCAGGCCGTAGTTTTCCAGCCCTTCGGTATGGCCTTCGATGATGTCGCGTGCGCGGAAGTAGCCGGTGCCGAAGGTCACGCCGTCGTTGGCAATGCCGATGACGGCGATGGCGAGGCCGCAGGCGGCGGCAAACAGGATGGGCATGCCCCGGCGGAATTTTTCCAGCGGGCCGGGCAGCGCACCGCTCATGGCGAGGACGGCGCGGGCGGTCAGCCCGCCGGCGACGCCGCCGGCCAGCCCAGTGGCGAGGATCGCCGTCCAGCCGCGCAGGTAGTGGATGGAGACCGACGCGGTGCCGAAGTAGCTGTAGTTGCCGAGGAAGGCGTACGCGGTGAGGCCGGCGATGATCACCGAGAGCAGGATGGTCGAGCTCGCCTTCTGGTTGAAGGTGCGCCCCATCTCCTCGATCGCGAACACGATGCCGGCGAGCGGCGCGTTGAAGGCGGCGGCGACGCCGGCCGCGCTGCCGGCGAGGATCAGGCCGCGGCCGTAACCGCCGGCGCCGATGCCGCGGATGCCCAGCCGGTACTTGATCGCGGCGCCGATCTGCACGATCGGCCCCTCGTAGCCGAAGGTCGCGCCCGAGCCGATGCCCAGCAGGGTGAGGAAGGTCTTGCCGACGGCGACCTTCAGCGTCAGGAAGCGCTCGCGCAGCAAGCTGGCGTCCGCTTCCAGCGCGGCGATGCTTTGCGGGATGCCGCCGCCGCCGGCGCCGACCAGCACGTGGCGCGACAGGTAGACCGACAGCGCGAGCCCGAGCGGAGTGATCAGCAAGGCCCAGTGCGGCGAGTGCTCGTAAACGCGGAAGAACAGTTCGTGCAGCGCGTGGCCGCCGAGGCTGAACACCACCGCGACCAAGCCGATCAGGATCGCCGCCACCCACAGTTCCAGCCGCCGTCGCCACAGCCGCAGGGTCAGGAACAGGAAACCCATGCGCCGGCTGACACGGCGGCTGGTGGCGACGATGGCAGACGGCGGCGACAAGGGCACGGCGGCGGCGGTCCTCTGTTACGGTTTGCGGGTGAGTACGGCGGCGAAGAAGCCGTCAGTCTGGTGCACGGCAGGGTTCAGTTGTAACACGTCACCGACAGCGAGCGGAATCTTTTGTTCCGCGAGCACGGCGTCGACCGGCGTCAGCTCGAAGTCGGGGTGCGCGGCGAGGAAGCCTTCGACGATGCCCATGTTTTCCTGTGGCAGCAGGCTGCACGTCGCGTACACCAGACGGCCGCCTGGGGCCACCAGCCGTGCGGCGGAGGCGAGGATGGACGCCTGCTTGACGTTCAGCTCGGCGATCGATTCCGGGCTCTGCCGGTACTTGAGGTCGGGGTTGCGCCTGAGCGTGCCCAGCCCCGAGCACGGCGCGTCGACCAGCACCCGCTGCGCCTTGCCGGCCAGGCGTTTGACCTTCACGTCGTTCTCGTGCGCGATCAGCGTCGGGTGCACGTTGGAGAGGCCGGAGCGCGCGAGGCGCGGCTTGAGGTTGGCCAGGCGCTTCTCGGAGACGTCGAACGCGTAGAGGCGGCCGGTCGAGTTCATCTGTGCACCCAGCAGCAGCGTCTTGCCGCCGGCACCGGCGCAGAAGTCGACCACCATCTCGCCGCGGCGCGCGCCGGTGATCAGCCCCAGCAGCTGGCTGCCCTCGTCCTGCACCTCGATCTCGCCGCGCAGGAAGCATTCGTGGCGGTTGATCGACGGCTTGCCGGCCAGACGAATGCCCAGCGGCGAGTAAGGCGTCGCCTCGGCTTCGAAGCCCTCGTCGCGCAACAGGTCGAGCACCTGCGCGCGGCGCGCCTTCAGCGTGTTCACGCGCAGGTCGAGCGGTGCCGGCTGCATCAGCGCGCGGCCCAGCGCGATGACCGCTTCTTCGTCCTGGTCGGCCAGCCGCTCGATGATCCAGGCAGGCAGCTCGGCGCGCGCTGCCAGGCTGTCCGGCTGCGTCTTGCCTTTGACGGCGGCAAGCCAGGTCTTCTCGTCCTCGTTCACCGCCTCGCCGAACTCCTTGATATTGGTGCCCCACAGCTTGGCCATCGCGACCAAGAGCAGGTGGCGCGCGTTCGGCTTTTTCGGTGCGCACCAGGCGCGCAGCGTCTCCAGCCGGCGCAGGATGGTGAAGCTCGCCTCGGCGATCACGTGGCGGTCGTTGGCGCCCAGTTCGCGGTGTTCGCGGAACCAGCCGGAGAGCACGGCGTCGGCGGGGCTTTCGAAGCGCAGCATCTTCTCGAGGACGCGCACGGTCTGCTGGAACTGCAGCGGATTAATTTTCATGGCTGTTCTTTCTGGGCGGCAGTGTCCACACGGGGCTGCCTGCAATGTCGATACGGTAAGCCCGAAGTTCGAGCGTCTTTTTTTCGTCGGCGCGCACGATGCGCACCGGCAGGTTGGCGAAGTCCGGCGCCAGCCAGTACTCGTTGCGGTTGGCGCCTTCGCCGGCGCGCACCAGCACCACGCGGATGGCACCGTCGCCGGTGTCGTAGTCGGCCTCGCCGGACGGGCGCAGCCTGAAGCCGTACACCTTCTTGCCGGTGGTGATCTGCGTGTCGCCCGCCGCGGGCTCGCCACCGGCCAGCGCCAGCGCGAAGCCCAGGCTCAGTACGTCCTGCGCGCCGGGCTCGAGCGGCACGCTAGCCTCCTGCTTGTCGCCGAAGTCGAGGCGCTTGTCCTCGCGGTCGAAACGCGCGTATTCGCGCGGCGCCTCGTCTCGCCACGCCTGGTAGCGCTCCGGCGCAAGCTTGCCGCCGGCCGCCCGCCCTTCGGAGACGTAGCGCAGCAGCGGGCTGAACAGCCCCTTGACGCGCGCCTCCAGGTGGTAGCGGCCGCCCTGGCGTTGCCAGTGGATCAGCCCGCTGCCGACCTGGATATTGCCGTAGTAGGCGTGGTAGTGCAGCGTCGCCTGATCCGGGAAGGCGGTGATCGGCGTCGCGGGCCGGATCCGGCCATCGTCCTGCGCCGTGGCTTCGGCGACGGGCGCGGCCACTGCAGCAGGCGCGCTCGCGAGCGCGTCGAGCGCCTCGGCCGCACGGGCGATCGAGCTTGCGGCCGTCTGCGCGGGCGGTGCCGGCGCGAACGGCGGCGCCTCGTCGCCTGGGGGGCTGGTCGCGCGCGTATCGGCACGCGCGGCCGACGCCTCCGCCTGCGGTGCCGACGCCTCGGCCTTGCGCGGCGCGGGGCGGGCGGCGGCCAGCGCCGCATCCGCCTGCCTGGGCGTGAGGCGCACGGTCGGCCGCGCGGGCGGCACCTCGTGCTGCGCGTCCAGTTCCAGCTTGCGCAATTGCGCGGTCAGCGGCTTGACCGCCATGTCCTGCGCGGCGTCCGGCCAGCGCCAATGTCCACCGCCGAACACCGCGAGGTGGACGGCGAGCGAGAGGGCGACGGCGATCAGCAGGGGCCGCGCGTGTTTCATCAGGCCTCGGCGGGGCTCAGCAACTGCGCGCCGGCGTTGGCGGCAGCCACGCGGTGTACGCGGCCGTTCGCCAGCGTCAGGCGGCCGGCGACGAAGTCGCGCACCGCGGCCGGATACAGGCGGTGTTCGGCAGCGAGCACGCGTTCGGCCAGCGTCGCCGCGGTATCGCCCTCGAGCACGGGGACCGCACCTTGCGCCACGATCGGGCCGTGGTCAAGCTCGGCCGTCACGAAGTGCACGGTGCAGCCGGCGACGCGGCAGCCGGCGTCGATCGCCCGCTGGTGGGTGTTGAGGCCGGTGAACGCCGGCAGCAAGGACGGGTGCACGTTGAGCATGCGCCCCTCGTAGCGGCGGGTGAAGTCGGCGCCGAGGATGCGCATGAAGCCGGCCAGTACGACAAGGTCCGGCGCGTAGCCGTCGATCACCTCGGCGAGCGCCAAATCGAATGACGCGCGGTCCGGGTAGGCCTTGTGGTCGACCACGCGGGCTTTAATGCCGTGCGCGGCCGCCCAGGCCAGGCCCGCCGCGTCCGGGCGGTTGGCGATGACGGCGACGACGGCGGCGCCGGACATCTCTTGTTCGCAGATGGCCTGCATGTTCGAGCCCCGGCCGGAAATCAGGATGACAATTCGTTTCATGATGGTTTCACGCTAGCGGTTTGCACGCCAGAAGCAATAAACGCCGCACCGCCCCGGATGCGGGCGCGGCACGGCGTCGTCGGCCTTCGGCCTTGTTGTGGTGGCGGGTCAGCGGACCTGGGTCTGGTGTTCGTCGCCGGCGCGCGCGTCGACGCGGCCGATGCAGTACACGGTCTCGCCCTCGGCGCGCAGCAGCTCGGCCGCGGCGTCGGCGTGCTCGGCAGCGACGATGACGACCATGCCGATGCCGCAGTTGAACGTGCGGTACATCTCCTGCGCGTCGACCTGGCCCTGTTCCTGTAGCCACTGGAACAGCTTGGGCAGCGGCCACGCGGCGGCGTCGATGCGCGCGACGCAGTTCTCCGGCAGTACGCGCGGAGTGTTCTCGGTAATGCCGCCGCCGGTGATGTGCGCCATGCCCTTGACCGGCAGTTCGGCCATCAGCTTGAGCAGCGGCTTCACATAGATGCGGGTCGGCGCGATCACCGCTTCGCGCAGCGTCTTGCCGCCGTCGAATTCGGCGTCAAGATCCGGGGTCGCGCGCTCGATGATCTTGCGCACCAGCGAGTAGCCGTTCGAGTGCACGCCGTTGGACGCGAGGCCGAGCACCACGTCGCCCGGCGCGATGTCGCGGCCGGTGATCACGCGGCTCTTCTCGACGACGCCGACGGCAAAGCCCGCCAGGTCGTACTCGCCGACCGGGTACATGCCCGGCATTTCGGCGGTCTCGCCGCCGATCAGCGCGCAGCCTGCCATCTCGCAGCCTGCGGCGATGCCCTTGATCACGTCGGTCGCCTGCGCGACGTCAAGCTTGCCGCACGCGAAGTAGTCGAGGAAGAACAGCGGCTCTGCGCCCTGTACCAGAATGTCGTTGACGCTCATGGCGACCAGGTCGATACCGACGGTGTCGTGACGGTTCCAGTCGAAGGCGAGCTTGAGCTTGGTGCCGACGCCGTCGGTGCCCGAGACGAGGACCGGTTCGCGGTATTTCTTGGAGATTTCCACCAGTGCGCCGAAACCACCGAGTCCGCCGAGCACCTCGGGGCGCATGGTGCGTTTGGCGAACGGTTTGATGTTTTCGACGAGCGCGTCGCCGGCGTCGATGTCTACGCCTGCGTCGCGGTAACTGAGGGCCGTGGTGTTCAAGGTCGACTCGCTTTCTGCTAACGTGTTTGTTTTACTTCAAACTTTCGCCTGAACGAAAGCGCCGATATTCTACCCGAATCAAAGATGAAACGCTCTGCCAACTCGCTGATGCCATGGCTGGTCGCCGTCGCGTGCGGTGTCCTCTTTTTCTGGCTGGTCATCAGCCTCGCCGGCGTGCTTACGCCCTTCGTCGTCGCCGCGGTGCTCGCCTACATCCTCGACCCGCTGGTCGGCACGCTGACCCGCCACCGCGTCGGCCGCCCGCTCGCGTCCTTGCTGGTGATGGCCGGCGGCATGCTGCTGATCTCGCTGCTGCTCTTGGTCGTGGTGCCGATGCTGATCGAGCAGGCGCAGGCGCTCGCCGCGCGGCTGCCGGCCTTCATCGACTTCGTGCAGCACCGCTTCCTGCCGTGGCTGGACGCGCGTTTCGGCGTCAAGATCGTGCTCAACGCCGACACCTGGCGCAACGCGCTATCCGACCAGGGCGGCGCGCTGCGCAAGGCGCTCGAGCAACTGTGGCCGCAGCTGACGCACGGCGGCGCCGTGCTGTTCGATTTGGTGTCGAACATGGTGCTGTTGCCGCTGCTGCTCTACTACTTCCTGCTCGACTGGCCGCGCATGTGCCGCTGGGTGGCGACGCTGGTGCCCAGACGCTGGGCGGCAGAGGTCGGCCGCGTCACCGGCGAGCTCGACCAGGTGTTGGGCGAGTTCCTGCGCGGGCAGATCTCGGTGATGCTGATCATGGCGGCGGTGTACGGCGGCGGGCTGATGCTGACCGGGCTCGAGTCCGGCCTCGCCATCGGCATCGTTGCCGGCCTTCTGGTGTTCATCCCCTACCTTGGCGCTTTCATCGGCCTGTTGCTGGCGACGCTGGCGGCGCTGTTGCAGTTCGGCACGCTCTCGGGGCTTGCGCTGGTGTGGGGGGTATTCATGGCCGGGCAGACGCTGGAGAGCTTCGTCGTCACGCCTTATCTGGTCGGCGAGCGCATCGGCCTGTCGCCGATGGCGGTGATCTTCGCGCTGATGGCATTCGGCCAGCTGATGGGCTTTACCGGCGTGCTGCTGGCGCTGCCCTTGGCGGCGATCGTGATGGTGCTCGCGCGCAGCTTGCTGGCGCGCTATTTCACCTCGCGCTTCTATCAGCGTAAAATCGGGCGCTAAACGGCTTTTTATCGCAGACACACCCAGAACGCATTTTGGATCAACTCGTCCTCGACCTGACGCCGACGCCGACGCCCGGCTTCGACAACTTTCTCGCCGAGCATAACCGCGAGATCATCGCCGCGCTCAACGACGCGTCGGGCGAACGCTTCGTGTACCTGTGGGGTGCGCCCGGCTGCGGCAAGACGCACCTCTTGCAGGCGTGGATTGCCCACGCCGAGCGCACCGGCCGCGCGGCGATCTACCTCGACGCCAAGACCGAGCACCTGCCCGACTTCGCGCGCGAGGCGAGCTTCATCGCGGTCGACCATGTCGACGACCTGACCCCGGACGACCAGATCACGCTGTTCTCGATCTACAACTCGCTGAAGGAAAGCGGCGAGGGGCGCCTGTTGATGGCCGGCCGCCTGCCGCCGATGCGCCTGCCGGTGCGCGACGATTTGCGCACCCGCCTGGGCTGGGGGCTGGTGTTCCAGGTCAAGGCGCTGTCCGACGACGACAAGCTCGCCGCGCTCAAGCGGCACGCCGCCGAGCGCCAGCTGGCGATCCCCGACGACGTGTTCCGCTACCTGCTCACGCACTGGCGGCGCGACCTCTCCAGCCTGATCGACATGCTCGACACGCTGGATCGCTATTCCTTGGCGCTGCAGCGGCCGATCACGGTGCCGCTGGTGAAGAACATCCTGCAAACGACCCGAAACGAAGCCCCATGAACCTTGCGCTGTTCGACCTCGACAACACCCTGCTGGCCGGCGACTCCGACGTCGAGTGGCCGAAATTCCTGATCGGCCGCGGCATCCTCGACGCCGAACACCACGCCCGCCACAACGACTACTTCTACGAACAGTACAAGGCCGGCACCCTCGACATCGACGCCTTCCTCGAATTCCAGCTGGCGCCTTTGGCCCGCTTTACGCGCGAAGAACTCGACCGCCTGCACGCCGCGTACATGGGCGAGCATATCCTGCCCATCATTCCGGCCAAGGCGCGCGCGCTGGTGGCCGCGCATCAGGCCCAGGGCGACCTGGTGATGATCGTCACCGCGACCAACCGCTTCATCACCGGGCCGATCGCGCGCGAGCTGGGCGTCGAGCACCTGATCGCGGTCGAACTCGAGGAAGACGCTGACGGCCGCTACACCGGCCGCTACACCGGCACGCCGAGCTTCAAGGACGGCAAGATCACCCGCCTGAACGAGTGGCTGGCCGCGCGTGGTCAGACGCTCGCAAGCTTCGGGCACAGTTTCTTCTACAGCGACTCGCGCAACGACCTGCCGCTGCTTTCGCTGGTGAGCGACCCGGTCGCGGTCGACCCGGACGACGCGCTGCGCGAACACGCGATCTCGCACGGCTGGCCGGTGATCACGCTGCGCGACTGAACGGTTCGCGCACCGGGCCGCGGCAAGCCTGCCGCGGCCTTTTTCTTATGGACAAGCAAGGGGGACGCATGGACAGGTTGAACGCCTTTCTGGAGAGGGCCGAGCAAGTGTTGGCCAGACTGGAGCCGCTGCTGCCGCCGCTGCAACCGGCGCCCGACTGGACGGCACCGGCTTTCCGCTGGCGCCGCCAGGGGCTGGCCAGCTGGCTGGAGCCGGTATACCAGCCGCACAGCATCCGGCTGGACGAACTCTCCAGCGTCGAGCGGCAGAAGGAGGCGCTGGTACGCAACACCCGCCACTTCCTCAAGGGGCGGCCGGCCAACAACGCGCTGCTCACCGGCGCGCGCGGTACCGGCAAGTCCTCGCTGATCAAGGCGCTGCTCGCCGAGTTCGCCGAGAAGGGCTTGCGCGTGATCGAGGTCGACAAGACGCACCTGGGCGACTTGCCGCAGATCGTCGACATCGTGAAGAATCGGCCCGAGCGCTTCATCCTGTTCTGCGACGACCTGTCGTTCGAGGAGGGTGAGGACGGCTACAAGGCGCTCAAGTCGCAACTGGACGGCGGCGTCGCGCCGCGCGCCGGCAACCTGCTCGTCTACGCAACCAGCAACCGCCGCCACCTGTTGCCTGAGCGCCTCAGCGAAAACCGCGACGGGAAGAGCGAGAGCGGCGAGATCCACCCGGGCGAGGCGATCGAGGAAAAAATCTCGCTGTCCGACCGCTTCGGCCTGTGGCTGTCGTTCTACCCTTTCGACCAGGACGCCTACCTGACGGCGGTCGCCGGCTGGCTCGGCCACTTCTCGCTGGCGATGGACGCCGCCGCCGAGCGCGCCGCGCTGCAATGGTCGCTCGCGCGCGGCAGCCGCTCGGGGCGGGTCGCGTGGCAGTTCGCCTGCGACTGGGCCGGACGCACACAAAAGGAACGCAAGGCATTCTGATGAAGGACAACACAGGCAAGACCATCGCGGTGGTCGCCGGCGCGCTGATCGACGCCGACGGCCGCTACATGCTGGGCTCGCGCCCCGAGGGTAAACCGTACGCCGGCTACTGGGAGTTTCCCGGCGGCAAGGTCGAGCCGGGCGAGACGCTGTTTGCGGCGCTCGCGCGCGAATTCGACGAGGAGATGGGCGTCCGGGTGGAGCACGCGACGCCGTGGCTGACCCGCGTCCACCATTACGAACACGCGTCGGTGCACCTGACCTTCTTCCGCGTCTGGTCGTGGGCGGGAACGCCGCGCCCGCACGAAGGGCAGTCGTTTGCCTGGCAGAAACCGGGCGAGGAGCGCGTCGCGCCGATGTTGCCGGCCAATGGCCCCATCCTGCGCGCCTTGAGCCTGCCGCTGTCGCTGCGGGTCGGCGTGGATGGGGGCTTTGCCATCGGTAACGAGGCCGGCGTGCTGCTGGCGCTAAACGACTGGCAACGCAGCGGGCGTCCGGACGCGCCGTGGGCCGGCGCCTGTGTGGGCTCGGCGGCCGAGCTCTCCGAGGCGGCCCGGCTGGGCTTCGACTTTGCGGTGGCCGACGCGGCAGGGGAGTGGGATACGTTCGACCGGGTGGTCAACGATGGTTGGCCGCTGCCGGTGTACGCGGCGGGTGCGGCGCTGGCTGTCGCGCTCGAACACGGCGCGCACGGCGTGCTGGAGGCGGACGCATGAAGATGGACCGCAAGAAATGGCTGTGGCTCGCCGTCGCGCTCTTTTTGCTCGCCGCGCTCAAGCTGGCCTTGCTTGGCTGGTGGTGGCGTTCGCAGCCGGCGGTGCCGCAGACCGAGACCGTCGCCTGTACGGTGGGCGCTGCGTGCGTCTTGCCCGGCGGCGGTGAACTGCGCTTTGCCAGTGCACCGCTGGAAGGCAAACCGTTCGAGATCGCGCTGATGGGCGAGGTCGGCGACGCGCCCACCGCCGAATTCGCGATGGCCGACATGGACATGGGCTTCAACCGTTATCGCTTCGTGCGCGAGGACGGGCGCTGGGTCGCGCGCGTGCAGTTGCCGGTGTGCGTGAGCCAGAGCCGCAACTGGCTGATGACGCTGCAGCTGGGCACGCGCCGGCTGGTCGTACCGTTCGCTACAGCGGCAGCCAGTAGCTGAGCGCGACGCCGGCGAACACGGCAAGGCCGACCCGGTTGTTGTCGAGGAAGGCCTTGAAGCATCGCGCGCGGTCGCGCCCGCGGATGTCCGCGTACTGGCGCGCGATCAGCCCGGCTGCCACGGTCAGGCTCAGGTAGTAAGGCCAGCCAAGTTCGGCGACGAGGCCGACGGCCACCATCAGCGCGAGGAACAGCGCGTGGCAGAGCATCACCGCGGCGACGTCGTAACGGCCGAAGGTGATCGCCGACGTGCGGATGCCGATCTTCAGGTCGTCCGGCTTGTCGACGATCGCGTACTCGGTGTCGTAGGCGACGGTCCAGCACAGGTTGGCCGCCAACAGCAGCCACGCGATCGCCGGCACGCTTTCTGTCTGCGCGGCGAACGCCATCGGGATGCCGAACGAGAAGGCGAGGCCGAGATAGGCCTGCGGCAGCGGGAAGAAGCGCTTGGTGAACGGGTAGCTCGCCGCGAGCAGCAGCGCCGGCACGCTCATCAGCCAGGTCAACTTGTTTAGCGGCAGCACCAGCACGAAGGAAAGCAGCGCGAGCGCGAGCGCCAGCAGCAGCGCCTCCTTCTCGCTGACCGCGCCGCGCGCGAACGGCCGGTGGCGCGTGCGTTCCACATGTGCGTCGAAATGGCGGTCTGCGTAGTCGTTGATCACGCAGCCGGCCGAACGCATCAAAAAGGTGCCGGCGGCAAAGATGGCGACAATCAGCCAGTCGGGCTTGCCGGTGCCCGCCAGCCACAGCCCCCACAGCGTCGGCCACAGCAAGAGCAGGGTGCCGATCGGCTTGTCGGCGCGCATCAGTTGCAGGTAGACGGTCAGGCGGTCTTCACGGGCGGGTATGGACATGGGGTCAGCAGTTCGAGTGCGGGCAGGAAGAGTTCGGTGACGATCAGCGGAGCGCCTTCAAAGCTGAACAGGCAGCGGCGTGCCGGCAGCGCGCCTTGCGCCCCGAACGGCGCGGCGAGCGCGTGGCGCGGGTCGCCCGCGCCGAGCCGCGCGTAGGCAAGCGCGCCACGCGCGAGCGTCGGCATCTCGCCGAACAGCGTCAGCCCCAGCGAGCGGCGACCGCGGTTAAGCCGCTCTTGCCAGTGCGGACAGTCGGCGCGGCATACGCTGCGCGCGACCACCACGGTTTGGCCGTCCAGCGTCAGCGCGACGTGGCGGGCGTAGGCGGCAGACGGGTTTCCCAGTAGTGCCGCTTCGTCTTGCAGCGCGGTACTATTCCCTTGGAATAAAACGTCGACGGCAAACAGACGCCCGCTGGCCTGCAGGTACTCGGTCAGCGAGCCGGCTGCGGTCAGCGCGCCCTGGAGTGCGGGCGTGACGGCCGGTGCGCTCGCCTGCCACAGCGGTGGGGTGAAAGTCATCGGCGCATTATGCCAAACGTGGCTGGCGATTGTCGTCCATCGGAAGGAGGAATCCGCATGCTCGAAGCTGTCATCTGGTTGCTGGGCTACCAGCTCGCCGGCGAATTCATCGTGCGCTGTTTCGGCTGGCCGCTGCCGGGGGCCGTCGTCGGCATGTTGCTGCTGCTGTTGACGCTCTTGGCGCGCCGCTCGGTGCCGGAGGGCCTGCAGCATTCGGTACCGACCCTGCTGGGCCATCTGTCCTTGCTGTTCATCCCGGCCGGCGTCGGCGTGCTCGCGTGGTGGCCGCAACTGCTCGATGCCGGCTGGCGTCTTGCGCTGGTGTTGCTGCTGTCGACCCTGCTGCCGCTGCTGGGAACGGCCTATCTGTTGCGTGCATTACTGGCCCGCAAGGAGGCCGCGAGATGAGTGCATCGGTGTTGGACGCCCTGTCCGCTGTCAGCCGCGGGCCGCTGTTCGGCCTCTTCCTCACCCTGCTTGCCTACCGTGTGGCCCTCTGGCTGAACCGGCGCTGCCACGGCCACCCGCTGAGCAACCCGGTGCTGGTCGGCTGCGTGCTGGTCGGCGCGGTGCTACTCGCCGGCGGCGTCCGCGTCGACACCTATATGGAAGGCGGGCGTTTGCTGATGCTGTTGCTGGGGCCGGCGACCGTCGCGCTGGCGGTGCCGCTCTACCACCAGTTCGCCAGGCTGCGCCGCTCGGCGGTGGCGTTGACGCTGGCGCTGCTGGCCGGCTCGCTGATCGGGATTGCCAGCAGCGTGCTGCTGGGGCGGCTGTTTGGTCTGTCCGAAACCCTGGTGCTGTCGCTGGTGCCGCGTTCGGTGACGACGCCGATCGCGATGGGGGTGGCCGAGGCGATCGGCGGCGACCCGACGCTGGCGGCGGCATTCGTGATCGTCTCCGGCATCCTCGGCGCGGTGCTGGTGCGCCCGCTGTTTACCCGGCTCGGCCTGATGGACGAGCGGGTGCTGGGTTTTGCGACCGGGGTTGCCGCGCACGGCATCGGTACCGCGCGCGTGTTCCAGATCTCGCAGGGCGCCGGTGCGTTCGCCGCGCTGGCGATGGGGCTTAACGGCCTCATGACCGCCTTGATCGCGCCGCTGCTACTCCGACTGCTGACCCGTTTCTGGCATTGACGCCTCGGGCTGCGATACTGGAAGCTGCGCGGCCAACAAGAGAACGGAGACAGACGGTATGGACCTGATCCTGTGGCGACACGCCGAGGCGGAAGACGGCAACGACGATCTGGCGCGGACGCTGACCCGCCGCGGCCACAAGCAGGCCGGTCAGATGGCGGCTTGGCTGCGCGACCGCCTGCCCGTGCATTACGAATTATGGGCGTCCGAAGCGCGGCGTTCGCAGCAGACGGCAAGCTATCTGCGCAAGGACTTCCGGGTGGAGAGCGGCATCAACCCCGACATCGGCTGGGCCGATGTGCTAAAGGCGCTGAACTGGCCGCATGGCGGCTCGCGTACCGTCGTCGTCGTCGGTCACCAGCCGTATATCGGCCGTATCGCTTCCAGCCTGCTGTGCGAGCAGCCGCTGTATTTCAGCGTGAAGAAGGGCAGCGTGTGGTGGTTACAGCACAAGGCGCACGGCGACCTCGAGCAGGTCCGCCTGCGCGTGATGATGCCGGTGTCGATGCTGCAAAACTGATTTTCCTTGTAAAACAATGGTATGACGAATTTGTCCGGGTTTTGTTGCTGCCGGGTGTTGACGGAGGCGGGCCGCAAACGTATAGTTCGCCACCTCGACGCAGCGCACACAACGCGAAACGTCACTGCTCTTTAACAGAACGAACAACCGATAGGTGTGAGTGCTTGGCGCAGCCAACACTTGCACTGCAAGAGAAGGAA
>NZ_JAAGAA010000019.1 GCF_010435965.1 Crenobacter caeni
GGCGCCGACGATGATGATGCCGGAGATGGCGTTGGTCACGGCCATCAGCGGGGTGTGCAGCGCCGGGGTGACGTTCCACACCACGTGGTAACCGACGAACACCGCCAGCACGAAGATGGTGAAACTGCTGATAAACGGGTCAACCATTTGTCTTCCTTCCTTATTTTCCGAAGCGCACTTCGCCCTGGTGGGTCACCAGCGTCGCCGCGATCAGCTCGTCTTCCAGGTCCAGCTTGAAGCCTTCCTTGCTGAGCATCAGCGAGAGGAAAGTCAGCAGGTTCTTCGAGTACAGGGCGGAGGCGTCGGCCGCGACCATGCCCGGCAGGTTGGCAAGGCCCACCACCGTCACGCCGTTGTCGGTCTGCACCACTTCGCCGGCACGGGTCAGCGCGCAGTTGCCGCCGGCTTCGGCTGCGATGTCGATGATCACCGAACCGGGCTTCATCGCGGCGACCACTTCCTCGCCGATCAGGCGCGGCGCGGGACGGCCCGGGATCAGGGCGGTGGTGATGATGATGTCGGCCGCCTTGGCGTGCTTGGCGACCAGCTCGGCCTGGCGGCGCTTGTAGTCGTCGGACATTTCCTTGGCGTACACGCCGTCGTTGGCCGCTTTCTCTTCGTCGGTCATCGGCACTTCGATGAACTTGCCGCCCAACGATTCGACCTGCTCCTTGGTCGACGGACGCACGTCAGTCGCCTCGACCACCGCACCCAGACGCTTGGCGGTGGCAATCGCCTGCAGGCCGGCCACGCCGACGCCCATGATCAGCACGCGCGCCGGCTTCACGGTGCCGGCCGCGGTCATCAGCATCGGCATGAAGCGCGGGTAGTAATGCGTCGCCAGCAGCACCGCCTTGTAGCCGGCGATGTTGTTCTGGCTGGAGAGCACGTCCATCGACTGCGCGCGGGTGGTGCGCGGCAAGAGCTCCATGGCGAACGCCGACACCTTTTTGGCGGCCAGCGCCGGGAAGGTAGTGTTCTGGTACGGCGCGAGCTGGGCCACCAGCACCGCGCCCTCCTTCATTTCGGCGATCGCCGCTTCGTCGGGCGCGCGCACGGCGAGCACGATGTCGCCCTGCGAGAGCGCCGCGGCGCGGCTCGCGGCGATGGTCGCGCCGGCGTCGACATAGGCCGCGTCGGGCACGGCCGAGGCAAGGCCTGCCCCTGTCTCGACGACGACACTGTGGCCGAGGCCGACGTACTTCTTGACCGTCTCCGGCGTCGCCGCGACCCGCGTGTCCGCAAGTTCGCGGACAATGGCAATGATCATGGTCTTCCTTTCAGGATGGTATTGAACGATAGAGCTAAAAACTGGCACACCCGTCCGGCACCGATTAGAACGAGCGTTTGAAATTCATTTATTCCACGATTGTTAGATCTGCGCAATTGTTTTATACAAAAGCGACATCGCGCGTGGCAAAGTTGCGTCGCCCGACGCAAGGGGCAGGAGATTAAGCAATCTCCGGCAGCCACGCTGTGATCAGGATCAGATACCCTGCGCATCCGGCGCAAGCACCATGCATCGTCAAACATGGTGCGTTGCACAAAAAACACAGTGTAGCCGTCCCCCGTGCCGCTGCGCATCGGGGTAACACCCTAAGCAGACAGGAGACTTCCGCTTGCCACCCTCACCCTGGCCCTACCCCAGCTTGTTCGCGCACCGGCTGGGCGGCGCGCTGGCGCCGGAAAACACGCTCGCCGGCCTGCGCCTGGCCGCCCGGCTCGGTGTACGCGCGGTCGAGTGCGACGTCAAGCTGTCGGCCGACGGCGTGCCCTTCCTGCTGCACGACGACACGCTAGAACGCACCACCGACGGCCACGGCCCTGCGGCCACGCAGCCCTGGGCCGCGCTGCAGGCGCTGGACGCCGGATGCCGCCATCACCGCGCGTTCGCCGGCGAACCGCTGCCGACGCTCGCCGCTCTGGCCGACGCCTGTCTGCAACTGGGCGTCGTCCCCAACCTGGAAATCAAGCCCTGCCCGGGGCGGGATGCGGAAACCGGCCGGCAGGTCGCCCTGGCAGCCGAGCGGCTGTGGCGGCACGCGCCGCTACCGCCGCTGTTGTCGTCGTTCTCGCCAGACGCGCTGCAGGCGGCCGCGCAGGCAGCGCCAACGCTACCGCGCGCGCTGCTGCTGGAGAAGTGGGAGGACAACGCGGCCGCACAGGCGGCCGCGCTTGGGGTGCGCGCGCTGCACCTGCCGTGGCAGGCGCTGACACCGGCGCGCGCGGCGGCGCTCAAGGACGCCGGCTACGCGCTGATGGCGTGGACGGTGAACGACCCGCGCGAGGCGGCTAGGCTTACCGCACTCGGGGTCGACATGGTGTGCAGCGACCGGCCGGAGCTGTTCTAGTCCTCGACGCGGGCGAGCAGGCGGTTCACCGTGCCGTCGCGCACCATGCTGGCCAGCGCGGCTTCCAGCCTGGGCTTGAGCGCATGGTAGGGCGAGCGCTTGGCCAGGCCGACCTTGCGCGGCTCTACCGCGGAGAGCTCGAGCGGCGCACGCACGACGCGCCCGGCGAATTCCGGGCGCGCGCTGACCGCTTCACCGTGCAGTTCGTTGACGATGACCACGTCGACGCGCCCGGCCGAGAGCTTGTTGAAGCTGCCGACGATGTTCGGGCTGAGGTCGCGCTGGATATGCGGGTCGCTGTCGAATTCCGGCGTGTAGCGCGCGCCGTGGGTGACCGCGACGCGCTTGCCGTACAGGTCTTCGTAACGGGTCAGCGGCGTGCGCGTGCCCGTTTTCAGGTAGAGCGCGTTGCGGGTCGGCGCGGCGAACGGCGGCTCGAGGAAGTCGAGGTAGGCCGCGCGGTCGGGCGCGTTCTGGATGCCGATCACCAGGTCGGCGCGTCCCTCGGCGACCTCGGCGAGGCAGCGCGCGATCGGGCACGGCAGGAAGGCCAGCGGCTGCTTCACCCGCCGCGCGAGCTCGCGGACGATCTCGGTATACGGGCCGGCCGGCTCGCCGGCGGCGTTGACCACCTTCCACGGCGGGAAGACGTTGTAGGCCAGCGTCAGCGGGCGGCCTTCGGCCTGCGCACCGGCCGCCAGCAGCAGCATGCCCCACAGCAAGGGTCTGGTTCTGATCATGTTATTGGCGCCTGGGCGACATCGTTTTGACAAGATCATACCTTGCGCGGCGCAGCCAATGCCAACAACAAAAACAGGGCGCCCCTGACGGGAGCGCCCTGCGCCGGTCACCCTCCGGCAACACTTACAGCTTGATCACCCCGGCCGCCCACAGCGCGAGCACCAGCACGTCCAGCGCCAGCAGCACGATCAGGTACAGCTTGTCCCGCCCGGCGAACACCGCGCCGTGCGGGTCATGCTCGCGGCGCGACCATACATACAGCGGAACCCCCACCGTCAGGAACAGCGGGATCATCGCCACATACTGCAGGCCGCCGGCGTACAGGATGAACAGGCCGAAGATGGTGCCGATCACCCCGCTGGCCAGCGCCTGGGTCAGGTTCTTGCTGCTGCCGGCGTATTTCACGAATTCGCCGTCCCGCGCCATCTTGACCAGGAACAGGGTGGCCGCCAGGTAGGATGGCAGCACCATCACCGTGGTGATGCTCAGCATGGTGTTCCACGCGTTATTGGAGAAGTACACCAGCAGCATCGCCGCCTGCATGATGAAACTGCTGACCCACAACGAGACCGACG
This sequence comes from Crenobacter caeni, assembly GCF_010435965.1. Taxonomy (GTDB): domain Bacteria; phylum Pseudomonadota; class Gammaproteobacteria; order Burkholderiales; family Chromobacteriaceae; genus Craterilacuibacter; species Craterilacuibacter caeni. The sequence goes on from NZ_JAAGAA010000019.1 coordinate 3,668, forward strand.
GCGCGTCGTTCTTGTTGTTGCGGGCAAACGCCTTGGGAAAGGTACCGTTGACACCGGCCGCCCACGGAATTTCCGCACACAACATGGTCCACGCCAGCCAACCGGCCAGCACCGAAACGATCAGGCCGACGTTCATCAGCCATTCGCCCCATTGCCCGACCACCATCTGCAGCACGCCGGCGGTCGACGGGTTGGCGACCTTGGTCAGCACATGCTGCGGGGCAATGCCGAACGGCAGCACCGACAGCAGCACGTACACCACCAGCGCGACGATAAAGCCGATCAGCGTCGCCTTGCCGACGTCGGCCTTGTTCCTGGCGCGGCCGGACAGCACCACCGCCCCTTCGACCCCGATAAAGGCCCATAGTGCGACGATCATCGGCGCCATCACCTGCGAGGTGATCGAACCGAGTTCCAGCGCCTTGTCGGGCGACGAGTGCCCCCAGAAGTTGCTGAACATCAGGTCCGGGCTCAGCATGAAGCCGACGATCAGGATGAACAGCACCAGCGGGACGATCTTGGCGACCGTACCGACGGTGTTGACGATGCCGGACACCCGCACGCCGGAGAGCACCAGGAAGTTGTACGCCCAGATCAGGATCGAACCGAAGATGATCGAGTTCAGGTTATTGCCGCCGGTGAACACGCCGGGGAAGAAATAGTTGAACGCGTCCATCAGGATCACCGCGAAGGCGACGTTGCCGAACGCGGCCATCAGCCAGTAGCCCCACGCCGAGATGAAGCCGATGAAGGGGCCGAACCCTTCGCGGGCGTACATATAAATACCCGCCTGCAGGTCCGGCCGGGTATCGGCCAGGATGCGGAAGGTGTTGGCGATGAAATAGACGCCAACGCCGGCGATGACCCAGGCGACGATCACCGGTCCGATGGCCGAGGACTGCGCCATGTTCTGCGGCAGGCTGTACACGCCGCCGCCGAGCATGGAGCCGACCACCACCGCGATCATCGCGAAGAAGCCGAGCTTGGCCTGCGGCGCGTCACCGCCACCGCTGTTCTGTTTGTCAGACATAGTGCTTGCTCCCGTAAAGACGCCGGCCGCGGCGGAACGCGCTGTCCCGCCTGGCCGGCGGATGGTGGCCGCTTACTGGCGGCCCTTCTTGGCGGCGCCGGCCGCGGTCCGGGTCAGCGCAGCCTCGGCCGACTTGTCGGCCGCCCGCGCCTCTTCCACCAGCGCGCGCACCCAGAAGTTGCCGTCCGCGTCGACGCTGACGCCGTGCACCTCGTGCTCGAAGCCGGGGAAGCGGCGGTCGAAGGCCTGCAGCGCCTGCAGGTAGTCGACGATGGCGTTGCTGCCGGCCGGCACCCGCTCACCCGGCATCAATAGCGGAATCCCCGGCGGGTACGGCACCAGCATGCTGGCGGCGATGCGGCCGGCAAAATCGTCGACCTTGACCGGCTCGGCGCGGTAGCGCACCACCTGCTGGAAGGCGGCGGCCGGCGTCAGCACCGGTTCCGGCGTGACGCTGACCGCGGCGTCCAGCTTGGACAGGAGCGCAAGCTCGCTCATCTGGCCGTGCATCGCGTCGCACAGCGCCTTGAGCGTCATCTGCGCGTACTGCGGATGCGCCTGCGCCAGGTCCGGAATCGCCTCGGCCACGGTCGCCCCCTCGTCGTACAGGCGCTTGAAGTCGAGCAGGCTCTCCAGCAGCGCGCCCCACTTGCCCTTGGTGGTGCCGACCGAGAACAGGATCAGCAGGGTGTAGTCGCCGGTACGCGCAATCTCGGTATGGCGGCTGTCGAGGAACTTGGTCAGCACGTAGCCGGGGATGCCGCGCGCCTCGGTCTGGCCGTCGGCGCGTACGCCGGGGCTGGTGATGGTGACCTTGACCGGGTCGAGCATGCAGTCGGTGCCTTCGATATCCTCGCGCGCGAAACCGTGCCAGGTCGCATCGGCATCCAGCCGCCAGCACTCGGGCGTGCGGCTGAGCAGCGCCATCGGCGCATCCTCGAAGCGGTAGCAAAGCTTGTTCGCCGGGTCGGTCACCTCGCGCGGCTGCAGCACGTCGAAGAACCAGGCCGCGTCACCGTCCCGCTGCTCGAACTTGCGCTTGAGGGTGACCACCGCCTTGCGGAAGGCCACCGCGTCCTCGATCGCCTCCTGCAACAGCGACTCGCCGGACGCGCCCTCCATCATCGACACCGCGACGTCGATCGACGCGATGATCGGGTAGTACGGCGAGGTGGTGCCGTGCATCATGAACGCGTCGTTGAAGTCGTGGAAACTAAGCGGCGCGCGTGCGCCGGGCTTGACGTGGATCATCGACGCCATCGACAGCGCCGGCAGCATCTTGTGCGTCGACTGCACGGCAAACAGCGTCGGGGCGTCTTCCGGCTTGCCCTCGTAGCCCATCGCGAAGCGGTGGCGGTACAGCGGGTGGAACTTGGCGTACGCGTACCACGCCTCGTCGAAGTGGATGCGCGGCACGCTCTGCCCGAGCGCGCCGACCACGTCGTCGACGTTGTAGCAGAAGCCGTCGTAGGTGCAGTTGGTCACCACCGCGTAACTCGGTGCGGCCGCTGCTGCGCCGGCGGCCAGCGGGCTGTCGGCGAGCAGCGCCGCGACCGCGTCCTTGCCCAGGCGCGCGGTCGGGATCGGCCCGATCATGCCCCAGGCGTTACGCGTCGGCTGCAGGTAGACCGGACGCGCCTGCGCCAGCGTCAGGCCGTGGTTCAGCGACTTGTGGCAGTTGCGGTCGACCAGACACAGCTCGTCGGCACCGATCGCGCCCTGCGCGACAATGCGGTTGGACGTGGACGAGCCGCCGACGCTGTAGAACGTCCACTTGGCGCCGAATGCGCGCGCGGCGCGTGCCTCGGACGCTTTCGGCGGCCCGGCGTGCTCGAGGTAGTCGCCCATTTCGCTGGTGGCGACGCCGATATCGGCACGCAGCATGTTCTCGCCGAAAAAGCGCAGGAACTCGGCGCCGACCGGGTGCTTCTTGTACGCCATGCCGCCCATATGTCCCGGGCAGTCCCAGTAGTAGTCGCCGGCCTCGGTGAATTCCTTCAGCGTCCTGAAGTACACCGGCAGCAGTTCGCGGTAGTACTGGCCGATCGCGGTTTCGACCCGCTCGGCGATGAAGTTCGGCGTATCCGAGTAGAGGTGGATATATTCGCGCACCTCCTGCAATACCTCGATCGGCAACAGCGGGAAGATGTCGTTGCTGTCGGAGATCAGGAAGATCGGCAGGGTCGCGTTGCGCGCGCGCACCCGGCTGACCAGTTCCAGCGCGTGGCGCTGCAGCGCGTCGGTATCGGCCGCCGCATCGACAAACAAGCCCAGCGCGCCGTAGTCCTGCGCCTCGTTGAGCAGGATCGCGGCATCGGCGATGGTGTACGCGTCCTCGATCTCGAAACCGCGCTCGGCCAGCGCATCCTCGATGCGGGCGAGCGCATCGGCGGCGGGGTGAGAACGGCCTGCTAGTGCTTCGTTCAGAACCAGCAATATTTTCCTGCGTGCGTGCATAAATCCTCCCGGACAAGCTGTAACGGATGGATGGCCGGCCGTCGGCAGGACGGCCGGTAGATGAAAACCCATGCGGAAGGCGCGGCCGGTAAACGGAAATCCGGCCACGCAAGATAGCCACGTTCTAGCAGCGGAGCCGGCAATTGCAACGACAGGGGGATAACGCGCGACATGAAAAAACCCGGGGCATGCCCCGGGTGGCCTCGGAAAAGGGGGAGGATTACGCGTGGTGAGGGTGCGCCGCGTGGCCGGCGAGTTCACCACGCGCCTGGCGCACCACGCTGACCGCGGCCGACAGGGCGAGACCGGCGATCGCGACGGCGACCGCGAGGTCGGGCCACGCGCTGCCGCTGCCGAACACGCCGAGCGCGGCGACGCCAATCGCGACGTTGACGATCGCGTCGTTGCGGCTGCACAGCCACACCGAGCGCATGTTGGCGTCGCCGTCGCGGTGCGTGTACAGCAACAGCGCGACGCTGACGTTGGCGACCAGCGCCAGCATCGCGATCGCGCCCATGGTGAACGGCTCCGGCGGCACGCCGGCAAGCGCGGCCCACGCGGTCTTGCCCAGCACGAACACGCCGTACGCGCCCATGCTCAGCCCCTTGACCAGCGCCGCGCGCGAGCGCCACAGCATGCCCATAGCCAGCACCGCCAGCGACAGCGCGTAGTTGGCGGCGTCGCCGGCGAAGTCGACCGCGTCGGCCAGCAGCGACACCGACCCCGCACGCAGCCCGCCGAACACCTCGACGCCGAACATCGCCGCGTTGACCACCAGCGCGATCCACAAGGCCCTGCGAAAACGCGGGTCGACCGCCCCCTTCTGCGACGAACAGCCGCCGGAACAGCATGCGGACATGGCTTTCTCCTGTGTGTGTTTTTCCGGATGATGGCCCGATTGAACACCCTGAAGCCGCTACAGGGTCAAGCACGCCGGCGCTAGCGCGGCTGGAACGCGATCAGCCCCATGCCGGCGAGCGCGACGGCGACACCGGCGACGTCCCACAGCGACGGACGCACGCCGTCGACCAGCCACAACCACAGCAGCGCGACCGCGATATACACGCCGCCGTACGCGGCGTACACCCGCCCGGATGCCGCCTCGTGCAGCGTCAGCAACCAGGCGAAGGCCGCCAGGCTGGCCGCGGCGGGCAACAGCAGCCAGGCCGGGCCGCCCTGCCTGAGCCACAGCCACGGCAGGTAGCAGCCGACGATCTCGGCCAGCGCGGTCAGCAGATAGAGCGCGAGCGTCTTCATGCGTCTGCTTCGCCGGCGCCGGCCGCGTGCGGCAGGTGGTGGATCTCGATGGTCGAGTGAACCACTTCTTCGTGCACGGCGAGCCGCCCGCGCACCGCGTCCGGCGTCAGCGCCGGGTCGCGGGTCACCACCGTCAGCGCGCACGAATAGGCTGCCTGGCCGACCCGCCACACGTGCAGGTCGACGATGCGCGTCGTGCCCGCGCCGCTATCCACCTCGACCACCTCGCGGATCTCGTCGACCACCGGGTGGTCCATCTCGCGGTCGAGCAGCACCTTGCCGGTCTCGACGATCAACCCGCGCGCCCACACGCCGACCAGCAGCGCGCCGACGATGCCCATCAGCGGGTCCAGCCACGACCAGCCGTACAGCCAGCCGCCGATCAGCGCGCCGATCGCCAGCACCGAGGTCGCCGCGTCGGCGATCACGTGCACGTACGCCGACTTCAGGTTGAGGTCGTGGTGGTGGTGATCGTGGCCGTGATGATGGTGGTGGTGATCATGCCCGTGCGCATGGCCGTGCCCGTGATGGTGGGCGCGGCCCAGGATCAGCGCGCACACGACGTTCACCGCCAGCCCGAGCACTGCCACCGCGATCGCCTCGCGGTACTGGATGGGTTCGGGCGAGACGATGCGCTCGACCGAGCCGACCACCATCATCGCGGCGACGCCGAGCAGGAAGATCGCGCTGGCAAAGCCGCCGAGGATCTCGATCTTCCAGGTGCCGAAGGCAAAGCGCGGGTCGCGCGCGTAGCGGCGCGCCGCCGCGTACGCCATCGCCGACAGGCCGATCGCCAGCGCGTGCGAGCTCATGTGCCAGCCGTCCGCCAAGAGCGCCATCGAGTTGAACCACCAGCCGGCCGCCACCTCGACCAGCATGGTCGCCGCCGTGATCCACATCACAGCGCGCGTACCGCGCTCGGCGGCCGCGTTGCCGCTGTCAAACACATGGTCGTGTATCCAGCGGGACATCTGTTCTGGCTGCATCAGGCGCTCACTTGATATAGCTGCGCAACACGGCGACCAGCTCGTCGGCGCCCTGCTGGCGCTCGGCGTCGCTGGCGATCGCCGGGTCCGCGATATGGGAACGGATATGGCCCTCCAGCACTTCGGCCATCAGGCCGCCGACCGCGCCGCGGATCGCCGCGATCTGGTGCAGCACTTCGGCGCAGCCCTGGTCGGCGTCCAGCGCGCGCTCCAGCGCCTCGACCTGGCCGCGGATGCGACGCACCCGCGCCAGCAGCCTGGCTTTTTCCTGCACGGTATGGCTCATGGCACCCCCTCAAAAAGGATAGGGGGGTATGGTATATCCGGCAGGCAAGAAATGCCATACGCAAGAGACTGGTGCACGGCGGGCAGGCAAGCAAAACCCCCGGCGGGCGGGGGTGCAGGAGGCCTCCGGCAATCACCGGCAAGCGGTCTGAACGATACATCAGCCGGAATATGACGGTACGACCCCGGCCAGCCCCGGGTCACTCAGGCTGGCTTGCGCAGCACGAACATCTGGTAGGCAAACTCGCCAAGGTGCTTGCGGTAGATTTCAAGCTCTGTTGTCAGGTCTTGCAGCGCCGCAGAATCTTTCAGCGGCCCGCGTAACTGCTCCACACGCGCCCGCAGCGGGGCAGCATACGCCTGCCACGATTCGTCGCTCAGGACGAAGCTGTCCAGCAAGTCGTAGCCGGCCGCCTTAGCTTGTTGCTGGCGGGTGCCTGCGTCGCGCATGTCCGGGTATTCGCCTTGCCAGAAAGCAAGCGCGTCGGCGCTGGGCGTTGCCGTGCACCAGACGAGGTCGCTGAACACCAGCACCCCACCGGGCCGCAAGAAGCGCTGCCATTGGGCCAGTGCCTTCTCCACGCCCATCACGTAAGCGCTCCCTTCGCACCAGATCAGGTCGAAACTGCCGGCGGCAAACGGCATCTCCGTCATGCTGGTGCAGACGGTTTCCACCCGGCTGGCGACGCCCGCCTCGGCGGCACGCTCCGTCACGCGGACAAGCGCGGAGGCCTCGTTGTCCAGCGCGGTGATCTGCGCCGAGGTATGCGTGGCCAGCACAGTGGTCGCAATGCCCCTGCCACAGCCGATCTCCAGGATGCGCTGCGGCTTGAACGGGACGGCTGCCAGCGCCCTCAGCGTGTCCTGCTCGGACCCCGGCCCCCAGCGATCGAGCGCGGCAAACACCTGCATGAAGTCGGCCATGTATTGTTCGTGTTCGTTCATGTCTTTCGATAACCATTTGAGCCTCAACGCGTCCTTCTCGCTGAAGCCTTGTTTCATCAACCACGCCAGGTGGGCGTCGGGCGCGACCTGGTCGACCGCCGCGTGCCACGCCTGCAACGCCCCCTCGCCCAGCAGCGCGGCCAGCAACTGGCGCGACTGCTGCTTGCGGGCGATCTCTTCGTCGAGCCGCCGCAACCGGCGCTCAAGCAGTGCCCGGTCGATCCGGGCGTCCAGGCAGGCGATGCACTCCTTGAGGGTCAGCCCCCCTGCCTGCAACTTCAGGATCAGCTGCAGCCGCTGTACGTCCTGCTCGCCGTAGCTGCGGTAACCGTTGCCTTGCCGCTGGCCGCGGATCAGACCGAGCTTCTCGTAGTACAGCAAGGTGGAGCGCGACAGCCCGACCCGCCCGGCCAGCGCCGAAATGTGCAACATGCAAGCTCCTTCACGATTGCGGCACGAATGACCCTCACCTGCCGGCATCCGCACCGCCTTCTTAACGCTGCACTGTAGGGTGTAAAGCCGTAGACAGGTCAAGTGCGGGCAAGACGATGGCCGGCACACGGCCGCGCAGCCCGAACGAGGCGCCAGGTGACGGAAAAAACAAAACCCCCGGCTGGCGGGGGCGATGGGCAGGGCATCCGGCAGCGCGCAGGCGGCCAGGCAGCGGCTTACTTGCCAATACAGAAACGGCTGAAGATCACGCCCAGGAGGTCGTCCGCCGTGAATTCGCCGGTGATCTCGGACAGCGCGTTCTGCGCGAGGCGCAGCTCTTCGGCGAAGATCTCCACCTGCTGCCACTCGGCGGCGGCGGTATCCAGATGGGCGCCGGCGCGGCGGATCGCGTCGAGGTGACGCTCGCGGGCGAGGAACACGCCCTCGGCGTCGCCCTGGAAGCCGATCAGCGCCAACAGCCGCGCCTTGAGCAGGTCGACGCCGGCGTGCGTCGCCGCCGACAGATGAACCACCTCGTGGCCGTCCTCTTCGCCAAGGCGCGGCGCCTCGCCGGCAAGGTCGATCTTGTTGAACACGAAGATGCGCGGCAGCCGCTCCGGCAGCCGCGCGAGGATGGCCTCGACGTTGGCGGTGATGCCCTCGCGGCCGTCGACCAGCACCAGCGCGACGTCGGCGCGCTCGACCGCCTGCCAGGTGCGCTCGATGCCGATCTTCTCGACCACGTCGTCGGTGTCGCGCAGGCCGGCGGTGTCGATCACGTGCACCGGCACCTCGTCGATCAGGATCTCCTCGCGCACGGTGTCGCGGGTGGTGCCGGCGATATCGGTGACGATGGCCACCTCGTCGCCGGCCAGCGCGTTCATCAGGCTGGATTTGCCGACGTTGGGCTCGCCGACCAGCACCACGTGCATGCCCTCGCGCAGGATCGCGCCCTGCCGTGCGGTCGCCTGCACGCGGGAGAGCCGCTGGCGGATCGCGGAAAGCTTGCCGGTGGCGTCGGCCGCCTTGAGGAAGTCGATGTCCTCCTCGGGGAAGTCGAGCGTCGCCTCGACCAGCATGCGCAGGGTGATCAGCTCGTCGACCAGCTGGTGAATCTCGCCGGAGAACGCGCCCTTCAGCGACTTGAGCGCGCCGCGCGCGGCGGTCTCGGAGGCGGCGTCGATCAAATCGACCACGCTCTCGGCCTGCGCGAGGTCCATCTTGTCGTTGAGGAAGGCGCGGCGGGTGAACTCGCCCGGCTCGGCGTGGCGCGCGCCCAGCTCGATGCAGCGCGCGAGCAGCATCCGGAGCACCACCGGGCCGCCGTGGCCCTGCAGCTCGATCACGTCCTCGCCGGTGAAGCTTCTCGGGCCGGGGAAGAACAGCATGAGCCCGTTGTCGAGCGCGCTGCCGTCGGCGGCGACGAAGTCGGTGTAGAGCGCGTAGCGCGGCTTCGGCGTCTTGCCGCCGCTGATCGCCTGCGCGAACGGCAACAGGTCGCGCCCGGAGACGCGGATCACGCCGACGCCGCCGCGGCCTGGGGCGGTCGCGATGGCGGCGATGGTCGAAGGTGCGTAGCTGAGGTTCATGTCGGTTTCCGTAGTGGGGGCCGTGCGGGACGGCTGCTTGCCGGGGTGCGCTGATGGACAACGCACCCGGGCAAAAAGCCAAAAAGCCCGGCCTCGAGGCCGGGCTTTTGCCAGGGTGCCTGCAGCCAGTTTACGACTGCAGTGCCGCCTTGCGGGCGTTTTCGATCTGGCGGTTGATGTAGTACTGCTGGGCCATCGACAGCACGTTGTTGACCACCCAGTACAGCACCAGGCCTGCCGGGAAGAAGAAGAACATCACCGAGAACGCGACCGGCATGATCTTCATCATCTTCGCCTGTACCGGGTCGGTCGGCGGCGGGTTCAGGAAGGTCTGGATGAACATGGTGATCGCCATGATCGCCGGCAGCACGTAGTACGGGTCCGGCTTGGCCAGGTCGTGGATCCACAGGATCCACGGCGCCTGGCGCAGTTCGACCGAAGCGAGCAGCGCCCAATAGAGGCCGATGAACACCGGGATCTGGATCAGGATGGGCAGGCAGCCGCCCAGCGGGTTGATCTTCTCCTGCTTGTACATCTCCATGACCGCCTGCTGGAACTTCATGCGGTCGTCGCCGTACTGCGCCTTCATGGTTTCCAGACGCGGCGCCAGCGCCTTCATCTTGGCCATCGAGCGGTACGAGGCGGCGGTCAGCGGGTAGAACACGGCCTTGACCAGGATGGTCAACAGCACGATCGCCCAGCCCCAGTTACCCACCAGCGTGTGCAGCTTGGTCAGCAGCCAGAACAGCGGCGAGGCGAAGATGTACACCCAGCCGTAGTCCTTCACGTAGTTCATGCCGTCGGCGAGCTTGGTGATGGTCGCGTACTCTTCCGGGCCGGCGTACAGCGGCACCGAGATCGACTCGGAAGCGCCGTTGGCCAGCACCGGCAGGTTGACCAGCACGCCGGCGGAATACAGGCCGTTCGGCAGCTTCTTGATGTCGTACGTGCAGTCCTCGGCCTTCGCGCAGATCGCCTTGCCTTCCAGCGGCTTGGTGATCCAGCCGGAGAAGAAGTAGTGCTGCACCATCGCCACCCAGCCGTCCGGGCTGTTCTTCACGTAGCTGGCCTTGTTCTTGTCGAGGTCTTCGAACGACACCTTCTGGAACTTGCCTTCCGAGGTGTACAGCGCCGGGCCGGTGAAGGTGTGCGCGAAGTAGCTCTCACCCTCGGGCGACTGGTTGTCGCGCAGCAGGCGGTAGTAAGCCGACAGCGGCAGCGGCTTGCCGCTGGCGTTGCTCACGTCGTAGCGCACATCGATCAGGTAGGAGCCCTTGCTGAAGGTGTACACCTTGCTCACCTTGACGCCGTTCACTTCCGGCGCGGTCAGCTTGACCTCGACCTTGTCGCCGGAGAGCGTGTAGTCGGTCTTCTCGGCGGTGAACAGGGTCTTGTGGGTCGGCAGCTGCGGGTCGGCGGCGGACAACAGGCCGGTCTGCGCGACGTACACGCGGCCGCCCTTGTCGGTCAGCAGCTCGAAGTCCTTGGTGGAATCGGTGGTCTGGCCGTGCTGGGTCAGGTCGAGCGCGCGCAGGTCGCCGCCCATGGTGTCGATCTCGGCGCGCAGCACGTCGGTGTTGACGATGATGCGCTGGCCCTTGTCGAGGCGGGACGACTCGGCCGGCTGCGGCGCGGCAGGCGTTTCGTCACCGGCGGCACGGGGAGCGGTCGCAACGGCCGCCGGCTTGGCCGGTGGCGGAGGCGCGAAGAATTCCTGCCAGCCGAGCAAGATTGCCAGCGACAGGACGATAAATACGATCAGTCTCTTGGAGTCCATCTCTCTTTTACCGGAAAGTTCAGGGAACCGGGTCGTAGCCGCTGCCACCGAACGGGTGACAACGCGCGATGCGCCTTGCCGCCAGCCAACCCCCCTTGCAAGCCCCGTGCTTCTGTACCGCTTCGATCGCGTAACACGAACAGGTCGGCAGGTAGCGGCAGCGCGGGGCGAGCCACGGGCTGATGGCGACCTGGTAGAAGCGGATCAGGAGGACGAGGAGGCGCGACATCGCGTGAGTTTAGCAAAGAGTGCGGCCAAAGCCGTGATTGCCTCGCCACGATTTTCACGCACGAAGGGCTGCCGGGCCCGGACAACGTAGTCGTTGCCACCGAGTCCGTGCTGATGCAGGCGGAACCACTCGCGCACCGAACGCTTGATGTAATTGCGGCGGTTGGCCCGCTTGGCGACCTTCTTGCCGACCACCAGACCGAGCCTCGCATGGCTCAGCCCGTTGGGGCGGATATGGACCTGGAAGAAGGCATTGCCGCGGGACTGGCGCAAACTAAAAACGGATGAAAAATCATCCGTTTTCAAAAGCCGGTGCGCACGGCGAAAGTGGTAGGCCAAGGCCTTATACGGACAGGCGCTTGCGGCCCTTGGCACGGCGGGCGGCCAGAACGGCGCGACCACCACGGGTCTTGGAGCGGACGAGGAAGCCGTGGGTACGCTTGCGGCGGGTCGTGGAAGGCTGGTAAGTGCGTTTCATGATGCTATTCCTGTTTCGAAACGGAAATAAACGCGGGATTACATCGATAAACCCCCTTGTTGTCAAGCACTTATTTTTGACAGCCCTGTGGATAACTTGTGCGGAAACCGTTAGAATGGGTGGGCTTGGCGCCTTCTTCGCCGCGGTCGCACCGCTGACCCCGCGCGGCGCCGCCGATCCCCGGCCCCGTCGCGCCGGGCGTCGCGTACCCGAATACCTGAGCCGGCCCCGCGGGGCCGGCATGTCTTTCGCAACCTGGACTGTCCACAGGCCCGTCCGGGTTTGGCAAGCAAGATTGAGTAATGAACGAACTGGATCAACTGTGGCCGGCGTGCCTTGAGCGCCTTGCCGCCGAACTGTCTTCGCAGCAGTTCAACACCTGGATCAAACCGCTCGCCGCCGAGCTCGGCGACGAGGGCCTGGTGTTGCTCGCGCCCAACCGGTTCATCCTGCAGTTCATCAAGGACCGCTTCCTCGACCGCATCCAAGGCTTGGTCAACGAGCTGGCCGGCGAGATCCCGGTCGAGTTGCGCGTCGGCGCCGGCATGAAGCCGGTCACCCCGCCGTCGGTCAGCGCCGCCTCGCCGCGCCCGGCGCCGGCCCAGGCGGCCGCACCGACGGTCGCCGAGCAGGCCAAGCAGGCTGCGGTGAAGGCGATCGGCAACCACGAGAGCACCCGCCTGAATCCGGCGTTCACCTTCGAGAGTCTGGTCACCGGCAAGGGCAACCAGCTCGCGCGCGCGGCGGCCTTGCAGATCGCCGAGAACCCGGGCGACCCGGCGTACAACCCGCTGTTCGTGTACGGCGGCGTCGGCCTCGGCAAGACCCACCTGATCCAGGCCATCGGCAACCACGTGTTCCAGAAGAACCCGCAGGCGCGGGTGCGCTACATCCACGCCGAGCGCTACGTCGCCGACATCATGCGCGCGTACCAGCACAAGGCGTTCGACGAGTTCAAGCGTTACTACCACTCGCTCGACCTCTTGCTGATCGACGACATCCAGTTCTTCGCCGGCAAGAACCGCACGCAGGAAGAGTTCTTCTACGCGTTCAACGCGCTGATCGAAGGCGGCAAGCAGGTGATCATGACCTGCGACACCTACCCCAAGCAGATCGAGGGGATGGAAGAGCGGCTGATCTCGCGCTTCTCGTGGGGGCTGACCGTCGAGATCCAGCCGCCGGAGCTGGAGATGCGCGTGGCGATCCTGATGAAGAAGGCCGAGGTCGACAACATCAAGCTCGACAACAACGTCGCCTTCTTCATCGCGCAGAACGTACGCTCCAACGTGCGCGAGCTGGAAGGCGCGCTCAAGCGCGTGGTCGCCTACGCCCGCTTCACCAACCAGCCGATCACCCTCGAGCTGGTGAAGGAAGCGCTGAAGGACATCCTGGCCGCCGGCAACCGCCAGGTCACCGTCGACGTGATCCAGAAGACCGTCGCCGAGTACTACAAGATCAAGCTGTCCGACATGCACAGCAAGAAGCGTTCGCGCGACATCGCGCGGCCGCGGCAGGTGGCGATGGCGCTGGCCAAGGAACTGACCCAGCTCTCGCTGCCGAACATCGGCGACGCCTTCGGCGGCCGCGACCACACGACGGTGCTGCACGCGTGCAAGACCATCGCCGAGTTGCGGAACAACGACGCGGACATCGCCCACGATTACGAAGCGCTGCTCGCGATGCTGCGCAACTGACCAACCTAACCACCTGTTTCTGAATCGGGAGCCCACCGCATGCTGATCCTGCAAGCCGAACGCGACGCCCTGTTGAAGCCCCTGCTGGCCGTGACCGGCATCGTCGAGCGACGCCACACGCTGCCCATCCTGTCCAACGTGCTGATCGAGAAGAAGGGCGGCGTGGTGAGCTTCCTCGCCACCGACCTGGAAATCCAGATCACCACCGCGAGCCCCGATGAGCTACCGGGCGAAGACTTCCGGCTGACCACCTCGGCCAAGAAGCTGCAGGACATCCTGCGCGCGATCCCCGACAAGGCGGTGGTCACCCTCGAATCGCTGGACGGCGGCCGCCTGGTGCTGAAGGCCGGCAAGAGCCGCTTCAACCTGCAGACGCTGCCGGCGGACGACTTCCCGCTGGTGAGCGCGGCAAGCCAGCCACAGGCAGTGTTCAGCCTGCCGCAGCGCGACCTCAAGCGCCTGCTCTCGCAGGTGCAGTTCGCGATGGCGGTGCAGGACATCCGTTACTACCTGAACGGCCTGTTGCTGCAGACCGAGGGCAACCAGGTGCGCCTGGTGTCCACCGACGGCCACCGCCTGGCCTTCGCCGCCGCCGAGCACGACGGCGATTTGCCGCGCAGCGAGTTGATCCTGCCGCGCAAGACCGTGCTCGAGCTCTACAAGCTGCTGCAGGACAGCGACGAGCCGATCAGCATCGAGTTGTTGTCCAACCAGGTGCGCTTCAGCTTCGGCGCCACCGTGATCATCAGCAAGGTGGTCGACGGCAAGTTCCCCGACTACAACCGCGTGATCCCGCTGGACAACGACAAGCTGTTCCTGATCGAGAGGCTGACCTTCCTGCACGCGCTACAGCGCGCCGCCATCCTCGCCAACGAGAAGTTCCGCGGCGTGCGCCTGGTGCTGAAGAACGGCGCGATGTCCATCCTGTGTACCAACAGCGAGCAGGAAGAGGCCGAGGAAGAGTTGGAGATCGCCTTCCAGGGCGACTCGCTGGAGATCGGCTTCAACATCAACTACCTGTTGGACGTGCTGACCAACCTGCCGGCGGACACGCTGCAGCTGGCGTTCGGCGACGCCGCGCGCTCGGCGCTGTTCACCATCCCGGGCAACAGCAACTTCAAGTACATCGTGATGCCGATGCGCATCTGACGGGCGCGGCACACGCCCAGCGGCGGGGCGCCACGGCGCCCCGGCAAGGATCCCTGATCCCGAATTTTGAGAATCGAGTAGCAGACAGATGAGTGAACAGGAATACGGCGCGGACAGCATCAAGGTCCTCAAGGGACTGGACGCGGTGCGCAAGCGCCCCGGCATGTATATCGGCGACACGCAGGACGGCACCGGCCTGCACCACATGGTGTTCGAGGTGCTCGACAACGCCATTGACGAGGCGCTGGCCGGCCACGCCGACACCATCCGCGTCACCATCCACCCGGACAACTCGATCTCGGTGGAAGACAACGGCCGCGGCATCCCGACCGACATCCACCCGGAAGAAGGGCGCTCGGCGGCCGAGGTCATCATGACCATCCTGCATGCAGGCGGCAAGTTCGACAACAACAGCTACAAGATCTCCGGTGGCCTGCACGGCGTCGGCGTGTCGGTGGTCAACGCGCTGTCCGACTGGCTGCGCCTGAAGATCTGGCGCGACGGCAAGGTGCACGAGATGGAGTTCCGCCACGGCGACGCGGTGGAACCGCTGACCGTCACCGGGCACACCACCCACCGCGGCACCCAGGTGCACTTCATGGCGTCGACCGAGATCTTCGGCCTGGTCGAATTCCACTTCGACATCCTCGCCAAGCGCATCCGCGAACTGTCCTTCCTCAACCAGGGCGTCGCCATCACCCTGATCGACAAGCGCAACGGCAAGGAAGAGAACTTCGCGTTCTCCGGCGGCGTGGCGGGCTTTGTCGAGTACATGAACCGCAACAAGTCGGTGCTGCACCCCAAGGTGTTCTACGCGCTGGGCGAGAAGGACGGCATGAGCGTCGAAGTCGCCATGCAGTGGAACGACTCGTACCAGGAATCGGTACAGTGCTTCACCAACAACATCCCGCAGCGCGACGGCGGCACCCACCTGACCGCGCTGCGCCAGGTGATGACCCGCACGCTCAACCACTACATCGAAGAGAGCGAGACGGCCAAGAAGGCCAAGGTCGACACCACCGGCGACGACATGCGCGAAGGCCTGACCTGCGTGCTGTCGGTCAAGCTGCCCGACCCCAAGTTCTCCAGCCAGACCAAGGACAAGCTGGTCTCCAGCGAAATCGGCCCGGTGATCAACGAGGTGATCAGCGAGTCGCTGAAGAACTACCTGCTGGAAAACCCGAACGACGCCAAGACCATCTGCGGCAAGATCGTCGAAGCCGCCCGCGCGCGTGAAGCCGCGCGCAAGGCGCGCGAGATCACCCGCCGCAAGGGCGTGATGGACGGCCTGGGCCTGCCCGGCAAGCTGGCCGACTGCCAGGAAAAAGACCCGGCGATGTCCGAACTCTACCTGGTGGAGGGTGACTCCGCCGGCGGCTCGGCCAAGCAGGGCCGCGACCGCAAGTTCCAGGCCATCCTGCCGCTGAAGGGCAAGATCCTCAACGTCGAGCGCGCGCGCTTCGACAAGATGCTGGCGAGCCAGGAAGTGGCGACGCTGATCACGGCTTTGGGCTGCGGCATCGGCAAGGACGAGTACAACCCGGACAAGCTGCGCTACCACCGCGTGATCATCATGACCGACGCGGACGTCGACGGCGCGCACATCCGCACCCTGCTGTTGACCTTCTTCTACCGGCAGACGCCGGAGCTGGTCGAGCGCGGCCACATCTACATCGCGCAGCCGCCGCTCTTCAAGGCCAAGCACGGCAAGCAGGAACGCTACCTGAAGGACGAGAACGAACTCGACCAGTACCTGCTGCAACTGGCGCTGGACAAGGCCGAGCTGACCCCGCGCGCCGACGCCGCGCCCTTGGAAGCCGAAGAACTCGGCCGCATCGCCCGCCAGTTCCTGCGCGCGCGCACCGTGATCGAACGCGAAAGCCGCGTGATCGACCACCTGGTGCTGGAAGCCATGCTCACCACCGGCCCGCTGTCGCTGGAAACCGAGCACGAAGCGCTGGCCGCGCTCGACGCGCTGCGCGCGCGGGTGCCGGCCGACGAGATCGGCCTCGAGCTGCTGCCCGACGAGAAGAACGACGGGTATCTCCTGAAGGTGATCCGCAAGCTGCACGGCAACGTGATGGTGACCGTGCTCGACCAGAGCTTCCTCGACTCGGCCGACTACGCCGAGCTGCAGAAGACCGCGGCCATGCTCGACGGCCTGCTGGGCGACGGCGCCAGCGTGCGCCGCGGCGAGACCGTCAAGCCTGTGGACAACTTCGGCGCCGCGCTGGACTGGCTGCTCGCCGAGGCGCGCAAGGGCATGGGCATCCAGCGCTACAAGGGGCTGGGCGAGATGAACCCGGAACAGTTGTGGGAAACCACCATGGACCCGAGCGTGCGCCGCCTGCTCAAGGTGCGCATCGAAGACGCGATGGCCGCCGACGACGTGTTCACCACGCTGATGGGCGACCAGGTCGAACCACGCCGCGCCTTCATCGAAAGCAACGCGCTGATCGCGCGCAATATCGACATCTAAGGTTGTAGGATCCCACGAATATCTAGATATTTCCCACTTTTCTAGATTTTTGGAATTTCACATGCAGCCCACGCAGTGAGAAGGATGGCCTCCAAGTTTGGAGGCCATTTTTTATTACACTCTTTACAAAAAGTTGCTTGTCCGCCTAAACGGTCATTGGGTCAGTCAGCCGAGAGTGACAAAGGCAACATAGAAACTGGTCTGAATTTGACAAACTGTGCGAGAAGACCGAGATTTTCTGTGTACCGACAGCCCTCAGCGATATCATCAGCATGATCATGGCATAGCACATGCCGCGATCGACCCACAAGCAGAAATAGCGTACGATACGCTCAATGCTAGTAAAACAATTGATTCGGCATGACAAATTCACCAAACGTAATCGATCTCTTTGCCGGTGCTGGCGGCCTCAGCCTAGGAGCCGCTCGCGCTGGTTTTTGTGTTTCGGCTGCAGTTGAGATCGACCCGTTCGCCACAGAAACGCACCTCAAAAATTTCCCTAACACCAAACACTCCTCCGAAAGTGTCGCGAATTTGACAGGACGGCAGCTGCTCGCCATTGCCGGTCTTTCTGATGGAGGGCTCGATGGGCTGATTGGCGGACCGCCTTGCCAAGGGTTCAGTTTTATGGGGCGGCGTCAGATCGATGATGTGCGCAATGACTTGTTCGTACACTTTTTCCGACTTGTTGCCGAGACGCGCCCCCGCTTTTTTGTTGCCGAAAATGTACCGGGTATCAGAGATCCTCGGTATGACCATATTCGCGAAGCCGCCTTTTCGTATGTCCGCGAAGCTTACACAATCATCGGTCCCATAGAAGTGAAAGCGAGCCTATACGGTGCACCAACAACCCGTACGCGTATTTTCTTCATCGGTTACGATCCACGACGTATGACCCTGAATGAAGAAGCATTTGCGCCGTCTCCTGACATTGATATTGTGAATGTTGGGCGAGCTTTAGAAGGCTTGCCAATTTTTATCGACCCTGCTTGGCAGTCCGAAGCAAGTGGATGGCGCAAAGTCGATCTCATGCAAAAAGGACATTTTGCCGAACATCTTAGAAATGCCGTTCCACCTGGAGTTGGTCACCAGACATCTATAGATCGTCTGCTCGAGAAGTCTGAAGTTTCCGGTTGCATGGGCACGCGACATCTTCCTGAAGTAGTTGCAAGATTTGCCAAGTTGGCCCCAGGACAGCAAGATTCTGTTTCCAAGGGGGTACGGCTTAACCCTAGCGGTTTTTGCCCGACGCTCCGAGCTGGAACGGGGAGCGATAGAGGAAGTTATCAAGCAGTTCGCCCCATACATCATGTTGAACCAAGGGTGATTACTCCCCGCGAAGCAGCCCGGCTGCAGGGTTTTCCAGATTGGTTCGCATTCCACAAAACCAAATGGCATAGCTTCCGCCAGATTGGCAACAGCGTGAGCCCGATCGTTGCAGAAAACGTGTTGTCTGTCATTCGCGCCGCGTTGTAAGTGTGGCTCTACTTTCACGGGTATTTAGTCCCTGTAACCTCCTTTACTTCACCTCCACTAACATTCTTCCGAATAGCTTATGGCTCGCATATTTTCGCTTGGAGATCCCGATAAAACTCCAAAATCAGAGAAAGTCATACTCGAGGCACTGGGGAGGTTAAGTGACGAATGGATGGTATTACATTCGGTTGCATGGCAAAGCCCTCGGGGCGGTAGACAAGGTGATGGAGAGAGTGATTTCGTTATCCTGCACCCTTCCCATGGTGCGATTGTTCTCGAGGCAAAAGGCGGTGGCGTAGAGTTGACCGACGGTTGTTGGTATACGAACAACCGTGAAGGGCGACACAAAATCAAAGACCCTTTCCAGCAAGCAACAGACTCGAAACATGCGTTGCTCGCATATTTCAGAGAGGCGCTCCCATGGTTTCCTGCAAAAGCTCGCATTTGTCACGGCGTAGTTTTTCCTGACATCAATGTAAATAGTCGTTTTGAGGCTGCTGGTCCTCTCCCCATAGTCGTCGATGCTGCAGGGATAAGGGATATTGAGCGCTCTCTTTTGACAATATCTACTTATTGGAAAAACAGCTCTAAACTTACCCCAAAAGATGTCGACGAAATCAAGTCCAAGCTTGCTCCATCTACAGCAATTCGTCCCATTTTGTCTACTTGGGCTAGACGCGTGTCGGACGAGCTAATCCATTTGACTCATGAACAAATTGGAACGTTAGACGGGCTCGCCAGAAATCGTCGAGCAGCCATTCTAGGCGGTGCTGGCACAGGAAAGACTCTTTTAGCCGTTGAAAAAGCAAAACGACTCGCTGAAAATGGTTTTCAAGTTCTATTGGTCTGTTACAACGAATTGCTCGGTAAGCACTTAGAGGCCGAATTTTCAGACTGCGGATTAGTTAAGGTGTCACGCTTTCACTCTCTAGTTATGGAGATGGCGCGTAGAGCAAAGATTGCGATTCCGAAAGAGTTGGACGAGCGTTGGTGGAGCGAGGAAGCTCCTTTGATATTGCTCGATGCGGCAAAGGCCTGCGATTTTTCGCCGGATGCCGTATTGGTTGATGAGGCGCAAGATTTCGAATGGGATTGGATCGAATCGTTGCTTTCTATCATGCGCGACCCAACACATGGTGTGTGCTATGTATTTGCCGATCCGTTGCAGGATCTATATCGCAGACCTTGGGAGCCACCCTCCTCATGGACTCAGTACGAAATAACAAAGAATTGTCGAAATAGTTTACCGATTGCGAAACGGGTTGCTAGCGTTGTTGGCTTAGCCGAGCCCTCCGTCGGTGCACCGGGACCAGAGCCTGTATTCAGTTCTACAGACTTTCGTACTGTACGATTCAGTACAGTACAACGTTGGGCTCAGGAGTTAATAGAGAAAGAAGGCTTTGAGCCTTCTGAAATCACAGTACTAGTTGACAAACCGTCTACTGCTACAGAGCTTCGATTGCTTTCTGCGGGCTCGACTCCATTTTGCCGGCATGGCGAACAGGGCGTTATGGTGGAGACCATCAAGCGCTTTAAAGGGCTTGAAGCCGAGGTCATTCTTGTGGTCTATCCGACGGCTGGAATTGACAAGGTCCGAGAGAACATACGCGAGAGTGCGTATGTTGCTCTCAGTCGTGCTCGAAGCGTCCTTTATGTATTTGCCCCCGCAGCAGATCGCGCTGATCTCGGATTCGGCAGCAGCGAGAAATAGCCGCCTGCACCGAACAGTGCTTTCCGAGACAAATGCGTGTTAAACAATCTGCAAGAGGGCTCACCGAGGTGTAGGCAAGCCATGCAAGCCGATTTGCCTTTCGAACAGCCTGGGTCCAAAGGACAGCGATGTTCGCCGTGTACGACCTCCGCAAGGAGCGTGTCTAGTTCGCGCTCAAAGACTGCGTGTAAGCCACCTAGCACGAAATCGCCACGGGGTACTGCGTATACAACAAACGATAACATGCTATCCAATACGAGTTCTGACAAGGCATTTCGATCAATACCGGCGTAAATGGCAACGGTACGAATGAAACGGTGCGAATAGGAATGCACCAAATGCAATATGTCTGACCTTACTGACTCTCCTGACGCGGCATCGGCTGCAGCAACAAGAATTGCGGCATAAGTACTCTCGGTTGAAGTCGCTGCGTGGATATCGTGTCCCTTAAGCCTCAACCATTCAGCCACTCGTTGTGGGTTCAATCTGACCAATAGTGCTTCGGTCTGCGCAAGGTCCCCATATACCGGAAAAACGTTACGGCGACTTCTATCATGATGCCTAAATGGCCGAAGCGTGGACTTGGATGGATCATGGTCGCCGCGCGTATACCCGTAATGCCCAGTAAATATTGGGAAACGCTCGATCAATTCTATGCTCGCTAATCCTGCACTTTGCATTGCCTCAGGATATTTGGCTCGATACTGCACACTCAGCTCATGATCTGCCGCGATTGCTGCTGCAAGATCTTCCGTTCGTAACCGAGAATCCAAGGTTGCTAAGGCTAACTTCATTGCCTGTGATTCGCATTCCGCCCGTAAATCGATCGGTAGCTCTGGAATTGCCGTTTCTCCCACAGGTAAACCTGATGCAGCCACTACCCGTTCAACAACTTCGGGTGGCATCCCCCGGGTCAAAAGATCGCTAGCTAACGAACTTTGCGTTTCGGCTGTTTCTAGTGCAGATTTTTCCTTCATTCCACCAAAGAACCATGTCAGAGCTCGCGCACTACCTCCGGCATTTTCCAAACGACGGCGAGCCTCTGACAGAGGCGGATTTACCAGGACGACTGAACGGGGAGTATATACGACAGCCGCCCTATGTACGTTGAACTTCATAGGTGCCCCACAGGAGCACTTCATGAATGGCAATCCTTGTCGGGACCAATTGCACTTGGGGCATTTGAAGCGTAAATCGGCGATAGACGCCGACTTGGCAAACTCTAATCTGACCTCGCCATGAGTTGGACAACGTTCGATAGAAACTTCGCGAATCTCTCCGCAGTCGTGATAGGCAACGAATGGCAGTTGACCTTTAGTTCTTGAATTGCATGGGCAGATGGCATCAGGTGTTAAATAAACCAGATTGCATCCCTTACAGATCCATTGTTTGGGAAAGGCATCTAGCAGAACGCCGTTCGCCTCGTCGATCTGGTAGGGTTCGACCTCGGCGATACCCGTGCGTAGTTTGTTCAAGAAACGATAGTAGTCAGTTTGAGCGGTCTCCCACCCTCGAGCCTGACGTAAAATTTCTGATTTGAGCGCTCCTGAATCAACCTCACTCAGCCGGCGAGGAGCTCGCCATTCGCGAACTTTCCAAATACCCCCTTTGAGGTCGATAGTCTGTTCCGGTAAAAATCCATAAATAATTTGGGATGCGCTGCGGGTATCTTTCATCAAATTTTGCTCCCATGAACCGGAATTTGGGTATCGACGTCACGTAGCGATGTCATTGGACCGCCCGTTGGGGACGCTTCAGAAGGAAATTTCGCCCCAGACGGTGGTTGATGTAGAAGTTCCGCGAATTCTTCATACCAAGCCTGGAGATCCGAACGTAGCCCTTCATCGAGCGCTGTATTGAAGCCTAGCGCTCGAATCGTAGTCTCACACTCGTCAACCCAGTTTAGGCTCGAATTAAGTGCCCACTCACGTAGCTTAGGAATCGTAGTCAGCGGCTTTCCAGAATTCGGTTCGTGCAACATGAGGATCCGTGCTAATGCCAAACCGGCAATCGTGCGATCGAGGACTCTACGACTACGGCGCGTAATAGGGACCGGCTCAACGAATCGATCAGCTTGAGTTACGAATTCCCGGAACATTCGGTAGACCGTCGCATCTCGCTCACGCGCAATCTTATGTACGACAAAGACAAGTCCAGGAAAGCGCCTCCCCACACGAGCGGTAGCCTGAATAAATTCAGCTGCACCGAGGGGAAGGCCAAGCATAATCATGGCATTCAGGCGGTCCACATCGACCCCATGGGACATCATGGACGATGCAGTGATGGCGTGGATTCGATCATAAAATTCGTCTTCTGGGCTCTGCAACCTTTGCAAAATCTCGGCCACATCGTTGAAATTAGTTTTTCCTGTCAGGGTTTCCCAGTTGACCTGATGGTCGGCAATCTGGGGTTGCATTTCTCCAGAACGATAAACTGCTTCGATATCGCGTAGCGAATTGCCATAAACCACCTGCGTTCCGTAGTCGAGAATTAAACGATTTGCAAAATTTGGGTCAATACCGAGGGTGGTGCATACGGTCTGTGGGTCTTCGATGAGCTCGCGAATACAGATTTGCAACTCTCGAACGATGCTGTCGTTGACCCATTCGAGGGTTAGTCCTCTAGGGGCGATACCGACAAAACGACGCATCGGCTCTACAGATTTTGCTGACCAGAAACCGATACCCGGTTTCGGGCCTGGTGTCGGGAAAAGTCTTGCTTTTCTTCGGTAGAGTTCGTCGATCTGCTTTTCGTACCCTCGTAGCGTCGCCGACGAAGCTAAGATCTTGGGCCGCGTGCCGCCCAATGTCATTGTCAAATCGTCGTATAGGCTTTCGTAATGCGAATCTACAGCTCCTAAGCTATCGCGAAGTAGATGAAGCTCATCTTGCAATCTAAAACGCGGGGCGAAACGCTTATGATCCATCCCCAATGGCTCAACGTTCGCTTCACAGTCAGGTAGCAAACATCCAGATTTTCTACCGGTGCGGGGTGCATAAACAAACCCATGGCCGGGGCGGGAACATTTCCCCCAAGGTGCGCCTACAAGTCCTCTCATTGCTTGTTGCATGCCGATCAATGCCGCTTTGTCCAGCGTTCCGACCAACACCGTCGGCAAGAATCGGTATATTTCTTCGTCGACCACGTAGAGCGGTAACGCGCGCTCGGGCCATGAACAGCCTTCCGCCCCACATCGATGCTCGAGTGTCCATGAACTTCTATGGAATGCCATTTTTAGATCCCTATTACCACAGAAGGGGCAGTAATCCAGGACCCGATACTTCATTGGCATCGTTTCGTCGTTGGCATTGGGATGATCTTTGGGATCTAAATAGATCTTATTAGGAGTAGCCCCAGACCCGATAAAAAAGCCGAGCGAAATAGGATCGCCGCCAATTTGTTCTTCACGTCGTATCAGTTCGGCTGCGGCCAAAGCATCGGCAAAACGTTGCGTTTGCTGTAGGGAAAGCATGCGCAAAGGGAATCGACTCCAGGCTGTTATCCCTGATGTCTTTCCCGTCAATCGGTCGTAGAACACTGCAGTAACCAACAAGCCAAGGTAAGTTTCGGTCTTACCCCCACCGGTGGCAAACCATACAACGTCGCATATATCGGTATCGCCGGCTTCTCCCACTACCGATGACAAGTTGGCGAGCAAGAAGCCGAATTGAAAAGGTCGCCATCCGCTATACCCGCGTGACTTGCCAACAGAAGCCATCGCTCTGTGCATGCAAGCAAACGATCTTGCCAAAATTGGATCGTTATAGAGCAGTTCAACACCGTGGGCAATACGTTCGACTTCTTGCCAAAAACTCAGAGCATCAAGATCCGCTTGATGACGCATCTCATCGGACCACTCTTCAGTCTTTTCTCTTCTGCTTAATTCCTTTTCGCTCCAATGCTGATCTCCCCATTCGCGAAGAGATCGCACTAAATCTAAGCCCGCATCGACTGCGGCATCGGTCAAATAGGTAAACGTTAGGTTCGGCGGTTCCGTTTCTGCTCCCCAGAATTTCGGCCGCCAAGTGTCTACAACAACGATATCATTGGTCCGTAATGCATTCTCCACGAGATCGACACCACAGTTGATGCCATATGCAGGCACCCCTCTGTCATATCGATAAGCCTCTGGAAGCTTTTCCAGAATAAACGGCTCGATTTCAATGTCTCGAACCTCGAGAACACACTCGTATAGCCTCGTATCGAAATCATCTCCTTTGTCAGATAGATCGCCATCGTTGACTAAGGAAACCTGTAATTCGACAACTTCAGACTCATCTTCGACTTCGATCACTTCAACGTCGATACGGGCTCCGAATTTTGTAATATCTGCTTCATTGCATAACGCATCAGCTAGCAGCTGTTTTCCAAATTGGCCGATAGATTTCTTCGTATCGATAGCTACAGGAACTGATATCTTTGGAAGACGCCGTTTATGCCAATTACCATCTTTGGCCTTGATCCAAACACACATTGAAACCACTGCGGTGAATCTATATTCGGCAGCGGTTGGCGTACGGAAGTGGACCCCAATTGCACATGGTTCTAGGCGTTCCCCACGCTCGTCAGTGTTAGACGAAAGAATGGCGTTCTCTGGTTGGATTCGTCCTAACCAAAACCTATTTGCGGGTGCCACACTCGACTCATCGGATTCATCCCCTCGGCCCGCAACTACCGTACGCTGAAGCAGCCAGTCTCGGAACCGGATTCGTGCTTGCCCACCAGTTAAGGCATTCATTTGTTCATCAATCATCCAGTTCGTCCTTTTTGAATCCTGCAATATTTGCTTTTTTAGCTAACCGTTTGAGCCCATCGGATTCGATCTGTCGGATGCGCTCACGCGTGACGTTAAACTCGGCTCCGAGCGATTCCAATGTGACCCCGCTTCCCCCATCGTCCAGCCCGAACCGCTTTCGAATGACGTAGGCCGTTCGATTGTCGAGCTTTTCCAATAAGGTAAAGACGATCTCCCGGCGTTCTTTGATGCAAGCGTCTTTTTCCGGTGAGTCTGGTGCGATCAACAAATCGCCTAGCCGTTCGTCCTCCTCACCCATCGGTTGATCAAGAGATACTGGCTCTAACACCAGAAGCTGTCCGATGAACTGAGTTTTCACGACATCCCATGCCAATTCGTCTGCAATTTTAAAAATTGAAGGCGAGATATCGCCATTTTCATGGCGCAGTAAGCGCACTGCGCGAATGTAGCGGATGAGGTCGGAGTAAGCGTGATAGGGAAGGCGGATGGTGCGGCCTTTGTCGGCGATTGCACGAGTGATTGCTTGACGAATCCACCAGACTGCATAAGTAGAAAATTTTGTACCGAGCTCTGGATCGAATTTGTCGCAAGCTCGCAGAAGACCAATCATGCCATCTTGGAAAAGATCTTCTAGGGGTTCCCCGCTGTAGAGTGCAAAAACACGCGCAATGCTCACTACAAGGCGAAGGTTGGAGATAGCGAGCCGAGAATGCGCTTGCTCTGCCTCTTTAACAATGCGTTGTAATGAGGCCTGGTTCTTGGATACGCTTGCTTCGCGGCCGAGAGCAATCTTGCGGCCAAGTTCGCGTTCTTCTTGGGCTGTGAGAAGGGGTAAGTGGAATGCCGAACTCAACGAGCCGCGAGCCAATGCGGCCTCTGCATCGGCCAACGAGAAATGGTTGCCTTCCTTGTGGGCATCGTCCTCGATTTCGCCCGGGTCTTCCTCTGTTTCGACAATGCCATCGAATTCTAGTAGGTCGAATAAGGCGGCAGCTTTTTGAGCGTTCAGTTTGAGTGAGTGGGCAACCCTTTCAATCTCAACGCGTTTCAATGCCCGTTGAGCCCGATCAGCATCGGCTTGCAGCCATTCGCGCGCTCGCTGGACGTCGGGATCTTGTTCTGGGCTTCGATCATCGGGCAAGAGCACATTGTGGTCTTCAGCCGAGGTCCCTGTTCGTGAGTTTGACATTCACATTGCGGTCGATGGTTGGCCCGAATGGCATCAATCTAACACATTGTCGTTGGTTTTGTACTCTAAGGTATGGGGTTGCGCGCAGTCTGTAGAACAGCTGGTGGCCGTTGTGCTGCCGAAGTTAGCTCAGGAATGCGATTAACCTTCCTTGAAGTTCCTCTTGGGCCTTGATCTGGCATTGCCAGACGATTAATACGCCCCACCCTTGTTGGCGAAGCTCTTCCTGTACCTGGGTATCTCGAAGAATATTTTTGGCGACCTTTGTCGACCAATATTCGATATTGCTCTTGGGAAGCCGTGCCTTAGGACAGTTTTCGTGTCCGTGCCAGAAGCAGCCATGTACGAATATGATCTTTTTTCTACCAGGGAAGACGACGTCCGGAGTACCTGGCAACCTACGGTCATGTAGCCTGTATCGATAGCCAAGCGCAAAAAGCAGTTTTCGTACCGCCAACTCAGCGGAGGTGTCCTTCTGGCAGACTTTACGCATGATCTCGCTTCTTTTCGAAGCGGAGACTCTATCCATCGTCAGAATCCTCTAGTGGCTTAGAGCCGCTAACAAAACCATCTTGATGCCACGGGAGCGAGCCCCCATCTGGTTGGCATGAAGCGAAGTATGGTCAGCCAGAAGCTTTGGAAATCATTGCAGCCACTGCTGCCGGTCGTGCCCCGTTCACGCAAGGGCGGTCGTCCTCGGCTGGACGACCGGGCGGCACTGAACGGCATCCTGTTCGTCCTCACCACGGGAATCCCGTGGGAGGATCTTCCACAAGAACTGGGCTTCGGTAATGGCATGACCTGCTGGCGGCGTCTACGCGACTGGCAGGCTCAAGGTGTTTGGGATCGTCTGCACTTGGCGTTATTGACCCAGTTGCGCCAATGCGACGAGATCGACTGGAGCCGAGCCAGTATTGATGGGGCAAGCGTCGCCAGCCCCCGGGGGGCCAAGAAACCGGCCCCAATCCCACAGACCGGGGAAAGCTAGGTAGCAAACGACACATCATCGTCGACCGACGCGGTGTGCCGCTGGCTCTGAGCATCACCGGCGCCAACCGTCACGACTCGATGGCATTCGAGACCTTGGTCGATACCATTCCGGCCGATCCCGGAAACGGCCACACAAGTTACACGCTGACAAAGGCTACGACTTCCGTCGTTGCCGCGAACATCTCAAGCGCCGTGGGATTCTGGCGCGCATTGCCCGCCGTGGCGTCGAAAGCAGCGAGAAACTGGGCCGGCATCGTTGGGTAGTTGAACGTACCCATGCGTGGCTTGCTGGCTTCGGCAAACTGCGCATCCGTTTCGAACGACGACTTGATACCCATTACGCCTTGCTCAAGTTGGCCTGCTCCTGGATCTACCTGCGATTTATCGACAAGTTTTGTTAGCGGCTCTTAAGTGTCGCATCCCTGACGGCCACCCGCTGAGTCTTCGTGCCGATCAAGCCGCAAAAATCGGCCGCCTGTTCAACCGCCAGAAGCAGGCCAGCGGCGAGCATGAATTCGACTGGCTATATGCAGCGCTGGAGATCGAACACCGGCAGACCAAACAACGTACGCCGCAGACGAACGGGATGGTCGAGCATTTCAACGGCCGGATCAGCGAGGTGCTGGACACACACCGTTTCGAATCGGGCCAGGATCTCTCGACCACGCTGGAGCGCTATGTGCTGCTCTACAACCAGCATCTGCCGCAGCTCGCCCTGCAACACTGGACACCGATCCAGGCCATGAAGGCGTGGCAGAAGAAGCGTCCGGATTTGTTCAAAAACGCGTTTGCAATCGCCCGGGACTGGATAGCTAACCAACTCGACAAGACCTGAATACCACACATATGGGGAGCCACCCCAGCCCCGTAGCCGCAAGCCGTGGTGAAGCTGGCCGACAAGGTTTTAAGCCGCCTCTTGTCCGAGCGGTTCGCGGTAGCGAGCCGCGAGTTAGGCGGCGCCTTGGCGGCCGGCTTCGCCGCGGGGTTTCGCAGCGGCTTCGGGTCGCCTTTTCTTTCGGCCATTTCTTTTGGCGAGACAAAAGAATCTATGGTCAGCCTGAACTTTGCAAGGACAGAATCGTGATGAACAATGACAGGGAAGGCTTGCTCTAATCTATCCGGATTCCTGATGGGCAGCTATGCCCGATCCATGATGTGAGCCGCTCCTGA
>NZ_JAAGAA010000020.1 GCF_010435965.1 Crenobacter caeni
TATCCAGACCGAAAAGTGCGATGTTTGCCATGATGATCCTCCGCGCCGAATTGGAAACAGCCCAGCAAGCGTAGCCTGCTGGGCTGTTGGAGTTCAGGCTGACCATCACATTAGCCCCTTGCCCGTTGGCCGCGCGGAAGCGGCACCCAAACACGTCCGCGCAGCGGACTCGAAAACAGGCCTTCCCGTTGAAACAAAGTCGACCGGATGCTGGCGCAAAAAGGCCAGCCGATACCGGCTGGCCTTTGGACGAATCCGCTGCGCGGATATTTTTCTTGCCGCTTCCGCGCGGCGGACGGGACCATTTCTTTTGTCTCGCCAAAAGAAATGGCCGAAAGAAAACGCGACCCGAAGCCGCGGCGAAACCCCGTGGCGACCGGCTTCGCCACGGCTTGCGGCTACGGGGCTTGGGGCGGCTCCCCATATAGGTGGCAATTCGGCGCATAGCACGTAGGGTGGATTAGGCGGCAACACGCCGTAACCCACCGCCACGCCACCATCGGATTGATGGGTTACGGCCTGCACCTAACCCACCCTACTGCGGGGATAGGCGTGCGAGATCAAGCCTGGCTAGCGTGCCTTGAGCAATTCGGGCACGTGCAGCAGGATAAACTCGTTGTCGTCTTGCAGATTGGGCTGACGGGCTGCCGAGTATGGCAAGTTATTGTCGTTAGCGACGACGATGTGCTCGCCATCAACAACATCCACATCCTCGATGGTGACAAAGGGAAAGGTGAATTTCCCGCCCTTGCCACCGCGCAGCGCAAGCTGCTTCGAGTCGGCGATATTCATCAGGTCGATGTAGCCGACCTTCCTGACGAAGCCTTCGCTGTCGGCATCCTGCAGGCTGATCTTGTAAACGCGCTTGAATTTGGCCGGCACGTTCTGGCAATCCGGGCGCACCAGTCCGTTGCAAGCGCGTTCGGCCAGGCCCTCCCCGTTGTCGCGCTCGATAATCAGACCGGTTGCGCCATCGATCATATTGAAGTCACCGATGTTGTTGCCGTTCTGCTCCAACGGGTACTTCCATGAACGGCCGGTCCATTCGCCCCGGGCGACGCTGAATTCGAGGATGCGCAGATAGTCGCGGCCGTCCTTCTGTTCCCACTTCTTGTCGTCGGCATTCCACAGCGGGCCTTCGAGCAGCGGGTAGAGGAACTGCCCGTCCTTGGACACGGCCATGCCTTCGTAGCCGCGTGAACGACGAACCGGCGTCGCGAAATTGCCTGGGGTGGCCGGCGTGGTGACGGCGTAATGATCCGGGGACTTCAGTGTCTTGCCATCCAGTCGGGTTTCGAACACCGCCAGCACCTTACCTTGACGGTCGGCCTTGATCAGATAGGGGCCAAGTTCGTCGCCGAACCAGAAAGCATCTCCAATCGGCTGGATCGACTCGATGTCGAAGTCGGCACCTGTCAGGTAGCGCTGCTTGGTACCTTCATTGACGATAGGAAACGGGACCTTGCGCTCCGGATCATGCAGGAAATGGGTGCTCTGCAACTTGACGCCGCCCTTGTTCCAATCGGGTTTGACGCGGTGGAACATCAGCATGGCGTCGGCGCTGTTGTTTTTGGCGCCGTAACCATTGTCCTGCAACACCCAGAAGCTGCCGTCGCCGTTGCTCTTGATGCCGGAGAACCCCTGCACCGGCTGCCCTTTGAAGGGCAACGCGATCCCGGTCGGGCGCGGGACGTTCTTGTCGGAGAGAAAGGAGTTGCCCGCCAGACTTTCCGGGCGATCCATGCGCTTACCGTCCGGATTCGTATACTTCCCCGATATTTTCAGGCTATCCGGAGCATCTTTTGGCGCAGCCAAAAAGGTCTTGGCGGGCAAAACGGCATGGCCTGCCAGTGTGGCCGGGTAAGCCTGGTCGGCCAGCGCGCTACTGGCATTGAATGAGGCCAGCAAGGCCAGGCTGATGGTTGTCTTCTTCATGTCGGTCCATTGCAGTGTGAAATGCTCGTGACCGACAGCGTGCTCTGATTAGATTGCAGGTTTATTTAATAGGCATGAACAATCTGCAACTGTGAGCACATCAGGGGGGAGAAGGAAGCTGGCAGTTCCACCATTTCGCGTAGACCTGAACAGGCTCTGACAGAGGGACTGGGAAGGGGCGGGCGGCAACACTGTCGTACCCCACCGCCCTGCTGCCATCTGACCGGTGGGTTACGGCCTGCGGCCTAACCCACCCTAACCGGATTTACAGCACGTCCTTCAAGAGCAACGCGCCCAATAGCAGCGCGATCAGCATGAGCAGGAAGTTCTGCCGCTTCTGTTCGCGCATCAGCTGCATGTAGCCCGCCACCATCAGCTCGGACGATTTGCCGGACAGCGCTTCGTTCAGCTTGCGCGGCAGGGTCGGCAGCGTGGTCGCCCATTGCGGCGCCTCGTCCTTCAGGGTGCGCAGCAAGCCGCGCCAGCCGATCTGCTCGTTCATCCACTTGGTGAGGAAGGGCTTGGCGGTGTCCCACAGGTTGAGGTCGGGGTCGAGCTGGCGGCCCAGGCCCTCGATATTGAGCAGCGTCTTTTGCAGCAGCACCAGCTGCGGCTGGATCTCGACGTTGAAGCGGCGGCTGGTTTCAAACAGGCGCAGCAGCACCATGCCGAACGAGATCTGGCTTAAGGGCTTGTCGAAGAAGGGTTCGCACACGGTGCGTACCGCCGCTTCCAGCTCTTCGGGGCGGGTGTCGGCCGGCACCCAGCCCGACTCGATATGCGCGGTGGCGACGCGGTGGTAGTCGCGGTTGAAGAAGGCGAGGAAGTTGATCGCCAGGTAGTGCTTGTCCTTCTCGGTCAGGCTGCCGACGATGCCGAAGTCGAGCGCGATGTAGCGGCCGTCCGGCGCGACGAAGATGTTGCCCGGGTGCATGTCGGCGTGGAAGAAGCCGTGTCGGAACACCTGGGTGAAGAAGATCTCGACGCCGAAGCGCGACAACTGCTTCAAATCGACACCCGCCGCGCGCAGCTCGTCGATGCGGCCGACCGGCACGCCGCGCATCCATTCGAGCGTCAGCACGTCGGTGCTGGTCGCCTCGTAGAACACCTCGGGCACCACCAGCATGTCGGAGCCTTCGAAGTTGCGTCTGAGCTGCGAGGCGTTGCCCGCCTCGTGCATCATGTCCAGCTCGTCATGCAGGTGGCGGTCGAACTCGGCGACCACCTCGCGCGGCTTCAGGCGCTTGCCGTCGGCGAATAGCCGCTCGACCCAGCCTGCCAGCATCTTCATCAACGCGAGGTCCTGTTCGATCACCGGCGCGATGCCCGGGCGCAGCACTTTGACCGCAACCTCGCGGCCGCGGCTGCCGTCCGCCTCGCGCAGCCACGCACGGTGCACCTGCGCGACCGACGCGCTGGCCACCGGCTGCGTCTCGAAGTCGACGTAGATATCGTCGACGCGGCGGCCCAGGCTCTGTTCGATCACCCGCCGCGCCAGTTCGCCGTCGAACGGCGCAACGCGGTCCTGCAGGTGGGCGAGCGCCTCGGCGTAGTCGTGCGGCAACAAGTCGCGGCGGGTGGACAAGAGCTGGCCGAACTTGACGAAGATCGGCCCCAGGCTCTCCAGCGCGAGGCGCACCCGCTCGGGGCGCGACAGCGTCAGGTCGCGCGGGACGGGCAGATAGCGCAGCAGACTGTGCACGAAGCCTAGCCGCGAGTGGCCGGCGAAGAATTCATCGAGACCGTAACGGTAGAAGGTGGAGACGATGCGGGTAAAACGCTTCAGGCGCATGAGGCCCCTTGCTTGGCAGTGGATGAAGGCCCGGCGGCGGCTTCCAGCCGCGCGAGCCGCTTGGCGAGGCGCTCGCTGTCGTCGCGCAGGGCGTCGACGTCAGCGACAAAGCGCTCGACGTCGCGCCGGTGCGCCAAGAGCGGCGCCTCGTCGCGGATGTGCTCGACCCAGCCCTCCAGCAGGCGTCCGCCGATCTCGCCCTTCAGGCCGAAGGCGCGGCGCACCAGCCGGCCCAGACGGTGCGCGGCGGCGTCGCCCAGCACGCGCGACGCGTCTTCCTCGGCGTCCCACGACAGGCGGGTGAGCACCGCGAGCACCGCGCCGGCAAGGGCGGCGTCGCCGCTGGTCTTCACTTCCCGCATGTCGGGCGTGCCGCCGGCAAGCGAGGCGAGCACCAGGCCGTGGCCCAGGCGCACCGTCGCCTCGGGCGCACCCGGGCAGCGCGCGAGGTAGCCCTCGTCGGTGATCACGCCTTCTACGCTGAACGGTGCGAGCACGACGGCGACGCGGCGGCCGTGCCAGCGGGCGAGCTCGGCGCGCAGCTCGGGCTGTTGCCCGAGCAGGTGGTTGAACACGGCCAGCGTCAGCATCGCGTTTTCTCCGGCTAGTGGCCACGCATGGCCAGGCTCAACATCAGGGTGCCGGCGACGATCAGCACGATGCCGCCGACCTTGGCGAGCGTCACCGCCTCGCCGTATACCACGACGCCGACCAGCGCGACGGCGGCCATGCCGACCCCGCACCAGATCGCGTAGACGACGCCGACGTCGACCCGCTGCACCACCTGCGCGAGCAGGCTGAGCGACAGCGCGTAGCCACACAGCACCAGCACGGTCGGCAGCGGCCGCGTGAAGCCGTCGGTCAGCTTCATCGAGCTGGTTGCGCTCACTTCGGCGAGGATCGCCAGCGCGAGCATCAGCCAGGTCGGCACCTTGGCAAGCGCGCCCATCAGAACTTGAAGCCCTTGTGCAGCGCGACGACGCCGGCGGACAGGTTGTGGTAGTCGACCTTGCCGAAACCCGCGTCCAGCATCATCTGCTTGAGGGTTTCCTGGTCCGGGTGCATGCGGATCGACTCGGCGAGGTACTGGTAGCTGTCCGCGTCGTTTGCGACCAGCTTGCCCATCACCGGCAGCGCCTTGAACGAGTAAAAATCGTACACCGGCGACAGCGGCTTCCACACCTTGGAGAACTCGAGCACCAAGAGCTTGCCGCCGGGTTTGAGCACGCGGTACATCTCGGCGAGCGCGGCGTCCTTGTGCGTCATGTTGCGCAGGCCGAAGGCGACCGACACCAGGTTGAAGTAGTTGTCCGGGAACGGCAGCTTCTCGGCGTCGGCCAGCGACACCGGCAGCATCAGCCCCTCGTCGAGCAGGCGGTCGCGGCCGACGGTCAGCATCGACGAGTTGATGTCGGTCAGCCACACCTCGCCCTCCTTGCCGACCCGCTTGGCCCAGCCGCGCGCCAAATCGCCGGTGCCCCCGGCGATGTCGAGCACCTTGTCGCCGCGGCGCACGCCGGCGGTGTTCAGCGTGAAGTGCTTCCAGATGCGGTGCAGGCCACCCGACATCAGGTCGTTCATCACGTCGTATTTCTGTGCGACCGAGTGGAACACCTCGGCGACCTTGCCCGCCTTTTCGCTCTCGGCGACGCTCTTGAAGCCGAAGTGGGTCGTTTTGTCCATGTTTACTCCCTGCTTGCGCCGGCACGCGCCAGCCTGTCCAGATAATCCTGCCAGTTCCTGTCGTGATCGGCACCCAGCCGGTACAGGTAGTCCCAGCTGTAGAGCCCGCTGTCGTGCCCGTCGTCGAACACGATCTTCAGCGCGTAGTGGCCGACCGGCTCGAGCGCGGTGATGCCCACCTGATGCTTGCCGACCTGCAGCACTTCCTGCCCGGCGCCGTGGCCGCGCACCTCGGCCGACGGCGAGTACACCCTCAGGTACTCGGCGGGCAGGCTGAAGCTCGCGCCGTTGTCGAAGGCAATCTCCAGCTTGCGCGACGCGGTCAGCAGGCGGATCTCCAGCGGGAGCGGAGTGTCCGGGGTCAGCCCTGACATGCCGCCTCCTTGCGCTCGAGCAGCATGGCGTCGCCATAGCTGAAGAAGCGGTATTCGGCGGCGACCGCGTGCGCGTACGCCGCGCGCATCTCGTCGTAGCCGGCGAACGCCGACACCAGCATCAACAGCGTCGACTTGGGCAGGTGGAAGTTGGTCAGCAGGCGGTCGACCACGTTGAAGCGGAAACCCGGCGTGATGAAGATGTCGGTCTCGCCGCGGCCGGCGGCGAGCACGCCGCCGCGCGCGGCCGATTCGAGCGCGCGCATGCTGGTGGTGCCGACGGCGACCACGCGGCGGCCGGCCGCGTGCGCGGCGTCGATCACGTCAACCGTCGCCTGGCTGATCTCGTAGCGCTCGCTGTGCATCTTGTGCTCGGCGATATTGTCGACGCGCACCGGCTGGAAGGTGCCGGCGCCCACGTGCAGCGTGACGTAGGCGAGCCTGACGCCGGCGGCCTCAAGCATCGTCAGCATGTCTTCGGTGAAATGCAGGCCGGCGGTCGGCGCGGCGACCGCGCCCCGCTCCCGTGCGTACACCGTCTGGTAGCGCTCGTCGTCCTCGCCATCGGTGTCGCGCGCGATATACGGCGGCAGCGGCAGCTTGCCGGATGCTTCAAGGATGTCGAACAGGTTCTCGTCGTCGAGAAAGCGCAGGCGGAACAGCTCGCCCACCCGCTCGACCATCTCGGCCTGCCAGCGCCCGGCGAACAGGATGCGGGTGCCCGGCTTGGGCGACTTGGACGCGCGCACATGCGCGAGCGCCTCGTGTTCGTTCTCCACGCGCTCGATCAGCGCCTCGACCTTGCCGCCGCTGTCCTTCTCGCCATAGAGGCGCGCCTTGATCACGCGGGTGTCGTTGAACACCAGCACGTCACCCGCCTGCAAAAAGGCCGGCAGGTCGGAAAACAGGCGGTCTTCGAGGTGCAGGCCGTCGACGTGCAACAGGCGGCTGCCGCCACGCCGCTCGGGCGGATGCTGGGCGATCAGGTGCTCCGGCAGGTGGTAATCGAAGTCGGAGAGTTGCATGGCGCGATGGGTCCGCAAAAAATGATGCCGATTATACCCCGCCACCCGCGGCTCGGCACGCACCCGGCATGCATGGTGCGGCACGGCGCAAAGCCCCGTCGCAGCTAGTGTGGATGCTCTATTCAAGGCGATCGACTGATTGTGACGTTCGTTTGAAATGCCGGCATATGCTGGACTTCTTGCCGGCAATTGCGGCAAACTTGCCGGCATGATGAAAGATGAACCGGCAGGCGCGGCACCCCGCATCCTGGTGCTGCACGGCCCGAACCTGAATCTCCTGGGCGTACGCGAACCCGACCATTACGGCCGCGACACCCTCGCCGACATCAACCGCCGCCTAGAAACGCAGGCGCGCGCCGCCGGCTGCGAGCTCTCCACGCTGCAGAGCAACGCCGAGCATGTACTGGTCGAGCGCGTGCACGAGTGCCTGACCGACAGCACCGCTTTCATCCTGATCAACCCGGCCGCCTTCACGCACACCAGCGTCGCGCTGCGCGACGCCATCTCCGCGGTGAAGGTGCCGTTTATCGAAGTGCACCTCTCCAACGTGCACGCGCGCGAACCCTTCCGCCAGCACTCCTACTTCTCGGACCTCGCCGTCGGCGTGATCTGCGGACTGGGCGCGCAAGGCTACGAACTCGCGCTGGCGCATGCCCTCACCCGGCTCGCTGCCCGGCGCTGAAACCCGACTCCCGTCAAGTACATCACAGGATCAGTAATGGACCTCAGAAAACTCAAAAAACTGATCGACCTCGTTGAAGAGTCCGGCATCGCCGAGCTCGAAGTCACCGAAGGCGAAGAAAAAGTCCGCATTACCCGCGTCTCGGCGCAGGCCGCATTCAGCCAGCCGGTCCACTACCAGCTGCCGATGGGCGCGCCGATGGCTGCCGCCCCCGCCGCAGCGGCACCGGCTGCCGCGCCGGCCGAAGCCGCGCCGGCGCCCGCCAACGACAAGAACGCCGTCAAGTCGCCGATGGTCGGCACCTTCTACCGCTCGTCGAGCCCGGGCGCCAAGGCGTTCGCCGAAGTCGGCCAGAACGTCTCGGTCGGCGACACCCTGTGCATCATCGAGGCGATGAAGCTGATGAACGAGATCGAGGCGGACCGTGCCGGCGTGATCAAGGCGATCCTGGTCGAAGACGGCCAGCCGGTCGAATACGGCGAGCCGCTGTTCGTCATCGAGTAAGGCGCAGCGCCAGCACAAGGAGGAGCAAGACGCGGATCGCCCGGCGGTCGGCCTCTTGCTCCTTGCCGTTCAGGCACACGCCTGGGGGGCAAGGCTAAAGCTTAGGCGGCGGGGTACGCCCCGCCGCGGAGAACCGACAGATGTTTGAGAAGATCCTGATCGCCAACCGCGGGGAAATCG
Organism: Crenobacter caeni; assembly: GCF_010435965.1. Classification (GTDB taxonomy): domain Bacteria; phylum Pseudomonadota; class Gammaproteobacteria; order Burkholderiales; family Chromobacteriaceae; genus Craterilacuibacter; species Craterilacuibacter caeni. The sequence continues at coordinate 8,176 of NZ_JAAGAA010000020.1, forward strand.
CCCTGCGCATCCAGCGTGCCTGCCGTGAAATGGGCATCAAGACCGTGGTCGTCCACTCGGAAGCCGACCGCGAAGCCAAGTACGTGAAACTCGCCGACGAATCGGTGTGCATCGGCCCCGCCCCGTCGGCCAAGAGCTACCTGCACGTGCCGGCGATCATCGCCGCTGCCGAAGTGACCGACGCGCAGGCGATCCACCCGGGCTATGGTTTCCTGTCCGAGAACGCCGACTTCGCCGAGCGCGTCGAGGAATCCGGCTTCGTGTTCATCGGCCCGCGCCCGGACACCATCCGCCAGATGGGCGACAAGGTCGCCGCCAAGAACGCGATGATCGCGGCCGGCGTGCCGTGCGTGCCCGGTTCCGACGGCGCGCTGCCGGAAGACGGCGAAGAGATCATCCGCACCGCCCAACGCATCGGCTACCCGGTGATCATCAAGGCCGCCGGCGGTGGCGGTGGCCGCGGCATGCGCGTGGTGCACACCGAGGCCGCGCTGCTGAACGCGGTCGACATGACGCGCACCGAAGCGGGCGCCGCCTTCGGCAACCCGACCGTATACATGGAAAAGTACCTGCAGTTGCCGCGCCACATCGAGATCCAGGTGCTGGCCGACGAGTACGGCAACGCGATCTACCTGGGCGAGCGCGACTGCTCGATGCAGCGCCGCCACCAGAAGATCATCGAGGAGGCGCCGGCACCGGGCATCACCGACGAAGAACGCCAGCGCATCGGCGAGGCATGTGCCGAAGCGTGCCGCCGCATCGGCTACCGCGGCGCGGGCACCTTCGAGTTCCTGTACGAGAACGGCGAGTTCTACTTCATCGAGATGAATACCCGCGTGCAGGTCGAACACCCGGTGACCGAGATGATCACCGGCATCGACATCGTGCAGGAGCAGATCCGCATCGCCGCCGGCGAGAAACTGCGCTACACGCAGGACGACGTGAAGCTCTCCGGCCACGCGATCGAATGCCGGATCAACGCCGAAGACCCGTTCACCTTCGTGCCCAGCCCGGGCAAGATCGACGGCTACCACCCGGCCGGCGGCCCGGGCATCCGCATCGACTCGCACATCTACCAGGGTTACACTGTCCCGCCTAACTACGATTCGATGGTCGGCAAGGTGATCGCGTACGGCGATACCCGCGACCAGGCGCTCGCCCGGATGCGCATCGCGCTGTCCGAAATGGCGATTTCCGGCATCAAGACCAACATCCCGCTGCACCAGGAACTGCTGCTCGACAGCGCGTTCATCCGCGGCGGCACCAGCATCCACTACCTGGAAGAGCGGCTGGCCCAGAAGAAGGAACACTGAGACATGGCCTGGCAACAAGCCACCATCGCCACCGATTCGTCGGTGGCGGAAGCATTTGCCGACGCACTGATGGACGCGGGCTGCCTGTCCGCGGCCATCGAGGACGCGCTGGCCGGCACCGACGCCGAACAGCCGATCTTCGGCGAACCGGGCGAACCGGTCGAACAGATGTGGCAGCAGAGCAAGATCATCGCGCTGTTCGAGGAAGACTGCGACCTCGCGCTGATCGTCGCCGCCGCCGCGACCGCCTGCCAGATCGCGCTGCCGCGCTACACCGTCGAGCGCGTCGAGGAGCAGGACTGGGTGCGGCTGACGCAGAGCCAGTTCGAGCCGATCCGCATCTCCGACAGGCTGTGGATCACGCCGACCTGGCACGAGGCACCGGACGAGAACGCGATCAACCTCGAGCTCGACCCCGGCCTTGCCTTCGGCACCGGCAGCCACCCGACCACCCGGCTGTGCCTGCAGTGGCTGGACGCGCACGTGAGCCCTGGCGTCAGCGTGCTCGACTACGGCTGCGGCTCGGGCATCCTCGCCATCGCCGCCAAGAAGCTGGGCGCAGGCCATGTCGTCGGCGTCGACATCGACCCGCAGGCAGTGCGCGCCAGCGTCGACAACGCAGCGCAGAACCGCGTCGACGCGGCGTTCTGCCTGCCCGACGCCACGCCGGCCGAGACCTTCGACGTCGTGGTCGCCAACATCCTCGCCAACCCGCTGCGCGTGCTGGGCGACATGCTCGCCAGCCACGTGAAACCGGGCGGCCGCATCGTGCTCTCGGGCATCCTCGAGACGCAGGCGGATGAACTGAGCGCGATCTACGCGCAGTGGTTCGAGATGGACGAGCCGGTGTTCGACGAAGGCTGGACCCGTCTGAGCGGGCGTCGTCGCGGGTAAGCCATGCTGACCGCACAGTGCCCGCAGTGCCAGACCCGCTTCAAGGTCAGCGACGCGCAACTGGACGCCGCCGATGGCTTCGTGCGCTGCGGCCGCTGCGCGCATGTGTTCAACGCGCGCGAGGTGCTCGAGCCGCTGCCCGTGCCCGCCCAAGCGGCTCGGCCGGCCGCGCCGGCGGACAGGGGCGAGATCGAGGACTTCGAGCTCGAGCTGCCCGACTTCGAGGCGCCCGCGCCGCAGCCGCCCGTCGCGCCTCTAGCCGTGCCGGAGCCGGCCGCGGCAAGCGCGCCCGAACCCGTCTCAGAGATCGCCCCGGAAGCGCCAGCCGTGCCCGACCCGGAACTGGCCGCCTTCCAGCAGGCGCTGTCCGACGCGCTGCGTGCGCCGCGTCCGGCCGCGCGGCCGATCGAACCGCTGGAGAGCGCCCCCGAGCCCGCAGCGCTGATCGGCGACCCGTTCGGCGGGAGCGCCGCTAGCGCCGAGGAAGAGGCGCTGCCCGACGTGCTGCGCAGCCAGCGCGGCCGCGACACCCCACCGGAAACGCCCGCGCCCGAGGCGCAAGTCGCTCAGGAGCCGGAAGCCGGGCCCGCCGCGCCGGAGGATCACGCGCCGGCCCGCCCAAGCAGCCTGCCCGCCGTGCTGTTCGCGCTGGGCGGTATGCTCGGCCTCTTCGTGCTCGCCGGCCAGCTGGTCTACCTGAACCGCACGCGCATCGCCGCCGAAGTGCCCGAACTGCGCCCGACGCTCGAGGCCGCGTGCCAGAGCCTGGGCTGCACGGTGCCGCTGGCGGGCGACCGCGCCTTGCTGCGCACCGAATGGTCGGAGCTTGCCCGCGTGCCGGACCACCCCGGCCTCGTGCAGTTCACCGCCATCCTGAAGAACCACGCGCGCTATATGCAGGCGTGGCCGTCGATGGAGCTGACGCTGACCGACAGCGACGACCGCGTGCTGGTGCGCAAGGTGTTCCCGCCCAAGGACTGGCTGCCAGTGGCCGAGCGCGCTCAACGCGGCATCGGCGCCGGTGCGCAGGTGCGCAGCCAGCTGCAGCTGGACACCGCCGCGCTGGGCCCGAAACAGAGTTCCATCGGCTACAGCGTCAACTGGCTGTACCCCTGAGCAGTGTTTGACGGCGCAAAAAAGGCTGCCCGCGGGCAGCCTTTGTCTTGCCTGGCAGACGCTCAGCCCGGGAACTCGACCTTGGGCGAGCGCTCGAGCAGGCGGCCGACCACGTCACCCGCCGCCTCGCCGTCGTAGAGCAGCGCGCACACCGCCTCGGTAATCGGCATCTCGACGCCCAGCTTGCGGGAAAGCGTACGCACTTCGCGCGCGGTCGGCACGCCTTCGGCGACGTGCCCGAGTTCGTCGAGGATGGTTTGCAGCGGCTTGCCCTCGGCCAGCTTCAGGCCGACCTGCCGGTTGCGCGAGAGCGCGCCGGTGCAGGTGAGGATCAAGTCGCCGATGCCGGCGAGCCCGAGCATGCTCTGCTCGCGCGCGCCCAGCGCCACCGCTAGGCGGGTGATCTCGGCGAGGCCACGGGTGATCAGCGCGGCGCGGCTGTTCATGCCCAGCCCCAGCCCGTCGCACACGCCGGTGGCGATCGCCATCACGTTCTTCACCGCGCCGCCGACCTCGACGCCGATCAGGTCGTCGTGCGCGTAGATGCGCAACAGCGGGCTATGCAGGCGGGCCGCGAAATCGGCGGCGAACGCCGCGTCGTTCGCGGCGAGGGTCACCGCCGAGGGCAGGCCGAGCGCGACTTCGCGCGCGAAGCTCGGGCCGGACAAGGCGCCGACCCGGGCAAAGCCCGGACAGGCCTCGGCCGCGACCTGATGCGGCAACAGGCCGCTGCCCGCCTCGAAACCCTTGCACGCCCACAGCACCGATACGTTGTCCCGGCAGCGCGCCAGACGCTCGAGACTCGGGCGCAGGCCGACGATGGGCGTGGCGACCAGCACCAGTTCGGCGTCGGCGACCACCGCCTCGAAGTCGTCGCTGACTTCGAGCGCATCCGGCAGCGGACAATCCGGCAGGAACTGGCGGTTGACCCGCTCGGCGTGCAATGCTGCGGACAATTCCGCCTCGCGCGCCCACAGCCTGACCTGGTGGCGCGGCGCGAAGGCGATCGCCAGCGCGGTGCCCCAGGCGCCGGCACCGAGTACCGCGATGCGCAGTCGTTGGCTATCCATCACAACCCCCAGACTTCGCCGATGCGCACGAAGCCGGCCGCGCCGTCGCGGTGGCGTACCGGCGCCCAGCCACCCTCGACCTGCCCGGTCAGCTCGACCACGGCGTTTTTCGGCAGCCGGTAAGCGAGCGGCGCGCCCGCCGATGCGGCACGGTGCACGGCGGCTTCCGGCGCGGTCACCAAGAGCATGCGCTGCACCGACAGCGCCGCAGCCGGGATCCACGCGACACCGCCGCTGGCGTCGCGCACGCGCGCCCATTCCTTCTGCTGCGACAGCACTTCGACCGGGTAGTAGCGGCTGACCACAAACAGCCGCTTGGCCGTCAGCGACGGCGCGTCGTACAGCGAAACGCCGGTTTCCTTGACCGAACGGAATTCCAGCGCGCTGGCGTGGCCGGCCAGAGCCGCCGCCAACAGCGCCGTCACGAGACGCAGTTTCATGCCCTTACGCGTTCCCGGCCTCGGCCATCTGCGCGCGCTGCTGCATGTACAGCGCCTCGAAGTTGATCGGCGCGAGCAGCACCGGCGGGAAGCCGGCGCGGTTGATGATGCTCGACACCGTCTCGCGCGCGTACGGGAACAGGATGTTCGGGCAGGCGACGCCGAGGATGGGGTCGACGTCGTCGGCCGGGATGTTCGCGATGCGGAAGATGCCCGCCTGCGCGACTTCGCACAGGAACATGGTCTTCTCGGTCAGCTTGGCGGTCACGGTGACGGTCAGCGTGCACTCGAAGAAGCCTTCGTCGATCTGGCGGCTCTCGCTGCCCAGCTGCATGTCGATCTCGGGCTGCTGCTGCTCGAGGAAGACCTCGGGCGCGTGCGGCACTTCAAGCGACAGGTCCTTGACGTAGATCTTTTCGATGGAGAAAACCGGCTGTACTTCCTGTTGTTCGCTCATGGGTATTCCGTCAGTTAAGTTGGGTGGATCAGGCCGGACTGGCTGCCGGCCATCATCGCAAAAAGGCGCGCCTGCCGCCAGCCTCAGTCGGCCAGCAGCACGTCGAGCTTGCCGGCGGCCATCAGCGCCTCGAGGTCGTCGCAGCCGCCGACATGGGTGTCGCCGATGAAGATCTGCGGCACGGTACGCCGGCCGGTCAGCGACATCATCGCGTCGCGTGCGGCCGGGTCGAGGTCGACGCGGATCTCGTTGATCGCCTCGACGCCCTTCGCCTTCAAAAGCTGCTTCGCGCGCACGCAGAACGGGCAGACGGCAGTGGTGTACATGGTGACGGGTTTCATCGCGCTGGGTCCTGGCTCAAAACCGCGATTATAGCGTCAAGGCGCGGCGTGCACCCGCCTGAGCGCGGCATCGACCGCCGCGTCGATACGTGCCGCCGACGCCCCCTCGCCGTTGGCGATGGCGACCACCGCCAGCGGCTCGCCGTCCGGCGCCAGCCAGTAACCGGCCAGCGCAGAGACGCTAGCCAGGGTGCCTGTCTTCAGGCGCAGGCGCGGCCCCCACGCGCCGAGCCGCTTCTCAAGCGTGCCGTCACGGCCGGCCGCCGGCACGCTGGCGACGAACTCTGCGGCGAACGGCGCGCGCCACGCGGCCGACAGCAGCTGCCCCAGCGCGCGCGCGCTGACGCGCTCGCGCCGCGACAAGCCCGCGCCGTTCTCGAGCACGAGCGTGCGCGCATCGACGCCGTGCCGCGCGAGGCTTGCGCGCAGTGCCGCCTCGGCGTCCGCCACCAGGCCTGCGCCCTGCGGGAGCACGCGGCCCAGCGTCAGGTACACCGCGCGCGCCATCGTGTTGTTGCTGTGGAAGTTGGTCGACACCAGCACCTGCGAGAGCGGCGGCGACGCATGCCCGGCGAGCATGCGCGCACCGGCGGGAGCTGGGCGCTCGCCGCCGAATACCGCGCCCTGCCCGCCCAGCCGCGCCCAACGCGCGGCGAAGGCCTGTGCGGCGAATGCAGGCGCCGACAGCAGGTTCACGAAGCGGCTCGCGCCGTCGCACGCGCGCGGCAGCGCGCCGCTGACCGACAGCGCCTCGCCCTCGCTTGAGATCCGGACAAAGCGGCGCACGTCGTCGCAATCCGTGCCAACGTCGCCCGCGTCGGTCAGCGACTGCGTGAGCGTCACCCCGCCCAAAGCGGGTTCCAGCGCGGCGCGCGCGCCGGCGCCGTCGTTGTAAAAGTGCAGCCACGCGACCTTGTGGCCGACCAGGTGAGTGTCCGGCGCGACGGCGAACACGCGGCCGGCGTCGCGCTCGAAACCGTCGGCGGAGGCGACACGGCCGAACGCCGCGCGGTCGAGCAGCAACCCGCCGCTCACCGTGCGGATGCCGCGCAGGCGCAAGCCGTCCAGCAGCGCGTCGAGCGCAGCCAGGTCGAACGCCGGGTCGCCCTCCCCCACCCACCACAGGTCGCCCTGCAGCACGCCGCCCGCCAGCGGCGCGTCGGATCTCAGCGAACTCTGCCAGCGATAGTCCGGCCCCAGCGTGTCGAGCGCGGCGAACGCGGTGACGAGCTTCATGGTCGACGCCGGGTTCATCGGCGCGTCCGCGCGATGTTCGAGCAGCGTCTCGCCGCTCTTCGCGCGGCCGACCCACAGCGCGATATCGTTCTCAAGGCCCGCGGCAAGCGCGCGCGCGCAGGCCACGCACAGCATGAGGCATGCGGTCAGCGTGCGCATCGCTACAGCTCCAGCGGGTCGACGTCGATCGCCCACCGGAGCGCGCGGCCCGCCTCGCGCCCCAAGCGGGCGAGCACCGGCTCGGCCGCGGACAGCCATGCGTGCAGGCGGGCGCGCTCTGCGCACTCGATAACCAGCTGCGCGCGCTCGCGCCCGGCCAGGCGCGCCATCAGCGCGGGCGCCGGGCCGAACACCCGCACCGCGGGGTCGTCCGCCACGCTCGCGAGCAGGCCTTGCAGGAAGGCGGCCGCCGCCGCGCCGTCGGGGGCGTCGGCACGCACCAGCGCCTGGTGCGCCGCAGGCGGGAAACCCGCCTCGCGCCGCTCGGCGAGCAGCGTTTCGGCGTAGCCGTCGAAATCGTGCCGCGCGAGCGCCTGATACAGCGGATGGTCCGGCCACTGCGTCTGCACCAGCACTTCTCCGGCGACCCCGGCGCGGCCGGCGCGGCCGGCCACCTGCATCAGCGTGGAGAACAGGCGCTCGCCGGCGCGAAAATCGGCCGAATAAAGCCCGCCGTCGCAACCGAGCGCGACGACCAGGCTCAAGGCGCCGAAGTCGTGCCCCTTGGCCAGCATCTGCGTGCCAACCAGGATGTCGACCTCGCCGGCCGACACCCGGCGGTACACCGCGTCCCACGCGTCCTTGCGCGCGGTGGTGTCGCGGTCGATGCGCAGGATGCGCGCCTTCGGCAGCAAGGCGCCCAGCGCCGCCTCCAGCCTTTGCGTGCCCTCGCCCAGCGGGCGGATGTCGGCGTTGCCGCAATCCGGGCACGCGCGCGGCAGGGGTTCGGCGTCGCCGCAGTGGTGGCAGCGCAGCACGCGCGACTGCAGGTGCACCACCTGCTTGGCCGAGCAGTGCGGGCAACCCGACGTCCAGCCGCACTGCGGGCAGGCGAGCACCGGCGCGTAGCCGCGCCGGTTGATGTAGACGAGGCTCAGCTCGCGCCGGGAGAGTGCACCGGCCAGCGCGTCGACCACCGGCGCGGACAGCCCGTCGGTAAGCTCGGCACGGCGGGTGTCGATCAGCCTGACCGCCGGCAGGCGCGCGGCAGCGTGCGCACGACGGGTCAGCATAAGGCGCCGGTAACGGCCGGCGTCGGCGTTGGCGACCGATTCGAGGCTGGGCGTCGCGCTGCCCAACAGTACCGGTACCTCCGCGTCGTGCGCGCGCCACACCGCCAGGTCGCGCGCGTGGTAGCGCAGGCCGTCGTGCTGCTTGAGCGACGCGTCGTGCTCCTCGTCGACGACGATCAGCGCGAGCCTGGGCAGCGGGGTGAACACCGACAGCCGGGTGCCGATCACGATGTCGGCGCGGCCCTGCCACGCGTCGACCCACGCCTCCAGGCGTTCGCCGTCGGCGAGGTGGCTGTGCAGGCAGGCGATGCGCGCGCCGGCAAAACGCCGCGCGAAGCGCTCGATCAACTGCGGAGTCAGGCTGATCTCGGGGACGACCACCAGCGCCTGGCGTCCCTCGGCGAGCACGCGGGCGATCAGGCGCAGGTAGACCTCGGTCTTGCCGCTGCCGGTCACCCCCTGCAACAGCCAGGCCTGGTAGCGGCCCAGGCTTGCGGCGACCGAGTCGACGGCGGTTGCCTGCTCGCCGGTCAGCGCGGGCAGATCGCCCGCCGCCGACACTTCGCGCGGCGGATCGAAGCGCTCGGCGAGCCCCTGCCCTGCCCACTCGGCCAGCACGCGCAGCGCCTGCGGAGAAACCGCGCGCAGTGCGTCGTCGTCCTGCGCCGCGCGCTCAAGCGCCTGCCACAGCGCGAGGCGCGCACGCTGGCGGGGCGGCGGCGGCGCGAGCCTGCCGGCTTCGGTCAGCCGCCACGGCCGCCGGTCAGGCGGCGCCACGTCGCGCGGCTGGCGCAGCAGGGTCGGCAAGGCGGTGAACAGCGCAGCGCCTGCCGGGTGGTGGTAGTAGCGCGCAGCGAACGCGGCCATCCTCAGCAGCGACTCGGGCAGCGGCGGCAGCGCGGCGTAGGCTTCGCTCACCGGCTTGAGCTTGACGCCGGGAGCGGGCCGGCTCATGCCATTTGCAACAACGCCACACAATTCGCGTCCGCCGAAGTTCACGCGCACCCGTATCCCCACCGGCAGCGGCGTCGCCGGGCGGTAGGAGAAGGTCCCCTGCAGCGGGACGTCGAGCAGCACTTCAACGCAATCGGTGTCGTTCATCGGGTGGCGATCCGCCGCAAATCCGCGTGGCCACTGGCTTTACGCCAGCTATGCACAAAAGCTGTGGATAAATTTGTGAACAAGCCCTGCGCACGGCGGCGCAAGACAGGCGGCACGGCCGTTCCACTGGATTGCACAAAAAATAAACAAAGCCGCAAACCCTTTTAAATCAAGGCTTTGCGGCAACATCACAAAAACACGCGGGAGAGGCTTGACAGACGACCGATCAGCCGACCCGCATGTGAATAACTTGATGGATCAACAGGCGCTGCACCTGTCAATCCCCGCGTTTTCACGCGTGCAGCGGCCTCGACAGCCGGTGCACGGCGTCGATCAAGACACCTGCGTGCGCCGGGTCGACAAACTGCGAGATGCCGTGGCCGAGGTTGAACACGTGGCCACTGCCGGTGCCGTAGGCTTCCAGCACGCGGCCGGCCTCGCGCTCTATCCCTTCCGGGCTGCCGAACAGCACGTTGGGGTCGAGGTTGCCCTGCAGCGCGACCTTGTCGCCGACACGGCGGCGGGCGTCGCCGATGTCGGTGGTCCAGTCCAGCCCCAGCGCGTCGGCGCCGGTCTCGGCCATCGCCTCCAGCCACTGCCCGCCGCCCTTGGTGAACAGGATGACCGGCACGCGGCGGCCTTCGTGCTCGCGCTTGAGGCCGGCGACGATCTTCTGCATGTAGGCGAGCGAGAATTCGCGGTAGGCACCCGGGGTCAGCACGCCGCCCCAGGTGTCGAAGATCTGCACCGCCTGCGCGCCGGCCTCGATCTGCGCGTTCAGGTAGTCGGTCACCGTGCGCGCGTTGGTCTCGAGGATGTGGTGCAACAGTTCGGGGCGGCCGTACATCATCGCCTTCACGTGGCGGAAATCGCTCGAGCCGCCGCCTTCGATCATGTAGCACGCCAGCGTGAACGGGCTGCCGGAGAAGCCGATCAGCGGCACGCGCCCGTCCAGCGCCTGGCGGATGCTGGCCACCGCGTCGAACACATACTTGAGCTTGTCCTCCACATGCGGCACCGCCAAGGCGCGGATCGCCGCCTCGTCGCGCAGCGGGCGCTCGAACTTGGGGCCCTCGCCCTCGGCGAAATAAAGGCCGAGCCCCATCGCGTCGGGCACGGTCAGGATGTCGGAGAACAGGATCGCCGCGTCCAGCGGGTAGCGCTCCAAGGGCTGCAGGGTCACCTCGGTGGCGTACGCCGGGCTGGTGCACAGGCCCATGAAGTTGCCGGCGCGCGCGCGCGTCGCGCGGTACTCCGGCAGGTAGCGGCCGGCCTGGCGCATCATCCAGACCGGGGTGTAGTCGACGGGCTGCTTGAGCAGCGCGCGCAGGAAGGTATCGTTCTTCAGGGGCGTCATGGCGTCAGTATGTCGTTTGCGTCGGACGCCATTATACCCGAGCCGGCGCTCAGGCCGGCACCATCAGCCAGGTGCCGGCGACGACGACCAAGAGCCCCACCGCGCACGGCAGCGAGGTACGCTTGACCAGTTCGAACGGCGAGAGCCTGGCCATCCCCGAACACGCGACGATCACGCCGGCGACCGGCGACACCGTCCGCCCGAGGTTGGACGCCTGCAGCATCGGGATCACCAGGAAGGCCGGGTTGACCCCGGCGTGCGCGGCGAGCTTGGGAATCAGCTCGACAAAGGCGTAGAAGGCGGCGTTGCCCGAACCGGTGGTGACCGCCGCCAGCGTGGTGATGGCGACCAGCGCCAACAGCAGCACGCCAGCGCCGCTGCCCGCGCCCTGCACGAAGCCCAGCAACTCGCTGATGAAGCCGACGCTGGTGAGGCCCTGCGCGAACACGCCGGCGGCGACGATCAGCATCACCACGCTGGTAAATGCCTCGCCCATGCCCTGGTACACCACCTCGACGCCGGAGAACACCGCGCGCGCGTCGCGCAGGCGGGCGAACTCGACCAGCGCGGTGAGCAAGATGCAGACGAGCAGGATGGCCACCACGCCGAGCTTGGGCAGCACGCGGCCGTCAAACAGCAGCACGCCGATGATCGGCGTGAACGGCAGTAGTGCGTAGAAGTGCGGCACCCGCCCCTCGATCTCGTCACCGACCTCGAGCGCATGTCCCTCGCTGTGCTCGTGGCGGTCGAGGTAGCGTTGCCAGAAGAAATGGGTGGCGCCCATCGCGACGATGGCGGCGATAGAAATCGGCAGGGTGATGCGGAAGGCGAAGTCGATCAGCGGCATGCCCGCCGCCTCGGCGGCGACCACCACGTCGCCCGAGGTCGGCGACAGGATCACGGCGACCGCCGACGCGCACACCGCGGTCGCCGCGCCGCGGCTGACCCCCATATTGACCATCAGCGGAAACAGCGTCGCCATCAGGAGCACGCCAAGCCCGGTCGCCGACGACACCGCCAGCGACATCAGGCAGGCGGCGAAATAGCCGGCGACGACCAGCACGTAGGGCGAGCGGATCTTCGAGAGCGGGCGCGCGGCGAGCCGCACCACCATGGCGTTGGCGCCGGTGTGCGTCATGTAGTGCGCAAAGCCGACCAGCACCATCACCATCAGGCCAAGCTCGGCCGCGCGGCTGGAGAGCAGGTCGGCGACGAACACGACGATGTCGGTAAAGCCGCTCTCGCCGGCCTTGTCAGGCGGCAGCAGCGGGTGGCCAAGCAGCACGCTGGCGACCAGCAAGACGAGCCCACCCGTCATCAGCACGCCGGTCGCCGGGTAGCCCTTGAACACGTAACGCCCGACCAAGAGCGTCACCACCAGCCCGATCAGCAAGCCCGCCATACCCTTCTCCAAACTGAACAATACCGTTCATGGTAGAAGGGCAAGCGCGCGCCTGCCGCGCGCGGCGGCTCAGACGTCAGTCAGCGCCTGGTCGCCCTTGGCTTCCATCCAGCCGCGCCGGCTCGACGCCTCGCCCTTGCCCATCAGCATGGTGAACATGCGGCGGGTCTCGTCGAGCGCGCCCGTGCGCACCCGCACCTGGCTCAGGCGGCGGGTGTCCGGGTGCATGGTGGTGTCCTTCAGCTGCTCGGGGTTCATCTCGCCCAGACCCTTGAAGCGGGAGATCGCCCACACGCCCTCGCGCACGTTCTCGCTGCGCAGGCGGTCGAGAATGGACTCGAGCTCGTCCTCGTCCAGCGCGTACAGCTTGCGCGGCGGACGGTTCTTGCCCGAGCCCGGCACGTCGACGCGGTAGAGCGGCGGCTGCGCGATATACACGTGGCCGTCTTCCATCAGCCGCGGGAAGTGGCGGTAGAACAGCGTCAGCAGCAGCACCTGGATATGCGAGCCGTCGACGTCGGCGTCCGACAGGATGGCGATCTTGCCATAGCGCAGGCCGGCGAGGTCCACATCATCGCCCGGCGCGTGCGGGTCGACACCGATCGCCACCGAGATGTCGTGGATCTCGGCGTTGGAAAACAGCTGGTCGCGGTCGGTTTCCCAGGAGTTCAGCACCTTGCCGCGCAAGGGCAGGATCGCCTGGTATTCCTTGTCGCGCGCGAGCTTGGCCGAACCGCCGGCCGAGTCGCCCTCGACCAGGAACAGCTCGTTGCGCTCGATGTCCTCGCTCTCGCAGTCGGTCAGCTTGCCCGGCAGCACCGCGACGCCCGAACCCTTCTTCTTCTCGACCTTCTTCACCGAGCGCAGCCGCGACTGCGCCTGCCGGATCGCCAGCTCGGCGATCTTCTTGCCGGCCTCGACGTTCTGGTTCAGCCACAGCTCGACCGGGTCGCGCACCAGCGACGACACCAGCTTGAGCGCGTCGCGGCTGGTCAGCTTGTCCTTGGTCTGGCCCTGGAACTGCGGGTCGAGCACCCGTGCCGAGAGCACGAAACGCACGCGGCCCCATACGTCCTCGGCCATCAGCTTGACGCCGCGCGGCAGCAGGTTGTGGTGGTCGACGAAGCTCTTCACCGCCTCGTACACGCCGGCCCGAAGCCCCGCCTCATGGGTGCCGCCGGACGGGGTCGGGATCAGGTTGACGTAGCTCTCGCCGCCGGCGCCCTCTTCGAACCACGCCAGCGCCCACTGCGCGCCCTCGCCCGGCGCGAACTGCTCGTGCTCGTCACTGATGAAGGCCTCGCCGGCGAACAGGGGCGCCACCGGCTCGTCGCCGCCGCACAGTTCGGCAAGGTAGCTCTTGAGCCCGTGCGGGTATTGCCACAGCTTGACCTCGTCACCGCCATGCTTCTCGATGGTCAGCGTGACCGCGACGCCGGGCAGCAGCACCGCCTTGGCGCGCAGCAGGCGTTCCAGTTCGGGGATCGAGTAACGCGGGCTCTCGAAATACTTGCCGTCCGGCCAGATGCGCACGCGGGTGCCGCTGGTACGCGGCCCACACTCGCCGACGCGCGAGAGCGGCTCGATCACGTCGCCGCCGGAGAACACTAGCCGGAATACGCCGCCGTCGCGCTTGACCTCGACTTCCAGCCGGGTCGACAGCGCGTTGGTCACCGACACGCCGACGCCGTGCAGGCCGCCGGAGAACGCGTAGGCGCCGCCGTCCTTCTTGTTGAACTTGCCGCCGGCGTGCAGGCGGGTAAACACAAGTTCGACCACCGGCACCTGCTCGACCGGGTGCAGGCCGACCGGGATGCCGCGCCCGTCGTCCTCGACCGACAGCGAGCCGTCCAGGTGCACGGTGACCGCGATCTTGCGGGCGAAGCCGCCCAGCGCCTCGTCGGCGGCGTTGTCGATCACTTCCTGGCAGATGTGCGTGGGGTCGGTGGTCCGGGTGTACATGCCCGGGCGCTCCTTGACGGGCTCCAGCCCCTTGAGCACGCGTACCGAGGATTCGTCGTAGTTTTGCGTCATTTCAGTGGTGATCCATCTTGGGCGCCGCCAGCGCGGCAAGTGCGCGGTCGTGGCGGCGGGAAAGCGTCAGTTGGGCGAGCAAGGCGCCGGTCAGGGCGAGGAACATGTCCCACTGGGTGTCCCACACGTCGCCCTGGGTGGCAAGAAAGGCGTCGGCGTCGGCGCCGATCGCCAGCGCGACCCACCACTCGATCAGTTCGTAGAAGGCGGAAAAGGCGAGGCAGCAGGCCGTCACCAAGAGGCCCAGCCAGAAGCCGGGCCGCAACGGCGTCTGCCTGAGCAGCACCTCGCGGGCGAGGATCGCCGGCACGAAGCCCTGCGCGAGATGGCCCAGCCTGTCGTATGGATTGCGCGAGAGGCCGAGCAAGTCTTGCAGCCAGAAGCCCGGCGGGGTCAGTGCGTAGGTGTAATGCGCACCGATGAGCAGGATCGCGCTGTGCGCGAGCATCAGCCACAGCGCGAGACGCGTCCACGCGAAGCGCGGCCACAGCCAGAGCACCAGCGGCAAGCCCAGCAGCACCGGCAGCGCCTCGAGCAGCCAGGTGGCTGCGTCGTGCGGCCGGTACGCCGACCACGCCGTAAGCGGCACGATCAGCGCGAACAGCCGCCACGGCCGCGCGGCGTCAGCCGTGCCCGTGCTCGGCACCGCCCGCGCCGGCGAGCCGCGCGAGGTAGTGCTCGTGCGTCTCCAGCCCCTTCAGGAAGCGCGACAGCTCGCCCAGCGCGCGCTCGTAGACGCCGCGCTTGAACTCGATCACGCTGTCGATCGGCGCCCAGTAGTCGTTCCAGCGCCAGCCGTCGAATTCGGGGTGGTTGGTCGCGCGCAGGCAGACGTCGCTGTCGCGGCCGACCAGCCTGAGCAAGAACCAGATCTGCTTCTGCCCCTTGTAGCTGCCCCGCCACTCGCGGCGAACCCAGTTGGTCGGCACCTCGTAGCGCAACCAGTCGCGGGTGCGCCCGACGATGCGCACGTGGCGCGGCAGCAGCCCGACCTCTTCCAGCAATTCGCGGTACATCGCGGCTTCCGGACTCTCGCCGGGCTTGATGCCCCCTTGCGGGAACTGCCATGAGTGCTCTCGCACGCGTTTGCCCCAGAACACCTCATTCTTGTGGTTGATGAGGATGATTCCGACGTTGGGGCGGTATCCGTCCCGGTCCAGCATGCTTAAACCTGCAATTCGTGAGTTGCAGCGATTTTTGCACATTTCACCACACCATGCCATCGAGCCCGGCCAATGCCGGCGTGTACCACTGCCCTAGCCGTGGCCGGGCGTGTCAAATAAATTTGACGAAGGCATAACAATTTCCCAAAGTAAACACAGATTGGCAGCCAAGACTGCCGACGCGAGGAGACCCTTTCATGTTCGTGATGCCCGGCGTACCCGCAAGCGCGGCGCTGCCGCCACACCTGCGCACCCCGCTGCCGGGGCTGACCTGAGCTGCCCGTTGCTCTTCCCCTTTTTTCCAATGCAACGGGAGTCACCGCCATGCAGGCGATCGAACAATGGTTTGCGACGCACGGGATCCGCCGCGTCGAATGTCTGGTACCCGACCTCACCGGCAACGCGCGCGGCAAGCGCGTGCCGCCACGCCAGTTGAGCACGGGTGCCGAATTGCGTTTCCCACAGGTAGGCCTGATCCAGAGCGTCGCCGGCGAGTGCCGGCAGGACCTGGTCAGCGAAACCGACCCCGACATGCTGCTCGCACCCGACTGGCGCACCCTGACGGTGCAGCCCTGGGCCAGCGAGCCGACCGCGCAGCTGATCTGCGACTGCACGGATGAGCAGGGCGCGCTGATCGAGAGCGCGCCGCGCAACGTGCTCAGGCGGGTGCTTGAGCGCTACGCCGCGCGCGGGCTCACGCCGGTAGTCGCCCCCGAGATGGAGTTCTACCTGGTCGCCCGTTCGCAGGACGGGCACGGCGTACCGGCCGCCCCGCACGGACGCAGCGGCACGCACGAGACGCAGCGCAGCCCGTACGGTGTCGACGCCGCCGACGAATTCAGTGCAGTGCTCGACGACCTCTACCGCTTCTGCGAGGCACAAGGCATCGGCGCCGCCGCGCTGCTGCACGAGGTCGGCCGCGGCCAGCTCGAAATCAACCTCGACCACGGCGACGCGCTCGCGCTGGCCGATCAGGTCTTCCTGTTCAAGCGCAGCGCACGCGAGGCGGCGCGCCGCCACGGCCTGACCGCCACCTTCATGGCCAAGCCGCTCGCCGGCGAAGCCGGCAGCGCGATGCATATCCACCAGAGCCTGCTGGATAGCAACGGCGACAATGTCTTCAGCACCGGCAGCGGCGCGGCCAGCCAGACCTTCTTCCACTTCATCGGCGGCCTGCAGCGCTACCTGCCCTCGGCACTGGTGCTGTTCGCGCCTTACGTGAACTCGTATCGCCGGCTCGCACCGTTCAGCGCGGCACCGATCAACGTCGAGTGGGGGCTGGACAACCGCACCTGCGGGCTGCGCGTGCCCAACTCGGCCCCGGCCGCGCGCCGGGTGGAAAACCGCCTGCCCGGCGTCGACGCCAACCCCTACCTCGCGCTTGCCGCCTCTTTGGCATGCGGCTTGCTTGGCATAGAGCAGGAACTGAACCCGAACCCCCCGCTCGCCGGCAGCGCCTACGGTCGGCCTTACGCGTTCGCGCGCACGCTGGACGACGCCGTCACCGCGCTCGAGCGCGAAGACGCGCTGACCGAGTTGCTGGGCCCGGGCTTTATCGAGTGCTACAGCGCGCTCAAGCGCGCCGAGAGCGAGGCGTTCGCCCGCATCGTCACCCCCTGGGAGACGCAGACCCTGCTGGAACATGTTTGACCCGAGACCCGCCGCCGGTCCCCGGCGGCTCCGATCAGGAGAAGACCCATGAAACTGAAACCGCTTGCCCTGCTGTTCACCGCGATTGCCGGCGCCCCCGCGCTCGCCGCGGGCAACCTCAACGTCTACAACTGGTCGGATTACATCGCCGAGGACACCATCCCCAATTTCCAGAAGGAAACCGGCACCAAAGTCCGCTACGACGTCTACGACAGCAACGAGATCCTGCAGGCCAAGATGCTGACCGGCAAGTCGGGCTACGACATCGTGGTGCCGAGCAATACCTTCCTCGCCAAGCAGATCCAGTCGGGGCTCTACCAGCCGCTCGACAAGAGCAAGCTCAGCAACTACAAGGGGCTGGACCCGGCGGTGATGAAGCTGCTCGCCGAAGTCGACCCGGGCAACAAGTACGCGGTGCCGTACTTCTGGGGCATGAATACGCTGGGGATCAACGTCGACAAGGTAAACAAGGCGCTTGGCGGCAAGCTGCCTGCCAACCAGTGGGATCTCCTGTTCAAGCCGGAGTATGTGTCCAAGCTCAAGGGCTGCGGCGTCAGCATCTTCGATTCGCCGTCAGAGGTCTTCCCGATGGCACTGCACTACCTGGGCAAGGACCCGGCCAGCAAGAACGAAGCCGACTACAAGGCCGCCGCCGCCCTGCTCAAGCAGATCCGCCCGTATATCACCCGCTTTTCCTCGTCCGGCTACATCAACGAGCTGGCCGGCGGTTCGCTGTGCCTGGTGCTCGGTTACGGCGGCGACCTCAATATCGCGCGCAACCGGGCCATCGAAGCGAAAAACGGCGTGAAGGTGCAGCCGCTGGTGCCCGCGCAGGGCGTCGGCATCTGGATCGACACCATGGTGATCCCCAAGGACGCGAAGAACCTCGACAACGCGTACAAGTTCATCGACTACAACCTGCGCCCGAAGGTCGCGGCGGCCAACTCTAACTACGTGACCTACGCGCCGGGCAGCCTAGAGGCGCACAAGTTCATCGACAAGGAGAACTTGAATAATCCTTCGATCTTCCCGAGCCCTGCGGTCATGGCGAAAAGCTTCATCATGAAGCCGATCGACCCCAAGATCCAGCGCATGAGCACGCGGCTGTGGACCGAGGTCAAGACCGGCAAGTAAGCCAGCCTCGCAAAACGGGACAGGCTGGCCCGCCAGGGCCAGCCGCCACGGCAGGACACCCAGCCGACCGCACACCAAGGGGGGGGCCGTAAACATGCACACCAAGCTTGCCCTGCTTTTCTTTGCCCTGGCCGGCACCGGCGCGCACGCCAGCGGCACCCTCAGCGTGTACAACTGGTCGGACTATATCGCCAGGGATACCCTGCCCGCCTTCCAGAAAGCGACCGGCGTCTCGGTCCGCTACGAGGTCTACGACAGCAACGAAGTCCTGCAGGGCAAGCTGCTGACCGGCCGCTCCGGCTACGACATCGTGGTGCCGACCAACACCTTCCTCGCCAAGCAGATTGACGCGGGACTCTACCAGCCGATCGACAAGCGCAAGCTCAGCCATTACAAGCAGCTGGATCCCATGCTGTTGAAGCTGCTGTCCGAAGTGGACCCGGGCAACCGCTACGCGGTGCCCTACTTCTGGGGCGTGAATACCCTCGCGGTCAATGTCGACCAGGTCGACAAGGCCCTCGCCGGCAAGTTGCCGGCCAGGCAGTGGGACCTGCTGTTCAAGCCCGAGCTTGTCGCCAAGTTGAAGGACTGCGGCGTCAGCATCCCCGATTCGCCGTCCGAAGTCTTCCCGCTGGCCCTGCGCTATCTCGGCAAAGACCCGGCCAGCAAGAACGAGGCGGACTATCTGGCGGCCGGGCAACTGCTCAAGCAGATCCGTCCCTACATCACGCGCTTCTCGTCGTCCGGCTATATCAACGAGTTGTCTTCCGGCAGACTGTGCCTTGCGCTGGGCTTCGGCGGCGACCTCAACATCGCCCGCAAGCGGGCACTCGAGGCCAAGAAAGGCATCAGGATCCAGCCTTTGGTACCGGAACAGGGGGTCGGCATCTGGATCGACGCGATGGCCATCCCGGTGGAGTCGAAAAACGCGGACAACGCGCACAAGTTCATCGAGCACAACCTGCAGCCACAGGTCGCCGCGGCCAATGCCAACTACGTCAACTACGCGCCGGGTAGCCTCGAGGCGCGCCGCTTCGTCTCCAAGGAAAACCTGGCCAACCCTTCAATCTTCCCGAGCCAGGCCGTGATGGCCAACAGCTTCATCATGCGGCCGATCGACCCCAAGGTACAGCGCATCAGCAACCGGCTGTGGGGCGAGATCAAGGCCGGCAAGTAGCCAGCCATAGCAGGCAAGGGGCGTGTCCTGACGGACACGCCCCTTCGTTTTTATGGGTAGTGGAATGCAGTGGTGCGCGCTGTGGATGGGTTTTAGCACGCATATAAAGCAAAACCCCCGACTGATTGATTCAGTCGGGGGTCTGCGGATGGGGCGTCTGGCGGTGTCCTACTTTCACATGGCGAATGCCACACTATCATCGGCGCTAAGGTGTTTCACGGTCCTGTTCGGG
>NZ_JAAGAA010000001.1 GCF_010435965.1 Crenobacter caeni
AACACCGACGTGGTGCTGGTGATCGGCGCCAACGACGTGGTGAACCCGGCCGCGCAGAAGGACAAGGCGAGCCCGATCTACGGCATGCCGATCCTCGAAGCGTACAAGGCGCGCACCGTGATCGTGGTCAAGCGTTCGATGAGCGTCGGTTACGCCGGCCTCGACAACGAGCTCTTCTACATGGACAAGACCATGATGGTGTTCGGCGACGCGAAGAAGGTGGTCGAGGACCTGGTGAAGGGCGCCGAGCACTAAGCCGGCTACCCATCCGCACAAGCCGCAGCGTCCGCGCTGCGGCTTTTTTCGTTTGCCGCGGCCATATTCCTTAACAGACGGTTTTTGGCCGGCAGGCGGTTCGCGCTTACAATGCGTCCATCAGCATCGTCTGATCGACGACGCGCACCCGGCGGCCGGATCCGCCGCAACAAGAATGGAGACTTCCCGCATGAGCCTTTCCCGTTACTCCGCGATGCTCACCGCCTCGCTGCTGGCGACCGCCTGCGCGTCCACCCAGAGCCAGGCGCCGCTGTCCGGCCGCTGGCAAGGCGCCGACAGCAAGGTCCAGCTGCAACTGAAAGACGGCAAGCTGAGCGCGAGCGCCGGCTGCAACCGCCTGTTCGGGCCGGCGACCGTCGAGGGTGGTCGTCTGGTGGTCGGCAATCTGGCCGGCACCATGATGATGTGCGCACCGGAAGAGATGGCGGCGGAAGACGCGCTGAAGAAGCTGCTCGCCAGCCGTCCGCAGATCGAACAGAAGGATGGCCGCCTGCTGCTCAAGGGCGACGGCCGCACGCTGGCACTGAACGCGATGCCCTCGCTCGACGGCGGCAAGACCCGCTTCATCTACGTGCAGGGCAAGACCGCGCCTTGCGTCGGCGTCGCGCCGACGCAGTGCCTGCAGGTGCGCGAGGACAAGAACGCGCCGTGGCAGCACCACTACGGGCAGATCGAGGGCTTCACCCCCGAGGCAGGGTTGAACTACCGCCTGCGCATCAAGGAGTTCGACGTCGCCAACCCGCCGGCCGACGCGCCGTCCAAGCGCTGGGTGCTCGACATGGTGGTCGAGTCCGAGGTGGTCAAGCCGTAAGGCTCGCTTGGCACAACAAGAAGCGCGGCGCGAGCCGCGCTTTTTTCATGGCGATGCCGTACTTAAAAGGTTGGCATGGTTGCTGGCATTGCACGGTGTTTTTGCGCCAGCTTCCCTTCCGCGTAGGCTCGCGCCGTCAACAAAGGCGCTGGCGAGGTCTTAAGCTGGCCCTTGTTCGAGCGATTCGACGGTAGCGAATCGCGAGTTGGCCAGCGCCTTGCCAGCGTCTTTGTTGACGGGGAAGTCGCGAGCCTTCGGGGGCGTTTGGGATGCAAGGGGCTTGCCGCCACAAGCCCCTTGCCCGTTGGCCGCGCGGAAGCGGCACTCAAATACGTCCGCGTAGCGGACACAAAACCCGGGCGAAAGCTCACCAACTTACAACTGGGGACATCGGCTTTTTCATGCCTGATGCTCGGCGGCGAAGCGGGCGACCTCGGGCAGCAGTTGCGGCCAGCGCGCGAGGCGGTGGTCGTCGTGGTTGAGCACCGTCTGCCGGACGCCGGCGAAGTGGCGCGCGGCGAGCCGCCAGTCGAGCACCTCGTCGGCGCTGCCGAGCACCAGCCAGTAATGCGCGGGGGTCGGGCGCGCCACGTACATGGCCTCGAGCGCGGCGCGGTCGGCCTCGTCCAGCGTGAAACGCTCGCCGCTGTACGGGTTTTCGTGCTCGCCGTAAAAGGCGTCGAAGCGCTCGAACGGGCGCACCGCGGGGTTGATCAGCACTGCCGGCAGGCCGTACCGCTCGGCAAGCGCCGTCGCGTAGAAGCCGCCCAGGCTGCTGCCGATCAACAGCGGCGGTTCGGCAAGCTCGGCGAGCACGCGTTCGGCCTGCGCGAGCGCTGCTTGCGGGTGCGGCGACAGCGGCGGGCAGAGCAGCCCGGTGCCGGGGGCGTGCCGCGCGAGGAAGCTGCGCGTCTCGGCGACTTTCAGCGAGCCGGGGCCGGACTTGAAGCCGTGCAGGTAGAGCCAGTGGGCCATGGCAGCCTTTCCGGACGGTGGTTTCGTCCTGATAATCAAATGTTCTAAAGCGGGCGCTGAAACGAACAATCATGATGATAAGATAGCCGGTGATAAAAACCACCCAGCGTCTGTCCATGCCTAGCCACCGTCCACAGCACCCCATCGCCGCAGCGCTTGCCTCGCGCATCCTTGTCCTCGACGGCGGCATGGGCACGATGATCCAGCGCCACCAGTTGCAGGAAGCCGATTACCGCGGCGAGCGTTTCGCCGACTGGCCGCACGACCTCAAGGGCAACAACGACCTCTTGGTGTTGACCCGCCCGGACGTGATCGCCGGCATCCACCAGGCCTACCTTGACGCCGGCGCCGACATCATCGAGACCAATACCTTCAACGCGACCTCCGTCGCGATGGCCGACTACGGCATGGAAGCGCTGGTGCACGAGATGAACGTGGCGGCGGCACGGCTGGTGAAGGACCTGTGTGTGGCCCAGACCGCGAAGAACCCGACCAAGCCGCGCTACTGCGCCGGCGTGCTCGGGCCGACCAACCGCACCGCCAGCATCAGCCCGGACGTGAACGACCCGGGCTACCGCAACGTCGACTTCGACACGTTGGTCGACGCGTACACCGAGGCGGTCGACGGCCTAGTTGAGGGGGGCGCCGACCTGTTGCTGGTCGAGACCGTCTTCGACACGCTGAACGCCAAGGCGGCGGTGTTCGCGATCCGCCGCTACTTCGACGAACGCCCCGAGCTCGCGCCGCTGCCGGTGATGGTGTCGGGGACGATCACCGACCAGTCCGGCCGTACGCTGACCGGGCAGACCACCGAGGCGTTCTACAACAGCCTCGAGCACGCCGACGCGCTGTCGTTCGGCCTCAACTGTGCGCTGGGGCCGGACCTGCTGCGCCCCTACGTGGCCGAGATGGCGCGGGTGTCGTCGACCTACGTGTCGGTACACGCCAACGCCGGCCTGCCCAACGCCTTCGGCGGCTACGATTTGACGCCGGCCGAGATGGGCGTACACGTGCGCGAATGGGCCGAGTCGGGGCTGATCAACATCGTCGGCGGCTGCTGCGGCACCACGCCCGAGCATATCGCGGCGATCGCCGACGCGGTGGCGGGGGTGGCGCCGCGCGCGCTGCCGGACATCGAACCCAAGTGCCGGCTGTCCGGCCTCGAACCCTTCAATATCGGCGACCACGACCTGTTCGTGAACGTCGGCGAGCGCACCAACGTCACCGGCAGCCGCGCGTTTGCCAAGCTGATCCTCGCCGGCGACTACGCGACCGCGCTGGAGGTGGCCCGCCAGCAGGTGGAGAACGGCGCGCAGATCATCGACATCAACATGGACGAGGGCATGCTCGACGCGAAGGCGGCGATGGTGCGCTTCCTCAACCTGCTCGCCGCCGAGCCGGACATCGCGCGGGTGCCGGTGATGATCGACTCGTCGAAGTGGGACGTGATCGAGGCCGGCCTCAAGTGCGTGCAGGGCAAGGGCGTGGTCAACTCGATCTCGCTGAAGGAGGGCCGCGACAAGTTTATCGAGCAGGCGCGCCTGCTGCGCCGCTACGGCGCGGCGGTGATCGTGATGGCCTTCGACGAGGCGGGCCAGGCCGACAGCTTCGCGCGCAAGGTCGAGATCTGCGAGAAGAGCTACCGCATCCTGGTCGACGAGGTCGGCTTCCCGCCGCAGGACATCATCTTCGACCCCAACATCTTCGCGGTCGCCACCGGCATCGACGAGCACGCGCGCTACGGCCTCGACTTCATCGAGGCGACCGGCTGGATCCGCCACCACCTGCCGCACGCCAAGGTTTCCGGCGGCGTCTCCAACGTCAGCTTCAGCTTCCGCGGCAACAACAAGGTGCGCGAAGCGATCCACGCGGTGTTCCTCTACCACGCGATCAAGCGTGGCATGACCATGGGCATCGTCAACGCAGGCGCGCTCGAGGTGTACGACGAGGTCGACCCGGAACTGCGCAGCCGCATCGAGGACGTGGTGTTGATGCGCGTGCCCGCCGACGGGGGGGACGCAACCGAACACCTGATCGCGCTGGCCGAACGCTTCAAGGGCGACGCCAGCGCCGGCAAGGCCGAGGACCTGGCGTGGCGCGCGTGGCCGGTGAAGAAGCGCCTCGAGCACGCGCTGGTCAAGGGCATCACCACCTATATCGTCGAGGACACCGAGGAAGTGCGTCTTCAGAGCGAGCGGCCGATCCATGTGATCGAAGGCCCGCTGATGGACGGCATGAACGTGGTCGGCGACCTGTTTGGCGCCGGCAAGATGTTCCTGCCGCAGGTGGTGAAGTCGGCGCGGGTGATGAAGGCGGCGGTCGCCCACCTCGAACCCTTTATCGAGGAAGAGAAGATCCGTCTGGGTCTCGCCGACGCGCCGGCCAAGGGCGTGATCGTGATGGCGACGGTGAAGGGCGACGTGCACGACATCGGCAAGAACATCGTCGGCGTCGTCCTGCGCTGCAACAACTACCTGGTGATCGACCTGGGCGTGATGGTGCCGGCGCAGAAGATCCTCGACACCGCGCGCGAGGTCGGCGCCGACATCATCGGCCTGTCCGGGCTGATCACGCCGTCGCTCGAGGAGATGAGCCATATCGCCAAGGAGATGCAGCGCCAGGGCTTCACCATCCCGCTGTTGATCGGCGGCGCCACCACCAGCCGCGTGCACACCGCGGTGAAGATCGCCCCGCACTACGCCGGGCCGGTGATCTACGTGGCCGACGCCAGCCGCGCGGTCGGCGTCTGCTCGAACCTGCTGTCCGACACCCTGCGCGACGGCTTCGTCGCCGAAGTCGCCGCCGACTACGCGGCGGCGCGCGCGCAGTTCGAAGGCCGCGGCGAGGCGAAGCTGCTGCCTATCGACGAGGCACGCGCACACAAGTACCGCGCCGACTGGGCCGCGTACACGCCGCCCAAACCGCGCTGGCTCGGCGTGCGACGCTTCGACGACTACCCGCTTTCTGAGCTCTTGCCATACATCGACTGGACGCCGTTCTTCCAGAGCTGGGAGCTCGCCGGGCGCTTCCCGGCGATTCTGGACGACGCGACCGTTGGCGAGTCGGCGCGCAGCCTGTACGCCGACGCGCAGGCCATGCTTAAGCAGATCGTCGAGGGGCGGTGGCTCACGGCGCGCGCGGTGGTCGGCCTGTTCCCGGCGGCCAGCGTCGACGACGACGATATCGAACTGTATGACCCGGACGGCGGCGACGTACGCCTGCGCTGGGTCGGCCTGCGCCAGCAGCTCGTCAAGACCGCCAAGGACGGCGGCGGCCAGCCCGACTGGGCGCTGGCCGACTTCGTCGCACCCAAGGGTTCGGGGGTTGCCGACTACCTGGGCGCGTTCGCGGTGACCGCCGGCATCGGCATCGACGCACATGTCGCGCGCTTCGAGTCGGCTGGCGACGACTACTCTGCCATCCTGCTGAAAGCCCTGGCCGACCGCCTGGCCGAAGCCTTCGCCGAGCGCATGCACGCGCGGGTGCGCACCGAGTTCTGGGGCTACGCCGAGGGCGAGGACCTCGACAACGAGGCGCTGATCGACGAGCGCTACCGCGGCATCCGCCCGGCGCCGGGCTACCCGGCGTGCCCAGACCACACGGTGAAGGCGGGGCTGTTCGAACTGTTGGACGCGCCGGGCATCGGCATGCAGCTGACCGAGGGCTACGCGATGCTGCCGGCGGCGGCGGTGTCCGGCTTCTACTTCAGCCACCCTGACAGCCGCTACTTCGGCGTCGGCAAGCTCTCGCGCGACCAGGTCGCCGACTACGCGCAGCGCCGCGGGGTCAGCGTCGAGCAGGCCGAGCGCGACCTGGCGCCCAACCTCGGCTATATCGCGTGAGTGTGTCTGCACAGTTGGAGAAGGACTTGATGGCAGAGCGGGAAAAGCTGTTAGAAAACAGCATTCCCGTTTACCGGTTTCAGCCAGATGAGTGTATTCGGCTTTCAGAGCTTGAACAGGGCAGACTGTGGCTGTCAGATCCGGCCAGGTTCAATGATTTGTGGGATTTGAATCTGTCGATCAAGGATCGGACAGGGTGGGGGCCGTATGCCGATGCCGGCCCAGACCGGCTGAAGTCGGTCTTCTACGCCTTGTGGGACGGCAATCCTAGTTTTTCCAAGGCTGGTCGAGTCCAAGCTGGGCGTTTTTATAGCGACGATCTATTGGGTGTGCTAGAAAACTGGGTCGCCCCAGAGTACGTCGAGCGGAAGCCTGGCTATGAAGAAAATCAGCTGATTCAGGCATTCCAGGATCGGATGAAGCAGTTTGGTGTTGCCTGTTTTACATCGGATTGGCAGAACCGGTTGATGTGGGCGCATTACGCGGACAGTCATCAAGGCTTCTGCATCGAATACGCGGTCGACAAGAAAAAAATAGCTGTTGATGACGACAGTCCGTTCCAGCCGTATCAAGTGCAATACATGTCCGAAGTACCGGAGCTGTGCCTGTCCGAACTGCTGTTTACTCCGCATCAGGCTGTCGGCCGCTATCTGGCCACCAAGCATGTCGACTGGGCGTACGAGAAGGAATGGCGGCTGGTGAGCTTCGAGTATCAGGGCGAGTGCGCGCCCATGCCGAAAGGCATGCAGATTTCGGCCTTGATCGCCGGGCGCAAAATGCCTGTCGCGTTGCAGGCACATCTGCGGCAAACCGCAAGCCGGCTCAAGGTGCCCGCGTTAAAAATTGTGGACGAGCACGGCAAAGAGAAGCTGGAGTCGTTTGAGAAAGCAGGCTCCACCTGATCTGCAGCGCCGCTGGATCTGTTTCCGCCAACCGGTCGCAGCTTCGACTGCTGGCGGGTGCAAACCATGATTTTCACGATAAAAAACGCGGGCGCAGACCCGCGCAAGAGAAGGGGAGAGAGCGATGTTTCCGTTTGAAGTGTGGCTCGCGTACACCGCGGCCTGTGTATTGCTGATCGTCTCGCCGGGGCCGGACAACCTGCTGGCGATCGGGCGCGGCCTGAGCCAGGGCTGGCGGGCGGCGCTGGTGTCGTCGCTCGCGTCCGGCGCCGGCATCCTGTTCCACGTGCTGCTGGCGACTTGCGGGCTGACGCTGCTGATGAAGACGTCGATGCTGGTGTTCTGGATCGTCAAGGGCCTCGGCGCCGGCTACCTCGTGTGGCTGGGCATCAAAGCGTTGCGCACGCGGTCCTTGATCAGCTTCGAGCCGGCCGCGCGCCAGCCGATGCGGGCGATCTTCCTGTCCGGCCTGCTCTCGGCCGTGCTCAATCCCAAGCCCGGCCTGTTCGTGCTGGCCTTCATCCCGCAGTTCGTCAGCCCGATGCGCGGCGACGCCAGCGTGCAGATGCTGATCTACGGTGCGTGGTTTGCCGTGCTCACCAGCGTGGTGTTCGCGCTGATGGGCGCGTTCGCGTCGCGGCTGGCCGGCCTGTTGCAGGCACGGCCGCGGGTGGTCGCCGGCCTCAATATCGGCGCCGGCAGCGCCTTCGTCGCCGCCGGCCTGTCGGTCGCCACGCTGAGCAACAAGTAAGGTTTTACAGGCGCTGCAGCCAGTCTGCGGCGCCGCTCACCCCGGCCTCGCCGGCGACGGACAGCCCCCACCACAGCAGCGCGGTGCTCGCCGCACCGGCGATAGTCGCCGCGTAGCCGGCGAGCACCAGCGCGCCGTCGCGCAGGCGCAGCCCCAGCGCCAGCAGCACGATGGCGGCGGCCGGCACCACGTTGTCGAAACTCACCAGCGGCACCGGCGTCAGCAGCGCCAGACCGGCCAGCGCGAGCATGCCGGCGTTGGCCGCGCGCATCGGCGCACCGCTCAGTCGCCGCCAGCGCGGGCGGGCGACGCGCTCGAGCAGCCCGAACACCTTCTTCTGCAACCGTACGATCAGCGCGGGCAACACTGCCGGCAGCCGCCGCTCGGCGAGCCAGGCGGGCAGCACCATGGCCTGCCCGCGCAGGTAGGCGAGTGCCAGCAGCACGGTCAGCACGCCCAGCGTGGTCGACATGCCGGGCAGCGCCGCCGGCAGCAGCATGGGCAGCGCGAGCAACGCGACGCGGTCGAGCTGGTGGCGCGGGTGGCGGCCGACGGCGTCGGCGACGCGGGCGTCGGCGGGTGGCGCCGCGTGCAGGCGGCGCCACAGGGCGGAAGGTCGGGTACGCGGCATGGTCGTCACGGTCAGGGTCTGTAGCAGGCATAGAGATGACGCAGGGGTAGAAGTTCCTGCTAGGTGCATCGTTGTGGCAGGCACCGGCGGCAAAGCGCCGCGGCGCGCCCTATAACGGAA
Source organism: Crenobacter caeni (assembly GCF_010435965.1). Lineage (GTDB taxonomy): Bacteria > Pseudomonadota > Gammaproteobacteria > Burkholderiales > Chromobacteriaceae > Craterilacuibacter > Craterilacuibacter caeni. The sequence continues at coordinate 8,309 of NZ_JAAGAA010000001.1, forward strand.
CGGTCGATACTCAATCGTTCTGGCTTAGGAGCGCGAAATGTCCCGTTTACCATATTCTGTGCAGTTGTTCGGCAAGCTGACCCGCTACTGGGCGGGCCTGCTCGCGATCGGCATCCTCTACCTGATCGGTGGCTCGATCGGCGTGTTCGCCAGCGTCGCGTACACGGTCGGCGCGGTGCTCGCCGTCGGCGCCCTGCTGCTGGCCGGCGCGGCGCTCAAGCTCTATAGCGCGGTGTTCCACGGCGAAGGGTGGAAGAGCCGCGGCGTCGCGGTGCTGATCGCGCTGATGTACGCGGCAGCCGGCATCCTGATGGTGCTGCAGCCGCTCTTTTCGGCCGAGTGGCTGACGCTGATGATCGGCGGCTTCCTGATCGCGGTCGGCTTCATGCGCGCGATCGCCGGTACCCAGCACCGCCCGGAACCCGGCTGGGGCTGGGTGGTCGCCGGCGGCGTGCTGTCCATCCTGTTCGGCCTTTACATCCTGGTGACCTGGCCGCTGTCCGGCCTGTGGCTGATCGGCCTCGCGGTCAGCTTCGAGCTGATCTTCGACGGCTGGAGCGCGGTGTTCATCGCGCTGGCCGCCCGCCGCGTGCACCTCGGGATCGAACGCGCCGAAAAACAAGCCGACAGCCAAGCGCAGGCCGACGGCAGTGCGCCGACCGCCGGCGGCAAGGCGGACGGCGGTACGGCCAGCGGTGCTTGATGTAAATCAAACGTCATTGCAGGCATTGCGGGCCGCCGGCGTGCCGGTGGTATGATTTGGTCATACCAAGGGCAGCCCGACTGCCCGCCTTATCCACGCAGGAGAGAACCCATGTTTCCCGAATACCGCGAACTGATTTCCAAGCTGAAGACCGAAGACGCACACTTTGCCCGCCTGTTCGACGAGCACAACGCGCTCGACCAGCAGATCAAGAACATGGAAGAGGGCATCACGCCCGCGACCGGCGAAGCGGTCGAGGTGCTGAAGAAGCAGAAGCTGCACCTGAAGGACGAGCTGTACGCGATCCTGAAGAAGGCCGAAGCCTGATCGTTGGCTACACAGCTTTCCCCGGACCCGGCGCCTGACGCCGGGTTTTTGTTTGCGGGCGGCGCGTTACAATGCGCGGGTCTGCCAGAATCCGGATCCTGCCATGGAATACCGCCCGCTCAACGCCCTGGTCCGCCAGGGGCCGCTTGCCCGCCTTGCCGCGCTCGCCGGCGAGGCGCGCGCGCTCGACGACGCCTTCCAGCAGCAACTGCCGGCGGCGCTCGCCGGCCAGTGCCACGCGGTACGGATACGCGACGGGGAACTGGTCGTGTTTGCCGACCACGGCGTCGCCGCCGCGCGGCTGCGCATGCTGGGCGACGGCCTGCTCGCTGCGCTCGCCGCACGCGGTTTCGCCGCGAGCCGCGTGCGGGTGAGGGTGGCGCCGCGCGTGCGGCCGCCCATACGCGAGAAGACCATCGCGGTCGGGGCAGCCGGTGTCGCCGCCTTGCAGGCGGCGGCCGAGCAGGTCGACGACGCGGCGCTCGCCCGCGCGCTCTCGCGGATGGCCGCGCACCACCGGCGCTGAAGGGGGGGGCGGTTTGCGTTTGACCTTCAACAAATGAGAACAAGTCTAGCGTCTGTTATGATAGCGAGCATTTACATATAGCTCGATGGTCCAAGCCGATGCCCTCCCTCAAGATCTCCCACCGCCTGTACGGCAGCTTCGCGCTGGTGGTTGCACTGCTGCTCGGCGCAGGCCTGGCCACCTACAGTGCATTGTCCGTCGTACGCACCCAGTTGTTGGACATCCGCGACCTCAACCAGCCTACCCTCGAGCTGGCCAACCGGATGCAGGTCAACCAGCTCGAGCAGCGCCTGGCCCTGCGCATGCTGCTGACCGCGCCGGCCGGGCCGCAGACGCAGGCGCTCGAGCAGGAGGTACTGCAGCTGGAGCAGGCGTACGGCAAGCTTGAGCAGCAGCTGACGGCCGTGCACGACAACCCCAAGGTGTTGCCGCGCGAACGCGAGTTGACGGCCGCCGCTAGCGCGCTGCGCGCGAAGTCCGACCAGTTGACCGCGCGCATGCGCGAGGCGGTGCAGGTCGGCAATTACGCCGAGGCGGAGGCGCTGGTCAGGATAGACCTCACCAAGGTCAACACCGAGTGGCAGAAGGCCTTGCAGGAGCTGGCTACTGTCGCCGTGCAGACGACCGACGAAGACACCGAACGCGGCGTCGAACAGATCGACACCGCACTCTTGGTGCTCGCCGGCAGCTGTGCGCTGGCAGTCGTGCTGAGCATCATCGTCGGCGTCTTGCTGGTGCGCGCCATCATGCGGCCGCTGGACGAGGCGGTCGCCACCGCCGACGCGCTGGCCGAGGGCAACCTCGCGCGGCCGATCGCGATCGGCCGTGACGACGAGCTGGGGCAGATGCTCGCCGCGCTCAGGGACAGCGTCGGCAAACTCGCCGCGACGCTGCGTTCGGTGCAGGGCGCCAGCAACGGCACGGTCGGCATGGTCGAGGAGCTGGCCGGCGCCGCCGGCCAGGTGCAGGTCGCCAGCAACCGCCAGTCGGAGGCGGCCAGCGCCAGCGCGAGCGCGGTCGAACAGCTGACCGTCAGCATCGCGACGGTGGCCGAGGCGGCGGACGACCTGCGCCAGAAGGCGCGCGAGAACTTGTCGCTCAGCCGCCAGGGCCTCTCCGAGATGGATACGCTCGAGCGCGACATGGGGTCGATGCAGCAGGTGATCGAGCAGTTGTCGAGCTCGGCGCAGGACTTCATCGAGAACACGCAGGCGATCACCAAGATGACGCAGGAAGTGCGCGACATCGCCGACCAGACCAACCTGCTGGCGCTGAACGCCGCGATCGAGGCGGCACGCGCCGGCGAGCAGGGCCGCGGTTTCGCGGTGGTCGCCGACGAGGTGAGGAAGCTTGCCGAGAAGTCGTCGAGTTCGGCCGCCGAGATCGACCGCTTCAACGCCAAGCTCGGCGAGAAGTCCGCGTCGCTGGCCGGCATCGTCCAGCAGGGCGTCGACACGCTGCAGGCGAGCCGCGCATGCAGCAGCCGCGTCGCCGAACTGTTCCACGAGAGCGACCGCGTGCTGCAGCAGGCGAACAGCGACGTCGAACATATCGCCAGCTCGGTCGACGAACAGCGCACCGCCAGCAGCGAGGTCGCGCGCAATATGGAGCAGGTCGCGCAGATGAGCGAGGAAACCGCCGCCGCCATGCTGCAGATCAGCGCCAACGCCAGCAATATCGCGCAGAGCGCGCAGGGGCTGAACAAGGAAGTGTCGGTGTTCCGGCTGGGCTGATCCGCAGCGCATCCACAAAAAAAGGGGCCCTCGGGCCCCTTTTTGCATGGCGGCGGCCGCCGCTCAGATCGCGTAGTCGCCGCTGAACACCGCGAGCTTGCGCGCGGTCACGTACACCTGTTCGCCCGGGACCAGCGCGAGTTCGCGGAAGCGTTCCTTGCCGAGCACCACCTCGATCGCGTCGCCGCCCGCCGGCACCACCTCGACGCGCACCAGCGGGCCGACCGCGTGGATGTGCTCGACGGTGCCGCAGGCGAGCGCGCCGTCCCGCGCGCGGGCGAGGTCGAGGTCGTGCGGGCGCACGTAGGCGACGGCCGTATCGGTGCCGGCGCCGGCCCTGTCGTCCAGCGCGTGCGCGAAGTCGCCGTGGGTGAAGCGGCCGTCCTCGACGCGGCCGTGGAACAGGTTGACGTCGCCGAGGAAGCGGGTGACGAAGGGCGTCGCCGGCTGCTCGTAGATGTCGTCGGGGCGGCCGACCTGTTCGATATGGCCGTGGTCCATCACCACCACGCGGTCGGAGACTTCGAGCGCCTCTTCCTGGTCGTGGGTGACGAACACGCTGGTGATGTGCATGTCGTCGTGCAGCTTGCGCAGCCAGCGGCGCAGATCCTTGCGCACCTTGGCGTCCAGCGCGCCAAACGGCTCGTCCAGCAGCAGCACGCGCGGCTCGACCGCCAGCGAACGCGCGAGCGCGATGCGCTGGCGCTGGCCGCCTGAGAGCTGCGCGGGGTAGGCGTCGGCCAGCCAGTCGAGCTGGACCATCTTCAGGAGCTGCATCACGCGCTCGCGGATCTCGGCGGCTTCCGGGCGAACCTTGCGCGGGCGCACCGTCAGGCCGAAGGCGACGTTGTCGAACACCGTCATGTGGCGGAACAGCGCGTAGTGCTGGAACACGAAGCCGACCTGGCGCTCGGCCACATGCTGGTGGGTCGCGTCGCGGCCCTCGAACAGCACCTGGCCTGCGTCCGGCTGCTCGAGCCCGGCGATGATGCGCAGCAAGGTGGTCTTGCCGCAGCCGGAGGGGCCGAGCAGGGCGAGCAACTCGCCCGATTCGACGGTCAGGCTGACCTTGTCCAGCGCGGTGAAGTTGCCGAAGCGCTTTTCGATATTGCGGATTTCGATGCTCATCGTGTTTGTCCTCGGGCTCAGGCCAGCGCCTCGCGGGCCTGTTGGGTTCGGATCAGCGACGCGGTGTGCTGGCGCTCGATCCGCCATTCGACGTAGGTCTTCACCGCCAGCGTCACCAGCGCGAGCAGCGCGAGGATGGACGCGCAGGCGAAGGCGCCGACGAAGTTGTACTCGTTGTAAAGGATCTCGACGTGCAGCGGGATGGTGTTGGTTTCGCCGCGGATATGGCCGGACACCACGCTGACTGCGCCGAACTCGCCCATCGCGCGGGCGTTGGTCAGGATCACGCCGTACAACAGGCCCCACTTGACGTTGGGCAGGGTGACCCGCCAGAAGGTCTGCCAGCCGGACGCGCCGAGCACCAGCGCCGCCTGTTCTTCCTCCTGCCCCTGCGCCTGCATCAGCGGGATCAGCTCGCGGGCGACGAAGGGGAAGGTGACGAACACGGTGGCGAGCACGATGCCGGGCACGGCGAAGATGATCTGGATGTCGTGCGCAGCCAACCAGCCGCCGATCGCGCTGTTGACGCCGAACAGCAGCACGTACATCAGGCCGGCGACCACCGGCGACACCGAGAATGGCAGGTCGATCAGCGTGGTGAGCAGGCTCTTGCCGCGGAAGTCGAAGCGGGCGATCGCCCACGCGGCGGCCACGCCGAACACCAGGTTCAGGGGCACCGCGATGGCGGCCGCGATCAGCGTCAGCTTGATCGCCTGCCACGCCTCGTACTCGACGAGCGCCGCCGCGTACAGGTCCCAGCCCTTGGAGAGCGCCTCCCAGAACACCGCCGCGAGCGGCACCACCAGGAAGACGCCGAGGAAGGCCAGCGTCAGCGCGGTCAGCGCGAAGCGCACCGGGCGCGATTCGGTCGTCTGCATCGCAGCCTCCTTACTTCATGCCGTGGCGGCGCGCGGTCCACCACTGTAGCAGGTTGATCAGGAACAGCACGAAGAACGACAGCGCGAGCATCACCACCGCCACCGCCGTCGCGCCGGCGACGTCGAACTGCTCGAGCTTGGAGATGATGATGAGCGGCGCGATCTCCGAGACCAGCGGGATGTTGCCGGCGATGAAGATCACCGAACCGAACTCGCCGGTGGCGCGGGCGAATGCCATTGCGCTGCCGGTCAACAAGGCCGGCAGCACCGCCGGGAAGATCACGCGGCGGAAGATCTGCCAGCGGTCGGCGCCCAGGCAGGTGGCGGCTTCTTCCAGTTCCTTTTCCAGGTCCTCGAGCACCGGCTGCACCGTGCGCACGACGAAGGGCAGGCTGACGAAGATCAGCGCGACGACGATGCCCAGTGGCGTGAACGCGACCTTGACGCCCAGGGGCTCGAGGTAGCGGCCGAGCCAGCCGTTCGGCGCGTAAATGGTGGTCAGCGCGATGCCGGCCACCGCGGTCGGCAGCGCGAAGGGCAGGTCGATCAGCGCGTCGACGAAACGCTTGCCCGGGAAGGTGTAGCGCACCAGCACCCACGCCACCAGGAAGCCCATCAGCGCGTTGACGGCGGCGGCGATGAGCGCGGCGCCGAACGACAGTTGCAGCGAGGCGAGCACGCGCGGCGCGCTGACCTGCTCGATAAAGGCGGTCCAGCCGAGCGTTGACGCGGTAAGCGCGAGCGCGGCGAACGGCAGCAGCACGATCAGGCCGAGCCAGAACAGCGCGTAGCCGAGCGACAGGCCGAAGCCCGGCAGCACGCTGTAGCGTTTGGCAATCAGGTTCATGGTGGGCATCCCGGGCGGGCGGGGGCGCAGGCCCCCGCGCGGCGCTTATTTCTTCAGGTAGATCTGGTCGAACACGCCGCCGTCGGCGAAGTGCGTCTTCATCACCTTGTCCCAGCTGCCGAACACGTCGACCACGCGGAACGCCTTGATCGGCGGGAACTGGGCGGAGAACTTGGCGGCGACCTGCTTGTCTTGCGGGCGCAGGTAGTTCTGCGCGGCGATGGTCTGGCCTTCAGGGCTCCACAGGTAGGCGAGGTAGGCTTCGGCCTGTTTGCGGGTGCCCTTCTTGTCGACCACCTTGTCGACCACCGCCACCGGGTTCTCGGCGGAGACGGTCAGGCTCGGGTAGACCACCTCAAAGGTGCCGCGTCCGAACTCGCGGGCGACCATCTCGGCCTCGTTCTCGAAGGTGATCAGCACGTCGCCGATCTGGCGCTGCATGAAGGTGGTGGTCGCCGCGCGGCCGCCGGTATCGAGCACCGGCGCGTTGCCGAACAGCTTGCCGACGAAGGCGCGCGCGCTGGCGTCGTTGCCGCCGGGCTGCTTGAGCGCCCAGCCGTAGGCGGCGAGGTAGCTGTAGCGGCCGTTGCCCGAGGTCTTCGGGTTGGGGACGATCACCTGCACGCCCGGTTTGGCGAGATCCTTCCAGTCGCGGATGCCTTTCGGGTTGCCCTTCCTGACCAGGAACACGGTGGACGAGGTGAACGGCACGCTGTCGTTGGCCAGCCGCTTGGACCAGTCCTTGGGCACCAGCGCGCCGCGCTCGGCGAGGATGTTGATGTCCGGCGCCTGGTTCATGGTGATCACGTCGCCCTGCAGACCGCCGACCACGCTCATCGCCTGCTTGGACGAGCCGCCGTGCGACTGCTGGATGGTGACCGCCTCGCCGGTCTTGCCCTTCCAGTGCTTCTGGAACGCCGGGTTGTAGTCCTTGTAGAAGTCGCGCATCACGTCGTACGAGACGTTGAGCAAGGTGACGTCGGCCAGCGCGGGCAGCGCGGGGACGGACAGCAGCACGGCGGCCAGGGTGCGTACGGCAAGCTTTTTCATCGCGGAATCCTCGTTCGGGGCATGGAGCGAGAATACCCAGACGTCTTTATTCCGGGAAATACTTAGCAGAAATACATTTATCGCTCCCCGTTATATTTTGACGGGCCGGCTTGCCTTGTTGCGGCGCAGCGTTGCATGCTCTGCCATGACACGGAACTACCGAGGAGGACGACCTTGTCCGCGCCGACCCCGCTGCTGCAGTCCCACCCGCTACGCTCGAGCCTCAACGACGAGGCGCACGCCCGCCCGCCGGCGGCGATCCCGTCGCCGGCACGCCTGTCCACCCTTGCGCTGTTGTGCGAGCCCGGCGCGCCCGGCCAGCGCGAGGCGCTTGCGCGCCTCGCCGCCGAACTGGGCCTGCCGGCGCCGGAGGCCAACGCCGGCCACTACCAGGGCAGCAACGGCACGCTCACGCTGCGCTGGTCGCTGCATACCGAGTTCGTGCGGCTGACGGTGATCGTGCCCGGTGCCGGCAGCGGCGGCTTCGACGACACCGCGCTCGACGCGGTGCCGGCCGCTTTGCTCAGCGCCCTGCTCGGCGACGTACTGGTCGCCGCCCACGCCCTGCTGCTGGCCGACGACGACGCGCTGCCGGCCGCGCCGCGGGCGATTGCCGCGCGCTGGTTCGCCGGGCACGAGCTGATCGGCGCCGAACTGGGCGACGGCAACGGCGTCGCGTACACCGACTTGCGGCTGCACCCGGACGCGCGGCTGGCGGTCGGCTTCTCGCGCTTCGTGCTGGTCGACCGCAGGATGGGGCCGCGCCAGAGCGGGCGCATGCTGCAGCGGCTGTTCGAGATCGAGACCTACCGCATGCTCGCGCTGCTCGCCTTGCCGCTGGCCAAGCAGCAGATGGCGCGGCTTGACGAGCTGGGCATCGCGCTGAAGGCCGTTACCGCCAGGCTGAACGCGGCGGACAGCCGCGACGACACGCTGCTCGCAGAATTTTCCGCACTGTCGGCGGAGCTTGAAAATTTGGTCGCGCAGACGCAGTACCGCTTCTCGGCGTCGCACGCCTACTACCAGCTGATCGAGCGGCGCATCGGCGAGCTGCGCGAGCGGCGCATCGGCGGCCTGCAGCCGTTCTGCGAGTTCGTCGAGCACAGGCTGGCGCCGGCGATGGATACTTGCCTCACCGTCACCCGCCGCCAGGACAGGCTGACCGCCCGCCTGCAGCGCGCGACCGCGCTGTTGCGCACCCGCGTCGAGGTCGAGGGCGAGGTGCAGAACCGTGCGCTGCTGGCGAGCATGGACCGCCGCGCCGGCTTGCAGTTGCGGCTGCAGGAGACGGTCGAGGGGCTGTCGGTCGGGGTGCTGACCTATTACGCGGTCGGGCTGGTCGGCTACGCGGCGAAGGCGGCGAAGGCGGCCGGGCTGCACCTGAACGCCGAACTCATCACCGGCGCCGCGATCGCGCCGGTCGCGTTCGCCGTATGGTGGGGGATGCGGCAGGTACGGCGCCGGCTCGGCCACGCTTGAGCGATACGGCATAAAGGACACTTGCGTGCCATGCTGGAGAGAAACACCGCAAGGACGCCGCCATGCTGCACCGCCTGTTCAGCCTGTTTGCCTGCCTGCTCTTCGCCGGCTTCGTGCTCGCCGAGGACGTCGCGCCGCCACCCGAGGCGACGCTGACGCTCGCCGGGCGCGACATCGTCACCCTGCACGCGACCGTCGGCGGCCTCGCGCCCGAACAGCGGGTGGCGCGCGCCGAGTCGCGCGTGCGCGCCTTGAGCGAGGCGGATCTCGCGCAGCCGGTGCTGATGGCGCCGTTCACCCGCGACGGGGTGAGCGGCCTGCGCTTCTACCTCAACAACAAGCCCTTGTTCGCGCTGACCGACGGCGACCTCGATGCCGGCGACAGCCGCAACCTGCTGCAGGTCGCAGGCGAGGTGCGCGGCCGACTGGAAGCGCTGCGCGCGGTGCGCGTCGAGCAGGCGTCGCCGCGCGCGCAGGCGTGGGCGATCGGCCAAGCCGTCGGCGCCACGCTGCTGCTCGCGTTTGCCCTGGCGCTGATCTCGCGCGCGCGCGGCCGTGCCCGCGCGCAGCTGCTGCAAAAACCGCTGCTGCCCAAGCGCTGGTTCGGCGGGCGCGACGACCTGGGCCGCGTGATGCAGAAGCTCGAGCAGCACATGCTCGACTTGACCGCGCTGGTCGGTGCGCTGCTCGCGCTGCACCTGTGGCTGAGCTTCATCCTGACCCGCTTCCCGTACACCCGGCCGTGGGGCGAGCGGCTGGCGGCGTCCCTGTTCGATTTGCTCGCGTCGCTGGGCGAGGGGCTGGTCGGTGCGGTGCCGGGCCTGGCCAAGGTCGCGCTGATCCTGGTGCTGACCCGGCTGGCCGTACGCACGCTCGGTTGGGTATTCGACGCGGTCGAGGACGGCCGGCTGACCCTGCCCGGCCTCTACAAGGAGACGGTCGGCGCGACGCGCCGGCTGACCTCGCTGGTGTTGTGGCTGTTTGCGCTGACGGTCGCCTACCCCTATTTGCCCGGCTCCAGCTCGGACGCGTTCAAGGGCGTCAGCGTGTTCTTCGGCCTGATGGTGACGCTGGGCTCGACCGGCATCATGAACCACGCGATGAGTGGCCTCGTGCTGGTGTACGCGCGCGCGCTCAAGCCGGGGGACCTGGTGCAGGTCGGCGACACCGAGGGCTTCGTCACCGAGCTGGGCGCGTTGTCGACCAAGATCCGCACCCGCCACGGCAACGAGGTGACGCTGCCCAACTCGGTGGTGGTCGGCGGCAAGGTGGTCAACTACACGCGGCAGGCGGGCGAGGCCGGCCTGCCGCTGACCACCAAGATCACCATCGGTTACGACACGCCGTGGCGGCAGGTGCACGCGCTGCTCGAACTGGCCGCGCGGCGCACCGAAGGCTTACGCACCGACAGCGCGCCCATCGTGCGCCAGCTCTCCTTGCAGGACTTCTACGTCGAGTACGAACTGGAAGTGAGGATGCCGCTGACCGCGTCGCCGCCGGCGATGAAGACCGCGCTGCACGCCGAGATCCTCGACGCGTTCAACGAGTTCGGCGTACAGATCATGTCGCCCAACTTCGAGAGCCAGCCCGACGGCGCGGTGCTGGTCGGCAAGGACAACTGGTACGCGGCGCCGGCCGAGCCGTCCGCCGGCAAGGCTTAGAGCGTGTTCACGATCTCGCGAGCGAGAGCGAGACAAGGCGAAAACGGCTGAGAAAGCGGAATGTACAGCTTGTACATGAGCATTTCGAAGCCGTTGAGGGCGCCGTATCGCTGATGCGCAGCAGATCGTGAACAGGCTCTTAGCGCGCGAACACCGCGCGGTAGCTGGTGTAGCTGGTGACGTACATCACCGGGAACCACAGCAAGAGGCCGAGGAAGAAGGGGACCATCGCGAGGAACATCAGCAGCGCGAGCATCAGCGCGCAGACCAGCATCGCCGGCCAGTTGGCGAGGCCGGCGGCGAAGCTCGCGCGGCAGGCCGCGATCGGCGCGTAGCCGTCGAACACCACCAGCGCCGGCGCGAACCAGTAGGCGAGGCTGACCAGATAGACCGGCACGCCGACCACCAGCATGACGAGCAGCATGGTGCCCATGCCCATCTCATCGCCTTCCTGCATGTGTACCCAGCCGAGCGAACCCAAGAGCGCGACCAGCGCGACGACCACCATCAGCGCGATCATGCACAGCGCGAGGTAAACCAGCGCGACGCCGAACAGCGGCTTGCCGTAGTCGCGAAAGCCGGCGAACAGGTCGGCCAGTTCCAGTTCGCCGCCGCCCTCTGCCTTGCGGGCGGCGAGCACGAAGCTGCCGGCGAAGATGGGTGCGAGCAACAGCGGCAGGAAGTTGCCGATCAGCGGCAGCAGGCTGGTGCCGACATGGATGACCAGGTAGACCACCGACAGCAGGATCCAGGTCAGCGGCTGCTCGCGTACCAGGCGGAACGCGGCGGTGATCCAGTGCCAGCCGGCACCGGCGGGCTGACGGCCGGGCAGCGGGGCGCGGGAGACGGACGTGTCGGGCTGCATTCGGGAGGCTCCTTGCTAATTCGATTACTGATAGTTAAAGGGTCTGCGCAAACCATGCTTACGTCAATCATAGGCGGCCGCTTCGGTTGCCGCAGCGCGGCAATTTCAGCGATAATTCGCAGGTTTTTCCGGCACGTACCGCGCGCCGGGACACCCCCGCCGTCCACATATTCGAGGTTTTTCGCATGGTCACCCGTACCGAGCTCGCCAACGCCATCCGTTTCCTGGCCATGGACGCTGTCGAGAAGGCCAAATCCGGTCACCCCGGCGCACCGATGGGCATGGCAGACATTGCCGAAGTCCTGTGGCGCGACCACCTGAAGCACAACCCGGCCAATCCGCACTGGGCCGACCGCGACCGCTTCGTGCTGTCCAACGGCCACGGCTCGATGCTGATCTACAGCCTGCTGCACCTGACCGGCTACGCGCTGTCGATCGACGACCTGAAAAACTTCCGCCAGCTGCACAGCAAGACGCCGGGCCACCCGGAATACGGCTACGCGCCGGGCGTAGAGACCACCACCGGCCCGCTGGGCCAGGGCATCACCAACGCGGTGGGCATGGCGCTCGCCGAGAAGATGCTCGCCGCCGAATTCAACCGCGACGGCCACACCGTGGTCGACCACCACACCTGGACCTTCCTCGGCGACGGCTGCCTGATGGAAGGCATCAGCCACGAGGCCTGTAGCCTGGCCGGTACCTGGGGCCTCGGCAAGCTGATCGCGTTCTGGGACGACAACGGCATCTCGATCGACGGCGACGTCGAGGGCTGGTTCACCGACGACACCCCGGCGCGCTTCGAAGCGTACGGCTGGCAGGTGATCCGCGGCGTCGACGGCCACGACAGCGAGGAGATCGCCACCGCGATCGCCACCGCCAAGGCCGAGACCACCCGCCCGACGCTGATCTGCTGCCGCACCAAGATCGGTTTCGGCGCGCCGAACAAGCAGGGCGGCCATGACGTGCACGGCGCGCCGCTGGGCGCGGCCGAAATCGCCGCCGCGCGCGAACACCTGCAGTGGCCGCACGCGCCGTTCGAGATCCCGGCCGACATCTACGCCGCGTGGAACGCGCGCGACGCCGGCGCCAAGCAGGAAGCCGCGTGGGACGAGCGTTTCGCCGAGTACGCGCGTGCCTACCCGGAACTGGCCGCAGAGTTCAAGCGCCGCATGGCGGGCGAGCTGCCGGCACGCTGGGCCGAACACAAGGCCGCTGCGCTCTCGCGCATCAACGAAGCCGCACAGACCGTCGCCACCCGCAAGGCCAGCCAGATCGCCATCGAGGCGTTCTCGCCGCTGTTCCCCGAGTTCGTCGGCGGTTCGGCCGACCTGACCGGCTCCAACCTGACCAACTGGTCGGGCTCCGAATGGATCGACGCCGACGGTAACGGCAACTACATCAGCTACGGCGTGCGCGAATTCGGCATGGCCGCCATCATGAACGGCATGACGCTGCACGGCGGCCTGCGCCCGTACGGCGGCACCTTCCTGATGTTCAGCGAGTACGCGCGCAATGCCTTGCGCATGGCCGCGCTGATGAAGATCAACCCGATCTTCGTGTTCACCCACGACTCGATCGGCCTGGGCGAAGACGGCCCGACCCACCAGCCGGTCGAGCAGACCGCGACGCTGCGCTACATCCCGAACATGGACACCTGGCGTCCGTGCGACACCATGGAAACCGCGGTGGCGTGGGCGCACGCGATCGAGCAGGGCAAGCGTCCGAGCAACCTGATCCTCAGCCGCCAGAACCTGCCGTTCGTGCCGCGCGACGCGGCGCAGATCGAAGCGATCGCCCGCGGCGGCTACGTGCTGCGCGACGCCGAGTCGCCGAAGGCCGTGCTGATCGCCACCGGCTCCGAAGTCGAACTGGCGCTGAAGGCGCAGGAAGCGCTGGCTGCCGAAGGCGTCGCCGTGCGCGTGGTGTCGATGCCGTCGACCAACGTGTTCGATCGCCAGGACAAGGCCTACCAGGCCAGCGTCCTGCTGCCGGGCGTGCCGCGCGTCGCCATCGAAGCGGGCATCTCCGACTTCTGGCGCAAGTACGTCGGCCTGGAAGGCGACGTGGTCGGTATGGACACCTTCGGCGAGTCGGCGCCCGCGCCGCAGCTCTTCAAGGAATTCGGCTTCACCGTCGACAACGTGGTCGCCAAGACCCGCAGCGTCATTGCTTGACGAACAGGCCGCCCCGGCAGGGGCGGCCTTTTTTCTGGTTTCGATCCGCCACCCCCAGCGTGGCTTCTCAACTTTCGGAGACTCTACAAGATGACCATCCGCGTCGCGATCAACGGTTACGGCCGCATCGGCCGTCAGGCCCTGCGCTCCATCTACGAATACAACATGCGTGGCGACTTCGAGATCGTTGCCGTCAACGCCTCGGGCGACCTGGCGACCAACGCGCACCTGACCGCGTTCGACTCGGTGCACGGCCGCTTCGCCACCCCGGTTTCGCACGACGACGGCCACCTGATCGTCGACGGCGACCGCATCCCGTTCTTCTCCACCCGCAACCCGGCCGAACTGCCGTGGAAGGCGCTGAACGTCGACCTGGTGCTCGAGTGCACCGGCGCGTTCACCAGCAAGGAGAAGTGCCAGGCGCACATCGACGCCGGCGCCAAGAAGGTGCTGATCTCCGCCCCGGGCGGGGATGACGTCGACGCCACCGTCGTGTTCGGCGTGAACCACGACGTGCTGCGTGCCGACATGACCGTCGTCTCCAACGCTTCGTGCACCACCAACTGCCTGGCCCCGGTCGCCAAGGCGCTGAACGACACCATCGGCCTCAAAAAGGGCCTGATGACCACCATCCACGCGTTCACCAACGACCAGGTGCTGACCGACGTGCGCCACAAGGACCTGCGCCGAGCCCGTTCCGCCACCCAGAACATGATCCCGACCAAGACCGGCGCCGCCAAGGCCGTTGGTCTCGTGCTGCCGGAACTGAAGGGCAAGCTCGACGGCTTCGCCGTGCGCGTGCCGACCATCAACGTGTCGCTGGTCGACCTGACCTTCGAAGCCGGCCGCGACACCTCGGTCGACGAAGTGAACGCCATCGTCAAGGAAGCCGCCGAAGGCAAGATGAAGGGTGTACTCGGCTACAACACGCTGCCGCTGGTCTCCGGCGACTTCAACCACAGCACCGAAGCGTCGACCTTCGACGCGACCCTGACCAAGGTCTCCAACGGCAATATGGTCAAGGTACTGGCGTGGTACGACAACGAGTGGGGCTTCTGCCAGCAGATGCTGCGCACCGCCAAGGCGATGTTCAACTGCTGAGTTGAATAGCGGGTGTGGGGTAGGGTGGGTTAGGCCGCAGGCCGTAACCCACCACTCCTCCATCCGGTCGGTGGGTTACGGCGGCCTTGCCGCCTAACCCACCCTACCCGGCTACCCGGCACAAGCGAAAACACCATGTCCGACTACCGCCGCCTGTGGCGGCCCGGTGGAACGTATTTCTTCACCGTGACGCTGCTTGAGCGGCACGGAAACCGACTATTGGTCGAACACATCGACCTGCTGCGCGCAGCGGTCGGCAAGGTCAGACGGGACTACCCGTTCACCATCCACGCGTGGGTGGTGTTGCCCGAACACTTGCACTGCGTGATCGAACTGCCCGAGGGCGACGCCGACTTCTCCGCCCGCTGGCGGCTGATCAAGTCCGGCTTCAGTCGGGCCTTGCCTGCCAGCGAAGCCTGCTCGGCCTCGCGTCTGAAGCACGGCGAGCGCGGCATCTGGCAACGACGTTATTGGGAACACCTGATCCGCGACGAAAACGACTTCGCGCGGCATGTGGATTATGTGCATTACAACCCGGTGAAACACGGCTGGGTGGAGCGGGTGGCCGACTGGCCGTATTCGACCTTCCACCGCCAAGTTGCACAAGGGTTTTATCCGGCCGATTGGGGCAACGCCCCGGACGACGATATTGGCGGGCCGGATTGATTACTGGATGAATCTTGTGGGTTACGCCGCCTATTCCCTCGCGCCGCTTCGCTTGCCGCGCTCGGTCCGCGAGTAGTGTGGGTTAGGCGGCAACGCCGCCGTAACCCACCATGTGGTGGTGGCGTTGGTGGGTGATTGATGGGTATTTGGTGGGTTACGGCTTGCGGCCTAACCCACCCTACGTGCTACGTGCTACGTGCCACATGCGGTGCCCCGGACGAAGATATTGGCGGGATGGGTTGACGATTTTGTAGGGTGGGTTAGCCGCCTGCGGCGGCGTAACCCACCATGTGGTGGCGTTGGTGGGTATTTGGTGGGTTACGGCCTGCGGCCTAACCCACCCTACGTGCCAAGCCACCCCACAAATGCCACACATACCGAGGCACGAGCGGCCATCGGGAAACGGTTTTCCAGAAACCTGTTCCTCATTTCCGACTCTCCCTTGCTGATGGAGCGAACATGCAATTCAAGAAGCTGACCGAACAGGCGCTGGCCGGCAAGCGCGTGCTGATCCGCGTCGACATGAACGTACCGGTAAAGAACGGCGTGATCGGTGACGACACCCGTATCCGCGCGTCGCTGCCGTCCATCCTGCACTGCCTGAAGGCCGGTGCTGCGGTGATCCTGATGACCCACCTCGGCCGTCCGACCGAGGGCGAGCCGAAGCCGGAAGACAGCCTCGCGCCGGTCGCCGCGCGCCTGTCCGAACTGTTGGCGCAGCAGGTCAAGGTGGTCGCCGACTGGCAGAACGGTATCGAACTTAAGGCCGGCGACGTGGTGATGCTGGAGAACGTGCGCCTGAACAAGGGTGAAAAGAAGAACAACGAGGATCTGGGCAAGGCTTACGCCAGCCTGTGCGACCTGTTCGTCAACGACGCCTTCGGCACCGCGCACCGCGCCGAGGCGTCCACCCACGCGGTCGCCAAGTTCGCGCCGGCCGCCTGCGCGGGCGTGCTGCTGTCCGCCGAACTGGAGGCGCTGGGCCGCGCGCTGCAGGCGCCGGCGCGCCCGCTGGTGGCGATTGTCGCCGGCTCCAAGGTATCGACCAAGCTGACCATCCTCGAGACGCTGGCCGACAAGGTCGACCAGCTGATCGTCGGCGGTGGCATCGCCAACACCTTCCTGCTGGCCGAAGGCAAGAACATCGGCAAGTCGCTGGCCGAGGCCGACTTGGTCGGCGAGGCGAAGAAGGTGATCGAGAAGATCCGCGCGCGCGGCGGCGACGTGCCGCTGCCGACCGACGTGGTGGTCGCGCCGGCGTTCTCCGAGAACGCCGAAGACACGCTGAAAAACGTGGCCGACGTCACCCGCGACGACATGATCCTCGACATCGGCCCGGATTCAGCCAAAGAGCTGGCCGAGATCGTAGCCAAGGCCGGCACCGTGGTATGGAATGGCCCGGTTGGCGTGTTTGAATTCGAACAGTTCAGCCACGGCACCCGCGCGCTGGCCGAGGCGATTGCCGACTCCAAGGCGTTCTCCATCGCCGGTGGTGGCGACACCCTGTCAGCGATTGCCAAGTTCGGCGTGACCGACAAGATCAGCTACATCTCGACCGGCGGCGGCGCCTTCCTTGAGTTCCTCGAGGGCAAGGAGCTGCCGGCGGTGGCGATCCTGGCCGCGCGCGCCTGACCCTCACCCGGCCCTTCGGGCCACCCTCTCCCGCGGGCGGGAGAGGGATTGGGTAGGTTTGTTTGCTAGCTGCAAACGAAGACTGTTTTGCGGCAGCCTCTCCCCTCGCCCGCTTGCGGGAGAGGGGCTGGGGGTGAGGGCCGCATGGCCTTGCTCGCGCACATCGCATAAACTGCCGGATCAAACCATACCTTGGGCGTAGCGATGCCACTGGATACCTGGCTGTTATATGTAGTGACGGTATTTTTCGTCTCGGCGACGCCGGGGCCGAACATGCTGCTCGCGCTGAACCACGGCATCCGCTACGGGGTACGCCACACGGTGCCGACCCTGCTCGGCCTGCTGTCGGCGCTTGGCCTGATCATGGCCGCGTCGGCGGCGGGCTTGGGCGCGTTGCTCGCCGCGTCGGAGCTGGCGTTCTCGGTGGTGAAGTACGCCGGTGCCGCCTACCTGATCTATCTGGGCATCAAGACCTGGCGTGCGCCGCCGACGCCGCTGAACGCTGGTGACGACAGCGCGCCCGAGGGGCCGGCGTGGCGCCGCTTCGCGACCGGTTTTCTGGTGGCGATGAGCAATCCCAAGGCTTTCGTGTTTTTCGCCGCGCTGTTCCCGCAGTTCATGGACGCGCGGCTGCCGCAGGCGCCGCAACTGGCGGTGCTGGCGGTGACCTTTTACGTGATCGAGACCGCGTGGCAGTTTGCCTACGCCGGCGGCGGCGCGCGTTTGCGCCACTGGCTCGCCAGCCCGGCGCGGCTCAAGTGGATGAACCGCGCGGCCGGCACCGCCTTCGGCGCGGCAGGCGTCGCGCTGACTGCGGTCTCGCGGCACTAGAATTTGAACAGACGGCGGGCACGCGCCCGCCATTCGCTACCCCAGTTGGAGTCTGATAGACATGGCACTCGTTTCGATGCGACAGCTGCTGGACCACGCGGCCGAATTTTCCTACGGCCTGCCGGCGTTCAACGTAAACAACCTCGAGCAGATGCGCGCCATCATGGAAGCGGCCGACAAGTGCGACGCGCCGGTGATCGTGCAGGCTTCGGCCGGCGCGCGCAAATACGCCGGCGCGCCGTTCCTGCGCCACATGATCCTGGCCGCGATCGAGGAATTCCCGCATATCCCGGTGGTGATGCACCAGGACCACGGCACCAGCCCGGACGTGTGCCAGCGCTCGATCCAGCTGGGCTTCTCGTCGGTGATGATGGACGGCTCGCTCAAGAGCGACGGCAAGACCCCGGCCGACTACGGCTACAACGTCGACGTCACCCGCACCGTGGTGAATTTCGCCCACGCCTGCGGCGTGTCGGTGGAAGGTGAAATCGGTTGCCTGGGCAGTCTGGAAACCGGCATGGCCGGCGAGGAAGACGGCGTCGGCGCCGAGGGCGTGCTCGACCACAGCCAGCTCTTGACCGACCCGGAAGAAGCCGCCCGCTTCGTCAAGGACACCGGCGTGGATGCGTTGGCGATCGCCATCGGCACCAGCCACGGCGCGTACAAGTTCAGCAAGAAGCCGACCGGCGACGTGCTGCGCATCGACCGCATCAAGGAAATCCACGCGCGCATCCCGAATACCCACCTGGTGATGCACGGCAGCTCCAGCGTGCCGCAGGAGTGGCTCAAGATCATCAACGAGTTCGGCGGCGATCTGGGCGAGACCTACGGCGTGCCGGTCGAGGAAATCGTCGAAGGCATCAAGCACGGCGTGCGCAAGGTGAACATCGACACCGACCTGCGCCTGGCGTCCACCGGCGCGGTACGCCGCTTCCTCGCGCAGAACCCGAAGGAATTCGACCCGCGCAAGTTCCTGATCGCCTCGACCAACGCGATGCGCGACATCTGCATCGCCCGCTACGAGGCGTTCGGCGCCTGCGGCATGGCAAGCAAGATCAAGGCGGTCAACCTCGACACCATGGCCAACCGCTACATGAAGGGCGAGCTCGCGCAGATCGTGCGCTAAGCGTACCGCGCCTTTTCGCAAAAGCCGCCTGCTGGCGGCTTTTTGCTTGTGCGCGCTAACGGGGGATCTGCACGCGGTCGTCGTCGAAATCGCCCTTCTCTGCACCGGCGTGGCAGGCCTGGCAGTTGGCTTTGCTTCCCACCGACTTGCGCCGCCACTGCTCGGCGGTGACTTCGTCGTGCTTGCGGATAAACCAGCGCGTGGTGGTGATGCGCGGCGGCTCGCCGGCCTTGGGTGAGGGCTCGAGCGGTAGCCGGTTCGCCTGCGACGCAAAGGCGAGGAAGTCGCGGATTGCCTGTTCGTCGGCCTTGTCCAGCGTCGCGTTGCTGCCGTAGTGGTGCTTCAGCGTGTCCATCTGCTGCTTCCACGCCGCCGGCGGCAGCAGCCCCGGCGGGTAGGCGATATGGCAGCTGCCGCACTCGGCGGTCCACACCTTGGGGGCAGACAAGGGCACGGCGAGCTGCTTGGGCCGCTTGTATTTCTTGCCGCCGTGGTGGTCGTCGTCGGCCAGCGCGAAGCCGCCGGCGAGCGACAGTGCACAGAGGGTGAGAATGGGGATGCGCATGCGGTTCTCCTTTAGCGGACGCTGACGATCCAGCTGACGAAGTCGCCCTTCTCCTGCGTCGTGCACGCGCGCTTGAACACGTCGTCGCAGTTGCGGCGGAACCATTTCTCGACCTTCTTGGCGTCGGTGAAGCGGGTGGGTTCGGCCGCTGGCGCGAGCGGTGCCAGTGTGCGGAAGGCCGGCGTCTTGCCTGCCTTTTTCGGGTCGGCGCTGTGGCAGGTGGTGCAACTCATGGTCTTGCCACTGGCCTGCGACTGGCTGTAGTACAACGCCTTGCCGCGGCTGGCGGAAAAGCCGGCGAAGGCCGGGTTTTCGCTGCGCGCCTGCTGCTCGTAAGCCTTGAGCAGTTCGGCGGGCGTGGCGGCCAGCGTGCTGGTGCTGGCGAATACGGCAAGACAGAGGGTGAGGTGACGCATCATGATCGGGCTCCTGGTCGTTCAATGCCATCAGGATGCTTGGCCGACCTTAACGCCAGCTTAAAATGCATTTGGTATCGTACTTAATCGTGGCTTAAGGCAGCGCCGGCACACTCGGGGCATCCACAAGACGACAGGAGCCCACCGATGAAGCCGTTCTCACGTTTCCGCCTCTACCACTGGCTGCTGGCCATCGCCTTTGGCGCGGCCTACCTGACCGGTGACGACGCCGAACTTGCGCATGTGTGGTTGGGCTACGGCCTGATCGCGCTGCTGGCCGTGCGCCTCGTGCTGGCCATCGCCCGCAGCCGCGGCTTTCCTGCACTGCTGCCGCCTGCCGCGCAATGGAAGAAGCCGGGTAACGCGCTCGCCGGCAAGCTGCTGACGGTGGGGCTGGTGCTGGGCTTTGTCTCCACCCTGACCATAGGCGTGACGATGATCGACAACCGCGCGGCGCTGTCCGAAGGGCTGTCGACGGTGATCCCGGCGGCGCAGGCCGACGACGACGGCGATTACGACGAGGGTGGCGGTGGTTTGCTGAAGGACGCCGACGAGGTGCACGAGTGGCTGGCCAACGTGACGCTCACCTTGGTCGGCCTGCACCTGGGCTGGCTGCTCCTCTACCGCCGCCGTCAGGCGTGGGCGATGCTCGGTGGCAGCCCGACTCCGCCGGCAGGCCCGGCCCCGCAGCCGCCGGCCGGCCCGTCGGACGGCGGGGTAGCCAACAGCGGCACGCTGGCGCTGCGCGTGGCCGATGTCCGCCGCGAGAGCGCCGACGCCGTCAGCATCCTGTTCGACGTGCCGGCCGCGCTGCGCGAGCGGTTTGCCTACCGCGCCGGCCAGTTCCTGACGCTGGCCGCGCCCATGGCTGAAGGCAAGCAGTGGCGCTGCTATTCGTTTTCCAGCGCACCGGGCGCGCTGCAACCGCGCGTCACCGTCAAACGGGTGGCCGGCGGCCGGGTGTCGAACTGGCTCAACAGCGAACTGAAGGCCGGCGACTCGCTGGAGGTGCTGCCGCCGGCGGGCAATTTCGTCGCCGACGGTTACGCGGACGACCGGCTGCTCATCGCCGCCGGCAGCGGCATCACGCCGGTGTTGTCCTTGCTGCAGGACGCGCTCTCCCACGGCGACGCGCGGGTGCACCTGGTCTACGCCAACCGCGACGCGGCGTCGGTCATCTTCGCTGCCGAGCTCGAACGCCTGCGCGCCCAGCATCCCGAGCGGCTGTCGGTGCACCACCACTTCGACGCCGTGTCCGGCGTGCTGGACGCGGCCTCCCTCGCGACCCTGCTGCAGGGCTGGACGCACGCGCAGGCCTTCGTGTGCGGGCCGGTGCCGTTCATGCAGGCGGCCGAGGCGGCGCTGGCCAACCTGGGGGTCGACGCTGCGCGCGTCCATGTCGAGCGTTTCGGGCAGGTACGGGCGCCGGCGGGCGCGGGCCGCGCGGCGACGCTGCAGGTGGCGTTGGGCGGGCAGACGCAAAGCGTCGAGGCCCGGCCAGGCGAAGTGCTGCTCGCAAGCATGGAGCGCGCCGGGCTCACGCCGCCGTCCGCCTGCCGTGCCGGCGCTTGCGGCGCGTGCAAGTGCAAGGTGACCGAGGGCAGGGTGAAGCTGCGCGAGAACCAGGTGCTGACCGACGCCGATCTGGCCGAGGGCTGGACGCTGGCCTGCCAGGCCGAGCCGGAGACGGAGCGGGTCGAGTTGCGTTTCTAAACCTTTACGGCTGCCGGCGCGACCGATTGGTCGCGCCGATTTATCCGTGTAGCATGGCTATTTCCGCATCATGCAGGGCCATGCCGTGACCGACCTTATGACCCCCTTCGAATGGTTCTTCGTCATCCTGCTGGCGGTGGTGCCGCTCGCCGGCCTCGCCTTCCACCTGTGGGTGATGCTCATCGGCCACGGCAAGGACAAGGACGGGACGCCGCCGCGCTGAGCGCTGCCGTCTATCCTGTTTGTTTGGCCCGCGCGGCGGGGTTTTGCTTGCCATTTGCGCAAGCCATCTTGATGCAACGCAAGCCTGCCCCCATAACCCATGTTCGGCTTGTGCTAAAATTCACCCCATTTTTCTGGCCCGCGGGCCCTTGTGGATCCCTCAATGATTTCGACGCTACTCAAGAAGGTTTTCGGCAGCCGCAACGACCGGCTGATCAAGCAATACCGGCAGACGGTGGCGCGCATCAACGCCCTGGAAGACGGTATGCGCGCCTTGTCGGACGAGGCGCTCGCCGGCAAGACGCCGGAATTCCGTGAGCGGATCGCCAAGGGCGAGTCGGTGCAGGCGCTCCTGCCCGAGGCCTTCGCGGTGTGCCGCGAGGCGAGCCGCCGCGTGCTGGGCATGCGCCACTTCGACGTGCAGCTGATCGGCGGCATGGTGCTCAACGACGGCAAGATCGCCGAGATGCGCACCGGCGAGGGCAAGACGCTGGTGGCGACGCTGGCGGCCTACCTGAACGCGCTGACCGGTGAAGGCGTGCACGTGATCACCGTCAACGACTACCTGGCCAGCCGCGACGCCGCGATCATGGGCAAGCTGTACAACTTCCTCGGCCTGAGCGTCGGCGTGAACCTCAGCCAGATGCCGCACGACGTCAAGCAGGCCGCCTACGCCGCCGACATCACCTACGGCACCAACAACGAATTCGGTTTCGACTACCTGCGCGACAACATGGTGTTCGCCACCAGCGAGAAGGTGCAGCGCAAGCTCGCCTTCGCGGTGGTCGACGAGGTCGACTCCATCCTGATCGACGAGGCGCGCACGCCGCTGATCATCTCCGGCCCGGCCGAAGACAACGTCGCGATGTACCAGAAGATGAACGCGGTGCCGCCGCTGCTCAAGCGCCAGCAAACCGAGGACGGCGAGGGCGACTACTGGGTCGACGAGAAGGCGCATTCGGTGATGCTGTCCGAGGCCGGCCACGAGCACTGCGAGGAGATCCTCGAGCAGCTGGGCCTGCTCAAGGAGGGTGACAGCCTGTACTCGGCCGCCAACATCACGCTGATGCACCATCTGATGGCCGCGCTCAAGGCGTTCGCGCTGTTCCATAAGGACCAGCACTACGTGGTGCAGGACGGCGAGATCGTGATCGTCGACGAGTTCACCGGCCGCCTGATGGCGGGCCGCCGCTGGAGCGAGGGCCTGCACCAGGCCGTCGAGGCGAAGGAAGGCGTGCAGATCAACCGCGAGAACCAGACGCTGGCGTCGATCACCTTCCAGAACTACTTCCGCCTGTACCGCAAGCTCTCCGGCATGACCGGTACCGCCGACACCGAGGCGTACGAGTTCCAGCAGATCTACGGCCTGGAAACCGTGGTGATCCCGACCAACAAGCCGATGGTGCGCAAGGATACCCACGACAAGGTGTACCGCACCGCCAAGGAAAAGTACGACGCGATCATCGCCGACATCCGCGACTGCGTGTCGCGCGGCCAGCCGGTGCTGGTCGGCACCACCAGCATCGAGAACTCCGAGCTGATCTCGGGCGAACTGACCCGCGCCAAGATCCCGCATAACGTGCTCAACGCCAAGGAGCACGCGCGCGAGGCCGACATCGTCGTGCAGGCGGGCCGCGCGGGGATGGTCACCGTCGCCACCAATATGGCCGGCCGCGGCACCGACATCGTGCTCGGCGGCAACCCGGAGCCGGAAATCAAGGCGGTCGAGACGGATGCCTCGCTGTCCGACGAGGACAAGGCGGCGAAGGTCGCGGCGATCCGCGCCGAGTGGAAGCAGCGCCACGACGCGGTGCTCGCCGCCGGCGGCCTGCACATCGTCGGCACCGAACGCCACGAGTCGCGCCGCATCGACAACCAGCTGCGCGGCCGTTCCGGCCGCCAGGGCGACCCGGGCTCCAGCCGCTTCTACCTGTCGCTGGAAGACCCGCTGCTGCGCATCTTCGCGTCCGACCGCGTCGGCGCGATCATGGAAAAGCTGAAGATGCCGGAAGGCGAGGCGATCGAGCACCCGTGGGTGAGCCGTTCGATCGAGAACGCGCAGCGCAAGGTCGAAGGCCGCAACTTCGACATCCGCAAGCAGCTGCTCGAGTACGACGACGTCGCCAACGACCAGCGCAAGGTGATCTACGGCCAGCGCGCCGAGATCCTCGAGGACGAGGACGTCAGCGAGATCGTCACCAATATGCGCGAGGGCGTGCTCGCCGACCTGGTCGACCTCTACCTGCCGCCGGAGTCGATGGAAGAGCAGTGGGACGTCGCCGGCCTCGAGGCCGCGCTGGAAGGCGAGTACCTGCTGAAGGCCGACATCGCCGGCTGGATCGCCAACGAGCAGGCGATCGACATCCCGGTGATCAAGGAGCGCATCCTGAAGCTTGCCGCCGACGCCTACCAGGCCAAGGTCGAGCTGGCCGGCGACGCGGCGATGCGCCAGTTCGAGCGCTCGCTGGTGCTGCAGATGCTCGACAACCACTGGCGCGAGCACCTGGCGGCGATGGACCACCTGCGCCAGGGCATCCACCTGCGCGGCTACGCGCAGAAGAACCCGAAGCAGGAGTACAAGCGCGAGGCGTTCGAGCTGTTCGCCGGCATGCTCGAGCGGATCAAGAAGAGCGTGACCAACGTGCTGATGACGGTGCAGGTGCGCACCGAGGCGGACGCCGAGGCGGTCGCGCCGCACGAGGTGCACGGCACCGCGCTGCACGCCGAGCCGGGCTCCGCGCTCGAGGGCGGCGAAGAGAACCCGCTGTCGCCCGACGCGCTGGCCGCGCAGGGCATCCGCATCGGCCGCAACGACCCTTGCCCGTGCGGCTCGGGGCAGAAGTACAAGCAGTGTCACGGCCGCCTGGCCTGACCGTATCGCCAGCAATAACGGCCGCCTCGTGCGGCCGTTTTCTTTTGTGGCGCGGCAGCGTCGCTATCCGCCCCTGTCCCTGCTCTGGTAACCTTGTGACGATTCAATATTTCGGGATGGGCAACCATGACTTTATCGGACTCGCGGATCTATCTGGCGTCGGCCAGCCCGCGCCGGCGCGAGCTGCTCGAGCAGCTCGGCGTCAACTTTGAGCGCATCCACGCCGACATCGACGAGTCGGTGCTGCCGGGCGAGGACGCCGTCGCGTACACCGAGCGGCTGGCGCGCGCCAAGGCCGACGCAGGCTGGGCGGTGGCGGAGCGCTGCGGCCTGCCGTCGCGCCCGCTGCTGTCGGCCGACACCACGGTGGTGCAGGACGGCGAGATCTTCGGCAAGCCTGCCGACGCCGCTGACGCCGCACGCATGCTGCGCGCGTTCTCCGGGCGCAGCCACCAGGTGGTGACCAGCGTCGCCATCCGCCAGGACGGCCGGCTGGAGCTGGCCACCAGCGTGACCGAGGTGTGGTTCCGCGAACTCTCCGACGACGACATCGCCCGCTACATCGGCAGCGGCGAGCCGTTCGACAAGGCCGGCGCCTACGGCATCCAGGGGCGGGCGGCGGTGTTCGTGCGCCGCATCGACGGCAGCTTCACCGGCGTGATGGGCTTGCCGCTCTTTGAGACGGCCGGCCTGCTGACGGCCTTCGGCCTGACTTTCCCGTGAGGCGCGCCATGCTGCACCAGACCATCCCCCTGCCGCGCGATATCCAGCGGCCCCAGGAGCAGATCCTCGTCAACATTACTCCGCAGGAGACGCGGGTCGCCGTGCTCGAGGACTCGGTGGTGCAGGAACTGCACATCGAACGCGCGGCCAGCCGCGGCATCGTCGGCAACATCTACCTGGGCCAGGTCAAGCGGGTGCTGCCGGGCATGCAGAGCGCCTTCGTCGAGATCGGCCTCGAGCGCGCGGCCTTCCTGCACATCGCCGACGTGCTCGAGCAGCGCCAGCACCCGACCGAGCCGCAGCGCATCGAGCGCATGCTGTTCGAGGGGCAGACCGTGCTGGTGCAGGTGATCAAGGACCCGATCGGCACCAAGGGCGCCCGCCTGTCGACGCAGATCTCGCTGGCCGGGCGTTTCCTCGTCCACCTGCCGCAGGACGAGCATATCGGCGTGTCGCAGAAGATCGAGAGCGACTCGGAGCGGCAGAGCCTGAAGGCGCGCATGGAGAACCTGCTGCCGGAGGGTTCGCCGCGCGGCTATATCGTGCGCACCAGCGCCGAGACGGCGAGCAACCGCGAACTAGCCGCCGACATCGACTACCTGTCGCGGCTGTGGGCCGACATCCGTGCCAAGTCGCAGACGCTGCCCGCGCAGTCGATGCTGTACGAGGACCTGCCGTTGGCGGTGCGCGTGCTGCGCGACATGGTCAGCGACCACACCGGCAGCATCATCGTCGACTCGACGGAGAACTACGAGCGCATGGTCGAGTTCGCCGAGCAGTACGTGCAGTCGGCCGCCGGCAAGATCGAGCGCTACAGCGGCAACCGCCCGCTGTTCGAGCTGCACGGCATCGAGGCGGAGATCGAGAAGGCGCTCTCGCGCCGGGTCAACCTGAAGTTCGGCGGCTACCTGATCATCGACCAGACCGAGGCGATGACCACCATAGACCTGAACACCGGCGGCTTCGTCGGCACCCGCAACTTCGACGAGACCATCTTCAAGACCAATATGGAGGCGACGTACGCGATCGCCCGCCAGCTGCGCCTGCGCAATATGGGCGGCATCATCATCGTCGACTTCATCGACATGGACAGCGAGGAGCACCGCCAGGCGGTGCTGGGTGAACTGGCCAAGGCGCTGGCGCGCGACCGCACCCGGGTCACCCTCAACGGTTTCACCAGCCTGGGCCTCGTCGAGATCACCCGCAAGCGCACCCGCGAGAGCCTCGCCCACGTGCTGTGCGAGCCGTGCCCGACCTGCCAGGGGCGCGGCCAGATCAAGACCGCGCAAACCGTCTGCTACGAGATCCAGCGCGAGATCGTGCGCGAGGCGCGCAAGTTCGACGCCAAGGGCTTCCGCATCCTCGCCGCGCAGCCGGTGATCGACATGTTCCTCGACGAGGAGTCGCAGAGCCTGGCGATGCTGGTCGACTTCATCGGCAAGCCGGTGTCGCTGTCGGTCGAGACGACGTACACGCAGGAGCAGTTCGACGTCGTCCTGCTGTAGCGCGGCTTGCCCGCCGCGCGTTTTGGGTGTATCCGTGGCTTTTTGCGTGGGCCATCTGGCCCGCCCACGGCATTGAAAGGCAAGGCATGAACGAAATCCGCGATGACGCGCTGTGGCGCGCCATCCTGTCCGAAACCGCACAGGCGGCACGCGAGGAGCCGCTGCTCGCCAGCTTCCTGCACATGACCGTACTCAGGCACGCCTCGCTGGAGGACGTGCTGGCGTTCCACCTGTCCAGCAAGCTCGCCAGCCCGGTGATGGACGCGCGCGCGCTGATGGAGCTGTTCCACGAGGCGCTCGCCGCCGACGACACCATCATCGGCGCGGTGCGCGCCGACATCCACGCCTGCTTCGAGCGCGATCCGGCGTGCGACAGCTACTCGGCGCCACTGCTCTACTTCAAGGGCTTCCACGCGATCCAGAGCCAGCGCGTCACCCACTGGTTGTGGCAGCAGGGGCGGCGCACGCTCGCCTACTTCCTGCAGAACCGCATCTCCGAGGTGATGGGCGCCGACATCCACCCGGCCGCACGCATCGGCTACGGCGTGATGCTCGACCACGGCACAGGCGTGGTGGTCGGCGAGACCGCGGTGATCGGCAACAACGTGTCCTTGCTGCACGGCGTGACGCTGGGCGGCTCGGGCAAGCAGCGCGGCGACCGCCACCCCAAGATCGGCGACGGCGTGATGATAGGCGCGGGCGCTGCCATCCTCGGCAATATCCGTGTCGGGGATTGCGCCAAGGTCGGCGCCGGCAGCGTGGTGCTCGACGACGTGCCGGCCAATACCACGGTCGCCGGCGTGCCCGCGCGCATTGTCGCGCAGGCGGCCGGCACCCCGGCGCTCGAAATGGACCAGAAGGTCTGATGCTGCACGTGACCAGTGGCGGCGCCGCCGCCGATACGCTCGAGACGTTGTGCGCCGGCGGCCGGCTTGCCGGCACGGTGCTGGGCTGGCCGGACGACCTCGGCAACGGGCCGCTGGCCGACGCCGACCAGGTCGACCCGCAACTGCGCACCGCGCACTGGCTGCGCCTGTTGCAGGCCTACCCGCACGCAGGGCCGGACTGGGACGAGGCGTGGCAGCGCGAGCGTGCCGCCGCCTGCCGGGCCTTGCTGCAGGCGTGGGAGCAGGGCACGCCGCTGACGGTGTGGGTGGGCAACCATGCCGGCGACGCGCTGCTGTTGCGCCTGCTCGCCGCGCAATGCCCGGCGCAGTGTGAACTGCGGGTGGTCGACGTCAGCCTGCATCTGGACACGCCTCGCCCCGGCTTGTGGGCGGTCGGCTTGTTCAGTCCGGCTGAGCTGGCCGCGCTGAGTGGCTGCGCCCGCCTGCTTGGCGCCGGTGAGCGCCAGGCGCTAGCGGCGGAGTGGGCGCACTGGCAGGACAGCGGGGACGGCGTGCGCGAAGTGGTGGACGGCGTGCTGCAGGGCCGTCCGCTGTCGTGCTACGACAGCGTGCTGCTGGAGATGCTGGCCCGGCATGGCAGCGTCAGCGCGGCGCGGCTGGTCGGCGAGGCGATGGGCGGCATCGACCACGCCTTCGTCGGCGACCTCTTCCTGTTCTGGCGGCTGCAGGTGCTGGCCGCGCGCGGCGAGCTACGGCTGGACGGGGCAGGGCACGCGCGCCGGGTGGAGGCTATCCGCCCTTAGCGACATTCAATTGGCGATAAAGATGAGAATGGTTATCATCTACGGAAAGATTACCGGAGACGACGCCATGACCAAGACCCTCACCTTTGCCGCGACCCACTTCACGGTCGCCTTCGGCGTCGCCTACCTGCTGACCGGCAGCTTCGCCATCTCCGGCGCGATGGCGCTGGCCGAGCCGCTGACCAACACCGTCACCTACCACTTCCACGACAAGGCGTGGGCTCGCCTGCTCGCGCGTACGCCGCTGCGCCACGTCGAACTGGCCAAGACGGCGACCTTTGCGCTGTGCCATTTCACGGTCGCTTTCGGCCTGGGTTGGCTGCTGACCGGCAGCGTCGCGCTGGCTGGCCTGCTCGCGCTGGTCGAGCCCCTGGCCAACACTTTCGCCTACTTCATGCACGAGAAGCTGTGGGCCCGTCGCGGCGGCCGCGGCGGCGCCTTGCCCGCCTGACCCATATGGCATCAGAGGGATGCAAATCGGGCTTGCGGGGAATTATTTTCATCGCGGCATAATAGCCTGTTAGAAAACAATAATATTACGTTGCTCAAATCCAGAAGCCTGATTAGAATGGCGCGCTTTCGGGATCCGGCCCGTCAGTCGCTGCCGGATCTTTACGGGCCACTTTTTGTGGCATCCGCATGATGCGGCGCGCCCTGCGTGCCGCGGGCTGTCAACCTGGAACATTGAAATGAGCAAAATGAGCAAGGCTACCGGCGTCCTCGTCGCCGGCACCTGTATCAACCTCACGATCGGCGTGCTGTACGCGTGGAGCGTGATCAAGAAGGCGCTGGTCGCCGACTGGGGCTGGACCAACACCGACGCGTCGATGCCGTACAACGTCGCCATCGTGGTGTGGGCGATCGCGCTGCTGGCCGCAGGCGCCATGCAGGACCGTATCGGTCCGAAGAAAGTGATCACCCTGGGCGTGACCCTGGTCGGCGCCGGCATGATCCTCTCCAGCTTCATCCCGCAGGATTCGGTGATGGGCCTGACCATCGCCTTCGGCGGCATCGTCGGCACCGGCATCGGCTTCGCCTACGCCTGCGTGACCCCGGCCGCGATGAAGTGGTTCCACTCGTCCAAGAAGGGCATGGTCTCCGGCATCACCGTCGGCGGCTTCGGTCTCGCCGCGGTCTACCTCGCGCCGCTGTGCACCAGCCTGATCGAACACTTCGGCATCTCCCAGTCGTTCATGATTCTGGGCGCCGCCGTACTGTTGATCGGCCTGCCGCTGACCCGCGTGATCTCCAACCCGCCGGCTGACTACACCCCGGCCGCACCGGCCAACCTGTCGCCGACCGCACCGAAGACCTCGGGCCACGAGCTGACCTGGAAAGAAATGATGAAGACCCGTCAGTTCTACTTCCTGTGGATCATGTTCGTGTTTTCGTCGTCCGCCGGCGTGATGATCATCGGTAACCTGGCGTCGATCGCGACCGACCAGGCCGGCGTGCTGAACCCGGCTTACCTGGTGTCGATCCTGGCGATCGCCAACGCTTCCGGCCGCGTCGGTGGCGGCATGCTGTCCGACAAGATCGGCCGTACCAACACCATGCTGCTGGCCTTCGCCGTGCAGGCCGCCAATATGATGCTGTTCGCGACCTACACCGACGCCACCATGATCCTGGTCGGCACCGTCGTCGCCGGCATGGCCTACGGTTCGCTGATGTCGGTGTTCCCGTCGACCACCGCCGACTTCTACGGCCTGAAGAACTACGGCGCCAACTACGGCGTGCTGTACACCGCATGGGGCGTGTCCGGCTTCGTCGGCCCGATGCTGGCTGGCTGGGCGGTGGACACCACCGGCACCTACAGCCTGGCGTTCACGATCTCGGCAGGCCTGCTGGCTGTCGCCATCGTGCTGGGCTTCATGACCAAGCCGCTGAAGCTGGCCAAGGCGGAAGAAACCGCCGCTGCCAACGCCTGATTCAAGGCGCAGCCATGAAAAAGCCGACCCGCGGGTCGGCTTTTTTTCGTCTGGCGGAAGGCTTACGCGTGGGCAGCCGACTTCAGGCGCACGCCCTCGACCAGCACGTTGTGCGTGCCGTCGGACAGCCACAGCTGGCCGTCCTGCAAGGTGGCGCAGAGCTGCATGCTGCGCTCGGCCATCGCCGATAGCTCGGACAGCGTCTCGGGGCCGATGCCGATCACCGAAAGGTTGTCGAACCGGCCAACCTTGCTCTCCATAGCCTGCCACCACACGTCGGACGCGCGGCCGCCGTGGCTGTACACGATCACCTGTTCTGCGCGCGAGCACGCCTTCTTGATACGCTTCTCGTCCGGCTCGCCCAGATCTATCCACAGTTCGATCTCGTCCGAATAGTTCTTCTGCCACAGCGCGGGCTCGTCGTCGGCGCAGATGTCCTTGGTGAAGGCCAGCGTCTCGCTCGCGTTGAAGATGAAGGCGACCATGCGCAGCATCATGCGCTCGACGGTCTCCGAGGGATGGCAGGCCAGGGTCAGGTTGTGGCTGGCGTAGTAGCCGCGGTCCATATCGGAGATGTCGATATCGGCCTTGTAGATGGTGGCTTTGAGTGCCATGGGCGCGTCCGTAAAAGCACGCAGTGTACCGCAACTCGCGGCCTCGGGCCGGCAAGTGGTTGCGTCAGACTTTCACAGCGTGAGGTTGTCTCGATTGAGACAGTTTTTTCTCATTCTTGAGAAAAACTCCCTGTGGCAGGAGGGTATCCAGCTTGTACAAGCCAAGCGGGACGAGGCTTGACGCTATTTTCCCCATACTGGCACGAGGGTTGCTATACAGCGCGGACTCTGCGCCGAGGGACGGTGGTTTGGATTCGTTTCGAAGGTCGGTTGCGGCGTGGAGCAATGGCAGTTTGCATGCTTGATTCCCCCTAATCTGTGAGGTGTGTCATGAAAAAACTTGCGATGATCTCCGCGCTGAGCCTGGCTTTTGCAACGTCTTCCGCGTTTGCCTTGGATCTGGTCGGCGCGGACAACGGTGGCGCGGCCGCCAACGAAGGCTCCACGTCCAGCGTCACCAAGACCAATACCACCACCAGCACCGCGACTAATACGACTACATCCACGCCGACCGATAATTCGAATACGGCGACCGGTTCCTTCAATACCACGACGACTAACAAGAGCAGCACCAATACCGCTACAAATACTGCAACCAACACAAATACGTCGACCAAGTCCAGCTCGGACAGCTCGCAGCACGCAGCCAACTCTTTCAACCAGGACAACGATACGGCGACGAATACAAGCACCAGCACTAACACCGCGACGAACACTGCAACCAATACGAGCACGTCGACCAAGTCCAGTTCGGACAGCTCGCAGCACGCGTCCAACTCCTTCAACCAGGACAACGACAACACGACAAGCACGAACACCAGCACGACGACGTCGACCAAGACCAGTTCGGATAGCTCGCAGCAAGCGTCCAATTCCTTTAACCAGGACAACGACAACACGACGACGACCACCACCACCACCACCACCACCACCAAGAACCGGACCGACAACTCGCAGCAGGCATCCAACTCCTTCAACCAGGACAACGACAATACGACGACGACCACTACCAAGAACCGGACTGATAACTCGCAGCAGGCGTCCAACTCCTTCAATACCACGACGACTACGTTGACCGACAATTCGCAGAACAACGACACGACCTCGACGATCAACACCTGGATCAGCGCCGACCTGCAGGGCAGCGTCGCGTCGGTTTCCTTGGGTGGACTGGGTGCGTACTGGGGCGGTAGCGCCCAGCCACTGGTGCAGACCGGTAACAACACGGTCGACGGTGGTTCGCTGGCCAACTCGGCCGGCATCACCCAGGTGTCGCAAAACACCGGTCTGAGCGGTATGGTCCAGCAGTCTGTCAACGTTCAGTCCAATCTAAGCGTCAAATAACCGGCTTTTCCCTGACCCGTCCCGGCCGTAGGCCGGGACGGGAATGGGCTGGAGGAGTCGTGATGAGACAAGTCTGTGCTTTGTTGTTCGCTTGCCTGACCAGTGTGCCGGCCATCGCTGGCGAGCCTGCTATTGAGCGCCTTGACGTCAGCCAGTTACCGGTGGCAACCGACTTGGGGCAGGAGTACGGGCAGTCCGCCGGTGAGCGGGTGGAAAGGCTGCGCTTCATCTCGAACCGGGCCAACCTGGAGGCCGAGGTCGGGGACGGCAGTTTCTCGTCGGTAGTGACGGGTGCCAACACCATTTCGAGTAATGCATTCTCGGGGATGAGTGGGATCGGCACCGTGGTGCAAAACAGCGGTAATCAGGTCGTGATCCAGAACTCAACCATCCTAAACGTCAGCCTGTACTGAGCCATGCGCGCCATTTTGCAAGGCAGCCTATTGCTGTGTTCGATGTGCTGCGCTGTGCCTGCGTGGTCCGGATCGTTGGTCGCGACTCTGCCGGGAGTCGGCGCGGTGGGGGTGGGTGTCCAGAGCATCAAGGAGCGTGTGTTCAGGAACACTGTGCGCCAGCGCTACGACTTCAGTTGCGGCTCCGCTGCGCTGGCTACCTTGCTCACCTACCATTACGCCGAGCCGACCACGGAAGAACAGACATTCAAGGCGATGTTCGCCGACGGGGACCAGGAGCGGATCATGCAGGTCGGCTTCTCGATGGCCGACATGAAGCGCTATCTGTCGAGCCGGGGGTTTGAGGCAAACGGTTACCGTGTACCTTTCTACAAGCTGGCCGAATTGGGCGTGCCGGCCATCGTCCTGCTCAACCACCAAGGCTACCGGCACTTTGTCGTCGTGAAGGGCATGAGTACCGACCGGGTGCTGGTCGGTGACCCTGCGTTGGGAACACGCGCCTTGCCGCGCAAGGAGTTCGAAAAGATGTGGAGCGGCGTGTTGTTCGTGATCCTCAACCGCAAGCAGCAGGGGCAGGCGAGCTTTAACCAGCCTGCCGAGTGGCATTTGCGCGAGCCGGCGCCCCTGGCGGTGGCGCGTTCGTCACCGATAGCCGACCTCTATGTACTGCTGCCGCGCAGCGGCGACTTCTGAGCGGGAATTCCGGCAATGAATTGCAGATTCCTTTTGCCCGCGTTGTGCTTGTGTGCTGCCAGCGCCGGGGCCGCCGCGGGAGACGACCGGCTTGACATGTCGTCGTTGCGGGCAGAGTCCGGCGAGGCGCTGGCGCAGCAGTTCGGACGTTACGACTCGCCGAACGGCAATGTCTTTTCTTTCGGCATCCAGCGTATGGTCGCCATCGATGGTGCGATGGTGGCCTTGCAGCGGATGGACATTCCCGATATCGGGAAGCTGATGGATGCCGCTATGGCGGGCAAGCGTGGCGGCGAGGTTACGGTGACGACCCAACAGGCCGGGGGGGGCGGTCTGCCTGCCGGCGTGCTGCTCGGAAGCGGCGGGCAGTTGCCGGCCGTCGTAGCCGGTATGGGGCCCGGTGCGACGCGCGTGTTGCTGAACACGGTGCTGCCGCAGCAGATCGTGCAGAACTCGGCCGACGCACGCGTGATCCAGGTGTCCACCCAGATAGACGTGGCTGCACCCTTGCTGAATGCCATGCAAGGCTCGCTGATGTTCGAGCAGGTCAATAAGGCTGTCCTCCAGACCCTGCAGCACTGATGACCAGTGAGGCCGAAAGCAAGGCGGCGCAGGCCTTAGGTCTGTGCCGTCTTGCTTCCTGTTTCACAGGATGTTGTAAGGCATGCGCAACGCGATCTGGGCGTCCGGAGAGTCTTCGGTGGCACCGATGCCGATGTTCAGGTTCAGTGTGCTGAGCTCGTTCAGCCGGTACGCGTAGCCGATCTGGAACATGCCGACCTGTGCGCGGTAGGCGTCAGGCGGCGTCTGGCCGTTGAACTTGGTCTTGCCGACCACGTTGTGCTCGTAGGAAAAGCTGATCGACGATTTTTCGTTGATCGCGATGCCTGCGCCGACACTGAATCCCATTACGTCGCCCGGGTCGACCTCCCCGATTACAACGGGCTTGCAGGTATCCCCCTGAGTGCCGCCGCGTGCGCAGCGCGTCTGGTTGACATCGTATTTCTGGTTCCATGTGTAGTTCAGCGAGCCGAACAGCACCGCCGGATCGGACGGCAGGATGGCCGAGACGCCCAGTTGGTAGCCCCAGAAGCCGCTACCGGTCGGCTGTTCCTTCAGGTAGTCGATGCCGCGGTCAATATCGGAGACGTAGTCGACGTCGAATGGCCCCTTGCCGGTATCGGATTTCACGCGCAGGCTGCCGATGAAATAGGGGCCACCGTCGACCGGCTGGTTGAACTGGTAGCGCAGGCCGAGCTCAGCGTCGCCGATGCCGTGGCCGCGCGTATTGAATACCTCATCCCGTGAGCTGCCAGTCCCCAGAGGGCGTTGAATCGAATCTTCTGACTGGTAGACATAGGGCAGGCGGCCTTCCAGTTCGAGCCGGTTGCTCAGTCCGTAGCGGCCGGTGACGCTGGCAATCCAGCTGTCGCGGTTGACCCGCCGCACGTCGATCAGTCCGACGGTGATCGCCGGGATGATGGTGTAGCCGAGCAGGGCAACCCGGTTCGATGAGCTGTAGCTGTATTGCAGTGCGGGCTCCAGGGTCCATTGGCCTTTGGGCGTCAGCACGCCTGGCACGTCGAAGGTTTGCGCGATCTGCTCGACCCTCGCCTGCGACGCCGGGTTGCTGTCACGTGGTGTCTGGCTGACTGCAGGGGTATTGCCCTGATGGGGAGCGCCTTCTTCTGCCGTGGCGGGGGCCGTTCGCGCTTGCAGGGATGCTGCGGGTGTGGTCTGACCTGCTGCCGGCGTCTGCCGGATGCCCAACTGCTGCTCGAGTTGCTGGATCCGTTGTTGCTGGGCTTTCAATTGGGCGTTGTTGGCGGCTCGTTCCTTGTCCCATGCCTGCATCTGTTCCCGCATTAGTCTGACCTGCTCGGCCAGTGTCGGCGCGGCGTGTGAGTGGCCGGCTGCCAGCCCCAGCATGCTGCCGGCGAGCAGTGCCAAGGTACCCGTTTGCTCATGCATGGGCAGTTCCCCATCTTGCGTTAATCAATTGCTCAACCCTTTAGGTATGCGTGACGCCTAATGGGAAATCAAATGGGATAACTCGACTCCGGATGGGTAGCGTCTATGCTGCGAGGGTTGACAGGACAGGACATGAAAATGTCGAGACAGGAATGCAGCCGGGTTGGTGCTGCCAGATGTATGGTGATCGTCGGGGTGCCCATACTCGGTCTGGCTGAAGGTTTGGAGCAGGCTGGCTGGCATGTGCTGCAGACAAGCTGCGATGTGATTGCATTCGCACCCTGGCAGCAAGCTTCCGTCGGGCTGCTGCGGATTACGCGGCTTACGGTCGGCGAGTGCAGACGGCTGTTGATGCAAGGTTCGACGTCGCATATTCGCTGGATTGCCCTGCTCGACCCCGAAGAGCGTGAGGATTTACGGGTTCGTGCCTTGGTCGACGATTTCTGTTTCGATTTCTGCACCGTGCCGGTACCGTTGTTGCGCTTGTTGTCGATCGCCGGACACGCTTATGGCATGGCAGGTTTGCGGGTACCGGTACTGCGGCCTCTACCTGTTGCCGGCTTCGTCGGCGAGCATCCGGCTTTCCTTGGATTTCTGGAGGACCTGTCGAGGGTCGGCGCGATGGACGTGACCGTGTTGCTGCACGGGGAGACCGGGACAGGCAAGGAACTCGCCGCTCGCTTTATCCACGATTGCTCGGCTAGGGCGAAAAGTCCGTTCTTTTCGGTCAATTGCGGGAGCCTCGCACCTAACCTGGTTCAGTCCGAACTGTTTGGCAACGAGAAGGGCGCGTTTACCGGTGCGCACGAGAGGCGGGTCGGTTATATCGAAGCGACCGATGGCGGAACGCTGTTTCTCGACGAGATCGGCGACATGCCGGCCGAGGCCCAGGTGTCGATGCTCAGGTTCCTGCAGGAGGGAACGATCATCCGGCTTGGCGGCAGCAAACACCTGAAGGTCGACGCCAGAATCGTCGCGGCGACCCACGTCGACCTTGTACAGTCAATCAGGGAGCGGACTTTCCGCGAGGACCTCTACCACCGCCTGCGGGTCTGCCAGATCAGCATCCCGCCGTTGCGCGAGCGGCTGAGCGACCTGCCGTTGCTGTCCGCGCATTTCATCCGCAAATACGCGGACAAGTTCGGCCTGCCCGAGCGCCACTTGTCCGGCGAGGCGCTCGCCCTGATGCAGGCCTACCCGTGGCCGGGCAATGTTCGCGAGCTGGAAAACAGGATTTGCCAGGGGCTGATCATGGCCAGGGGCAGGGTGCTGACTCCGGCGGACATGGGTTTTGAAGGGCCGGCAGAGAGTCCTGACCTGCTGCGGGTGCAACGGGGAGCAGGCGAAAAGACAAGCCTGCAGCAGTCCCTGTCCATCAACGGAGGCGACTGCGCGCTGGCCGCCCACGAGATTGGCGTCTCGCGGGCGACGTTTTACCGGCTGCTGGCCAAGCACGGAATTTCCCCGCGGCAGTTCCGCAAGGACCTGTCCTGAGCCACCGCAGGCCGGCGCTTCAGCCGCTGTTGCGCAGCCCGGCGGCGACGCCGTTGATGGTCAGGTGGATTGCGTACAGCGCCTCGGCGTCGTCGCTGTCCTCGCGCAGCCGGCGCAGGAGTTCAACCTGCAGCACGCCCATCGCGTCGAGGTAGGGCAGCCGGGTGTCCAGGCTGCGCGCCAGCGTCGGGTTGTGCTCGAGCAGGCGGCTTTGCCCGGTGATCGTGAAGAACGCGGCCAGCGTGCGCTGCCATTCGGCTTCGATGGTCGAGAACACCGCATCCGACAGCGCCTGGTCGGCGACCAGCGACGCGTAGCGGCGGGCGAGGTCGAGGTCGGCCTTGGCCAGCACCTGTTCCATGTTGGAGAGCACCACGCGGAAGAATGGCGAGTCGCGGTACAGCCCGCGCAGCGCGTCGACCCCGGCGTCGCCGTGGCGCGCAAGGTAGGCCTCGACCGCCGAGCCGACGCCGTACCAGCCCGGCAGCATCAGCCGCGATTGTGACCACGAGAACACCCAGGGGATGGCGCGCAGGTCGCGGATCGAGGTCAGGCTCTTGCGCGAGGCGGGACGGCTGCCGATGTTCAGCTTGGCAATCGCCGTCACCGGCGTCGCCTCGAGGAAGTACTGCATGAAGCCCGGCATCTCGACCAGCGCGCGGTACGCGGCGTACGCGTCGGCCGACAGTTCGGACAACAGCGCGGTGTCGGTGCGGTCGTGGCGGTCTGCGGCGAGCGTCGCCTCCAGGGTCGCTGCGACCAGCGCCTCCAGGTTGCGCGCCGCGATGTCCGGGTCGGAGAACTTGGCGGTGATCACCTCGCCCTGTTCGGTGATGCGGATGCGCCCGGCGACCGAGCCGGCCGGCTGCGCGATGATCGCCTCGTAGCTCGGGCCACCGCCGCGGCCGACCGAGCCGCCGCGGCCGTGAAAGAGCTGCAGGCGCACGCCGGCGTCGGCGAACACTTCGACCAGTTGCTGCTCGGCGCGGTAGAGCTCCCACTGGCTGGTCAGGTAGCCGCCGTCCTTGTTGCTGTCCGAGTAGCCGAGCATCACTTCCTGCAGCATGCCGCGGCTTTGCAGCAGCTGGCGGTACCACGGCAGCGCGAACAGCTCGCGCATGATGGCGGCGCCGGCGCGCAAGTCGCCGATGGTCTCGAACAGCGGCACGATGTTGACGCTGCCGACCGGGCTGCCGTCGACGATGCGCAACAGGCCGGTTTCCTTCATCAGCAGCGCCAGCGCCAACAGGTCGCTGACCGCCGCGCAGTTGGAGATGATGCTCTGCGTGATCGCGCCGTCACCCAGTTGGGCCTTGATGCGTGCGGCCTCGCGGAAGATCGCCAGCTCTTTCTGCACCGGCGCGCTGTAGTCGAGGAAGGGCGAGTACAGCAGGCGCGGCGTCGCCAGCTCGCGCCTCAATACGCGCACGCGCGCCGCTTCGTCGAGTGCGAGGTACTCCTCGAGCCCGGCCTGCGCGAACAGTTCGGCGACGGTCGACGCGTGGATGTCGGCGTGCTGCCTGAGGTCGAGCGGCATCAGGTAGAAGCCGAACACGTCGAGCGCGCGGCGCAGCCTGAGCAGGCGGCCGCCGGCGAGGATGGCGCTGCCGTGCGCCTCCAGCGAGTCGGCGATCAGCGCGAGGTCGGCGATCACCGCCTGCGCGTCGGCGTAGGGTTCGCCCGCGCACCAGCGCCCGCCCACCGGCAGGTGCAACGCCCGCGCGGTCGAGCTCAGGCGCCCTTCGATGGTCGCCAGCGCGCGGCGGTACGGCTCTTCGCGGCGGCTCTCGGCGTCGTCGGGCGACACCGCCGACAGTGCGTCGACCGAGGCCGACACGCTGACCATGCGGCTGGATAGCGACAATTCGCGGTAGAGGCCGGAGAGTTCGTAGAAATAGTGGGCGAACGCGGTCTCGGCCTGGCGGTCGCTCGCCAGGCGCAGCACCGACGCGTCGACGTTGGGGTTGCCGTCGCGGTCGCCGCCGATCCAGCTGCCGACGCGCAGGAAGGATGGCAGGCGCGGGCGCTCGCCC
This sequence comes from Crenobacter caeni, assembly GCF_010435965.1. GTDB lineage: Bacteria > Pseudomonadota > Gammaproteobacteria > Burkholderiales > Chromobacteriaceae > Craterilacuibacter > Craterilacuibacter caeni. The sequence continues at coordinate 47,193 of NZ_JAAGAA010000001.1, forward strand.
CAGCGCTCGGCGATGCCGCGGCCGAGCGCGTCGTAGATGCGCGGCAGCGCGGTGAAGAACGACAGCGGGTGGTAGGCGACGCCGTTCTCGATTTCGTCTGCGACCGACATCCGGAAGTGGCGGATCTCGGAGGTCTGCCACAGTGCGAGGATGGCGCGCTTCAGGCGCAGCTCGAGGTCGGCCTCGTCGTCCGGCGTCACGTCCGGGTAGTGCAGCCGGGAGAGGAAGCGGCGTACCGCGCGGTGTGCGTCGAGCACGCTCTGGCGCTGCACCTCGGTCGGGTGCGCGGTGAGGACGGCGGTGACGTTGGCGTCTGCCAGCATCGCGGTCAGCCGCGCAAGCGGCAGGCCCGCGCCGTGCAGCGCCGAGAGCGCGCGGCTCAAGCTGCCCTGCTGCGGGGCGGAGCCGGCTTGGCGGTGCGCGCGGCGGCGGCGGGTATGGTGCAGGTCTTCGGCGATGTTGTAGAGCTGCGCGTACAGGCTGCACGCGCGCACCAGCGCGGTGGTCGCTGCCGGCGACAGGCGCTCGAGCATGGGCAGCGCGCCGGTATTGGCGTGCACCTCGAGCGGGATCGCGCGCACCTCGTGGTAAGTGTCGTCGCCGGCCTGCTCGCGCAACACCTCGCCCAGCAGTCGGTCGAGCCGCGCGAGGTCTTCGCGCAGCGGTAAATCCTTGTCCAGTTCTTGTGTCATTGGCGTTTTCCACCCTTGAGTCGGCTTGCGGGGTCGGGACATGATATATGGATGAATGCTGCCCATGTCCTGTTACCCGATTTTGCCCTGATTGTGTCCGGGTTCCTGTTGCGCCGCGCCCAAGTGGTCGGCGGTGCTTTCTGGCCCGAACTGGAAAAATTCGTTTACTTCGTGCTGTTTCCGCCGCTGCTGTTCTGCGCGCTCGCGCGCGCCGAGCTCGACGTCGCCTCCAGCGTGCCGATGCTGGCCGCCGGCGTGCTGTTCACCGTCGCCGGCTTCGTGCTGGCGATGCCGGCTGGCCGGCTGTTTGCCCTGCCGCCGCCGGCGTTTGCCGCCGGCCAGCAGGCGGCGTACCGCTTCAATTCCTACGTCGGCTTCGCGGTGATCAGCACGCTCGCCGGCGACGCCGGCATCGCGACCATCGCGCTGTTGTTCGGCGCGCTGATCCCGCTGGTCAACCTGATGGCGGTCTGGCAGCTCGCCCGCGCAGGCGAGGGCCGGCTGCTGGCGGAACTGGCGCGTAACCCGCTGATCTGGGGCATCGCGGCCGGGCTCGCGGTCAACCTGGCGGGCGTCGCCGTGCCCGACCCGCTATTCGACGCGGCGCGCCTGCTCGCCGACGCCGCGCTGCCGCTGGGGCTGATCGCGATCGGCGCCGGCTTGCGCTTTGCCGGCGCGCGCCGCCATCTGGCGCCGGTCGTCTACTGGACGGCGGTCAAGCTCGCCTTGCTGCCGCTGCTGGCGTACGCGCTGGCCGCGTGGTTTGGCATCGGCGGCGTCTACCGTAGCGCGCTGATCGTGATGGCCGCGCTGCCGACCGCGACGTCGACCTACATCCTCGCCGTGCGCATGGGCGGCGACGGCCCGCTCGCCGCGCTGTTGGTCACCGTCTCCACGCTGTCGGCGATGCTGACCCTGCCGCTGGTGATCGCGACCCTGCTGTAGGCAGGGGCCGGCCCCTGCCATGCTAGAATCATCGCCGAATCCATACCTTCAGGAACGGCGATGAAAAAGATCGTGATCGCCAGCCGCGAGAGCCGGCTGGCCATGTGGCAGGCCGAGCATATCAAGGCCAGGCTAGAGGCGCTTCACCCGGAGCTTGTGGTCGAGATCCTCGGCATGACCACCCGCGGCGACCAGATCCTCGACGTCACGCTGTCGAAGATCGGCGGCAAGGGCCTGTTCGTCAAGGAACTCGAGGTGGCGATGCTCGAGGGCCGCGCCGACCTGGCCGTCCATTCGATGAAGGACGTGCCGATGCAGCTGCCCGAAGGCTTCGCGCTCGCCGCCATCTGCGAACGCGAAGACCCGCGCGACGCCTTCGTCTCCAACCGCTACGCAAGCCTCGCCGAGCTGCCCGTCGGCGCCGTGGTCGGCACCGCCAGCCTCAGGCGCGAATCGCAGATCCGCGCGCGCTACCCGCACTTGGTCGTGAAGCCGCTGCGCGGCAACGTGCAGACCCGTTTGGGCAAGCTTGACGCCGGCGAATTCGACGCGATCATCCTCGCCGCCTCCGGCCTCAAGCGGCTGGGGCTCGCCGAGCGCATCCGCACCGAGCTTGCGCCGTCGGAGAGCCTGCCCTCGCCGGGGCAGGGCGCGCTGGGCATCGAGATCCGTGCCGACCGCGCCGACCTCGCCGAACTGCTTGCACCGCTCAACCACCCCGACACCCGCGACTGCGTGACCGCCGAGCGCGCGCTGTCCCGCCAACTGGGCGGCAGCTGCCAGGTGCCGCTGGGCGGCTTCGCGACGCTCAGCGACGGTGTGCTTACACTCGGCGGCTTCGTCGCCCACCCCGACGGCTCGGTGATGCTGACCGCGACCGCCAGCGCGCCGCGCGACTACGCCGACGCACTCGGCCGCGCAGTCGCCAAGCGGCTGGTCGACGACGGCGCGCAGCAACTGGTCGACGCCGTCCTCGCCGGGGCATGAGCGGCCCGCTCGTCCTGTTGACCCGTCCGGCCGCGCAGTGCGCGGCGCTGGCGGCTCGGGTGGCGGCCGCCGGCTACACGCCGCGGCCGTTCGCGCCGCTGGCACTGGCCCCCGACCCGGCGGCGCTCGCGCGCCTGCCCGGGCAGCTTGCCGATGCCGACTGGCTGATCCCGGTCAGCCCGGGTGCCGTCGACATCCTGTTTTCCGTCCCCGACCTGACACTGCCCGCGACACTCAGGCTCGCCTGCGTCGGCCGCGGCAGCGCCGCGCGGCTGGCAACGCTTGCCGGCCGGCCAGTGCTGCACCCGGCTACCGGCAGCGACAGCGAGGCGCTGCTCGCGCTACCCGAGTTGCAGGCGCTGGCTGGAGAGCGCGTGCTGATCGTGCGCGGCGACACCGGCCGCGCGCTGATGGCCGACACGCTGGCCGCGCGCGGCGCCCAAGTGGCGTTTGCCGCGCTGTACCGGCGCGTGCCGGTCGACCCGGGCTGGGCGGCGCTCGGCCCCGACCAGGCCGTTTCTGCGCTGGTGGTGACCGCCAGCGAGATCGCGACCGCGCTGTTCGCGTCGGCGCCGCCGGCGCGCCGTGACTGGCTTACCCGCCAGCGTTTCGTCGCGCTGCACCCGCGTGTCGCCGAGTGCCTCTACGCGCTCGGCGCACACAGGGTGAGTGTCGCGACCCGTGCCGACGACGCGGCGCTGGTCGACGCCTTGTCCCGCGTTTGATTGTGCGGCAAGCGCCACGCGCCGGCGATACGGGTTGCCCCGCACGCCAGGCGTGCTTCAGGCGCGCAGGGCCGACAGCCTCGCCAGCAGCGCGGCGAGCGCCGGCTGTGCCAGCGCGTCCGGCGCGAAACACAGGCCAACGCGGCGCGTCAGCGGCGGCGCGTCAAAGAGCGCGCTGCCGCAGCCGGCCGGCAACAGCCCCTCGGGCAGCCATGCGACGCCGACGCCGGCGCCGGCCATCGCGGCGGCGAGCGCAAGCGAGCCCGCGCGCTGCGGGTGCGCCGGCGCGTAGGCACCCAGGTGCGCGAGCAGCTTCTGCTGCGACGCGTGTGACGGGCACATCACCCACTCCTCACCGGCAAGCGCAGCGGCCGTGAGCACGCGGCCGGACAGCCGGTGGCCCGGCGGCAGCGCCAGCACGAATTCCTCTTCCCACAGCACTTCGAACAGCTCGTCCTCGCAGCGCAGGTTCTCGCAGCCGACGCGCGCGTCGCCGATGCAGCCGTCGGCCAGCGTCAGCAGCAACGCGGGGTCGGCCGCCGCGACGCGGGCGAGCGCACCGACCCGGCGCGGGTCGAGGTCGGCCTCGACGCCGAGCGTCAGCGCGAGGCAAGCGTCGTCCTCGCGGAAGCGGCGGGCGAGTGCGTCGGCGTCGGCGATCAGCCGTTTGGCCTGCGGGTAGAGGCGGCCGGCGGCGTCGGTCGGCGCGACGCCGCGCGGCTGGCGGACGAACAGGCTGACCCCCAGCTCTTCCTCCAGCGCGCGCAGCGACGCCGACAGCGTCGGCTGCGTCAGGTGCAGCAGCTGCGCGGCCTGGGTGATGTTGCGCGCGTCGAACACGGCGACGAAGGCGCGCAGGGCGCGAATATCCATAGAAAAATCCGATGGCAGACAGCGAAACAAACGATTTTTCGCCGAGGCAAGCGCTGACTATAGTGCAGCGCGTGGCGCTTGCCATCCCGGATTTCTATTTCAGGAGACAATGATGGATAAACCTCTGGTCGTGATCACCGGTGCCAGCTCCGGTTTCGGCGAGGCCTGTGCCCGCCTGTTCTCGTCGCGCGGCTACCCGCTGCTGCTGCTGGCGCGCCGTCTCGAACGCCTCGAGGCGCTCGGCCTGCCCAATACGCTGTGCCGCCGTGTCGACGTGACCGACCGCGCCGCACTCGCCGGCGCGCTGCTTGAGGCCGAGGCGCTGTTCGGCCCGGCCGACCTGCTGGTCAACAACGCCGGGCAGATGCTGCTGGGCAAGCTCGCCGGGCAGGATCCGTCCGAGTGGGAGCGCATGCTCGACGTCAACGTGCTGGGCGTGCTCAACGGCATCCACACGGTGCTGCCGGGCATGCTCGCGCGCCGCCACGGCACCATCGTCAACATCAGCTCGATCGCCGGGCGCAAGACCTTCCCCAACCACGCCGCGTACTGCGGGACCAAGTTCGCCGTGCACGCGATCTCGGAGAACCTGCGCGAGGAGGTGGCGATGCAGGACGTGCGCGTGATCACCATCGCGCCGGGCGCCGCCGAGACCGAACTGTTGAGCCACACCACCGACGAGTCGATCAAGCAGGGCTACGACGCGTGGAAGGAACAGATGGGCGGCGTGATCTCGGCGGGCGACATCGCCGAGGCGGTGCGCTACGCGTACGAGCAGCCGCAGCACCTGTGCATCCGCGAGATCGTGCTGGCGGCGACGCGGCAGGAACCGTAAGGCAGGGCATGTGGGCAGGCAAGCTGCCCCTTGCTACCCGGGCGGAGCGTTCCGCCCGTTTTTTTTGCAGCGCCCAAGGGCGCAGGAGTCAGGCAATGAATGAAGTTTCGGTCATCGGCCTCGGGGCCATGGGGTCGCCGCCGGTGACGGCGCACAGGAGGTCTCGGCACTGGTCAAGGTGTTGCGCGCGCAAGGCTGAGCGCCCGGCGGTCGTGCCCGTGCTGGCCGCTGGCGCGGCCTTGAAGTTACAATGACATAACCGCGCGGACGCCTGCGCCGCGATGTCGAACTTCAGCATGGGCCCGTAGCATGAGCGACACTCCGATGACCGACCCCACCCCTTCCGCCGGCCAGAGTGCCCCGCCGGCACCTGCCGCGCAGCGCCATAGCCCGCTCAACATCGCGCTGCTGCTCGCGCTGGCCGCGCTGGGGGTTTCCGGCTGGCAGTTCTACCAGACCCAGACCCAGCTGGCCGAGACCCGGCTCGAACTCGCCCGCGCGCTCGCCAGTAGCGGCGTCGGCGAGCGCGCGCTCAAGGTGCAGGCCGAGGCGACTGCCAAGGCACTGCGCGACACCGAGACCCGCCTCGTCCAGATCGAGGCGCGCGTCAACGAGTCCGCCGGCCAGTACGCGACGCTCGAGGGCATGTACCAGTCGCTGACCAATAACCGCAGCGACTGGTTGCAGGCCGAGGTCGAGCATTCGCTGACCATTGCCAGCCAACAGCTGTTGCTGGCCGGCAACGTCGGCGCCGCGGTGTCGGCGCTGGAAATGGTCGAGGCACGGCTGGCCCGCTTCGACAACCCGCAGCTGATTGCACTCAAGCGCGCGGTCAGCAAGGACCTCGCCACGCTCAAGGCGCTGCCCTACGTCGACAGCGTCGGCGTCACCCTCAAGCTCGACCAGTTGATGCTGGCCGTCGACGCGCTGCCGCTGGCGGTCGACCACCACAAGCTGGGTCCGGCCAAGGTCGCGCAGCGCGCCGCGCTGCCGAATACTGCGCCGTGGTGGGAGCGGGCGCTGTCCGACTTCACGCACAGCATCGGCGAGCTGGTCAACATCCGCCGTATGGACAAGCCCGAGGCGCTGCTGCTGTCGCCCGAGCAGGCGTTCTTCCTGCGCGAGAACCTGAAGATGCGCCTCCTAGACGCGCGCATCGCGCTGATGGCGCGCCAGGGCTCGACCTTCTCCACCGACATCGCCGCCGCCGAGAGCTATGTCGCGCGTTACTTCGACCGCGACGCGCCGGCAACCCGCCAGTGGCTGGCCACGCTCGCCACCCTCAAGGACGTGCCGCTCGACGTCGAACTGCCCGAGCTGACCGGCAGCCTGAAGGCCGTGCATGACCTGCAGGGGCCGACGGAGGTGAAACCGTGAAATTCGTCCTGTGGATCGTCGGCCTGTTCGCGCTGGCCGTGCTGCTCGGCCTCGCCGCGACCGTCAACAACGGCTACGCCATCCTGTTCTTCCCGCCCTACCGGCTGGAGGTGTCGTTCAACCTGATGATCATCTCGGTGATCGTGCTGATCGTCGTCGCGCACGCGCTGTTGCGCCTGCTGTCTTTGGCGGTTCGCCTGCCCGAGGAAGTGCGCCAGTTCCAGCGCCAGAAGAAGCTGAAGGCGTCGCGCCACGCGCTGCGCGAGGCGGCGCTGGCCTTCTTCGAGGGGCGCTACCAGAAGGCCGAGCGTGAAGCCGCGCGCGCGATGGAGGACGAATTCGCCGTCGAGAACCGTGCGCTCGCGCTGTTGATCTCGGCGCGTTCCGCCGCGCAGACGCAGGACAAGGCCCGGCGTGACGCCTGCCTCGAGCGCCTCGGCGAGTTGCCGGAACGCCTGCAACTGGCGCGCCACATGCTGGAAGCCGAGCTGCGCTACGAAGACCGCGACACCCTTGCCGCGCTGTCTGCCGTCGAGCGCGCGCGTTCGCTGTCGCCCAACCTGACCTCCGCCTTGCGCCTCGAACTGAAGATCCGTCTGCAGCTGGGCCAGCCGGAGGCGGTGCTGCAACTGACCGAGAAGCTGCTCAAGGCCGACGCGCTGGACGCGGCGCAGGCGCGCCGCTACCGGGTCGCCGCATACCGCCAGCAACTGGCCGCGCTGGCCGACGGCGAATCGCTGCTGCGCTGGTGGGGCAAGGTGCCGCAGGTCGAGCGCGGCAACGACGAGCTCCTGCTCGAAGTCGCCGAGCGGCTGTCCGCGCTGGGCGAGGCCGACCGCGCCGCCAGCCTGCTCGCCGAACGGATCCCCGACTGCGAAGACGCTACGCTGGTGCAGGCGCTGGCGAGACTCGCGCCCGTGCTCTCCGACGAGCGGCGCAAAGGCCTGTTGCGCGACGCCGAAGCCTGGCTGCGCGGGCGCCCGCGCGACGCGGCCCTGCTGTTCGCGCTGGGCAGCCTCGCGCAGACCCAGCAGTTGTGGGGCAAGGCGCAGAGCTACTACGAGGCGAGCCTGTCGGTGGAGCCGTCGTTGCAGGCGACAGCCGCGCTGGCCGCGCTGCTCGAGTCGCTCGACAAGCCGGAGGCCGCCGAGCGCTACCGTCAGCAGGCGCTGCAAATGGCGCTGGCCGCCGAATCCTGAGCCGTCCCGGCGTAAAAAAGCCCACCCGACGTCCGGGTGGGCTTTTTCGTGCGCGGTGCGCTCAGTTAGCCTGCTTTCGGCGCGCGCGGCGGGCGAGCACCGCTTCGGAGAGCATCGCGAGCAGCTGCTCGGTGTCGTTCCAGCCGATGCAGGCGTCGGTGATGCTCTGGCCGTAGGCAAGCGTGCAGCCGGGCTTCAGGTCCTGGCGGCCTTCGACCAGGTGGCTTTCGACCATCACGCCGTAGACATGCTCTTCGCCGCCGGCGAGCTGGGTGCAGACATCCTGGCCGACTTCCATCTGGCGGCGGTAGTCCTTGCGGCTGTTGGCGTGGCTGAAGTCGACCATCAGACGCGGCGCGAGGCCGACCGTGGCGAGTTCGGCGGCGGCGGCACGCACGTGCGCTGCGTCGTAGTTCGGTTCCTTGCCGCCGCGCAGGATCACGTGGCAGTCAGGATTGCCGCCGGTCTCGACGATCGCCGAGTGGCCGGCCTTGGTCACCGACAGGAAGTGGTGCGGCACGCTGGCGGAGCGGATCGCGTCGATCGCGATCTTCAGGTTGCCGTCGGTGCCGTTCTTGAAGCCGACCGGGCAGGACAGGCCGGACGCGAGCTCGCGGTGTACCTGGCTCTCGGTGGTGCGCGCGCCGATCGCGCCCCAGCTGATCAGGTCGGCGACGTACTGGGGGGTGATCATGTCGAGGAATTCGGTCGCCGCCGGCATCCCCATGTTGTTGAGGTCGAGCAGCAGGCGGCGCGCGATGCGCAGGCCGGCGTTGATGTCGTACGACTCGTCGAGGTGCGGGTCGTTGATCAGGCCCTTCCAGCCGACCGTGGTGCGCGGCTTCTCGAAGTAGACGCGCATCACGACGATCAGCGAATCGGCGTACTGTTCGCGCAGCTTCATCAGGCGGCTGGCGTATTCCTTGGCCGCGCCGATGTCGTGGATCGAGCAGGGGCCGACCACCACCAGCAGGCGGTCGTCCTCGCCGTGCAGCGCGGCGGCGATGTCGCGGCGGGTGTTGTACACCACCTCCGACGCCGGCTCGTTCAACGGCAGCTCGTACATATGGGCGATCGGGGGCAGCAGTTCCTTGATCTGGCGGATCCGGACGTCGTCGGTCTGTCTTTGCATGGGCGGGCTCTCTGGTTTGCGTTCCTTTGCACAGACAATACCCGCTATGACGCCGTGCGCCAAGCCCCGTTCGCCAACGTCATGAAGATGTTGCGCAATATAAATGCCGCATGCTGGGCATTAAGATTTCAAATTGGCATTAAGTTGCGCGGCGTACGTATTGATCGGTGGCTGCGTGTCGCGGCGCACCGCCAAAGCAAAGGGCACCCCGCGGGGTGCCCTTTGCCGGATGCGCAAGCGCGGCTCAGTCTGCGTACTGGCGCTTCATGCGTTCGCGGCGCTCCTGCGCTTCGACCGACAGCGTCGCGGTCGGCCGCGCCATCAGGCGCTTGAGGCCGATCGGCTCGCCGGTATCCTCGCAGTAGCCGTAGGAACCGTCGTCGATCTGGCGCAGCGAAGCCTGGATCTTCTGCAGCAGCTTGCGCTCGCGGTCGCGGGTGCGCAGCTCCAGCGCGTACTCTTCTTCCAGCGTCGCGCGGTCGGCCGGGTCCGGCGTCGACTCCTGCTCCTGCAGGTGGCTGGCGGTCGCGTTGGCGTTGTTGACCAACTCCTGCTGCATTTGCAGCAGCAACTCCTTGAAGAACTCGAGCTGGTCGGCGTTCATGTAGTCGTCGCCGTTCCAGTTGAGGATATCCTGTTCGGTCAGTTTGGCCATATTGGGGTTCTTCCAGCTGAGTGTGGGCGATAGGCGTGGAAGATTACCGACGGCATGGTCAAAAGGCAACTCTTTGGCGAGCCTGCCTGCCGCCGGTGCAAATCCTGCCCGAAGTTATAGCCAGCAAGGCGGAAGCGGGCAAGATTCCGCCGCGCCGCTTATTTCTGCCCGAGAATCCACTTGGCGAGCGCCTTGAGGTCGGCGTCCGGGATCGCCGGATTCGGCGGCATCGGTACCGGGCCCCAGTTGCCGGCACCGCCGGACTTGATGCGGGCGGCCAGCTTGGCCTCGGCGCCCTTGTCGGCCGCGTAGCGGCGGGCGACGTCCTGGTAGGACGGGCCGACCACCTTGCGGTCGGTCGCGTGGCAGGCGGTGCAGGTGTATTTCTGCGCGAGCGCGACGCTCGCCAAGGCCGGACTGCTGGCCGTGGCCAGCAGCAGGCTGAGCAACAGGGGGTTTTTCATTTAATGCCTTTGTCCTGATTTGGGCCGGTCGGCCGATTGTGCAATGTTCCCGCTCACAGCGCCAGTTGCAGCTGGGAGAGGAAGGTGCCCTCCAGCAGGCGCACCGGCAGCATCAGGATCACCTGCACGATGAGCAGCAGCACCAGCGGCGACAGGTCGACGCCGCCGACGCGCGCGCGGGCGAACGGCGCGAGGAAGGGGCGGGTGAGCGCCGACAGGATGGGCGCGAGCCCGTTGTACGGGTTGACCCAGCTCATGATCGCTTGCACCAGCACCGCACCCATCAATAGATAGAGCGACTGCGAGAACAGCGCGAGCACGGCGAGCAGCGTCAGCATCAGCCAGTTGTGCGGCGACGCGAAGCTGTACGGCATCGGCCCCAGCAGCAGGATGGCGACGATGGCCAGCAGGCTGGTCAGCCATGCGCAAGCCAGCGTCGCGCTGTCGTAGCCGCGCACGCTGGGCAACACGCGGCGGGCCGGCAGCACCAGCCAGTTGGTACAGGCCATCACGAACTGCGCGAGCGGGTGGCGGAACGGGATGCGCGCCACCTGCAGGTAAAAGCGCAGCAGCAGCACCAGCACGAACAGGTCGGAAATGGTGCGGATCAGGAACTGTAGCGTCTGCACCAGCATGTCAGTCCTGCCCCAGTTCGTTGCCCATCTCGATCGAGCGCAGCCGGCAGTCCTCGGCGCCGGCCTTGATCGCAGCCTTCACGCCCTCGGCGTCGAAGCGCGCGATCGCACGCTCGGTGGTGCCGCCCTTGGACATCACGTTCTGGCGCAGCGTGGCCACCGGCAGCAGGCTGTTGCGGGCCAGTTCGACCGCGCCGTCGAAGGTGGCGAGCACCAGGCGGCGCGCCTCGGCCTCGTCGAAACCGGCGTCGGTGGCCGCTTCCATCATGCTCTCCATGAAGTAGAACACGTAGGCCGGGCCGCTGCCGCTGATGCAGGTGATGTCGTCGATGCCGGTTTCGTCATCGAGCCACAGCGTCTCGCCGACCGCGCGCATCACCGTCTCGGCCGCAGCGCGGTCCGCCTCGTCGACGCCCGGCGCGGCGAACAGGCCGGACATGCCCTTGCCGACCATCGCCGGCGTGTTCGGCATCACGCGCACGATGCGGGCGTGGCCGGACAGCCAGCGCGATAGCGCGTCGGCACGGATGCCGGCGGCGATCGACACCACCAGCGCGCCGTCCAGCTTGCCTGCCAGATGGGTGCAGACCTCGCGCAGCACCTGCGGCTTGACCGCCAGCACGACCACTTCGTCCCGGCCGAACGCTGCCGGGGCGCTTTCCAGCGCGGTCACGCCGTAATCGGCGGCCAGTTGCGCGCCCTTGGCGGCGTCCGGCTCGACGACGAGGATGCGGTGGCCGCCCTCGCGGGCGAGGCCGGCGACGATGGCCGCGGCCATATTGCCGCCGCCGATAAAGGTGATGTTCATGGGGTGCTTCCTTCCTGGGGGGCTTCAGTTTGCGGGTAGGCGCGCGCGCCGAAGACGGCGGTACCTATCCTTACCATGGTACTGCCGGCGGCGACCGCGGCTTCGAGGTCGGCCGACATGCCCATCGACAGCGTGTCGACGGCGTATCCTTCCGCCTGCAAGGCGGCCTGCAGGCGCGTGAGCGTGCCGAAGCGCGCGGCGAGCACCGCCGCGTCGTCGCTCGGCTCGGGGATGCACATCAGCCCGCGCAGGCACAGGCCGGGCAGGCGGGCGACCGCACGCGCGAGTTCGAGCGCGTCTTGCGGCGCGCAGCCGCTCTTGCTTGCCTCGCCCGAGACGTTGACCTGCACCAGCACGTTGAGCGGCGGCCGTCCGGCCGGCCGCTGCGCCGACAGGCGCTCGGCGATCTTCAGCCGTTCGACCGAGTGCACCCAGTCGGCGTTCTCGGCGACCGGCCGCGTCTTGTTCGATTGCAGCGGGCCGATGAAGTGCCATTCGAGGCCGCGGCCAGCGAGCGCGCGCGCCTTGTCGGCCATCTCCTGCACGTAGTTCTCGCCGAACGCGCGCAATCCGGCGTCGGTGGCCGCGGCGACGGCATCCGCCGGCTGGGTCTTGCTGACCGCGAGCAGCATGACCGCACCTTCCGGCCGGCCGGCCTCGCGGCAGGCGCTGTCGATCCGTGCGCGAACCTGGGCGATGGCGTCGGCGATGGTCTGTGGCATGTGGCGGGTCCTCGGGTTGGGGCGTGGCATCTTTGGTCGCACGCGGGCGTCGGTGCGGGGCGCCGGCGTATCCAACGCCGGTGGCAACCCTTACAATCGTTCCGAGTCCGGCGCGGGGGCGCCATGCGGGCGGCAAAACTTAGGGGATTATAAATGCAAATATCCGAGCTTCTGGCATTCACGGTGAAGAACAAGGCGTCCGACCTTCACCTGTCCGCCGGCCTGTCGCCGATGATCCGCGTGCACGGCGACGTGCGTAGGATCAACCTGCCGCCGATGGCGCACGCCGACGTGCACGACATGGTGTACGACATCATGAACGATTACCAGCGCAAGGCGTTCGAGGAGAACTACGAGTGCGACTTCTCGTTCGAGCTGCCGGGCGTCGCGCGTTTCCGTGTCAACGCCTTCCTGCAGCACCGCGGCATCGCCGCGGTGTTCCGGGTGATCCCGTCCAAGGTGCTGACGCTCGAGGAATTGAACGCGCCGAAGATCTTCCGCGACATCGCCGAGTTCCCGCGGGGCCTGGTGCTGGTGACCGGGCCGACCGGCTCGGGCAAGTCGACCACGCTGGCGGCGATGGTCGACTACGTCAACGACAACCACTACTCGCACATCCTCACCGTCGAGGACCCGATCGAATTCGTCCACGAGAGCAAGAAGAGCCTGGTCAACCAGCGCGAACTCGGCCTGCAGACGCACAGCTTCGCCAACGCGCTCAAGAGCGCGCTGCGCGAGGACCCGGACGTGGTGCTGGTCGGCGAGATGCGCGACCTGGAGACGATCCGCCTCGCGCTGACCGCGGCGGAGACCGGCCACCTGGTGTTCGGCACGCTGCATACCAGCTCGGCGGCCAAGACCATCGACCGTATCGTCGACGTGTTCCCGGCCGGCGAGAAGGAAATGGTGCGCTCGATGCTGTCCGAGTCGGTCCGCGCGGTGATCTCGCAGACGCTGCTGAAGACGCGCGAGGGCAACGGCCGCGTCGCCGCGCACGAGATCATGCTGGGCACGCCGGCGATCCGCAACCTGATCCGCGAGAACAAGATCGCGCAGATCAATTCGATGATCCAGACCGGCCAGCAGCACGGCATGCAGACGCTGGACCAGTGCCTGCAGGAGCTGGTGCGCCGCGGGCTGGTGACCAGCGCCGAGGCGCGCGCCAAGGCGGCGCAGAAAGACCTGTTCTGAGACCGGGAGACTGACGATGCAAAAAGACCAGGCGTCCAAGTTCATCAACGAACTGCTCGCGCACGCGATCGCGCGCAACGCGTCGGACATCTTCATCAGCGCCGACTTCCCGCCGGCGATGAAGGTCGACGGCAAGATCACGCCGGTGTCGCCGCAGCCGCTGACCGCGCAGCACACCCGCGAGCTGGTGCGCGCGGTGATGAACGACCGGCAGACCGAGGAGTTCGAGTCTAGCAACGAGGCCAACTTCGCGATCAGCCCGCCGGGCGTCGGCCGCTTCCGCGTCAGCGCCTTCATCCAGCAAGGCCAGGCCGGCATGGTGCTGCGCAAGATCAACACCGAGATCCCGTCGTTCCAGAAGCTCGACCTGCCGCCGGTGCTCGCCGACATCTCGATGATCAAGCGCGGGCTGGTGATCTTCGTCGGCGGGACCGGCTCGGGCAAGTCGACCTCGCTGGCGGCGCTGGTCGACTGGCGCAACACGCACGCGGCCGACCACATCATCACCATCGAGGACCCGGTCGAGTACGTGCACCCGCACAAGAAGTCCATCGTCACCCAGCGCGAGGTCGGCACCGACACCGAGAGCTGGGACGTCGCGCTGAAGAACACCCTGCGCCAGGCGCCGGACGTGATCCTGATGGGCGAGATCCGCGACCGCGACACCATGGGCTACGGCCTGCAGTTCGCCGAGACCGGCCACCTGTGTCTGGCCACCCTGCACGCCAACAACGCCAACCAGGCGCTCGACCGCATCCTCAACTTCTTCCCCGAGGAGCGCCACCAGCAGGTGCTGATGGACTTGTCGCTGAACATGAAGGCCATCGTCTCGCAGCGGCTGATCCCGCACGCGTCCGGCCAGGGCCGCGTCGCGGCGGTCGAGATCCTGCTCAACACGCCGCTGATCTCGGACATGGTGTTCAAGGGCGAGGTGGCGGGTATCAAGGAGGTGATGGCGCGCTCGCGCGAGCAGGGCATGCAGACCTTCGACCAGGCGCTGTTCGACCTGTACGAGGCCGGCAAGATCAGCTACGAGGAGGCGCTGAAGAACGCCGACTCAGTCAACGACCTCAGGCTGAAGATCAAGCTGTACGGCGAGGGCGGCAAGCAGCACGACCCGCTGTCGGGGATCGACCACCTCGATATCGTATAATCCGGCGCATGTCAGCCGTTCCCCCCTACCGCCTGTTCTTCGCCGCGTGGCCCGACGACGCCTGCCGGCACTGGCTCGACCAGCAGGTCGAGCGCCTGCACGACGCCTGCCACGGCCGGCAGGTGCCGCCGCGCCAGCTGCACCTGACGCTGGCCTTCGTCGGCGAGGTCGACCCGGCGCGCCTCTGCGACGTGTACGCGGTCGGCGAGCGGGTCGCGGCCGAGGCCGAGGCTTGCCGGCTCAGGCTCGCCCGGCTCGCGGTCTGGCCGAACGGCATCGGCTGCGCGCTGCCGGCACGGGTGCCGGGCCGGCTCGCGCGTCTGGCGCGCGCGCTCAACGGCGCGCTCGCCGACGCCGGCCTGCCGCACGAGGCGCGCGCGTTCAAGCCCCACCTGACCCTGCTGCGCAAGGCGCAAGCGGGCGAGGCCGGCGTGCCGCATCCGGACGCGCCAGCGCTGTTCGCCGTCGACCACCTGTCGCTGGTGGTGTCGCGGCTGACCCGTTCTGGGCCGATCTACCAGGAACTCAGGCGCTGGCCGCTGCCTGCGCCAACGCCCCCAGCCTGACCAGCGAAGCGACAAAGCGCTCGTCGAGCACGCGGCAGCAGGACAGCCTGAGGCAGTGCCGGTAGCGGCTGCCGGCCGAATAGAGCGTGCCCGGCATCACCACGATGCGCTCGGCGAGCGCGGCTTCGGCGAGCCGCGCGGTGTCGACCGAAGGCGGCAGCTGCAGCCAGAGCAGGAAGCCGCCGGTCGGCCGCGTCGCCGTGGTGCCCGCCGGGAAGTGGCGGGCAACCAGCCCGCGCACGGTGTCCAGCTGTTGCGCGTACAGCCTGCGCAGCGCGCGCAGGTGGCGGTCGTAGCCGCCATTCTCCAGAAACTCCCCGACCACCTCGCCCAGCAACATCGGCTCGGCGATGCTGCTGGCGAATTTCAGCTGGCGCACCGCGTCGCCGAAGCGCCCCGCCTCTAGGTAGCCGATCCGGTAGTCCGGCGCCAGCGTCTTGCTGTAGCTCGCGCACACCATTACCCAGCCTGCCTCGTCGAAGGCCTTGACCGCCGGCGAGGGCACGTCGGCGAACTGTAGCTCGGCGTACAGCGCGTCCTCGATCAGCGGCACCCGGTACTGGTTGACCAGCCGCGCCAGCCGCTGCTTGGCCATCAGCGGCATGGTGCAGCCCAGCGGGTTGTGCACGGTCGGCATCGCCACCAGCGCCGCGAGGCGCCCCTCCGAGAGCAGCATCTCCAGCGCGTCGAGCGACAGCCCCTGCTGCGGGTCGGTCGGCAGCTCGAGCACCTTCAGCCCCAGGCTCTCC
Source organism: Crenobacter caeni (assembly GCF_010435965.1). GTDB lineage: Bacteria > Pseudomonadota > Gammaproteobacteria > Burkholderiales > Chromobacteriaceae > Craterilacuibacter > Craterilacuibacter caeni. The sequence goes on from NZ_JAAGAA010000001.1 coordinate 62,901, forward strand.
AGCAGCGGGTAGAGGTTGAAGTAGGTCGGCGACTCGACGCCGACGGTGTCGCCCGGCCGGGTGACTGCCCTGAGCGCGAGCTGCAGCGCTTCCATGGTGCCGTGGGTGAGTACGATGTCGTCCGGCGACAGCCGCATGCCCAGGTCAAGCGCGCGGCGGGCGATCTGCGCGCGCAGCCGCGGCGAGCCCGGCGGCAGCGCGTAGCGGCCGATCAGGCCGGGCGTTTTGCGCAGCAGCGTACCGGTCAGCCGCGCCAGCCGCTCGACTGGGTAGAACGGCGCGCCGTGCGGGCAGGCCAGCGCGAGGTCGAGGTGGTCGTCTCGTCCTTGCGCGGCGAGGACGCCGTCGACCAGCGTCTGCTGCGAGGCCGGCGGCACGTCCCGCTCGACGGGGCGGGTGTTCAGCGGCCCGGGCGGGGCAGCCAGCGCGCTTCTCACGTAATAGCCGGATTGCGGCCGCGCTTCGACCAGCCCCTGGTCCTCGAGCAGGCGGTAGGCGGCGGTCACCGTATTGAGGCTCAGCGCGTGGCGGCTGGCACAGGCGCGCACCGACGGCAGGCGGCTGCCGGCGCCGAGGGCGCCACCTTCGATGGCGGCGGCCAGCTGGGCGGCCAGTTGCTGGTAGCGGGGCAGGGAGGTCATGGCAAGGGGTGCAGTCGCGGGGCGGATGGAGGGTGACAGTTGGCAGAATATCGCATCTGTCACCCGTGCAAATCAATATTCCTGCATCTGTCACTGTCCTGGTGTCCGTCCTAGCATGGAGGCCTGACTTTCATCGATCAGGAGACGTGCATGTTCGACGCGCTGGCCTTTGCCACCTATATGGGGGTGATGTCGGTCACCCCCGGCCCCAACAACCTGATGCTGGCGACCTCGGGTGTGAACCACGGTTTCCGGCGCACGCTGCCGCACATGCTCGGCATCAGCGCGGGCTGCGCGCTGCAGCTGGTGCTGACCGTCGCCGGCTGGGCGTGGCTGACGCGCGGGCTTGAGCAGTGGCGGTTGCCGCTGGCCTTCGCCGGCTGCGCTTATCTGATGTGGCTGTCGTGGCAGTTGTGGCGTTCGGCGGCGCCGGGCGCGCGCGAGGCCGGTCGGCCGCTGGGTTTTGTCGGCGCCGTGCTGTTCCAGTGGGTGAACCCGAAGGCCTGGCTGATGACGGTCAACGCGGCGCTGGTGTTCGCGCCGGGCGACGGGGCGGGGACGCTGGCGATGGCGCTGCTGGCCGCTGCGGTCAACCTGCCGTGCATCGCGGTGTGGGCGCTGTTCGGCGACCGCTTGCGCACGGCCCTGCAGGACGCGCGCTGGTTGCGTTTATTCAACGCGGCGATGGCGTTGCTGCTCGCCCTCACCGCGTTGTGGTTGCTCGCCGATGCGGCCGGCTGAACGGCTCAGGCGGCGACCGCGTCGTCTTCCTGGACCTGGGTTTCGCCGCGCAGCTCGCGGCGCAGGATCTTGCCGACGTTCGAGCGCGGCAGGTCCTCGCGGAACTCGATCTCGCGCGGCACCTTGTACGCGGTGAGTCTCCCGCGGCAGTAAGCGAGCAGCGCGTCGGCGTCGAGCGCGCCGTCGCGGCGGACCACGAACAGCTTGACCGCTTCGCCGGTGCGCGGGTCGGGGACGCCGACGCAGGCGACCTCGATCACGTCCGGGTGCAGTGCGACCACGTCCTCGATCTCGCTGGGGAACACGTTGAAGCCGGAGACGATGATCATGTCCTTCTTGCGGTCGACCAGCTTGAAGTAGCCCTCCGGCGTGCGGTACGCGATGTCGCCGGTGGCGAGGAAACCGTCGGCCTGCACGACGCGGGCCGTCTCCTGCGGGCGTTTCCAGTAGCACTTCATCACCTGCGGGCCGCGCACGCACAGTTCGCCCGGCTCGCCGTCGGCGACAGGCAGGCCGTCCGCCCCGCGCAGTTCGACTTCGGTGCCCGGCACCGGCAGGCCGATGGTGCCGGTATACGCGCGGCTGTCGATCGGGTTCACGCAGACCAGCGGCGAGGTCTCGGTCAGCCCGTAGCCTTCGATCAGCGGCAGCCCGGTCACCTGCAGCCACTTTTCGGCGACCGCCTGCAGGATCGCGGTGCCGCCGCCGACGGTCAGCCGCCAGCGCGAGAAGTCGAGTTTGGCGAAGTCGGGGTTGTTGGCCAGCGCGTTGAACAGCGTGTTGACGCCGATCATGCAGTTGACCGGGGTGCGCGCGAGGTCCTTGATCAGCGTGGGCAGGTCGCGCGGGTTGGTGATCAAGAGCGCGGTGCCGCCCATGCGGGTGATCAGCAGGCAGCTCATCGTCAGCGCGAGGATGTGGTAGAGCGGCAGCGGCGAGGCCATCACCACCGGGTCGATGTCCTCGAGCACCGGCTCGATGGTCATATGGGTCTGCTCGAGGTTGGACAGCACGTTGCCGTGGGTGAGCACCGCGCCCTTGGACAGGCCGGTGGTGCCGCCGGTGTACTGCAGCAGCGCGATGTCTTCCAGGCGCAGCGCCGGGTCGCGCCACGGCAGCGCGCCGCCTTCCTTCAGCGCGGCCTTCAGCGTGATCGAGCCGGGCAGCCACCACGGCGGCACCAGCTTCTTGAAGTGGCGCAGCACCGCGTTGACCAGCGTGCCCTTGACCAGCCCCAACAGGTCGCCGACCGAGGTGACCAGCACGTTCTGCACCGGGACGTTGCCGAGCACTTCCTGCAGCACGCCGACGAAGTTCTCGAGGATGACGATGGTCGACGCGCCGGAGTCCTGCAACTGGTGTTCGAGCTCGCGCGGCGTGTAGAGCGGGTTGATGTTGACGACGATCAGCCCCGCGCGCAGCGCGCCGTACAGTGCGACCGGGTATTGCAGCAGGTTGGGCATCATCAGCGCGATGCGGTCGCCCTTCTTCATGCGCAGCGCGCCGGTCAGGTAGGCGGCGAACGCTGCGGACTGGCGGTCGAGCTCGCGGTAGCTGAGCTTGACGCCCATGTTGACGAAGGCGGCGCGCTCGGGATGGCGGCGGGCGGCGTCGGTCATCATCGCGCCGAGCGAGGCGTGTTCGAGCGGGCGCAGGGCGCGGGCGCGGCTGTTGTGCTGGGTCTCTTGCATGATCTGTTCTCCCTGGCGGCTAGGCGGATCAGGCCGCGCGCGCTTCGTTTCTGAGGTCTCGGCGCAGGATCTTGCCGACGTTGGACTTGGGCAGCGCGTCGCGGAACTCGACCTGGCGCGGCACCTTGTACGCGGTCAGGCGGTCGCGGCAGTGCGCGAGCAGCGCGGCCTCGTCGAGTTTCGGGTCGCGGCGCACGACGAACACCTTGACCGCTTCGCCGGTGCGCGCGTCGGGCACGCCGACGCAGGCGGATTCGACCACGCCGGGGTGCAGCGCGATCACGTCCTCGATCTCGTTCGGGTACACGTTGAAGCCGGAGACGATGATCATGTCCTTCTTGCGGTCGACCAGCTTGTAGAAGCCCTCCGCTGTGCGCAGCGCGATGTCGCCGGTGGCGAGGAAACCGTCGGCGTGGAACACCTTGGCCGTCTCGTCAGGGCGCTGCCAGTAGCCCTGCATCACCTGCGGGCCACGCACGCACAATTCGCCCGGCTCGCCGTCGGCGACGATGCGGCCGGCGTCGTCGCGCAGCGAGATCTCGGTCGCGGCGACCGGCAGGCCGATGGTGCCGGTGTAGCAATCCAGCGTGACCGGGCTCGCGCTGACCAGCGGCGAAGTTTCAGTCAGCCCGTAGCCTTCGATCAGCGGCAAGCCGGTGACCTTGCGCCACTTCTCGGCGACCGCCTGCTGGATCGCCGCGCCGCCGCCGACGGTCAGCCGCCAGCGCGAGAAGTCGAGGCGGATGAAGTCGGGGTGGTCGGCCAGTGCGTTGAACAGCGTGTTGACGCCGGTCATGCAAGTGATCGGGTAGCGGCCGAGGTCCTTGATCACCGCCGGCAGGTCGCGCGGGTTGCTCATCAGCACCGAGGTGCCGCCGGCGCGGTTGACCAGCAGGCAATTGATGGTCAGCGCGAGGATATGGTAGAGCGGCAAGGGCGTCGCCATCACCACCTGGTCGTTTTCGCCGAATACCGGTCGCACCAGCGCGAGGGTCTGTTCGATATTGGCGAGCACGTTGCCGTGAGTGAGTACCGCACCCTTGGACAGGCCGGTGGTGCCGCCGGTGTATTGCAGGAAGGCGATCTCGCCAGGGCGCACCGCCGGGTCCTGCCAGCGCCTGGCAAAACCCTTGGCGAGCGCGTCGTTGAAGCGCACGGCGCCGGGTAGCGACCACGGCGGCACCATCTTTTTCACGTGGCGCAGCACCAGGTTGACCAGCGCACCCTTGAGCGTGCCCAGCAGGTCGCCGACCGCGGTGACGACCACATGCTCGAGCGGGGTGCGCGCACGCACCTCGTCGAGCGTCGCCGCGAAATTCTCGACGATGACGATGGCGCGCGCACCCGAGTCCTTCAGCTGGTGCTCAAGTTCGCGCGCGGTATACAGCGGGTTGACGTTGACGACGACGAGACCCGCGCGCAGCACGCCGTACAGTGCGACCGGGTACTGCAGCAGGTTGGGCATCATCAGCGCGACGCGGTCGCCGCGGCTGAGTTGCAAGGTGCCGGTCAGGTAGGCGGCAAACGCCGCGGACAGGCGGTCGAGTTCGCGGTAGCTGAGCGCGGTGCCCATATTGCAGAAGGCGTCGCGCTGCGGGTAGAGGCGGACGCTGTCGGCGAACATCGCGCCGAGCGAAGGGAAACGGTCGATCTCGGCCGCGGGGGCCGTCTCGTGCGCACTGCTCGTCATCTTGTTGTGCTCCTCGTGTTTTTTTCCGGCCCTGCAGGGCTCTGCCGAAGATTCTATGCACAACAAATAACAAGTAAAGCACTATTAGCCGTATTAGCTTCCGTGTGACGGGGCTACAACACCTTGCCGCTATTTGAAGATCGCCAGTGCCCGTGTCGCGTTGGCCAGTTGCGTGATGCGGTCCCAGTCGCGCGCGGCGATCGCGTCGCGCGGGGTCAGCCATGAACCGCCGACCGCCAGCACGTTGGGCAGCGAGAGGTAGTCCGGCGCGTTGCCGGCGTTGATGCCGCCGGTCGGGCAGAAGCGCAGCGCCGGCAAGGGGCCCGCCAGCGCGCGCAACAGGCGGGTGCCGCCGACCGCCTCGGCCGGGAACAGCTTCTGGATCAGGAAGCCTTCGTCCTGCGCGTGCATCGCCTCCGACGGCGTGGCGATGCCGGGGATGAACGGCAGTTCGGTGGCGCGCACGGCGGCGGCGATCTCGGAGGTCAGCCCGGGGCTGACGCCGAACATCGCGCCGGCGTCGGCGGCCGCCTCGACCTGCGCGCGGTTGCGCAGCGTGCCCGCGCCGACGATCACGCCGGCGACCTGTTCGCGGATCAGGCGGATCGCCGCCAGCGCGGCCTTGGTGCGCAGCGTCACCTCGAGCACGCGCACGCCGCCGGCCATCAGCGCGTGCGCAAGGTCAACCGCCAGCGCGGCGTCGTCCAGTTCGATCACCGGCACTACCGGGCCTTGTCTGAGCAGGGTCAGTTCGTCCATTAGCAAAGCTCCAACAGTCTTAATTCCAAAGCGGGTGCGGGAAGGACAGCGCGCCCGTATCGGCGCGCCCGGCGTTCTGTCTTGCGCCGGCGAACAGCTCGCGGCCGCAGCCAAAGTCGCTCGGTGCAACCGGCGCCGGCGCACGCGCCGCCCATTCGTCGGGCGCGACGTCGACGTCGAGCACGCCGGCGTCGGCGTCGACGGTAATCAGGTCGCCGTCGCGTACCCGCGAGAGCGCGCCGCCGTCGGCGGCCTCAGGGCAGACGTGGATGGCGGCGAGTACCTTGCCCGACGCGCCCGACATCCGTCCGTCGCTGACCAGCGCGACCGCGTGGCCCCGGTCCTGCAGCACCGACAGGGTCGGCGTCAGCTGGTGCAGCTCGGGCATGCCGTTGGCGCGTGGCCCCTGTCCGCGCACCACGGCGACCATGTTGCCATCCAGCGTGCCGTCCCTGAACGCCGCGAGCAGCGCGTCCTGCGAGTCGAACACCCGCGCCGGCGCGGTAACGCGGCGCCGCTCGGGCGGCACCGCCGACACCTTGACCACCGCGCGGCCGAGCTTGCCGGTGACGACCCTGAGGCCGCCGTCGGGGGTGAACGGCGCAGCCGAACCGCGCAACACCGCGCTGTCGGCACTGTCGGCGATCGCGTCGTGCCAGGCAAGGCGGCCGTCGGCGTCGAGCGCGGGCGAGCGGCACTGGCGCGCGAGGCCATGGCCGAACACGGTCGCGACGTCGGGGTGGAGCAGGCCGGCGTCCATCAGTTCACGCAGCAGGAAGCCGCAGCCGCCGGCGGCGTGGAAGTGGTTCACGTCGGCCTTGCCGTTCGGGTAGACGCGCATCAGCGAGGGGACGACGGCCGACAGCTCGGCGAAGTCGTCCCAGTCCAGCGCGATGCCGGCCATGCGGGCGATCGCCGGCAGGTGCAGCGTGTGGTTGGTCGAGCCGCCGCTGGCGAGCAGCACGACCACCGCGTTGACGATCGCGCGCTCGTCGACGAGTTCGCCGACCGGCGTGAAGCGCGGCCCCTGCGCCGAGATCTCGACCGCCACGCGCGCCGCCTCGCGGGTTAGCGCCTCGCGCAGCGGCGTGCCCGGCGGCACGAAGGCGGCGCCGGGCAGGTGCAGGCCCATCGCCTCCATCATCAGCTGGTTGGAGTTGGCGGTGCCGTAGAAGGTACAGGTGCCCGGCGCGTGGTAGCTCTGCGCCTCGGATTCGAGCAGCACGTCGCGGCCGACCAGGCCCTGTGCGTAGAGCTTGCGCACCTCGGCCTTCTCGTCGTTGGAGAGGCCCGACGGCATCGGCCCGGCCGGCACGAACACCGCGGGCAGGTGGCCGAAGGCGAGCGCGCCCATCAACAGGCCCGGCACGATCTTGTCGCACACGCCCAGGTAGAGCGCGGCGTCGAACATCGCGTGCGACAGCGCGACGGCGCTCGCCTGCGCGATCACGTCGCGCGAGAACAGCGACAGCTCCATGCCGGGCCGGCCCTGGGTCACGCCGTCGCACATCGCCGGCACGCCGCCGGCGAACTGCGCGCTGGCGCCTGCGGCCTGCGCGGCTTCCTTGATCCAGCGCGGGTAGCCGGCGAGCGGCTGGTGGGCGGACAGCATGTCGTTGTACGCCGAGACGATCGCGAGGTTGGGCGCTTCCAACAGCTTCAGGCGCAGCTTGGACGATGGCTCGCTGGCGGCAAAGCCGTGCGCGAGGTTGGTGCAGGCGAGTTCGGCGCGCGCGACGCGGCCGCGGGCGGCCGCCGCGCGGACCTGTTCGAGGTAGCGCGCGCGCGTCGGTGCGCTGCGTTCGGTGATGCGCGCGGTGACGGCGCTGACGACAGGGTGCAGGGGCATGGTCGGTAGACGTGCGGGATACCCGGTCATGCTAGATGCGGCGGCGCTTTCCAGCAAGGGTAGTGTCCGCTCGCGTATCCGGCGGCGGTGCGATGCCGGTGTTAAGATGAAGCGCGAGTCTTACGGAGTCCGAATGATGAACCCGACCCCCGCTTTCGACATGCTGCTGTTCGGCGGCACCGGCGACCTGGTGATGCGCAAACTGTTGCCGGCGCTGTTCGGCGCGCACGCGGCAGGCCTGCTGCACCCGCTAGGGCGCATCTACGCGCTCGGCCGCCAGCCCTTGTCGCGCGACGACTACCTGGCGCTTGCCTCGCGCGACGCGCGCGCGCACTGCGACGGCGCCGACGATGCGCGCTGGGCGGCGTTTTGCGCGCGCATCGACTACCTGCAGGTCGACGCGACGCGCGCGGCCGACTTTGCCGCACTGGCCGAGCGGCTGTCCGGCGACGACGGCCGCGTGCGCGTGGTCTACCTGGCCACTGCGCCCGGCCTGTTCGTGCCGATCTGCGAACACCTGGCAGCGGCTGGCCTTGCCGACGCGCGCACCCGGCTGGTGCTGGAGAAGCCGCTGGGGCACGACCTCGCGTCGGCCGACGCCATCAACGACGCGGTGTCGCGGCACTTTGCCGAGGACCAGCTGTACCGGATCGACCATTACCTCGGCAAGGAGTCGGTGCAGAACCTGCTGGCGCTGCGCTTCGGCAACACCCTGTTCGAGCCGCTGTGGCGGCGCGAGTGGGTCGAGAGCGTGCAGATCACGCTGGCCGAGGAGATCGGCGTCGCCGGCCGCGGCGAATTCTACGAGCGCACTGGCGCGCTCAGGGACATGGTGCAGAACCATCTGCTGCAGCTGTTGTGCATCGTCGCGATGGAGCCGCCGGCCTCGCTCGACGCCGACGCGGTGCGCGACGAGAAGCTCAAGGTTTTGAAGGCGCTCGCGCCGTTCGACGCGGCGTCGGTGGCGCGCGACACGGTGCGCGGCCAGTACCAGGCGGGCGCCAGCGGCGGGGTCGCGGTCGAAGGCTACCGCGCGGAGGAGGGCGTCGCCGCGGACAGCCGCACCGAGACCTACGTCGCGCTGAAGACGTCGATCGGCAACTGGCGCTGGGCCGGCGTGCCGTTCTATCTGCGCACCGGCAAGCGGCTCGCTCGGCGCCAGGCCGAGATCGTGATCACCTTCCGCGACGTGCCGCACAAGCTGTTCGACGTGCCGCCGATGTGCCGCAACGCCAACCGGCTGGTGATCGAGCTGCAACCGGAGGAGAGCATCCGCCTGTGGTTCCGCGCGAAGACGCCGGGCGACGGCATGGACCTGCAGCCGGTCTCCCTCAACCTCGACTTTCACGAGACCTTCCGCGTGCGCCGGGTCGACGCGTACGAGCGCCTGCTGCTCGACGTGATCCGCGGCCGTCTCGCGCTCTTCATGCGGCGCGACGAGCAGGCCGCCGCCTGGCGCTGGGTCGAGCCGCTGCTTGCGGCTTGGGCGGCCGATACGGCCGGCCCGCGCCCGTATATGGCCGGCAGCTGGGGGCCGGCGGCGGCGAGCACGCTCATCGCGCGCGATGGCCTGAGCTGGCCGGAGGAATGCTGAGATGGCGCACCTGACGACCCTGCCCGCCTGGCACGCGCTGCACGCGCACTTTGACGCGGTGCGCGACCGGCAGATGCGCGAGCTGTTCGAACAGGACCCGTCGCGCGCCGAACGTTACTCGCTGTCGGTCGGCGGGCTGTTGCTCGACTACTCGAAGAACCGCGTCGACGACGAGACGTTGCGCCGCCTGTTCGCGTTGGCGGATGAAGCCGGCGTGCCGGCGCGCATCGCCGCGATGTTCGCGGGCGAGCGCATCAACCGTACCGAGGGCCGTGCCGCGCTGCACGTCGCGCTGAGGAACCGCGCGAACACGCCGGTGCTGCTGGATGGCGTCGACGTGATGCCGGCCGTCAACGCGGTGCTTGGGCGGATGGCGCGCTTCTCGCACGCGGTGCGCTACGGCGACTGGCTGGGCTACACCGGGCAGCCGATCACCGACATCGTCAATATCGGCATCGGCGGCTCGGACCTCGGCCCACAGATGGTGTGCAAGGCGCTGGCACCGTTCGGCCACCCGCGCCTGCGCATGCACTTCGTCTCCAACGTCGACGGCGAGCAGCTTCGGCAGGCGCTGGACCGCGTGCACCCGCAAAGCACGCTGTTCGTCGTCGAGTCGAAGACCTTCACCACGCAGGAGACGCTGACCAACGCGCTGACCGCGCGCGCGTGGTTCGTCGAGCGCAGCGGCGAGCCCGCCGCCGTCGCCCGCCACTTCGTCGCGGTGTCGACCAACCGGCAGGCGGTCGCCGAATTCGGCATTGACCCGGATAACATGTTCGAGTTCTGGGACTGGGTCGGCGGCCGCTTCTCGCTGTGGTCGGCGATCGGCCTGCCCATCATGCTGTACCTGGGCGAGGCGCACTTTCTCGCGCTGCTCGAAGGCGCGCACCGCATGGACGAGCATTTCCGCCACGCGCCGCTTGAGGCGAACATGCCGGTGATCCTCGCCATGCTCGGGGTCTGGTACATCAACTGCTACGGCGGCGGCAGCCACGTGATCGCGCCCTACGACCAGCTGCTCGAGCGCTTCCCGGCGTTCATCCAGCAGCTCGACATGGAGAGCAACGGCAAGAGCGTGACCGCCGACGGCGCGCCGGTCGGCGTCGAGACCGCGCCCATCATCTGGGGCGAGACCGGCATCAACGGCCAGCACGCGTTTTTCCAGCTGTTGCACCAGGGCACGCACATCTCGCCGATCGACCTGATCGCGTCGCTGCGCACCCGCTCCGGCCTTGCCGGCCACCACGACATCCTGCTGGCCAACCTGCTCGCGCAGGCCGAGGCCTTCATGCGCGGCAAGACCGAGGCCGAGGCGCGCGCCGAACTGGTGGCGCAGGGGCTGGACGAGGCGCGGGTGGCGGCGTTGCTGCCGCACAAGGTGTTCGGCGGCAACCGGCCGTCCAACCTGTTGCTGCTCGACGCGCTGACGCCGCACAACCTGGGCAGCCTCGTCGCGCTCTACGAGCACAAGATCTTCGTGCAGGGCGTGGTGTGGGGGGTGAACAGCTTCGACCAGTGGGGGGTCGAACTGGGCAAGCAACTGGCGCGCGGCATCCTCGCCGAGTTGCGCGGCGAGGCCCCGCCGGGGACGCACGACAGCTCGACCGCGCGTCTGATCCGGCTGATCCGCCGGGTGCGGGGCGGCGCCGGCACATGAAAAAAGCGGGGCTTTCGCCCCGCTTGGTTTTGCCGGTACCCGCCGCTCAGTGCTGCAGGATCTTGGAGAGGAACTGCTGCGCACGCTCGGAGCGCGGGCTGCCGAAGAACGCATCCTTGTGGCAGTCCTCGACGATGTGGCCGCGATCCATAAAGATCACGCGGTCGGCCACGCGGCGGGCGAAGCCCATCTCGTGGGTCACGCACATCATGGTCATGCCTTCCTGAGCGAGCTCGGTCATCACGTCGAGCACTTCGTTGATCATCTCCGGGTCGAGCGCCGAGGTCGGCTCGTCGAACAGCATGCAGATCGGGTCCATCGCCAGCGCGCGGGCGATGGCGACGCGCTGCTGCTGGCCGCCGGAGAGCTGGCCCGGGTGCTTGTGCGCGTGCGCCTTCAGGCCGACGCGCTCGAGCAGCGCGAGGCCCTTGGCTTCGGCTTCGTCGCGGCCGCGGCCGAGCACCTTGATCTGCGCGATCGCCAGGTTCTCGGTGATGGTCAGGTGCGGGAACAGCTCGAAGTGCTGGAACACCATGCCGACCTGGCTGCGCAGCTTGGGCAGGTTGGTCTTCGGGTTGCCGACCGAGGTGCCGTTGACGATGATCTCGCCCTTCTGGAACGGCTCGAGCGCGTTCACGCACTTGATCAGCGTCGACTTGCCCGAACCGGACGGGCCGCACACCACCACCACCTCACCCTTGGCGACGCTGGTGGTGCAATCGGTCAGCACCTGGAACTCGCCGTACCACTTGCTGACGTTCTGGATGGAAATCATCTCGCTCATACTGCCAACCTTTTCTGCAAACGCTTCACCATCTGCGAAGCGAAGAAACTCACCATGAAATAGACCGCGCCCGCGAACAGCAGGAACTCGTGCGGCAGGCCGAGGATGTCGCCGCGCGAACGGGCGCTGCTCAGGAAGTCCATCAGGCCGACCGCGTAGACCAGCGAGGTATCCTGGAACAGGATGATCGACTGCTGCAACAGCAGCGGCATCATCTTGCGGAATGCCTGCGGCAGGATCACCAGGCGCATCGCCTGGCCGTAGGTCATCCCCAGCGCGTACGCGGCGTTGACCTGGCCGCGCGAGATCGACTGGATGCCGGCGCGCACGATTTCGCAGTAGTACGCGGCCTCGAACATCATGAAGGCGACCAGGCAAGAGGCGAACGCGCCGACCGGCACGAAGTCGCCGGTGATCCAGTTCAGCAGCATCGGCACCGCCAGGTAGAACCAGATGATGACGAGCAGCAGCGGGACCGAGCGGAAGATGTTGACGTAGCCCTTGGCGAAGCCGGACAGGAGCGGGTTGCTCGACAGGCGAAGCAGCGCGAGCACGGTACCCAGCGCGATGCCGCCGACCACGGCCATCACCAGCAGCTCGAGGGTGAGCTTCATGCCCTCCCACAGGTCGGGCAGGGCAGGAACGATCTGCGAAAAGTCCATCACTTACCTCCCTCGACCATCAGGCCGGGGATGCGCACGCGCTTCTCGACCCAGCCCATGAACTTCATGATGCTCATGTTGAGCGTGAAATAGATCAGCGTCGCCAGCGTGAATGCCTCGAATATGTTCGCCGAGAATTCCGCGGTCTGCTTGGCCTGCGCCAGCAGTTCCATCAGGCCGATCAGCGAGGCGACCGACGAGTTCTTGAACACGTTGAGGAACTCGGAGGTGAGCGGCGGGATCACCACGCGGAACGCCTGCGGCAGCAGCACGTGGCGGTACACCTGGGGCAGCGTGAAGCCGACCGCCATCGCGGCGTTGGCCTGTCCCTTGGGCAGCGCCTGGATGCCGGTACGCACCTGTTCGCACACGCGCGCGGCGGTGAAGAGGCCCAGGCACAGGGTGACCGAGATATACGCGGACACCATCGGGTTCAGCTCCTGCTTGAACCAGACCTGGGTCTGTTCCGGCAGGTAGTCCGGCACCACGAAGTACCAGATGAACAGCTGGACGAGCAGCGGCACGTTGCGGAACAGTTCGACGTACGCGGTCGCGAGGCCCGACAGCCACTTATTGGGAAGCGTGCGCATCACGCCGAGCAGGCCGCCGATGACGAGGGCGATCGCCCACGCCGCCAGCGCCAGCGCGATGGTCCAGCCCAGACCGCTGATGAACCAGTCGAGGTAGATCTCGTCGCCGATCCCGGTGGACTTGAAGAAAATATTCCAGTCCCAGTTGTAATTCATGTTTGCTCCATCAAAGAAAGGGGGCGAGATGCCCCCTTCGTTAGCCTGGCGATGGGGGTCAGCTTGCCGCCGGCTTGTCGGTAGGCTTGGCGATCAAGGCCTTCACCTCCGGCGACATCGGGAAATTGAGGTTGAGGTTCTTCGGCGGCACCGGCTTCATGAACCACTTGTCGTAGATCTTGTTGATCTGGCCCGACTTGTAGGTCGCGACGATCGCCTGGTCGACCACCTGCTTGAACGGCGCGTCACCCTTGCGCACCATGCACCCGTACACCTCGGCCGACTGCGGCTTGCCGACTACCACCCAGTCTGCCGGCTTGCGCGCCTTGGCGCGTTCGCCGTACAGCATGGCGTCGTCGGTCATGAACGCGGCGGCGCGGCCGGACTCGAGCATCAGGAACGACTCGCCGTTGTCCTTGGCGGCGACGATGTTCATGCCCAGCTTGTCGCGGGCGTTCATTGCGCGCATCAGGCGTTCGCCGGTGGTGCCGGCGGACACGACCACGTTCTTGCCCTTGAGGTCGGCGAAGTCCTTGATGCCGGAGTCCTTCTTCACCATCAGGCGGGTGCCGATCTCGAAGATGCCGACCGAGAAGTCGACCTGGCGCTGGCGCTCGACGTTGTTGGTCGTCGCGCCGCACTCGATGTCGATCGTGCCGTTCTGCAGCAGCGGGATGCGCGTCTGGCCGGTGACCATGTTGTAGCGCACCTGCAGGTTCGGCATGTTCAGCTCTTTCTTGACCGCGGCGACGATGTTCTGCGCGAGGTCGATCGAGTAGCCGACCGGCTCGCGGCCGCCTGCCAGGTAGGCAAACGGGATCGCAGAGTCGCGGTGGCCGAGCACGATCACGCCGGAATCCTTGATCTTCTTCAGGGTTCCGGTCGGTTCGGCGGCGACGGCATGGCCGGCGACGAGGGCGCAAGCGATGGCTGCGGGCAGCAGGCGTGTGAAGCGGGTCATGACTCTATTTCTCCAGATCTGGATGGATGGAAACGGCCGGTATGGCCTGCCTGCGTGGCGGTACCGTTCTGTGCGGTGCCTGCCGGCAGGGCTTTGTCTACGGCGATGCGCAGTGCATCCGGCTAAAATATTAGCAAATACTAAAGCGTCATCACGTTCGCCTAGTTTCCGACAAATCCGGGCACATGGCCTTTGATCTGGCTCAAATTCCCTGAACGGACCGCGCGCCGGCGCGGTCCGTGATCCCCGTTTCCGGGAGGCTTACAGTTGCTCGGCGGCCTTGTCGGTCGGGCGCTTGATCAGGCCCTTGACCGCGCCGGACATCGGGAAGCCCAGGTTCAGGTTCTTCGGCGGGACCGGCTTCATGAACCACTTGTCGTAGATCTTGTTGATCTCGCCGGAGGCGTAGGTGGCCTTGATCGCGTCGTCGACGGTCTTCTTGAACGCGGTATCCCCCTTGCGCACCATGCAGCCGTACACCTCGTACGATTGCGGGGTACCGACCACCACCCAGTTGCCCGGGTTCTTGGCCTTGGCCATTTCGCCGAACAACAGCGCGTCGTCCATCATGAACGCGGCAGCGCGGCCGGACTCGAGCATCAGGAACGATTCGCCGTGGTCCTTGGCGGAGATGATGTTCATGCCCAGGCTCTTGGACGCGTTCATCGCCTTGAGCAGGCGCTCGGAGGTCGTGCCGGCGGTGGTCACCACGTTCTTGCCCTTGAGGTCGGCGAAGTCCTTCACGCCCGAGGTCTTAGCGGTCAACAGGCGGGTGCCGATCTCGAAGATGCCGACCGAGAAGTCGACCTGGCGCTGGCGTTCCGGGTTGTTGGTGGTCGAGCCGCACTCGAGGTCGACGGTGCCGTTCTGCACCAGCGGGATACGGGTCTGCGAGGTCACCAGGTTGTAGCGCACCTGCAGGTTCGGCATGTTCAGGTCCTTCTTCAGCTTCTCGACGACCTTCATCTGCAGGTCGTGCGAGTAGCCCATCGGCGTGGCGCCGCCGGCGAGGTAGGAGAAGGGGATGGAGTTGTCGCGGTGGCCGAGCACGACCACGCCCGAGTCCTTGATCTTCTTCAGGGTACCGGTCAGTTCGGCGGCGACGGCGGGTGCAGCGACGAACGACGCGGCAACGGCCAGGTTCAGAGCACGTACAGCAAGGCGCATGGAGTGTTTCTCCTGTCTTCGGGTTTGCAAGGTGGACGCACGCCGAGCCCCCGCTCGCTACGCGTCCGGTCTGGGTTTTGTTGTATTTAGTGCGAGCGCAGCTGGCGCAGGAACTGCTTGGCGCGTTCGTGCTGCGGGTTGCTGAAGAATTCTTCCGGTTTCGCCTGCTCGACGACCTGGCCCTGGTCGACGAAGACCACGTAGTCGGCGACTTCGCGCGCGAAGCCCATCTCGTGCGTCACGCACATCATGGTCATGCCGGACTTGGCAAGGTCGCGCATCACCTGCAGCACTTCGCCGATCATTTCCGGGTCGAGCGCCGAGGTCGGCTCGTCGAACAGCATCACCTTGGGCTGCATGGCGAGCCCGCGGGCGATGGCGACGCGCTGCTGCTGGCCGCCGGACAGTTGTGCCGGGAACGCGTCCTTCTTGTGGGCGAGCCCGACGCGGTCGAGCAGTTCGACCGCCAGCTGTTCGGCGGCGGCCTTGCCCATTTTCTTGACGCGGATCGGCGACAGCGTGATGTTGTCGAGGACCGAAAGGTGGGGGTAGAGGTTGAAGTGCTGGAACACGAAGCCGACTTCGGCGCGCAGCGCGTTGAGGTCGGTCTTGGGGTCGGTGACGTTCTTACCGTCGACCCAGATTTCGCCTTCGCTGATGGTTTCCAGCTGGTTGATCGTGCGGATCAGCGTCGACTTGCCCGACCCGGACGGGCCGCACACGACGACGACTTCGCCCTGGTGGACGTTGAGGTTGACCCCGTTGAGGACGTGCAGGTCCTTGAACCACTTGTGGACGTTGGTGAGCCTGATCATGCCGCGCTTCCCCTGCTAGGCAGTTGTTTCTCCAGCCCCCGGCAGGCAGCGGCGCGCAGCCGACGCACGGCCACACTCCCCTGCCCGCACGCCGCGGGCCGCTCTTTGTTCGTTCTCTCGTTATCCGCCGCGTGGTCGCGGTCTTGATTTGTGCGGGCCTTTGGCGCCTCGGCGCCCTGGCGTCAGCTAGCCAGGTGGTTGGCGACGGCGACGTACTGGGCCACCGTCAGGTTTTCGGCCCGAAGGCCGGGGTCGATGCCGAGCGCGGCGAAGGCCGCGTCGTCCAGCACGCCCTTGAGGTTGTTGCGCAGGGTCTTGCGCCTTTGCGCGAACGCCTTGAGCACCACGTCCGCGAACAGCACCTCGTCACGGGCGATGCCGCAACGGCCCGGCGCCGGGATCATGCGCACCACGGCCGAGTCGACCTTGGGCGGCGGCCAGAACGCGCCGGGCGGTACTGCGAGCACCTGCTCCATCTCGAAGCGGTACTGCAGCATCACGCTCAGGCGGCCGTAGTCGGCTGTGCCCGGTTCGGCGACCATCCGTTCGACCACTTCCTTCTGCAGCATGAAGTGCATGTCGACCACCCGCTCGGCGTACGTCGCCAGGTGGAACAGCAGCGGCGTCGAGATGTTGTACGGCAGGTTGCCGGCCACCTTGAAGCGCTTGCCCAGTTCCGAGAAGTCGTACGCTAGCGCATCGCCCTCGTGGATCGTCAACTGCCCCGGCGCGAACGTCGACTTCAGCCGCGCGATGATGTCGCGGTCGATCTCGACCACGTGCAAGTGGCCTGCGCGCTCGAGCAGCGGGCGCGTCAAGGCGCCCAGGCCCGGGCCGATTTCGACGATGGTCTCGCCCGGCAGCGGCCGGATCGCGTCGACGATGTCTTCGATCACCTTCGTGTCCTGCAGGAAGTTCTGACCGAAGCGCTTGCGTGGGATGTGTTGGCTCATGTTGTCGTACGGTGCTTACGATTGTCGATTGTAAACTGCCCGACAAGCAGGATGCCAACCCTTGCTGCCGAAAAATAGGCAAAAATTGCTGCGATCCCCGATGCCGCGCGCATTTTTACCCGGTTCCGCCCGCCAGCGCCAGCCCCCCGACCAATAGCGCGTAACGCAGCGACTTGCCGAGCACGATCCATGCCAGGCATTTTAGCCAAGGCAGGCGCAGCCAGCCGGCCGCCAGCGGCAGCGCATCGCCGACCAAGGGCACCCACGCGAGCACCAGCGCGGCCGGCCCGAAGCGAGCGAACCAGCGTGCGGCGCGCGCGGGCAGCTCCTTGCGCGGCGCGCGCCGGCCCAGCCACAGGCTGGTCGCACTGCCCGCGCTGTTGGCGAGGCTGGCGGTCAGCCAGGCGGGCAGCGCGAGCGCCGGCCATTTCAACAGTAGAGCGCCCAGTGCGAGCTCGGAGTTGCCCGGCAGCACGGTCGCCGACAGGAAGGCCGACAGCGCGAGCGCCGCGAGCGCGGCGGCCTCGTCCACGGTTTCAGGCGTCGAAGGCGAAACCGTCGCCACCGGCAGCGCGCACCGCCGCGGTCAGCGTCGCGCCGAACTCGGCGCCATCGCGCGCGGCGATCCACTGCTGGCCCTTGCGCGCGAAGTGGTAGCCGCCGCTGCGCGCGGCGATCCACACCTCCTGGTTGGCGGCGTGGCGGTTGACGACGATCTTGTCGCCGCTATCGAATTCGATCTCCAGCACGTTGCCCGCGCGCAGGGTGTCGGCGTCGACGCCGGCCGCGTCGATGGCCGCTTCGATCCGTTCGAACAGCGCGTCGGTCAGCGCCAGGAATTCGCTCTCGTTCATGTCGTTTTTTCCACAAAGAGTTATCCCCAGCCGGGCGCGATGGGCGCGCGCGGACGGGTTTGCTAGTATGACGATTTTGCCACATCCGGACCCAACGATATGCGAACCGTGATCTGCCTGATGGTGCTCGCGCTGTCCGTCAGCGCCTGCGGCTATAAGGGCGGCCTCTACCTGCCGAAGGACGGTGCCGCGCCCAGCCAGGAAAGCCGCCAGCCGTGAACCATTTTCCCTTCCGTAACGACCAGCTGCAGGTGGAAGACCTGCCGCTGACCGAGGTCGCCGAGCGCTTCGGCACGCCCTGCTATGTGTATTCGCGCACGGCGCTGAGCGAGGCGTTCGCCGCCTACCGCGACGCCTTTGCCGCCCTGAACCCGCTGATCTGCTACGCGGTCAAGGCCAACGCCAACCTGTCCATCCTGCAACTGTTCGCCAAGCTTGGCGCCGGTTTCGACATCGTCTCCGGCGGCGAACTCGCGCGCGTGCTCGCCGCGGGCGCCGACGCGGGCAAGGTGGTGTTCTCCGGCGTCGGCAAGTCCGAGGCCGAGATGGAGATGGCGCTGCAGGCGGGCATCCACTGCTTCAACGTCGAGTCGGTCAACGAGCTCGTCCGCCTGAACGCGGTCGCCGGCCGGCTGGGCAAGCGCGCGCCGGTCAGCCTGCGCGTGAACCCGGACGTCGACGCGCAGACCCATCCGTATATCTCGACCGGCCTCAAGGGCAACAAGTTCGGCATCGCCTACGACATCGCCTACGACGTCTACCGCGAGGCGGCGGCGCTGCCCAACCTCAAGGTGACCGGCATCGACTGCCACATCGGCTCGCAACTGACCGACGCGGCGCCGCTGATCGAGGCGCTTGACCGCCTGCTCTTGCTGATCGACCGCCTGCAGGCGGCCGGCATCGCGCTCGAGCATGTCGACATCGGCGGCGGCCTCGGCATCCGCTATCACGACGAGACGCCGCCCGACCTGCCCGCCTACGCGCGCGCGGTCGCCGAGCGGCTCGCCGGGCGCGGCCTGCGCCTGGTGATGGAGCCGGGCCGCTCGCTGGTCGGCAACGCCGGCGTGCTGTTGACCCGCGTCGAGTACATGAAGCTGGGCGAGGACAAGAACTTCGCGGTGGTCGACGCGGCGATGAACGACCTGCTGCGCCCGTCGCTGTACTCCGCCTACCACGCGATCATGCCGGTGACGCGCGTGGCGGGGCTGCCCGCGCTCACCTGCGACGTGGTCGGACCGATCTGCGAGTCGAGCGACTTCCTCGGCAAGGACCGCGAACTCGCGGTTGCCGAGGGCGGCCTGCTCGCCGTGTTCTCCAGCGGCGCGTACGGCTCGACGATGTCGAGCAACTACAACACGCGTCCGCGCGCGGCCGAGGTGCTGGTCGACGGCGCCGACGCCCGCCTGATCCGCCGCCGCGAGACGCTGGACGAGCTGCTCGCCAACGAGCGGGAGTTGCTGGCGTGAGCGCGGCCGTCCGCCTGGCCGACCTCGCTTCGGCCGCCGAGCGCGAATTGCTGGTCGGGCTGACTGACGTGTACGCGCGCGACCCCATGGGCGGCGGCGTGCCGCTGCCCGCGGACATCCGCGCGCGGCTCGCCGACGCGCTGTTCAAGCACGAGAACCGGCTGTTCGCGCTGATCGCCGAGGAGGACGGGCAGGCCATCGGCCACGCGCTGTGCGTGGAGGGCTTCTCCAGCTTCAAGGCGGCCGGCACCTGCAACCTGCACGATCTGTCGGTCGTGCCGCGCGCGCGCGGGCAGGGCGTCGGCCGCAGGCTGCTCGCTGCGGTCGAGGCCGAGGCCAGCCGGCGCGGGCTGTGCCGGGTGACGCTAGAAGTGCGGCCCGACAACGCGACCGGCCGCGCGCTGTACGCGTCGGCCGGTTTCGAGCCGGCCGCGCTCGGCGGCCAGGCCTACCTGATGATGGAAAAGTCCCTGTAGCGCGCACCCACGCTCTCGCAAGGCAAGACAAGAAAAAACGGCTGGGAAAGCGGCATGTACAGGGTGTACATGCGCGTTTCGAAGCCGTTTTTTTACGCCGTGTCACCTACGTGCAGCAGGCTGAGAATGGCCTCTTACAGACTGAAGCTGCCGCTTGCGACCAGGTACAGCGCGGCCAGCGCGAGGCCGACCACCAGCGCCGCGCACACGCGCTCGCCGTGGCTGCTGAATACCGGCAGGCCGCGCTCGTGCCGCGCCTTCGCGTAGAACGCGATGCCCGGCGCGTAGAGGATCATCGACAGCAGCAGGTAGGACAGCCCGCCCGCGTAGATCAGCCACAGCCCGTACACGGTGCCCAGTGCGGTCAGGCCGACCAGTGTGCCCGAGCGCACCCGCGCCGCGAGCGCGAGCTTGAGTCCGAACGCCGCGCACAGCAGGTAGGGGATCAGCGCCATCGATGACGCCAGCTGGATCAGGATGTTGTAGCCGGCTTCGTTGAAATGGTTGATCACCAGCACCAGCGCGATTAGGCCGTTGGTCAGCCACAGCGCGTTGGCCGGCGTGCCGTGCGCGTTGAGGCGGCCGAAGCAGCGCGGCGCGGTGTTGTGTTCGCCGCGGGCAGCCAGGTACAGCATCTCGCTGGAGATCAGCGTCCACGCCAACAGCGCGCCGCCGACAGACAGGATCAGCCCGATATTGATCAGCACGCCGCCCCACGGGCCGACCGCGCGCGCCATCACCGCCGCCATCGACGGATTCTTCATCTGCGCGAGTTCCGCCTGCGGCACCACGCCCAGCGACAGCACCGACACGCAGATCAGCAGCAGCACGGTGATCAAAAAGCCCAGGATGGTCGCGCGGCTGACGGTGGCCATGTCGCGCGCGCGGCTGGCGTACACCGTCGCGCACTCGATGCCGAGGAATACCCACACCGTGTACAGCATGGTGTTCTTCACCTGGTCGGCGACGCTGCCCAGCTCGGCGCTGCCCCAGAAGTCGATCTCGAAGGTCTCGACCTTGAACGCCAGCAGCACGCACAGGATAAAGAGGCCGAGCGGGACGATCTTGGCGACGGTGACCACCAGGTTGAGGAAGGCCGCCGACTGCACGCCGCGCAGCACGAAGCCGTGCAGCACCGCCAGCACGGCCAGCCCGCACGCGAGCGCGGGTAGCGTGCTGCCCTCGCCGAAGAAGTCCAGCGCCTGGAAAGAGCCCAAGGCGCTGAACATCACCACCAGGTAGCCGACGTTGCCGATCCACACCGACATCCAGTAACCCCACGCGGCGTTGAAGCCCATGTAGTCGCCGAAGCCCGAGCGCGCGTAGCCGTACACGCCGTCGCCGATGTCCGGCCGGTTCACCGACAACCACTGGAAGATGCGGGTCAGCGCCAGCATGCCGACGAAGGTGACCGCCCACGCGATCAGGATGGCGCCGGCGCCGGCGCCCTCCGCCATGTTCTGCGGCAGGCTGAAGATGCCGCTGCCGACAATCGCGCCGACCACCAGCGCGGTCATCGCCACCGTGCCCAATTTTTTCTCCTGAGTCGTACTCATGCCAGGTCCCCCTTGGACAAAAAGCGGGCGGCCCAGACCCCTCGGGGCCGGGAGCCGCCCGGTCAATCACGGATGATGGAGAAGGCGCCGGATCAGAAGCGCAGCGACATGCAGCTGACCCCGCCGTCGACCTTGCGGTACTCGGAGGTGTCGACCTCGATCACCTCGTAGCCGAGCGCGGCGATCTTGGCGCGGGTCTTCGGGTAGCCGGAGGGCATGATCACCTTACCGTTGACCCAGATGCAGTTGGCCGCGTAGATCTCGTCTTCCGGCAACTCGATAATGTTGTACTTCTGGAATTCCGGCTTGGTCAGGAACTCGCCGGCGCACATCAGGTTGTTGTTCTCCAGGTAGGCGAGGCCGGTCTTCAGGTGCAGTACTTCCTTCATCTCGACCACCGAGCCTGTCATGCCGTACTTCTCGAGGATGGCGATCAGCTGGCGGGCGCCCTCGGCGTTGGTGCGCGCCGACTGGCCGATGTAGTAGTGGTCGCCGACCATCATCACGTCGCCGGCGTCCAGCGTGCCCGGGGCCTCGATGCGCTCGACGTGCTCGTAGAAGCGGTGCAGCACCGGTTCCATCAGCGCGGCCTCGCCGCGGCGGCTGTCGGCACCCGGGCGGGTGACGATCGCGCAATGCGGGGTGCATAGTGCCGGGTCCTCGACGAACACCGAGTCCGGGAACTCCTCGGCCGGCGGCAGGATGGTGATGTCGACGCCGCAGGTCTGCAGCGCGCGGATATAGGTGTTGTGCTGCTCGAGCGCCTTCTCGTAGATCGGTTTGCCGAGGTTGGAGGCGGACAGGCCGTCGACCAGGGCGCGGCAGGGGGTGCGGGCGATGATGTGCTTGAACATGGCTGGATCCTTTCCATGGTGGATACGGTGACAGCCTGTCTACAGCGAGAAGCGTGCCAGCTTTTTTGGCCAGTTTTGTCCGTTACGGACGTTTTTCGGGTGTTTTGTGGCGGTTTTTTGCGGATGCCCGCCTGTTTTTTGCCATGAATCGTCGGTTTTTCGACGGGTGTCGGTTTTTCGTCGGGGCAGGGGCAGGGTACGGCCGCGTGCTGTCGGTTTTTCGACGATACGGCCGTGAAGACGGGCGCAAAAAAGCCCGCACGCGGCGGGCTTTGCTGGACTGCGGCCGGGCTCAGCCTTCTTCTTCCTCGCCGTTGCCCTCCAGCTCGACGTGGCCGATCTGGCCGACGCAGCGGAACTCGATTTCCAGCAGCAGCTCGTCGATGCGGATCACCTGCAGGCGCACGCGGTCGCCGCGGGCGAGTTCCGGCAGGCCCGGGATGCGGGTGCGCACCGGCAGCGCGTCGAGGCGGACCAGGTCTTCCTTGATATAGGTCGCGGTCACCTCGCTGACGCCTTCCTGGCTGAACCAGCGCAGGCACCAGAAGAATTCCATGCGGTCCTGGAAGCCCAGATAGGCCGAGTAGGTGGTGTCGAAGTCGCGCATCAGCGCGAACAGCGTGGCGTCACCCTGCGCGAACTCGGGCTTGTCGCCACGGATCAGCGCGGTGAGCTGGCGCTGGTTGATGAAGTCCGCCGCGCGGCGCAGCGGCGAGGTCGCCCACGCGTACTGCGGCACGCCCAGGCCGACGTGCGGCTCGGGGCGGGTGGTCATCCTGACCTTGCCCATGCTCTGCGCACGGTAGAGCGCGGGGATGCCGGCCTCACCCAGCTGGCGGCCCCACTCGCAGTTGGCGAGGATCATCATCTCGGAGACCAGCTTGTCGATCGGCGAGCCGCGCTTGCGCTCGCTGATGATGACGCGGCCGTCCTCGATCGCGAAGTTGAAGTCGGTGCCCTGCGGCCGGGTCGGGTCGTACTTGCCGCGCGCCTTCTCGCGGGCGATCGCGAAGTCGTGCAGCCACAGCAGTTCCCGCTTGAACGGGTAGTCGACGCCGGGGTCATTGGCGATGGTCGCCTCGTTGAACAGCGGCTCCAGCGTGTGGTGGCGCAGGTTGGCGGCGATGGTGACGTTCTCGATGCGGTTCTCGAAACCGACGATCTCGAATTCCGGCGTTACCTCGGCGTACAGGCTGACCGACGGGCAGGGCTTGCCCTCGTCCAGCGTGAACATCTGCACCACGTCATCCGGCAGCATGGTGATCTTGTCGCCGGGGAAGTAGACGGTCGACAGCCGGCGGTAGACCAGCTTCTCGATGTCGGAGCCGACCGGCACGCCGAGCGTCGGAGCGGCGATATGGATGCCGACGCGGCGGTTGCCGTTAGCGAGCTCCGTCACCGACAGCGCGTCGTCGATCTCGGTGGTCGCCGCGTCGTCAATGGAGAAGGCGGCCACTTCGGCCAGCGGCAGCTCGGGGTGCGCCTCGGCCGGCGCGTACTTGCCGAAGCCGGTGCCGTTCGGGAAGTGTTCGAGCCTGAAGCCGGCCATCAGGTAGTCGGGCACCGACGGCAGGCCGCCGGCGTCGCGCAAAAGCTTCAGGGGCGAGGTCGACAGCGCGCGGCACGCGGCGTCGAGCGCCTTGTACTCGAGCGTGTTCTTGTCAGGACGCCACAGAAGCTGCATCAGCTGCGCGCGGATCTCGTCCGGCAGGCGGTGCGCCTTCAGCTCTTCGGCCCACGCGTCGACCTGCGCCTGCTCGCGCTTCTTCTTCTCGATGCCGGCGAGCGCGGCCTTCAGCGCGTCCTCCGGCGCCGCCTTGAAGCGGCCCTTGCCCTTCTTGTAGAAGTACATCGGCGCGCCGGCCAGACGGATCAGTGTCGCGGCGAGCTGCGCCGCGGTGGGCTTGTCGCCCCAGTATTCGCGGGCGAGCGCGTCGTAGTCGAATTCGTCGCTGCCGGCAACTTCCCACAGGAAGTCGAGGTCGAGCTCGGCGGCGAGCGCCTGAGCGTCGTCGAGGAAGGTTGCGAGCGGCGAGGAAAACTCGAGGAAGACGTTGGCGAGCTTGATCTTGGCGCGCTTGCCGTGCTGGGTGTCGACCTGCAGCGAGGCGTCGTTCTTGGAAACGACGGCGCCGACCTTGAAGCTGCCGCTTTCTTCGTAAAAAACATTCATGGCTGAAGCAGGCGGCCCGCGCCCGTCCGGTCTGTTGGCAAGGGCGCGATTATAGCAGAGCCCACCTCGCAGGCTCGCGCCCGCGCTTTGCCCGCGCCCGTCCTATGCTGGCTTAGCCGGCGGCCGCCGGCCTGCCTGCCAACTTTTAAAGGGAGCGTGCCCATGCCGCAAATCAACTGGAGCAACTGGACCGAGATCGCCGTCGCGATCGGCCTGAACCTGCTCGCCGCCGTCATCCTGTGGTTCGTCGGGCGCTGGCTGATCCGCCTCGCCTGCCGGCTGGTCGACGACCAGCTCAGCCGGCGCAAGGTCGACCCGACCATCGTGCGCTACGTCAATTCCTTCCTGTCAGGTTCGCTGACCGTCGTGCTGGTGGTCGCCATCCTTGGCTATTTCGGCGTCGAGACGACGACCTTCGCCGCGGCGATCGCCGCCGCCGGCGTCGCCATCGGCATGGCGTGGAGCGGCCTGTTGTCCAACTTTGCCGCCGGCGCCTTCCTGGTGGTGCTCAGGCCGTTCAAGGTCGGCGACTTCATCTGCGCGGGCGGCGTCACCGGCACGGTGCGCCATATCGGCCTGTTCGTCACCGCGATCGACACGCCGGACAACGTGCTGACCCAGGTTGGCAACAACAAGATCTTCTCCGACAACATCCAGAACTTCAGCGCCAACCCGTACCGCCGGGTCGAACTGAAGGCGCAACTGGCCGCCAGCGCCGACGTTCCCGCCGCGCGCCGCCTGCTCACCGAACGCCTGAAGGAAATCCACAACGTGCTGCCCGACCCGGCGCCGGACGTCGAGATCCTCGAGTTCACGCCGATGGGGCCGGTGCTCGCGGTGCGTCCGTACTGCCACAACGACCACTACTGGCAGGTCTACTTCGACTGCAACCGCGCGATCGTCGAGGCGCTGGCCGGTTTTCCGCGGCCGGACCAGGCGATGGCCGTCCACCAGCGCTAGCCGCGGCACCGCGCCCTGCGCTTTCGCGTATACTCGCCCGCTCGCGCCGGCTGCCATCCGCCGGCGCGCCTCTCCGATTCACCGCTTTGACGTCGGCGCGGGATGGATGCCGCCTCGCGGCTCGCCGCCGCAAGGAAACCGCATGACCACCTTCGCCGAACTCGGCCTGATCGAACCCCTGACCCGCGCCGTCGCCGACGCCGGTTATTCCACCCCGACCCCCATCCAGCTGCAGGCGATCCCGCAGGTGTTGAAGGGCGGCGACCTGATGGCCGCCGCGCAGACCGGCACCGGCAAGACCGCCGGCTTCACGCTGCCGCTGCTGCAGCGCTTGGCCACCACGCCGCCGGCAAGCGCGCGGCCGGGCCGCCCGCGCGCGCTGGTGCTGACACCGACCCGCGAGCTGGCCGCGCAGGTCGGCGAGTCGGTCGACACCTACGGCAAGTACCTGCCGCTCAAGTCGATGGTGATGTTCGGCGGCGTCAACATCAACCCGCAGATCCGCCAGCTCGGCCAGCGCCTCGACATCCTGGTGGCGACGCCGGGCCGCCTGCTCGACCACGCGCAGCAGAAGACGGTCGATTTGTCCGGCGTCGAGATCCTGGTGCTCGACGAGGCCGACCGCATGCTCGACATGGGCTTCATCCGCGACATCCGCAAGGTGCTCGCGCTGCTGCCGGCCAAGCGGCAGAACCTGCTCTACTCGGCGACCTTCTCCGACGAGATCAAGGCGCTGGCCGACGGCCTGCTCGACAAGCCGCAGATGGTCGAAGTGGCGCGCCGCAACACCGCCAGCGAGCTGGTCGGCCAGCGCGTGCACCTGGTCGACCGCGACAAGAAGACCGACCTGCTGATCCGTCTGGCCAAGGATGGCAACTGGCAGCAGGTGCTGGTGTTCACCCGCACCAAGCACGGCGCCAACCGGCTGGCCGAGAAGCTGGACAAGGCCGGCATCCGCGCCGCGGCGATCCACGGCAACAAGAGCCAGAACGCGCGCACCGCCGCGCTGGCCGGCTTCAAGTCGGGCGAATTGCAGGCGCTGGTCGCCACCGACATCGCCGCGCGCGGCCTCGACATCGACCAGCTGCCGCAGGTGGTCAACTTCGAGCTGCCCAACGTGCCGGAAGACTACGTGCATCGCATCGGCCGCACCGGCCGCGCCGGCAGCTCCGGCGAAGCGGTGTCGCTGGTGTGCGTCGACGAATTCAAGCTGCTCAAGGACATCGAGAAGCTGATCAAGAAGGACATCGAGCGTTTCGTGATCCCCGGCTTCGAGGCCGACCTGTCGGTGAAGCCCGAGCCGATCATGAAGCAGCGCGGCCAGCGCCCGCCGCAGGGCGGCCAGCCGCGCAGCGCACATGCGCCCAAGGGTGGCAACGCCGGCAAGCAGCCGCGTGCCGCACACGCGCACCAGAGCAAGCCGCAGGGCGCGCCGCGCGGCGGGCAGGGGCGTGGTGGCAACGGCGGCAACGCAGGGAGCGGCGGCAGCGGCAACACGCGCCGGGACGGCCGCCGCTAATCCTGTCTGGAATTAATTAACCCCGCTTCTAGTATGAATGGGTAAAGCATCGCCGCGCGGGCGTTCCGCCCCGCGGCGTCCTGCCGGAGCCCTGCCATGCCTCCTTCCCGCCTATGGCGCACGCTGCTGTTGTGTTGGCTGCCGGTCCTGCCGGCCTTGCCCGGCGCGTTTGTCGCTACCTGGCGGCTGCCTTACCCCGTCTTGCTGTTGCTGCTGGCCGGCAGTGCCGCCGCTGCCTGTGCGTTCGCGCGCGCGTTACACCACGCCAGCGTGCAGCGGGAGCGCCGGCAGGCCGGGCAGGACTGGACGCGCGCGGTGGTCGACGCCGCGCCCTTGCCGCTGCTGGTCAGCCAGCTGGACGACGGCACCATCCGCTACGCCAATGCCCGTGCGCGCCAGCTGCTCGGCGACGTCGACGGCCAGCCGCTGCACGCGCTGCTCGTCGATAGGGGGACGCGCGCGCGCGTCGGCAGCCTGACCTCGCCCGGCAAGGACGGCGAACGCGAGCTGGTGGGCGCCGGGGGGCGCTGCTTCCCGGCGCTGGTGTCGACCAGCCTGTTGCGCGACGCGCATGGTCCGCGGGTGCTGACCGGCCTGTTCGACATCGGCGACCGCAAGCGGCTGGAGGAGCGGGTACTGGCCGGGCAGACGGCGTTGCGCCGCGAACTGGCCGAGGTCGAGCGGCTGCGCGTGCAGCTCTCCGAGCAGGCGGTGCGCGACGGGCTGACCGGCGTGTTCAACCGGCGCTACCTCGACGGTTTCCTGCCCGGGGCGCTGGCGCTGGCCAAGCGCGAAGGCGGCGCGCTCAGCGTACTGCTGATCGACGCCGACCACTTCAAGAAGATCAACGACGGTTACGGCCACGCCAGCGGCGACCGGGTGCTCAAGGCGATCGGCGCCGAACTGGCGTCCATGTTCCGCGACTCGGACGTGGTCTGCCGTTACGGCGGCGAGGAGTTCGTCGTCGTGCTGCACGACGCGGATGCGCCCAGCGCCGAGCTTCGCGCGGGGCGGCTGCGCCGCCAGCTTGCCGCACAGGCGCTTGCGGCCGAAGACGGGCGGCCGCTGCGCTTCACCGTCTCGGTCGGCGTCGCCGCCTTTCCGCTGCACGGCACGAACGCCCAGGCGCTGCTGAACGCCGCCGACGCCGCGCTGTACCGCGCGAAGGCCGACGGCCGCGACCGCGTGTGCATCGCCGCGCTGCCGGCGTAAGCCCGGCGGCGTGCTAACATCGGCGCCATGGAACTCTACCGCTTCTTGCACCAACAGGGCTTCGGCAGCCGCAAGGAATGCCGCCAGCTGGTCGAGTACGGGCTGGTCGAGCTCTCCGGCTCAGCTTGTGACGACTGGCGCCTCGACGTCGACCCTGCCGCGCTATCCGGCCTGGTCGTCGACGGCGAGCCGTGGACGCCGCTGACCGGCCCGCTCTACCTGCTGCTCAACAAGCCCGCCGGCTACGAGACCTCGCACAAGCCGATGCACAACCCGACCGTGTACGGCCTGCTGCCGTGGCAGTTCGTCAACCGAGGCGTCAGCGCGGTCGGCCGTCTCGACGTCGACACCACCGGCCTCTTGCTGTTCTCCTCGGACGGCCAGTTCGTCCACGCGCTGACCTCCCCCAAACGGCATGTGCCCAAGTGCTACCTGGCCACCGTCAAGCACCCGCTCACCGACGCGCAGCTGAATGCCTTGCGCGCGGGCGTCTACCTGAAGGACGACGACGAGCGGGTGGTGGCCGACGAAGCGGTGGCGGACGACGCGCACACGCTCAGGCTGACCATCAGCCAGGGCAAGTACCATCAGGTCAAGCGCATGGTCGCCGCCGCCGGCAACCGGGTGACCGCCCTGCACCGGGTGTCGCTGGGCGCGCTGCGACTGGACGACCTGCCCGAGGGGCAGTGGCGCCACCTCACGGGCGAAGAGCTCGCCGCACTCGGCGTCCTTTGCTGACGCGTTCCTTGCAGACGCAAAAAAGCCGACCCGCGGGTCGGCTTTTTGACGGCTGGCGGCAGGGCTCAGCTCATCACGATGCTGGGCGTCGACGGCAGGTGCTCGGCCGCCTCGCGCGCGGCGTTTTGCGCGGCGGTCGCGTCGCGGAACGGGCCCATGCGCACGCGGTACGCGCCCAGCTGGTTGACGATGTCGAGCTTGTCGTCGTGGTGGTCGGGCAGCTTGCGGCTGAGCTTGCGCACGCGCGCCTGCGCGCCGGACAGCGACGAGTACGAGCCCAGTTGCAGGTAGATCGGCTTTTCCGACTTGACGAGCAGCTTCTCCGGGCGGGTCGCGATCTGCTCGCCGCCGTCGACCGGGAACACCCGCTCGACCAGCACGTCGGCGCTGCCGGACTTCACGAAGCCCAGCTGGTGCGCCGCGGCATACGACAGGTCCATGATGCGGCCCTTGTGGAAAGGCCCGCGGTCGTTGATGCGCACGATCACCATCTTGCCGTTCTTCAGGTTGGTGACCTTGGCGTAGGACGGGATCGGCAGCGTCGGGTGCGCGCCGGTCATCGCGAACATGTCGTAGCGTTCGCCCGAACTGGTCTTGCGACCGTGGAACTGCTTGCCGTACCACGACGCCTTGCCGCGCGCCTGGAAGGACGCGTAGCTGGTGTCGGGGCTGAAGCGCATGCCCAGCGCCTTGTACGGGCGGTTGGCCGAGCGGATCAGCGGTTCGTCTTGCGGAACCGCATGCGGGACCAGGTCGAGGTTGGCCGGCGTGACACGGGCCGGGCCGTCGTTCTGGAAGTAGCCGCCCTTGGCGGCGTTCCTGGACTGGGTTTGTGCGTGGGCCAGGAGGGGTTGAAGGGAGAAGACCATGAATAGCAGGCTGGTAGCCGCTAGCCATAACCGTCGAAGTACAGGTTGCATCGGAGCTCCTTTATGCGGAGTGCCAGACTGCGAACCTCAGCTTCCCCCGACGAAGTCGAGCTGACGCCAGGCCTCGAAAACCAGGACGGCGACGGCGTTGGACAGATTCATGCTGCGGGATTCGGGCCGCATCGGCAATCGCACCCGTCGCTCGGCGGGAAAACCTGCAAGCAGGTCTTCCGGCAGCCCGCGCGACTCGGGGCCGAACAGCAGCACATCGTCTGTCTGGAAGCTCACCCGGTCGTGCCTCGTGGCACCCTTGGTGGTCGCGGCGAAGATACGCCGACCTGCCAAGGCCGCCTGGCACGCTGCCCAATCCTCGTGAACGATCATGCGCGCGTACTCGTGGTAGTCGAGCCCTGCGCGCCTGAGTTTTGCGTCCTCGAGGGGGAAGCCAAGCGGTTTGACCAGATGCAGTTCACAGCCGGTATTGGCACATAAACGGATCACGTTGCCAGTATTTGGCGGTATTTCCGGCTGGAAAAGTACAACTGTCAACATAGTTGCGGTTCGGATTGTTCCAAGGAATCAATGCTTTGGTCAAGTTTTCGAGTAAAAAACCCTCGCCAGCACCCACGCGTCGACCCTGCGTGCACCCTGTTTCTTGAGCGCTGCGGCGAGCGCGTCGAGGGTCGCGCCGCTGGTGGCGACGTCGTCGACGATGGCAACCGAAAGCCCCGTCACCGCTCGCTCTACGACAAAAACATCGGCGACGTTGCGGGTCCTTGCGGCGCGTTCGAGGCGGGCCTGCGGCGGGGTGTTGCGAACCCGCACGCACAGCGTGTCGTCGAGCGGGGCCGCCATTCTAACAGCGAACGCGCGGGCGAGCTCCAGGCTCTGGTTGAAGCCGCGTTCGGCGAGGCGGGCCGCAAACAGCGGCACCGGCACCACCAGGTCGGGCCGCGCGGGGCCTTCCGGCGCGTGGCGGGCGAACAGCGCACGGAGCGCGTGCGCCATGTCGAGGCGATGCCCGTACTTGAACGCGTGGATCAGCGCGCTGAGCGGCCACGCGTAGACGAACGGCGCGTTGAGCGTGTCGAAGGCGGGGCGGCGGCGCCGGCAGTGCGGGCAGGGCAGGCCGGTGGGGCCCGCGTCGGCGCAGATGGGGCAGTGTGCGGCCGGCAGCGTGGCGAGGTCGGCGCGGCACGCGGCGCAGATGCCGTCCGGGCCACCGTCGCCGGCGCACAGCAGACACGGCTGTGCAAATAATGCACAGTTGTCAAGCAAGTGCCTCACCTGGTTTGACAGGGCGGCGAGCCGGGATCGATGATTCTCCATCCTGTTACCATAGTTTCTCAGCCAAGCCGATGACGACCACGAAGCTACACTTCACCCGCCCGCCGACCCCGCACCCCGAAACCGGGCTGTGGCAGGCCTCCGACGTCGAGGCGCTGTTCGCCTTGCCGTTCATGGAACTGGTGTTCCGTGCCGCCGAGGTGCACCGCCAGTTCTTCGACCCGAACAAGGTGCAGCTCTCCACCTTGCTGTCGATCAAGACCGGCGGTTGCTCCGAGGATTGCGGCTACTGCCCGCAGTCGGTCCACCATGACACGCCGGTGGCCGACGAGCCGATGCTGTCCTGCGACGAGGTGGTCGCCCGGGCGCGCGAGGCGAAGGCCGCCGGCGCCAGCCGCTTCTGCATGGGCGCCGCGTGGCGCGGGCCGAAGGACGCCGACCTCGAGCGCACGCTCGCCATGATCGCCGACGTCAAGGCCCTGGGGCTGGAGACCTGCGCGACCTTCGGTCTGCTCGCCGACGGGCAGGCCGAGCGCCTGAAAGCGGCCGGGCTCGACTACTACAACCACAACCTCGATACCGCGCCGGACAAGTACGGCGACATCATCAGCACCCGCGCCTACGAGGACCGCCTCGACACGCTGGGCAAGGTGAGGGCGGCCGGCCTCAACGTCTGTTGCGGCGGCATCGTCGGCCTCGACGAGACGCGGCCCGACCGCGCCGCGCTGATCTGCCAGTTGGCGAACCTCGACCCGCAGCCGGAGTCGGTGCCGATCAACAACCTGGTCAAGGTCGACGGCACGCCGCTCGCCGACGCCGAGGAGATCGACTGGACCGAGTTCGTGCGGGCGATCGCGGTGGCCAGGCTGACCATGCCGAAAAGCTACATCCGCCTGTCCGCTGGCCGCCGCGCGATGCCGGAGGCGATGCAGGCGCTGTGCTTCCTCGCCGGCGCCAACTCGGTGTTCTACGGCGACAAGCTGCTGACCACCGGCAACCCCGACGTGGCCGCAGACCGGGCGCTGATGGAGAAGCTCGACTTGCAGGCGCTTTGAGCGGTACCGACGGCGGCGCGGCAGTGCTTGCAATGGGAATGCTTTTTACTTATAAATTGCCTAATAATTATTTATCGGCAATTTCAGGTGACATGCATGCGGGCAGACGAACTGGCGCCGGCGCTCTGCGCGCTGACAGCGGAACACCGGCGTCGGCGGCGTCCCTGCCTTGAATCCGCGCAGGGCGCTCGTGTCGTCGTTGACGGGCAGCCCCTGCTGGCCTTCGCCAGCAACGACTACCTGGGCCTCGCCGCCCATCCGCGGCTAGCCGACGCTGCCCAGGCGGCGATCCACCGTTTCGGGGTCGGCGCCGGCGCGTCGCACCTGGTGTGCGGGCACAGCACCCTGCACGAGGAGGCCGAACAGCGCCTCGCCGCGTGGGTGGGCTGTGAGCGCGCGCTGCTGTTCGGTTCGGGCTACGCGGCCAACCTCGCGGTGATCACCAGCTTGCTTGGCCGCGACGACGAGGTGTTCGCCGACCGGCTGGTGCACGCTTCGCTCAACGACGGCTGCCTGCTCTCCCGCGCCCGCTTCACCCGTTTTCCCCATAACGACCTCGTCCGCCTCGAGGCGCAGCTCTGTGCGTCGCGCGCGCGCAGCAAGATGATCGTCGTCGACGCCGTTTACAGCATGGACGGCGACGAGGCACCGCTCCCCGCACTGCTGGCCCTGGCCAGGCGCCACGATGCCTGGCTGTATGTCGACGACGCGCACGGCTTCGGCCTGACCGGTGGCGGGCGCGGCGCGCTCGCCGAATACGCGCTCGCCGACGAGCGCATCATTTATATGGGCACGCTGGGCAAGGCGGCCGGTGTCGCCGGCGCCTTTGTCGCCGGCAGCGAGACGCTCATCGAATGGCTGCTCAACCGCGGCCGCAGCTATATCTACACGACCGCGTTGCCGCCCGCGCTGGCTGCGGCGACGGTGGCCGCGCTGGCCGTGATGGCCGACGAGCCGTGGCGGCGCGAGCGCGTGTTTGCGCACGCGCGTGCCGTGCAGGCGGCAAGGCTTGCATGGCGTCTGCCGCAGGTGCGGCTGGCGATTCATCCCGTTATCATTGGAGGCGACGCCGAAACGCTGGCCGTTTCGCAGGCGTTGCGCGAGCAGGGCATCTGGGTGCCGCCGATCCGCCCGCCGACGGTTCCGGCCGGGCAGGCGAGGCTGCGCATTTCCTTGTCCGCCGCGCATGAGGTCGGGGACGTGGCGCGGCTGCTGGCGGCGCTGGGGCAGCTTGCCTCGTGCGCGGACCCGAATGAGAGAGGCGCATAGCCCGAGGCGGACGATGACAGTTGCGGTACAAGGGTGGGACGCCTGTCTGCAGGCGACGGTGGACGAAGCCCTGGCGCAGGCGGCCAGGCAAGGCGGCGGGCTGTCCGTGTGGCAGGCCACCGCCGACGGTTGGCGCGCGCTGGGCTGCTGCGGGGCGGTGCCGGCCTTGCCGGCCTCGGCCGAAGCGGTGTCCTGCGACGCCTACGCGGGCGCCATCCGGCTGTTGCGGGTGGTGCACGACGGCGACGCGCTGTCGGCAGCGCTCTCCGGCCTGCTCGCCGCGCGTGTCGAGGCCGAGTGGCTGCGCGAAGAGCAGCGCTTCGCCGGACAGCTGCGCGACATCATGGTCACGGTCGGCCAACTGGCCGACGAGGTCCCTTCGCTCGAGGCTTTCCTCTCCCGCCTGTACGCGGTGTTGTCCCCCCTGCTGCCCGACGGCGCGCTGACGCTGGGCCTGACCGACGACGAGGGCGGTTGCCTGCGTTTTCCCGTCAACGCCTGGCCGGCCGGTGCGGATGCGTTCGTGCACGCCGAGCCGGCCCTGCTGGCAGCGGCCGGCCGCCGCCAGCGCCTGTGGGTGCTCGGCCGGCGGCGCCTGTCCGCCTTGTGCCAGGGCGTGCCTGCCGGACAATTGCCCTTGCTGTGGGTCGCCGTACCCCTGCTGGACGAGGGTGGCCG
Organism: Crenobacter caeni; assembly: GCF_010435965.1. Classification (GTDB taxonomy): domain Bacteria; phylum Pseudomonadota; class Gammaproteobacteria; order Burkholderiales; family Chromobacteriaceae; genus Craterilacuibacter; species Craterilacuibacter caeni. The sequence goes on from NZ_JAAGAA010000001.1 coordinate 96,577, forward strand.
GCTGCTCGCCATCGCCAGCGCACGCGTCGACGCGCTCCATCCGGGCGACGCCCGCGTAGAGCGGCGCAGGCTCAGCCAGCTTGCCCGCCACCTGTGCAGCCAGCTTGGGCAGCTGGGGCGGCGCCTGCAATTGCTGGGCCAATTGCGCAGGGTGCGCGTCGAACTCGACGGCTACGCTGCGCGGCTGAATGCCGAGCTGGCCGAACGGCGGCGCAACGAGCAACTGGTGCAAGCGCTGGGCGAGGTCAATACGCTCGCCAACAGCCTGCTGCCGTTGCCGGCGGTGCTCGCCGGCGTGCGCCGTACCCTGGGCAGGCTGGTCGAATTCGATACGCTGACCGTCGCGCTCTACACGGGCGACGACGGGACGCTGGCCTTTCCCTACTGCAGCGAGGGTGCCGCGCAACAGCCCGCTGCCGCCGAGCGCGCGCTGCTCGAGCAGGTGCTGCACAGTGGCCGCCCGCTGCTGAGCGGCCGTCCGGCACTGTCAGGGGAAGACGGGGCGACGCTGCGCAGCTGGCTGGGGGTGCCCCTGTTTGACCAGCTGCGGCTGCTCGGCGTGATCGCGATCGGCTCGCACGCCGAGAGCCGGCGCTTTGGCCTGCGCGAGCAGGAAACGGTCGAGTTCGTCGCCGGCCATGTGGGCGGGGCGGTCGCCCGCCTGCAGGCGACGCAGGCCCTGTACCAGGTCAACAGCCAGCTCGAGGTGCGCGTGCAGCAGCGCACGCGTGCGCTGGACGAGGCCAACGCGCGCCTCAAGTACGAGAGCCTGCACGACACGCTGACCGCGCTGCCCAACCGCGCGTACTTCGGCCAGCGCATCCTGCAGTTGTGGCAGCAGTATGCGCTCGACGAGAGCTGCCCGTTCGCGCTGATGCTGATCGACATGGACCGCTTCAAGCTGGTCAACGACACGCTGGGTCACGCCGCCGGCGACGCCCTGCTGGTCGAAGTCGGCGAGCGTATCCGCGGCTGCCTGCGTCCGGACGATTTCCTGGCCCGCCTGGGCGGCGACGAGTTCGCGCTGCTGCTGCCCGGGCCGGTCAACTACAAGAGCTGCGGCCGGGTCGCCCGCCGCATCGTCGACGCGTTCCGCTCGCCGGTGGTCGTCGACGGGCGCGAGCTGTTCACCACGCTGAGCCTCGGCGTCGTGCTGTCCGACGGCCAGTACCACGCCGGCTGCCAGGACATGCTGCGCGACGCCGACCTCGCGATGTACCACAGCAAGCAGCAGGGCCGCGACGGCTACACCGTCTACAACCATGCGCTGCGCCAGGGCAAGGCCGACCAGCTGGCGCTGGAGGCCGAGCTGCGCCACGCGCTGGAGGGCGAACACGAGCTGGTGCCGTACTTCCAGCCCTTCGTCGACAGCGCAAGCGGCGCGGTGACCGGTTTCGAGACGCTGGTACGCTGGCGCCACCCCGAGCGCGGCCTGATCCCGCCGGCGCTGTTCCTGCCGATGGCGCAGGAGTCCGGGTTGATCCGCCGCCTCGACCGCTACATGATCGTGCGCGCGTGCGAGCAACTGGCGCGCTGGCGCGCCGAGGGGCGGGCGGACGCGCTGTGCGCGCTGCACATCAACCTGTCGTCGGAGAACCTGCGCGACGACGACCTCGCCGTCTGGATTGCCGGCGTGCTGCAACGCTGCAGCCTGCCGCCGCACCTCATCTACCTCGAGGTGACCGAGAGTGCGCTGATCGACGTGCCCGAACAGGCGCAGCGGGTGATGCAGGCCTTGCACGACGTCGGCGTGCGCCTCGCGCTCGACGACTTCGGCACCGGCTACTCTGCGCTGTCCTACCTGCACCGTTACCGTTTCGACCTGCTGAAGATTGACCAGGCCTTCGTGCGCGAGGTCGGCGTGAACGCCGAGTCGACCGCGATCGTGCGCGCGATCCTCGCGCTGGCGCAGGCCCTGCAGCTGGAAGTGGTCGCCGAGGGGGTGGAGACCGCAGAGCAGGTCGACGCGCTGCGCGCGCTCGGCTGCCCGCGCCTGCAGGGCTACTACTTTTCGCCGCCGCGCCCGGCAGGCGAGGTGTACTGGGGGGCGCAGGCGAGCGTCCTGGCCGGCTGAACGGCTGCCCCGGCAAAGAAAACGGCCCGCTGAGCGCGGGCCATTCCGTTTGGGCGCCTGCCGTTCAGGCGTGGCGCGGGGCGAGGCGGTCGCTGATCGAGATCAGGCGGCCGCCTTGCTCGGCACCGCCTGCGGCGGCCTGTTCGCCGGCGAGCGGGCTGATGAACAGGTAGAGCGTCGGCTTGCCCGGCAGCGGCAGGCGCAGCGCCTTGATGTCGCAGGAGATCAGGCTGCCGTCCAGTGCATGCACGCGGCACAGCAGCGGCGGGATTTCACCGTCCAGCTGCCGGGACTGGGTCAGCAGCAGCAGGCGGCGTGCGGTCGCATCCGAACTTTCGACGATGTCGGACAGGTGCTTGCCGACCAGGGTCGCCGAGTGTTGTGCCTTCAAAAGCGCGGTCGCCGCGACGTTGGCGTCGGAGAGTTGTCCGTCGCGGACCAGCAACATCGCCGACGGCGATTGCGCGAAGACCAGGTCGAGCTGGTGTTCGACCTGGCGCAGCGCCTCGATCGAGGTGTTCTTGCTGTGCGCGAGCTGGTTGACCGCGCGGGTCAGGAAGGCGACCTCGTCGTTGCCGTGGGTCGCGAGCAGCGCGGTCTGGCCGGGACGGGTCAGGCCGTGTACCGACTGCAGCAGCGCGCCCAGGCGGCGGCTGATCAGCGCGTGGACGACCCCCCAGGCGACGAGGCCGAGCAGCAGGGTGCCGCCGACGGCGATCAGCGCGATCTGCGCGAGTTTTTCCGATGCGAGGCGCGACATGTCGCGCGGCTGGCTGCTGCCCAACAGCAGCGCGGGCTTGCCGTCCAGGCTGGGGATCGCGTTCCAGGTCTGGGTGGTGGCGTCGTCGCGGAAGATCAGCAGCTCGTCGCTGGCCGGTTCGCGCTTGCCGACCCAGTGCAGCACCTGGTCGGGCAGGTCGCGGGCGGTGATCGGTACCACGCGCGCGAGCGTCGCGCTGTACGCGCCCTTGGTCTGCAGCAGCAGCTTGTCGGCCGCCACCCCGGTCACCAGGTAGCCGGCCGGGCCACCTTGGCGGCTGGCCGGGCGGATCTGCGCGATCGACACGTAGTAGGGGCCGCGCGCAAGGCGGACGACGCCGCCGCTGACCTTCTTGCCCTGGCGTACCGCCTGCGTGAAGATGCGGCCGAACGAAGTGGCCGGGTCGAGCTCGCGGGTGAGCATCAGCTCGTCGCGGAACACGCCCTTGCCGCCCCACTCGGCGGTGGTCATCAGGTCGCCGCGCGGGTCGAAGACGGCGAGGAAGTCGAGCCCGAGCGCGTTGTGCGTGCGCGAGTCGAGGAAGGCGTTCAGCCGCTGCGGGTCGGCGCCGGTCGCGTACAGGTAGGCGTCGTCCCAGTTGGCCAGGCTGTCGGCCTGGCGCTCAAGCGCGGCGGCGGCTTCGACAAACAGGTCGCGGGTGTGTTCGGCCTGCGCGCGGGCGGCCTGCTGTTCGCTCTGCGCGATGGCCGGGCGCAGCGCGTACTGGCCGTACAGCCAGATCGCCGCGGCGAGCGTCAGCGACAGCAGCCCCAGCGTCAGCGCGATGCGGTGTGCCAGTCTGGCCGGCATCAGGGTGGATAGCCAAGACAAGGTAATCTCCTCCTCGTGCCCCGGCCTTTCTTTGGGTGGCCGGTGTGCGGATTTTATGTGTGCGCGGCAATGCCGCAGGGATGCCCCAGCCTGAGTTTATAATGACGATGGGGTTTCATGTCTAGGGTGGCCATGCAGGATCTGCCCGCTGCGGCCGCCGACTGTCGCGCGCCGCCAACGGCCGGCCCGCCTTTCCTTTCCGGCAGACTCTTGCGAGAATGCCCGCTTTGCGATTGCCAGCTGCGATGCCAGTGCCAGTGCCAGTGCCAGTGATGGAGTGTTACGCCGAAACGCGGGGCCGCGGCCCCGACCTCGTGCTCTTGCACGGCTGGGGCTTGCACGGCGGCGTGTTCGACGCGCTGGCCGACTGTCTGGCCGATCACTACTGCGTGCACGCGGTCGACCTGCCCGGCCACGGCGCCTCCGGCGCGGTCGACGTGTTCGACGCGGCGGCGGTTGCCGACCTGCTCGCCGCGCAGTTCCCGCTGCCGGTGCATGTGCTCGGCTGGTCGCTCGGCGGCCTCATCGCCCAGCACTGGGCGGCACGTCACCCAGCCCGGGTGCGGAGCCTGACACTGGTGTCGACCAGCCCGCGCTTCGTCAACGGGCCCGACTGGCCGCACGCGCAGGACGCCGCCGCCTTGCACGCGGTGGCCGACGCGCTTGGCGGGCAGTTCGAACGCACGCTGGAGAACTTCCTCGCCTTGCAGACACTGGGCGCGCCGCACGGGCGCGAGCTTGCGCGCGCGCTGTCGGCATCGCTGTTCGCGCACGGCCGACCGCAGGGGCTGCTGCCGGCGCTCGATTGCCTGCTCACCGACGACGCGCGCCCGCTCGCCCGCGACATCGTCGCGCCGACGCTGGTGTTGGGGGGCGAGCGTGACCGCATCACGCCGCCCGGCGCCAGCCGCTGGCTGGCGCACCAGCTGCCGCACGCGACACTGGAAATGTTCGCGCAGGCGTCCCACCTTCCTTTCGTCTCCCACGCCGCGGCCTTCGAAGAGTGCCTGCGGCAACACCTGGACCACCACGCATGAGCGAAGCGTTTTACACCGACAAGGCGCGGGTACGCGCGTCCTTCGAGAAGGCCGCGGCCAGCTACGACGGCGCCGCCGTGCTGCAGCGCGAGGTCTCCGACCGCATGGACGAGCGCCTCGGCGTGATCCGCCAGATCCCCTTGACCGTGCTCGACGCCGGCTCCGGCACCGGTTATGGCGCAGCCGCCTTGCGCGCGCGCTACCCGGACGCGCGCGTGATCGAGCTGGACATCGCGCACGCGATGCTTGCCGCGTCGCGCGGCAAGCAGGCGGCTGCGCGCGGCATGCTCGGGCGGCTGTTCTCGCGCGCGCGGCCGTGGCAGGTGTGCGCCGACGTCGAGGCCCTGCCGCTGGCCGACGCCAGCGTCGACATGGTGTGGTCCAACCTGGCGATCCAGTGGCTGAACGAGCCGGACAAGGTGTTCGCCGAGTTCCGCCGCGTGCTGAAGCCGGACGGACTGTTGATGTTCTCGACGCTGGGGCCGGACACGCTGTTTGAACTGCGCGCGGCGTTTGCCGGGCAGGACGCCGCCACCCACGTCAACCGCTTCCTCGACATGCACGACCTGGGCGACGCGCTGTCGCGCGCCGGTTTCGCGCAGCCGGTGATGGACATGGAAAAGATCGTGCTCACCTACGCGCAGATGCGCGACGTGCTGCGCGACCTCAAGGCGATCGGCGCGCACAACTCGACCGCCGGGCGCAGCGCCGGGCTGACCGGCAAGCATTTCTGGCGGCGGGTCGAGGCCGCCTACGACGCGCAGCGCAAGGACGGCGTGCTGCCGGCGACCTACGAGGTCGTCTACGGCCACGCCTGGCGCGGCGCGCCGCCGGCCGGCCGCCTCGCCGACGGCCGCCAGGTGATCGAATTTGTCAGGCCCGCCCGCGCGGCGTCCTGACCCTACCGCGCCCGGCTGCCGGGCGCGGCCGATTTTGCAGGTAGAGGAACCATGAAGTTGCATACCCTGGCCGGCGCCTTGCTGGCCGCCACGCTCGCCGGTTGCGCGAGCACCCGTCCCGAACAGCTCCCGTCCACCCCGACCCCGCCGGCGGCCAGTACCGCGCAGCCGTCGCAGGCGCAGGCGCCGGACAAGCCGTCTGCCCCGGCGCACGCCGCCCCCGCGCACAAGGCGCGCAAACCCAAGGTCGCTCTCGCGCTGGGCGGCGGCGCCGCCAAGGGCTTCGCGCATATCGGCGTGATCAAGGTGCTCGAGGCGAACGGCATCAAGCCCGACATCGTCACCGGCACCAGCGCGGGTGCGGTGGTCGGCGCGCTGTACGCGTCGGGGCTGACCCCGTACCAGTTGCAGTTGCGTGCGATGAAGCTCGACGAGAGCGCGCTGACCGACTACACGCTGTCTACGTCCGGCGTGATCAAGGGCGAGAAGCTCGCCGAATACGTGAACCGCCAGGTGAAGGGTCGGCCGCTGGAGAAGCTTGCCAAGCCCTTCGGCGCAGTCGCCACCGAGCTCGACACCGGCCGCCGCGTGGTGTTCCGCACCGGCAACACCGGCAGTGCGGTGCGCGCGTCGGCCAGCATCCCCAACGTGTTCCTGCCGGTGCAGATGCACGGCAAGCGCTACGTGGACGGCGGGCTGGTCAGCCCGGTACCGGTCAGCGCGGCGCGCGAGATGGGCGCCGACATCGTGATCGCGGTCGACATCTCGGCGCGGCCGTCCGGCGGCAGCTCGGGCTTCTTGTCCCTGCTCGACCAGAGCCTGAACATCATGAGCCAGAGCGCGCTCAGGGCCGAGCTGAAGGACGCCGACGTCACCCTGCGCCCGCAGGTCGGTGCGATCGGCGCGACCGGCTTCGACGGCCGCCACCGCGCGATCCTCGAGGGCGAGAAGGTCGCGCGGATGGGACTGCCGGCAATCAGGCATGCCATAAAACTAAAGGAGCAGGCGCTACAAAAGTAATGGCATAATTCGGGGTGATCGCGCTGCGCCGCGACGCAGAGGCGGATGGATTGCCGACACGGCCGACGCAGTGGCTATGCTGTTGCTAGTTCCTGCTCAGGAGTTGTCTCCGATGATCGTCCTCCACGGCGTTGCGCTGTCCCCCTACTACAACAAGGTCAAGATCGCCCTGATCGAAAAGGGCGTGAACTTCGAGGAAGTGTTCACCCCGCCGTCGCGCGAGGAGACCTTCCTCGCCAAGAGCCCGATGGGCAAGATCCCCTACGTCGAGATCAACGGCTACGCGCTGGCCGAGTCGACCGCGATCCTCGAGTGGCTGGAAGACGCTTACCCGACCGCGGCGCTGTTGCCGCCGTCGCCGAACGCGCGCGCGCGTTCCCGCGAGCTGATGCAGCTGATCGAACTCTACCTTGCCCAGCCGGCGCAGCCGCTGACTGCGCACCGGGTGTTCGGCGCACCGCTTGCCGACGCGCAGCGCGCGCAGGCGGACGAGGCGATCCGGCGGGGCGTCGGCGCGGTCAGCCGGATTGTTCGCACGAACCCCTGGCTCGCCGGCGAGGACTTCAGCTACGCCGACATCGTCGCGGCAAGCTTCTTCCCGCAGCTCTCGCAGGTGACCGCAGAGGTGCTGGGCGAAAACCTGCTCGCCGCGCTGCCGGCACTGGACGACTACCTCGCGCGGCTGGGGCAGCGGCCGAGCGTCGCGCGCACCTGGGCCGACCGTGACGCCGCGCTTTCCGCCTTCATGGCGAGGAGAGGCGCGTCCTGACGCGGTTCCCCTTCATTCCTCTTCCCATTCGAACTCGAGCTGGCGGCCGGCGTCGTCGCCGGCGAGCCGGCAACCTAGGCCGAGCAGGCGCACCGCGCGGCCGCCGCCGCGCGCGTACGCGGTGTCGAGCAGCCGCCCGAAGCCGGGTAGCGACAACTGGCTCGCCGTGTGCTCGACCGTGGTCTGGCTGAAGTCGGCGAACTTGACCTTGACCACCAGTGCGCGGATCGCCGGGTCGCCGGCGCGGCTGAGCCTCGCCTTCAGGCGGGCGAACAGTTCGGGCGTCTCGGCGCGGCAGGCGGCGAGCGTGGGCAGGTCACGCGCGTAGGTCTCCTCGACGCTGACCGACTTGCGTACCCGCTCGGTCTCGACTTCGCGGGTGTCGGTGCCGTGCGCCAGTTCGACCAGCCGCGCGCCGAAGCGGCCGAACTCGCGCTCGAGGAGTGCGGCATCGACGGTCAGCAGGTCGGCGCCGGTATGAAGGCCCAGCGCCTCGAGGCGGCCGGCGGTGACGCGGCCGACCCCCCAGAAGCGCGCGAGCGGCAGCGCTGCGGCGAATGCCGCCGCGTCCTCTGGGCGTACCACGTACTGGCCGTCCGGCTTGTTCCAGTCGGACGCGACCTTGGCGAGAAACTTGTTGGGGGCGACGCCGGCCGACGCGGTGATGCCGACTTCCTCGCGGATGCGGCGGCGGATCTCCTTGGCCATCAGCGTCGCGCTGCCGCGGCACAGCGTCACCCCGCTGACGTCGAGGTAGGCCTCGTCGAGCGACAAGGGTTCGATGCGTTCGGTGAACGCGCGGTAGATCGCGTGCACCTGGCGGCTCGCCTCGCGGTAGCGCGCCATGTCGCCCGGCACGATCAGCAGTTGCGGGCAGCGCCTAAGCGCGGTCGCCGACGCCATCGCCGAGTGGATGCCGTAGCGGCGCGCGACGTAGTTGCAGGTGGCGATCACGCCGCGGGTGTGCGGGCTGCCGCCGACGGCGAGCGGGATGTCGCGCCACTCGGGGTGGTCGCGCATCTCGACCGACGCGTAGAACGCGTCGCAGTCGACGTGGATGATCTTGCGCTGCACGCTCAGGCGGGGCGAGCGTCGCTGTGGCCGAGCGGCTTGTCCGGCGCGACGAGGTCGCGCACGCGCTGCTTGATCTCGCGCAGCTCCGGGAAGCCGCCGTCGCGCTTGCGGTCCCATAGCAGGGTGTCGCCGCAGTGGACGGTGAACACGCCGCCCGAGCCCGGTGCGAGCGTGACACCGCCTAGTTCCTGCTCGAAGGTGGTCAGCAATTCCTGCGCGAGCCAGGTGGCGCGCAGCAGCCAGCGGCAGCCGGTGCAGTAGCGGATTTCCAGGCGGGGAAGGGGGGCGTGGTCCATCGTGGTGGTCCGTGGGTTGGCAGCAGACCCGATGGTAGCCTATCCGACGCCGTCCGGGCTCCCCGGTACTGCATGTCTGCCCGTGAGGGCAGCCCTCCTCCATCTCATTATTCTTCAGGTGTTGCCTGGCGAGGGGATGCGGCCGGACGGCGTCACACTGGAGGCGGCCAACGCTCCAGTTCAGTCATTGTGCATATCTAAGCGGTTCGTGTAAAGCAAATCGGGATGTTGTCAGACAAAAAAGATCCGCTATCGCGGACCTGCGACGCGAACAGCGGCTGTCATCGTGCCGTCACCGAAACTTCACGCGGCAGAAATATGCGCAAGGAATAATCTGCGGGTCATCCATCAGCGGAGTATTCCCGTGAAGCGAACCCTGATTTGTGCTGCCGCGCTGGCGGCCCTTGCCTTGCCGAATGCCTACGCAGCGAAGGCTGCCGGTTGGCCGACCCTGGACGGCAAGGCGCCGCTGGTGATCGCGCACCGCGGCGCGTCCGGCTACCTGCCCGAGCACACGCTGGAGGCGTACGCGCGCGCCGTCGAACTGGGCGCCGACTATATCGAGCCGGACCTGGTGTCGACCAGGGACGGGGTGCTGATCGCGCGCCACGAACCGAACCTGAAGGACACTACCGACGTTGCCAGCCGGGCCGAGTTTGCCGACCGCAAGAAGAAGGTGAAGGTCGACGGCAAGGAGGAGGAGGGCTGGTTCGCGTCCGACTTCACGCTGGCCGAGATCAAGACGCTGCGCGCGGTGCAGCCGCGTGCCGACCGTCCGCAGCAGTACAACGGCCAGTTCGCTATCCCGACCTTCGACGAGGTCCTCGCGCTGCGTGCGCGTCTGGCCAGGGAGAGCGGCCGCAAGATCGGCGTCTACCCGGAAACCAAGCATCCGACCTGGCACCAGGCGCAGCAACTGCCGCTGGAGCGCACGCTGGTCGCAAGCCTCAAAAAGGCGGGGCTCAACCGCAAGGACGCGCCGGTGTTCGTGCAGTCGTTCGAGACCGCCAACCTGAAGGCGCTGCGCAAGCTGACGCCGGTGAAGCTGGTGTTCCTGCTGGACGCCGACGACGTGGCCGTCGACGGCAAGCTGGTGACCGGCCAGCCGTACGACTTCGTCGTCGCCGGCGATGCGCGCAGCTACGCCGACCTGACCAAGCCTGGCGCGCTGCGCGAGATTCGCCGCTTTGCCGACGGTATCGGCCCGTGGAAGCCGTACCTGATCGCGAGCGAGGGGATGGCCGACAAGAAGACCGGCGCCGCTGCCGACGTGAACGGCGACAAGACGGTCGACATGCAGGACCGAACGCTGATCGAGCCGTCGACCCTGGTGCGCGACGCACATAAGGCCGGCCTGTTCGTCCACGCGTACACCTTCCGCAACGAACCCAAGCATCTGGCGGCCAACTTCATGGGCGACCCGGCCGAGGAGTACAAGACCTACTTCGGGCTCGGCGTCGACGGCGTGTTCAGCGACTTCGCCGACACCGCCGTCGCGGCACGCCAGGCGATGGCCAGGCGCTGAGCCGGTACCGGCGTCAGTGGTGCGCCGGCATCGAATGCGCGGTGGCGGGGGCGGCCATGCCGTCCTCGACCACCACCTCGACCTTCACCTCGCCGGCCTTCTCGAAGCGCAGCGTCAGCGGGAAACGCTCGCCTTTGGCGAGTGGCGCGTTCAGCCCCATCAGCATCACGTGCAGGCCGCCCGGCGCGAAGCGCACGGTCTGCCCGGCGGGCACCGCGACGCCGCCTTCGACCTCGCGCATGCGCATCACGCCGTTGTCGTTGACGTGGGTGTGCAGCTCGGCCTTGCCCGCGCGCGGCGTGGCCGCGCCAAGCAGGCGGTCGGCGTCCTGCCCGCGGTTGGCGAGTTCGAAGTAGGCGGCGCCGTTGGGCGCGGAGGGCGGCAGCAGGCGGCTCCACGCATGGTGGACGGTCAGCGCGCCGGCCCGGGTTTCGTGGGCGGCAGCCGCCAGCGGCAGGGTGGCGACGAGGGCGGCAAGAAGCAGTTTTTTCATGGCGTGCAAGTCCGGTTCATATCACCGCAGCAAGCTACCACAATCCATCCGGCATCGGGTGCGACCGAATGTCGCAGCCGATTTGCCAAGGCGCGACGGCGGTTTGCCTGTTTCCGACCCGCCCCTGTGCAGCCGCCCCGCTGTCATGAAGAATGGCCGCCTGACCCGACGTCCCCGCTGCCATGCTGGAACACTTCTACCTGCAATACCTGTTCGGCGCGCTGGTGAGCCTGATCGTGATCACCAACCCGCTCTCCAAGATCCCGCTGTTCATCAGCCTGACCCACGGCATGGACGACGCCAAGCGTGCCGAGCAGGCGCGCATGTCCTGCGTGTACGCGGCGGCGATCATGCTGGTGTCGCTGCTCGCCGGCAACCTGGTGCTCGAGTTCTTCGGCATCTCGTACGGCGCCTTGCGCATTGCCGGCGGCTTCGTCGTCGCCGTCATCGGCTACCGCATGCTGTTCCTGTCGCAGGACCCCCACTCGACCACCCACCGCCCGAACTGCGAGGACTGCTCGTTCTTCCCGCTGGCGATGCCCGGCATCAGCGGCCCCGGCACCATCGCGGTGGTGATCGGCCTCTCCACCGAGATCGCCGAGCTCGACACGCTGCCGGCCAAGGCCGCCGCCTTTTTCATGACTTTTGTCGCCATCGCGCTGGTCAGCGTCGGCGTATGGCTGACCCTCAAGTCGAGCGACGTGATCGCCGAGCGGCTGGGCCGCGCCGGCCGCGAGGTGCTCGGCCGGCTGATGGGCTTTTTGCTGATCTGCGTTGGCGTGCAGTTCGTCGGCTCGGGCATCCGCACCTTCATGGCGGGCTCCTGATTGACCACGCGATACCCTGATGGCATTGTTGGGCGTTGCTGTCTTTAGGGTTTGCCATGTCGTCTATTTCCCCGGGGTTGGCCGGGGCGCGTGATACCGTGCCGATGCTGGTCGGTGCCGCGCCGTTCGGGCTGATCTTCGGCGCGTTGGCCACCTCTTCCCATTTGACCCCTGCCCAGACGCTGGCGATGTCGCTGCTGGTGTTTGCCGGCTCGTCGCAATTCATCGCGGTCGGCCTGTTTGCCGCCGGCACCGCGCTGCCGGTGCTATGGCTGACCACGCTGGTGGTCAACCTGCGCCATGCGCTGTATAGCGCCACCTTGCTGCCGTACGCGCGTGATTGGCCGTTGCGCTGGCGATTGCCGCTGGCGTTCTGGCTGACCGACGAGACGTTTGCCGTCGTGGAACACCGCCTGCGTTCGGGCATGGTCGCCGGCGGCGCGGCGTACTGGCTTGGCTCGTCACTGGCGATGTACGGCAACTGGCTGCTGTGGACGCTGCTGGGCATCATGGTCGGGCAGGGGATACCCGGCATCGCCGGCTGGGGGCTGGACTTCGCGATGCTGGCGACCTTCACCGCCATCGTCGCGCCGCAGCTCAAGACCCGTCCTGCGCTGGCCGCTGCATTGGTCGCTGGCGCGGTGGCACTTTGGCTGCGCGCCTTGCCGTATCAGGGCGGCCTGATGCTGGCTTCGTGTGCGGGCATCGCCACGGGCATGCTGCTGGACGGCAAGCGCAAGGAGGCCGCATGAACGTGTGGCTGGCCATCATCGGCATGGCGCTGCTGACGCTGGCCATTCGAGCCAGCTTCCTGGTGCTGGGCCGGCGCTGGGTGTTTCCGTCGTGGCTGGCGCGTGCCTTGCACTATGTGCCGGTTGCGGTGCTGTCGGCGCTGGTGGTGCCGATGGCGCTGGCGCCCGGCGGGAGCATCGCGCTGTCGTGGCAGAACCCCTATCTGGTCGGTTCCGTGTGCGCGGGGGCGCTGGCCTGGTATAGCGGACGTACCCTGCCGGCGCTGTTGGCGAGTTTCGTACTCTTTGCCGCGCTGCGTTATTTCGCCTGAGTCTGGCGCGGGCAGCCCGGCTCGAGCAGGTCCCAGCGGTTGCCGTACGGGTCGCGGAACACCGCGACCGTGCCGTAGGCCTCCTCGCGCGGCGCCTCCTCGAATTCGACGCCAAGCGAACGGTAGCGCGCGTAGTCGCGCCAGAAGTCGTTGGTGTAGAGGAACAGCCAGACCCGGCCGCCGCCTTGCCGGCCGATCGCGGTGCGCTGCGCCTCGTCGGCCGCACGCGCGATGAGCAGCGCGGTCTCGCCGCCGGGGGGCGCGACCCGCACCCAGCGCTTGCCGCCGCCCAGGTCGGTGTCTTCCAGCAGCGTAAAGCCCAGCGTGTCGCGGTAGAAGGCGAGCGCGCGGTCGTACTCGTCGACGAGCAGCGAGAAGTGGGCGATACGTTGTTTCATTTTTCAAATCTCCAAACGGACTTCACAGGTTCCAGAACAGGATCAGCGCGGTCAGCGCCGGCGCCACGTAGCGGCACATCACGCGCATCGCGGCGGCGGCGCGCGCGCGCAGCATCAGCTCGGCGCTGATGGCAGGCCACGCCTTGTAGCCGGCGAACAGCGCGGTGCCGATGCCGCCGACGGGCAGCAGGATATTGCTTGCGGTGTAGTCCATCAGCTCGAAGGCGTTGCGGCCGAACAGCTTGTAGTCGGCCAACAGGCCGAACGACAGCGAAGCGGGGACACCGGCGGCGAACACCAGGGCCGCGGCGACCAGCGTCGCCTTGCGGCGGCTGACGCCCCATTCGTCGATCGGCAGCACCACGATCAGTTCGAGCAGCGACACCGACGAAGTCAGCGCGGCGAACAGCAATAGCGCGAAGAAGGCCAGCGCAAACAGCTGCCCGAACGGCAGGTGGTTGAACACCACCGGCATCGTCATATAGGTGAGGCCGGGGCCGGCGGCCGGGTCGAGGCCGAAGGCGGCCACCGCCGGGAAGATCATCAGCCCGGCCAGCACCGACGTCAGCGTGGTCAACGACGCGACCCACAGCGCCGAGCCGGCCAGCTTCACCTCGCTGCCCAGGTAGGAGCCGTAGGCGAGCATGCAGCCGGCGCCGACCGACAGTGAGAAAAACGCCAGCCCCAGCGCGTCGACCAGCATCGCCGGCGTCACCTTGGAGAAGTCCGGCGCGAGGAACTCGGCGACGCCGGTGGCCGCGCCGGGCAGCGTCAGCGAGCGCACGATCAGCACCAGCATCAGCACGAAGAGGGCGGGCATCAGCAGCTTGCCGGCGCGCTCGATGCCGTTCTTCACCCCGGCGATCACCACCGCGAGCGTCAGCGCCATGAACACCGCGTGGGTGAGCAGCGGCTCGATGGGGCTGCCGACATACTGGCCGAACAGCGCGGCAAGGGCGGCCGGATCGTCGCTCATCACCCGGCCGTCGGCGGCGCGCATGAGGTAGCCCAGCGTCCAGCCGCCGACCACGCTGTAAAAGCTCAGCACCAGAAAGCCCGCCAGCACGCCGGCGTAGCCGGTCAGCGGCCACGCGCCGCCGCCCAGCCGCTTGAACGCGCTGACCGCGCCGGCGCGCGCCGCGCGGCCGATCGCGAACTCGGCGAGCAGCAGGGTCAGGCCCAGCGTGAAGGTGAGCAGGACGAAGATCGCGAGGAAGGCGCCGCCGCCGTTCATCGCGGTGACGTAGGGGAATTTCCAGATCGAACCCAGGCCCACCGTGGCGCCGGCCGAGGCCAGGATGAAACCGAGGCGCGAGCCCCATTGTGATCGCTGCATGACTGCTCCTTGTACTTGTGGTGGCGGTCGCCGGACAGGGAGCTTGGGGGTCGGAATGACAAAGGCCGCCTGTCGGCGGCCTGGTCTATGGTCGTGAACCGGCGCGCCGTGTTAAGGGCGCCACCACCAGCGGCGGGTAGTCGGGTTCACGAGGATGCTGTTCATGTTCCTAGCATGCCTTGGCGGGCGGCCTCCCGTCAAGGCCTGGATACAATCTGCACGCTACAGGTTTTTGAGCAGGATGGCCGCGATCGCCAGCGGCGCGACGAGCCGGCAGTTCCACTTGAGCGCGGACAGCGCCCAGCCGGACAGCCCTGCGTGCTCGCGCATCAGCGGCCACACCCGCCAGCCGGCGAACAGCGCGACCAGGATGCCGGAGAGCGGCATCATCACGTTGCTCACGCTGTAATCCATCGCGTCGAAGATGTTCTTGCCGAACACGCTGATGTCCGACCACGGCCCCAGCGACAGCGAGGCCGGCACGCCGGCGAGGAACACGGCGAGGCTCAAGGCGATCACCACCGGCCGGCGCGGCAGGGAGAACTCGTCGAGGAACAGCGTCGCGATCAGCTCGAGCATCGACACCGAAGACGTCAGCGCCGCCACCGACAGCAGCGCGAAGAAGGCGATGGCGAAGACTTGTCCGAAGGGCAGGCTGGCGAATACGATGGGCATGGTCATGAAGGTGAGGCCGGGGCCGGCAGCCGGGTCGAGGCCGAAGGCGACCAGCGCCGGGAAGATCATCAGCCCAGCGAGGATGGCCACCATGCAGGAGAGGCCGACCACCCACGCCGCCGAGCGCAGCACCGGCGTTTCCTGCTTGACGTAGGAGCCGTACGCGATCATGCCGCCGGTGCCCAGCGACAGCGAGAAGAAGGCGAGCCCCAGCGCGTCGCCGACCATCGCCGGGGTGACGGCCGAGAAGTCCGGCGTGAAAAAGGCAAGCGCGCCGGCGGCGGCGCCGGGCAGGGTCAGCGAGCGCACGATCAGCGCGAGCATCAGCAGGAACAGGCAAGGCATCAAGAGCTTGCTGGCGCGTTCGATCCCCTTTTCCACCCCGCCCAGCACGATGGCCAGCGTGGCGAGCGCGAACACCGCGTGGCTGACGATGGGCCACAGCGGGTCTTCCACGTAGCGGGTGAAGGTCGAGGTGAGCACGGCCGTGTTGGTGGCCAGCACCGAGCCTTCGAAGGCCAGCGCGAGGTAGCCCAGCGTCCAGCCGCCGACCACGCTGTAGAAGCTGTACAGCACGAAGGCGGCGAAGATGCCCATCAGGCCTGCCAGCGGCCACAGCCCGCCGGCGAGTCGGCGGAACATGCCGACCGGGCCGCGCTGCGCGGCGCGCCCCAGCGTGAATTCGACCAAGAGCTGCGCGAAGCCGAGCGTGAAGCTGAACAGCAGGAACAGCAGGATGAAGGCGCCGCCGCCGTTCATCGCGGTGACGAAGGGAAACTTCCAGATCGCGCCCAGGCCGACGGCCGAGCCGGCGGCGGCGAGGATGAAACCGAGGCGCGAGCCCCAGCTGCTTCTTGTGGTGGTCATGATGGCCCCTTGTGGTGGAGGCCACCGCCCGCGCTGCCGACAAAACAAAAAGGCCGCCTGGACGGCGGCCGATTCAGTCGGTTTCGTTTTTCAGGACAACACGAGACGACCGGCCACCAAAGAGGAGGCCGGGTAATACACGTAGCCAGTTACGGCGTTGCGTTGCAGTCTGTCCATGCAGACATCTTGCTGCCTGGATGCGTAGCCTGTCAAATGGATGGCGATGATTTTTGGCGTTTTATGCCATCATGGTTTTATGTTCGGCAATTTTGCGGTTTGTTTTTACCGATTTGTCCCGGTTTGATGCGTGACTGCCGGCGCCCGAGGTGCCTAATCGCGCGCTTGTCCGGCGGCAATACGCTCGGCGGCTTCCGGCGGGCCGAACAGCAGCGCCAGTTTCTCCCGCCATACGCGTGCGCGCGCCACTTCGCGCGCCATGTCGACCCACTCGGTCAGCGTGACCCATAGCGGGTTGAAGCTGGTGACCGGCTTGACCGTGCCGTAGTCGCACGGCTCGGCCGGGTCTTCCTCGACGTAGCTGCCGAACAGCCTGTCCCATACCACCAGCACGCCGGCGTAGTTGCGGTCGAGGTAGCGAGGATTCTTCGCGTGGTGCACGCGGTGGATCGACGGCGTGTTGAACACTTTTTCCAGCACGCCCAGCCTGGGGATGGCCTGGGTATGTACGAAGAACTGGAAGGCGAGGTTGATCAGCACCACGCCGACCACCGCCTCGGGCGGGAAGCCCAGCCACGCCAGTGGCAGCCAGAACAGCCACATGCCGGCGACCGGGTACATCAGGCTCTGCCGGAAGGCGGTGGTGAAGTTCATCCGGGTCGAGCTGTGGTGCACGCTGTGCGCGGCCCACAGCCAGCGCACACGGTGGCTCGCGCGGTGGAAGCCGTAGTAGAGGAAGTCCTGCGCGACAAACAGCGCGACAAAGGCCGGCCAGCCAAGCGGAAAGTCGAACAGCCGGTGCTGCCACACCCACGCGTAGACGGGCAGCACCAGGAACCACGCGAGCTTGTCGGCGCCCTGGTGCATGAGGCCAAGCGCCGCGCTGCACAGGCTGTCGCGCCAGCCGTAGATATCCGCCCGCCGCTGGCGGCGCCAGTAGACAACCTCCAGCGCGACGCACAGCAGGAACAGCGGTGTCAGCGCCAGCAGCAATAACTCGATATCGAACCCCATCCCGTCCTCCTCGTGTCCGCTGGCGGCCATGCGTGGGCAACCAGTCTGCCGGCAGGTTATGCCAATGGGGTTGCTTGCGCAAGGGAGGGCGTGGGGCTTACCTGCGCTCGGTGTTGCCGATGCTCATCAGCATGCCCATGCCGACCGCCAGCGACACCGTCGCGGTGCCGCCGTAGGAGACGAAGGGCAGCGGCACGCCGACCACCGGCAGGATGCCGGAGACCATGCCCATGTTGACGAAGGCGTACATGAAGAAGGTCAGCGTGATCGAGCCGGCCATCACCCGGCCGAACAGCGTCTGCGCGCGCGCGGTGATCATCAGCCCGCGGCTGAGCACCGCCAGGTACAGCACCAGGAGCACGAGATTGCCGATGAGGCCGAATTCTTCCGACCACACCGCGAAGATGAAGTCGGTGGTGCGCTCGGGGATGAATTCGAGGTGGGTCTGCGTGCCGGACAGCCAGCCCTTGCCCCACGGCCCGCCCGAGCCGATGGCGATGGTCGACTGGATGATGTGGTAGCCGTCGCCCAGCGGGTCCTGCGTGGGGTCGAGCAGGGTGAGCACGCGGCGCCGCTGGTAGTCGTGCATGAAGTGCCAGACCAGCGGCAGGCTGGCCAGGAAGGCGGCGCCGCCGCCGAGGATGATCTTCCACGACAGCCCGGCGAAATACAGCACGAAGAAGCCGGAGGCCATGATCAGCGTCGCGGTGCCGAGGTCGGGCTGCTTGAGGATCAGCGTGCCGGGAATCAGGATGATCACCGCGCCGACCACATAGTGCCACCAGCGGATCTGCCCCTCGTGGTGCTGGAAGTACCAGCCGAGCATCATCGGCAGCGCGATCTTCATGATCTCGGACGGCTGGATGCGCACGAAGCCGAAGTCCAGCCAGCGCTGCGAGCCGTTGACGATGATGCCGAACAGCTCGACGCCGACCAGGAGCAGCACGCCGACCACGTAGATCGGCGGGGCGAACATCATGATGCTCTGCGGGCGGCTCCACGCGAGGAACCACAGGATGCCGAACGACAGCGCGGTGTAGACCAGCTTGTTGTCGATCTTGCCGAAGGTCTCGTTGGACGCCGAGTAGAGCACGGCGAGGCTCAGCACGTTGATCACGGCGAGCAGCAGCACCAGCGGGCCGTCCAGCGGCGCGGTGACGGCCTGCCACAGCCGCTTAAGCGGATGGGGATGCATCGGTCTTCTTCTGCGGGGTGGGGGCGCTCGCGGCGGCGCCCGCAGCGGCTGGGCCGCTGGCGTCGGCCGCGGGCGGCACGGGTTTGAACGTCTGCAGCTGGCCGGCGACCTCGGGTGGCACCTTGCCGGTCAGGTAGTAGTCGATCACGCCGCGCGCCAGGGGCGCCGCTGCGGCGGCGCCGAAGCCGGCGTTCTCGACGATCACCGCCAGCGCGATGGTCGGCTTCTCGGCCGGCGCGAACGCGATGAACCACGAGTGGTCGCGGTGCTGTTCGGCCAGCGCGGCCGCGTTGTACTTGGCGCCCTGCTTGATCTGCACCACCTGCGCGGTGCCGGTCTTGCCGGCGAGCCGGTAGCTCAAACCCTGCCCCAGCCGCCACGCGGTGCCGCCGGGCTTGACCACCGCCTCCATCGAGCCCTTGATGTAGTCGAAGTACTCGGGCTTGAACGCGAGCTGCTTCTGCGGCGCAGGTTCGACCGGGGTCTTCTTGCCGGTCTTGGGGTCGACCACTTCCTGCACCAGGTGCGGCTTGAACACCTTGCCGTCGGACGCGAGGATGGCGGTCGCGTTGGCCATCTGCAGCGGGGTGTACGCGTTGAAGCCCTGGCCGATGCCGATGCTGACCACGTCGGCCGGGTACCAGCGCTGGTACTCGGGCTTCATCTTCGAGAAGCGCTTGGCCTTCCACTCCTTGGACGGCAGGATGCCCGCCGATTCGCCGTCCAGATCGATGCCGGTCCGGCTGCCCAGACCGAATTCGGCGAGGCGCGGGTGGATGCGGTCAATACCCATGTCCCACGCCAGCTTGTAGAACACGGTATCGCTGGAGACCGCGATCGCGCGGCTGAGGTTAGCCATACCGTTGCCGGAGGGCTTGCTGTCGCGGAAGCGGTGGCTGGAGCCGGGCAGCGTGAAGTAGCCGGGCGCCGAGCGTACCTCGTTCGGCCCGATCGCGCCGGCGTCCAGCGCGGCCATGCCCATGAAGGGCTTGAAGGTCGAGCCGGGCGGGTACAGCCCGCGCAGCGCGCGGTTGACCAGCGGCTTCTCCCAGTCCTCGTTGAGGTTCTTCCAGGTCACGGTGTCGATGCCGTCGACGAACAGCGAGGGGTCGAAGCCGGGCTTGGAGACGAAGGCGAGTACGCCGCCGGTCTGCGGGTCGATCGCGACCAGCGCGCCGCGGCGCTTGCCGAACAGCTTGTCGGCGACATCCTGCAGCTTGATGTCGAGCGCGAGGTGCAGGTCGCTGCCGTTTTGCGGCGCGCTCTGCCTCAGGCTCCTGACCGCACGGCCGCCGGCGTCGGTTTCCATCTCCTCGAAGCCCGGCCGGCCACGCAGCATGTTCTCGTACGTCTTCTCGAGGCCGAGCTTGCCGATATGGGTGGCGCCGCGGTAGTTGGCGGTCAGCCCGTCTTCCTGGATCTGTTCCTTCTCGCGCGGACCGATGCGGCCGATATAGCCGAGCACATGGCTGGTCAGCTCGCCGAACGGGTAGTCGCGGAACAGCCTAGCCTTGACCTCGACGCCGGGCAGGCGCCAGCCGTTGGCGGCGACGCGCGCGGCCTCCTCGTCGGTCAGCTTCATCTTCAGCGCCGAAGGCTCGAAGCGGCGGTTCTCGCTGAGGAATTTCTTGAAGCGCTTCATGTCGCGCGGGGTCAGCTCGACCAGCTGGCCCAGTTCGGCGACCGTCGCGTCGAGGTCCGCGGTCTCGGACGGTGTCACCTCCAGCGTGTACGCCGCGTAGTTGCGCGCGAGCACGACGCCGTTGCGGTCGACGATGCGGCCGCGGCTCGGCTCGACCGGCACCAGCGAGATCGAGTTGTTCTGCGCGAGCGTCGAGTAATGGTCGTACTGGAAGAACTGCAGCCACGCGAAGCGGCCGGCCAGCACCAGGAACATCAGCACCATGAAGGCGTAGGCGACGATCAGGCGCAACTGCAGCTGGCTGTCGTCGCCGCGGGCCGGGGGCAGGTGACGCTGGCGGGGCATGGTGTCAGCCCCTGCGGTAAGGCAGCAGCATCAGCTTGGTCAGCAGCGGCCACAACAGCGCGCCGATGATCGGCGGCAGGAAGTAGGCGAAACCGACGAAGGCGGCGCCGGTCGCCATGCGCGCGAGCACCATGATCGCCTGGTTGCACAGCATCAGGCCGAGCACCACCAGCGACTGCTGGCCGAGGCCCAGCATCACCAGCTGGCGCTGGCGGTACTGCGCGAGGTAGCAGGTGGCCGAGTAGGCGAGCGCGTGCTGGCCGAACAGGCCGGCGGTGGCGATGTCGGCGATCAGGCCGGCGGTGAACGCGGTGCCGACGCCGACCAGCCGCGGCTGGTTGATCGCCCAATAGAGCACCAGCAAGCCGACGAAGTCGGGCATGAAGCGGGCCCGGCCGACCGGCAGTGGCACCAGTTCGAGCAGCAGGGCGATGGCCAGGGTCAGCCAGACAAAGCGCAGGCTGACCGGCTTGAGCAGCTCCTGGGGGTGGTCGAGCGACATCGGGGCTACTTTCCTGCCTTGGTTTGGGGCGCCGGTACGGCGGGTGGGGGAGGCGGCGGCACGCTGCGCACCGGCAGCACCAGCACGAAGCGGCCGTGGTCGAGGCCGCCCAGGGGGCGGGTGATCGCGCGCACGAAGGCGTTCGACGAGGTGCGGTCGACGCGCTCGACGCGGGCGACCGGCAGGCCGGACGGGTAGACGCCGTCGATGCCCGAGGTCAGCAGGCGGTCGCCCGGACGGATGTCGGCGCCCATCGGCAGGTAGCGCAGCTCGACGCCGCCGCCGTAGCCGTACAGGATCGCACGCACGCCGGTGCGCTCGAGCATCACCGGCACCATCTGGTGCTTGTCGGTGACCAGGGTGACCTCGGCCGACAAGGGCTGCACGCGGGTGACCTGGCCGACCAGGCCTCCGTCGTCGGTGACCGGCTGGCCGCGGGAAAGCCCGGCGTCTTCGCCCTTGTCGACGATGATCTTGTGCGAGAACGGGTCGCGGCCGGTGTACAGCACCTCGGCGATCTGTCCGCCGCCGCCGAGCGAAGCGGACAGCGCGTGTGTCTTGCGCAGCTCGGCAAGGTCGGCCTGCGCGGCGCGCAGGCGGTCGATCTCGGCCTTCTGTGCGAGCGCATGGTTCTTCAGTGCGTCGTTCTCTTCCTTCAGCGTCGCCTGCGCGACGAAGAAGTCGCTCAGGTGGCGGACGGCGGATACCGGCAGGTTGGCCGCGCGCTGCAGGGGGTAGAGCACCACCGACATCGCTTCGCGGGCGCGTTCCATCAGACCGAAGCGGCTGTCGGCGACCAGGAGCGACAGCGACAGCAGCACGCAGACGGTCAGCCGCGCGGCCGGCGACGGCCCGTGGCGGAAGAAACTGGGCGTATTGGCGAATTCCATCGGCACAGCCTCACGCCGCGCCAGGGCGCGGCGTGTCGAGGGGGGATCAGGGAACGTTGGTGAAGATGGTGCCGTGCTTGTCCATCTTGTCGAGCGCTTTGCCCGAGCCGCGCACCACGCAGGTCAGCGGCTCTTCGGCGACGAACACCGGCAGGCCGGTCTCTTCGGCCAGCAGGCGGTCGATATCCTTGAGCAGCGCGCCGCCGCCGGTGAGCACCATGCCCTTCTCGGCGATGTCGGCGCCCAGTTCCGGCGGGGTCTGCTCGAGGGCGATCTTCACCGCGGAGACGATCTGGTTCAAGGGTTCGGTCAGCGCCTCGAGGATTTCGTTGGACGAGACGGTGAACGCGCGTGGGATGCCTTCGGCCAGGTTGCGGCCCTTGACTTCCATCTCGCGCACTTCGGCGCCCGGGAAGGCCGAACCGATGGTCTTCTTGATCTCTTCGGCGGTGGTCTCGCCGATCAGCATGCCGTAGTTGCGGCGGATGTAGTTGATGATCGCCTCGTCGAACTTGTCGCCGCCGACGCGCACCGAGTTGGAGTACACCACGCCGCCCAGCGAGATCACGCCGACTTCGGTGGTGCCGCCGCCGATGTCGACCACCATCGAGCCGGTCGGCTCCTCGACCGGCAGGCCGGCGCCGATCGCGGCGGCCATCGGCTCTTCGATCAGTTCGACGCGGCGCGCGCCGGCAGCCAGTGCCGAGTCCTTGATCGCGCGGCGCTCGACCTGGGTCGAGCCGCACGGCACGCAGATCACGATGCGCGGACTGGCGGCGAAGAAACGGCCCGGCGCGACCTTCTTGATGAACTGCTTGAGCATCTGCTCGGTGACGGTGAAGTCGGCGATCACGCCGTCCTTCATCGGGCGGATCGCCTGGATCGAGCCCGGGGTGCGGCCGAGCATGCGCTTGGCTTCGAGGCCGACCGCGAGGATGGACTTCTTGTTGGTCGGCGCGTCGCTCAGGATGGCGACGACGGACGGCTCGTCGAGCACGATGCCCTTGCCGCGCATGTAGATCAGCGTGTTGGCGGTGCCAAGGTCGATGGCAAGGTCGTTGGAAAAGTAGCCGGTCAGCGTGCGGAACATGGGTAATCCTAATCGTGGCGGATCCGCGCCGGGCGGGTCCGCGAAATTCTCTTGGCGTTGGCCCCTCGCCGTCATTGATGACGGCTGTTTGCGGTGATGAAGGGCGCTGTCGATCTTGGGTGAAACTAACCGCCTATGATACCCTACAACGCTTGGAAAATTAAAGAATTCACCCGAGGTCCACATGTCGCTGACACACCAGGATGTCGCGCGTATCGCCCAGCTTGCCCGCATCGAAGTCACCGACGCGCAGGTCGAGGCGACCCTGGCGCAACTGAACAATATTTTCGGGCTGATCGAGCAGATGCAGGCAGTCGACACCACCGGTATCGAGCCGATGGCGCACCCGCAGGACGTGTCCTTGCGCCTGCGCGACGACGTGGTGACCGAGACCGACCACCGCGAGGCCTACCAGGCGGTCGCGCCGCAGGTCGAGAAGGGCCTGTTCCTCGTCCCCAAAGTCATCGAGTAAGCGCCTGCGCGCGCGTGCAGCCGCCTCAGGCGGCGCATCCGAACCGACCGAGTATCCATCATGATTGAAGCCACGCTCAAAGAGCTGTCTGTCCAGCTTGCCAACAAGGACGTGTCGGCCGTCGAACTGGCCACCGCCTACCTCGCGCGCATCGACGCGCTCAACCCGGCGCTCAACGCGCTGGTCACCCTTGACCGCGAGCGCACGCTCGCCGCCGCCGCCGCCGCCGACGCGCGCCGTGCCGCGGGCGACGCGCACGCGCTGACCGGCGTGCCGCTGGTGCACAAGGACATCTTCTGCCAGCAAGGCTGGAAAACCGGCTGCGGCTCGAAGATGCTCGACAACTTCGTCTCCCCGTACAGCGCGCACGTGGTTGAGCGTTGCGACGCGGCCGGCATGGTGACGCTGGGCCGCGCCAATATGGACGAGTTCGCGATGGGCTCGTCCAACGAAAACTCGTTTCACGGTGCGGTGAAGAACCCGTGGGACACCGCCGCCATCCCCGGCGGCAGCTCGGGCGGCTCGGCCGCCGCGGTCGCCGCGCGCCTGGCGCCGGTCGCCACCGGCACCGACACCGGCGGCTCGATCCGCCAGCCGGCCAGCCACTGCGGCATCACCGGCATCAAGCCGACCTACGGCGTGGTCAGCCGCTTTGGCATGGTCGCCTACGCCAGCTCGCTCGACCAGGGCGGCCCGCTCGCGCAAACGGCAGAAGACTGCGCGCTGATGCTGAACGTGATGGCGGGCTTCGACAAGCGCGACTCGACCAGCGTCGAGCGCGCGGCCGAGGACTACACGCGCGAGCTGGATAAGCCGCTGGCGGGTCTGAAGGTTGGTCTGCCTCGCGAGTACTTCGCCGAGGGGCTCGCGCCGGACGTGGCGCGGGTGATCGAGGGTGCGGTGGCCGAGCTGAAGGCGCAGGGCGCCGAGGTGGTCGAGGTGTCGCTGCCGAACACCCAGCTGTCGATTCCGGCCTACTACGTGATCGCGCCGGCCGAGGCGTCGGCCAACCTCAGCCGCTTCGACGGCGTGCGTTACGGCTACCGGGCACCCGAGTACAAGGACCTGGTCGAGATGTACGAGAAGACCCGTGCGCAGGGCTTCGGCGAAGAGGTCAAGCGCCGCATCATGGTCGGCACCTACGTGCTCAGCCACGGCTACTACGACGCCTACTACCTGAAGGCGCAGAAGATCCGCCGCCTGATCGCCAACGACTTCAAGGCCGCCTTCGAGCGCTGCGACGTGATCCTCGGGCCAGTGGCGCCGACCGCCGCCTTCAATATCGGCGAGAAGTCGGGCGACCCGGTGCAGATGTACCTGTCGGACATCTACACGCTGTCGGTCAACCTCGCCGGCCTGCCGGGCATGAGCGTGCCGGCCGGCTTCGCCGATAACGGCCGCCCGATCGGCCTGCAGATCATCGGCAACTACTTCTCGGAAGCGAAGATGCTGAACGTCGCGCACCGCTTCCAGTGTGCGACCGACTGGCACCGCCGCGCGCCGGCGCTCTAAGGATTGGGTGCCGGCTGCCTGCGGGTGGCCGGCCCGCCAGGATTTAAGGATTCAGATATGAAATGGGAAGTCGTCATCGGTCTTGAGGTGCACGTGCAGCTCAACACCGCGTCCAAGATTTTCTCCGGTTCGAGCACGGCCTTCGGCGCCGAGCCGAATACGCAGGCGTCGGTCGTCGAGCTGGCGTTCCCCGGCGTGCTGCCGGTGCTCAACCGCGCGGTGGTCGACAAGGCGATCCGCCTCGGCTTGGCGCTGAATGCCACCATCAACAAGAAGAACGTGTTCGCGCGCAAGAACTACTTCTACCCGGACCTCCCCAAGGGCTACCAGATCAGCCAGATGGACCTGCCCATCGTCGGGCCGGGCACGCTGACCATCCTGGTCGGTGAAGAAGAGAAGGTGATCCGCGTCACCCGCGCGCATATGGAAGAGGACGCCGGCAAGAGCCTGCACGAAGACTTCCAGGGCATGACCGGCATCGACCTCAACCGCGCCGGCACGCCGCTGCTGGAAGTGGTGTCCGAGCCCGACATGCGCTCGGCCGAGGAAGCGGTCGCCTACGCGCGCGCGCTGCACACGCTGGTGACTTGGCTTGGCATCTGCGACGGCAACATGCAGGAAGGCAGCTTCCGCGTCGACGCCAACGTGTCGGTGCGCCCGTTCGGCCAGGCCGAGTTCGGCACCCGCCGCGAGATCAAGAACCTCAACTCCTTCCGCTTTCTCGAACAGGCGATCAAGTACGAGATCCAGTGGCAGATCGACACGCTGGAAGACGGCGGCCGCATCGAGCAGGCGACCGTGCTGTTCGACCCGGACAGCGGCGAGACCCGCATGATGCGCAGCAAGGAAGACGCGCACGACTACCGCTACTTCCCGGACCCGGACCTGCTGCCGGTGGTGCTGTCCGACGACGACATCGCGCGCGTCGCGGCGACCATGCCCGAGCTGCCCGGCCAGATGAAGGCGCGTTTCGTCGCCGAGTACGGTGTATCCGCCTACGACGCCGCGCTGCTGACCACCAGCCTCGCACACGCCGAGTATTTCGAGCAGGTCGCCCGCGCGACCGGCCAGGGCAAGCTCGCCGCCAACTGGATCAACGGTGAACTGGCCGCGCGCCTGAACCGCGAGGGCCTGGAGCTGGCCGCGTGCCCGATCGACGCCCCGCGTCTGGCCGGTCTGGTGGTGCGCGTCGCCGACGGCACGCTGTCGAACAAGCTCGCCAAGCAGGTGTTCGATGCCCTGTGGGTGGACGCGCTCAGCGCCGACGAAGTGATCGAGCGCGACGGCCTCAAGCAGGTGTCCGACGTGGGTGCGATCGAGAAGATGGTGGAAGAGGCGATCGCCGCCAACCCCAAGGCGGTCGAGGAATTCCGCGCTGGCAAGGAAAAGGCGCTCAACGCGCTGGCCGGCCAGGTGATGAAGGCGTCGAAGGGCAAGGCCAACCCGGCGCAGGTACAGGATATCCTGCGCCAGAAGCTCGCCTGATCCGTTTGTATTGATGTTGTGGCCGGGATGGCGCCAGTCGTCCCGGCTCTGTTGTTTTTACGGTGTTTTTTCCGCGCAGTTCAGCCTCTTCATCCGCTTCCGTTTTTAACTCCCTGATTTGAATCACGATTTGGCAACGCCGCTCTTGCCTAAGTCATTGTCTCAAAAGGTGATTTAGCGCTTGGCGATATTGACCGGGTTGACAGTGTTTATTTATAGTGGCGGCAAGTGGGATAAAGTGGGTGTAAGTGGGGCATTTGCCCGAATTCGCACGGGGGAGTAGGCCGGCTCATGATCGGTGTTAGCGTCCTGTCGATCGACAACAAGGGTCGTCTGGCCATTCCGGCCAGGCACCGCGAGACGCTGCTGTCCGATTTTGGCAACAAGCTGGTGGTGACCCTCGAGTCGACCAAGGCCTTGCTGATCTACCCCGAGCCCAACTGGCGTCCGGTCGAGGAAAAGCTGCTCAGGATGCGCGCCGGTAGCCCGGTGCTGCAGAGCTACCAGCGTCTGGTGCTCGGTCACGCCGAGCAACTGGAAATGGACAGCGCCGGCCGCGTGCTGTTGCCTTCGCGGCTGAGGCAGCTGGTGATGCTGGACAAGGAAGTCGCGCTGGTCGGGATGGGCAACCGTTTCGAGCTGTGGGACGCCGTGAAGTGGGAAGAACAGACGCGCGCAGCGCTGGCGCTCGACCCGGCCGCGCTTGCCGCGGAACTTGGAGATTTTACGTTGTGACCGATGTCCAATTCGAGCACCGCACGGTGCTGCTCGCCGAAGCCGTCGACGCTTTGGCCGTCCGCGCGGACGGCGTGTACGTCGACTGCACGTTCGGCCGTGGCGGTCACAGCCGGTTGATCCTGTCGAAGCTGGGGCCCGCTGGGCGCCTGGTCGCCTTTGACAAGGACCCCGAAGCGATTGCCGAAGGCGAGCGGCTCGCCGCCGCCGACGCGCGCTTCACCATTGTCCACCAGGGCTTCGAGACGCTGGCGCGGGAGTTGTCCGCGCTCGGGATCGAGCGGGTCGACGGCGTGCTGATGGATCTGGGCGTGTCGTCGCCGCAGATCGACGACGGCCGCCGCGGCTTCAGCTTCCGTTTCGACGCGCCGCTGGACATGCGCATGGATACCAGCCGCGGCATGACCGCGGCCGAATGGCTGGCGTCGGCCGACGAGGCCGAAATCAGGGAGGTCATCAAGACTTATGGTGAAGAGCGGTTTGCTCGCAAGATCGCAGCAGCCA
Organism: Crenobacter caeni; assembly: GCF_010435965.1. Lineage (GTDB taxonomy): Bacteria > Pseudomonadota > Gammaproteobacteria > Burkholderiales > Chromobacteriaceae > Craterilacuibacter > Craterilacuibacter caeni. The sequence goes on from NZ_JAAGAA010000001.1 coordinate 124,084, forward strand.
TTGTTGCGCACCGGGGTGCCGAGCCCCTCGTTACGACGCGTCAGCTCGCCGTCCTCGTTGGGGAAAACGTCCGTACTCGCGAACCAGGCCAGGACCCCGCGACGCGTACCTTTCAGGCCATCCGCATCCATATCAACGGCGAACTCGACGAACTGAAGTCGGTGCTGCCGCAGGCGGTGTCGCTGCTCGCCCAGGGCGGGCGCCTGGCGGTGATCAGCTTCCATTCGCTGGAAGACCGCATCGTCAAGCAGTTCATCCGCGACGCGGCGACCGCCGACAAGCTGCCGTCCTGGGTCGCGGTGCGCGCGGCCGACCTGGCCGAGGCGCCCTTGAAGGCCATCGGCAAGCCGGTGCGCGCGGGCGAGGCGGAACTGGCGGCGAACCCGCGCGCGCGTAGCGCGATCATGCGGATCGCCGAGCGGACGGCCGGCGCGTGGGAGCGCGCCGAGTGAAGATGTTGAACGCCATCTTGCTGGTGGTGCTCGTGTTGTGCGCGATGTCGGTGGTGACCAGCCAGCATATGGCCCGCAAGCTGTACATCGCGCTGGAGAAGGAGCAAAAGCGCACCCGTGCCTACGAGATCGAGCACGGGCAGCTGTTGCTGGAACAAAGCACCTGGGGGGCGCAGGCGGTGATCGAGAAGGTGGCTGCCGACAGGCTCGGCATGCATGCGCCGGTGCCGCGCGAGATCCAGGTGCACGGTGTGGCCGGGGCGCGTCCGTGACCGGCCGCGCCTATTCGCTGCACGGCCGCAGCGTGCCCAAGCCGGCGATGCGCATCGCGTCGGGCCGGGTCACGCTGGTGCTGGGCGGCATCGGCCTCCTGTTTGCGGCGCTGGTGATCCGTGCGCTGTACCTGCAGGTCGCGCAGCAGGACTTCCTGCAGAACCAGGGCGACGCGCGTTTCCGGCGCGTGCTGACGCTGGAGGCGACCCGCGGCGTGATCGCCGACCGCAACGGCGAACCGCTGGCGATCAGCACGCCGGTGCAGACGATCTGGGCGAGTCCGGCCGGCATGGGGCCGGTGAGCAACGAGCAGGTCGGCGCGCTCGCCCGCCTGCTCGAGCTCTCGCCCGAGGAGGTCCGCGCCAAGTTCGCCGACAAGAAGCGCGAGTTCGTCTACCTGAAGCGGCAGGTCAGCCCCGAGCTTGCCGAGCAGGTGATGGCGCTGGGCATCCCGGGGGTGGCCAAGCAGCAGGAGTTCCGCCGCTACTACCCGGCCGGCGAGATGCTGTCGCAGGTGATCGGCTTTACCGGCGTCGACGGCAAGGGGCAGGAAGGGCTGGAGCTTGCGCGCGAGAAGATGCTCTCCGGGCAAAGCGGCAGCCGCGTCGTGCTCAAGGACAGGCGCGGCTACATCGTCGAGGACCTGGCGGCGATCGAGCGCCCGCGCGACGGGCAGACGCTGACGCTGTCGATCGACCGCCGCCTGCAGTACCTGGCGTACCGCGAGGTGAAGGGCGCGGTCGAGGCGAACAAGGCGAAGGCCGGCGCGGCGGTGGTGCTGGACGGCAGGACCGGCGAGATCCTGGCGCTGGCCAACTATCCGTCGTTCAACCCGAACAACCGGATGCAGCTCGAGCCGGAGATGCGCCGCAACCGCGCGGTGATCGACATGTTCGAGCCGGGTTCGACCATGAAGCCGTTCCCGGTGGCGATGGCGCTGGAAAACGGCAAGGCGCGCCCGACCATGCTGATGGACACCAATACCTACCGGATCGGTCCGGCGACGGTGCGCGACACGCACCCCAAGCCCCTGATGACGGTGACCGAGGTGATCCAGAAGTCGAGCAACGTCGGCGCATCCAGGCTGGCGCTGCTGTTCACGCCCGAGCAGATGTGGACGTTTTACGACGCGGCCGGTTTCGGCCGCAACCCGCACGCCGGTTTCCCGGGGGAAGTCGGCGGGCGGCTGCGCGACTGGAAGGGCTGGCGGCCGATCGAGCAGGCGACCATGTCGTTCGGCTACGGGGTGTCGGTCAGCCTGCTGCAGCTGGCGCGCGCGTATACGGTGTTCACCGCCGACGGCAACCTGCTGCCGGTGTCGTTCACCCGCATCTCGGCGCCGCCGCCGGGGCGTCCGGTGATCCGCCCCGACACCGCGCGGCAGATGCGCGAGATGATGACGACGGTGACCCAGGTCGGCGGCACCGGCACCCGCGCGCAGGTGCTCGGCTTCAACGTCGGCGGCAAGTCGGGCACCGCGCGCAAGCTGGTCGGCGGCCGCTACGTCGCAGACAAGCATATCGGCATGTTCGTCGGCTTCGCGCCGGCGACCAGGCCCAGATTGATCGTCGCCGTGATGGTCGACGAACCGAAGGGCGGCAGTTACTACGGCGGCACGGTCGCCGGTCCCGCTTTTTCCGCCATCATGGGCGGCAGTTTGCGGGTGTTGGGCGAGGAGCCGGACAACCCGGCCAACAACACCCTGATTCCGGTCGACCGTTTGCCGGAAGTAAGAGAAGAGACATGAAGAGCATGATGACGCCGCTGCCGGACTGGGATCCGGCAGTACTGACAGCGCAGGGGATAGCATTGACCCGGGTCGAGAGCGACAGCCGTCGCGTGGGCCCGGGCGACGTCTTTTTGGCGTGCCGCGGCGAATACACCGACGGCCGCGACTTTATCGGCGCCGCGCTCGAACGCGGCGCCGCGGCGGTGCTGTGGGACCCGGAAGGCGGCTTCGCGTGGCGCGACGAGTGGGCGGTGCCCAACGCCGCGGTACCGGCGCTGCGCGAGCGCGCCGGCATGGTCGCAGCGCTCTCGCTGGGCTACCCCAGCCGTGCGCTGCACGTGATCGGCATCACCGGCACCAACGGCAAGACGTCGATCTCGCACTGGCTCGCGCAGGCGTACACCCTGTTGCAGCAGAAGGCGGCGCTGATCGGTACCGTCGGCAACGGCTTTTACGGCGAACTGACCGAGACCACCCACACCACGCCCGACCCGGTGACCGTCCAGCAGCGCCTGGCCGAGTACCTGCGCCAGGGCGCGTCGGTCGTCACCATGGAAGTGTCGAGCCACGGCCTCGACCAGTACCGAGTCAACGGCGTCGAATTCGACACCGCGGTGTTCACCAACCTGACGCGCGACCACCTCGACTACCACGGCTCGATGGAGGCGTACGGCGCGGCCAAGGCGCGCCTGTTCCACTGGGAAGGCCTCAAGCACGCGGTGATCAACGCCGACGACGCCTTCGGCCGCGAACTCGCAGCCGGCATCGACCCGGCGCGCACCCGCGTCGTCAGCTACGGCCTTGACGAGGGCGACGTGCGCCCCTTGAGCCTGGTCGCCGACCTGGACGGTCTGTGCATGACGGTTACCACGCCGTGGGGCGAGGGCGAGATCCGCTCGCCGCTGCTCGGCCGCTTCAACGCGTCGAACATGCTCGCCTGCCTCGCCACCCTGTGCGCGGGCGGCGTGCCGCTGGCGGACGCCTGCGCGGTGCTCGGCCGCATCCAGAGCGCACGCGGGCGTATGCAGCGCGTCGGCGGCAGCCACGAGCCGCTGGTCGTCGTCGACTACGCGCACACGCCGGACGCGCTGGAGAAGGCCGCCAGCACGCTCTCCGAGATCCGCCCGGCCGGCTCGCGCCTCTACGTGGTGTTCGGCTGCGGCGGCGACCGCGACCGCGGCAAGCGCCCGATGATGGGCGAGATCGCCGAGCGCATCGCCGATGTGGCCGTCGTCACCAGCGACAACCCGCGCACCGAGGACGCTGAGCGCATCATCGGCGACATCGTCGCCGGCATGCGCGCGCCGGGCCACGTCGAGATCGACCGCGAACAGGCGATCCACTGGGCGGTGGGCCAGGCGCGTGCCGGCGACATCGTGCTGGTGGCCGGCAAGGGCCACGAGGAATACCAGGACGTGATGGGCGTCAAGCACCCGTTCTCCGACATCCGCGTCGCCGAAGACGCGCTGACCGCATGGGGACGCGCGCATGCTGACGCGTAAGGACGCCGCGCTGCTCGCCGGTGGCTCCCTCGTTGGCGAGGACGGGCAAATCCTGCGGGTGGTCACCGACAGCCGCAGCGCCGGCGAGGGCGATTTGTTTGTCGCGCTCAAGGGCGAGCGTTTCGACGCGCACGACTTCGTCGCCGACGTCGTCGCCCGCGGCGCGTGTGCGCTGGTGCGCGACGATTTCGCGCTGGAAGGCGCCGCGTTGATCCGGGTGGACGACACCCGCCTCGCGCTGGGCCGGCTCGCCGCCGGCTGGGCCGCGCGGATGCCGGCGCGCCGCGTCGGCATCACCGGCTCCAACGGCAAGACCACGGTCAAGGAAATGGTCGCCGCGGTGCTGCGGCATGTCGCGGGCAGCGACGCCGTGCTCGCCACCGCCGGCAACTTCAACAACGACATCGGCCTGCCGCTGACCCTGTTGTCCATCCGCCCCGAGCACCGCTACGCCGTGCTCGAGATGGGGATGAACCACGCCGGCGAACTGACTTACCTCGCTTCGCTGGCCCGCCCCGAGACGGCACTGGTCAACAACGCGATGCGCGCGCATATCGGCCACTTCGGCTCGGTCGAGGCGATCGCGCACGCCAAGGCGGAAATCTTCAGCGGGCTATCCGACACCGGCACCGCCATCGTCAACGCCGACGACGCGCACGCCGCGCTGTTCGCTGCTGCCGCAGGCAGCCGCCCGCGGCTGTCCTTCGGTCTGGGCGAGGGCGCCGGCGTGACCGCGCGGAGCGTGGTGCTCGCCGCCGACGCCAGCCGCTTCGTGCTGGTGACTCCGCAGGGCGAAGCTGAAGTCCAGCTTACGGCCGCGGGCGAACACAATGTGCGCAACGCGCTGGCCGCGGCCGCGCTGTGCGTCGCGCTGGGCGTCTCGCCGGCTGAAATTGCCGCGGGCCTCGCCACCTTCGGCGGCGTCAAGGGCCGGCTGCAGCTTACGCAGGCCGCGTGCGGCGCCCGCCTGATCGACGACACCTACAACGCGAACACCGACTCGATGAAGGCGGCGGTACGCGTGCTCGCCGCCTACCCCGCGCCGCGCTTCTTCGTGATGGGCGACATCGGCGAGCTGGGCGAGGGCGCGCCGGCGCTGCACGCCGAGGTCGGCGCGGCAGCCCGCGCAGCGGGCATCGAGCATTTCTACACGCTGGGCGAACTCGCCCGCCACGCGGCGGCGGCGTTCGGCGAGGGCGCAGCATCGTTCGACGACGTCGACGCGCTGTGCACCGAACTAAAAAAGGCGCTGACAAAAGACGCCACCGTCCTGGTCAAGGGTTCGCGGTTCATGCGCATGGAGCGCGTGGTCGCGGCGCTGGCCGGGGCCTGAAACCCGACTCCATACCGAACAAAAAGGGGATAACGTGCTGTTATGGTTGGCTGACTGGCTGGGCGGATATGTCCGGGCCTTCAATGTTTTCAACTACGTGACGCTGCGCGCGGTGATGGCGGCGCTGACTTCGCTCGCCATCGCGCTGTTCCTCGGCCCGTGGGTGATCCGCAAGCTGACCGCGCTCAAGGTCGGCCAGGCGGTGCGCACCGACGGCCCGCAGACCCACCTCGTCAAGTCCGGCACGCCGACCATGGGCGGCACGCTGATCCTGCTTGCGATCGGCATCACCACCTTGCTGTGGGCCGACCTGTCCAACAAGTACGTGTGGCTGTTGCTGGCGGTGACCTTCGGCACCGGCGCGCTCGGCTTCTACGACGACTGGCGCAAGGTCGTCTACAAGGACCCGAAGGGCGTGTCGGCACGCTTCAAGATGGTGTGGCAGTCGACCATCGCCATCGGCGCCGGGGTGTTCCTGATCACCACCGCACAGCTGCCGGCGACCACCACCTTCATCATCCCCTTCTTCAAGCATGTCGCGTACCCGCTGGGCGCGATCGGCTTTTGCGTGCTGACCTACTTCGTGATCGTCGGCACCAGCAACGCGGTCAACCTGACCGACGGCCTGGACGGACTCGCCGCTATGCCGGTGGTGCTGGTCGCAGGCGCCCTGGCGATCTTCGGCTACGTCGCCGGCCACGCGGTGTTCGCCAAGTACCTAGGCCTGCCCTTCGTGCCGGGCGCGCACGAGGTGGTGGTGTTCTGCGCGGCGATCTGCGGCGCCTGCCTGGGCTTTTTGTGGTTCAACGCCTACCCGGCGCAGGTATTCATGGGCGACGTCGGCGCGCTGGCGCTGGGCGCCGCGCTCGGTGCCGTCGCCGTGATCGTGCGCCAGGAAGTGGTGCTGTTCATCATGGGCGGCCTGTTCGTGATGGAGGCGCTGTCGGTGATGATCCAGGTCGCGTCGTTCAAGCTGACCGGCAAGCGCGTGTTCCGCATGGCACCCCTGCACCACCACTACGAACTGAAGGGCTGGAAGGAGACGCAGGTGGTCGTGCGCTTCTGGATCGTCACCATGATGCTGGTGCTCGCCGGCCTCTCCACGCTGAAGCTGAGGTAAGCCCATGTTGCGCGATCGTCACGTCGTCGTCGTCGGCCTGGGGGATTCCGGCCTGTCCGCCGCGCGCCATTGCGCGCGTGCCGGCGCGCGGGTGACCGTCGCCGACAGCCGCGAGGCGCCGCCGCAGCGCGCCGCGCTGGAAGCGGCGCTGCCCGGCGTCGGCCTGCGCCTGGGCGCCTTCTCGGCGGCGACCTTCGCCGACGCCGACCTTATCGTGATGAGCCCCGGCGTCTCCAGCCGCCACCCGGCGATCGCCGCCTACCAGGCGGCCGGCGGCGAGGTGGTGGGCGACGTCGAACTGTGGGCGCGCGCGGTGGCCGGTAGCGGCGCGAAGGTGGTCGCGATCACCGGCTCCAACGGCAAGACCACGGTCACCAGCCTGGTCGGCCACCTGTGCGCGGCCGCCGGCCTCGACACCGTCGTCGCCGGCAATATCGGCCTGCCGGTACTCGACGCGCTGGCCGAGCGGCAGGGCCGCGTGCCGGACATCTGGGTGCTCGAACTCTCCAGCTTCCAGCTGGAGACGACTCTGAGCCTCTCGGCCGACGCGGCCACCGTGCTCAATATTTCCGAGGACCACCTCGACCGCTACCACGACCTGCTCGACTACGCGCACAGCAAGACCGCGGTGTTTGCAGGCCGCGGCGTGCAGGTGCTCAACCGCGACGACGTGTTCTGCCGCGCGATGCGCCGCGAGGGGCGGGCGGTGCGTTGGTTCTCGCTGAAGGACGAAGGCGCCGACTACGCGCTCAAGCAGCATGACGGACGCCACTGGCTGTGCGCGGGCGGCGAGCCGGTACTCGACTTCGCCGACATGCAGCTCACCGGCCTGCACAACGCGGCCAACGCGCTGTCCGCCTTGGCGCTATGCGAAGCGGCGGGCGTGCCGCGCGACGCGCTGCTCTCGGGCCTGACGACCTTCCGCGGCCTCGCCCACCGCGTCGAGAAGGTCGCCGAGGTGGCCGGGGTCACCTATATCGACGATTCCAAAGGTACCAACGTCGGCGCGACCGAGGCCGCGCTGCTCGGCATGACGCAGCCGGTGGTGCTGATCGCCGGCGGCGACGGCAAGGGGCAGGATTTCGCGCCGTTGTCCCCTGCCGTTGCGCGCATCTGCCGCGCGGTGGTGCTGATCGGCCGCGACGCGCCGGCGATCCGTGCGGCGCTCGCCGGCGCCGGCGTCGAGCTGGTTGACGCGCCGACGCTGGAAGACGCGACACGCGAGGCGGCCCTGCGCGCGGTGGCGGGGGACATCGTGCTGTTGTCGCCCGCCTGCGCGAGCCTCGACATGTTCCGCAACTACGCGCACCGCGCCGAAGTGTTCATCGGCGCCGTGGCCGCCCTGCAGGAGACGCGGGGATGATGGCCGCCAGCGCGCGCGACTACGCGCCGATCACCGCGCTCGACGAGGCCCTGCTGTGGGCGGTCGCGCTGTTGCTGTCGGTCAGCGTGGTGATGGTCTACTCGGCGTCGATCACGTACGCCGAGGCCGACGCCGCGACGCAGAGCAAGACCTTCTATCTGCTGCGCCACCTGGTGTTCATCGTCGTCGCGCTGGCGGCGGGCTTCATCACCTTCCAGATCCCGCTGGCGTTCTGGCAGAAGAACGCCAGCAAGTTCTTCATGCTGGCGCTGATATTGCTCGTCCTGGTGCTGATCCCCGGCATCGGCCGCGTGGTCAACGGTTCGCGGCGCTGGATCAACCTGGTGGTGATCAACTTCCAGCCGTCCGAGCTGATGAAGCTCGCGGCGGTGATCTACGTGTCGGACTACACGGTGCGCAAGGTGCTCAAGCTGCACAGCATCAGCGAGGGCTTCCTGCCGATGCTGGCGGTGATGCTGACGGTGTCCGGCCTGCTGCTGCTCGAACCGGACTTCGGCGCGCTGATGGTGGTGATGTCGATCTCGATGGCGATCCTGTTCCTCGCCGGCATCCCGATGCGCATCTTCGGCGGCATGGCGGCGATGGCGGTGGCGGCGGTGGTGTCGATGATCGTGCTCTCGCCGTACCGCTTGAAAAGGGTGCTCGGCTTCCTCGACCCGTGGGACGACCCGTACGGCAAGGGCTACCAGCTGAGCCACAGCCTGATCGCGTTCGGCCGCGGCGAATGGTTCGGCGTGGGGCTGGGCGCCAGCGTCGAGAAGCTGTTCTACCTGCCGGAGGCGCACACCGACTTCATCATGGCGGTGATCGCCGAGGAGTTCGGCTTTGTCGGCATCTGCGTGCTGATCGGCCTGTACGGCTGGATCGTGCGCCGCGCCTTCCATATCGGCATGGAAGCGAAGAAGCTGGAGCGCTACTACGCGTCGCTGGTCGCGCAGGGCATCGGCGTGTGGCTGGGCATCCAGACCTTCTTCAATATCGGCGTGAACATGGGTTTGCTGCCGACCAAGGGGCTGACCCTGCCGCTGATGTCGTTCGGCGGCTCGGCGATGGTGATGAATATGGTCGCGCTCGCGGTGCTGTTGCGGGTCGACTACGAGAACCGGCGCGTGATGCGCGGCTACAAGGTGTAGCCGGGCGCCGCATGATGTAACGAGACAGGAACGGGTAAGGGTAACAGGATGGCAGCAAGGACAGTCATGGTGATGGCCGGCGGCACCGGGGGGCATATCTTCCCGGCGCTGGCCGTCGCGCGTGACCTCGAGGCGCGCGGCTGGAAGGTGGTCTGGCTGGGTGCCGAAGGCGGCATGGAGACGCGGCTGGTGCCGCAGCACGGCTTCGAGATCGAGACGATCCCGATGCGCGGCATGCGCGGCAACGGGCTGCGCCGCTGGCTGAGCCTGCCCTTCATGCTGGCGTCCGCCTTCGCCGGCGCCGCGCGCGTGGTGTTCCGCCACCGCCCGGACGTCGCGGTCGGCTTCGGCGGCTACACCGGCTTCCCCGGCGGGGTGATGGCGCGGCTGTGCCTGAAGCCTCTGGTGATCCACGAACAGAACTCGGTCGCCGGGCTGACCAACCGCCTGCTCTCGCGTGTCGCCTCGCGCACGCTGTTCGCCTTCCCCGGCGCGTTCGCGGGGAAAGACGGCCTGGTCGGCAACCCGGTGCGCGCCGAGATCGCCCATGTGGCGCCGCCGGCCGAACGCTTCGCCGGCCGCAGCGGTCCCTTGCGTGTGCTGGTGGTCGGCGGCTCCCTCGGCGCCAAGGTGTTCAACGACACCGTGCCGGCGGCGCTCGCGCGGCTGCCACAAGACGAGCGCCCGCAGGTGGTCCACCAGGCCGGCGTGAAACAGATCGACGCCTTGCGTGGCAATTACGCGCAAGCCGGGGTCGCGGCCGATTGCCGCGCCTTCATCGACGACATGGCCGCCGAGTACGCGGCGGCCGATCTCGTGCTGTGCCGCGCGGGCGCGCTGACTATCGCCGAACTGGCCGCGGCCGGCGCGGCGAGCGTGCTGGTGCCGTACCCGCACGCGGTCGACGACCACCAGACGGGGAACGCGCGCTTTTTGGCGGATGCCGGCGCCGCGCGCCTGCTGCCGCAGGGCGAACTGAACGCCGAGGCGCTGGCCGCGCTTTTCGCGTCGCTGACGCGCGAAGACTGCCTCAAGATGGCCGAACGCGCGCGCGCCTTGGCGATCGCCGACGCCGCGCACCGCGTGGCCGACGTCTGCGCGGAACTCGCCCGCGACTGAACAAACTGGAAAGAGCTTCATGAAGAACAGGGTCAAACACATCCATTTCGTCGGCATCGGTGGTGTCGGCATGTGCGGCATCGCCGAGGTGCTGCTCAACCTGGGTTACCAAGTGTCGGGCTCCGACATGGCCGACAACGCGGCGACCAAGCGGCTGACCGCGCAGGGCGCGCGCATCTTCTTCGGCCACGACGCGACGTATATGGAAGGCGCCGACGTGGTGGTGACCTCGACCGCGGTCAAGGCGGACAACCCGGAAGTCGCCGCCGCGCGCGCGCGCCACATCCCGGTGATCCCGCGCGCGCTGATGCTTGCCGAGCTGATGCGCTTCAAGCAGGGCATCGCGATCGCCGGCACCCACGGCAAGACGACCACCACCAGCCTGACCGCGTCCATCCTCGGCGCTGCCGGCCTCGACCCGACCTTCGTGATCGGCGGCAAGCTGACCGCAGCCGGCACCAACGCGCGCCTGGGCAGCGGCGAGTACCTGGTCGCCGAGGCCGACGAGTCGGACGCGTCCTTCCTGTACCTGACGCCGGTGATGGCGGTGGTGACCAACATCGACGCCGACCACATGGACACCTACGACCACAGCTTCGACAAGCTCAAGCAGGCTTTCGTCGACTTCCTGGCGCGGCTGCCGTTCTACGGCCGCGCGGTGCTGTGCGTCGACGACGCGCATGTGCGCGAGATCCTGCCGCGGGTGACGCGGCCGGTGACCACCTACGGCATCGACAGCGAGGACGCCGACGTGCGCGCGCTGAACGTGCGCGCCGACGGCACCCGCATGTGCTTCGACGTGTCGGTGAAGGGCGGCGCGGCCTTCCCGGTGGTGCTGAACACGCCGGGACGGCATAACGTGCTCAACGCGCTCTCCGCGATCACCATCGGCCTCGAGTGCGGCGCTTCGGTCGAGGCGATCCAGCAGGGGCTGTCCGAGTTCGCCGGCGTCGGCCGCCGCTTCCAGCGCTACGGCGAACTGCCGGCCGCGGGCGGCGGGCAGTACACGGTGATCGACGACTACGGCCACCATCCGGTCGAGATGGCGGCGACGCTGTCGGCGATCCGCGCAGCCTTCCCCGGCCGGCGCCTGGTGCTGGCGTTCCAGCCGCACCGCTACTCGCGCACCCGCGACCTGTTCGAGGACTTCGCGCACGTGCTCACCGGCGTCGACGCCCTGCTGCTGGCCGAAGTGTACGCGGCGGGCGAGGCGCCCATCGTCGCCGCCGACGGCCGCGCACTGGCGCGCGCGGTGCGGGTGTCCGGCAAGGTCGAGCCGCTGTTCGTCGCAGACATCGCCGACATGCCGCAGACCATCGCGGATTTCGCGCGCGACGGCGACGTGGTCGTCACCATGGGCGCGGGGTCGATCGGCCAGGTGCCGGGCAAGCTGGTGGCCCGCGCCGCGCAGTAATGAGGCTTACGCAGGCGAGCCTGGCCCCTTGAGGGGGCCGCCTGCACAGGACATCCTGCCCACCCGGGCGGGAGACGGATGATTCGGGAAGAGACATGCAGCAGTTTGGCAAGGTAGCAGTAATGATGGGAGGCTCGTCCTCCGAACGGGAAGTTTCGCTGATGAGCGGCGCGGGCGTGCTCGCTGCGCTGCAAAGCCGCGGCGTTGACGCGCACGCGTTCGACCCGGCCGAGCGGCCGTTGTCGGCGCTGAAGGACGAGGGCTTCACGCGGGTGTTCAACATCCTGCACGGCCCGTTCGGCGAGGACGGCACCCTGCAGGGTGCGCTGGAAGCGATGGGCATCCCGTACACCGGGTGCGGCGTGATGGCCTCAGCCATCTGCATGGACAAGTGGCGCACCAAGCTGCTGTGGAAAGGGGCCGGCCTGCCGATCCCGGCGTTCGAGCTGTTGAGCGCGGACAGCGACTTTGCCGCGATCGAGGCGAAGCTGGGCCTGCCGATCTTCGTGAAGCCGGCGACCGAGGGGTCGAGCATCGGCATCACCAAGGTGAAGGAGGCGGGGGCCCTGAAGGCGGCTTACGAGGAAGCCAGCCGCTACGACAACATCGTGCTGGCCGAGCAGTTCATCGGCGGCGGCGAGTATACCTGCGCGGTGATCGGTGACGAGGCGTACCCGACCATCAAGATCGAGCCGGCGACCGAGTATTACGACTACGACGCCAAGTACTTCCGCGACGACACGGTCTACCGTTGTCCGTCGGGGCTGGACGAAGCAACCGAGGCGCGCGCGCGCGCGCTGGCGGTGCAGGCGTTCCGCGTGCTTGGCTGCCGCGGCTGGGCACGCATCGACTTTTTGATGGACGAGGCGGGCGGCATTTACCTCCTGGAGGCGAACACCAACCCGGGGATGACCAGCCACAGCCTGGTGCCGATGGCCGCCCGCGTGCAGGGGCTGTCGTACGAGGATCTGTGCGTGAAGATCCTCGAGTCGGTCCATGTGGGATAACCACAAGCTGCTGGGCGGCGTCGCCAGCGTGCTGCTCTGGGTGTCGGCGCTGCTCTTGGTCTGGGCCGGCGTGTTCTGGCTGATCCATTCGCCGCTATTTCCGGTGAAGAAGATCAGCATCGAGGGACGGATGGAACGGGTGACGCCGGTGCAGTTGCGCTACATCGCCGAGCACGAGTTGCGCGGCACGTTCTTTACGCTGGACATCGACGCGACCCGGCAGGCCTTCGGCAAGTTGCCGTGGGTGAAGGAAGCGCAGGTGAGGCGGCGCTGGCCCGACCAGCTCGACATCGCGGTCAGCGAGCACAAGGCGCTGGCGCGCTGGGGCGAGAACGGGCTGGTGTCGACCGAGGGACAATGGTTCGACGCCGCCAGCGACCAGAGCCTGCCGGTGCTGTCGGGGCCGGCCGGCAGCGAGGCGGAGATGGCGCGGGCGCTGACGCGCTTCAAGGCCATCCTCGCGCCGGCGGGCCTCGCGCCGGTGCGGGTGGGGATGAACGAGCGGCGTGCGTGGCGGATCGGCCTGTCTAACGGCGTCGAGCTCGAACTGGGGCGCAGCGACGTGGACGCGAGGCTCGCGCGTTTCGCGAAGAGCTGGACGACGACGCTCTCGGCGTTGCCGTACCGGATCGAGACGGTCGATCTGCGTTACCCGAACGGATACGCCGTGCGGATGCCTGACTACAAGGCGCCGCCGGCACAATAGGACAGATAGCAGTCTTTTTGGAGCTTACAGGTGAGCAAACCCAAGGAAAGCAAGACCATGCTGGTCGGCCTCGATATCGGCACCTCGAAGATCGTCGCGATCGTCGCCGAGGTGCTCGACGAGGGCCGGCTCAACATCATCGGCATGGGGCAGACGGCGTCCAAAGGGCTGAAAAAGGGCATGGTGGTCAATATCGAATCCACCGTGCAGGCCATCCAGCGTGCGCTGGAAGAGGCCCAGCTGATGGCCGACTGCAAGATCCACGAGGTGTACACCGGCATTGCCGGCAGCCACATCAAGAGCGTGAACTCGCACGGCATGGTCGCGATCAAGGACCGCGAGGTCACGCAGATGGACATCGACCGCGTGATCGAGACCGCGCGCGCGGTGACCATCCCGCCGGACCACCAGGTGCTGCATATCCTGACCCAGGAATACAGCATCGACGGCCAGGACGGCGTGCGCGAGCCGCTGGGGATGAGCGGCGTGCGCTTGGAAGCGCGCGTGCACATCGTCACCGGCGCCGTGTCCGCCGCGCAGAACGTCGCCAAGTGCGTGCGCCGCTGCGGGCTGGAGGTGTCCGACCTGGTGCTGCAGCCGATGGCGTCGGCGATCGCCGTGCTGTCCGAGGACGAGAAGGACCTCGGCGTGTGCCTGATCGACATCGGCGGCGGCACCACCGACATCGCCGTCTACAGCAACGGTGCGATCCGCCACACCGCGGTGATCCCGATCGCCGGCGACCAGATCACCAACGACATTGCGATGGCGCTGCGCACCCCGACCAAGGAGGCCGAGGACATCAAGATCCACCACGGCGTCTGCCTGGTCGGCATGGCCGACCCCTCGCAGATGATCGAGGTGCCGGGTGTCGGCGAGCGCGGCCCGCGCCAGATGGCGCGCTCGACGCTGGCCGAGGTGATCGAGCCGCGCGTCGAGGAGCTGTTCCAGCTGGTGCAGCAGGAGCTGCGCCGTTCGGGCTTCGAGGACATGCTCTCGTCGGGCATCGTGCTCACCGGCGGTGCCAGCTTGATGCCGGGCATGGTCGAGCTGGCCGAGGAGGTGTTCCACATGCCGGTGCGCGTCGGCGTGCCCAAGTACGTGGGCGGCCTGTCCGAGGTGGTGAAGAACCCGCGCTTCTCGACCGGTGTCGGCCTGCTGTTGTACGGCAAGGAGCAGGCGATGCTCACGCGCGGCCCGATCAAGCTGGAAAACGCCGGGGTCGGCCAGTTGTTTGGCAGGATGAGGGCCTGGTTCGCCAACAGTTTCTGAGGCGGGCCGGCAGGTTTTGTACGCTCATTTTTTACGAGGAGAGGAATATGAGCTCGATGGTTTTTGAAGTGATGCAGGAGTCGGCGACCGACGCTGTCATCAAGGTGATCGGTGTCGGCGGCGGTGGCTGCAACGCGATCGACAACATGATCGACGGCAAGGTCAACGGCGTCGAGTTCATCTGCGCGAATACCGACGCGCAGACGCTCAAGCGCAACCGCGCGCCGCAGAAGCTGCAGCTGGGCCTGAGCCTGACCAAGGGCCTGGGTGCCGGCGCCAACCCGGAAGTCGGCCGCAGCGCCGCGCTGGAAGACCGCGAGCGCATCGCCGAGATGCTCAAGGGCGCCAATATGGTGTTCGTCACTGCCGGCATGGGCGGCGGCACCGGCACCGGCGCCGCGCCGGTGGTCGCCGAAGTCGCGCGCGAGCTGGGCATCCTGACCGTGGGCGTGGTCACCCGTCCGTTCGAGCACGAGGGCCGCCGCATCAAGGTCGCGCAGCAGGGCATCGAAGACCTGAAGAAGCACGTCGACTCGCTGATCGTGATCCCGAACGACAAGCTGATGGAAGTGCTGGGCGAGGACGTGACCATGCGCGAGGCGTTCCGCGCGGCGGACGACGTGCTCAAGGGCGCGGTCGCCGGCATCGCCGAAGTGATCACCTGCCCGGGCTTCATCAACGTCGACTTCGCCGACGTGCGCACCGTGATGGGCGAGATGGGCCTGGCGATGATGGGTTCCTCGTTCGCGTCCGGCCTCGACCGCGCGCGCATCGCCGCCGAACAGGCGGTGGCCAGCCCGCTGCTCGACAACATCACGCTGGACGGCGCACGCGGCGTGCTGATCAACATCTCGACCGCGCCGGGCTGCCTGAAGATGAGCGAGTACAAGGAGATCATGGCCATCGTCCGCCAGTACGCCGACGAGGACGCACAGGTCAAGTTCGGTACCGCCGAAGTCGACGACATGCCGGAAGACATGATCCGCGTCACGCTGATCGCGACCGGCCTCGGCCAGAAGAAGGCACAGCGCGAGGAGCGCCCGGAATACATCAAGATCGTGAAGACCGGCACCGACGACTTCGCGTTCCAGCAGGAAGAAGACCCGCTCGCCAGCGTCGGCAGCCGCCGCCGCCGTACGCCGGTGGCGGGCGACTTCTCCAACCCGGAATTCGGCGAGAGCTACGATATCCCGGCGTTCCTGCGTCGCCAGGCCGACTGATAGCGGCAGGCTATAGGAACGGGTGGAAGGTTCAATTTAGCCGGCGTCGGTCGCCGTGCTAGAATCCGCCCGTCCCAACCTGCCAGCAGAGGCCAACGATGATCCTGCAAAGAACGCTCGGCCAGCCGATCAGCGCCACCGGCGTCGGTCTGCACTCCGGCGAACGGGTAAGGCTTGCCCTTTATCCGGCGCCGGCCGATAGCGGGATCGTCTTCCGTCGCACCGACCTGCAACCCGCAGTCGACGTGCGCGCGGAGCCCTCGCTCGTCAACGACACGCGCCTCTCCTCGACGCTGGTGACCGACGCCGGCGTGCGTGTCGGGACGATCGAGCACCTGATGTCCGCCTTCGCCGGGCTGGGCATCGACAACCTGCTCATCGAAGTGACCGCGGCGGAAATCCCGATCATGGACGGGTCCGCCGCGCCCTTCATCTACCTGCTGCAGACGGCCGGCATCGCAGATCAGGACAAGCCCAAGCGCTTCATCCGGGTCAGGGAGCCGGTCGAGGTGGTCGAAGGCGACAAATGGGTGCGCCTCGACCCGCACGACGGCTTCACCGTCGAGCTGTCGATCGAGTTCAACCACCCCGCGTTCAACCGCGCGCCGCAGAAGGTGAAGATAGACTTCGCCGACCACTCCTACGTCGACGAGATCTCGCGCGCGCGCACCTTCGGCTTCATGCACGAAGTCGAATACATGAAGAGCCAGGGGCTGGGGCTGGGCGGCAACCTCGGCAACGCGATCGTGATCGACGACGAGTACGTGCTCAACCCGGAAGGCCTGCGCTTTCCCGACGAATTCGTCCGCCACAAGATCCTCGACGCGATCGGCGATCTCTATATCGTCGGCCACCCGCTGATCGCCGCCTTCTCCGGCCACAAGTCCGGCCACGCGATGAACAACGCGCTGCTTCGCAAGCTGCTCGCCACGCCGTCGGCGTGGGAGTACGTGAGCTTCAAGGACCCGCTCGACGTCCCCTCCAGCTTCCACCGCCTGCCCGAGGTGCTTTGATGCTGTGGCTTTTGCGCCTGTGGGTCGCCGGTTTGATGCTGGTGTTCTGCTGGGCGCTGGTCAGCTACGCCATCCGCCGCGACGCGGCGACCCTCGCGCGCGCCCGTGCGCTGTGGCGCGGCTCGCTGATGGCCGGCGGCGCGCTGGTGGCGCTGTGGCTTGCCCTGCGCCTGTTGCGCTGACGTCTCCCCGAATCCTGCCTTAGCCGGCGGCCTGTGGCCGGGGCTCGGCGCGCGCGCGCGAGTCACCCGCCGCGCACAGCACGCCGGCGATGATCAGCGCGCCGCCGATGAGTTGCGAGGCGCCCATCGGCTCGCCGAGCAGGGCGGCGGCGAACAGCAGGGTGAACAGCGGCTCGCTGGTCGACAACAGCGACGCGCGGCTGGCGCCGACCCTCGCCATGCCGGCGAGGAACAGCGCGGTCGCGACGACGGTGGAGATGAGCGCGAGCAGCAACACCCCCGCCCAGCCGGCCGCGCCCTGCGGCAGGGTCAGCGAGCCCGAGGCTAGCAGCAGCGCGCCGTTGCTCACGGCGCCGGCACACATCACCACGGTGGTCGCCGCCAGCGGGTGCACCCGCCACGCGTAGCGCCCGCCGACCACCACGTACACCGAATAGAACAGCGCCGAGCCGACGCCGAGCGCGAGCCCCATCGCGTCGCCGCCGTAGCCGGCACCGACCGTTACCGCGAGGCCGGCGAGCGACAACAGCAAGGCGGCGATGCGGCGGCGGCTCAGCGCTTCGCCGAACAGGAGCGCCGAGATCGCCAGTACCAGCGCCGGGTACAGGTAGAGCAGCAGCGAGACGGTGCCGGCGGGGACGGTTCTGAGTGCGCCGAAGAAGCACAGCGACATGCCGGTGTAGCCGACGGCGCCCATCGCGGCGAGCGCGATCAGGGTGCGCCCGCGGGGCCACGCCAGGCGGGTCGTGCGCATCCACAGCACCAGCATCAGCGCGGCGAGCGTGAAGCGCAGGAAGACCATGCCGGCGCTGTCGACGCCGGCGTCGCGCGCGAGGCGGGCAAACACCGGGATGGCGCCGTAGCAGGCGCCGGCGAGGATGACGGCGAGGGTGCCGGCAAGCGAGGGGGGCATGGTCGGGACCGCGGGCAAAGCGTCCATGCTAGCCCGACTCATGCCAAAAGTATATCTGCGGGTCAGCCCTGCTTGATGAACTCGGCGACGGTCGCCTCGACGGAGCGCCGTGGGGTGCCGCCGTCGCACAGCCGCTCGCGCAGCGCCTGGCGTACGCCGTCTTCGGCGCGGATCGGCCGCCATACCGGCTTGGCCGATTCGATCCAGCGCTGGCCGATGGTATCGCCAAACGCGTAGCTGCGCAGCGTGCGGTCGGCGCAGCGCATGCCTTCACGGCTGATATTGGCGACGCCGCCGGGGGAGAGCACGCGCAGCGTGTAGCGCACCACGCCGTCCGCGCCGATCTCGAGCGCGGTGGCGTCGACCGACAGCCGGTTGCGCTCGGTGTTGCCGGCGGTGAAGTCGACCCAGTTGGGCGACGCCGGGTACGCCGGCAGCGCGTTTGCCTGTTCGGCCCACGGCGTCTCGTCGTCGAAGGCGTTGGCGGTCGCGCGCTTGAAGTGGGCGTCGGCACCGCCGGCGAAGGCGCCGGCAGAGGCGAGCGCCAGCAGGCTGGGAAGCAGTCTTCTAAACACTGGAAGTCCTCGGGATCGGTTCGAGATTGAGTCGGAATTCGCGCAGCTGGCCGCGGCCGCCGCCCGGCGTGCGGGCAAGTTCGCTGAGTGCGACCCGGCCGCCGGCACCGACGCTGAGCAGGGTCGACGCGCGGGTGCCGTAGTCGTAGCCGGCGATCAGCACCGGCGCGAGCAGCTTCTCGCGGGCGAGGCCGACGCCGGTATTCGGCAATTCGGCGATCGGCGGCACGCTGCGGTCGGACAGCCACTCGAACGCCTCGGCGGCGGCGGGCGGCCGGGCCGCGGCGGACAGGTGAGCGGCGAGCTGCCGGCATTTGGGCCACGGCGTGTCCAGCGTCGCGTTGGAAAGGGTGTGCACGCCGGGGGTGAGCCTGGCGAGTGTGCCGCGCACGCTGTGGAAGTGGTAGAGGTCGCCGATATCGCCGAACAGCAGGTTGAACGGCGCGTAGTCGGCATGTTCGGCGCTGAGCTGCCGTGCGAAGACCTGCGCGTCGTCGCGCCCCTCGACGAAGCGGCGTACCAGCTCGCCGCGCGAGCGCGCGCCGGATTGGCGCTGCCCCTCGCGCACGTTGGTGACCGCGGCGAAGCGGCCGTGGCGGCTGATCGCGAGCCAGCTGCCGCCGCCCTCGAGGTCGCGCCCGCCGAGCACGTCGGGTGCGTCGTCCCACCAGGCGAGCGGAGCGCTGGCACGGGCGTGCAGTTCGTCACGGTTGGCAACGAGCACCAGCGGGCCGAGGCGGGGGGTCTTGTAGGCGAGGGCGATCACACACATGGGCGTGCGCATAAGGCGTAAAATGACGGCCCATTGTAACCGATAGACGCGGGTGTCCCATGCAGATCGCCAAAACGCTGGACCTGTCCGGCCTCAACTGTCCCTTGCCCATCCTGCGCGCGAAGAAGGGCCTGGCCGATATGGAATCGGGCACGCTGCTCGAGGTGATCGCCACCGACCCGGGCGCGCCGCGCGACTTCGAGGCGTTCTGCAGGCAGACCGGCAACGCGCTCGAGGTATCCGAGACGACCCCCGAGGGCAAGTTCCGCATGGTGCTGCGCCGCAAGTAAGCCACCGCTTTCCTCCTTTCACACCGACCCAGACCGAGTCCATGCATACCCTGACCCTGATCCGCCCCGACGACTGGCACCTGCACCTGCGTGACGGCGAAGCGCTCGCCGCCGTGCTGCCCGACACCTGCCGGCAGATGGGCCGCGCCATCATCATGCCGAACCTGAAGCCGCCGGTGACCACGGTCGAACTGGCCGCCGCGTACCGCGCGCGCATCCTCGCCGCGCGTCCGGCCGGTTCGACGTTCGAGCCCCTGATGACGCTGTACCTGACCGACCGTACCAGCGCCGACGAGATCCGCCGCGCCAAGGCGAGCGGTTTCGTGCACGGGGTCAAGCTGTACCCGGCCGGCGCGACGACCAACTCGGACGCCGGTGTCACGGCTATCGACAAGGCGCTGCCGGCGCTGGAAGCGATGGCCGAGGTCGGCCTGCCGCTGTTGGTACACGGCGAGGTGACCGACCCCGCGATCGACATCTTCGACCGCGAGGCGGTGTTCATCGAGCAGGTGTTCGAACCGCTGATCGCGCGCCTGCCCGGCCTTAGGGTGGTATTCGAGCACATTACCACGCGACAGGCGGCCGAATACGTCGCCGCAGCCCCGGCCAACGTCGGCGCGACCATCACCGCGCACCACCTGCTGATGAACCGCAACGCGCTGTTTGTCGGCGGCGTGCGCCCGCACCATTTCTGCCTGCCGGTGCTCAAGCGCGAGACGCACCGCGAGGCGCTGGTGAAGGCGGCGACCTCGGGCAGCCCGAAATTCTTCCTCGGCACCGACAGCGCACCGCACGCGCGCCACGCCAAGGAGGCCGCCTGCGGCTGCGCCGGCATGTACACCGCGCACGCGGCGATCGAGCTGTACGCCGAGGCATTCGAGGCGGCCGGCGCGCTGGACAGGCTCGAGGCGTTCGCTTCGCTGAACGGCCCGGCCTTCTACGGCCTGCCGGCGAATACGGACACGGTGACGCTGGTGCGCGAAGATTGGACGGTGGCGCCTGTGCTGCCGTTCGCCGACACCGAGCTCGTCCCGCTGCGCGCGGGCGAAACCGTGCGCTGGAAGCTCGTGTAAGCAAAAACGGCAGGCGGCGTGCCGCCTGCCGCCACCCTTAGCCCTGCACGGCCTGGCGGATCTGCTCGATACCGGCCGGGTCATCCAGCGTGGTCAGGTCGCCCGGGTCGCGCCCTTCGGCCAGCGCCTGGATCGAGCGGCGCAGCACCTTGCCCGAGCGCGTCTTCGGCAACTGGTTGACGAAGAACACCCGTGCCGGGTTGGCGATGGCGCCCAGCGCGTGCGCGACGCGCGCGATGACTTCCTTCTCAAGCCGGTCGCGGCTGTCCGGGTCGGCCAGTTGCGACGGGTCGCGTACCACGGCGAACGCCTGCGGCACCTGTCCCTTCAGCGTGTCGCTGACGCCAACCACCGCCACCTCGGCGATCGCGCCATGCCCGGCGACCGCCTCCTCGATCTCGCGGGTGCCCAGCCGGTGGCCGGCGACGTTGATCACGTCGTCGGTGCGCCCGAGGATGGTGTAGTAGCCGTCCTCGTCCTTGATCCCCCAGTCGAACGACGAGTAGACCTGCCTGTCCTTGAACAGGCCGAAGTAGGTCGACACGAAGCGTTCGTCCTGCCCCCACACCGTGCTCATGCAGCCCGGTGGCAGGGGCGGCAGCACGCCGATCACGCCCTTCTGGCCGGGGCCGACTTCCTCGCCGCTGGTCTCGTCGAACAGGCGCACGTCGTAGCCGTACACCGGCAGGCCGGGCGAACCCGCCTTCACCGGCAGGTTTTCGACGCCGCGGCAGACGGTCAGCATCGGCCAGCCGGTCTCGGTCTGCCAGTAGTTGTCGATCACCGGCACGCCAAGTTCGCCGGCGATCCAGCTGGCGGTCGGCTCGTCCAGCGGCTCGCCCGCCATGAAGAGGGCGCGCAGGCTCGAGAGGTCGTATTTCTTCAGCCACGCCGGGTCCTGCTTTTTCAGCACGCGCAGCGCGGTCGGCGCCGAGAACATCACCGTCACCCGGTACTTTTCGATGAGCGACCACCAGACGCCGGCGTCCGGCCGGGTCGGCAGGCCCTCGTACATCAGCGTCGCCATGCCGTTGATCAGCGGCGCGTACACGATGTAGCTGTGGCCGACCACCCAGCCGATGTCGGACGTCGAGAAGAAGGTCTCGCCGGGGCGGCCGCCGTAGATGTATTCCATGGTCGACGCCAGCGCGACCGCGTAGCCGCCGGTGTCGCGCTGCACGCCCTTGGGCTTGCCGGTGGTGCCCGAGGTGTACAGGATGTAGCTCGGGTGGTTCGACTCGACCCACACCACGTCGGCGCGCGCGTCGATCAGCCGCTCGCGCAGTTCGGCGTAGTCGAGGTCGCGGCCGGGCTTCATCATCGGCGGCTCGGCGACGCCGCGGTTGACGACGATCACCCGCGCCGGCGCCGCGTCGCCGGCGAGCGACAGCGCCTCGTCGACCAGCGGCTTGTACGCGATCACCTTGCCGCCCCTGAGCCCCGCGTCGGCGGTGACCATCACCTTGGGGCGCGCGTCCTCGATGCGCGTGGCGAGGCTGCTGGAGGCGAAGCCGCCGAACACCACCGAGTGGATGGCGCCCAGCCGCACGGTCGCCAGCATCGCGAACACCGCTTCGGGGATCATCGGCATGTAGATCAGCACGCGGTCTCCCTTGCCGACCCCCTGCTCGGCGAGGATGGCCGCGAAACGCGCGACCTCCTCGTACAGTTCGCGGTAGCTATAGCTCCGTTCGCTGCCGGTCTCGGTCGAGACGTGGATCAGCGCGGCCTGGTCGGCGCGCTCGGCTAGGTGGCGGTCGACGGCGTTGTAGCAGAGGTTGGTTTCACCGCCGACGAACCAGTCGCGGAAGGGGGGCTGGTCGTAGGCGAGCGCCTGCGTGAACGGCTGCTGCCAGTGGATGCGCTCGGCCTCGCGTGCCCAGAAGGCGGCGGGGTCGGCGACGGAAGTTGCGTGAAATTCGCGGTAGCGGTGGTGGGGCATGCTTTCTCCTTTGTTGTCGTGCTGCCTGCGGGCAGTCTTGGCTAACCTAGCGGTTGCTTGTCAGGCAAAATAAACTTCGGACGCCGCCAGGGTCAATCACCGTCTCTCCGTAAGGCCAGACAGGCGGCCGGCGCGTTGTACAAAAGAGATTCCGGCGCTGTCCGCACGGCTGGCACGCGGCTGCCAAGCTGCGTTAATCTGTCGGCCATCATGGCAAACAGCACGGTCCCGGATATGGATATCAAAGAGTACATGCAGGCGGTGGGGCAGGCGGCGCGCCGCGCCAGCCGCGCGATGGCGCGCGCCGACACCCGCCAGAAGAACGCGGCGCTGATGGCGATGGCCGACGCGATCGAACGCGAGGCGGACAAGCTTGTCGCGGCCAACCGGCGCGACGTCGAGCAGGCGCTCGCCGACGGCCTGGCGCCGGCGATGGTCGACCGCCTGACGCTGAACCTGCAGACCGTCGCGTCCATGGCCGAGGGCCTGCGCCAGATGGCGGCGCTGCCCGACCCGGTCGGCGAGATGGACGACTTCAGCTACCGTCCGTCCGGCATCCAGCTGGGCAAGATGCGGGTGCCGCTGGGCGTGATCGGCATCATCTACGAGGCGCGGCCGAACGTGACCGCCGACGCCGCCGGTCTGTGCCTGAAGGCGGGCAACGCGGCGATCCTGCGCGGCGGCTCGGAGGCGTTCCACAGCAACCAGGCGATCGCCGCCTGCGTCGCCGAGGGCTTGGCCGCGGCCTGCCTGCCGGCCGACGCGGTGCAGGTGCTCGCGACGACCGACCGTGCGGCGGTCGGCGCGCTGATCACCATGCCCGAGTACGTCGACGTGATCGTGCCGCGCGGCGGCAAGGGGCTGATCGCGCGCATCAGCGCCGAGGCGCGGGTGCCGGTGATCAAGCACCTGGACGGCAACTGCCACACCTACGTCGACGCGCACGCGGATCTGGCGATGGCGCTCAAGGTGTGCGACAACGCGAAGACCCAGCGTTACGGCACCTGCAACACGATGGAAACCCTGCTTGTGCACGAGGCGGTCGCCGCCGGCTTCCTGCCGGCGATGTGCGCGGTGTACCTGGAGAAGGGCGTCGAGCTGCGCGGCTGCGCAAAGACGCGCGAACTGGTTGGCGACGCGCGGGTGCGCGTGGCGACCGAGGAAGACTGGGACACCGAGTATGCGGCGCCCATCCTGGCGATCCGCGTGGTCGACGGCCTGGACGCGGCGATCGAGCATATCAACACGCACGGCAGCCACCATACCGACGTGATCATCACCGGCGACTACGCGAATGCACGCCGTTTCCTGCGCGAGGTCGACTCAAGCTCGGTGATGGTCAACGCGAGCAGCCGGTTTGCCGACGGCTTCGAGTACGGGCTGGGCGCCGAGATCGGCATCTCGACCGACAAGATCCACGCGCGCGGGCCGGTCGGCCTGGAAGGGCTGACCAGCCAGAAGTGGGTGGTGCTCGGCGACGGGCAGGTGCGCGGCTGATTCAGCCGGCCACGGCCGCCTGCGCGCGCAGCCAGGCGGTGGCCTCGCCGGCCGGCACCGGCCGCTCGAGCAAATAGCCTTGCGCGGCGTCACAGCCTTGCGCGGTGAGCCAGGCGAGCTGTTCGGGCGTCTCCACGCCCTCAGCCAGCGTCTTCAGGCCGAGCGCGCCGGCCATGCGGATCACCGCCTCGACGATCGCGCGGTCCTCGTGGTCTTCGACGATGTCGGCGACGAAGGAGCGGTCGATCTTCAGGCGGTCGAGCCGGAAACGTTTCAGGTAGGACAGCGACGAGTAACCGGTGCCGAAGTCGTCGATCGACACCCGGACCCCCAGCGCGTGCAGCGCGGCCAGTTGCTCGAGCGCTTCTCCCGGCCTTTGCATGGCGACGCTTTCGGTCAGTTCGAGTTCGAGCAGTGCGGCGTCGACCGCGTGCGCGTCGAGCGCCCGCGCGATGCGTTCGGAGAGGTCGCTTTGCAGGAACTGCGCGGCGGACAGGTTGACGGCGACCGGCACCGGCGAGAGGCCTTCCGCCTGCCAGCAGGAGAGCTGGCACAGCGCCTCCTGCAGCACCCAGTCGCCGATCATCGCGATCAGCCCGCAGCTTTCGGCCACCGGGATGAATTCCGCAGGCGACACCACCCCCAAATCTTCCGAGTGCCAGCGCAGCAGCGCCTCGAAGCCGAGCAGGCGCTTGTCTTCAAGCGCGAACTGCGGCTGGTAGTGCAGCGACAATTCGTCCCGCGCGAGCGCGCGGTGCAGCGCGCTCTCCAGCAGCAGCTGCCGGCTGGCGCGTTCCCGCAGCGGGGCGCGAAAGCCCCGCCAGGTATTCTTGCCGTCGCGTTTGGCGTCGTACATTGCCATGTCCGCGCTGCGCAGCAGGGTGTCGAAGTCTTCGCCGTCCTGCGGGTAACAGGCGACGCCGATCGACACCGTCACGCAGATCTCGTGCCCGTCGATATGGCAGGGCGCGGCCAGCGCGGCGGCCAGCTCGTCAAGCAGCGCGCCGGCCAGCGGCAGCGTGGTGTCCGGCAACAGCAGGATGAATTCGTCGCCGCCTTGGCGCGCCGCGCAGTCATGCGCGCGCAACTGCGCCTTGACGCGCGCGGCGAGCTGGCAGAGCAGGCGGTCGCCCGCGCTGTGGCCGAGCGTGTCGTTCACATGCTTGAAGTTGTCGAGGTCGATGAAGGCCAGCGCGAGCGGATGATGCGCGCTGGCGAGGCTGATCGCATGCTCGGCGCGCTGGGACAGGTACTTGCGGTTGTAGAGGCCGGTCAGCTCGTCGTGTTCGGCGAGGTAGCGGTTGTGGGTTTGTGCCGCCTCGCGTTCGCTCACGTCCTGAACCAGCGAGGTCACGCCCAGCGTCTGGCCGTTTTCGTTCACTAGCGTGGTATTGAACCATTCGCACAGGATCTCGCGGCCGTCCCGGTGCCGGTTGGCGTTCAGGCTGTACGAGCCACCCTGCTGCTTGAGCAGGGCGTCGAGCACTTCGAGGCTGACCATCCTGCGGGCCTCGTCCGGCAGGATGAAGTGGGCATGCTGGCCGATGGCCTCGCTGCGTGAAAAACCGAAGATGCGCTCGGCGGCCGGATTCCATTCCCGGACTCTGAACAGTTCGTCCCACTCGATCATTGCCAGTGCCGACTGTGCCCACAGCAGGCGGTTGCGCAGGCGGGAGGTATGCAGTTCAAGCTCGTCGGCCCGCCGGCTGGAGAGGTCCTCGATCAGGCCGACCGCACCGTGAACCTGCTTGCCGTCGTTGAGCGGCAGGAAGGTCGCCCGCAAGAAGCGTTCGGGCGCGTCCGTTGACGGGCAGTAGCCTTCGTACAGTGCATTTTCGCCGGCGAGTGCCTTGTGCACGGCGTTCGATAGCGCGGCGGGATGCTGTTGTTGCAGGCGGCAGCCTGCCCTGAGGTCGGCCGGGACCAGGTGATTGTTGCGTACGACGAGGCCACGGG
Source organism: Crenobacter caeni (assembly GCF_010435965.1). Taxonomy (GTDB): domain Bacteria; phylum Pseudomonadota; class Gammaproteobacteria; order Burkholderiales; family Chromobacteriaceae; genus Craterilacuibacter; species Craterilacuibacter caeni. The sequence continues at coordinate 149,961 of NZ_JAAGAA010000001.1, forward strand.
CGTCGATTTGGATGATGCCCAGCGGCAGGTGTTCGAGCAGGCGACCGAGGTTGGCTTCGTCTGCCATCGGCGTCCCGTCCGTGCCGGGCCGGCCGCTGTGCGGCTTGTACAGCGGGGCAGGCGTAGCGCTGGGCGGGGCGGGCGGATGGGACATCAGCGTGTCTATTTTGGAAGTTGAGGCTATCTATCGTACACGATTTGGCGGACTCATTGCCCCTTTGTCATGAGCGATTGCGCGCGTGCGTAGCCGCCCAAGTCGTGTACGTCCCGGTAACCCAGGCCGCGCAGCAGCCCCGCAGCGGCCGCCGAGCGCCGGCCGCTGCGGCAGTACAGCTCGATGCGGCTGCCGCGGTCGGGTGCGTGGCGGCCTATGGTCGCCTGCAGCGAGTCCAGCGGCAGGTTGACCGCGCCGGGGAGGTGGGCTTCTGTGTACTCGGCGGGGGTACGTACGTCGATCAGCAGCGCGGCGAGCGCGGCGGGTGTGCTGGCCAGCAGGGCCAGCGCCAGCAACAGGGCTTTCATGTGCATCCTTCCGGCCGTGCCTTGCACGACAAAATATTGAATGTAGTTGCTATCTGTAAGAAGATATGGCGATCCCAGTTTTCTTTCCGGAGCCGCCATGTCCTGTCCACCCCGCCGCGTCCTGTTCTGCCTGATGGCCACGCTGGCGGCGCCGGTGTCCGCGGGTGGCCTGCCTTCGCTCGAGTGGATCACCCGTTCGGCACCGGGCGCCGTGCTTGCCTGCGTCGAGGCGGGCATCGAGGCGTGGCGTATCCCGGACGACTACTTCGAACGCTCGAACAGCGGCGTGCAGCGGCACAGCCTGCAGTTCTTCAACCCGGTCTCCGGCAATATCGGCTTCAGGCTGGTCGCCGAGCCGGGCGTGCTCAGGCTGTTCGAGTATGGCCCGACCCTTTCGGCCAAGTGGCGGCGGCTGTTCAGCCGCTGCGCGGGCCTCTGACGGCAAAAGACCCGGCGAATGCCGGGTCTTGTCCATGGCGACGCGTGTTTACAGGCCGCCGTACGAGTGCAGGCCGCTCAGGAACATGTTGACGCCGACGAAGGCGAAGGTGGTGACGAATAGCCCGACCACCGCCCACCACGCCAGCGGCTTGCCGCGCCAGCCCTTGACCAGGCGTACGTGCAGCCACGCCGCGTAGTTCAGCCACACGATCAGCGCCCAGGTCTCCTTCGGGTCCCAGCTCCAGTAGCCGCCCCACGCGTCGGCCGCCCACATCGCGCCCAGCACGGTGGCGATGGTGAAGAACAAAAAGCCGATCGCGATCGCCTTGTACATCACCTCGTCGAGTACTTCCGGCGACGGCAGGCGGTCGGCGAGCCAGCCGCGCATCACCATCAGTTCGGCGATGCCGAGCATGGCGGCAATGGCGAACGCGCCGTAGCCGACGAAGTTGGCCGGCACGTGGATCTTCATCCACCACGACTGCAGTGCCGGGATCAGCGGCTGGATCTCGTGCGCCTGGCGATCGAACGCGTACCACACGATGAAGGCGACCGCGGCGCTGATGATCAGTAGCACGAAGGCGCCCATCTGCCGCGCGGCGAAGCGCGCCTCGTAGTAGAGGTACATCAGCGCGGTGATCAGGCAGAACAGCACGAACACTTCGTACAGGTTGGACACCGGGATGTGGCCGATGTCCGGGCCGATCAGGTAGCTCTCGTACCAGCGGGTGAACAGGCCGGCCAGCCCCATCACCGACGCCGCCCAGGTCAGGCCGCTGCCCATCTTCTGCAGCAGCGCCGAGCGCGCGAGCACGCCGGCCCAGTACATGCCGGTCGCCAGCACGAACAGCGTGCACATCCACATGATCGACGACTGGCTGGAGAGCAGGTACTTGAGCCAGAACGCTTCCTGCGCGCGGGCAAGCTCGTGGTCGTAGATGCCGATCGCGGCGAGCGAGACGAGGCCGGACAGCGGGAAGTACCAGCGCCAGTCCTTCCAGAACCAGCCCAGACCGATCAAGCCGAGCGCGGAGCCTGCGAGGATGGCTTCCTCGTAGACGTCCATGAAGTGGTCGTATTGCCAGAAGGCGACCGCGCAGGCGATCAGGACGACGACGGCGTACGCCCAGTCGAGCGGGCCGGGTTTGAGCCAGGACGCGCGCGGGCTCAGGTGCAGGGAATGGCTAGCTTGCATGGCTTGCTCCAACTTGCTGTTGCAGTGCTGCGTGTTGATGTTCGAAATCGCGGTCGAGGTCGCGGTTGTGCCGGTTCGACGTCATCGCCAGGCGCATGCGCGCGCCGTGGAACACCACCCACAGCCTGACTTCACGCACATAGAACATCAGGATGATGCCGATGATCAACAACAGCGAGCCCAGATAAACGAGGTCCTTGCCCGGCGAGCGGGTCAGCTGCAGGCCGGACGCCTGTACCTGCTCGAAGCCGGTCAGCTGCAGCAGCACCGGCGCACCCAGTTCGTGCAGGGCGGAGCTGGCGACCAGGGTGTCGAGCAGGAAGCGGTACTTCGCCTCGTCGACCGGGGTCGGCGCGACGCCGGCCTGGCTGTCCGCGACGTCCATCACCACCGGCACCGTGCCCTGCAGGATCTTGATATACGTCTGCGCGATCGCCTGGCGCTTGTCGGCCGGTACCTTGTCGTCGATGAAGGACTCGAGCGCCGGGAAGCCGCCGTCGGCGAAGCGGGCGAGTACCCACTTGACGCTGTCTTCAAACTGGCGGGTAAGCTCGGGGCTGATCGCGCCGCCGGAGAGCGCCTGCGCCGCGGTGCGGCGCGCGATCTCGTCGTACAGCGCCGGGTTGGCGAGCGCGGCGTTCAGGCGCATGAAGCGGTCGACCGCCATGCCCTCGTCCAGCGGCAGGCGCAGGTACTGGAAGGGCTGGCCGACCTCGGCGCGCACGCCGGTGATCAGGTACTGCCGGCCGTCCTGCGCGATCGGCGCCATATAGTGATGGAACTCGCGCGCCTGCCCCTGTTCGTCGCGCAACTTGTAGGTGATCGACGGGCCGAGATTGCGGACATGCTTTTCCTTGCGCACCTCGCGCACGTCCTTCATCTTCTGGCCAAAGTCCGCAGTGCCGGGCGTCTCGCCGATGTCCTCGATATTGAACACCTTGAGCTCGCCGAACTCGAGGCGGAACGCCTGCTCGCCGAAGCGCAGCGGCTGCGACGCCATCGATACGCCCTTGATCGGCACCGGCTTGCCGTCCGGCCGTGCGACGTTCCACGCGTTGAGCGTCAGCGGCGAGCCGCCGTCACCGAAGCTGGCCTGGTAGATCGCGACGCCGTCGACGATCAAGGGCTTGTTGACCTCGATGGTCGCCTCGGTCGCCTTGCCGGTCGCCTTGTCGGTGACGACCAGGTCGCTGGCGAACAGCTTGGGCATGCCGTTGCTGTAGTAGTCGACGTGGAACTTCTTCAGGGTGACGATGAACGGCAGTTCCTGCACCAGGTAGCCGTTGCCCGCGTTGAGGAACACCACGTCGGCGCTGCGCCCCTCGCCCACGGTCACGTTGCCGCGGAACGACAGGTTGTCCGTGTCCAGGCGGCTTTGTGCCGGGACCTGGCTTTGCGGGATATCGCGCGTTTCCGGGACGATGCGGCCGGCGAGCTCGGCGATCTTCAGCGGCAGGTTGCCGTCGAGCAGGCCGCCGATGCAGATGACCACCATCGCGATATGCGCGAAGAAGTAGCCGAGCTTGTTGGCTGCCCCCTTCTTGGCGGCGAGCACGACGCTGCCGTCCTCGCGCCGGTGCTCGCGCACGCTGAAGCCTTCGCCCTGCAGGCGGCGGCTGACCGCCGCCGGGTCGGCGTCGCCTACCACTTCGCAGCTATGCTGCATCAGCGCGAGCGAGGTATCAGACGCCTTTTCGCGGTAGCCCTTCATCTCGCGCACGAAGCCCGGGCCGTTGCGCACGATGCACAGCGTGGTCGACAGCACGAGGAAGGCGAGGATGGTCAGGAACCAGCCGGAGTGGTAGACGTCGTAGAGGCCGAGCAGTTCGAAGAACTGGAACCAGAACTGGCCGAACTCGAAAGCGTAGTTGGGGTAGGGCTCGTTCTGCTTGAGCACCGTGCCGATCACCGAGGCGATGGCGAGGATGGTCAACAGGCCGATTGCGAAGCGCATCGAGCTGAACAGCTCGTACAGCCGGTAGGGAAGCGTGGTGTTGCGTTTTTTGGATGACATGGCGATGAGGATGAATAAGGGGGTGCCTGCCCAGGCACCCCCTTATGAGTGGGCTTCGCGCAAAAAGTTGCGTTTAGCGCAGGCCGGAAATATATTCTGCGACCGCCTTCATTTCGGCATCGCTCATGCGCTTGGCAATGTCCGCCATGATCGTGTTGCTGCGTACTTCGCCCAGCTTGTAGTCGTTCAGCTGCTTGACGATGTAGGCCGCGTGCTGGCTGCCCAGGCGCGGGTACTTCTCGGGCAGGCCCTTGCCGGCCGGTCCGTGGCACGACATGCACGCCGGCACCTTGGTCGACGCCACGCCGACGCGGTAGATTTCCTTGCCAAGCGCCAGCTGCGTCTTGTCGGTCGCGTCGCGCGGCTTGACCTTCTGCTCGCTGAAGTAGGCAGCGAGGTTGGCCATGTCCTGGTCGGACAGCGGTGCGACCATGCCCATCATGATCGGGTCCTTGCGCTTGCCGTCCTTGAAGTTGTGCAACTGCAGCAGCAGGTAGCTCTGGCTCTGGCCGGCCAGCGTCGGGTTGGCCGAGGCGACACTATTGCCGTCGACTCCGTGGCAGGCCGCACAGACCTGTTCCACGATGACCTTGCCCTTGGCCGGGTCTGCCTTAGGCGCGGGAGTCGCGGCCAGAGCGGAGCCTGCCGCCAGGGCGGTCGACAACGCCAACAGCGTCTTGAATTTCATGGTCACTCCTTAGAAAGAATGCTTGTATATCCGTGAAAGAGGCATTTTCAATCGTGCTATTCTATAACAACTGACTTGTCCGTTACTACCATGCCCATCTTCCAGAACGCCAGTTTTTATACCACCGTCAACCATCTCAAAGACTTGCCGCCCACCCTGGCGGAGGTCGCATTTGTCGGCCGGTCGAACGCGGGCAAGTCCAGTGCGATCAATACCCTGACCAACCGCACCCGGCTGGCCTACGTGTCGAAGACGCCGGGACGCACCCAGCACATCAACTTTTTCGACCTGGGCAACGAGCGCTACCTGGTCGACTTGCCGGGTTACGGCTACGCGCAGGTCCCCGAGCCGGTGCGCGCGCACTGGATCGAGCTGCTCGGGCGCTACCTGGCGACGCGGCAGAGCCTGGTCGGACTGATGCTGATCATGGATTCGCGCCATCCCTTGAAGGAACTGGACTGGCGGATGCTTGAATTCTTCCTCGGCACCGGGCGCCCGGTGCACATCCTGCTCTCCAAGGCGGACAAACTGTCGCGTCAGGAGCAGGCCAAGACGCTGAAGGAGGTGCGCGCAGAACTCTCGGCGTACCCGCAGGTGAGCGTGCAGCTCTTTTCCAGCCTGAAGAAGACCGGCTGCGAGGAGGTCGAACGGGTGGTCGAGGGGTGGTTCGGCGGGCTAGGAACTTTGCCGCCGGAAGCAGTCTAAGCCTGCGGGTGCTGAGGAGCGCCTGCCCGTCCGCTCTTTGCCGGACGGGGTCTTGGAGGTACAGGGCGCTGTCCCGGACGTTTTCGTCCGGGACTTTTCTTTTGCGCGCCAGGCGCGCTAGCGTTTATCAGAAGTTGTACTTGACCGAGTAGATCATCGCGTTCTGGTAGGTCGCCGAGCCGAGCTTGTCGTCGGCGTAGCGGTACTGCACGCCGGTGGTCAGCGACTTGTTCACGTTCCACCACAGCGCGACCGCGCCGTTCTGGCCGGTCTTCTTGCCCTGCGTCACGCCGCCGTCCGGGTTGCCCATGGCGAGGAAACGTTCCTTGCGGGCGAATTCGGTCTCGTGCCACTGGGTCAGCGACAGCGACTGCCCGAACGCCGTGAAGTCGTAGCCTGCGACGTAACCGGCCATCCAGCCGTTGAAGTGCGCGCCGACGCCGGACTTGAGCTCCTGGTGCGCGCCGATGAACGGCTTCACCCAGAAGTTGCCCGAGCGCCAGCTGGTGCCGACGCCGAGCACGCGGTTCTGGTCGAAGAAGCCGTGGTGGTCACGGGTGTCGTACAGGTGGGTGTACACCTGCAGCGGCAGGCCGCCCACTTCGGCGACGTTGAAGCGGGCGATGGCCTTGGCCGCGTAGCGTCGCTGGTCGCGGCTGTCGGTCTCGGTCGAGCCCATGCCCGGGTTCTCGATGTCGAAGAAGCCGTACGCCTCGCCCCAGTTGCCGCCGAAGCCGCCTTCCAGTTCGAGGTAGGCGAAGTCCTTCTTGCCGCCGAATGCGCCGGCGTTGGTGCGCGTTTCGGTGCCGTCGGACCAGTCGAGCCAGTTGACGCTGACGTTCTTGAACGACCAGTCGTTGGCGGCGAGGGCGGAGGGCGCGGCCAGGGCGCAGCCCAGGGCGATGGCGGAGCGGAGCAACATGATGAAAATCCTGAAACGATGAGGCAAAAACGCCGACAGGGCGGCGGCTGGCGCGCAGGATATAGGCAGATCGGGGAAACGCAAAATTATTGCAATTTGCGCGTTGTTTTCTTGTAAATCAAGACCTTGTCATTGATGCCGGCATGGCATCATCGGAGAGCGGCCAGCCGCAGCGCTGGAGGTCGACGCGGCCGGACGGCAGGAAGGCGACCCCCTCGTGTTCGAGCAGCGCGTGCTGCCAGTCGTGCTGTTCGCTGCCCGGCCGTGCGAGGCTGCCGTCGGCGTGCACGACCCGCTGCCAGGGCAGATCCGGCATGGCCTTGAGCACGCGTGCGACATGGCGGGCATGGCGCGGCCAGCCCGCGGCGGCGGCGAGCGCGCCGTAGCTGGTGACGCGTCCGGCGGGTACGGCCTCAAGCGCGTCGGCGACGCGCGCGGCGAAGCCAGCGTCCATCAGCCGAAGCGCGGGTCGGCGACGAAGGGGTTGAAGCGGCGCTCCTCGCCTATCGTCGTCTCCGGGCCATGGCCGGGCAGCACCCGGGTCTCGTCCGGCAGCGCGAACAGCTTGCCGCGGATCGCAGCGATCAGCGCTTCGTGGTTGCCCATCGGGAAGTCGGTGCGGCCGATCGACCCGGCGAACAGCACGTCGCCCGCGATCAGGAGGCCCGCGGCCGCGCTGTAGAACACCACGTGGCCGGGGGTGTGCCCAGGGCAGTGGATGACGGCCAGCGTCTCGTCGCCGACCGTCACGCTGTCGCCGCCGGCGAGCCAGCGGTCCGGCGTCAGCGGGTCGCTGTGCGCGAAGCCGAACATCTTGCCCTGCTGCGGCAACTGGTCGAGCCAGAAGCGCTCGGCTTCCTGCGGCCCCTCGACGGGCACGCCCAGCGTCTTCGCGAGTTCGGCGGTGGCGCCGGCGTGGTCGATATGGCCGTGGGTCAACAGCAGTTTCTCGACGGTGACACCGTTCGCCTTGACGCGCGCCAGCAGCTTTTGCGCGTCGCCGCCGGCATCGACGATGGCGGCGCGCAGGGTGCGGTCGCACCACAACAGGGTCGCGTTCTGTTCGAAGGGGGTGACGGGGATTGTCTCGTAACGCAGGGCCATGGCAGCGGGGTCCGGTATGAATGCAGGATGGGTCGATTCTGGCACGCGCCGGCGCGCGCAGAAAGCCCCGTCAGCTGCCGTGCCGGGCGACCAGCGCGCGTTTCGCGTTCACCGGCAGCGCCTTGAATGCATGCTCGGCCTTGAGCGCGGCCGACTTGTCGGGAAACTCGATGGTCAAGAGCACGCGCTCGGGCGGGTGGCTGCGCGTGTAGCGCGCGCCGCGGCCGCGCTGGTGTTCGGAGAAGCGGCGCGCCACATCGAGCGCGACGCCGGTGTACAGGCTGCCGCCGCGGCACTCGAGCACGTACAGGAACCAGGGACGGGATGTGGACAAGGATGTGGACAAGCTGTGTGCCGGCTGTTGGGAAGCTGTGGGTCGGGTGTGGATCCGCGCGCGGCGAAGGCTGCGCGCGCCGGCAGTGTACCTGCACAGGGCTAGGCCGCCCAAGCGGGGGCTGCATAATGCGCGGGCGCCCTGCGTGACGGCGGCGTAAAATCGCAGGCAGAACGACAACGGAAACCAATCATGCCGAGCAACCACCACCCCCGTTTCGAAGAGCTGCTCGAGGCCGGCCGCGTCCGCCGCAAGCTCTGCCCGCGCAGCGCGCTGTCCGTGTGCGGGCTCGCCGGGGAGCGCGACCCGGTCGCCATCGTCAAGCAAAGCAGCGAGGGGCGGGTGCCGGCGCTGGTCCCGCTGCGCTACGCGCGGATGGCGGCGTCGCCGTTCGCGTTTTTCCGCGGCCTGGCCATGGTGCAGGCGGCCGACCTTGCCAGCCAGCCGCACTCGGGGATCCTGGTGCAGGCCTGCGGCGACGCGCACCTGATGAACTACGGCTTCTTCGCGTCGCCCGAGCGCAACCTGCTGTTCGACATCTGCGACTTCGACGAGACGCACCAGGCGCCGTGGGAGTGGGACGTCAAGCGGCTGGCGACCAGCCTGGTGCTCGCCGCGCGCACGCTAGGCCTGCCCGACCCGACCGGCCGCGGCATCGTCGAGGCGGCGACCGGCACCTACCGGCGGCGCATGAACGAGTACGCGCGGATGAGCCAGATGGACGTCTGGTACAGCAAGGTCTCGTTCGACCAGCTGTGCGCGAGCGCACACAACGACCACCTGCGCGGGCAACTCGACCGACTCGGCCAGCGTGCGCGCAACCGCACCCACCAGCGCCTGCTGCCCAAGATCACCGCCGACACCGGCGCCCGCCTGCAATTGCGCGATACCCCGCCCACGCTGTTCCACCTGCACAAGCCCAGCTCGCTGCTGCCCGAGGACGACCAGTGGCTGGCCGACGGGCTGGACGATCCGGCGTTGCAGCCGATGATGGACGCCTACCTGTCGACGCTGAAGGAAGACCGCGCCTTGCTGGTGCGCCGCTTCAACAGGGTCGACATCGCGTTCAAGGTGGTCGGTGTCGGCAGCGTCGGCACGCGCTGCCTGGTGATCCTGCTGCAGGACGACTACGACCAGCCCTTGTTCCTGCAGCTGAAGGAGGCGCGTCCGTCGGTGCTCGAGCGCTTTACCCAGCCTTGCGTGCACGGCCATCAGGGCAAGCGCGTGGTGTTCGGCCAGCGGCTGATGCAGGCGGCGAGCGACGTGTTCCTCGGCTGGACGACGGGGCCGGCCGGCCGCCACTTCTACGTGCGCCAGTTGCGCGACATGAAGGCGTCGGCCGATTTGGAGAATTTCGACGCCGAGACGCTGCGCGCGTACGGGCAGGCGTGTGCGTGGACGCTGGCGCGCGCGCACGCCAAATCGGGCGGGCAGGCCGCGGTGATCGCAGGCTACATGGGCAATTCGGGCAAGTTTTCCGACGCGCTGTCACGTTACGCCCTGTTGTACGCGGATCAGGTCGAGTCGGATTTCGAGGTGTTCAGCCGGGCGATCGCGGACGGCGTGCTGCCGGTCGATGCGTCGGTCGACATCGGCCCGTTCGGCAGCAAGCGCGCGCCCGTCAAGGCGTCTGCTGAAGCCGCCGGCTGACGCACTGGCGCTCCACCGCGCCTAGCTGTCCGAGGCAGGCCGCCTCGGCGGCGGCTTGACGCTCGCAGCGCGCGCGGTCCGCCGCGCGCGCGCAGTCGCGTTGCGGCAACAGGGCGAGGACGCACAGTCGGCGCGCCTCGCCCTGTTCGGCGTCGCAGTCTTGCTGGGCTTTTTGCAGCGCCTCGCAGCGTGGGCGGTCGCGGTCGCGGCGGCAGTCGGAGGCGGGGGTGAAGGCGTCGAGGCAGGCGCGTTTGTCGGCGCCGGGCACGTCGGTGCAGCTCGCCTCGCCTGCGTGGATGGCCTGGCAGCGCGCGGGAGCCGTGCTCGCCGCGCAGGCGGCGTGGGCGGCGAGTGCCGGGCCGGTGGCCAGCCACAGGACGAGCCAGAACGCCAGCTTGCGCATCTTGCCTCCTCGGTCGGTGACGCAGACAGCGGGCTAGTGCCCGCGCCGTCCATGCTATACGAATCCGTGCCGGCGTGTCAGTCCGGTTGCGCCTTGTAGCGGCGCTTGTCGCGCCAGTAATGGCGTGCGTCGTCGTCGAACGCGTCGTCCGGCGCCAGGCGCCGCTGTTCGTGGCCGCTCGGGCGGCGGGTCTCCTTGTGTAGCCGGCGCAGCTGGCGCTCGGCCTCGGCGTGGGTCAGGTTCCCGTTGGCGAGCGCCTCGCGCACGCGCAATTCGCGCAGGCGGTGTGAGGCCTGCTTGTCACAGTCGTCGTCGGCGAACGCGCTGCCGTTGCCGGCAAGGCACAGCAGCGCGATCAGCAGGAAGCGGATGGGCATGGCGCGATTGTAGGGCGGGTGGCAGGCGGCTGCCACCCGCACGCTGCGTCAGGGCTTGGCCGGCGCGGCGTGGTATTTGCGCTGCATCTCGTCGCGCAGGCCCTGCAGCTCGGCGCGCTCTTTGTCGTCGACTTTGCCGTCGGCGCGCGCGGCCTGCATCTTGGCGCGCATCGCGTCGCGGTCCTTTTGCCACGCAGCCTGCTGCTCGGCGTTCAGCCCGGCCGGCGGCTGCATGTGTCCGCTCTTGCCCGCCTTGTCGCCGCGCGCGCCGCAGAAGCTGGCCGGCAGCGCGTCGCGCGCCGGGCCCTTCACGTCGTTTTCCGCCAGCGTGCGCGTCTTCTCGCGCAGCGCGCCGCGCTGCTTGTCAAGTTCGGCACGGGATGCCTCGTCCAGCGGCTGGCCGGGCTGTTTGAGCGCGCGGTAGCGTGCGCGCAGCGCGTCGCGGTCCTGCTCGAGCGTCTTCAGTTCGGCGTCGGTCAGCGCGCCGGAGAGGATGGCTTCGCGCAGCGGCGACGCCTGGCACTTGCCACCTGTGCCCTTGCCGGGGCCGGCGAAGGCGTGGCCGCCGGCGGTGAGGGCGAGTGCGGTCAGCGCGACGGCCAGGGTCTTGTTCAGCGATTTCATGGTGTTGTCCCTCTTGTGGTCAGGTTTGATGCAGCCAGTGTAGGTGGCAGGTGTTGCCGGTTTTTGGTGCGCGGCGCGGGCTTTGTTAACGAGTGTGTCGGTCGCCGGCTGCCTTAACACATGCTTGCGCGCCGGCTGACCTTTGCGCGCGTGCGCGTTAAGCTGAGTGCCATGGAAAACGCCAAGATTCTGGTCGTCGACGACGACGCCAAGCTGCGCGACCTGCTGTCGCGCTTCCTTGTCCAGCAGGGGATGAGCGCCGAGACGCTGCCCGACGCGCGCGACATCGAGCGCAAGCTCGCGCGCAACCGGCCCGACCTGGTCGTGCTCGACGTGATGATGCCCGGCGAGGACGGGCTCGCGGTGGTACGCCGCCTGCGCGCGCAGGGCGAGACCATCCCGATCATCATGCTGACCGCGCGCGGCGAGGACATCGACCGCATCCTCGGCCTGGAAATGGGGGCCGACGACTACCTCGCCAAGCCGTTCAACCCGCGCGAGCTGACCGCGCGCATCCAGGCCGTGCTGCGCCGCCACCATGCGACCCCCGCGCTGAACGCCAGCCACGACGCCGAGGACGCGGTCTGTTTCGGCGGCTTCACCCTGCACCTTGGCCGGCGCGAGCTGGTCGGCGAGCACGGCGTGGTCAGCCTGACTAGCGCCGAATACGCGGTGCTCTCGGTACTGGCGACGCACCCGCGCCGGCCGCTGACCCGCGAGCAACTGATGGAGATGGCGCTGGGCAAGGGCGGCGGCGACTCGCTCGACCGCAGCATAGACGTGCACGTGTCGCGGCTGCGCAAGGCGCTGGACAACGGCGACGGCAAGACCCGCCATATCCAGACCGTGTGGGGCTACGGCTACGTGTTCGTGCCCGATGGGCAGCCGCGCGAATGATCCGCCTGCGCACGCCGTCGCTGTTTGTTCGCCTGCTGCTGTTGGTGGTGTTCGCCGTGCTGATCACGCAGGCGGTCACCCTGTGGATGGCGGCCGCCGAACGGCACCGCCTGATCGGCGAGCAACTGTACGTCGAGGTGCTCGACGCGCTGGCCGGCGCCGAGGAGGCGCTCGACGGGCTGGGGCCGGAGGCGCGCGAGGAATACCTCGCCGCGCAGAACAAGCCAGGGTTCCCGCACCTGCTGCAGGCCACCGCCGACATCGGCGTCGCCTTCCACGACGGCGAGACGTCCTTGAGCCGCGAGTTGTCCGCGCGGCTTTCCCAGGCGCTGGGCGAGCCGGTGACCTTGCGCATGCGCCTGTTTGAGGGGCGGCGCGAGCTGTGGTTCGCCGTGCATGTGCTGGGCGACGCGTACTGGCTGGTGGTGCCGGCCGGGCGTTTCCAGGAGCGGCCGTTCGGCACCACCTTGCAGGCTTCGCTGCTCGCGTCGCTGCTGGCGATCGCGCTCGCGTTCGCCGTCGCCTGGCAGGTGGTACGGCCGCTGGCGCGGCTGTCGGCGGCGGTGCGCGAGCGCGAGGCCGGGCGCACGCCGCAGCCGGTGCCCGAGCGCGGCGTACGCGAGGTGCGGGCGCTGGCCGAGGCGTTCAACCGGATGAACGGCGCGCTGGATACTGCCGAGCGCGAGCGGAGGCTGATGCTGGCCGGGCTGTCGCACGACTTGCGCACGCCGCTGACGCGGCTGCGCCTCTTGCTCGAGATGCAGGACGACAGCGCCGACCGCCATGACATGCTGGATGACCTGAACGAGCTCGGCCGCATCGTCAGCCAGTTCAGCGACTTCGCGCGTGCCGGCGAGGCGCCGCGGCGCGAGACGGTGGTGCTGGGCGAGCTGGCCGCCAGCGTCGCCACCCGCTTCGGCAGGCTCGCGCTGCCGGCCGAGCTTGAGCTGGAAGACGGCCTGACGGTCGCGGCCGATCCGCTCGCCATCGAACGCCTGCTCTCCAACCTGCTGGAAAACGCGCGCCGCTACGGGCGGCCGCCGGTGCGCCTGAGCGTGCGCGCGGCGGAGGGCGGGGTCGAGTTGAGGGTGACCGACTACGGCGACGGCATCGCCGTCGCGCTGCGCGAGGCGGCGCTCGCGCCGTTCGAGCGGCTGGCGGCGCACCGCGGCACCGACGGCGGCAGCGGGCTGGGCCTCGCGATCGTCGCGCGCGTCGTCCGCCAGCACGGCGGTACGCTCGGCTTCGTCGACGAGGCCGACGGCGGCTTCAGCGTGCGGGTATGGCTGCCGGCCGCCTGAGCGGCGACCGGGGCCGCCCGCCCAAGCTTACTTCTTGCAGGTGTTGATGCCGAGCATCGCGTACGGCGGGCACCAGCCCATCAGGCCGGTGGCGACCGGGATCAGGCCGAGAAAGGCCCACGGGCTGGCCGGGCCGACGAAGGCGAGGCTGGTGATGGCGAGGCCGACGACGACGCGGATCACGCGCTCGGTGTTGCCGATATTCTTCTGCATGGTGGTTTCCTTTGCTGGTTGCGCCATTATTCTATGTTTCGATATATGAATAATCAATATATTTTCAGGGATATTGTCGGCGCCGCGAGACAGCCGCTGCTGGCCGTGCTGGTGTTGCTCGCCGCCGGCTGCGCGCAGTACCGGCCGCCGACAGCAGAGGACTTCGGGCGGGAGTGGACGGTGCTGTCTGGGCAGTGGGCGGTGCAGGACGGCGTGCTGGCCGGCTATTGCCCGCCGTACGAGGGGGACGCGCGGGCGTGCGCCGGGCGGGCGGTCGAGGCCGCCTTGCTGAACCGCGCGCGCTTACCGGCCAATTACCGGCTGGCAACAACACTGACACTGGAGCGGGGCTACGCGGCGACGCTCGGGCTGACCGGCGGCACCTCGCGCCAGGTGGGGCTGACCTTCCACGCGGGGCGGCAGCGGCTGATCGTCAAACGGCACGCGGCAACGTTCTGGCGCGCGCCGGCGTCGTTCCCGCTGGCGATCGGCTACGGCCAGCCGCTACGGGTCGAGGTCGAGGTGTGCAACGGCTATGTGCAAGTGCGCTCGGACGGTCGGCGTATCGGCGGTGGCCAGCTGGACGAGCTGGCCGGCGGTGGGCGCCTGCAGCTGGGCGTGGTCGGCGCCGCGCACTTTGCCGGGCTGACGGTGCAGGCGCTCCCCGGCAGCGAGTGCGCGCGCGACACGGTGCCGACCAATCCGGCTGGCATCCCGCGCGAGCAGCTGCCGGCAGACTTCGAATTCGCGCCGTCGTCCTGAACGTTCAGTCGGACAGTGCCGCCAGCAGCTCGGCCTGATGTTCGGCCAACAGGCCGTCGGTCAGCTCGGTCAAGTCGCCGTCCATTATCTGGTCGAGCTTGTACAGCGTCAGGTTGATGCGGTGGTCGGTCACCCGCCCCTGCGGGTAGTTGTAGGTGCGGATGCGCTCGGAGCGGTCGCCGGAGCCGACCAGGCTCTTGCGCTCGGCCGCCTCTTTCTGTTGCTGCGCGCGCAGCTGGATGTCGTAGATGCGCGCCGCCAGCACCTGCATGGCGGACGCCTTGTTGGCGTGCTGCGAGCGGCCATCCTGGCACTCGGCGACGATGCCGGTCGGCAAGTGGGTGATGCGCACCGCCGAGTCGGTCTTGTTGATGTGCTGGCCGCCGGCGCCGGACGCGCGGAAGGTGTCGATGCGCAAATCGGCCGGGTTGAGCACCACTTCGGCAATCTCGTCCGCCTCCGGCATCACCGCCACGGTGCAGGCCGAAGTATGGATGCGGCCCTGGGTCTCGGTCGCCGGCACGCGCTGCACGCGGTGGGCGCCGGATTCGAACTTCAGGCGCGAGAACGCGCCCTGGCCGATCAGGCGCACGATCACTTCCTTGTAGCCGCCCAGGTCCGATTCGGACGCCGACACCACCTCGACCTGCCAGCGCTGGCGCTCGGCGTAGCGGGTGTACATGCGCAAAAGGTCGCCGGCGAACAGCGCGGCCTCGTCGCCGCCGGTGCCGGCGCGGATCTCGAGGAACAGGTTCTTGTCGTCGTTCGGATCCTTGGGTAGCAGGAGCTTCTGCAGCTCGACGTCGAGCGCGTCAAGGCGCGCACGCCCCTCCTCGATCTCGGCTTCGGCGAACGCCTTCATGTCGGGGTCGGAGAGCATCTCCTCGGCGGCCGCGATGTCGGCCTCGCACTGGCGGTAGGCGGCAAAGGTCTCGACGACCGGGGTGAGGTCGGCGTGTTCGCGCGTCAGCTTCTTGAACGCGTCCATGTCGGCGGTGGCGTTTTCGCTCGCCAACAGGTGGGTGACTTCTTCGAGCCGCTCTGCCAGTTGCGACAGTTTGGCGGCGATCGACGGTTTCATGACGACTCCGGGTGTAGGCTATAAAGCCGCGCGACCGCGTCGGCCAGCGCGTCTTCGTGTGCGCCGCCGCGCGCGGACAGGGCCTGCGTCGGCGGGTGCATCAGTTTGTTGGTTAGTTGCTTGGACAGCGTATCGAGCACCGCGGCCGGGTCGGCGCCGCGCTCGAGCTGCTTTTGCGCGGCGGCGAGCACCGCGAGGCGGGTCGCCTCCGCGTTGTCGCGCAGCGCGCGGATCATCGGCACGCGGCCGCGCTGGGCGAGCCAGCCGAGAAACTCGGCGACCCGCGCCTGGATGATCGCCTCGGCTTCTTCGGCGGCGAGCGCGCGCGCCTCGCGGCCGACCTCGACCACGCCGGCGATGTCGTCGACGGTATACAGGAACACGTCGTCCAGCTCGCCGACCTCGCGTTCGATGTCGCGCGGCACGGCCAGGTCCAGCATGAAGACCGGGCGGTGGCGGCGCGCCTTGATGGCGCGTTCCATCAGGCCCTTGCCGATGATGGGCAGCTGGCTCGCGGTCGAGCTGACGATCACGTCGTACTCGGCGATGATCTGCGGCAGCTCCGACAGCGGCACCGCCGAGGTGCGGCCGGAGAGGCGGCCGGCCAGCGCCTCGCCGCGCGCGGCGGTACGGTTGGCGATGGTGATCAGCCTGGGGCTTCGCGCCGCGAAGTGGGTCGCCACCAGTTCGATCATCTCGCCCGCGCCGATGCACAGCACCTTCAGCTCGCCGACGCTGGGGAAAATCTGCTCGGCGAGCTTGACCGCCGCGGCCGACATCGACACCGAGCCGCCGCCGATCTCGGTCTTGCTGCGCACTTCCTTGGCGACCGCGAAGGTCTTCTGGAACAGGCCGTTGAGCAGTGTGCCCAGCGTGCCGGACGCCTCGGCCGCGCGTACCGCGTCCTTGATCTGGCCGAGGATTTGCGTCTCGCCCAGCACCATCGAGTCGAGCCCCGACGCGACGCGGAAGGCGTGGCGAGCGGCGCCCGAGGTGTCGAGCTGGTACAGGTAGGGCTTGAGCGTCTCCAGCGGCAGGTCGTGGAATTCGGCCAGCCAGCCCAGCGCCGCCGCCGGGTCGGGGCTCGCGCAGTAAACCTCGGTCCGGTTGCACGTCGACACGATCGCCGCCTCGCGGGCGGCCTCGGAGCCGACCAGGCTGGCGAGCGCACCGGGCAGCACGTCGGCCGGGAACGCCAGCTTCTCGCGGATCGCGAGCGGGGCAGACAGGTGGTTCAGACCGAAGGCGACAAGCTGCATGGACGTGCGGCCAGGGTGACAAATAAGCGGTGATTCTATCCGAAATGACGGACGCGCGCAGACCCCGGCGACGGCGCGCGCTATCATGGCGAGCTATCCGATTAGCCGGGAGCTGCCATGTCGATCAATCTTGCCGATATCCGCCAGGACTACGCGCGGCAGGAGTTGTCGCCCGACGACTGCCTGTCCGACCCCGTCGCCCAGTTCGAGCGCTGGCTCGCCGAGGCGATCGAGGCGCGCGTGCTCGAGCCGACCGCGATGCACGTCGCCAGCGTCGGCGACGACGGGCATCCGAGCGCGCGCATCGTGCTGCTCAAGGGCGTCGAGGACGGCCAGTTCGTGTTCTACACCAACTACCACAGCCGCAAGGGCGGGCAGCTCGACGCACACCCGTGGGTCGCGCTGACCTTCTTCTGGCCCGAGCTCGAGCGCCAGGTACGCGTCGAGGGCCGCGTCGCACGGGTCGCGCCCGAAGTGTCCGACGCCTATTTCGACAGCCGCCCGTACACCAGCCGGCTGGGCGCGTGGGCGTCCGAGCAGAGCAGCGAGATCCCGTCCAAGGCCGAGCTCGTCAAGCGCGCGGCGATGTTCGGCGTGCGCTACCCGCTGAAGGTACCGCGCCCGCCGCACTGGGGCGGCTACGCGGTGGTGCCCGACCGCGTCGAGTTCTGGCAGGGCCGGCCCAGCCGCCTGCACGACCGCGTGCTGTACACCCTGCACGACGACGCGAGCTGGCGCATCGCCCGCCTCGCGCCTTAAGGCGTCTCCCGGCGACCAACTTTTGAATTGACGGAACCCCATGCTCAACAACGATATCCTGCGCCAGGTGCGCTACGCGCTCGACCTGCGCGACAACCAGTTGCCGGCGCTGTTGCGCGACGGCGGGCTCGACCCCGAAGGCGTGGACTTCCGCGCGCTGCTCGCGCGCGAGGACGAAGAAGGGTTCAGGCCGTGCAACGACAAGGTGCTCGCCGCCCTGCTCGACGGCGTGATCGTGCTCAGGCGCGGCCGCCGTGACGACGCGCCGCCGCCGGCGCCGCTGTCCGGCCGGCTCTCCAACAACCTGATCCTCAAGAAGCTGCGCATCGCCTTCGAGCTCAAGCAGGAGGACGTGCAGCAGCTGCTGGCCGACGCGGGCCTTCTGATGACCGAGAGCGAGCTGGGCGCGTTCTTCCGCAAGCCCGGCCACAAGCACTACCGCGAATGCGGCGACCAGGTGCTGCGCAACCTCTTGCGTGCGCTGTCCGCCAGGCTGCGCCCGGCGGCCTGATCAGGCGTCGTCGCCTGCGATGCAGTCGCGCCCGGCGCGCTTGGCCTGGTAGAGGCGTGCATCCGCCGCGTGGTACGCGGCGTCGCTGTCGGGCAGGCTCGCCGCATCGACGATGCCGGCGCTGAAGGCCAGCGTCAGCGTTTCGCCTGTGCCGACGGGCATGGGCCGCGCGCGCAGCACGGCCTGCAGCCGCCCGAGCGTCAGGCTGGCCGCAGGGGTTTCGGTCGAGGGTAGCAGCACGGCGAACTCCTCGCCGCCCAGCCGGATCGGCACGTCGCCGGCGCGCAAATGGGTGCGCAGTGCGTCCGCGAAGCAGCGTAGCGCCGCGTCGCCGGTAGGGTGGCCGTAACGGTCGTTGACCGACTTGAAGTGGTCGAGGTCGATCAGCGCGAGCGCCAGCGGCAGGCCGCGCCGGCGGTGCTCGGCCTGTATGCGCGGCAGCAGCTCGTCGAAGGCGTGGCGGTTGGCCAGCCCGGTCAGCGCGTCGCTGGCCGCCATGTAGCGCAGCTGTTGCTGCATCGCCTTGTGGTGGGTGATGTTGAAGACCATCCACGCGACGCAGGGCGGCATGTTGTCAGGCAGGTCGTTGAGCGGCGAGATCCTCCCTTCAAACCACTGTTCGCCATTCGGACCTTCCCGGTGATTGCCCGCGCATTCGGCGGCCGATAGCGAAAACTCGTAGCGGGTGACTTCGCCGCGCGCGAGGGCCGCGCGGATCCAGTTAAGGAAACGGTCGGCCTTGGCTTGGGGCAGGACTTCATGCAAGGTCTGGCCGATCAGGTAACGCCCGCTGTCGTAGTCGTCACGATCCTTCCCGCCGAGCACGTCGAGGTAGCGGCCGGTGTCGTCGATGACGAAGATCGGGTCCGACAGCGAATCCGCCACCGCCCGCAGCAACTGGCTTTCCAACATCCGATAGCTCCTTGGAAGAGGTTGCTATCTTTTGCGCATTCCATCCCGGCTGTCAAACACCATAAAAAACCGCCCTTGCGGGCGGTGATAGGGTCGTCGCATTCAGCCGCCTAGGTCGCGGTTGCCCTGCGGCGAGAATTCGAGCAGCCAGCGTGCGGTGGCCGCCAGCAGCGCGTCCTCGTCGTCGAACGCCTGTACGCCCGGCAGTTCTGGCGCCATGCAGATGGAGAACACTGGCTTCTTCCACTGCAGCGCCATCGCGATCTCGGAGTGTGTGCCCAGCCCGCCGCCGACGGCGACCAGGCAGGCGCCGGCGCGGGCGACCAGCATGTTGCGCGACAGGCCAAGGCCGGTCGGCAGCGAAACGGTCAGGTAGGGGTTGCCGTAGGCCGCGTCCTCTTCGGGCAGCAGGCCGACGCAGGTGCCACCCGCGTCGCGCGCGGCGCGCGCGGCTGCCTGCATTACGCCGATCTTGCCGCCGCAGACCAGCGGCACGCCGGCGCCGGCGAGCGCCAGGGCGAGGCGGTAAGCGCAGTCGACCTGCTCTTCGCTGGCTTCGCGCGGGCCGACGATGGCGACCGGTTGCGCGAGGCGGTCAGGCCCGCTCTGGCGCTGGGCCAGCAGGTCGAGCAGGTGGGCGGTATCAGTGGAATGTTGCATGTTCACGGCGTTGGCTGAAGTAGTCGCCCAGGCCGAGCACCAGCGAGCACAGGGCCAGCAGCACGATCGACAGGGCGGAAGTGACGGGGAAGTCCGCGCCGCCGTCGCCGATCTTGGCGTACAGCAGCAGCGGCAGGATGTTGACCTGGGTGCCGACCAGCGCGAGCGCGGTGCCGTAGGTGCCCATCGCCAGCGCGCTGACCACGGCGCACGAGCCGAGCACCGACGGCGCGACTTCGGGCACCACCACGTCGAAGAAGGCGCGGCGCGGCGTCGCGCCCAGCGTGCGTGCCGCTTCGATCGGGCGCAGGTCGAGGTTGGCGAACACCGGGTACAGCGTCAGCGCGACGCGCGGGATCAGGTAGTACGCGTAGGCGAAGGTCAGTCCGCCCACGGTGTACACCCAGCCGCCGATCTCGGCGGTGTCCGCGCCGAGATAGCCCAACAGCTGGGTGACGAAGCCGGCGCGGCCGAAGGCGAGGATGAAGCCGTAGGCGATCACCATGCCGGAGAACGCCAGCGGCAGGCCCAGCATTGCCATCAGCTTGTCGCGCCAGAACGGCGACGCCTGCGCGAGCTGCCAGGCGACCGCGACGCCGACCAGCGTGGAGAGCACGCCGGCCGACAGCCCGAGCAGGGCCGAGTTGACGAGGGCCGGCCAGAACAGCGGGTCGGCCAGCATGCGGCCGAAGGCCGCGCCGTTTTCGGACAGGGCCTCGGGCACCAGCGCCAGAAGCGGCAACACAAAAAACAGGCCGATAAAGGCAAGCGCGGGCCACGCGCCGAACCGCTGCATCATGTCGGGCTTTCCTTACTTGGACAGTGCCGCGCGCGACCAGGCCGCGTCGATGGCGGCCTTCTGCTGCTGGGCCTTGATCACGTCGACCGGCTTGACCTGCGGCGCATCCGGCATCTTGGCCTTGACCGCGGCCGGCAGCGCGACGCCGGAGACCGCCGGGCGCACGAAGCCCTCGGCGAACAGTTGCTGGCCCTTGCTGCTCATCACGAAGTTCAGCCACAGCTTGCCCGCGTTCGGGTTAGGCGCGTTCTTGACGAGGCTCATGCCGTACGGCGCGGCCGCGCTGCCTTCCTTCGGGATCACCACGGCGATGCTGTCCTTCATGCCGTCCATGTACTTGGCCTTCAGACCGTCGTTCTCGTAGCCGATCCAGATCGGGATCTCGCCCTTGAGGAACTTGGCGTACGGGGTGGTGCCCTCGACGCGCAGCACGTTGCCGGCCTTGTGCAGGCGGCCCAGGTAGTCGGTACCCGCCTGCGGCTTGTCCATCGAGCCGCCGTTGCCGAAGGCGGCGGCGAACACCGCCACCTGGCCCTGGCCGGTCGAGCGCGGGTCGAGGTAGACCACGCTGTTCTTGTACTCGGGCTTCAGGAGGTCAGCCCAGCCCTGCGGCATGTTCTTGACCAGCTTCTTGTTGACCAGGAAGGCGACGTTCAGCGAATGCACGCCGAACCACTTGCCGGAGGCTTCGCGCATCACCGGGCTGACCTTGTCGAAGTTGACCGGCTTGAACGGCGCGACCACGTCCTTGCCGGCGGCGTCGACCGCCGACTGCGCGAAGTAGTACGCGGTGTCGGCCTGCGGGCGGCGGCGGGTCTTCTCCAGCGCGACCACGGTCGCAGCCGAACCCAGGTCGTTGTAGGTCAGCTCGACTTCCGGGTAGCGGTTCTTGAACTCCTTGAACAGCGACTTCCAGTTCGCCCATTCCGGGCCGGTGTCGAACGACACCACGATGCCTTCCTTGGCGGCGGCCTTATACAGCGCCTTCTCGCCCGGGTAGAGCTCGGGGCCGCTAAAGGCCATCGCGGGCATGGCGAACAGGGTGGCGACGGTTGCGGCGAGCAACTGGCGGCGGTTCAGCAGGGTCATGACAGTCTCCAGGTCCTTGTAGGGGGTGTTCAGTCGGCGAGCAGCCGGATGTGTTCGGGGGCGACGGCGATCGCTGCGGCCGGTGCCACGCGTGCTTCGCCCAGCCAGGGTTCGCTGCCGCCAGTGGGCACGAAGTCGTAGCGGTTGAACGAGCCGAGGTAACGGTTGAGGGTGACGCGGCCGGCGATGCGGTTGACGCTGCCCTCGGCCGGGTCGGCCTCGACATGCTCGGGGCGGACCAGCAGCTTGACGGCGCTGCCGATGGCGCGGCCGGCGGTGTCGCAGGCGAGCGTCGCGTAGCCGGTGTCGACGCGGTTGTCCGCGCATACCCTGGCCTCGACGATGGTCGACAGGCCGACGAAGCGGGCGACGGTCTCGTTCTTCGGGTTCTCGTAGAGTTCGGTCGGCGTGCCGTACTGCAGCACGCGGCCCTGGTCGAGCAGGGCGATGCGGTCGGCCATCGCCAGCGCCTCTTCCTGGTCGTGGGTGACGAGCACGGTGGTCGCGCCGAACTGCTGCTGAAGCTGGCGGATCTGGTCGCGCAGCTGGCCGCGGATCGAAGCGTCGAGCGCAGAGAGCGGCTCGTCCAGCAGCAAGGCCTGCGGGCTGTACGCCAGCGCGCGCGCCAGCGCGACGCGCTGCTGCTGGCCGCCGGACAGTTGCGCCGGACGGCGTGCGGCAAGCTGGCCCAGACCCACCAGTTCGAGCATCTCCTGCGACTTCTTGCGGCGCTCGTCGGGTTTGACGCCGGCCATCTTCAGGCCGTAGGCGACGTTCTCCAGCACGGTGAGGTGCGGGAACAGCGCGTAGTGCTGGAACATCATGCCGATATGGCGCTCGTGTACCGGCATGTTGGACAGGTCGCGTCCGCCCAGTACGATGCGGCCGCTGTGGCCGGTGATCAGGCCGGCGGTCAGGCGCAGCAAGGTGGTCTTGCCCGAGCCGGACGGGCCGATCAGCGCGACCAGTTCGCCGCTGTCCAGCGAGAGGTTGATGTCGTGCACGCCGATGGACGTGCCGCGGTACTGGAATCCGACGTGTTCGAACGAGAGGCTCATGCTTTTTTCGATGCCAGGGTGGATGTCAGGGAGGCGACGGTGGCCAGCAGCAGCAGGATCACGGTCGCCGCGCACGCGAAGCCGGTGGCGCCGTAGAAGGCCTGCAGCAGCACGACCGGGTAGGTGCGGTTCTGGAAGCCGACGATCAGGTTGGAGAGCTGGAACTCGCCGATCGACAGCGCGGCGACCATCACCAGGCCGGACAGCAGGCTGTAGCGCAGGTTGGGGACGATGATGCCGAAGAAGCGCTCGAGCGGGCGCGCGCCCAGCGTGGCGGCGGCCTCTTCCAGACGGTCGAGCCGCTGGTGGCGCAGGTCGGTGACCAAGGCCTGCGTCAGGTACGGCAGCGTCAGCACCACGTGCGCGGCGATCAGGAGCGGCGTGCTGCCCAGCCACGGCATCGCGTCGGTGTTGAACACCAGGATGTAGCCGAAGCCCAGCGTGATGGTCGGCACCGCCACCGGCAACAGCGTCAACAGGCGGGTCGCGAAGCGGTTCTTCTGTTTCGCGCCGTGCACCAGCGAATACGCCAGCGGCACGCACAACAAGGTGTTGATCACGCACGAGGCGCCACCGACAATCAGGCTGGTGACGAAGGCGCGCGTGAAGCTGCGGTCATCCCACAGCTCCTGGTACCACGCGAGCGTGCTGCCTTCGGGCAGCAGCGCGTTGACCCAGGTCTCGCCGAACGAGCCGACCAGGATCAGCGCGATCGGCAGCACGAGGTACAGCATGTAGGTAAAGGAAACCAAGCGGATGAACATGGGGCGCCTGACTAAAGCCTGCGGGGAAGTCGCAAAGCCGGTATTATATTAGCGACTACTCACATCCGAATGATTAAACATCAGCCGTCGTTTGCGCGGTTGGCAAGCAAGGCATCCGAGTTCCGATGAAGCGAATCTGCCCGAGCATCCATGAACTGCTGGCTTTCGAGGCCGTCGCCCGCCACCTGTCGGTGACGCTGGCCGCGGACGAACTGTGCGTGACCCCGAGCGCGGTCAGCCGGCAGATTTCCGGCCTGGAAGTCTTCCTCGGCGTCGAACTCTTGGCGCGCGTCGGGCGTTCCTTCGTGCTGACCCATGCCGGCCGCCATTATCTGCAGCGTATACAGCCGGCGCTGCGCATGCTGGAGAGCGCGTCGAGCGACCTGATGAGCAGCCAGCACGGCCGCGGCACCCTGTCGGTGTCGTGCGTGCCGACCTTCATGACCAAGTGGCTGATCCCGCGCCTGCCGGCGTTCGGCGAGGCGTACCCGCAGGTGATGCTCGCCTTCCACCAGCACCTGTCCGGCCGCCAGGCGCAACCGCACGACGTCGACATCGCGATCCGCTACGGCAGCGGCCACTGGCCGGGGGTCGTCGCCGAAGACATCGCCGGCCGGCATTTCGTGCTGATCGCGGCACCCGAAGCGGTCAGCGGGCAGAAACTGCCGCAATCGGCGCAGGACCTGGCCGACGCGCGCATCCTGATCCACCAGGGCGAGCCCGACGCGTGGGCGCAGTGGTGCCGCGCGCGCGGCCTCGCCGCGCAACCCTTGCGCAGCGGCGCGCGCTTCGAGCAGTACAACTCGCTGATCAGCGCGGTCGAGGCCGGCATGGGCTACGCGCTGGTGCCGCGCTGCCTCGCCGCGACCGAGATTGCCGCCGGGCGCGTCGTCGAGCCGTTCGACAGCGCCGAGCTGCTCGGCCAGGGCCACTACCTGTGCTACCGCGAGGAGCAGCTCGAGTCGCCGGTGTTCCTCGCCTTCCGCAACTGGCTGCTGGAGGAAGGGCACAAGTGCGGCGGCCCGGGGCTGCCCGAGCAGCAGAACGTGATCCCCGAGTTCGAATAGGCCGTGCTTGATCCACATTAAATAGCGAGTGCTTATTATTTGAGTGCCGTTTACCCTTCGCGCATTATCTGCATTGAAAGCAAATGACATGCGGAGGGAGTATGGGGGTCCGGAATTCGTTAAAGGCCAGATTGATCGGCTGGAACTCGCTGTTTCTTGCGTTGCTGGCGGCCGTTCTGGTTGGTCTGGCCTACTTGCAGCTTGGCCGGGAAATCAGCACGGCCATCCACCAGGAGTTCGACACTGTTGCCAAGGCGCAGAGCCGGTCGATCGGCCAGTGGCTGGCCGGCAAGCGCCAGCAGCTGGCCGGTGTGACTAGCCTGCCTGCGGATGATGCAGCCTTGCTGACCAGGCTGAAGGAAGGCGCCGCCACCGGCGGCTTTGCCGTGATGTTCGCCGCCTACCCCGACCGGCGTCACCAGTTCTCCGACGGCTGGGTCGCGCCCGCCGATTTCGATTTTTCCAGCCGCGAGTGGTACAGCAAGGCGCCCGCCCAGCCTGCGGTCGCCGTCAGCAGTCCCTACGCCGACGCCAACACCGGCGCGCTGACCGTCACGCTGTCGACCCGGCTGCCGGGGGAGGGCGCGCCAGTACTCGCCGCCGACGTCAACACCGATACCATCGTCAAGAGCGTGCTCGCGCTGCACCTGCGCGGCGACGGTTACGCTTTCCTGGTCGACAAGGCCGGCCGGGTGATTGCCCATCCCGACGCGGCCCGCTCGATGAAGCCCTTGAATGAGGACATGCCTGCGCTGGACGCGCCGGCGATCGCGGCGCTGGCGCAGGAGGGGCAGACGCGCGGCGTCGACAAGGCGGACGGCAAGCGCGAACTGGTGCGCATCGAGGCGGTGCCCGGCAGTGACTGGTTTCTCGGCGTCGCCGCAGACGAGGCGGTGCTGAACGCGCCCTTGCGCCAGTTGCTATACAGCCTGGCCGGGGTGGCTGCGCTGGCGCTGTTGCTGATGGTGCCGCTGAATTTCGTGATCACCCGCCGCGCGCTCTCCGGGCTGGACGGCCTGCACGACGCGATGCGCGGCATCGCCAGCGGCGAGGGCGACCTGACCGTACGCCTGCCGGAGGACGGCTATAGCGAGATTGCCGAGACCGCCTCTGCATTTAATACCTTCATCGCTCGCCTGCACGTGCTGTTCACCGGTTTGCGTGAGGATGCGACCCGGCTGACCGGCGGGGTGGGGGCTGCGCACGCGCAGGTGGGCAATGTTGCTGACGGCTCGCGACAGATGGCCGACGTTTCCTCGGCCAACGCCGCGACACTCGAGGAAATCTCGGTCAGCGTCACCACCATCGCCGACAACGCCACCCAGGCGGATGCACAGGTGCGCAATACGCACGCCTGCATGCTGCACGGCGAAAAGGCGGTGACCCGCATGGTCGACAGCATGTCGGTGACCATGACCTCGGTCGAGGGTCTCGAGCGCATCCTGGGCGGGCTGGAGCAGCGTTCCCAGGAAATTTCCAGCATCACCGGCGTGATCAGCGACATCGCCGACCAGACCAATTTGCTTGCGCTCAACGCGTCGATCGAGGCTGCGCGCGCGGGCGAGCAGGGCCGTGGTTTCGCGGTGGTGGCCGATGAGGTGAGGAAACTGGCCGAACGCACCGCCCGGGCGACGCTGGAGATCACTTCGATGATCGAGGCGGTGCGTGGCGAGACCGCACAGGCGGTGGCCGACATGAAACGTACCTCGCAAGCGGTTGGCAGCGGGCGCAGCAGCCTGGACGAATTGAAGGCCGACATGCAGAGCGTCGGCGCCGCCATGCAGGAGGTGGTGGCCAAAATGGGCGAGATCGCGCTGTCGACGACCGAGCAGCAGAAGGCGAGCACGCTGATCGCGCAGACCACCGAGTCGGTCGACGCACATATCCACGAGAACGACCGGGCGGTGCAGGCGGTCAGCGCCCTGCTGGACGAACTGGACGCGACCGCGCGCCAGATGGAACAGGCGTTCGGCCGCTTCCGGCTTTAAGGAGGGTCAGGCGGGGTCGGTGATCGCGCCGACCTGCCACTTCTTCGGCATCAGCTTGCCTTTGCGCGCGCGCTTGCCGGCGTATTCGGCGAGCGCGAGTTTCTCTTCCGACGCCTTGCCGCGCACCGAGGTGACCGAAAGCTGCGCGCGCTCGGCGCTGACCAGCCCGAACGCGGTGACCGCGTCGCCCTCGTCCAGCGCCATCAGCGTCAGTCCGCGGCCCTTGGCCATTTCCTTCATTTCTTCTGCCGGGAAGGCGAGCAGGCGCCCGCTGCTGCTGGCGACCACCAGTTGGCACTCGGCCAGCGGCCGGCTGACGCGCACCGGCTGCAACACCTTTTCGTCTTCACTCACGGTCAGGAAAGCCTTGCCGGCCTTCACGCGGCCGGCCATGTCGGCGACGCGCGCGACAAAGCCGCAGCCGCCGCTGCCGCCGACCACGAAACGGGTGTCGTCGGGGCCGGCCAGCAGCCAGGCGACCTTGGCGTTATCCTGCACGTCGATCAGTGAGGTGACCGGTACGCCGTCGCCGCGGCCGGTCGGCACCACCGACGCGTCGACGGTGTAGGCGCGGCCCTTGCTGTCGAGCACGATCGCCGGCCATACCGTGCGCGTCTCGACCGCGCAGGCGAGGCCGTCGCCGTCCTTGAACGCGAGCAGCGACAGGTCGACGTTGTGACCGACGCGCGCGCGCAGCCAGCCCTTCTGCGACAGGATCAGCGTCACCGGCTCGTCGGCCGCGCGCTGTTCGAGCACCGCGCGTTCGGCGACCTCGATCAGCGAGCGGCGTGCGTCGCCGTATTTCTCGGCGTCGGCCTTGATCTCGCCGACGATCAGCGCGCGGAACGCGGCCTCGTCGGACAGCAGGTGCTGGAGGCCGTCGCGCTCCTCGCGCAGCGCCGACAGCTCCTTCTCCAGCTTGAAGCCTTCCAGCCGCGCCAGCTGGCGCAGGCGGATCTCGAGGATGTCCTCTGCCTGCGCATCCGACAGGCCGAAGGCGGCGACGAGCTCGGGCTTGGGCTCGTCCGCCTCGCGGATCACGCGGATCACCTCGTCGATATGGATGAAGGCGATCATCCGCCCTTCGAGGATGTGGATGCGCTGATTGACCTTGTCCAGGCGGTGGTTCAGGCGGCGGCCGACCGTGGTGTGGCGGAAGTCCAGCCACTCGGCGAGAATCTGTCGCAAGCCCTTCTGTGCCGGGCGGCCGTCCAGCCCCAGCATCACCAGGTTGAGCGGCGCGTTGGTTTCCATGCTGGTCTGCGCGAGCAGCACGTTGACGAACTCGTCGACGTCCTGCCGGCTCGACTTGGGCTCGAACACCAGGCGCACCGGCTGCTCGCCGTCGGACTCGTCGCGCACGCGGTCGAGGATGGAGAGCATCAGGCTCTTCAGGTTCTGCTGGTCCTGGCTTAAGGTCTTCTTGCCGGACTTGACCTTGGGGTTGGTCGCCTCCTCGATCTCGGCGAGTACCTTCTGCGCCGACGAGCCCGGCGGCAGCTCGCTGACCACCACCCGCCACTGGCCGCGCGCCAGCTTCTCGACTTCCCAGCGCGCGCGCGCGCGCACCGAGCCGCGGCCGTTCTCGTACGCGGCGAGGATGTCTGATGCCGGCGTGATGATCTGTCCGCCGCCGGGGAAGTCTGGCCCCGGCACGTATTGCATCAGCTCGGCCGTGGTGAGCGCCGGGTTTTCCAAGAGGGCGATCGCGGCGGCGGCGACCTCGCGCAGGTTATGCGGCGGGATCTCGGTGGCCATGCCGACCGCGATGCCGGAGGCGCCGTTCAGCAGCACCATGGGCAGGCGCGCGGGCAACAGCGCCGGCTCCTCGAAGGCGCCGTCGTAGTTGGGCACGAAGTCGACGGTGCCCATGTCGATCTCGGCGAGCAGCAGTTCGGCCAAGGGGGTGAGGCGCGCCTCGGTGTAACGCATCGCCGCCGCGCCGTCGCCGTCGCGCGAGCCGAAGTTGCCCTGGCCGTCGATCAGCGGGTAGCGCAGCGTGAAGTCCTGCGCCATGCGCACCATCGCCTCGTAGGCGGAGGCGTCGCCGTGCGGGTGGTATTTGCCGAGGATCTCGCCGACCACGCGGGCCGACTTGACCGGCTTGGCGCCGGCGACCAGCCCCATGTCGCGCATCGCGTAGAGGATGCGCCGCTGTACGGGTTTCTGGCCGTCGGCGACTTCGGGCAGCGCGCGGCCCTTGACCACGCTCATCGCGTACTCGAGGTAGGCGCGCTCGGCGTACAAGTCGAGCGGGATCCAGCCGTCGGCGTCGCCGGCGGGCGGCGTGGCGGAGGGCGGGGGCGGCACCGGGGTGTCGGGAAGGTCGAAGAGGTCGGGTTCCTGGTTCATGCTGACGCGCCGCGCGCGGGCGGCGTTATGATGTTCGGTGAATCAATAGAGCGAGGATTGTACTATGCCCACCCCCATCACGTGGCGTTGCCACGGTTTTGACGACTTTTCGCCGTCCCGCCTGTACGACGTGCTCGCGCTGCGCGATGCCGTGTTCGTCGTCGAGCAGCAGTCGATCTACGGCGACGTCGACGGCGTCGACCGCGACTGCCTGCACTTGCTGGGAGTGGACGACGCGGGCGCGCTGGTCGCGTACGCGCGCCTGATCGCGCCGGGCGACAAGTACCCGGACGCCGCGGCGATCGGCCGCGTGGTGCTCGAGCCCGCGTGCCGCGGGACGGGGCTGGGCCGTGCGCTGATGGCCGAGGCGGTCGCCGGGTGCGCGCGCCACTGGCCCGGCGCGCCGATGATGCTCTCCGCGCAGGCCGACAAGCAGGGCTTTTACCAGGCGTTCGGCTTCGTGCCGGTCAGCGAGCCGTACGACGACGGCGGCATCCCGCACGTGACGATGCGCCGCGGCTGACGGCGAAATGGTTAAGCGGTGTTAATGGCGGGCGCCGCTGTCATGAAGAGCGTTTAAGATGGCGGCCAATGAATGGACGGATGCCGCCGATGAAACACCTGCTCTCCCCGCTCGCCCTCTGCCTCGCGCTTGCCGCCTGCCAGCCCGCCACCGACAAGGGCGCCCGCAAGGGCCCGCCGCCGACGCCGGTGACGACCGAAACGGCCAAGCTTGCCCCAATGGCGCGTGTCGCGCGCGTCTGGGCCGAGGTCGAGCCGGTGCTCGCGCCCGAGGTCGCCGCCGAGAGCAGCGGCCGCGTGCTCAAGGTGCTGGTCGACGCCGGCCAGCGGGTGGCGGCCGGGCAACTGTTGGCCGAGGTCGACCCCGGCAGCGCGCATGACGCACAACTGGGCGCCGAGGCCGACGCGGCGCGCGTCGGGGCCTTGCTCGCCGAGCAGCGCTCGACGGTCAAGCGCAACCAGGCGTTGCTGGCGCAGGGCTTCATCTCGCCGGCCGCGCTCGAAGCGTCGACCGCGCAGCTGACGGCGCTGGAGAAGCAGCTGTCCGCCGCCCAGGCGCTGGCGCGCAGCAAGGGCCGCGACAGCGCGCGCACGCAGATCCGCGCGCCGATGGCCGGCGTCATCGAGGCGCGCGAGGTGAATCCCGGCGACTACGTGACCCCCGGCAAGACCGCATTCCTGTTGAACGCCGACGGTGGCCGCCGGGTGCGACTCGCGCTGGGCGGTGCCGACGGCGACGCGCTCGCGGTCGGCATGCCGGTGCGCCTGTCCGCGCACGGCAAGACGCTGACCGTGCGCATCGACGAGGTGCGCGCCGGACTGGACACGGCGAGCCGCGCGCGCGTCGCGTGGGCGATGCTGCCGGCCGACGCGCCGTGGCGGGTCGGCGAGGCGCTGGACGCCGAAGTCGAGCTCGAGCGGCGTGAGGCGCTGTCGGTGCCGGCCGCCGCGGTGGTCGAGCGCCCGGGCGGCAAGGTGGTGTACCGCGTCGAGGGGGGCCAGGCTGCCGAGCGCAAGGTGACGGTCGGCGCCGAGGCGGACGGCCGCGTCGAGCTGACGTCCGGGCTCAAGGCCGGCGAGCGCGTCGCCGTTGACGGCGCAGGCTTCCTGTCCGACGGGGCCAAGGTCAGCGAAGGGCAGGGCGGCAAGGCTACGGCCGCCGCCGGCAAGGGGGCGGGCGCATGAACTGGATCGAGCTGTTTGTCCGCCGCCATGTGCTGAGCTTCGTGCTCTCGGCGGTGGTGGTGCTGTTCGGCGTCGTCGCCTACCAGAAGATCGGTGTCGACCGTTATCCCGAGATCGAGCAGCCGACGCTGACGGTGTCGACCTCGCTGTCCGGCGCGACGCCGGAGGTGATCGACCAGAGCGTCACCCAGGTGATCGAGTCGTCGGTCAACAGCGTGCCGGGCATCGACATCCTCGAATCGACTTCCAGCCCGGGCCGCTCGCAGGTGAAGATCACCTTCAACCTCGACAAGGACATCGACGTCGCCTTCAACGAGGTGCAGTCCAAGCTCGAGCGGGCGCGCCGCCGCCTGCCGGACGAGGCCGACGCGCCGGTGGTGACCAAGACCGACGCCAACGCCAGCCCCATCATCTGGCTGACGTTGTCCGGCGCGCGCAGCGAGCGCGACCTCTACCAGTTCGCCAACAACGTGATCCGCAAGCAGCTCGAGTCGGTCGACGGCGTCGGCGAGGTGTGGGTGCGCGGGCGCGGCGAACGGGTGATCCGCGTCGAGCTCGACCCGGCGCGCCTCGCCGCGCACGGCCTCTCGGCGCAGGACGTGAAGGCCGCCCTCAAGCGCGAGCACCGGCAGGACGCCGGCGGCACCATCGAGTCCGGCCCGCGCGAGTACCTGGTCGACCTCGACCAAGAGTTCCACTCGGTGTCGGCGCTCAAGGGGCTGGTTGTCGGCTGGCAGGGCGAGGCGCCGGTGCGCCTGTCCGACGTTGCGCAGGTGCTCGACGGCGAGGGCGACCTCAAGAGCTTCGCGCGCGAGGGCGGCAAGCCCGCGGTCAGCATCGGCATCGTGCGCATCCCCAACACCAACACCGTCGCCATCGCCGACGAGGTGCTCGCACGTGTCGACGCGATTTCGGCCAACCTGCCCGCCGGCCTCGTGCTCAAGGTGTCGTCCAACTCGGCCGACTTCATCAACGAGATGGTCGGCGCGCTGAAAGACCACTTGTTCGAGGGCACGCTGCTCGCCGCGCTGGTGGTGTGGGCGTTCCTGCGCAACTGGCGCGCGACGCTGATCATCTCGCTTGCGATCCCGGTGTCGCTGTTGGGTGCCATCGCGCTGATGTACTTCATGGGGTACACCTTCAACACCATCACCCTGCTCGCCTTGCTGCTGTTGATCGGCGTGGTGGTCGACGACGCCATCGTGGTGCTCGAGGCGGTGCACCGGCGCGAGGAGGGCGGCGAGGCGCCGTTCGACGCGGCGGTGCGCGGTACCAACGAGGTGATCTTCGCGGTGGTGGCGGCGACGCTCAGCCTGGTCGCGATCTTCATGCCGGTGCTGTTTTTGACCAGCACGGTCGGCCGCCTGTTCTCGACCTTCGCGGTGGTGGTCAGCGTCGGCGTGCTGGTGTCGCTCCTGGTGTCGGTGACGCTGACGCCGATGCTGTGTTCGCGTTTCCTGAAGGCCGAGCCCTCGCACGGGCGCGTCTACCGCGCGTTCGAATCTGCGTTCGATGCTCTGGAGTCGGGCTACCGGCGGCTGCTGGAGGCTTCGGTCCGCCACCGCGGCGCGGTGCTGGCAGGCTCGCTCGCGTTGGTGATCGCCGGCGGCGGCGTCGCGCTCCTGATGAAGTCCGAGTTCTACCCGGAGGAAGACGAGGGCCGCTTCATGGTGTCGCTGAAGACGCCGGTCGGGGCCAGCCTTGCCTATACCGACGAGCGCACTCGCGCGGCCGAGGCGGCGCTGATGAAGCTGCCCGAGGTTGACAGCGTGCTCGCGATTGTCGGCGGCTTCGGCGGCAACTCGGCCAACCAGACCAATATGATGGTGCGCCTGAAGCCGCGCGACGAACGCGAACGCAGCCAGGGCGAGGTGCTCGCCGAGGTACGCCGCAAGATGGGGGCGGTCGCCGGCGCCCGCGTGTCGGCCTTCCCCTTCCCGCGCGTCGGCGAAAGCCGCGGCGGCAAGCTGCAGTTCTCGGTGGTTGGTCCCGACCTCAAGGAGATCCAGCGCATCAACGAGGCGCTGCAGGCCAAGCTCGCCGCCGAGCCGGGCATCGGCCGCGCCGACGCCAACAGCGAGAGCCAGTTGCCGATGCTCGCCGTCGACGTGCGCCGCGAGGCGGCGGCCAAGGCGGGGCTCTCCACGCAGGACGTGCTGGAGGCGGTCAACCTGCTGACCGCCGGCAGCGACGCCGCGCAGTTCTCCGACGGTGACGGCGAGCGCTACGACATCCGCCTGAAGGCGGCCGGCGGCAAGCTCGCGACCGCGGCCGACCTGTCGGCGATCTATCTGCGCAGCAAGGCGGGCGAACTGGTGCCTTTGTCGGCGGTCGCCGAGGTGCGCCCCAAGCTGGGCCCCTCGCAGATCGAACGGATGGCGCTGATGTACTCGGCGGGGATGTCGGCGTCGCCGACCATGCCCTTGGCCGAAGCGATGGCGGTGGTGCGCGCGGCGGCCGAGCCGCTGTTGCCGCCGGGCTACCGCGTCGAGTTCAAGGGCGAGGCGCGCGAGCTTGACCGCTCGGGCGGCGAGCTGATCACCGTGTTCGTGCTGGCCAGCCTGATGCTGTACCTGATCCTCGCCGCGCAGTTCAACAGCTTCCTGCAGCCGGCGCTGATCATGCTGGCCGAGCCGCTGGCGTTGGTCGGCGCGCTGGTCGCGCTGTGGCTGACCGGCCACTCGCTGAACGTGTACTCGGTGATCGGCATGGTGCTCCTGATCGGCCTGGTCGCCAAGAACGCGATCCTGCTGGTCGACGTGACCAACCAGCACCGTGCGCGCGGCATGGCGGTCGACGAGGCGCTGCTCGCGAGTTGCCCGCTGCGTTTGCGGCCGGTGCTGATGACCTCGCTGACCGTGGTGCTGGCCATGCTACCGGCGGCGTTCGGCTTCGGCGCCGGCGCCGAGACCAACGGCCCGCTGGCGGTCGCGGTGATCGGCGGCATGGTCAGCTCGACGCTGCTCACCCTGCTGGTGATCCCGGCCGCGTATTCGCTGCTGGAGGGGCGTCGCCGCGCTTAGCGGCCGCCCACGACCTGCTGGCGCAGGGGTATGGCGTTACAGCGTCTTCGCCCGCACGCGCTTAAGCGCGCGCGAGCGTGCGCAGTGCGTAGGCGGCGGCGGCCATGCCGAAGCTGGCGGTGACCGTCATGCTCGCGCCAAAGCCCGCGCAGGACAGCCCCTGCGGGCCGGCGGTGGCGTCGCAGGCGGCCGCCTGCGGGTAGATCAGCTGTTCGGTCGAGTACACGCAGGTCACCTTCATCTTCTTACCCGGCTCGCGAGAAAAGCCGTGGCGGCGGCGCAGGTTGTAGCGCAGCTTGGAGAGCAGCGGGTCCTGCGTGACTTCGGAGAGGTCCGCCACGCGGATCTGCGTCGGGTCGAGCTGGCCGCCGGCGCCGCCGGAGACGATCAGCTTCTGGCGGCGCGCGACGCACCACGCGGCGAGCGCGGTCTTCACCTTCAGGCTGTCGATGCAGTCGACGATGAAGTCGAAGCCGCCGCCGAGCATCGCGTCCAGCGTTTCCACCTCGACGAAGTCCTCGATGCAGTGCACCTGGCACGCCGGGTTGATCGCGTGCACGCGTTCGGCGAGCACGTCGACCTTGGCGCGGCCGTAGTGCGGGTCGAGCGCCGGCAACTGGCGGTTGGTGTTCGACTCGGCGACGTTGTCCAGGTCGATCAGCGTCAGGCGCCCGACCCCGCTGCGTGCCAGCGCCTCGACCGCCCAAGAGCCGACGCCGCCGACGCCGATCACGCACAGGTGCGCGGTGCGAAAACGCTCGAGTGCGGCGTCTCCGTACAGGCGGGCGATGCCGCCGAAGCGGCGGTTGAGGTCGGCGTCTTGCATGGCGGTTTCCTGCAGGGCAAAGCGGCGAAGGATACGGCAAAGCCGCGCGCACGGCCAGAACCTGCCGCGCGCAAGTGGCTGATTGTGGAAAGAGTTTGCCCGCTGGCCTAGCCTGAGCGAAGGGTCGTCGCCGACCTGTCTTGCCATCCATCCAGCAGGGAGATCCGCCATCATGAAGCCTCAGCCGTCGTTCGACATCGACTTCGACAAGCACAATAACGCGTCGCTGCGCATCGCCTGCCCAGAATGCGGGCACGAGACGCCGCATCACCTCAAGTCGCTGTCGCCCGACAACGATATTTTCTGCGGCAAGTGCAACACCAACATCACCCTGGACCTGGAGGCGATCGAGCTGGCCGGCCGTCAGGCGGCCGAGATCCGCAAATCGTATGGAGTCGACGGCGGGGCATGACGTAGCGCTTGGAGAGCTGTCACAATCGGGGCTAGCTTTGGACGGCCCCGCGCGACACTACGGCGGCACAGGCCGCCGTTTTTCATGCGCAGTTTTTCAGGAGATGAGCGATGCAGTGGCTGGACGTACGCAGCGATACCGTGACCCAACCGACCCCGGCGATGCGCGAGGCGATGTTCGCCGCGGTGGTCGGCGACGACGTCTACGGCGACGACCCAACGGTCGCCGAACTGGAGGCGCTGGGCGCGCGCATGCTGGGCAAGGAGGCGGCGCTATTGGTGCCGACCGGCAACTTCGGCAACCAGCTCGCGCTGTTGACCCACTGCCGGCGCGGCGACGAGGTGATCCTCGGCGACGACTGCCATATCGTCTGGCACGAAACGGGCGGCGCGGCGGTGATCGCCGGCGTGCAGCTGCGTACCATCGAAAGCGAGCTTGGCGTGCTCGACCCGAAAGCCATTGAGGCGCGCATCCGCGTCGGCGAGGACATCCACTTCCCGCGCACCGGCCTGATCTGCCTGGAGAACGCGCACTCGAACGGGCGGGTGATCCCGCTTGAGGTGATGGCCGAGACGCGCAGGGTGGCCGACCGCCACGGCGTACCGATCCACCTGGACGGCGCGCGGGTGTTCAACGCGGCGACCCACCTGGGCTGTGACGTGCGCGAGATCACCCGCTACGCCGACAGCGTGATGTGCTGCCTCTCCAAGGGACTGGCCGCGCCGGTCGGCTCCCTGCTCGCCGGTAGCACGGAGTTCATCGCGCGCGCGCGCCGCGGCCGCAAGCTGATGGGCGGCGGTATGCGCCAGGCCGGCGTGATCGCCGCGCCGGGCATCGTCGCGCTCAGGCAGATGAGTGGCAGGCTCGCCGAGGACCACGCCAACGCACGGCGACTTGCCGCACGGTTGGCAGCGTTGCCCGGCGTGTGGCTGGACGAGGCATCCGTGCAGATCAATATGGTGTGGTTCCGTCTGGCCGACAGCGTCGACGTGACCGCGCTGATGGATGCGTTGGCGGACGCCGGCGTCAAGGCCAACCCGCCGGAAGACGGCTGGATGCGCGTGGTCACCCACTGGCAGGTCAGCGCCGCCGACGTCGAGCGGCTGGCCGACGTGTTCGAGGCCGCGCTGACCGACCGCGCATGAGCGTCGCGACGGATGCGCTGCTGTTCGGCGCGGGCTTTGTCGCCGGCGCGCTTAACGCGATCGCCGGCGGCGGCACGCTGGTGACCTTCCCGGCCTTGCTCGCCGCGGGCCTGCCGCCCCTGGTTGCCAACGCGACCAGCTCGCTCGCGCAGTGGCCGGGCTACCTCGCGTCGGGCTACGCGATGCGGCGCGAACTTGCCGCGTCGCGCGACGTGCTGCCCGGTCTCGCCGTGGCGAGTATCGCCGGCGGTGTCGTCGGCGGCGTGCTCGCCAGCGTGGTGTCCGCCGCGCTCTTCATGCGGCTGGTGCCGTGGCTGATCCTGCTGGCCACGCTGCTCTTTTGGGCGGCGCCCAGGCTGGCGCGCCCCGGCGGCAGCCAGTGGTCGCGCGGCGTGCTGGTGCCTTGCCAGTTTGCGGTCGCCGTGTACGGCGGCTTCTTCGGCGGGGGGATGGGGGTGATGATGCTCGCGCTGTTCGCGCTCGCCTTGCCGGGCGGATTGCTCATCGCCGGAGCGCTGAAGAACGGCCTGTCAGTGCTGATCGCCAGCGGCGGCGTCGCCGCGTTTGTCGCCGCCGGCCTGATCGACTGGCGGGCGGGCTTGGTTTCCGTCGCCGGCACGGTGGCAGGCGGCGTTGCAGGCGTCGCGCTGGCGCGGCGCCTGCCGGTGCGCTGGCTGCGCCGCTTCGTCGTCGCGCTGGGACTGATGCTGACGCTGGTGTTTTTCCTGCGCTAGCTTACGTCGCCACCAGCCGGCCGCGTTCGCGCAACTCGCTCGGCGAGCAGTCGAACCAGCGGTGGCTCGCCCGGCAGAAATTGCTCGGGTCGGAGAAACCCAGCCGGTAGCCGATCTCGACGATGGGCAGCGTGCTGTGCTGCAGCAGGTCTTCCGCCTGCTGGCGGCGCGCCTGGTCGAGCAAGCCCTGGAACGATTGCGCCTCCTGGTTCAGCTTGCGTTGCAGGGTGCGCTGCGACACGCCCAGGGTCTGCGCGATGTCGCCGAGCCTCGGTTCACCCTCGGGCAGGGTGCGGCGGATCTGCTCGAGCACGCGGTCGGCGAAGCGCAGCCGTTCGATGCGGCTCAGGTAGTCGCGGATCGCCTGCTCGTTCAGCGAGACCAGCATCGGGTTGGCGCCGGCGAACGGCTCGAGCATGTCGCTGTAGCAAAAGCCGATGCTGTCCTGCTCGGCACCCAGGGTGACCGGCACGCCGAAGTAGTTGTCGAGGCGGGCCGAGTATTCCGGGGTCGGCTCGACGGCCAGCGCGACGAAGGTCGGCTTGATCGGGTGCTGGGAGAGACGGCACGCCTGGCGGTGGATGAAGGCGAGCATCGCCACCCGTGCCGCGTGGTTGGGCTCGCTGCCGCCCAGCGTCTTGATCACCAACGCGCTGCCGCTTCGGTCGTGCCTGAGCGCCATGTGCATGGTGCTCGAGATCACCTTGCAATAGCGTGCCATCTGGCTCAGGAGTTCGGACAGGTTGGCGCTGGCGAGCATTGCCAGCCCCAGCGCGTGCAGCGAAGGCGCCTGGATTTCCTCCCCCATCTGCAGGCCGAGCAGCGGGTCGCCGGTGTGCTCGATCGCCGCCTGCCAGAAGCGGCGCACCTGCGCGGTCGGGTAGCGCGCCTCGGGGACATGCAGCAGGCCCGCGTCCATGCCGCACTGGCGCATCAGTGGTTCGGGGTGGACGCCGTAGCCGCGCAGCGTCTGGCACAGCGCGCGTATCCAGCTGGCGAGGATGGTCGGTTCTATCGGAGAGTGATGTTGATGTAGCGGCGCACTCATTTCTCGTGTTCCCTCTTTCTTTATCTTTTTTAGATATCGAATGCTACCTCAATAGTGGCGTGCGCGGACAACATTTTGTCGTGCGCGCCCACATCCCTCGCCGGCGCAAGGCCTACACTGGCCGGCATGCAAGCAACCCCTTCCCTTTCCCGACCCCGGCTCGATTGCGAGCGCCTGCTCGAAGGCCTGGACACCCTGCGCG
Organism: Crenobacter caeni; assembly: GCF_010435965.1. GTDB lineage: Bacteria > Pseudomonadota > Gammaproteobacteria > Burkholderiales > Chromobacteriaceae > Craterilacuibacter > Craterilacuibacter caeni. The sequence goes on from NZ_JAAGAA010000001.1 coordinate 187,509, forward strand.
GTTTCGGCCGTTACGGCAGCGGTGTGCGGCGGACGAGCTTCGGCGAGGCCGACCTCGCGTCGCGCCACTGGCTGTGCGGACGGATGCAGGGCGCGGGGCTGGCCGCGCGCATCGACGGCGTCGGCAACGTGGTCGGCGTGTCGCCGAACCCGGGGCCCGCCTTGCTGCTCGGCTCGCATTCCGACACCCAGCCCGTCGGCGGTTATCTCGACGGCGCGCTCGGCGTGATCGCGGCGATCGAAGTCGCCCGTGCGCTCGCGTCGTGCCCGGCCACCGCCCACCTCGCCGTCGACGTGATGAGTTTTGTCGACGAGGAGGGTAGCCACTACGGCTTCCTGGGCAGCCTGAGCGCGGCCGGCCTGATGACGCAGGCCGGGCTCGACGCCGCGCTGAGCCATACCGGCGTGCCCCTGCCCGAACTGTTGCACGCGGCAGGCTTGAGCGGGCAGGTCGAGCCGCTGGCGCTGGCGCGCTACGCCGGCTTTCTCGAGCTGCATATCGAGCAGGGGCCGTGGCTGGACGACGCGGGCGAGGCGATCGGCGTGGTGTCGGCGATCGTCGGCGCGCGCAACCTCGACATCACGACGCACGGGCAGATGAACCACGCCGGTTCGACGCCGATGGTCCGCCGGCGCGACGCCGGGCGTGCGCTGATCGTGCTCGCGCACGAACTGGACATGCTGCTTGCCTGTTTTGCCGGCCCGTACACGGTGTGGAACTTCGGCCGGATGGAATTTTTGCCCGGCGCGGCGGCCATCGTGCCGGAGGAGGGGCGGTTGCGGCTGCAGTTTCGCGACCAGGACGAGGCCTTGCTCGACCGCATCGAGGCGGCCGTCGGCGAACTGGTCGCCGCGCACGACGGGCAAGGCGGGGTCGAATGCAGGCTCTCCCGCAGCGGCGAGCCGACGCGTGCCGTGGGCATGGACGCGGGTCTGCGGGAGGCCTGCGTCCATGCGGCACAACGGGTGGCGCCCGGTGCATGGCGGACGATGCCCAGCGGCGCGCTGCACGACGCGGGCATCCTCGGCCGCGTGATGCCGGCCGCGATGCTGTTCGTGCCGAGCATCGGCGGCATCAGCCACAACGTGGCGGAAGAGACACGGCGCGAGCACCTGTGCCTGGGTGCCGAGGCCTTGCTGTCGGCGGTGTTGCGCTGGGCAGCGGATAACGGACGCCTTGCCGCGGGCGAGGCGGATAAACAGACAGGAGCGATGGAATGTTGACAGTCTACGGCCGGCACAACTCGGCCAACGTGCAGAAAGTGTTGTGGATGCTGGGCGAGCTCGGCCTCGACTACGAGCGGATCAACGTCGGCGGCAGCTTCGGCGGCAACGACGATGCGGGCTACCTCAGGCTGAACCCGAACGGCAAGGTGCCGACGCTGGTCGACGGCGAACTCGCGCTGTTCGAATCGAACGCCATCGTCCGCTACCTGGCGGCCCGCTACGGCGGCGAGCGCTGGTGGCCGGCCGACCCGGCGGTACGCGCGGTTGGGGACAAGTGGCTGGACTGGCAGCTCTCGACGCTCGCCGACGCGCTGGGGCCGGTGTTCGTCGCGACCATCAAGACCGAACCCGAGCGCCGCGACGAGGCGGCCATCGCCAGGGGCGCCGCCCGCCTGCACGGCTGCTGGCAGATCCTGCAGCCTGCGCTCGAGGCCAAACCTTACCTCGGTGGTACCGAGCCGGGTATCGCCGACATCGTGCTGGGCACGATGTTCGCCCGCTACCGTGCGCTGCCCATCGTCCACCTCGAGATGCCGGCGCTGGACGCGTGGTTTGCCCGCCTGTCCGAGCGGCCGGCCTGCCGCACGCATGTGCTGCGCCCGATCGGCACCACCCCCGGAGAGTGGGCCCGCCTCGAGCGCGGCTGATCCGTATCTTCCCTTTGCGTTTGTTCTCCTCCTTTGCCGCCTGCACCCCGGGCGGCTTTTTTCATGCGTGTTTGCCGGCCGTCGGCCGCCTCTTGCACCCGGCGCAGAGCGGCGGGCGCTTGCGTGTGATGGATGTCTGTATTGCGTGCCCTGCAAGCGGCAAAAGCCGTGGCGCGCTTGGACAACGTGTTGTCGCCACGGGACAGAGACGGTGCGAAACGGGGGAGTAGACTGGCTTCACTTTCAGAGACAAACCGAAGCAAGCTGAAAGTTAAACGAATTTGGCCGAATAAAGCCGCTAATTAACCGAAATTGGAGACAGTTATGCCTTACCCAGTTGGTCTGCTGAAGAACCGCTCCGTCGTCAAGCATGGTGAATGGGCCGTGATCGCCCCCGAAGGCCGCGTCATCAACTGCGTGCCGGGTTTCTCCGATTGCAAGATGACCATCCTGGCAACCCCGAAAATGGGCGCGAGCTTCATCCAGTTCATCGGCACCGTCGGCGCTGCCGGCAAGACCACCCTGAAGTACGGTGGCAAGGAACATGAAGAGAGCTTCGTCTACATCCTCGACGGCGAAGGCGAACTGAAGATCACCGTCGGCGGCGAGAGCAAGGTCTACGGCCAGGGCGGCTACGCGTACGCCACCGCCGGCACCGGCATCGAGTTCGAGAACGTCAACGGCAAGGAATGCCGCATCCTGCTGTACAAGCAGCGCTACGTGCCGCACCCGGATGGCCGCGCTCCGTTCAACGTGTTCGGCAACACCAACGACATCGACTGGGTTGACTACGACGGCATGAGCAACGTCCACCTCAAGGACCTGCTGCCGGTCAACGAAGCGTTCGACATGAACATGCACATCCTGTCGTTCGACCCGGACGGCTGCCACCCCTTCGTGGAAACCCACGTGCAGGAACATGGCGCCTACCTGTACGAAGGCGAAGGCCTGTACATGATGGGCGAGGACTGGATCCACGTTAAGGCGGAAGACTTCATGTGGTTCGGCCCGTTCACCAAGCAGGCCGTGTACGCGACCGGCCGTGGCCCGCTGACCTACATCTACTCGAAAGACTGCAACCGCGACGTCGAGATCTGAGCGCGGCGCCCGGCACACGAATACTCACTGAAAAATTCACGATAAAAGGAAAGCAATCATGGCACTGACCAAAGAATTCAAAGCCAAGGACATCCGCGAAACGCTGGCCGCCACCGGCATGAAGGGCAAGAACATCACCTTCCTCGACGACTTCAGCCGCGAACAGATCCTGTCGCTGTACCAGTCCGCCGAGATGCTCGAGCCGTTCATGCGCACCGGCACCAACCTGCTGCAAGGCAAGACGCTGTACACCCTGTTCTTCCAGCCGTCGACCCGTACCCGTTGCAGCCACGAAAACGCCATGCTGCGCCTGGGCGGCAACGTGATCACCGAAGCCGACCCGCTGCACAACAGCTCGGCCGCCAAGAACGAAAGCCTGTACGACAGCCTGCGTGTGACCAGCCAGTACGCTGACGTGATCGTGATGCGCCACCCGGACGACAAGGAAGCGCTCGGCGCGATCGAAGAGCTGGGCGGCAACGGTAGCCCGATCATCTCCGGCGGCTACGGCCACGTGACCCACCCGACCCAGGGCCTGCTCGACAGCTACAGCTGCTACCGCGCCTTCGGCGACCTGGAAAACGCCACCGTCGTGATCAGCTCGCCTGACCTGTCGCGTGCCCGCTCCGGCCAATCCTTCGCGCTGGCCCTGGCCGCCATGGGCGCCCGCATCGTGTACACCGGCACCAGCGAACTGCGTACCCCGGACATCATCCGCGAGAAGCTGACCCGCATGGGCGCCCGTTGGGAAGAACACTTCGACCTGAACGTGAAGCAGCATGAAGAGCTGTTCGCCGACGTCGGCGCCGACCTGGTCTACCTGCCGGGCTGCTCGGTGAAGAAGGACGACCCGAACCGCGAAGACTTCATGAAGAAGCTCTCCAACCACTACATCTCCCTCGAGATGCTGGAGAACATCAAGAAGAAGACCGGCAAGGTGGTCGGCGTGCACCACTCGCTGCCGCGCAACCCGGGCGAGTTCGACATGGGCATCGACGCTACCGAACACGAGCTGTACTTCAAGGCAATCGGCTTCTCCGTCGCGATCCGCATGGCCCTCCTGGCCGCGGTGGTCGGTGTGAACTAAGCGATGCGTCACTGGAAAGGGGGAAGCGATTCCCCCTTTTTTCCGGACCTCGATTGTTGTTTTCCGGCAGCCGCCGCCGGGTTTAGCAAGCGGCGGTTGCGGAACTACCTCATTGGAGATGCAATCATGGCAATCCCAAGCTCCTCTCCCGCTACCGGCGCCGCCGGCGCTGCTGCTCCCGCCAAGAAATCCGGCTTCAAGATGCCGGACATCTACATCGTCCTCGCCATCTTCATCATGGTGATGGCGGTGCTCACCTATATCGTTCCTGCTGGCCAGTACGACCGCGAAAAGGTCGAGACCGCGCACGGCGTGAAGGAATTCGTCGTCGCCGGCACCTACAAGCAGATCGAGCAGCACCCGGTCGGCTTCATGGACCTGGTCACCGCGATCCCCGACGGCCTGAACCGCGCCTCCGGCATCGTGTTCCTGACCTTCCTGGTCGGCGCCGGCATGGGCCTGATCAAGCGCGCCGGCCTGATCGACATCGGCGTGCAGAAGCTCGCCCGTGCGGTCGGCAACAAGGAAGTGCTGATCATCCCGATCCTGATGACGCTGTTCAGCGCGCTGGGCGCCTTCATCGGCGTGCCCGAACTGTCGCTGGCCTACCTGCCCATCCTGCTGCCGCTCTTTTACCGGCTGGGGTATGACGGCATGACCGCGATGGCGGTGTCGCTGCTCGGCCCGTGCATGGGCTTCATCTTCGGCCTGACCATCCCGGGTTCGGTCGGTGTCGGCCAGCAGATCGCGCAACTGCCGATTTTCTCCGGTTCCGGCTTCCGCGCCGTGATCCTGGCGATCGCCGTGGTGATGTCGGTGGCCTACACCATGTACTACGCGTCCAAGGTGAAGAAGAACCCGAGCAAGAGCCTGACTTTCGATACTGACATCGAGATGCGCGCCAAGCTGGCCGAAGGCGAACAGAAGGGCGAGATCACCGCGACCCGTCGCCAGATCCTGGCCGGCTACGCCTGCTTCGTGATGTTCCCGGCCGCCATTGCCACCATCCTGATCAACAACCTGGGCTTCGGCGCCATCGGCGGCCTGTTCCTGTTCATCGGCCTCGCCGCAGCCGCGATCGCCGGCAAGAAGCCGCAGCAGATCTGTGACGACCTGAACGCGTCGATGCGCGACATCATGGTCGCCGCGCTGCTGTGCGGTGTGGCCAGCGCCATCGCCGTGGTGATGGACCGCGGCATCATCACCGACACCCTGGTGTACTACCTCGAGGCGATGCTGCGCGTGGTACCGCCGGAAGCTTCCGCCGTCGGCATCTTCTGGACCCAGTCGATCTTCAACTTCCTGGTGCCGGGCGCGACCGCGCTGACCGTGCTGACCCTGCCGGTACTGTCGCCGCTGGCCACGCTGCTGGACATCCCGCAGCAGGTGGTGGTGACCGCCAACGCCTGGGGCGGCCAGCTGACCGACATCTTCTTCCCGACGTCCGGCTTCTTCGTCGCCACCCTGATGCTGGCCAAGGTCGAGTTCAGCAAGTGGATCCGCTTCTACTTCCCGCTGATGATGGCCCTGGGCGTGATGTCGAGCATCGCGCTGGTGATCCAGCAGGCCATGGGTCTGTAAGTCTCCGGCCAAGCCGGAAGGTGTGTCCCCGCGCGGGCCTGTCGACGCCGACAGGCCCGTTTTTTCTGGGGTGCGGCCGCGTCCGAGGGCGCGACGGACGGGACACGCCGTTTCGCTGCATTGCAGTGCCGCGCATGCCGCATGCGGGCGCTGCCGTTCGCAAAGGAATGTCCTGATGGCATCCAACGAATCCCTCTCCCTCCCGTTTACCCCGAGCGACCGCCTCGCCAACGAGGACCTGCTGCCGGTGGCCGAGCGCCGCTGGGGGACCTACAGCTTCTTTGCCTTGTGGATGAGCGATATCCACAGCCTGGGCGGCTATGTGTTCGCCGCGGGCCTGTTCTTCCTCGGCCTCGCCGGCTGGCAGATCCTGCTCGCGATGCTGGCCGGCATCCTGATCGTCAACCAGCTGCTCAACGGTGTCGGCGTGATGGGGCAGAAGACCGGCGTGCCGTACCCGGTGCTCGCACGGCTGAGCTTCGGCGTGTTCGGCGCCAACATCCCGGCGCTGATCCGCGCGGCGGTCGGCATCGTCTGGTACGGCGTGCAGACCTGGCTCGCTTCGCTGTCGCTGGTGATCCTGGTCGAGGCCGTGTGGCCGGGCGCGTCCGCCGCGCTGCCCGGCCAGTGGCTGGGGCTCACCGCGCTTGGCTGGATCTGCTTCATGTCGATGTGGCTGCTGCAGCTGGTGCTGTTCTGGCGCGGCATGGAGTGGGTGCGCCGCTTCATCGATTTTTGCGGGCCGGCGGTGTACCTGGTGATGTTCGCGCTGGCGGCGTGGATGCTGAGCCAGGCCGGCTGGGGGGCGTTCACCCTGCGCCTGTCCGACCGGGTGCTGAGCACGGCCGACACCGTTTACGAGATGCTGGGCGTGGTCGCGCTGGTGGTCGCGTATTTCGCCGCGCTGTTGCTGAACTTCGCCGACTTCTCGCGCTTCGGCGTCAGCGAGCAGGCGGTGCGCCGCGGCAACTTCTGGGGGCTGCCGATCAACTTCATGCTGTTCGCGCTGGTGACGGTGATCGTCACCGCCAGCACGCTGGTGGTGTTCGGCGAGGCCATCCTCGACCCGATCGAGGTGGTGCACCGCATCGAGAACAAGCCGGTGCTGATCCTGGGCAGCCTGACCTTCGTCATCGCGACCATAGGCATCAACATCGTCGCCAACTTCGTGTCGGCCGCGTACGACATCGCCAACGTCGCGCCGCGCCACATCACCTTCGCGCGCGGCGGGCTGATCACCGCGCTGCTGTCGATCGCGGTGCTGCCCTGGCAGCTCTACCACAACCCGGTGGTGATCAACCTGTTCGTCGGGGGGCTGGGCGCCTGCCTGGGGCCGCTGTTCGGCGTGATCATGGTCGACTACTACTGGACGCGCCGCCGCCAGGTGGTGATTGCCGACCTGTACAGCGAAGACCCGGCCGGCCGCTACTGGTACCAGGGCGGGGTCAACCTGCGCGCGGTCGCGGCCTTCGTGCCGGCGGCCTCGCTCGCCTGCATGGTGGTGCTGTGGCCGGGGGCAGGGCACCTCGAAGCGTACGGCTGGCTGATCGGCACGCTGGCGGCCGCCGCGATCTACGCGCTGATCATGCCGCGCGAGCCGGCCTGACGCGCAAACGGGAAGGCTGGTTTGCATCGACAGCAACCCTTCTGTCATTTGTCTGCACCGGCCATCCGCCTTGGCGTGTCCGGACAAGGAAATGACACGGGCAGACAGGCGTAAAAAGCAATGGCTCGCTACACTGCGTCCCGAGTCAAGCAGGCAGGTCCGGCCTTCGCTGCAGGGCCTGCCGCTTCGGACATAAACCTGGATGACAGGAGCGAGCATGTTGGGCAAACACGCTTTGAAGGGCGGGAGCTTCCGGCTCCCGAATATCTACCTGATTCTGGTCGGCTTCATGGCCGTGGTGGCCTTGCTGACCCGCTGGATACCCGCAGGCAGCTACCAGCGCGCCGAAATGATGACCGCCGCCGGCCCACGCATGGTCGCCGTCGCCGACAGTTTCCAGTTCCTCCCTTCCTCTCCCGTTACCCTCTGGCAGTTCATCACCGCGATCCCCGACGGTATGGTCGGCGCGGCCGACATCGTGTTCATGACGCTGCTGGTCGGCGGCTCGGTCGGCCTGATCCGCCGTACCGGCGTGGTCGACCTCGGCATCCAGTCGCTGATCCGCGTGGTCGGCGGGCGCTCGCAACTGGTGATCCCGCTTCTGATGGCGCTGTTCGCGTCTATCTGCGGCTTTATCGGCGTGCCCGAGCTGTCGATCGCCTTCCTGCCGATGCTGCTGCCGATGTTCTACCGCATGGGCTACGACGGCATGACCGCGGTCGCGGTCGCGCTATTGCCGACCACGCTGGGCTTCGCCTTCGGCATCACCATCCCCGGCACCGTCGGCATCGGCCAGAGCATCGCCCAGTTGCCGATGTTCTCCGCCGCCGGCTACCGCGCCGGGATGCTCGCGCTGGTGATGCTGGTCGCCATCGCCTACACCTGGCGCTACGCCGCCCGCGTCAAGGCCAACCCGGCGGCGAGCCTGGTGTTCGATACCGACGCCGAACTGCGCACCCGCTTGCTCAGTACCCGCAACGGCGAGGAGGCCGTCCGTTTCACGCAGCGGCAGAAGCTCGCCGGCGTGCTGTGCGGCGTCTCGCTGATCGGCGTGATCGTCGCCATCCTCAAGTGGCAGCTGAGCTTCAACGCGATCAGCGGCCTGTTTCTCGCCGTCGCCGTTGCCACCGCCCTGATCGCCGGCAAGCGCGCCAACGCGCTGTGCGAGGATCTGGACGAATCCTTCCGCGAGATCCTGGTCGGCGCGCTGATCTGCGGCCTGGCCCGTGCGATCTCGGTGCTGATGAGCCACGGCCAGATCGCCGACACCATCGTCTACGGCATCGTCGGCCTGGTGTCCGACTTCAGCGGCGCCGTCGCGGTGATCACCGTCTTCCTGTGCCAGGCGATGTTCAACGCATTGATCCCGTCCGGCAGCGGGCAGACCGTGCTGACCATGCCGGTGCTGGTGCCGCTGGCCGACCTGTTGGGCATCACCCGCCAGACCATGGTGCTCGCCACCCAGATGGGCGACGGCATGACCAACATCCTGTTCCCGACCTCGGGCTACTTCATCGCCACGCTGGCGATCGCCCGGGTCGACTACCTCAAGTGGCTGCGCTTTTACCTGCCGCTGTTTGGCGTGCTGCTCGCGATTGCGGCCGGCTCGCTGACGCTGGCGTACACGATCGCGCTGGGGCCGTTCTGACCCCAAGGCAGCCACCCAACCTTCAACCATCAAGGAAATCCCAATGCTCGATACCCTGATCCGCAACGCGCGCCTGGTGCTGCGCAACGAAGTGGTGAACGCCGAACTCGGCATCCGCGACGGCAAGATCGCCGTGATCGCCGACCATGTCGAAGAGCCGGCGCGCGAGACCGTCGACGCCGCGGGCCAGTACGTGATGCCGGGCATGGTCGACGTGCACATGCATATTTCCGAGCCGGGGCGCACCGAGTGGGAAGGTTACGAGACGGGCAGCCAGGCGATGGCCGCCGGCGGTACCACCTGCTTTGTCGAGATGCCGCTGAACACCATCCCGGCCACCACCGACGTCGCCGCGATGGACCTGAAGATCGGCGCCGCCAGCGGCCAGTGCCACGTCGACTACGCGCTGATGGGCGGCCTCGTACCGTGGAACTTCGACGACCTCAAGCCGATGTCGCAAGCCGGCGTCGCCGCGTACAAGTGCTTCGTCGCCACCTGCGGCTCGGGCAAGCCGGGCGACTTCAAGAACGTCAACGACTTCGAGCTGTACGAAGGCATGAAGATCCTCGCCGAGACCGGCGACCTCTTGGTGATTCACTGCGAGAACGCCGCGCTGACCGACGGGCTGGGCAAGAAGGCGCGCGCCGAGGGCAAGAGCAAGGTGTCCGACTACGTCGCCAGCCGCCCGGTGTTCACCGAAGTGGAAGCGGTGCAGCGCGTGCTCTTGATCGCCAAGGAAACCGGCTGCCGCGTGCATATCGCGCACAACAGCTGCCCGGAAGCGGTCGACGCCATCCACCGCGCCATCGCCGACGGCGTCGACGCGTCGGTCGAGTCGTGCCCGCACTACTTCCTGCTCGCCACCGAAGAGCTCGACGCGATCGGCCCGCGCGCCAAGTGCTCGCCGCCGATCCGCGACTACGCCAACCAGGCGCGCATGTGGGAATATCTCGCTGCCGGCAAGATCGGCATCCTCGGCTCCGACCACTCGCCGTGCACCTTCGACCTCAAAGACAAGGAAAACGCGTTTGACGCGTGGGGCGGCCTGTCGGCCTGCCAGAACAGCGTCGACGCGATGTTCGACGCCGGCGTCAAGCAGCGCGGCCTCAGCCCGACCCTGCTCGCGCAGGTGCTCGCGACCAACCCGGCCGAGCGTTTCGGCCTGAAGGACAAGGGCGAGATCGCGATCGGCAAGGACGCCGATCTGGTGTTCATCGACCCCGAGCAGTCGTACACGGTGAGCGCCGAAGGCCTCTACTACAAGAACAAGCACAGCGCGTACGAGGGCCGCAAGATCGATTGCCGCGTCACCCGCACCGTGCTGCGCGGGCGCACCATCTTCGAACTGGGCAAGGACTTCGGCAAGGCAGACGGCCGCCTGATCCGCGTCACCGGCAAGCAGGGCAGCTAAGCCTGTTTTGTTGTTTTTCCACCAAGGCACCGGCACCGCGCCGGTGCCTTTTTTGTCGTCTGCGGGTTGGCGGGCGTGGACTGTCCAGCCTTCATTCTGCTGCCGTAATCTGTCTGTGCGTGCCATGCGCTGGCGTGCGATGACAGGTGTTTTGATGGGTTGATTTCCGCTGTAAGCATTGCCAGGCAAGCTTTTTTGCGTTTTGTCAAACAAGTGTGCATGGCCGGACACGCTGGCGTGCAAGGACAGTGTGCGGGGCCGTGTTTGTCATTACGGTAGTGGATACTCCCCGCCCGGCAAGCAGGCATGCCGGGCCAGGTCGCCGTATCCGAATCGCAAACTTTCAGTGGAGATCAACGATGGCCATTCCTGTTTCAACGCCCCCCGCGCATCAGGCCGTAGCCAAACCGGCCGGCAAGTTCGAGATCCCGGACATCTACGTGATCCTGGGCGCGATGATCGTGTTCGTCGCCTTGCTCAGCTACGTGATCCCGGCCGGCGAGTACCAGCGCGAGATCGTCAACGGCCGCGCGACGGTGGTCGCCGGCTCGTTCGCCTTTATCGAGCAGCAGCCGGTGGGGTTCATGCAGGTGGTCGAGGCGATCCCGACCGGCCTCGTCAAGGCGGGCGACGTGGTGATCCTGACCTTGCTGGTCGGCGGCGCGGTCGGCGTGATCCGCGGCGCCGGCATCATCAACTACGGCATCGACAAGCTGCTGGGCGCGCTGGGCAGCCGCACCAGCCTGATGATCCCGGTGCTCACCTCGGTCGGCGGCGTGATCTCGGCCTTCATCGGCACGCCCGAGCTCGGTATCGCCTACCTGCCCATCGTGCTGCCGCTGATGCTGCGCCTGGGCTACGACACGATGACGGCCACCGCGATCGCGCTATTGGGCCCCTCGGTCGGCTTCGCGTTCGCGCTGACCGCGCCGGCGACGGTCGGCACCGCCCACCTGTTGGGCGAACTGCCGATGTTCTCGGGCGCCGCCTTCCGCTTCGCCTTCCTCGCGCTCGCGCTCGCGATCAGCACCGCCTTCATCATGCGCCACGCGGCGCGGGTGAAGGCCGACCCGGAGAAGAGCCCGACCGCCGAACTCGACGCGACGCTGCGCGCGCGTTTCGCCGGCGAGGAGGGGGCAGCGGACAGCCGCTACACCCCGCGCCAGCGCATGGCCGGTGCGGCGACCTTGCTGATGTTCGTCGCCATCATCGCGGCCATCCTTGAGTTCAAGCTCGGGTTCATGGCGATCTCCGGCCTCTTCATGCTGATGGCGGTCGCCGCCTGCCTGCTGGCCGGGCAGACGCTCAACGCGATCTGCGTCAGTTACAACGACGCGATGAAGGGCGTGATGGTCGGCGCGCTGATCTGCGGCATCGCCCGCGGCGTGTCGGTGGTGCTCGAGCAGGGCATGATCATGGACACCATCGTGTTCTGGCTGTCCGAGATGCTGGGCAGGCTGCCGCCGGCGGTCACCGCCTACGGCATCTTCGCCACCGAGTGGTTCTTCAACCTGATCGTGCCGTCCGGCTCGGGCAAGGCGGTGATCACGCTGCCCATCCTCTACCCGCTGGCCGACCTGGTCGGCGTCTCGCGCCAGATCGTGGTGCTCGGCCTGCAATGGGGCGAGGGCCTGGCCAACGTGATCCAGCCGACCGAAGGCTACTTCATGGCCATCCTGGCGATGGCCGGCGTGCCGCTGAACCGCTGGGTACGCTTCTTCCTGCCCCTGCTGGGCCTGCTGGTCGCGCTGGCGCTGGCCGGCCTGTTCGTCGCGCAACTGGTCGCGCTCGCCTGAAACCGCAAGCGGCCGGCTCCGCGCCGGCCTTTTTTGACCGTGCTCTTGTCGGGAGATGTGCCATGACAACCCCACGATCCAGAACGGCCGCCTGGCCGATGCCCGATGTCTACCTGATCCTGCTCGCCTTCGTGCTGTTGATGGGCCTGTTGACCTGGCTGGTGCCGGCCGGCAGTTACGAGCGCGAACTGCGCGAGACGCTGCTCGGCACCCGCGCGGTGGTGCTGCCCGGCACCTACCAGCTGGTCGAGGCATCGCCGGTCGGTTTCATGCAACTGGTCACCGCCTTGCCGGACGGCCTGTCCAGCGCCAGCGAGATCGTGTTCATGACGCTCTTGGTCGGCGGCGCGGTCGGCGTGGTCGCGCGCGCCGGCATCCTCGAATTCGGCATCCACCACCTGCTGCGCGCGCTGGGGACGCGCGCCGAGCTGACCATCCCCATCCTGATGGCGATGTTCGCGTTGCTGGCCGCCTTCATCGGCACGCCGGAGCTGGCGATCGCCTACCTGCCCATCATCCTGCCGCTGTTCCGGCGGCTGGGCTACGACGCGGTGACCGCGACGGCGACCGCGCTGCTGGCGACCTCGCTCGGCTTCACCTTCGGCATCACCGCGCCGACCACCGTCGGCGTCGGCCAGAGCATCGCCCAGTTGCCGCTGTTCTCCGGCGCGGCGGTGCGCGCGCTGGTGTGGCTGGGCGCGATCGCGCTGTGCGCGGCCTACGTGCTGCGCCACGCACGGCGCACCCGCCAGGCGCCGTCTGACGAGGGCACCCACGCGCTGCCGGTGTTCAGCGCCCGCCTGCGCTGGGCCGCCGGCGTCACCGCCTTGCTGTTTGTCGCGGTGATCGCGTCCATCATCGTGTTCGGCCTCAAGTTCAACGCGATCGGCGGGCTGTTCGTGCTGATGGCCGTGACCGGCGCGCTGGTGGCCGGGCGCTCGCCCAACGGCATCTGCGAAGACTTCAACGCAGCGTTCCGCGACATCCTGGTCGGCGCGCTGATCTGCGGCTTTGCCCGCGCCATCGCGGTGGTGATGGAGCAGGGACAGATCGCCGACACCGTCGTCCACCACCTGGAGACGCTGACCGGCGACATGTCGTCGTACGCGGCCTTGCTGTCGATCTTCGGCTTCCAGGCGCTGTTCAACCTGCTGGTGTCCTCCGGCAGCGGGCAGACCATCCTGACCATGCCGGTGCTGGTACCGCTGGGCGACCTGCTGGACATCACCCGGCAGACGCTGGTGCTGGCGACCCAGTTCGGCGACGGGCTGACCAACCTGGTGTTTCCGACCTCGGGCTACTTCGTCGCGACGCTGGCGATCGGCAAGGTCGGCTATCCGGCGTGGCTGCGCTTTTACGCGCCACTGTTCGCGACCCTCGCGCTGTACGCCGGCGTCGTGTTGTGCCTCGCGCACGCGCTGCGTTTCGGCCCGTTCTGAGTCGCGGCGCGCAAAGCCAATCGCTTGTCGGGCGCAGACAGGCCGGCGGCATGCACTGCCGGTACAGTGAATCCGTGCACGCAGCCTGATGCCCGACAAGGATGGTTGGACCCAGGCACCGGTTCCGCCCGGCCGGCCTTGCGTGCCGCCTCAACCGTCCACCAAACCGGTTGAACTCCTGCAGGCACCGGTTTGACGCCGGTGCCTGAACCCATTGGAAGACCGCCCATGCTGACAGCCGAACGCCTCAAACAACTGACCGCCCTGCGCCGCGATCTGCACGCGCACCCCGAACTTGCCTTCGCCGAGCGGCGCACCGCCGCGCTCATCGCGCGCGAACTGGCGGCGCTGGGCTTGCCGGTGCACGAGGGCATCGGCGGCACCGGCGTGGTGGCGGTGGTCGAGGGCGCGCGGCCCGGCCCTGCGGTCGGCCTGCGCGCCGACATGGACGCCTTGCCGATGCAGGAGGGCAACACCTTCGCGCACGCGTCGCGCCACGCCGGCTGCATGCACGGCTGCGGGCACGACGGCCACAGCGCGATGCTGCTGGGCGCCGCCGGTGTATTGGCGCGCTCGCGCGACTTCGCCGGCACCGTCTACCTGATCTTCCAGCCGGCCGAGGAGATGGAAGGCGGCGCCGTCGCCATGATCGAAGACGGCCTGTTCACCCGTTTCCCGATGCAGGCGGTGTACGGCCTGCACAACTGGCCGGGGCTGCCGGCCGGGCAGGTGGCGGTGCAGGCCGGGCCGATGATGGCCGGCATGGACCTGTTCGAGATCGTGGTCACCGGCCGCGGCAGCCACGCGGCGATGCCGCACGAGGGCAACGACGCGCTGGTCGCCGCCGCGCAGTTGGTCACCGCGATCCAGACCATCGCCAGCCGCAGCGTCAGCCCGCTGGAGAGCGCGGTGGTCAGCGTGACCCAGCTGCACGCGGGCGACGCGTACAACGTGTTGCCCGAGCAGGTGGTGGTGCGCGGCACCTGCCGTTACTTCAAGCCGGCCGTGCAGGCGGCGATCCGCGCGCGGCTGGACGGGCTGTGCGGCGGCCTCGAGCTCGCCTTCGGGGTGAGGGCCGCGCTCGACTACCGGGTGCGCTACCCGGCGGTGTGCAACGACGAGGCGCACGCCGCCGTCGCCGCCGCTGCCGCGCGCCGCGCGCTGGGGGACGCCGGGCTGTGCACGCGCTTTGCGCCGTCGATGGCGAGCGAGGATTTCGCGGCGATGCTGGGTGCAGTGCCCGGTGCGCTGGTGTGGCTGGGCGCCGACAACGCGCACGCGCCCAGCGCCCCGCTACACAACCCGGCGTACGACTTCAACGACGCGCTGATCGAACCGGGGGTGCGCTTCTGGGTGGCGCTCGCGCACGACGCGCTGGAGGCGCTCGCATGAACACGCTGGCCGAGGCAGACGATTTCGACCGCGCGATGCTCGCGCGCGCGGTGCTAGAGGCTGAACAGGCGCGCCTTGCCGGCGACAGGCCTTTCGGCGCGCTGATCGCCGAGCACGGCGGCCGCCTGCTCGCGCTCGGCCGTAACCGCGAAGCAAGCAACGCCGACCCGACCGCGCACGCCGAGATCGACGCGTTGCGCAGCCTGACCCCGCGTGCGCTGGGCAGCGCGGCAAGCCTGACCCTGTACGCCAGCGGCGAACCCTGCCCGCAGTGCGCGGCGGCGATCTTCTACAGCGGCATCCGCCGCGTGGTGTACGCCGTCGGCGCCGACACCATGCGCGCGTGCGAGGAAGAGGGCGCACCGGTGCTTACGATGGGTTGCCGCGAGGTATTCGCCGCCGGCTCGCACCCGGTGTGCGTGGTCGGCCCGGTCGAGGTCGAACTGGGGCGTGAGGTGCTGCGCCGCCACTTCGGCCGCTAGATGCTGACGCTTGGGCTGGCCGCGCAGGCGGCGATGCTGCTGGCGATCGCCTGCGACGTGGTGGCGTTCCAGCTGCACGGCCGCCGTCGTCTCCTGCTGTGCATGAGCGGCGGCATGGCGCTGGTGTGCCTGCACTTCGCGCTGCTCGCGCAGTGGACGGCGGCGCTGACCATGCTGCTCGCCGTCGTGCGCAACTTCGCCAGCCTCAGGCGGCGGACTCCAGCCGTCGAACTCGGCTTTGCCTTGCTGATCGTCGCCGGTGCCACGCTGACCTGGGGCGGGCTGGCCAGCCTGCTCGCCTGCACCGGCGCGCTGCTGGCCAACCGGGCGATGTTCGCCGCGAGCGAGCGCGCCTTGCGCGCGCTGCAACTGCTGGCGACCCTGGTATGGATCGCGCACAACCTCGCCGTCGGCAGCCCGCTCGCCGTGTTGCGCGAGGCGCTGGTGTTCACGAGCAACCTTGTCGGCAGCTGGCGCTTGTACCGGCGGAGCGATATCGGGCAGCCATAGGCATCACTGGGCTGCGCTGGTTTCCTTTGCCTTGACCGGCTGCGCGTAGCCGCAGAGCCTCCCCCCTTTGTCAGCAATGGCTTGCCCGCCGTTAGCCATGGTTTCCAGTTGTGTGCAATGCGCATCGATCTGCACGAGCAGCGCATCCTTCCACTTTTTGTATTCTTCTTCCGGCATCTGTACGGGCTGGTTTGATGTTGCGTTGACCATGCTCATCAGCGCGTCGGCGTAGGCGTTGGCGTAGAGCAGGTCGCGAAAGCCGTTGCGGATGATGTCGGGCGCGTTGGTGGCGATTTCGCGCAGCGAGAGCTGGCTGACCAGCCCGAACAGGTTGCTGCGTACGGGGCGGGTGGCCGCCTGCATCACGCCGACCACGGAGAACAAAGCCGCCGGCTGCTGCAGCGCGTACTCGGCGTTTTTAAGATGTTCTTCTTGAGATGGCGGCAGCAGCAGTTGGTGGAGCGTATCCAGCCGGTCGAGCGCGAGGCGGGTGTTGTTGACCAGCAAGGACGCGTCGCGTACCGGGTTGTCCGAGTCGGTTGCGATGCGGCGGGCGCCGAAGCGGGTGAACGCGTCGATCACCAAATAGGCGCGTAGCAGGCGGCGCTGCTTGTCGACGACCGGCTCCGTGTACACCGGCTTGGACGGAAATGCCTCCCCACATTGTTTTTCGTCGGCGGGTTCGTCTTTGAGCAAGTCGCAACTGCTTTTGGTCAGTGCTTCTTGCACCTCGGTCGCGTCCAGGCGCGCCATGCCGGCGCATCCGGTCAGGGTGAGCGCCATCGCGCAGGCGATGGTGGTGGCGGTGCTGGTCAATCGCATGGGAACCTCCCGGTGCGGGCTTGGGAAAACACATAAAAAACATAGGTTTAACACTTTACCGCCGCCAGTTTCTCGCCTAAGCCGAAGTTTTGGCTGGCGGGCATGGCGATGATGGGCGCTGAACAGTCGCAGAACCGGCAGGATTGCCAACTCGACGAGAATGCGCAGAAGGCGGAAAGCCAACGGATAGACCGGCGCCGCAAACTGCTGGGTTGGCCGGACGGGGACGCCGCGCGCTGCGCGCTGGCGCTCTCCGGCGGCGGCATCCGCAGCGCGACTTTCTCGCTGGGGGTGGTGCAGGCGCTGGCGCGTCATGCCCCGGATGGCCAGCCGGTGGGCGACCCGTCGGCAGACACCGGCAGCACTCAACAAGACGATGAGGAGCAGCCGGAGCGCTCTTGGTTCGCCCGTTTCGACTATCTGTCGACGGTCAGCGGCGGCGGCTATCTGGGTGCCTTCCTGTGCAGCCTGTTCGTGCCCGGGCGCTTCCGGATACCGCCTGACAACAAGCCTGATCCCCAAAAGGAGGCCGCTCGCCTTGCGTACCGTGTGTTGCGCAAGGAGCCGCCTCCACGCTTCCGTCCCAGTTTGCGCATCAGGCAGCTGTCGCAGCCCGCAGGGACTTCGATGCCGCTCGCCTGGCTGCGCGACAACGGCCGTTACCTGCTGCCGACCGGTGCAGGAGACACCGGTTACGCGCTGGCCCTCCTGATCCGTAACCTGCTGTCGGTCCATCTGGTGATCGGGGTGGGGGTGTTGTGCATCTTGGGTCTGCTGGCGCTGGGGTCGCTGGGCGCGGGGAGCTTACTGGCTCAAGCCGGAGAGGGGGTGTTGCCGCAAGCCCTGCCATTGGGGACGGCATGGAAGCTGATTGCTGTGGCCACGCTGCAGGGCGGGGATGTCGACTGGGTTGCCGTGCCTGCCGGCGGAAGCGCCTGGTGGCCGTCCCCCGCATGGTGGCTGCTGCCCTTACTGGCGCTTGTCTGGCTGATGCCCGCCATGCTGGCCTACTGGCTATCCGACCGGATCATGGCCCTGTCAGGCCACAAGATACTGTGGCAGGTGCCGTTCTCGGACCTGTTGCTTGCCGGTTTGGCTGTGGTGTTGCTGTGGCTCGAGCTTGAACAGCGCTGGTCACCGCAATTAGCCATCTGGCGCTGGCTGGCCTGGGGCTTGCTGTGGGTGGGATTCGCCGCGCGCTGCCTGACGGGTTGGCTGCAGCGTCAGGTGCGCAGCCAGCTGGGGGGTGATGCCTCGCCGGACATGCTGGCACCCGGCTACCGGGTGCGGGTCACCCGCCATCTTGCGACCGGTTTGGCCGTGCTGCTGGGGGTGGCCGTACTGGCGCTGGCGGAGTCGCTCGGGCAGTCGCTGTACCTGTACATGGTCAGGAACGAGCCAGCGCTAACGTTGGGCGGCCTGCTGTCGGTGCTCGCGGGCTTGTTTTCGGTGGTGCGTTACCTCGCCCGCTTCTTTGACGAGAAGACACCGTCCGGCTGGCTGGCGCGCCTGCCGCTGGCTGCCATCACCGGTGCCGCCGCCACCGTGCTCGCCCTGCTGCTGCTGGCGCTGTGGGCGCTAGCCGTGCAGTGGGTGGCGTGGGCGGGACAGCCGCCCGGCGCGGATGCCTTGCCCTGGGCCTTGGGGCGGCTTGGCCTGCTGCTGGGGGCGAGCCTGCTGCTGCTGTGGTGGACAGGCCACGCGCCCGGCTTTCTCGATTTATCGTCCTTGCAGCAGTTTTACGCGGCACGCCTGACGCGGGCCTATCTGGGGGCGAGCAACGGCACGCGCTTCCAGAGCCCGGAGCGGGCCTCGTACAGCAGCGCCGAGCCGGTGCCGGGCGACGACCTGAGCCTGCAAGACTATTACCGGGAAGGTTCGGCCGCGCCGCTGCACCTGATCAATTGCACCCTCAACCAGACGCTAGGGCCGGCCGAGCAACTGGTGCAGCGCGACCGCAAGGGCAAGCCGGTCTGTATCGCGCCTGCCGTAGCCACGCCATGCGGTGGCACGCCGGACCGCCCGCCGCTTTCCTACCACATCCTTGTAGACGGCCACCTGGCCAGACGGAAGGGTCGCTGTCCTGTCAGACCGGGTGAAGGCGTACCCGCAGGGCTGGGCGCGTGGATCGCCATTTCCGGCGCCGCGTTTTCGACCGGCCTCGGGCGGACCACCTCTCTTGGTACTTCGCTATTGTGCGGCCTCGCCAATATCCGCCTGGGGCGGTGGATGCAGCTTCCGCGCGACGAAACCGGCGTAGCGACCAGGGACGCAAGCCAAAACCCGTCCGAGCGGCCATCCCGATGGTTGGCCATGCTGCCGAACCAGACGCTGTTGCTGCGTGAATGGACGGCGCGCTTTCACGGCTTGCATGCGCCGTGGCAATACCTGTCCGACGGCGGCCACTTCGAGAACCTCGGCGTTTACGAACTGCTGCGCCCCGGCCGCGACGTGCGGCTGATCATCGCCTGCGACTGTGGTGCCGATCCCGATTACCGCTTCAACGATCTGGCCAACCTGGTGCGCCTCGTGCGCGTCGACTTCGGCCGGGAGATCGAAGTGGACGAGGCGGCGATGGCCGCCCTGCAGCCTGCCAATGCGCGCAGAGTCTTTGCCACCCCGCAACAGTTGCGGCAGGCGGAACTTGCGCGGCGTGCCGGGCAAGCCAGCCCGCCGGACGACGACGCGTGCGCCGTCCTGCTCAGGGTGCGCCCCGCCGGTGAGTTAGAACCCGTCTGCCACATCGTGCTGATCAAGCCGCGGGTGCCGGCCGGCGTGCCGGTCGACGTGGCGCACTACGCCGCGTTGAACCCCGCCTTTCCGCAGCAGACCACTGTCGACCAGTTCTTCGACGACCAGCAATGGGAGAGCTACCGCAAGCTGGGGCTGCTCTGTGGCGAGCACGTGGTGCGGGCGCTGGCAAGCAGTGGGGAGGTGGCGCGCTGGCTGTGCCAGCCGCCGGAGCAGGCAGTCAACCAAGAAGGAGCATTGAGATGAAATATCCGGGCAGGGTGGTCCGGCTGGGCGAGGCGGACCCGAAGGTGGTCAAGGCGGTCAAGGCGCAGCTGAACAAGGCGCTGCACCTGGCACAGGAGGCAGGCGGTGCGCTCGACGAGGCCAACCCCAACTTCGGCGTGACGACCGAGCAGGCGGTCAAGCTGTTCCAGAGCCGCAACGTCGATGCGCTGCGCCAGCCGCTACGCCAGGACGGAGAGATCGGCGCGCTGACCTGGGCGGCGCTGTTCGGCGAGGCGAACGTGCCGGTGGCGGAACAGGCCGGGACCCCGCTGCTGCAGAAGGTGGTCGAAGTCGCCGCCAGCCAGCTCGGCGTGCGCGAGAAGCCGAAAAACTCGAACAAAGGCGCGGAGGTCGTCGCCTATCTGCATTCGACCGGTACCGCGCCCGGTAACCCGTGGTGCTGCGCGTTCACCTACTGGTGCTTTGGCGAGGCGGCCAAGGCGCTGGGTGTGGCCAACCCCATGCTCCAGACCGCGCATTGCCTGACCCACTGGAACGGCGCCAAGCAGCAAGGCGCGCAGCGCGTACACAAGAGTGACGCGGTGGCCAACCCGGCGCTGGTGAAGCCGGGCATGCTGTTCATCATCGACCACGGTGGTGGGAGCGGGCACACCGGCGTGGTCGAGCGGGTGGCCGGCGAGTTTATCCACACCATCGAGGGCAACACCGACGGCTCGGGGACTCGCGAAGGTGGCGGCGTGTACCGGCTGCGCCGCAAGATCGACACCATCAACAAGGGCTTCATCGACTACGCGTAAGGATTGGCAGATTCCGGCCCGAAGCCGCCGGCAGCGCGGCGGGGCATGTGTGTGGACAAGGGGAAGGAGAAATTGATGCAGGCAAAAACCTTGTGGCAGGCGGCGCTCGCCGCCGCGCTGCTGTCGCCCGCCGCGCTGGCGGGGACTTTTTCCGGCGCGGCCAGCGGCCTCGCGGCACCACCGGCGACGCTGGTCGACTTTGAAAACGTGGTGCCGCCGGGGCCGCTGCCGGAGTTCCCTTACCTCGACGACTTCTACGCGGCGTCCGGGGTGAGTTTCAGCGGCTTTATCGGGGACCCGGGGCTACTGGGACTGGGGCAGGTGGCAATATCACAAACGTATGGCGTACTGGTGGGCGCAACGCTTCCGGCCGGCGCGGGTGGCAGGCCAGTAGAACCCGTGGAGATCCGCTTTGCGTCGCCGGTCAGCGCCGCGTCGTTCTGGACGCAGGACTTTTTAGGAGCTGGACTGGGTTCGGCTGAAGCATTCAGCGGCAACACGCTGGTCGCCTCGCTGACGCTGGCCAACGGCTACAACGGCTTCGACAACCTCAGCTTCGACCGTATCCGCTTCAGCCACGGCGATAGTTTGGTAGTCCTCCCCATCGATAACCTGGCCTTCCAGCCGGCGGCGCCGGTACCCGAGCCTGCCAGCGCGTTGTTGATGCTGTCCGGCCTCGGCGTCGTCGGCTGGTGGCGCCGGCGGCGGCACTGACGCCCATCGCCTCAAACCCGAGCCCGAAGCCGCCGGCAGCGCGGCGGGGCATGTGTGTGGACAAGGGGGAGGAGAAACTTAATGAAGGCGAAAAAATCCCTGGCCGGCGTGGCCATGCTCACGTTGACCCTTGGCCTCGCCGGCGGTGCGCACGCACAGCTTTTCAAGCGCGACCTGCTGGCGGGCGACCAACTGCTGGTGTTCGATAACGCCAGCGGGCTCGAATGGCTGCAACCAGTCGCGACCCTGGGAGGTGGGTACGAGGGGGCGGTGGTCAAGTCAGTAATGTCGACTTACGGCCTGCGCTACGCCTCATCTCAGGAGGTGCAACAGCTGATTCAGGGTAATTTTGGTGAGCTGGTGTTATTCCCTGATCACATTTACAAGAAAGAAAATGGGCCTGTGCTCAACAGCTTCTACGAGTGGTTCGATCCCATGAGTCGTTCGAGCTTCGACGACGACTATGGCAAGGATCTTTGGGCAAACTCGGCAGATGCCGTGCATGGTTACTCTTGGAGCAGTATCTCTGGCGGGGCGCCTTTCGTCTTTGAAGGCAGCCAAATCCGCGGCACCTGGCCACTGGCGGGCAACTGGCTGGTGCGTCCTGTCTCGCCGGTGCCCGAGCCGGCCAGCGCGCTGTTGATGCTGTCCGGCCTCGGCGTAGTCGGCTGGTGGCGCCGGAATCGTGGCCGGGAGTGAGATAGAAACTGAACGTTTAATTGAATATGTGATCCTGTTTTTATGATTTGAGTAAATGCGTCGCCTGCTTTGATTTGTTTGAGTGCAGTCATTCAGTTTGGAGTCATCAACATGCGCAATATTTATGTTTGTTTTGACGGGACATGGAATACGCCGGATCAAAAGGTTGGCGATATCGTTTGCCCAACCAATGTGCGCAGATTCTTCTGCACGTTGGCAGTGTCCGAGGTCATGAAGTTCTATCATCCCGGTGTCGGTACGGAAGGAAGTGGAATAAAAAAACTGGTGGATGGTGCATTGGGCTCCAGTATTGACGATCATATCGTCAACGGCTATCACTGGCTGTGCAGGAATTATCTTCCGTCTGACAGGATTTTCATCATCGGGTTCAGTCGCGGGGCATATTCGGCACGCAGCCTTGCCGGGATGATCGGACAGTGCTCCGGTTTGTTGAAACTATACGATAAGAGCGATGAGGAACAATGGAAAATTGTGAAGGATGCCTATCAGAACCGGTATCGCTTGCGTAATGCCCAGTGGGGGATGGATGTGAAACGCCTGAAAGACCAGGACGGTAAGGATGTCGGGGTTTACTTCGTAGGGGTCTGGGATACGGTGGGGGCTTTGGGCATTCCGGACGATGCTGAGTTGGCCAATATGCTTGACAGGCCAAGTGAGTACAGGTTTCACGACGTAGCATTGGGAAAACATGTGCAGCATGCCCGGCATGCTGTCGCAATGGATGAGGTGAGGTCGAGCTTTGCACCGACCTTGTGGGTAGATGAGCATAATGATCCATTCTCGGAGAAAGATTTTGGTGATGGCCGAACGGTCAAGCAAAAATGGTTTCCGGGCGTGCACTGTGATGTGGGTGGTGGCTACCTCGAGACAGGGCTTTCCGATCTTGCATTGAAGTGGATGATTGAGGAGGCACATCACCTAGGCGCAAAATTTGAAATTCCCATGCTGGCACAGATTATGCCGAACCCGTGCGGGTATATGCATGATTCTTACTCTGGTGTTTTTGAAATGTTCAGGAGTCAGCCAAGGAGCACGCCGGCCGTTGTTCAGGAGAGCGTAAATGATGGGCGACTCCATGCGTCTGTGCTGGACCGGCAGCGTGTGCCGCCTATCTCCCAGGCGCCCTATCGGGGGACAAGACTGCTCAGTGTTGGAGAGGAACTGGAAAATATAGAAATTTTCGCTAAGCATCGATGGGGGAATACCGGTGTGTACCTGAAAAAGGGTGCGACCTATCGGCTGGAGGCAAGCGGGGAGTGGGTGGACCGGACGATTCCATGTGGTCCGGGTGGTATGAATGACGGTGTTTTTCATCCGGGGGAAATCGTGCACTTAGCCGGATCGTTCCTTGACGGTTTAGAGGGCTGGTACGCAAAAGTTTTTAAAAACAAAAAGGCTGATTTCTATGCGTCGCGCAGGATGAGACATATGCCGTGGTTTGCCCTGGTCGGCGCGATTGCCAACGCGAAGAATCCGAATGCGGATGGTACTCCTTCCGATATGGAATATTTCTTGGTAGGTGCTGGCCCGGTTGAGATTATGCCAAAATCCTCTGGCTATTTGTACTGCTTTGCCAATGACGCGTGGCATTTTTACGATAATAATCGTGGTTCGGTACAGTTAACTTTTGAGAGAGTGGCATAGGCCGTGGTTGGTGCGCGCGTCATGCTTGTTTTTTATCAAGATTGGCGCGTGCATCGTGTCTGATTGAACTGACTCGCGGAGGTCGAATGCAACAGAATTTCAAAGTTTTAGGCCTGATCATTTTTGGGGTGGTGTTGCCGTCACTCATGTTCTTCAGCGCGTACTTTGGAATGGAAGAGTTGGTTGCTCCTCCGAATATAAATTCGCTTCAAGAAATTGCTGCGAGTTCCGCTCGCTGGACGAATGATCAGTACACGCTGTTCTCATCGATGTATCTAGAAAACGTGAACTATACCGTGGTGAGGAATAAGCAGGGGGTGAAGTTTTCTGTCATGAAGATCGGATTTGCCGTTTCCAGCGTAGGTATCGCGTTGCTGATACTCGGTTTTGACCGGAGGCAGGGCGCGGAGGGTCAATTTCATGGGGTCAGCCTGAAGCTTGAATCCTTTGGGGCTTTGGTGTTTGTCGTTGGTTCTTTGGTAGCTGCATATGCTGGTATTGTGGCGAATGAATACCAGACATCACAAACGCCGAACTATTTTTCAGATGCGGATTATATATCTAAGCGGCACATATTTCAGATAATGGACAGCTGTGCTAAGAATGGAAAGCTTGGTGTTGATTGTGTTCGTGTAGGAGTTACTCAGTTAGAAGGAGGGTGACATGAAAGGTCTGGCTATTCCGGTTGGTGCTGTTGTGGCGTTATTTTTTTTCGCATGGCGTCCTTGCTAAGGATCATTGTTGTTTCGTTAATGGGAAAAAAATTTGTACTGAACCATTGAGAGGTGGTACTGGAGTGAAGCTTCCAGAACAACAACCATGTGGAGGGGTAAATTTCGCCTGCAGTCCAGGTCATTCGAAATTTGAAATTACAGATTTCAATAAAATTCTGCGTGAACTTTCATTTTCGCACGAATTAGGTAAAGATTTAAAGGTTGTGCCATCGCCCATCACGTCGGAGGCATTTCCGAAGTAGCTGTCGCATCCCCGACTATCATCTGTGCAAACGCATCTGGAAACTTACCCTGGCCCGCGAGGGTTTGGGTAAGTAGCTGCCTGCCGCGGGTTTGCGTGGCATCATCGCCCCCATTCATTCGCAGCGACGATGCCATGACCCCTCACGACCCCTACCTGTGGCTGGAAAGCCTGGACAGCCCCGACGCGCAAGCGTGGGTGGACACGCAGAACCTGAAGACGCGCCAACTGCTGGATGCCGACCCGCGCTGCGCGCCGCTGACGGCCGAGATCCTCGCCCACCTGCAGGACACCCGGCAGATCCCGTTCTTCGCCGAGCACGACGGCTGGCTGTACAACTTCCACCAGGACGAGGCGCATCCGCGCGGGCTGTACCGGCGCACCACGCTGGCAGCCTACCGCGCCGGCGGCAACGACTGGCAGCCGGTGTTCGACCTAGACGCGCTGGCCGAGGCCGAAGACTGGTTCCTCGACGGGGTGTCGCACTGCACGCTGGTGCCTGCGCGGGCGATGCTGTTTTTGACCCGCGGCGGGCAGGACGCGACGGTGTGCCGCGAGTTCGACATCGAGGCGGGCGACTTCATCGACGACGGCTTCAACTTCCCCGAGGGCAAGAGCCATATCGCGTGGCGCGACGCAGACAGCGCGCTGGTGTGCCCGGGCTGGCAGGGCGCGCCGTTGACGCGCGCCGGCTACCCGCGCGAAGTGTGGCGGGTGACGCGCGGCGAGGGCGGGCAGCACGCGTGGGTGAAGCTGTTCGCCGCGGGCAAGGGCGCGATGATGGTCGCCGCCTGGCGCTACCTCGACGCGGACGGCGCGCCGCTCGACATCATCGAGGCGTCCGATTCCTTCTACCGCAAGACCTACCACCTGATCGGCTCCGACGACGGCACGCACGCGCTGCCGCTGCCCGAGCGCGCCGACATCGAGGGCTATCTGCACGGCGAACTGCTGGTGAAGCTGGCCGACGACTGGGCGTGGCAGGGCAACGAGTACCGCGCCGGCAGCCTGCTGGCGGTGGCGCTGCCGGCCCTCACCCCCCTCGCTACCCTCACCCCCGACCCCTCTCCCGCAGGGAGAGGGGGGGCGACCGTATCTCTGGGCCGGGTGCAGGTGCTGGTGGCGCCGCACGACAAGTGTTCGGTCGAGTCGGTCGAGACCACCCGTACCAGCGTGGTGGTCAACCTGATCGACAACGTCAAAAGCCGCCTGGTCGCGTTCGACCGGGTGGATGGCGCGTGGCGCGAGCGCGCGTTGCCGGTGCCCGACAGCGGGGTGGTCGAGTTCGCCGACCAGCCGTGGGATACGGACATTATCTGCTACAGCTTCAGCGATTTTCTGACGCCGACCGGGCTGTGGCGGCTCAACGTCGCCACCGGCGAGCAGGAAGTGCTGCGCGCGCAGCCGGCGGCGTTCGACGCGTCGGCTTTTGTTGCCGAGCAGCACAGCGCGCTTGCATCCGACGGCACCGCGATCCCGTACTTTGTCGTGCGCGGCCGCCACACGGTGATGGACGGCCGCACGCCGACGCTGATGTACGGCTACGGCGGCTTCGAGGTGCCGATGCTGCCCTATTACGTGGAAAACTTCGGCCCGCACTGGCTGGAGAAGGGCGGCGCCTTCGTGCTCGCGTGCATCCGTGGCGGCGGCGAGTTCGGCCCGGCCTGGCACCAGGCGGCGCAGGGGCCGCGCCGCGCGGTGAGCTTCGGCGACTTCATTGCGGTGGCCGAGGACCTGGTCGCGCGCGGCCTGACCAGCCCGCGCCGCCTGGGGATAGAGGGCGGCAGCAACGGCGGCCTGCTGGTCGGCGCGTGCATGGTGCGCCGGCCGGCGCTCTTTAACGCGGTGGTGTGCGAGGTGCCGCTCCTGGACATGCTGCGCTATACCGAGCTGCTGGCCGGCGCGAGCTGGATCGACGAGTACGGCGACCCGGCCGACGAGGCCGAGCGCGCGGCGCTGGCCGCGTACTCGCCCTACCACCATGTGCAAGCCGGCGAGCCTTACCCGCTCGCGCTGTTTACCACCAGCGCCAAGGACGACCGTGTCCACCCGGGGCACGCGCGCAAGATGGTCGCGCGGCTGCAGGCGCTGGGGCACGACGCGCTGCTGATCGAGACGGATGCCGGCGGCCACACCGGCAACGCGCAGCAGGCGCAGACGGCCGAGGAGCTCGCGCGGGTACTGGTCTACCTGTACCGCCAGCTGATGGACTGACCGGGCAAGTCATCCGCTTGTGCCTGCGGCGGGTTTTATGCCAAAGTTGTCGAAAATATTAGACAGCAGAGGAGAAACCATGCAGCAGGTCAGCGATATCGTCGTGTTTGCCCGCCACCCGGTTCAGGCCGAGTCTTTTGTCGCCGCCCCCGAGCGGCGCCTGGACGGCGAGTGCCGCCAGCGCGTCGAGAACCATTACTCGGACGAGAGCGGCCAGTTCCACGCCGGCATCTGGTCCGGCGGCGTCGGCCGCTGGAAGGTGCGCTATACCGAGCACGAGTTCTGCACGCTGCTCTCGGGCAAGGTGCGCGTCAGCGACGATACGGGCGCGTCGGTGCTGCTGGAGGCGGGCGACCACTTCGTGATCCCGGCCGGCTTCGAGGGCGTGTGGGAGGTGATCGAGCCGGCGAGCAAGACTTACGCCGTGTTCGAGACGGCGCGCTGAGAGCCTGTTCACGGTCTGCTGCGCATCAGCGATACGGCGTTAAAAACGGCTTCGAAATGCTCATGTACAAGCTGTACACTCCGCTTTCTCAGCCGTTTTCGCCTTGTCTCGCTCTCGCTCGCGAGACCGTGAGCACGCTCTGACACCGTTTATTTGATCTGGGTGAAGACGGCCTGCGCTGGCGCACGCCACAATGGCCGGGAACCCAACAGAAAGGACCGCTATGTACCAGAACATCGTGATTGCCCTCGACGGCAGCCATAACGCCACCCTCGCGCTGAACGAGGCGATCGAGCTGGCGAAGGTGACCGGCGCGCGCCTGATCCCGGTGCACGTGGCGAGCCTGCGCGACATCAGCGTCGAGGGCGTCGGCATGCTCGGCAGCCACGACCTGCACACGCTGGCGCAGACCCGCGGCCGAGACATCCTCGCCGAGGCCGAGTCGGAAATCCGCAAGGCGGGCCTAGACAAGGTCGAGACGGTGATCGTCGAGAGCTGGGACGGTGGCAAGGAGATGGCGCGCATGCTCATCGACGTTGCCCGCGAGCGCGGCGCCGACCTGATCGTGCTCGGCACCCACGGCCGCGCCGGGCTGATGAACCTGCTGATGGGCAGCTTCGCCGAGACCCTGCTCAAGGTCGCAACGCTGCCGCTCTTGATTGTGCGCAACCCGCACGATGACGACGAGCAGGTCAGCGCCAAACGGCCGATCCTGTAAGCCTTCCCTACACCCCCGCTACACGCGGGGGTTTCAGTTCTTGCGCGCGGCGAGCACGAAGAATTCGCGGTTGCCGTCGCCGCCCTTGATCGGGCTGTCCAGCCACTGCTGCGCGGTAAAGCCTTCGGCGGCCAGCGCCGCGTCGATCTTGTCCATCACCCGCGGGTAGTAGCGCTCGTCGCGCACGATGCCGCCGCGGGACACCCCTTCACGTCCCACTTCGAACTGCGGCTTGACCAGGCTCAGCAGCCGGCCGCCTTCTCCCAGCAGCGGCAGCGCCGAGGGCAGGATCAGCGTCAGCGAGATGAACGACACGTCGCACACCATCAGGTCGAACGGCTCGCCTTCGTTGGCCGCGAGCAGCGTCGCTTTATCGAGCGCACGCGCGTTGACGCCTTCGAAGCAGCGCACCCGTGCGTCGTCGCGGATCCGCTGCGCGAGCTGGTCGTGGCCGACGTCGACGCCGACCACGCGGCGCGCGCCGGCCTGTAGCAGGCAGTCGGTGAAGCCGCCAGTCGACTGGCCGACGTCGAGCGCGGTCAGCCCCGTCACGTCGACGCCGGTCGCGGCGAGCGCGCCCTCGAGCTTGAGCGCGCCGCGCGACACGTAGCGGTCGGCGGCGTCGGGGACGATGTCGAAGCGGGTGTCGGCCGGCAGCTTCTGGCTGACCTTGGCGACGGCCGAGAGCTGCCCGTCCGCGTCGATGCGGACGCGGCCGGCCTCGATCAGTTTTTGCGCGGCGGTGCGCGAGGCAGCGAGCCCCTGTTCGACCAGCAGCAAGTCGGCGCGGATCATGGCATCTCCCGGAGGGTTGGCAGGGCGGGCAAGGGTCGCGCTGCCGGCGCCCGCCTGTCAAGCGTAGCGGTCTTGATTTGCATCAAGTTGCCCGAGATGATAGCCTTGGCTCGCACTCTATGCATTTTGAGTGATTTCAGTTCGGGTTTTTCCCGTCAATTCGTAACGCCCGTACCGCGGGCAAGGCGGCCATCCGGCCGCATCGGCTCACCTTGGGTCATCCGTCCAACCACCGGTCCGGCGTTCGTGCCCCGGCGTACTGGCGCGCACGGCAAAGGACCACTCAAGGAGCAATTATGGTTCTTCGCATTTCCCTGGCACTGACCGCGCTGTTTGTCCTGATCGGCGCCTTGCTGCCGGACCTGTTTGGCCAGGCGACCGGCGCGCTGCTCACGCTGACCATCGAGCGCTTCGGCTGGTTCTACCTGCTGGCCGTGTTCGGTTTCCTGCTGTTCACCATCTACCTCGCGTTCAGCCGCTTCGCGCAACTGCGCCTGGGCGGCGAGGACGCCGAGCCAGAATTCTCGCGCGGCACCTGGTTCGCCATGCTGTTCTCGGCCGGCATGGGCATCGGCCTGGTGTTCTGGGGCGTCGCCGAGCCTCTGTCGCACTTCGTCTCTCCGTCGCGCGGCGTCACCGCGTCGACGCCGGAGGCGGCGCGCATGGCGATGCACGCGTCGTTCTTCCACTGGGGACTGCACCCGTGGGCGATCTACAGCGTGATGGGCCTGGCGCTTGCCTACTTCAAGTTCAACCGCGGCGCGCCCGGCCTGATCAGCGCGGTGTTCCGCCCCTTGCTCGGGCGTCTGGTCGACGGTCCGCTCGGCTACGCGATCGACACGCTGGCGGTACTGACCACCGCCTTCGGCGTCGCCACGTCGCTCGGTTTCGGCGCGCTGCAGATTGAGTCCGGGCTCGCCTACCTGTGGGGTGTACCGCAGAACGGCTGGACCACCTTCTGGGTGGTCGCCGGCGCGACCGTGCTGTTCGTGCTCTCTTCGCTGACTGGCCTCTCCCGCGGCATCCGCGTCCTGTCCAACCTCAACCTGTGGCTGGCCATCGCCCTCTTGCTGCTGTTGCTGGTGCTGGGGCCGACCGGCTTCATCTTCGAGATCTTCACGACCACGCTGGGCGACTATCTGGACGATTTGATCGCGCAGAGCCTGCGCTTGACGCCTTACTCGCAGAACGGCTGGGTCGCCGGCTGGACGCTGTTCTACTGGGCGTGGTGGATCACCTGGGCGCCGTTTGTCGGCATGTTCATCGCGCGCGTCTCGCGCGGGCGCACCATCCGCGAGTTCGTGGTCGGCGTGCTCTTGGTGCCGACGCTGGCGAGCTTCGCGTGGTTCGCGGTGTTCGGCGGCAGCGGCCTGTGGCTGCAGCTGTTCGGCTCGGTCGACCTGGCTGCCGCGGTCGGCGACAACACGGCAACCGCGCTCTACCACCTGTTCGACGCGATGCCCGGCGGCGCCTTGCTCTCGACGGTGGCGATGCTGCTGGTGCTGAGCTTCTTCGTCACCTCGGCCGACTCGGCGACCTTCGTGCTGGGCATGCTCTCGTCCGGCGGCAGCCTCAACCCGTCGGCGCGCGTCAAGGTGGTGTGGGGCGTGCTGGTCGCGGCCGTCGCGCTGATCCTGCTCGCCAGCGGCGGGCTCAAGGCGCTGCAGAGCGTGGCGATCGTCACCGCCTTGCCGTTCTCGCTGATCATGGTCGGCATGTGCGTGTCGCTCTATCGGGCGCTGTCGGCCGAGGCGCGCGCGCTCCATCGCCACCAGCGCGAGATCGCGCACGAGGTCGAGCGGCTGATGGCCGCGCGCGGGAGCGGCCGCGACTGATGCGCGGTGGCGGCTTTGGTGCGATCATGGGCGCCTTAGCCTAGGAGCGCACCATGGACGCATACGAACTCGATCCGGTCGACGTCAGGGTGTTGGGCTGCCTCGTCGAAAAACAGGCGCTCACCCCTGACAACTACCCGCTGACCCGCGCCAGCCTGCTGGCCGCGTGCAACCAGAGCACCAGCCGCGAACCGGTGATGAGCCTCGGCGAGGCCGAACTGTCCGCCTCGCTCGACCGCCTGCTCGCGCGCCGCCTGATCGGCGAGCGGATGCCGGCCGGCAGCCGCGTCGCCAAGTACGAGCACCGGCTCGGTTACGAGTGGAACGTCGACGGCGCGCGCCTTGCCGCGCTCGCGCTTCTGATGCTGCGCGGCGCGCAGACCGCCGCCGAGATCCGCGCGCGCGCCGGGCGCATCCACAGCTTCGCCAGCGCCGACGTGGTCGAGACCGCGCTTGCGGCGCTCGCCGACAAGTACCCGCCGCTGGTCGTCCACCTGCCGCGCCAGGCCGGCGAGCGCGAGGCGCGCTGGGCGCACCTGCTGTGCGGCGAGCCCGTCGCCGAGGCCGCGGCAAGCGCGGTGCCGGACGCCGGCTGCGACGCGATCGTGGTCGGGCTGACCGGCCGCGTCGCCGCGCTGGAAGCCGAAGTGGCCGCGCTCAAGGCGCGCATCGCCGAACTGGAGGGTGCGCTCGGCCGCGACTGAGCGCCGCCCTGCATCGCGACGGCCGCCTGCGCGGCCGTCGCCGTTTTCAACATCCGTACCCATAAGGAAAACCCATGTCCCGTTCCCTGATCGCCGCCGCCCTGCTGGCGGTGGCTGCCGGCGCCAACGCCGGTGACCTGACCATTGCCGGCAACGAACACGGCGGCTTCGTCAGCCGCACGCCCACAGGCTTCGGCCCCGGCATCACCCTCGACTACCTGCAGACCGACCGCCACCAGGACGCCAAGGCCGGCGGCGTCGGCCTCACCTTCGGCCTGCCGGTGCCGTTCGCCCGCGTCGACGTGGGCGCCAAGGCGATGTGGCTCGACGCCTACGGCGACGCCAGCGCGGGGATGGTCGGCGGCCGCGTCAGCGTCGATCTGCCGCTGTCGCTGGAAGGCTTCGTGCAGGGCTACTGGGCGCCTGAAGCTGCCGCCAGCGGCAGCGTGCACAAGGTGAGCGACGCGATGGCCGGCGTGCGCTGGAAGCCGCTGCCGCTGGTCGGCGTCGAGGCCGGCTGGCGCGAATTCAAGGTCGAGCGCAACGACGCGCGCCGCGACGCCAAGCTCGCCGACGGCGCCTACGTCGGCGTCAGCGTCGGCTTCTAAGCGCTGCCTACACCCGGCTGCGCATCGCGTGCGGCCGGGCTAATCACGGCCCGGAAACGCCCGTGTA
The DNA here is from genome assembly GCF_010435965.1 of Crenobacter caeni. Classification (GTDB taxonomy): domain Bacteria; phylum Pseudomonadota; class Gammaproteobacteria; order Burkholderiales; family Chromobacteriaceae; genus Craterilacuibacter; species Craterilacuibacter caeni. The sequence goes on from NZ_JAAGAA010000001.1 coordinate 219,469, forward strand.
CCGTGTGTGCACCATGCTTTCCGGGCCGTTTGTGCCGGGCTTCGCCAAGGCTTGCGGGTGCGTGGGCCGGCGGCAAGCCCGGCGGCCCCGCCGCATCATGTAGAATCGGGGTTTTGTTTCACGCAAGGTCCCGACCCATGCCCGCCGACCTTCTCGCCGGACTCAACCCCGAACAACTGCGTGCCGTCACCTGGCCGGCCAAGAGCGCGCTGGTGCTCGCCGGCGCCGGCAGCGGCAAGACGCGGGTGCTGACCACGCGCATCGCGTGGCTGCTGTCGACCGGACAGGCGAGCCCGGCGTCCATCCTGGCGGTGACCTTCACCAACAAGGCCGCGCGCGAGATGCAGACCCGCCTGTCGGCCATGCTGCCCGTCAACACGCGGCAGATGTGGATCGGCACCTTCCACGGCTTGTGCAACCGCCTGCTGCGCGTGCACTACCGCGACGCCGGCCTGCCGCAGACCTTCCAGATCATGGACTCGGGCGAGCAGATGTCAGCTGTCAAGCGCCTCATCAAGCAGCTCGAGTTGTCCGACGAGAAGTTCCCGCCGAAAAATGTGGTCGGCTTCATCAACAGCAACAAGGAAGCCGGCTACCGCGCCGACAAGGTGCAGGCGATCGACCCGTATACCCGCAAGCTCGCCGAAATCTTCGCCGCGTACGACGCGCAGTGCCAGCGCGAGGGCGTGGTCGACTTCGCCGAACTGTTGCTGCGCGCGTACGAATTGTTGAGCCGCAACGAGGCGCTGGCGAGCCACTACCGCGAGCGTTTCCGCCATGTGCTGGTCGACGAGTTCCAGGACACCAACCGCCTGCAGTACGCGTGGCTGAAACTGTTGGCCGGCCGCGACAACGCGCTGTTCGCCGTCGGCGACGACGACCAGAGCATCTACGCGTTCCGCGGCGCCGAGGTCGGCAACATGAAGTCGCTGCTCGCCGACTACGGCGTCGAGGCGCCGGTGCGCCTCGAGCAGAACTACCGTTCGGCCGGCAACATCCTCGCCGCCGCCAACGCGCTGATCGAGCAGAACGACGGCCGGCTGGGCAAGAACCTGTGGACCGACGCCGGCGAGGGCGAGCCGATCCGCCTGTACGAGGCTTTTTCCGACAACGAGGAAGCCGAGTTCGTCTGCGACGAGGTGAGGGCGCTTTCGCGCGACGGCTGGGACCTGTCCGACCTCGCGGTGCTGTACCGCTCGAACGCGCAGTCGCGCGCGCTCGAGCACGCGCTGGTCAACGCCGGCATCGCCTACCGCATCTACGGCGGCCTGCGCTTTTTCGAGCGCCAGGAGATCAAGCACGCGCTGGCGTATTTGCGCCTGGTATCCAGCCCGGACGACGACAACGCGCTGCTGCGCGTGATCAACGTGCCGGCGCGCAAGATCGGCGCGCGCTCGGTCGAGCAGTTGCAGGCGGCCAGCCGCGAGCAGGGCATCACCCTGTGGCAGGCGGCGTGCGCGGGCGGCGCCGGCCGCGGCGCGGTGGCGGGCTTCGTGATGCTGATCGAAAGCTTGCGTGCCGAGCGCGAGCGGCTGAACCTTGCCGAGATGATCAGCCTGATCATCGACCGCTCGGGGCTGCGCGCGATGTACGAGGCCGACCGCAAGGACGGCGAGGAGCGCCTCGCCAACCTCGACGAACTTGTCAACGCGGCGACCGGCTTTGTCGCCGACGAGCCGGGCATGGAGGTGGTCGAATTCCTGACCGCGGCGAGCCTGGAAGCGGGCGAGCACCAGGCCGAGGCCGGCGAGGACGCGCTGCAGCTGATGACGGTGCACGCGGCCAAGGGGCTGGAGTTCGGCGGCGTGTTCGTCACCGGCCTGGAAGAGGGGCTGTTCCCGCACGAGAACAGCCTCTCCGACCGCAAGGGCCTGCAGGAGGAGCGCCGGCTGATGTACGTGGCGATCACCCGCGCGCGGCGCCGCCTGTACCTCAGTTGCGCGCAAAGCCGCATGCTGCACGGGCAGAGCCGCTTCCCGATCCGCTCGCGCTTCGTTGACGAGCTGCCGCCGGCGCTGATCCACACGCTGTCCGCGCCCAAGCCGGCGCCGGCCGCGCGGCAGGCGGCGTGGCTCAACGAGACGCCGGCGTGGGCGAAGGCGAAGCCGGCCGCCGCCGGCGGCTTCTCGATCGGCCAGAGCGTCAGCCACGCCAAGTTCGGGCTGGGTGTCGTCGTCAACGCCGAGGGTGGCGGTGACGAGGTGCGCGTGCAGGTGAACTTTGCCGAGCACGGCCTCAAGTGGCTGGACCTGCGCTATGCCAAACTGAGCGCGTGTTAAGCGCCAGGAGACACCGATGCGCAGCTCATCCCCGTCGACCTCGTTCCAGACGCTGACCAGCGGCCGCGCGGCCCCGTCCGGCGCCGAGGAAGCGAATCCCTACCGCAACAAGCTGTTCCTGGTGGTCGACAGCGTGCCGGAGATGCAGCGCGCGCTGGCGATGACGCTCTCAAGCTTCGGCGCCGAGCGCGTCGAGTACGCCGGCCGCGCGTCGGACGCGCTGGCCAAGCTCGGCCACTACGACTTCGACGTGGTGCTGTGCGACTACGACCTGGGCAAGGGCTACGACGGGCTCTACCTGTTCGAGGAGGCGCGCGCGCGCAACCTGATCAAGCAGTCCTGCGTGTTCATGGTGGTGACCGGCGAGCGGCGCGCACAGCGGGTGATCTCGGCGGCCGAGCTCGCGCCGGACGACTACCTGCTCAAGCCGTTCACCGGCGAGGAGCTGCGCGTGCGCCTCGAGCGCGCGCTGCGCCGGCGCGAGGCGTTCCGCGTGGTCGACGACGCGATCATGCGCTTCGAGTACATGGAGGCGATCGCCGGCTGCGAGCGCGAGACCGCCGCGCGCAGCGAGTTCTCGCTCGACTTCATGCGCCTGAAGGGCAGCCTCTGCCTGAAGATCGGCGACTGGGAGCGCGCGCGGACGCTCTACATGTCGGTGCTGCAGCTCAAGCCGGTGACCTGGGCCAAGCTGGGCCTCGGTAAGGCGCTGACCGGCCTCAAGCAGTACGACGAGGCGAGGCTGTTGTTCGAGGAGGTGCTGCGCGACAACGACCGGGTGATGGAAGCGTACGACTGGCTGGCGAAGATCGCGCTGGCCAACCACGACGGCGAGGCGGCGCAGGGCGTGCTCGCCACCGCGACCCGCCTCTCGCCGGTGGTGGTGCGCCGCCAGAAGCAGCTCTCCGAAGTCGCGCTCGCCAACGGCGACCTGGAGGCGGCCGAAACCGCGTGCACGGCGACGCTGGAGCTGGCCCGCTACAGCTGGCACCGGGACCCCGCGTTGTACGCGACGCTGGCGCGCGTGCAGCTCGCGCGCGGCGACAAGGCCGGCGCCGCCCGCACGCTGGGTACCCTGCGCCGCGACTACAAGTACGACAAGGCGGGCGAGTGGATGGCCGACGTGGTCGACAGCCAGTTGCAGCGCGCGCAGGGCAACAAGCGGCGCGCCGAGCAGCTGATCGCGCAGGCCGGCGACAGCCTGCCCAAGCTGGAGGGCGAGGTCGGCAGCGACGCGCTGCTCGAATACGCGCGCACCTGTTACCAGCAGGGACGTGCCGAGGCGGCCGACGCGGTGGTGAAGAAGCTGGTGCGCAACCACCACGACGACGAGGCGCTGCTCGGCCGGCTGGGCGGCATGTTCGACGAGGTCGGCCGTGCCGAGGCCGGCCGCGAGCTGATCGCCAGCAACGTCGAGAGCGTGGTCGGCCTCAACAACGCGGCGGTGCGCGCCGCACACGGCGGCCACTTCGACGAGGCGATCGCGCTGTTCGCGCGCGCGCACGCCGACCTGCCGGACAACCTGCAGGTGATGCTCAATATGTGCAACGCGATCATGGCGCAGCTGGTGCGCCAGGGCTGGCACGAGAGCCACGCGCGCAACGCGCACGCGCTGTTGCAGAAGGTGCGGGGCCTCGCGCCGGACAACGGCAAGTTCCAGAAGCTGCTGCAGGGCTGGAACGCCCTGATGGCGCAGCAGGGCCGGCGCGAGTGGGTGGTGTGAGCTACTGCGCGGGCGCGGTGGGCAGCAGCGCCGCCTGCTGCAGCGTCTGGCCGAGCGTCTTCGCGTAGGACTGCGCGGACGCGGCGACCGACGAGGGGTCGAACGCCTGCATGTCGCCCGACCACAACAGGCGGCGGCTCTTCACGTCCCACAGCGAGGTCTGGGTGTCGGCGAGCTGGTAACTTTGCAGCATCGGCACCGACCACGGCCCCTGGTAGAAGCCGTACCAGCCCCACATCGGCCCCGGCCCCCACACCGGCTGGTCGACCACCCGGTAATCCGTCTTCAGCGGCATCAGCCGCACCAGCAAGAGTGCCTGCGCCTGGCTGTCGGCCAGCGCCTTCTCCAGTACCGGTTCGGGCAAGGGCGCGCTGCTGGGCGGCAACAGCGACCACGCCGGCGTCGCGTTGACACCCCGCGTGTTCATTTCCTGCGCGACGGTGTCCTCGAACACGCGCCGCTCGGTGGGGCTGCCGCCGACGGCGAGCACCACGGCGCTCCTGATCGGGCCGCCGGTGTAGCCGGGGTCGCGCCACTGGCTTTGCACGGTGGTCTGCGTCGCGCACGCGGCAAGGGTACCGGCGAGCACGCCGGCGGCCATGAATCGGCTGGGGTTCCACATGGTCCTGTCTCCACAAACGCGCGCCTTCTGCGCGCCACCCATGCAGTATGGGCGAGGGCGTAGCCATCAGCATGCCATAAACGCAAAAACCCCCGCGCGAGGCGGGGGCAGGGTGCAGGCACGGGGCAGGATGTGCTTACTTCGGGATCGACCCTTCGACACCCTTGACGTACCAGTTCATGGTGTCGACGCCCTTCTGCGGCAGCACCTGGCCGGCGGCGACCATGGTCTTGCCGGCCTGGTCGACGATCGGGCCGGTGAAGCTGTGGAACTTGCCGGCGGCGAATTGAGCCTTCTTGGCGTCGAACTTGGCGAGCAGCGGCTTGGGTACCGCCGGGTTGACCGACACCACGTCGACCATGCCGTCCTTCACACCCCAGTCCACGCTGTCCGACTGCCAGTTGTTGGCCAGCACCGCCTTGGCCGAACGGGTGTAGTAGCCGCCCCAGTTGATCACCGACGCCGCCAGTTGCGACTTCGGGCCGAACTTCTTCATGTCGGTATCCCAGCCGAACGCGTACTTGCCCTTCTCCTGCGCGGTCTGCACGATCGCCGGCGAGTCGGTGTTCTGCGCCAGCACGTCGGCGCCCTGCGCGATCAGCGTCTCGGCGGCCTGGCGTTCCTTGGCCGGGTCGTACCAGCTGTTCACCCACACCACCTTGGTCTTGATCTTCGGGTTCACGCTCTGCGCGCCCAGCGTGTACGCGTTGATGTTGCGGATCACTTCCGGGATCGGGAAGGAGCCGACGAAGCCCAGCGTGTCGCTCTTGGTCATGCCGCCGGCGATCACGCCCATCAGGTACGAACCCTCGTAGGTCTTCGGGTTGTAGATGGCGACGTTCTTCGCCGTCTTGTAGCCGGTCGCGTGCGCGAACTTCACCTGCGGGAAGGCCTGCGCGACCTTCTGGGTCTGGTTCATGTAGCCGAACGAGGTGGTGAAGATCAGCTTGTTGCCGGCGGCGGCGAGCTGGCGGATCACGCGCTCGGCGTCTGCGCCTTCGGGCACGCTCTCGACGTAGGTGCTCTTGATCTGGCCGGGCAGCGCCTTTTCCATCGCCTTGCGGCCGAGGTCGTGCGCGTGGGTCCAGCCGGCGTCGCCGACCGGGCCGACGTAGACGAAGCCGACCTTTAGCGGTTCGGCGGCGAGGGCGGGCGCGGCGAGGGTGCCGGCGATGATGGACGCGATAAGGGTACGGCGGGACAGCATCGGGGGTCTCCTGGGAGTGGTGGTAAACCTCTGAACGAGCAAGTGCCGTGCCATCCGCCATCGGTCGCGGCAGAAGATGACCATCGGGTAGGGACGCGCGCCGGCGCCGGCATTATAAACCTCATTGTCAAACAAATGTTTGGTGGAAAATGCCAAAGGATTTACCATTGCGCCTTGAGTCACACCGGCCCGGCCGGACCCGAAAGCGGAGTACCCGATCATGACTGCGCCTCCCGCGCCGCCGCGCCTGCTGCTTTCCGGCATCAGCAAGCGCTATCCCTCGGTCGTCGCCAACGACGACGTCCACCTCGACATCGCGCCGGGCGAGATCCACGCAGTGCTCGGCGAGAACGGCGCCGGCAAGAGCACCCTGATGAAGATCATCTACGGTGTCACCCGCCCGGACAGCGGCGAGATCCGCTGGGAGGGCAAGCGGGTGCACATCGACAGCCCGGCCGCCGCGCGCGCGCTGGGCATCGGCATGGTGTTCCAGCATTTTTCCCTGTTCGAGACGCTGACCGTCAGCGAGAACGTCGCGCTGGCCACCGGCCTGCCGTCGGCGGGCCTGTCCGAACGCATCCGCGAGGTGTCGAACCGCTACGGCCTGCCGATCGACCCCGAGCGGCTGGTGCACAGCCTGTCGGTCGGCGAGCGCCAGCGCGTCGAGATCGTGCGCTGCCTGTTGCAGTCGCCGCGCCTGCTGATCATGGACGAGCCGACCTCGGTGCTGACGCCGCAGGCGGTGCGCCAGCTGTTCGCCACCTTGCGCCAGCTCGCCGCCGAGGGCTGCTCGATCCTCTATATCAGCCACAAGCTCGACGAGATCCGCGAGCTGTGCGAACGCGCGACCGTGCTCAGGCAAGGCCGGGTCAGCGGCGAGGCCGACCCGCGGGTCGAGAGCAACGACAGCCTAGCGCGGCTGATGATAGGCAGCGAGCTGCCGTCGTGCCCGCTGCCGCCGGGCACCCCCGGCGAGGTGCGCCTCAAGCTCGACGCGGTGTCCGCCAAGAGCGAAGACCCGTTCGGCACCGCGCTTGATGGCGTGTCGCTGGAAGTGAAGGGCGGCGAGATCTTCGGCATCGCCGGCATTTCGGGCAACGGCCAGCAGGAACTGCTGCGCGTGCTCTCCGGCGAGACGTTAAGCGAGAAGGCTGGCGACGTGCGCATCGCCGGCGTCGAGGCCGGCCGGCTGGGGCCGGCGGCGCGGCGCGCGCTGGGACTGGGGCTCGGTTTCGTCCCCGAGGAGCGCCTGGGCCGCGGCGCGGTACCCGCGCTGAGCCTCGCCGACAACGCGCTGCTCACCGGCGCGCGTGGCGCGGGCCTCACCAAGGGGCCGTGGATCCTGCGCGGCAAGGTGAACGCGTTCGCGCGCGAGATCATCGCGCGCTTCAGGGTGAAGACGCCAGACGAGACCGCCGCCGCGCAGAGCCTGTCCGGCGGCAACCTGCAGAAATTCATCATCGGCCGCGAGGTATTGCTCTCGCCGGCGGTGATGGTCGCCGCGCAGCCGACCTGGGGCGTCGACGTCGGCGCCGCCGCGCTGATCCGCGGCGCGCTGGTCGATTTGCGCGCCAAGGGCGCGGCGGTGCTGGTGATCTCCGAAGAGCTCGACGAGCTGTTCGAGATCTGCGACCGCATCGCGGTGCTCGCCGACGGCCGGCTCTCGCCGTCGGTGCCGACGCGCGACGCCAGCGTCGAGCTGATCGGCCGCTGGATGAGCGGCGACTTTACGGAGGTGGGTCATGTTCAAGCTTGAAGCGCGCCCGGCGCCGTCCGCGCTGATGCGCGTCGCCTCGCCGCTCTTTGCCGCGCTGGCGATGGCGCTGACCGGCGCGCTCTTGTTCTGGGCGCTTGGTCAGCCGGTCGGCAAGGCGTTTTACGCGTTTTTCGTGCAGCCGCTGACCACCGCCTACGGCGTCGGCGAATGGCTGCTCAAGGCGACGCCGCTGTTGTTGTGCGCGCTGGGGCTGGTGATCGCCTACCGCGCCAATGTGTGGAATATCGGCGCCGAGGGGCAACTGGTGATGGGCGCGATCGCCGGCGGCGGCGTCGCGCTGGCCTTCCCCGACGCCAGCGGGCCGTGGTTGCTGCCGGCGATGCTGGCCGCCGGCGTTCTAGGCGGCATGGCGTGGGCGGCGGTGCCGGCCTTCCTGCGCACGCGCTTTCACACCAACGAGATCCTGGTCAGCCTGATGCTGGTCTACGTGGCCGGCCTGTTGCTGCGCTACCTGGTCGGCGGCCCGTGGCGCGACCCGGACGGCTTCAACTTCCCGCAGTCGAGGATGTTCGGCGAGGCGGCGGTGCTGCCGCTGCTGCACCCGGAGATGCGGGTGACGGTGGTCGCCCTCTTGGCGCTCTTGCTCACCGGCGGCGTGTGGCTGTTCCTCGCGCGTACCTGGCTGGGTTTCCGGCTGACGGTGGCCGGGCAGGCACCGGCGGCCGCGCTGTACGCGGGCTTCGGCCAGAAGCGCAACGTATGGATCGCGCTGCTCGCCTCCGGTGGTTTCGCCGGGCTTGCCGGTGTGGCCGAGGTGGCCGGGCCGCTTGGCCAGCTGCAGCCCTCGGTGTCGCCCGGCTACGGCTTCGCGGCGATCATCGTCGCCTTCGTCGGCCGCCTGTCGGCGCCGGGCGCGCTGCTGGGCGCGCTGTTGATGTCGCTGCTGTTTATCGGCGGCGAGACCGCGCAGATGGAGCTGGGCCTGCCCGCGGCGATCACCGGCCTGTTCCAGGGCTTGCTGCTCTTCTACCTGCTGGCGGCCGACCTGTTCGTCAACTACCGGCTGCGCAGGGTGAGCCCTGCGGCCACCCCCGCCCTCAAGGAGGCCACGCGATGAACGAAGCGTTCGTAGTCGCCCTCGTGTTGTCGACCGCCGCCGCGGCGACGCCGCTGATCCTCGCCGCGCTGGGCGAACTGGTCGTCGAGCGCGCCGGCGTGCTCAACCTCGGCGTCGAGGGCATGATGCTCGCCGGCGCGGTCAGCGCGTTCGCGGTGACCACCCACACCGGCAGCGCCACGGCCGGCTTCGCCGCCGGCATGGGCGCCGGCCTTGCGCTCTCCGCGCTGTTCGCGCTGCTCTCGCTCGGCCTGATGACCAACCAGGTCGCCACCGGCCTCGCGCTGACGCTGTTCGGCGTCGGCCTGTCGGCGTTCGCCGGCCAGCCCTTCGTCGGGCAGGTGGTGTCGGCCGGCGTGCCGCGCGTGCTGGGGCTGGACCTGGTCGCGTGGCTTGCCATCGCGCTGTGCCCGCTTTTGTGGCTGTTCCTGCAGAAGAGCCGCGCTGGCCTGTTGCTGCGTGCGGTCGGCGAGCGCCCCGAAGTGGCGGACGCGATCGGCTTCGCGGTGCGCCGCATCCGCCTCGCGGCCGTGCTGTTCGGCGGCGCGCTGGCGGGCCTCGCCGGCGCCTACCTGTCGCTCGTCAACACGCCGATGTGGGCGGAGGGGATGACCGCCGGACGCGGCTGGATCGCGCTGGCGCTGGTGGTGTTCGCGACCTGGCGGCCGCTCAGGGTACTCGCCGGTGCGTGGCTGTTCGGCGGCATGACCGTGCTGCAGCTGCATACGCAGGCGCTGGGGCTCGCCATCCCGTCCGAGTTCCTGTCGATGCTGCCTTACCTCGCGACCGTGGTCGTGCTGGTGCTGATCTGCCGCGACCCGCGCACCATCCTGCTCAACCAGCCGCTGTCGCTGGGCAAGCCCTACCACCCGGACCGCTAGGCGTCCGTCGCGCCGAACGGCCGGGAAGGCGTGGACCTTGCGCTTTCCCGGCCGTTTTGCCTGGTCTCGTCCCCGCCTGCGTGGTTGTGGGCCCGCTCCGGGCGGCAATCCGCCGCCCGTTCATTCATACTGGATGTCACGGGAAGTCTTGGGAGGCAGATTGGATGTCTGGGTGGCTGGGCTGGATGATCGTCGCGCTCGATGCGCTGCTGGTACTGGCGGTGGTGCTGCGGGTGGTTGCCACCCGCCACCCGCCCGGTTCCAGCTTCGCGTGGATCCTGGTGACGCTGGCGCTGCCGTTCGCCGGCTTCCTGCTCTACCTCATGGTCGGCGAGCACTCGATCGGCCGCGCGCGGCGGGCGCGGGTGCTTGCCTTTGCCGAACGCTTCGGCGGCTGGCGCCTGCCGCCGCCGCCCGTCCCGCACGACAGCGGCCCGCATTTCCAGGTACTCTCGACGCTGGCGAACCAGCTGACCGCGCTGCCGGCCAGCGGCGGTAACCGCCTGCAACTGATCTCCGACACCCACACGGTACTTGCCCAGCTGGCCGACGACATCGCCCGCGCCGAGGTCGGCGTCGACCTCGCGTTCTACATCTGGAATGCAGGCGGTGACGCCGACCATGTTGAGGCCGCGCTGATCGCCACAGCCTTGCGCGGCGTGCCGTGCCGGGTGCTGCTCGACGCGATCGGCGCCAAGCGCTACCTCGCGTCCGAAGGCGCGGCGCGGCTGCGTGCGGCGGGGGTGAGGCTGGAGGCGGCGATGACGGTGCGCGCGTGGCAACTGCCCTTCGTGCGCGGCGACCTCAGGCTGCACCGCAAGATCGCGCTGATCGACGGGCGCGTCGGCTACACCGGCAGCCTCAACCTGGTCGACCCGCGCTACTTCAAGCAGGACGCCGGCGTCGGCGAATGGGTCGACGCGATGGCACGCATCGAGGGGCCGGTGCTAGACGCGCTCGCCGCGGTGTTCGCGTATGACTGGATGCTGCAGACTGGCGAGCCGCCGGCGCGCGCGGTGAGGGCGACGGGTACCGTCGCGTGGCCGGGGGCGAGCGCGCAACTGGTGCCGTCCGGTCCGGGGACCGAGCGCAGCGCCAACCTCAGGCTGATCGTCGAGGCAGTCAACCAGGCGCGCCGGCAGATCCTGCTGACCACGCCTTACTTCGTGCCGGGCGAGGCGCTGGCGCTGGCGTTGCAGAACGCTGCGTTGCGCGGGGTGTCGGTGCGCCTGCTGGTGCCCGCGCGCAACGATTCGCGCCTGGTGCAGTACGCGAGCCGCTGGTATTTCGAGCCCTTGCTGGAATGCGGAGTGGATATCCTGCTCTACCGCGGCGGCCTGTTGCACACCAAGAGCATCTCCATCGACGGCGAGCTCGCGTTGTTCGGCACGGTCAACCTCGACACGCGCAGCCTGCACCTGAACTTCGAACTGATGCTGCTCTTGCACGATGCGGCGTTCAGCACCGCGCTGGTCGCGCTGCAGCAGGGATACGAGGCTCAGGCGGACGCGGTCGACGCCGGGCGCTGGCGCGCGCGCAGCTTGCGCGAGCGGATGAAAGAGGGGGCGGCCAATCTGGTGTCGCCGCTGCTGTAGCGGCGTGCGCTTACAGAAGCGGCAGGCTGTCGCGCAGGTCGGCCAGCGTCTGCTGGCTCTTGGTCAGCAAGCTGGCGAGCGCGTCGCCGATCTGTCCGTCCTGCACGCTCTGCTGCAGCATGCTGACGGCCAGCTGCTCGCAGCGCACGAGGTCGGGCAGCGCTTCGATCAGGCTTTGAAGCGAGTAGTCCATTGCGGGTACTTCCTGAAAAAGCGGTTGATTATGTTCCGGCTGCGGTTTTCAAGTGTTGATCTGGCGCAAATTGCGGCGAATGGCGACCAAAGGCGGTGCGCCTCTCGGCCAGCGCCATCCCGGTTTCCTGCCGGCTGCGCCTCGCTGAACACTGCGTACTGGATCGACAGCAGGAAGCTGCTGATGCGGCCGAAGACGACCTCGGCGGTGGCCGGTGCGGGCATGGCGGGCTTAGACTCTAGGGTTGGGCGGCCAATCTGGCCCGATCCCGTCTTTTTTCAAACAGGCCAAGCATTGCCGGCCCAGACTGGGATGGTTACCCCAGCCTGATGGAGAGCAAAGATGGCCCAAGCCCCGAAACGCGCGTTGCTGGTGATCGACGTGCAGAACGAGTACGTCACCGGCAAGCTGAAGATAGAGTACCCGCCGCTCGACGTTTCCCTGCCGAATATCGTGCGCGCGATGGACGCGGCCGAGGCCGCCGGCATCCCGATCGTGATGGTGCAGCAGTTCTTCCCGGCCGGCTTCCCGGTGTTTGCCCGCGACAGCGAAGGCGCCAGGCTGCACGCATCGGTGGCCGACAAGCACTGGGACCACCTGGTCGAGAAGGAACTGGCCAGCGTGCTGACGCCCGACACCGGGCTTGCCGCGTGGCTGACCAAGCACGGCATCGACACCGTCACCGTGGTCGGCTACATGACGCACAACTGTGACGACTCGACGGTGCGCATGCTGCAGCACGCGGGCTGGAAGGCCGAACTCTTGCACGACGCGGCCGGCTCGCTGCCTTACCGCAACGCGATCGGCGAGGCGAGCGCAGAGGAAATCCACCGCGTGTTCACCGTGGTCGCGCACACCGCGTTCGCCGCCGTAGCGTCGACCGACGCGTGGGTCGCGGCGCTGACCGCCGGCGAGGTGCTCGAGATGGACAATGTGTTTTTCTCCAACCAGCGCGCGCTGGGCAAGCTGTAATCCGGAGACGCTCGGCGACGAAGGAGCGGCAAGAGGGCATCCGAGGGGGGCTGGCAGGTACAGGTGATCTTCGTGCTGTCGAACCTGCTGCGGGGGATTGCTTTGCTGACTCCTTGGCTGCCGCTCGGGCTGCACGGAAAGGTGATCGCCAGCGCGGTGTGCAGGACGCTGGGCGAGGTTGCGTGCTGGGGCTTCGTGTCGATGGCGGGCAGGGAGGTGGCCGAGCGCAACCGGCGCTGTCAGGGCGCCGGCTGCTGGCGCGGAAGGCTGCTCGGGCCGCGCCACGCCGGTCAGGTGACGCAAAATTCAGAAGACGAGCGAGCGGTTGCGGCCCGTCTGCTTGGCCCGGTACAGCGCGCTGTCCGCGCGTTTGATCAGCGTCGCCGCGGTGTCTCCCGGCCCGATACTGGCAATGCCCGCACTGCAGCGCACCGGGCCGGGACTGGCCGCGAGTTCGGACAGTGCATTGCGGATGCGCTCGGCGACTTGCAAGGCGGTTGCCGCCTGCGCGCCCGGTAGCAGGCACAGGAATTCCTCGCCTCCCAGCCGCGCGACCGTATCGGTCTGCCGGCAGGTGCTGCGCATGATTTCGGCGAAGCCCTGCAATACCAGGTCGCCCGCGTCATGGCCGTGGGTGTCGTTGATTGCCTTGAAGTGGTCGAGGTCGAACATGATCACGCTCAGGCCGTCCCGACACCCCAGTTCCGCCTGGGTGATCAATGCCTGCAGACGCAGCGTGGCGGCGCGCCGGTTGGCCAGCCCCGTCAGTTCGTCGGTCAGGCTGAGCGTGCGTGCCTGCTCGTGGGCCTGGACGAGCTGTTCGAATTTCTGGCTGAGGCTCTGGTGTTCTGCTTGCTGTTCCGTGATATCGACGATCATGCCGATCAGGCCGAGTGCATGCTGCTGAGCGTCAAGGATTCCTTGACTCCAGTACATCGCGGTGCGCGTCTCGCCGCCGGGAAGGCCGAAAACCTTTTCGTGTATCGCCATCCCGCCGGTACGCAGCATCTCGGCGTCTTCCTGCTGGTAACTTTGGCGCTGGCTCTCGGGAAGGAAGCCGAGCTCGAGCACGGTCTTGCCCAGATAGTCGTCCCGCTCGATGCCGAAAAACGCTTCGTAGGCACGATTGAAGAACACGAAGCGCAGCGCGGCGTCTTTGGCGAAGATCGGCGCGGGCAGCGCATCGATGATTTCGCGAAAATAAGCTAGCTCGCTGCGTGCCCTGGCGTGGGCGAGGCGTTCCTCTTCCAGTTGCAGCTGGCAATCGCGCAGTGCCTGCCCGAGCCGCGTGTTCTCGTCTGCGCGGCCCGTCTGATGTCTCGCTCCGGCATATGCAGACCCCATGGTCGATGTGTCCTTGTGCGTGGCAGGGTTTACTCGAAATTAGATCGATTATTTTCGCTATGTTAATGGCTTGGAGCGGCTCATGCCAAGCTTAGGCGGGTGCATGGTGGCTACTGCTGAGGGTGTCCCGCATGACAGGGATGGGCGGCAGGCGCGGCGCTGGCGGTTGCCGGCGTGGCCTCCTTGTCGGCGGATTGCTGCGTGCCGGCGACAAAGACAACGCCCGGCCGGGGCCGGGCGTGTGCGAGGATGTACCGGGGCGGCGCTTAGCGTGCCCAGCGCGCGGCCGCTTGGGCGACGCGCTCGCCGAACCGGCGCGCGGTTTCCAGGTCGCCCGGCAGCATCTCGTCGACGCCGGCGTCTGACGGGCTTTGCGCCATCGCGCCGGAGAACGAGCCGACATAGTTGACGTCGTTGCGGCCGGCGGCCTTGCTGTTGCTCGGCATCATGCCGGTGCCGACCCACAGACCGCTGTGCTGCATCGCCAGCGTCATCATGTAGTGCAGCGTCGAGTGCTTGTCGCCGTTCATCGTCGCGCTGTTGGTGAAGCCGGCGAACAGCTTGTCCTTCCACTGCTGGCCGAACCACGGCTTGGACGAGGCGTCGGCGAACTTCTTGAACTGCCAGCTGACGCTGCCCATATAGGTCGGGCTGCCGAAGATGATCGCGTCGGCGGCGGCGAGCGCCTCCCAGCCGCCGTCCGGCAGGTTGCCTTCGGCGTCGATCGCGAGCAGGCGGGCGCCGGCGCCCTCGGCGACGCTTTGCGCCATGCGTTGGGTGTGGCCGTAGCCGGAATGGTAAACGACGACGATGTCAGCCATGTGTGGACACTCCTTGCAGGGGTAACGGTAAGGAGCGGCGCCGCAGTCGCGGCACCGCAACGCTTTGCATGATAGGAGGGTGGCAGCCGGTACGATACGCGCGGCGCGCAATTCACTGTCCCGTTTCAGGCGACAGTCATGGGGATGGCGAAGGGACGCGTGCATGAAAAAACCAACCGCGTGCGGTTGGTTTTTGGGGTGTCTGGTGGACCGAAAGGGGATCGAACCCTCGACCTCTGCATTGCGAACGCAGCGCTCTCCCAGCTGAGCTATCGGCCCGTCATTTCGTGCGGCCAATCGTAATACTGTCCGCGTTTTTCGGTCAAGAGGCTGCCCCGCCGGTGGCGGGATGGGCCACCTTACACGCGCAACTGGCCGAACAGGTTCTTCGGGTCCGCCAGCTGCGGCACGAGTTCGATGTCGCTACCGACGCCCTGTTCGCGCGCCTCGTGCTCCAGCGTGGCGAGCGCCGAGTAGTCTTCCAGCGCGAAGCCGACCGAGTCGAACAGCGTGATGTCGGTGTCGGCGCTGCGCCCCGGCGCCTGCCCGGTCAGCACGCGCCACAGCTCGGTCACCTGGAAGTCGGCGGGCATCTGCTGCAGGTCGCCCTCGATGCGCGTCTGCGGCTCGAACTCGACAAACACCTTGCTGCGTTCGAGCACGCCGGCGGCCAGTTCGGTCTTGCCCGGGCAGTCGCCGCCGACCGCGTTCAGGTGCATGCCGGGGGTCAGCATGTCGGCGTCGAGGATGGTCGCGTACGTCTTGTCGGCGGTGATGGTGGTGACGATGTCGGCGCCGGCGACCGCCTCGCGCACGCTCGCGCACACGCTTAGCCGGAGGCCGGGGGTGTCGCCCAGGTTGTTGATCAGCTTGGCGGTGGCGGCCGGGTCGATGTCGTAGAGGCGCAGCTCCGCTATGCCCAGCAGATGGTGGAAGGCCAGCGCCTGGAATTCGGCCTGCGCGCCGTTGCCGATCAGCGCCATCACCTTGCTGCCAGCGCGCGCCAGTTTGCGTGCAGCCATCGCCGAGGTCGCCGCGGTGCGCAGCGCGGTGGTGACGGTCAGCTCGCTCAGGAGGCGCGGCGTGCCGGTGGCGACGTCGGCGAGCACGCCGAAGGCCATCACCGTCGGCAGGCCGTGGCGAGTGTTGCCCGGGTGGCCGTTCACGTACTTGAAGCTGTAGTCGTGCGCGTCGGCGACCGGCATCAGCTCGATCACGCCAACGTCGCTGTGGCTGGCCAGCCGCGGGCATTTGTCGAATTCTTCCCAGCGGCAGAAGTCGGCCTCGATGCGGTCGGCCAGCGTGCCGAGGAAGTGGGGCAGGCCGTGGTGGGCGACGATGCGGGCGACGTCGCGGGGAGTCAGCAGCAGGGTCATGGTAGCGCTCCGTCGTGCGGTGGGGATGGCTTCATTCTGGCGACGGGCAAGGTCAGGCGGAAGCGGCAAAAGTGTGCGCGTTTCGTCATGATATTGGCGTTTCGCCAGCATTCTTTGGCAGAATGCCGGTATGGACGCACTCGACCAACAATTGCTGGCCCTGCTCAGGGCCAACGCCCGCCTGCCGACGGCGACGCTCGCGCGCAAGCTCGGCGTCTCGCGCGGCACCGTCGCCAACCGTCTCGCCCGCCTCGAGGACAGCGGGGTGATCGTCGGCTACGCGCTGCAGTTGCGCCCGGACGCCCGGCCGGACGAGATCCGCGCGTGGATGAGCATCGCCATCGAGGGCAACCAGACCCGCCAGGTGCTGGCCATCCTGCTGGGCGAGCCCGGCGTCAGCGCGCTGCACGACACCAACGGGCGCTGGGACCTGCTCGCGGAACTGGTCGCGCCCAACCTGGCGGAGCTCGCGCGGGTGATGGAGCGCATTCGCCTGATCAAGGGGATCAGCGCGACCGAGACGTCGATCCACCTGCAGTCGTACAAGCTTACCTAGGCTGTCTTTATAAAAATGTCACGCTGATTCGGTAGATTTGCGGAAATTCCAAGAGGACTTTCCGTGCGCCTATCCGAACCCATGCTGTGCTGCCCCGAGCTGGACGCCGTCCTCGCCGGCGGACGCCTCGACGTGCTGTTGCAACCCATCTTCACCCTAGGCAACGGCCGGCTGCTCGGTTACGAGGCGCTGGTGCGCGGGCCGCGCGGCTCGCTGGTCGAATCGCCACTTGAATTGTTCGCGCGCGCCGCGCACTACGGGCGGCTGGCCGAGCTCGACGCGCTGTGCCGCGACTCGGTGCTGGAGGCGTTTGCCGCGCGCGTCGCCGACGCGACGCTGTTCCTCAACATGACGCCGGACGGGCTGATGGCGTGGAGCGCCAACGCCGAACCGGTGCTCGCGCGGATGGCCGAGCTATCGCTCAACCCTGCGCGGGTGGTGATCGAGCTGACCGAGTTTAGGCCGTCGGCCGGCTACCAGGAGCTCAAGTCGGCGATCGAGCGGCTGCGCGCGCACGGCTTCCGCCTTGCGCTGGACGACATGGGCGAGGGCTTCTCCAACCTGAGGCTGTGGTCCGAGCTCAAGCCCGAGTTCGTCAAGCTCGACAAGCATTTCGCCTACCGTCTGCATCAGGAGCCGTTCAAGGAGCAGGTGGTGCGCAGCATGGTCGAACTCGCGCGCGCGTCGCGCGCACAGCTGATCGCCGAGGGCATCGAGACCCTGCACGAATTGCGCCTCTTGCAGCGGCTGGGGGTGGGCTGCGGCCAGGGTTACCTGCTGGGCCGTCCGGCGGCGCAACCGCAGGAGGCGGGCGAAGGCTCGATGCTGTTCATGCCGCAGCAGGAGGAGGCGCCTGTGGTCGCCGGCGCGCTGTGCGCGCGCACGCTGTGCGTGGGGATCGACCCGCTGTCGCCTGCGTCGCCGAGCGAGGACGCGTACCAGCGTTTCATCGCCGACCCCGAGCTCTTCGCGATCCCGGTGGTCGAGCACGGGCAGGCGGTCGGCATCCTGCGCCGGCATGCCTTCCTGGAGAGCTTCGCCCGCCCGTTCAACCGCGAGCTGTTCGGCAAGAAACCGTGCGCGGCGCTGGCCGACCGCCAGCCGATGTGCGTCGATGCCTCGCTCGACTTGCACGAGCTGTCGGCCCGGGTCGCCGCCAGTGGCCGCAACGCGCTGATCGACGGCTTCGTCGTCACCGAGCAC
Source organism: Crenobacter caeni (assembly GCF_010435965.1). Taxonomy (GTDB): domain Bacteria; phylum Pseudomonadota; class Gammaproteobacteria; order Burkholderiales; family Chromobacteriaceae; genus Craterilacuibacter; species Craterilacuibacter caeni. The sequence goes on from NZ_JAAGAA010000001.1 coordinate 237,075, forward strand.
GGCCGCTACCTGGGGATGGCGACCGGTTTCGACCTGATCCGCAAGATTACCGAGCTGCAGATCAGCGAAGCGCGCTACGCGAACCCACTGACCGGGCTGCCGGGCAACGTGCCGATCACCGAGGCGGTGGCTAGCCGCTTGCAGGCGATGCGCGACTTCGTCGTCGCTTACGCCGACCTCGACCATTTCAAGCCGTTCAACGACCTGTACGGCTACAGCGAGGGCGACCGGCTGATCTGCCTGCTCGCACGCCTGCTGGTCGAGGTCTGCGACCCTCAGCTCGACTTCGTCGGCCATGTCGGCGGCGATGACTTCGTGGTGGTGATGGAGAGCGGCGATTGGCACGCGCGGCTGTCGCGGCTGCTGCCGATGTTCGAGCGCGAGGTGCGCCGCTGCTTCAGCGCTGAGCATGTGGCGGCCGGCGGCTTCCGCATCGCCGGGCGCGACGGCGAGACGCGCTTCTTCGCGCTGACGTCGGTGTCGGTCGGCGTCGTCGAGTGCACGGTGGGGCGCTACGCCAGCGGCGACGAAGTCGCGCGCGCGGCGGCCTGCGTGAAGAAGGCCGCCAAGGCCGTGCCGGGCAACAGCCTGTGGGTCGGGCAGGCGCCTTAAGCGCCGCCTGCCGCGGGACACGGATTCGGTTACAATCGCCGCACAACAACAGGAGAATCACGATGTACCAGTCCGAATTCACCCGTTTCATCAACGGCTTCCTGCAGCAGCACCCCGAGGTCGACACCGAGCGGCGCGAACTGCGCCTGACCTGGTGGGACCGCCAGGTCGACCTCGACGCGCTCGCGCGTTACCGCGACTCGAAGGTGCCGCAAAAGCCGTACGTCTACCAGCCCGAATAAGGGGCGGGTCGACGCCAGACGCCCGACAGGGCGTCTTGTTTTTTGTGTAAGGAAGTCATGACCAGCCGTACCGTGGCGCTCGACGCGCAACTTCACGCCTACCTGCTCGACATCGGCCTGACCGAGCACCCGGTGCTCGCCGAGCTGCGCCATTTCACCGCCGGCCACCGCCTCGCCAAGATGCAGATCGCGCCCGAGCAGGGCCAGCTGATGCGCTGGCTGCTGACCCTCACCGGCGCGCGCCGCTACCTCGAGGTCGGCGTGTTCACCGGCTACAGTTCGCTGTCCGCCGCGCTGGCGATGGGCGAGGCGGGGCGGGTCACCGCCTGCGACGTCAGCGAGACCTTCACCGCCATCGCACGCGAGTACTGGCAGAAGGCCGGCGTCGCCGACCGCGTCGACCTCAGGATGGGGCCGGCGCTGGATACGCTTAAGGCGCTGATCGCCGAGGGCGAGGCCGGCCGTTTTGATTTCGCCTTCATCGACGCCGACAAGCCGTCGTACCCCGCTTATCTGGACGCCTGCCACACGCTGGTACGCCCGGGCGGCATCATCGCCGTCGACAACGTGTTCCTGTCCGGCCGCGTGGTGTCGCCGCAGGCGGGCGACCCGCCGGGCGTCGCGCTGATGCACGCGTTCAACGCCGCGCTGGTGCTCGACGAACGCTTCGAGATGTGCGTGGTGCCGGTGGGCGACGGCCTCACCTTGCTGACCCGCCGCTGAACTTTTGTTGCGGCGCACTTGTCTGCCCGCAATGTATCCGGAATGATTGGAACATGCTCAACCGCAAGCCCCGACGCATGATCAACCAGATGAACGTCGTGCCCTACATCGACGTGATGCTGGTGTTGCTGGTGATTTTCATGGTGACCGCGCCGATGTTCTCGCCGGGCGTGATCGAGGTGCCCAGCGTCAGCCGCGCCGCGCAGGTCGACGTCTCGCCGGTCGAAGTCCGCTTCGACGGCGGCCGCTACGGCTGGGCGCTCGACGGCAAGTCGCACGACGCGGACAACCTCGACGCGCTGGTCGCCGCCGTCGCGCCGCTGGCCGCCGGCGGCCGCCCGGTCGCGATCTCGGCGTCGCGCGACGCCCGCTACAGCGAGGTGGTCGCCATCGCCGACCGCCTGTACCAGGCAGGCGTCAGCCGCGTCGCGCTGACCGTCCGCCAGGACGGCTGAGGCCATGGCGCACGTTTCAGGCGGCGCGCCGCGCCGCTCGCTGGTGCTGTCGGCCGGGCTGCACCTGCTGGTGGCCGGCCTGCTGCTGGTGACGTTTGCGCCTGAGGTGAAGCTCACCGGCGCGCCGCCGATGTCGGTCGAGCTGATCGCCGGCGGTGGCGACGGCAAGCCGGGCGGCGCACGCCCCGCGCCGGTTGCCCCGGCCGAACCTGCACCGCCTGCGCCCGAAGCTGCGCCCGTGCCGCAAGCGGCGCCGACGCCCGCCGTTCCGGCCCCGCCGCCGCCTGCGCCGCCCCTCGCCGACGCCAAGGTCAAGCTTGCCGACGCCAAGGCGCCGGCACCGGCCAAGCCGCAACCCGCGCCGCCCGAGCCGCCGGCCAAGCGCCCGCCGGCCAAGGCGGAAGCTGCCAAGTCCGAGCCCAAGGGCACGCCGGCCAAGGCTTCGCCAGGCAAGGCGCCACCGGCCAAGGGCGGCAATATCGCGGACGACCTGTTGTCCGACCTCGGCGGGCCGGCCGGCCCCGGCGCCGGCAGCGTCAGCCAGAAAGGCGGCAAGCAGGGCGTGGTCGGCGGCTCGCCGAACGGCCGTGCCGGCGCCGACGCCGGCTATCTGGACCGCGTGCGCGGGCGCATCCGCCCGTACGTGGTGGTGCCGCCGGGTCTGTCCGGCAACCCGGAGGCGGTGCTCAAAGTGACGCTGCTGCCGACGCTCGAGGTGCGCCAGGTGAAGCTTATCAAGTCGAGCGGGTCGGCCGCGTACGACGACGCGGTGCAGGCCGCGGTGTGGCAGGCGCGCAGCTTCCCGCCGCTGCCTGCCGGCGCAAGCTTCGCCGACTACCGCGAATACACGCTGCGGTTCCGGCCGCGCGACTGATTGTTTGAAGGGACACGCATGCTGAACAGCCTGTGGTGCCGGCGCCTGGCCGGCCTGCTTCTTTTGTGGGTGGCGGCCTTCGCGCGCGCCGACCTGTCGGTCGACATCGTCGGCGGCGGCGCCAACCGCTACCCGCTGGCGGTGCCGGCGTTCGCGGGCGAAGCGGCAGGCGATGCGCTGACCGGCATCGTGCGCGGCGACCTCGCGCTGACCGGCATGGTCGACTTGAAACCGGTGCCGGCAGGCGCCATCGCCGCCGACGCCGCCCAATTGAACGCGCCGGTGTGGCGCACGCTGGGCGCCAACGCGGTGCTCGCCGGGCGCATGAGCGCGGGCACAGGCGGGCTCACCCGCGTCGACTACCAATTGGTGCAGCTCGCGCCGCGCAAGGTGCTCGCCGAGGGCGGCTACGAAGTGCCGCCCGCCGCGCTGGCCGACGCCGGCCACCGCATCGCCGACGCCGTCTACCGCGCGCTGTTCGGCGAGCCGAGCTTCTTCCTCAGCCGCATCGCCTACGTGCTGAAGGAAGGGCGTGGCAGCTACGCGCTGCAGGTGTCCGATGTGGACGGGCGCAACGCGCGCACCGTGCTGCGCTCGAAGGAGCCGATCATCTCGCCGGCGTGGAGCCCGGACGGCGGGCGGCTTGCCTACGTGTCGTTCGAGACCGGCAAGCCGGTGGTGTGGGTGCAGGACCTCGGCAGCGGCCAGCGCCGCGTGCTTGCCAACTACCGCGGCAGCAACTCGGCGCCGGCGTGGCGGCCGGACGGTCAGGCGCTGGCGGTGGTGCTGACCACCAGCGGCAACTCGCAAATTTATCTGGTCGGCGCTGGCGGCGGCGCGCCGCAGCGGCTGACCCGCTCGGGCGCGATCGACACCGAGCCCGACTTCAGCCCGGATGGCAGCCGCATCGCCTTCGTGTCCGACCGCAGCGGCGGCCCGCAGGTCTACGTGATGCCGGCCGCCGGCGGCGAGCCGCAGCGCGTCAGCTGGCAGGGCAGCTACAACGTGTCGCCGCGCTTCTCGCCGGACGGCAAGCAGCTCACCTATATGCGGCGCGAAGGCGGCCGCTTCCGCGTGGTGGTGCACGATTTGGCCAGCAACGACGCGCGGGTGGTCAGCGACGAGGTGTACGGCGAGTCGCCGAGCTTCGCGCCGAACGGCCGCATGGTGCTCTTTGCGAGTGACGCGGGCGCACGAAGCGTGCTGTGGGCGAGTTCGCCCGACGGCACCAGCAAGGTACGCCTGGGGACCGTCAGCGGCGAGGTGCAGGACCCCGCGTGGGGCCCGGCCCGCCCTTAAAGCATGTTCCAACACCGACCATTTTTCAGACCAAGGGGGTTTACCATGTTCAAGCGAGTTTTGATGGCTTCCGCAATCGCGTCGCTGCTGGCCGCGTGCTCGAGCACGCAGCCGCCGGCACCGGCCGACACCGCGCCCGCCGTACAGCAGCCAGTGGTGACCGCGCCGGTCACGCCGGCGGTTGACGCCGCCGCCGAGGCGCAGGCGCGCCTGGCTGCCGAGCGCGCGCGTCTGGCCAAGGAGAGCGTGTACTTCGACTTCGACTCGAACGCGATCCGCGCTGACCAGCAGGCCCGCGTCTCGCAGCACGCCGAGTTCCTCAAGGCGAACCCGGGCCAGCAGGCGCAGATCCAGGGCAACACCGACGCGCGCGGCAGCCGCGAGTACAACCTCGCGCTCGGCCAGCGCCGTGCCGAGAGCGTGAAGAACGCGCTCGAAGTGCTCGGCGTGAAGGGCGATCAGCTCGAAGCGGTCAGCTACGGCAAGGAGAAGCCGCGCGCCGAAGGCTCGAGCGCGGCGGACTTCGCCGAGAACCGCCGCGCCGACGTCGCCTACCGCTAAGCGGGCGGTTTTCCGGGCGGCTTGTCTAAGCTGGTCGGGTAGGGTGGGCGCCGTCGCGCCCGCCCCTTGCCCGAGGATTCCATCATGCCAAGACTGCTGCCCCTGACCTTGCCCGTCCTGTTGCTCGCCGCGTGTGCAGGCACGCCACATCCTACTGCGTCGCCGCTCGAGCCGGTCGCGCCCAGGCCCGACCTCGCGATGGGCGGCATCGGCCCGGTGCTTGGCATCAGCCTGGGTGCCGCCGCGTGCCCGGGCGCGCCGCAGACCATGCTGTTCTATCCGTTCAGCGAGGCGGAGCGCAAGGCACTCGAAGAGAGCGCGCGTTGCCTGAAGGCCAACCCGGGCCAGCGCGTGGTGTTGCGCGGCCACGGTGCCGGTGACGCCGCGCGGCAGGCCGCGGCTGCCGCGCTGCAGGGCGCGGGTGCCAGCGCCGCGCAGATCGTGCCGAGCTTCGGTGCGGCGACCGCCGGCGACAAGCCGGCCGTCGAGCTCTATTACCCGCCCGTGGCACAACCCTGAACCGGCGGCGTTGCCGCCCCAAGTGGAGAACCGAATGTCCATCCGCCGTCTGGCCCCGCTCGCGTTGCCGCTTATGCTCGCCGCCTGCGCGAGCACGTCCGAGCTCGACGAGACCCGTGCCCGCCTCGACCAGGTCAACCGCGAGGCGACCTCCCGCCTGTCGCAGATCGAGTCGAGGATCAGCAACGAGCGTCTGCTGGAAATGGTCGGCAAGGTCGACGCGATGCAGGCCGAGGTGGCCAAGCTGCGCGGCGACAACGAGATGCTGCAGTACCGGATCGGCGAGCTCGCCAAGCGGCAGAACGACTTGTACGCCGATATCGACCAGCGCCTCGCCCGCTTCGAAGGTGGCGGCGCGGCCGGCACGGCGCAGACTGCGGCGGGCGTGGCAAACGCTGGCGGCGCACCCGCCGCCGACCCGGTGCAGGCGGCGTACGACGCCGCGCTCGCCCCCTTGCGCGCGCGCGACTTCGCAGGTGCCATCGTCCAGCTCAAGGCGTTCGCCGACGCGCACCCCGCTACGCCACAGGCGGTGGACGCCACCTACTGGCGCGGCGTCGCGCATACCGCGCTTCGCCAGTACGACGCGGCGATCGACATCCAGCGCCGCTTTGCCGAAGAGAACCCTAACCATGCGCGCGCGCCGGACGCGCTGCGCAATGTCGCCAACGCCCAGCGCGAATTGGAGCAGGTCGACCAGGCGCGCGCGACGCTGCAGAAGCTGATCAAGCGCTACCCGAACTCGGACGCCGCCGCCAAGGCGCGCCAGCAACTGAAGTCGATGTAGGGCCCCTGCCGTTTCTTGATGTCAAGATAATAAATGGTAACGGGCGCGCGCCGCGTTCGGGTAAAATCCGGGCTCTCTCAATCTCAGCTAGACAGGCGGAATACGGCATGATCGAAGTCGGTATCGTGATGGGCAGCAACAGTGACTGGGACGTGATGCAGCACGCCGCGCGCGTGCTCAAGGAGTTCGGCGTCGCTTTCGAGACGCGGGTCGTCTCGGCGCACCGCACGCCCGATCTGCTGTTCTCCTACGCCGAACAAGCCGAGGCGCGCGGCCTGAAGGCGATCATCGCCGGCGCCGGCGGCGCAGCCCACCTGCCGGGCATGCTCGCCGCCAAGACCCACGTGCCGGTGCTCGGCGTGCCGGTGCCGTCCAAGTACCTGCGCGGCGAGGACTCGCTCTTGTCCATCGTGCAGATGCCCAAGGGCATCCCGGTCGCCACCTTCGCCATCGGCGAGGCGGGCGCCGCCAACGCCGCCTTGTTTGCCGTCGCGCAACTGGCGACCACCCGTCCGGAACTGACCGAAGCGCTCAAGGCGTTCCGCCGCCGCCAGGAAGAGACGGTGCTCGCGATGACGCTGCCGGAGGTCGAGTGATGGCTGCGATCCTGCCGCCCGCGATGCTGGGCATCATCGGCGGCGGCCAGTTGGGCCGCATGTTCACCGTCGCCGCCAAGACCATGGGCTACCGTGTCACCGTGCTCGAGCCCGACCCGCTCTCGCCGGCGGCCGAGTTCGCCGACGTGCACCTGTGCGCGCCGTACGGCGACGAGGCCGCGCTCAAGGCGCTGGGCGAAACCTGCGCCGCGGTGACCACCGAATTCGAGAACGTCGACGCAAACGCGATGCGCGCGCTCTCCGCGCTCACCCGGGTGTCGCCGTCCGGCGACTGCGTGGCCGTCGCGCAGGATCGCATCAGCGAGAAGGCGTGGATCGGCAAGGCCGGCCTGCCGACTGCGCCGTATCTGGCGCTGGAAGGTGCGGACGCGCTCGCCGGCATGTCTGACGACGCGCTGTCGGCTTATCTTCCGGGCATCCTCAAGACCGCGCGGCTGGGCTACGACGGCAAGGGCCAGGTCCGCGTGAAGACGCCGGCCGAGGCGCGCGAGGCGTACGGCCAGTTGGGCGTCGCCTGCGTGCTGGAGAAGATGCTGGAGCTGAAACTTGAAGTGTCGGCCATCGTCACCCGCGTGAGCGACGCGCAGTCGGCGGTGTTCCCGCTTGCCGAGAACCGCCACGAGGGCGGCATCCTCGACGTATCCATCGTGCCGGCGCGTGTGGCCCCCGCGCTTGCCGAGCGTGCGCAGGCGATGGCGCTCGCGCTTGCCGACGCGCTGGATTACGTCGGCGTGCTCGCCGTCGAATTCTTCGTGCTCGCCGACGACGCCCTGGTCGTCAACGAGATCGCGCCGCGTCCGCACAACTCCGGCCACTACACGCTGACCGCCTGCGTGACCGACCAGTTCCAGCAGCAGGTGCGCGCGATGTGCGGCCTGTTGCCGGGCAAGACCACGCTGCTCACCCCCGTGGTGATGGTCAACCTGCTGGGCGACGTGTGGCAGGACGACGGCGGCGAACCCGACTGGTCGGTGCTGATGGAGGCGCCGAACGCGCAGCTGCACCTCTACGGCAAGCGCGAGGCCCGCAAGGGCCGCAAGATGGGCCACTTCAACGTGATGGCCGACTCGGCCGACGCCGCGCTCGAGCAGGCCGAGGCGCTGAAGGGCACCCTCTAAACCGATTGCAGGCGGCGCCCGGGCGCCGCCTTTTTACCTTTGCTTGTGGAAAGACCATGACCGGCATCACCTCGACCGACCTCAAGAGCCTGAACAAGATCTACGCGGGCAAGGTCCGCGACCTGTACGCGATCGACGATCAACGCATGCTGATGATCGCGACCGACCGCCTGTCGGCGTTCGACGTCATCCTCGACGACCCGATCCCGGGCAAGGGCCAGATCCTGACCGCGATCTCCAACTTCTGGTTCGACAAGCTCAAAGACGTGGTGCCCAACCACCTGACCGGCGACCAGCCCGAGGACGTGGTGGCGGCCGAAGACCTGCCGCAGGTCGAGGGCCGCGCGGTGGTCGCCAAGCGCCTGAAGCCGGTGCCGATCGAGGCGGTGGTGCGCGGCTACCTCGCCGGGTCCGGCTGGAAGGAATACCAGCGCTCGGGCACCGTATGCGGCATCGAACTGCCAGTGGGCCTCAAGGAGGCGTCCAGGCTGCCCGAACCGATCTTCACGCCGTCGACCAAGGCGGCGGTCGGCGACCACGACGAGAACATCGACTTCGCGCGCTGCTGCGAGATTGTCGGCGCGGAGCTGGCCGAGAAGGTGCGCGACACCGCCATCCTGCTCTACAAGACCGCCGCCGAGTTCGCGGCGACGCGCGGCATCATCATCTGCGACACCAAGTTCGAGTTCGGCCTCGACGAAAACGGCACGCTGACGCTGATGGACGAGGCGCTGACGCCGGACTCCAGCCGCTTCTGGCCGGCCGACAGCTACGCCGAGGGCGGCAACCCGCCGTCGTTCGACAAGCAGTTCGTGCGCGACTGGCTGGAGGCGTCCGGCTGGGACAAGCAGCCGCCGGCGCCGGTGGTGCCGCTGGACGTGCGCGAGAAGACCGCGGCCAAGTACCGCGAAGCACTCGAGCGCCTCGCAGGCTAAGGCGCGATGGGCGGGGACGTGCTGCCGGTGCTCACGGGCGCAAGGCTGCGCCTCGTCCCCGCGTGCGAGCGGCACGCCCTCGCCTGCCTTGCCTACACGCTCGCCAATCGCGCCCACCTCGAACGCTGGGAGCCGATGGCGCCGCCGCAGTGCTTCACCGAGGCGTTCTGGCAGGCGCGCTTGCGCGCCCGCGTGCGCGAGTGGGAAGAGGGCAGCGGCCTCACCTACCTGCTGACGCTGCCGGGCGCGCCGGCGCGGGTGTTGGGCGCTGTGCACGTCTCCAATATCGTGCGCGGCGTGCTGCAGGCCGGCTGCCTCGCCTACAGCCTCGACGCGGCGCACCAGGGGCAGGGGCTGATGCACGAGGCGCTGACCGAGGTGATCGCCTTCGCGTTCGGCCCGCTCTGTCTGCACCGGCTGCAGGCCAACTACCAGCCGGACAATGCGCGCAGCGCGCGGGTGCTTGAGCGGCTGGGGTTCTGCCGCGAGGGCCTCGCCCGCGACTACCTGTATATCGGCGGCGCGTGGCGCGACCATGTGCTGACCTCGCTGACCAACCCCGATTTCGACCCCGCGCCGTTCGGCGCCTGAACCCTGCCCGCGGCAGGGTTTGGCCGGCCAGCCCTTTCCGATATGATGGCGGCGTCTTCATGCAAACGTGCTGCCATGCCGCTAGATCCCGTCGTCCTCTTCTTCCTGCTCGGCCTGGGCGCCGGGCTTGCCCGCGCCGACCTCAAGCTGCCGGCCGCGCTCTATGAAAGCCTGTCGGTCTACCTGCTGCTCGCGATCGGCCTCAAGGGCGGCGTCGCGCTCGCCAAGTTCGCGTCGCCCGCGCTCGCGCTCGAAGTCGGCGCGGTGGTGCTGCTCGGCGCCGCGCTGACGGTCGCCGCCTTTGCCTTGTTGCGCCTGAAACTCGCGCGCGCCGACGCGGCGGCGGTCGCCGCGCACTACGGCTCGGTCAGCGTGGTCACCTTCGCGGTCGCGGTCAGCTTCCTCGCCCGCCAGGGCGTCAGCTGGGAACCCAAGCTCACGCTGTTCCTCGCGGTGATGGAGATGCCGGCCTTGATCGTCGGCGTGCTACTCGCGCGTTGCGGAGGGCAGCGCCGCGTCGAGTGGGGGCGCCTCGCGCACGAGGTGCTGCTGGGCAAGAGCATGGTGTTGCTCGCCGGCGGCCTGCTGATCGGCTGGGCGATCGGCGAGGCGGGCATGCAGAAGCTGTCGCCGCTGTATATCGACCTGTTCAAGCCGCTGTTGTCGCTGTTCCTGCTGGAGATGGGCCTGCTGACCGCCGCGCGGCTGGGGGAACTGCGGCACACCGGCGCGTTCATCGCCGTAGTCGCGCTGGCGGTGCCGCCTGCGTTCGCGCTGGCCGGCCTGGGCACCGCCGCGCTGCTTGGCCTGTCAGCCGGCGGCGCGCTGCTGCTCGCGGTGCTCGCTGCGTCGGCGAGCTATATCGCCGCGCCGGCGGCGATGCGCATCGCGGTGCCCGAGGCGAACCCGGCGTTGTCGCTGGCGGCGAGCCTGGGGCTGACCTTCCCGTTCAACCTGATCGTCGGCATCCCGCTGTACTGGTCGTTCACCCGCACCTTCTGGGGACTCTGATGGAATACCACCACAAGAAACTGCTGACCATCGTCTGCGAGGCGGTGCTCGAGGAGCGCCTGTCGCGCGACGTGCGCCGGCTGGGCGCGCACGGCCACACCGTCACCGACGCGCGCGGCGGCGGCCTGCACGGCAGCAAGCACGGTACCTGGAGCTTCGACCGCAATATCCGCGTCGAGGTGATCTGCGACGACGCGGTCGCCGACGCGATCGCCAGCCACGTCGCCGAGCGCTACGCGCGCGACTACGGGCTGGTGCTCTACGTCAGCGACGTCGGCGTGATGCGGCCCGAGCGCTTCTGAGGCGGTCGCGGCCGCTGTTTATGCATATGCGTTGACAACTTACTGACTGGTAAGTATCGTCGCCGGCAGGGTATTTACAGAAAAAACCGATACTTGCCAACACGAGGACGCCGCGATGACCGCTTACCCGCACCTGCTCGCCCCGCTTGACCTGGGCTTTACCACGCTGAAGAACCGTGTGCTGATGGGGTCGATGCACACCGGCCTCGAGGAGTCGGAGCACGGCTTCGAGAAGATGGCCGCGTTCTACGCGGAGCGGGCGAAGGGCGGGGTCGGCCTGATCGTCACCGGCGGCGTCGGCCCGAACGAGGAAGGCCGCGTCGCGCCGGGCGCGTCCATCCTCAACGACGAGGCCGAGGTGGCGCACCACCGCATCGTCACCGACGCCGTGCACGAGGCCGGCGGCAAGATCGCGCTGCAGATCCTGCACACCGGCCGCTACTCGTTCCAGGAGAACCTGGTGTCGGCGTCGCCGATCTGCGCGCCGATCAACTTCTACCGTCCGCGCGAGCTGAGCGGCGACGACATCCTGCGCACCATCGCCGACTTTGCCGAGTGCGCGCGCCTCGCGCGGCTGGCCGGCTACGACGGCGTCGAGGTGATGGGGTCGGAAGGCTATTTGATCAACCAGTTCCTCGCGCGGCATACCAATAAGCGTAGCGACGAGTGGGGCGGCAGCTTCGAGAACCGCAGCCGCTTCGCGGTGGAGACCGTGAAGGCGGTGCGCCGCGCGGTCGGCGACGACTTCATCATCATCTACCGCCTGTCGATGCTCGACCTGGTGAACGACGGCAGCAGCTGGGACGAGGTCGAGCAACTGGCGCTCTCGATCGAGGCGGCCGGCGCGACCATCATCAACACCGGCATCGGCTGGCACGAGGCGCGGGTGCCGACCATCGCGACCATGGTGCCGCGCGCCGGCTTCGCGTGGGTGACCCGCCGTCTGATGGGCAAGGTGAAGATCCCGCTGGTGACCACCAACCGCATCAACACGCCGGATGTCGCCGAGGCGGTGCTCGCCGACGGCTGCGCCGACATGGTGTCGATGGCGCGGCCTTTCCTGGCCGACCCCGAGTTCGTCAACAAGGCTGCCGAGGGCCGCGCCGACGAGATCAACACCTGCATCGGCTGCAACCAGGCCTGCCTCGACCATATCTTCCAGGGCAAGCTGACCAGCTGCCTGGTGAACCCGCGCGCCTGCCGCGAGACCGAGCTCAACTACCTGCCAACGCCATCTCCCAAGAAGCTGGCGGTGGTCGGTGCCGGCCCGGCCGGCCTCGCCTTTGCCACCGTCGCCGCCGGGCGCGGCCATGACGTGACGCTGTTCGACGCCGCCGGCGAGATCGGCGGCCAGTTCAACGTCGCCAAGAAGATTCCGGGCAAGGAAGAGTTCTACGAGACGCTGCGCTACTTCGCGCGCCAGATCGACAAGACCGGCGTGACGCTGAAGCTTGACCAGCGCGTCGACGCGGACGCGCTGGCGGGTTTTGACGAGGTGGTGCTCGCCACCGGCATCGCGCCGCGCCTGCCGGCGATCCCCGGCATCGAGCACCCGAAGGTGCTGTCCTACCTCGACGTGCTCAAATACGGCAAGCCGGTCGGCGCGCGCGTCGCGATCATCGGCGCCGGCGGCATCGGTTTTGACACCGCCGAGTTCCTGACCCAGCAGGGCGAGTCGACTTCGCTGAATGTCGAAGCGTTCATGCAGGAGTGGGGCGTCGACATGAGCGGCCAGAGCGCAGGCGGCCTGGCCGAGGGTGGCCCGCAGCCGCACGCGAGCGGCCGCGAGGTGTGGCTGTTGCAGCGCAAGAACAGCAAGGTCGGCGAGGGCCTGGGCAAGACCACCGGCTGGATCCACCGCGAGAGCCTGAAGATGAAGCGGGTGAACATGGTGTCGGGCGTGCAGTACGAGCGCATCGACGACGCCGGCCTCACCGTCACCGTCAAGGGCGAGACGCAGACGCTGCCGGTCGACAACGTGATCATTTGCGCCGGCCAGGACCCGCTGCGCGAACTTCTGGCGCCCTTGACCGAGCGCGGCGTGAAGGTGCACCTGATCGGCGGCGCCGACGTGGCCGCCGAACTCGACGCCAAGCGCGCGATCGACCAGGGCAGCCGCCTCGCCGCGGCGATCTGAGCCAAAACCAGTCGGCGGGCCTGCCCCGCCTGACAGGCAACAGCCCCTGCGTGCGGTGCACGCAGGGCTTGTCTTTGGCTATGTCGTAATTAAAAGTTGGTGGTGCTGTTGCTGACATTGCTGGCTGTTTTTGCGCCAGTCTCCCTTCCGCGTAGGCTCGCGCCGGCAACAAAGGCGCTGGCGAGGTCTTAAGCTGGCCCTTGTTCGAGCGATTCGACGGTAGCGAATCGCGAGTTGGCCAGCGCCTCGGCAGCGTTTTTGTTGACGGGGAAGTCGCGAGCCTTCGGGGGCGTTTGGGATGCAAGGGGCTTGTCGCGACAAGCCCCTTGCCCGTTCGCCGCGCGGAAGCGGCACTCAAACACGTCCGCGCAGCGGACACAAAACCCGGGTTCAACCTACCAACTTACAATTGGGATATCGCCCTGTCTTTATCCGGCGGCCGCGGTTTAAAGCCTGGGTTCGACCGCGTCCCTGAGGTTCTGCTCGGAGAGCTTGCCGGTCAGCCGCGCGACCACGCGGCCTTCGCGGTCGAGCACCACGGTGAACGGCAGGCCGCCTGCCTGGTTGCCCAGGGAGCGCATCAGCGCGAGGGTGTCGGCGTTGCCGACCAGGATCGGGTAGCGCACGCCAAGCGAACGCGCCATCGCCGCCGCGCTTCTGGCGTCTTCCAGCGCGATGCCGACCACTTCGCCGCCTTTTGCCTGCCAGCGATTGCGCAGCCGCTCGAGCAGCGGCATTTCCTCGCGGCACGGCGCGCACCAGCTCGCCCAGAAGTTCACCACCACCACGCGGCCGCGGTAGTCGGCGAGCGTCTGCGTCTTCCCTGCGAGGGTGGCGAACGGCGTGGCGGTCAGCGCCGACGCCTGCGCTGCGGGGGCGGCGACCGCCAGCAGTGAAGACAGCAGGATTGCCAGTGGCAACAATCGTTTCGTTTTTCCAACCATGGTGACTATCTTGTCCTGTACGGGGGTGTCGGCGCGTCGGCCCGTCTGGCCGGCCAAACCTGTCGTGTTAGAATCACCGATTGATTTTGCTGCGGAGTGAGCATGGCCATCCTAGTCTGCGGGGCGATCGCCTACGATACCCTGTTTTCGTTCGAAGACCGCTTCGACAGCCAGATCCTGCCCGACCAGCTGCACAAGATCTCGACCACCTTCCTCGCGCCGACCATGCGCCGCGAGTTTGGCGGGCCGGCCGGCAATATCGCTTACAGCCTCGCCATGCTCGGCGAGAAGCCCATCCTGATGGGCGCGGTCGGCGAGGACTTCGCGCCCTACCGCCAGCACCTGAAGCACTTCGGCGTCGACGACCGTTTCGTGAAGGTGATCCCCGGCCAGTATACCCCGCAATGTTTCGGCATCGCCGACTGCGACGGCAACCAGCTGATGGCGTTCCACCCCGGCGCGATGAACTACGGCGACAGCAACCATATCGCCGACGTGCCCGACGCGGTCGACGTCGCCATCCTGTCGCCGGGCGGCCGTGCGGCCTTCCTGCAGCACTCGCGCGAACTCTACGCCGCGGGCATCCCCTTCGTGTTCGACCCGGGCCAGGAGCTGCCGCTGCTGTCGGCCGACGAGATCCGCGAGATCGTCGAGATGGCGAGCTACCTCGCGATCAACGACTACGAGAGCGAGCTGATCCGCGAGCGCGCCGGGCTGACCCTCGACATGCTGCGCGCCAAGGTGAAGGCGCTGATCGTCACCCGCGGCTCCAAGGGCGCCGAGATCTACGCCGACGACAGCGTGCACCTGATCCCGCGCGTGCAGATGGACGCGCCGCCGATCGACCCGATGGGCTGCGGCGACGCCTTCCGCGCCGGCCTTCTGTACGGCATCCGCCACGGCCTGGACTGGCGGGTGACCGGGCGTCTGGCCAACGTGATCGGCGCGATCAAGGTCACCAGCAACGGCCCGCAGAACCATTTCTTCGACTGGGAGAAACTCGCCGGGCTGTACCTGGCGAGTTACGGCGAGGAATTGCCGCTGCCGCGGGGACGTGCCGGCGCTTGAAGTGCGCGGCCGGCGTCCCCATCATCACAAGATTACAAATGACTGATCGATGGGAAAGCCATGCCCGTACCGCATCTGACCACCGCCTTGCAGGGGCCCCTGCTCGAACTTGAGCGCCGCATCCTCGCCGCGCAGCCGCAGATCGAGCACTGGTTCAGGACCCGCTGGAACCAGCATGCGACCCCGTTCTACGGCTCGGTGGACCTGAGGAACAGCGGCTTCAAGCTCGCGCCGGTCGACATGAACCTGTTTCCCGGCGGCTTCAACAACCTGAACCCGGAGTTCCTGCCGCTGGCGGTGCAGGCCGCGCAAAGCGCGGTCGACAAGGTGTGCCCGGAAGCGCGTAGCCTGCTGCTGATCCCCGAGAACCACACCCGCAACACCTACTACCTGCAGAACGTCGCGACGCTGGTGCACATCTTCGAGCAGGCCGGGCTCAAGGTGCGCGTCGGCACACTGAACCCCGAAGTGACCGAGCCGACCAAGCTTTCCACCGCCAGCGGCGGCACGCTGACCGTCGAGCCCATCGTGCGCGCGGGCAACCGCCTGAAGCTCGCCGACGGCTTCGACCCCTGCGTCGTGCTGCTCAACAACGACTTGTCCGCCGGCATCCCGCCGCTGCTACAGAACCTCGAGCAGTCGCTGTTGCCGCCCCTGCACGCGGGCTGGGCGGTGCGCCGCAAGTCCAACCACTTCGCCGCGTACGACGAGGTCGCGCGCGAGTTCGCCGAGCTGATCTCGATCGACCAGTGGACGATCAACCCCTACTTCGAACAGTGCTCCGGCCTCGACTTCCACTCGCGCCAGGGCGAGGAGGCGCTGGCGGCGACCGTCGACGGGATGCTGGCGAAGATCCGTGCCAAGTACGCCGAGCACGGCATCGAGCAGGAGCCCTTCGTGATCGTCAAGGCCGACGCCGGCACCTACGGCATGGGCGTGATGAGCGTGAAGAAGGGCGAGGAGGTGATCGGCCTCAACCGCAAGGCGCGCAACAAGATGTCGGTGGTGAAGGAGGGGCTGGAGGTCTCCGAGGTCATCGTGCAGGAAGGCGTGTACACCTTCGAGACGGTCAACGAGGCGGTCGCCGAGCCGGTGGTCTACATGATGGACCGCTACGTGATCGGCGGCTTCTACCGCGTGCACACCGGCCGCGGCATCGACGAGAACCTCAACGCGCCGGGCATGCACTTCGTACCGCTGACCTTCGAGTGCGCGTGCCTGCCGGACAAGCAGGGCGCGCCCGACTGCCCGCCCAACCGCTTCTACGCCTATGGCGTGATCGCCCGCCTCGCGCTGTTGGCCGCGGCGCTCGAACTCGAAGCGACCGACCCGGACGCCTGAGGCGCCCCAACCCTGCGGCCGGCATGACGCCGGCCCGTGCCCCCTATTGCGAGACCTGACATGCGCATCCTGTTCATCGCCGACCCGCTCGAGACCTTCAAAACTTACAAGGACACCACCTTTGCGATGATGGAGGCCGCGCACGCACGCGGGCATGCCTTCTCGTTCGCCGAGGCGGGGGACCTGTCCGTCGAGGGCGGCCGCGTGCTGGTTGACGCCAGCAGCGTCACCCTGACCGGCGACGACAAGGTCTGGTTCCGCAAGGAGCCGGCGCAGCGGCTGCCGCTGTCCGCGTTCAACTGCGTGGTGATGCGCAAGGACCCGCCGTTCGACCTCGAGTACCTGTACGCGACCCAGCTCTTCACGCTGGCCGAGCAGCAGGGCGTGAAGGTGTTCACCAGCGGGCAGGCGCTGCGCGACTTCAACGAGAAGCTCGCCATCCTCAAGTTCGCCGAGTGGACCGCGCCGACACTGGTCACCAGCAACAGCGCCCGCATCAAGGCCTTCGTACGCCAGCACCTGGACGTGATTGTCAAGC
The DNA here is from genome assembly GCF_010435965.1 of Crenobacter caeni. GTDB lineage: Bacteria > Pseudomonadota > Gammaproteobacteria > Burkholderiales > Chromobacteriaceae > Craterilacuibacter > Craterilacuibacter caeni. The sequence goes on from NZ_JAAGAA010000001.1 coordinate 253,749, forward strand.
CGCTGGACGGCATGGGCGGCGCCGGCATCTTCCGGCTGCGCCCGGACGACGCCAACCTCAACGTGATCCTGGAGACCATCACCGGCCACGATACGCGCACGGTGATGGCGCAGCGCTATATCCCCGAGATCCGCGACGGCGACAAGCGCGTGCTGGTGATCGACGGCGTGCCGGTCGACTACGGCCTCGCGCGCATCCCGGCGGTCGGCGAGACGCGCGGCAACCTCGCCGCCGGCGGCCGTGGTGAGGCGCGCCCGCTGTCGGCGCGCGACCGCGCGATCGCCGAGGCGGTCGGCCCCGAACTCAAGCGCCGCGGCATCCTGCTCGCTGGGCTCGACGTGATCGGCGACTACCTGACCGAAGTCAACGTGACGAGCCCGACCTGTTTCCGCGAGATCATGGACCAGACCGGCCTCGACGTGGCCGGCCTCTATATCGACGCGCTGGAGCGCGCCTGCGCCGGCGCATGAGGGCGCTGGCGCTCGCCGCGCTCTTGTTGCTGTCGGCGTGCGGCGCGCGCGAACCCTACCGGCAGGAGGCGTACGCCTTCGGCACCCGCATCGAGGTGACGGTCGACGGCGCGGCCGAGGCTGACGCGCGCCGTGCGGTCGGCGCCGTGCTCGCCGACCTCGACGCGCTGCACAAGCGGCTGCACGCGTGGCAGCCGGGCTCCGAAATCGTCGCGATCAACGACGCGTTTGCGCGCGGCGAGCCGGCGCCGGTGAGCGCTGATCTTGCAGATTTGATCGCGCGCTCGCGCGCGATCGAGGCGGCGTCGGACGGGCTCTTCTCGCCGGCGATCGGCCGCCTGGTCAGGCTGTGGGGCTTTCACGCCGACAACTACGCGCCGGTCACGCCAGGCGCCGCCGAGCTTGCCGCGCTGGTCGGCGCCAAACCGCGCCTCTCCGACGTCAGCGTGCAGGGCGGGCGCATCGCCAGCAGCAAGCCCGAAGTCGCGCTCGACCTGGGCGGCGTCGCCAAGGGCTGGGCGCTCGAGCGCGCGTACGCGCGCCTCAAGGCGGCTGGCGTGCGCTCGGCGCTGGTCAATATCGGCGGCAACGTGATCGCGCTGGGGCAGAAGGCCGACGGCTCGCCGTGGACGGTCGGCATCCGCCACCCGCGCCGCAACGAGGCGATGGCGAGCGTCGAGCTGGCCGACGGCGAGGCGATCGGCACCTCGGGCGACTACCAGCGCTACTTCGAGGCGGGCGGCACGCGCCACTGCCACCTGGTCGACCCGCGCGACGGCAACACCGGCTGCGCGCTGCAGGCGGCGACCGTGCTCGCGTCGGGCGCGGGCGCCGGGCTCAAGTCGGACGCGGTGAGCAAGCCGCTCTATTTTGCCGGCCCCAAGCAGGCGGCCGCCTATGCCCGCAGGATGGGCGTGCGTGATATCCTGCTGGTCGACGGCGCCGGCGAAGCTTGGCTATCGCCTTCCTTCGCGCGCCGCATCCACTGGCTGGTCAAACCCGCCGTCGTCCATACGCTGGAACAACCATGAAGTCCGACTCCATCAGCCCGTTCAAGGGCAAAAGCGGCGTGCGCCGCCTGATCAACGCCTTCGGCTACTCGCTCGCGGGCTACGCGGCCGCCTTCCGCCACGAGGCCGCGTTCCGCCAGCTCTTCCTGCTCGCGCTGGTGCTGGTGCCGGCAGCCTTCGTGTTCGACGTCAGCCGCGCCGAGCGCGCGCTGATGGTCGCCAGCGTGCTGCTGACGCTGGTGATCGAGCTGTTCAACTCGGCGATCGAGGCGGCGGTCGACCACACCTCGCTCGAGCGCCACCCGCTGGCCGGCCGCGCCAAGGACATGGGCAGCGCCGCCCAGCTGACCGGGCTTGTCATCGTCGCTGCGGTGTGGGGGCTGATCCTGCTGGGTTGAGCGCACCTCTTGCCATCGGCATGGCGGGCGGCTTAGGCTGGCCGTGACCGATCCACGAGGAGTTTGCCCATGTTCCAGACCCTGATCAGCGGTGGGGCGCTGCACGCACTGCAGGCCGGCACCGCCCCGGCCGTGCTGCTCGACTGCCGTTTCCAGCTTGCCGACCCCGATTACGGCACGCGCGCCTACGCCGCAGGCCACCTGCCCGGCGCGCACTACCTGCACCTCGACCACGACCTCTCCGGCGCCAAGACCGGCTGCAACGGCCGCCACCCGCTGCCAGAGCTTGCCACGCTCGCCGCGCGCCTCGCCGCGCTCGGCGTCGGCGACGGGCGGCAGGTGGTCGCCTACGACGACGCAGGCGGCATGTTCGCCGCGCGCGCGTGGTGGCTGCTGCGCCTCATGGGGCACGCCGAGGTCGCGGTGCTCGACGGCGGTGTCTCCACCTGGCTGGCAGCCGGCGGCGAGCTCGACACCGCCGTGCCGGCGGCGCAAGGCGCCGTATTCAGCCGGCGAGCGCCGCTGGAGGGCACGGTATCGTGTGCCGAAGTGCTGGCCAATCTCGCCGCGCCTGCCTTCATGGTGGTCGACGCGCGCGGTGCCGACCGTTTCGCCGGGCAGAACGAGACCATCGACCCGGTCGCCGGCCATATCCCCGGCGCGCGCAACCACCCGTTCATGCAGAACCTCGCAGCCGACGGCCGCTTCAAGGCGACGGAAACGCTCGCTGCCGAGTGGCGCCAGCTGTTCGCCGGCGTGCCGGCCGAGGCGGCCGTCCACCAGTGCGGCAGCGGGGTGACCGCCTGCCACAACCTGCTCGCGCTCGCGCATGCGGGCTTGCCCGGCGGCCGCCTGTACCCGGGCTCGTGGAGCGAATGGTGTAGCGACCCGGCGCGTCCGGTCGAGGCCGGCTGACGCGGGCGCTCTTTGCTTTCGTCGTGGTTTCGCCTATCCCGTATGGATGCAGGTACAGACCACGGAGGCAGGCATGCTCAAAACCTTGTTGCGGTCCTTGTTCGCCGGGCTAAACGGGCCGCGGCCATTCGCCGTCGAATACTGGGACGGCGACCGTATCCTCTACGGGCAAGGTGAGCCCGCTTTCACGCTGCGCTTCACGCGCGAGCCCGACGGCGCGCCGGACGAGCCGGTCGTCTATCTGGGCGAGTGTTATATGGACGGCGCGCTCGAGATCGACGGCTCGTGGGATGCGTTACTCGCGACCATGGTCGCCGGCTCCGCCACGCTGATCGGGCGCGGCACCGGCAAGGCGCTGGGCTGGCTGGGCGAGAAACTCGCCGCGCGGCGCGAGCGGCAAAGCCACAACGTGCGCCACCATTACGACATCGGCAACGACTTCTACCGGCTGTGGCTGGACGAGACGCTCACCTATTCGTGCGCGTACTTCCGTACGCCGGACGATACGCTGGAGGCCGCGCAGCGCAACAAGGTCGCGCTGTGCCTGGACAAGCTGGGCGTCGGCGAGGGCACGCGGCTGCTCGACATCGGCTGCGGCTGGGGCGAGATGGCGATCGCGGCGGCGCGCCGCGGTGCGCGGGTGGTCGGCATCACGCTGTCGCAGGAACAGCGCGCAGGCGCCTGCGAGCGCGTGCGCGCGGCCGGGCTGGAAGGGCGCGTCGACATCCGCCTGCAGGACTACCTCGACCTCGACGGCAACGTCGAGCGCTTCGACCGGGTGGTCAGCGTCGGCATGTTCGAGCATGTCGGCCGCGGCCACCACCACGACTTCTTCGCGCGCGCGAGCGACGTGCTGGAAGAGGGCGGGCTGATGCTGCTGCATACCATTACCGGCCCCGAGAGCCGCGAGACCAACCCGTGGATAGAGAAATACATCTTTCCCGGTGGCTATATCCCGGCGCCGGAGACGCTGGTGTCGGCGCTGCCGGCGCACCGCTTCCAGCTGGTGCACATGGAGAGCCTGCGCCTGCACTACGCGCAGACCCTGCAGTGCTGGCTTAAGCGCTACAAGGCGGTGACGCCGCAGGTGCTCGCGATGTTCGACACGCGTTTCGAGCGCATGTGGACCATGTACCTGCGCGGCTGTTCGGCCGCCTTCCGTGCGGGCGATCTCGACATCCACCAGCTGCTGGTCTCCAAGGGCAACAACAACACCCTGCCGCGCGACTGGGGCTATCTGTACGGCGGCGGCGCTCCGCTTGACTGGGCCGGAGCCGCCGATTCACCGGGCTAGCCGAGCATCAGCTGCTGCAGCAGCTTCTGGCCAGCCGGCCAGGCGCCAAGCCCGGCAGTGTCGCCCAGGTGTCCGGCGTCGCCCGCGTCGATCAGGCGCGCGCCCCAAGCGGCGGCCATCTGCGTCGCCTCGGCGAACGGACAGAACGGGTCGTTGCGGCTGGCGACGACGATGGCCGGGCAGGGCAGGCGCTGCAGGCGTGGCGCGTCAAAGCCGCTGAAAGGCATCAAGGGGGTGCCGGCGGGCACGACCCCGGCGTCCGAGGCCGCCTCGTCCAAGATCGGCAGCGCGGGCGGCGCGACCAGCAGCAGGCCGTGCGCGCGCTTGCGCTCGGCGAGCGGGAGCGACAGTACCCAGTCGACGGCCGTGTGGCAGCCCAGGCTGTGCGCGGCGACCACCACCCGCCCCGGGCAGGCGGCGATGGCGGCGGTGAGCGCCGCGAGCCACGGACCGCGCTCGGGGGCGAACCAGTCGGGCATTTCGGCGCGGCAGGCGAGCGGGTAGCCCTTCTCCCAGCGCGTCTGCCAGTGCTGCGCGCCCGAACTGCCCCAGCCGGGCGCGGTGACGAGGAATACCTCGTCGTCTTCGATCAGGCCGAACATGGCAGCGTGTACGCGTAGTCGACGATCAAGGGCGCGTGGTCTGAGAACTTCTCGCCCTTGTACACGCTGGCCGCGCGCGCCTTGTCCATCATCGACGGCGAGACGACGTGGTAGTCGATCCGCCAGCCGACGTCTTTCGCGTAGGCCTGGCCGCGGTTACTCCACCAGGTATAGCCGGGCGTGTCCGGATACAGCGTGCGCCACACGTCGCACCAGCCGACGCGGCTGAACAAATCGCCTATCCATGCGCGCTCCTCGGGCAGGAAGCCCGAGTTCTTCAGGTTGCTCTTCCAGTTCTTCAGGTCGATCTCGTTATGCGCGATATTCCAATCGCCGCAGATCACCACGTCGCGCCCCTCGGCTATCAGTTGGGTGAGGTGGGGCAGGAACACGTCGAGGAAGTCGAACTTCACCTGCTGGCGCTCATCCGAGCTCGAGCCGGAGGGCAGGTACAGCGAGATCACGGTCAGGCGGCCGAAGTCCAGTCTGAGGTAGCGGCCCTCGGCGTCGATCCAGTCGACCCCCAGTCCCTCGATGACGGCGTCCGGTGTGTGGCGGGTGTAGACGCCGACGCCGCTGTAGCCCTTCTTTTCCGCGTAGTGGAAGTAGCCGGTCAGCCCGTCGGGCGCACGCATGCGCTCGGAGAGGTCGCCGGCCTGTGCCTTGAGTTCCTGCACGCAGACGATGTCGGCCGGTTCGCGGACCAGCCAGTCGAAGAAGCCCTTCTTGTCGGCGGAGCGGATGCCGTTGAGGTTGGCGCTGATGACGCGGAGCAAGGGGGGTCTCCCGTGGTATGCTTGCCGCCGTTTGGCCGCAAGGCTGTGGATAGAATTCAGAACGAGGGGTTTATATGAGCGATTTCCGCCAGGATTTCATCCGTTTCGCACTCGACAAGCAAGTGCTGAAGTTCGGTGAGTTCGTCACCAAGGCCGGCCGTCTGTCGCCGTATTTCTTCAACGCCGGCCTCTTTAACGACGGCGCGAGCACGCTCGCGCTGTCGCGTTTCTACGCGAAGTCCATCCTCGCCTCCGGCGTCGGCTTCGACATGTTGTTCGGCCCGGCGTACAAGGGCATCATCCTCGCCGCCGCCACCTCGATGGCACTGGCCGAAGAGGGCCGCAACGTGCCGTTCGCGTACAACCGCAAGGAAGCCAAGGACCACGGCGAGGGTGGCACCCTGGTCGGCGCGCCGCTCAAGGGGCGCGTGCTGATCATCGACGACGTGATCAGCGCCGGCACTTCAGTGCGCGAGTCGGTCGAACTGATCCGCAAGGCCGGCGCAGAGCCTGCCGGCGTCGCCATCGCGCTCGACCGCATGGAGCGCGGCACCGGTGCGCTGTCCGCGGTGCAGGAAGTCTCGCAGCAATACGGCCTGCCGGTGGTCGCGATCGCGACCCTGAAAGACCTGATGACCTTCATCGACGGCAGCGAGGCGCTCGCGGCGCACCGCGCGGCGGTCAAGGCCTACCGCGATACCTACGGCGTTGACGCCTGAGCGCCTGTTCACGGTTTGCTGCGCATCGGCGATACGGCGTTAAAAACGGCTGCGAAATGCTCATGTACGAGCTGTACATTCCGCTTTCTCAGCCGTTTTCGCCTTGTCTCGCGCTCGCTCGCGAGACCGTGAACACGCTCTGAGCTCTCAGTTGGCCGCCTGCTTCGCCTGCCACGCGGCGTCGAGGCGGGTGGCCGCGTCCTTGAGCGCGGCGTCGCTGGCGGCGGCCGCGCCCTGCGCTGCGGCCAGTTCGCCGTCGGCTTTTTGCAGCAGCGCCTGCGCGTCGATCACGCGCGCTTCGGCCATGCGGCGGGCCTCCTGGGCGGCGGCGAGCCGCTTCTGGCTGGCCGAGTGCTGGCTGTCGGCCTGCTGGTAGACCATCTGCGCGGAGAGCAGATCCTGGCTGGGGCCGGCAAGGCAGGGCAGGGAGGCGAGCGCGAAAAGCGCGGCGGCGAGCGGTCGGGTCATGCGTATAGGGTTCCTTGTATTATTCCTGCAAGCTTAACAGCCGCCGGCGCAAACGAAAAACCCTCCGCAGGCGAACCTGGGAGGGTTGATCTTGGTGGGTCGTGCGGGATTCGAACCTGCGACCAACGGATTAAAAGTCCGCTGCTCTACCAGCTGAGCTAACGACCCGAAAACGGGCGCCGGTGGTATGTGGTGGGTCGTGCGGGATTCGAACCTGCGACCAACGGATTAAAAGTCCGCTGCTCTACCAGCTGAGCTAACGACCCCGGGATACCGGGCTTGCATTGTGGTGGGTCGTGCGGGATTCGAACCTGCGACCAACGGATTAAAAGTCCGCTGCTCTACCAGCTGAGCTAACGACCCCCGTGCCGGGTCTTGGTGGTGGGTCGTGCGGGATTCGAACCTGCGACCAACGGATTAAAAGTCCGCTGCTCTACCAGCTGAGCTAACGACCCCCAAGGCATGGGCTTCTTGTCCCGAATCGGCTAGTTGCATGCCAATCCAGATCAAGAGAGATCGAGACTATACCGATTGCCCAAAGTTGCGTCAAGCTGTTTTGCGGTTGACGCCTTTTTATGTCACGGGCTGAACCTTGCAGGCTGTGCGCGTTCGAAACGCTTTAGTCCGTGCGGCTTGAAATCACCTGCCCGCTGACCCATGTAAGGTAGGCGGGCAGGCCAGCCGCGGCCTCCCAGGCGACGATCTCCGGGACGTCGTACGGGTGCAGCGCCTGCAACCTCGCCTCGAGCGCCGGATACGCGCCGGCGGTGGTCTTGATCAGCAGCGGCACCTCGACGGCTTCCTCGACGGCGTCCTGCCAGCGGTAGACCGAGCGGCAGGGGGGCAACTGGTTCACGCAGGCGGCCAGGCGCTCGTCGATGAGCGTGCGGGCGATGCGGCCGGCGGTGACTTCGTCCGGCGTGTTGCAGATGACGAACATTATTTTCATGCGTATCGGAGCCTCATGCGCGCAATCCTGTTGTTGATTCTCGCCTACCCCTTCCTCGAGGTGGCGTCCCTTGTCTACATGGCCGACCATTTCGGCGGCGGCTTCGTGCTCGGCTGGGTCATCGTCAGCGCGCTGATCGGCGTGCTGATGCTGCGCAACCAGAAAGTCGGCGCCCTGCTGACGCTGGGCGCGGTGCTGCGCAAGCCGGGCGAAGTCTCGCTGTACGGCCTGTTGTGGCCGCTGCGCTTCCTGCTCGCCGGCGTGCTGTTCCTGATCCCCGGCTTCATCAGCGACGTGCTGGCCGTGCTGTTGCTGCTGCCCCTGAAGGGCCCCAGCCTGAAGGTGCCGCCGGCCGGCGGTTTCGGCGGCGGGAGCGGTCAGGCCGGCCCGGCCGGCGACGGCGCGATCGAGGGCGAATACACCCGCGTCGACGAGACGGTCGACCCCGACCGCAGGATTCACAAATAACCCAGACGAGCCGCGATTTCGTCGGCGTTAAGTGCAGTGTCGACGTCGACGAGCTTGTGCCGGTTCTTGTCGCCGGAAACCAGCACCACGTCGCGCCGCGCCGCGCCGAGCGTCTTGGCCAGCCACGCGATGAGCGCGGTATTGGCCTTGCCCTCGACCGGCGGCGCCGCCAGGCGGATCTTCAGCGCGCCGTCGTGTTCGCCCGCGCATTCCGTCTTGCGGGCGCCGGGCTGGATGTAGAGCGTCAGCCGGAAGCCGCCGGGGCGCGGCGTAAGCCAGGGTTTCATCTGCGTCAAATCGCGGTGGGGGCAAAGCGGGTATTTTAGTGCATCCCTGATCCAACCACTCACCAGAGGAGTCTTACCATGGATATCGGCATTTCCAACCAGGACCGTACCGTCGTCGCCGAAGGCCTGTCGCGCGTGCTCGCCGACACCTACACGCTGTACCTGAAGACGCACAACTTCCACTGGAACGTCACCGGCCCGATGTTCCGTTCGCTGCACCTGATGTTCGAAGAGCAGTACACCGAACTGTCGACCGCCGTCGACCTGATCGCCGAGCGCATCCGCTCGCTCGACCACTTCGCGCCGGGCAGCTACGCCGACTTCGCGCGCCTGACCTCGATCGAGGAAGCACGCGGCGTACCGGCAGCCGAGGAAATGATCGCGCAGCTGGTCGCCGGCCACGAGGCGGTGTGCCGTACCGCGCGCTCGCTGTTCGAGGCGGTCGAGCGTTGTGGCGACGAGGCGACGGCCGACCTGTTGACCCAGCGCCTGCAACTGCACGAGAAGACCGCGTGGATGTTGCGCAGCCTGCTGGTGCGTTAAACTCGCGGGTATGACCCGTTCATTCCCTGGCGGCGGCGCGTGAGAGCGGCCGCCGCGCCTGCCGGCGCCGTTGCCCGCACCGGCAGCCCCATCCTGATCCAGCTCGCGATCGCCCTGTCGATCGCGCTGCATCTTGTGTTCCTTGCCGCGCCAGCGCTCAAGCACTGGCAGCCGGCCAAGCCGCAGGGGGCGCCCGCCTTGCACGTGAGCGTGCTGCACGCGCCGAGCGGCGAGAAACCCAAGCAGCCGGACGTGCTCGCCCAAGCGGACAGCGCGGGCGGAGGCGACGCCACGGCCGGTGCGCGGGCGAGTGCGCCGCCGGCGCCGCAAGCCTTGCAGGTTCCGGCCGAGGCCGGAGCCAAGGACGCCGATACAAGGCCACAGCGGCTGACCCGCCCGCAGGCAGCGCACAGCGTGGACGCGGGGCGTGCCGATCCGCTTAGCGCCGACACCCTGCTTGCGCAGGCGCGCGAACTGGCGGTGCCCGAAATCGGCGAGCGTGCCGAACGCTTCTCGCCGAACGACGCGGCGCCCAAGCGCGGCGTGTTCGGCGTCAACGCCTACGGTGTCGAGTGGGCGCGTTATGTCGAAGACTGGCGGATCAAGATCGAGCGGGTCGGCCGGCTCAATTACCCGGACGAGGCGCGCCGGCAGGGGGTATTCGGCAGCCTGCAGCTCAAGGTCGTGGTCGGCGCGGACGGCCGTCTGCTGTCCGTCGACGTCACGCGCAGTTCCGGCCACGCGCTGCTGGACGACGCCGCGGTGCGCATCGTGCGCATGTCCGCCCCCTTCGCGCCTTTCCCCCCTGCGCTGGCGGCGAAATTCTCGTCGCTGCAGATCGCCCGCAAGTGGTCGTTCACCACTGACAACAGCCTGGCGGGCGGCTGAACCTGGAGCCTTTCCCATGTATGAAGTGAACCGTTCGCTGGTGCTGCTCAAGCCGCGCCAGCCCTTTGCCGACTGGCTGCTCGCGCTGCCCGGCCAGCAGGCCGACGTCACGCTGGACGCGCTGCGCGACAGCGCGAACGCGCTGTTGATCCCGGTCGCGGAAGACCTTGACGAGATCGCCGCCCTGCTCGCCGAGCGCATGGACGACCTGTTCGAGGCGGAACTCGCCGACTGGTGCGACGATCAGACGCTGTGGCCGACGCCGCGCACGCTGGACGTCTTCCGCGCCTGGTTCGACGTCGAGATCCACCCGGTGGTGACCGACCTGGCCGACGCGCCGCTCGCGCGCGAAGCGTTCCGTCCGTTCGAATCCTGAGCCGACGCCAACAAGGAGAAACCATGGCGCACCATCTCACGCGGATCAAGGTCCGCGGCTACCACCTCGACCTGTACAGCCACGTCAACAACGCGCGTTACCTCGAGTTCCTCGAGGAGGCCCGCTGGACCTACTTCGAGGACCGGGCCGACCTGCCGGCCTTCCTCGCCTCGGGCATTGCGCTGGTGGTCGTCAACATCAACATCGACTACCGCCACGCGGCGACCATGGGCGACGAGCTGGAAATCCTGACCTCGGTCAAGTCGGTCGGCAACCGCTCGGCGGTGATCCACCAGCGGGTGACCCTGGCCGGCAGCGGCCGGCTGGTTGCCGAGGCGGACGTGACCTTCGTTGCGTACGACAGCAAGCAAGGGCGCGCGGTACAGATCGAGGGCGAGCTCGCCACGCTGCTGTCCGGCCTGCAGCAAGCGGACGCGACGGCATGAAGCGGGGGCTGATCGCCGTCGTCCTGCTCGTGGTGCTCGCCGGGCTCGGTTATTTCGCGTTCTCGCGCAACGCCGCGCCCGACGTCAGTTACCGCACGCTGGACGGGCGGGTGCTGACGCAGGCGTCGCTCAGGGACAAGGTCGTGCTGGTGAACTTCTGGGCGACGTCCTGCCCGGGCTGCGTGAAGGAAATGCCCGAGATGAAGAAGATGTACCAGACACTTGCCCCCCAGGGGCTGGAGATCGTCGCCGTGGCGATGAGCTACGACCCGCCGGCCTACGTGAAGACGTACGCCGAGAAGAACGCGCTGCCGTTCCCGGTCGCGCTCGACGCCGACGGCAGCGTCGCGCGTGCCTTCGGCGACGTGCAGCTGACGCCGACCACCTTCCTGATCGGCCGCGACGGCAAGGTGCTCAAGCGCTACGTCGGCGTGATGGATTTTGCCGAGGTCGAGCACCTGATCGCGCAGAACCTGTAAGGTAGCGCTACTGCTGAAAACGGAAAGGGCCGCCCACTGGGCGACCCTTCTTGTGTGCGAGGCGGGCTTACTCTTCGGTCTGCTTGCGCGAGAAGCGCACGCCCAGCTGCTTGAGCTTGCGGTAGAGGTGGGTGCGCTCGAGGCCGACCTTCTGCGCGACCCGGCTCATATTGCCGTTCTCCAGCGCGATGTGGTGCTCGAAGTAGCGGCGCTCGAGCTGTTCGCGCAACTCGCGCAGCGGCAGCCCGAAGTCGAAGCCGGTTTCCTCGGCCGGTTTCTCGTGGCGGAACTGCGAGAGCACCTTGTTGACCTCGGGCGCGTCGATGCTGTCGGTCTCCGCGGTCAGCGCCAGGCTCTTGATGATGCTCTTGAGCTGTTCGAGGTTGCCCGGCCAGTCGTACTGGCGCAGCGCGTTGAGCGCGGAGGTGGTCAGCCGGCGCGCCGGCACCTGCCTGGACTCGATCAGCTCGGTCAGCAGCTGCTCGGCGATGAACATCACGTCCTCGGTGTGGTCCTTCAGCGGCGGGATCGGCACGATCACGCTTGAGAGTGCGGTGAGCAGGCGGTTATCGCATTCCGGGTCGACCAGCAGCTCCTGCAGCGGGCGGCTGCACGAGCAGATCAGGCGCACGTTGAAGCGGTCGAGCTTGGAGAGCAGGAATAGCAGGCCCTGCTGCGCGCGGCGGTTGTACTGGCCGATCTCGGCCAGGTAGAGCACGCCGTTGTTGGCTTTCTGCAACAGCTCGAGCGGCGCGTCGGACAGCTGCTCGGGCTTGCCCGGCGTGATCCACGGCGTGTTGCCGCTGTGGAAGTAGCGGGCGACCAGCTCGAAACCCGAGCCAGGCTCACCGGTCAGCAGGATGGGTGCCTTGACCTTGCTGACGCGCTCGAGCTGGCGCTTGAGCTCCTGGATCGGTTCGCTCTTGCCCAGCTTGTCGAGGCTGAGCGAGGTATTGGCCTGCATGTCGCCGTACTTGAGCGCGCGCTGCACGGTCGACAGCAGCTTCTGCAGCGCGATCGGCTTCTCGAGGAAGTCGAACGCGCCGATGCGGGTCGCCTCGACCGCGGTGTCGATGCTGGCGTGGCCGGACATCATCACCACCGGCATGGTCAGCTGGCCGGACTTGGCCCACTCCTTGAGCAGGGTCACGCCGTCGCAATCCGGCATCCAGATATCGAGCAGCACCAGCGCCGGCCGCGTCTGCGACCTCAGCTGGCGCGCGACTTCGGCGTTTTCCGCCAGCGCGACCGTATAGCCTTCGTCCTGCAGGATTTCTGACAACAGTTCGCGGATGCCGACTTCATCGTCGACGATCAGGATATCGCTGCTTCGCATTCATGCTCCAATAACGGGAAGGACACCAGGACGCGCGCGCCCCCCGTCTCCCGGTTGGCCAGCGTGATCTGGCCCTGGTGTTCTTCGACGATCTTCTTTACCACCGCGAGCCCGAGGCCGGTGCCCTTGCTCTTGCTGGTGACGTAGGGTTCGAAGGCGCGTGCGAGGATGTCGGGCGCGAAACCCGCGCCGTTGTCCTCGACAATGACCCTTGCCAGATGGCCGTCGCTTCGGCTGCTAATGTGTATCATCGGAATGCCAACGTCAAGAACGGCGTCTTTGGCATTCAATAACAGGTTATGCAGGACCTGCCTGAGCAGCGCGGCGTCGCCCATGATGGGCAAAGGCTGCGTGGCCAGCTCGGCGACGACCGGCACGTCGCCCTCGTACAGCGCCAGCACTTCGCCGACCAGCGTGTTCAGTTCCAGCGGTTGCAGCTTGATCTTCGGCGCGCGCGCGTAGTCGCGGAACGCGTCGACCATGCGCTTGAGCGCGGCGACCTGCTTGACGATGGTGTCGGTCGCCCGCTCGAGCATCGCCGCGTCGGCGCCCTCGAGCTTGGGCGAGAGCTTCATCGCCAGCCGTTCGGCCGACAACTGGATCGGCGTGAGCGGGTTGCGGATCTCGTGCGCGAGGCGCTTGGCGACCTCGCCCCACGCGGCGTCGCGCTGTGCGCGGGCCAGGTCTGTGATGTCGTCGAACACCGCGACGCAGCCGCCCTGCGACTGCTCGGGCAGGCGGGAGACGCGCACCAGCAGCGTGCGGGCGCCTGCCGCGTGCGCGTACTCGATCTGCTGCTGCCACTCGTCGCGCTGGACGGGGCGCGTCTCGACCACCTCGACCAGCGTGGTCAGGGTCGGCACCTGCGCAGGCCACTGGGTCAGCGCGAACGGCGCGAGCTCGGAGAAGTCCACACCCAGAATGCGTCCGGCGCTCGAGTTGGCGGCGCGCAGGTGGCCGCCGCGGTCGAACGCGATCACGCCGGCGGTCAGGTTGGCGAGGATGCTCTCAAGGTAGAGCTTGCTGTCCTCGAGCTGGCGGCGGCTCTCGTCGGCGGTATGGCGCGCCTCTTCCAGCTGCTGGGTCATCCGGTTGAACATCGAGGTGAGGATGCCCAGCTCGTCGCGCCGGTAGACCGGGTGGCGGCGCGAGAAGTCGCCCTGCGCGACCGCGCGGGTGCCGGCGGCCAGCTCGGAGAGCGGCGCCGACATCCGCTCGGAGAAGTACAGCGCGAAGGCGAGCGCGGCGGTGATCGCCATCAGGAAGACCAGCGCCAGCGTCATCATGTAAAAGTCCTGCATGCCGTCGCGCGCGAGCAGGAGCTGGCTGTATTCGGCGCGCGCGTCCTCGATCAGCTCGGCGTCGCGCGCGATCGCCTCCGGCGCCGGTTGCACCAGCTGCAGCACGCGCAGCTCGCCGTTGGCGTAGTCGCGGTACGCGAGCTGGACCTTGAGGACGATGCGCCCGCCGCGGCCGGTCTCGATCGCCTGTCTGGGCTCCCTGGGCTGGAGCGCGCGCAGCTCGTTCGCAGGCGGGCGTTCGGGCCGGTAGCTCAGCTCGTCGGGGCCGGCAAACGCGATTAGGCTGCCGTCGCGGGCGAACACGGCGATTTCCTGCACGTCGAGCTGTTCGTGCAGGCGTAGCAGGCGGGCGCCCAGCATCGGCTCGGGTAGCTCGGCGATGTCGTTGCCGACCACCCGCGCCTTGCGCGACAGGTCGGTCAGCACGTAGCCCAGCGCGTTGCGGCCGAGGTCGAGGCCGCGGTCGAGCGCGTTCTCGACGCGCACGTTGAACCAGCTCTCGATGCTGCGGGTGAGGAACTGGGCGGACACGGTAAAAACCAGCATGCCCGGCACCAGCGCGGCCAGCGAGAACATCACCACCAGTTTCTGGGTGAGCTTGGCGCCGAATACCCGCGTCTTCACGCGCCGGCGCAGGCGCACGAGCTGGCGCACGACCAGCCCTACTAGGCCGGCCAGCACGGCCGCGTTCAGCGCGAACACCGGCCAGTAGTAGTCGGACAGCACCGAGGTGTTGCCGGTGGCCAGCGCGAGCAGGTAGAGCAGGGCGAGGATGACGACGCCGGTGGCGATCAGCGGGGTGCGCATGGCGTCAGCTGCGCACCTTGACGTCGGTCCACGGCGAGGACAGCGCCCAGTCGCGGTCGCCCAGCGCGCCCAGCTGGAAGGGGCGCGGCAGCGCACCGGTGTCCAGCGCCAGCCGCACGCGGCCCTGCGCGCGGCGCGCGTCGGCCTCGCTCCAGTCGGCAACGTCGAGCACCGCCCAGCCGGCGATATTGCCGAGTGCCGACAGCGCCTCGTCCAGCGTCGCGTAGTACTTGGACAGCGAACCTATGGTCAGCCGGTAGCGGTTGGTGAAGCGGTAGTACGACAGCTTGAATTCGAGGCGTGCGGTCGGCTCGAACCAACTGGTCAGGTCGTAGTAGTACGCGTAGCCGCGCGGGCGGGTGAGCTCGAACTGCAGCTCGAAGGTCAGCGGGACCCCCTGTTGCAGCGCGTCCTGCAGCACCGGCGGCAGCGTGGTGTGGAAACGGGTCGACAGCTGCAGCTTGTGCTCGGCCAGCTCGAGCTCGGCCCGGCGCACCTCGACCCCGTCGGCGCGCGCCAAGCCCATGCCGGCGACAAGCAGCAGCAGGCTAAGACTTTTCAAGCAGCGCGTAATAAAAGCCGTCATGGTCGGGGTCGGGCAGCAGCTGTTCCGCGTGCGCCAAGCTGGCGTCGGGGTGGCGTTCGAGGAAGGCTTCGATTTGTCCGGCATTCTCCTCCGGCATAATCGAGCACGTAGCGTAAAGCATTTTGCCACCCGAGGCGAGCAGCGGCCACAGCGCGTCGACCAGCACGCGCTGCTGGCGGGCCAGTTCGGCAAAGTCGCTTGGGCGGCGCAGCCACTTGATGTCGGGGTGGCGGCGCACCACGCCGGAGGCCGTGCACGGCACGTCGGCGAGGATGCGGTCGAACGGCCGGCCGTCCCACCACGACGCGGGCTCCGCCGCGCTGCCCAGGGCCAGCTTTGCGGCCAGGTGCAGGCGCTCGAGGTTTTCCTGCACGCGGGGCAGGCGCGCCGCGTCGATCTCGACCGCGGTCATCTCGACGTCGGCGAGCTCGAGCAGGTGGCAGGTCTTGCCGCCGGGGGCCGCGCACGCGTCGAGCACGCGCATGCCGTGTTCCGGGGCGAGCAGTTGCGCCGCCCTCTGCGCGCCGAAGTCCTGCACCGAGACCCGGCCTTCGGCAAAGCCCGGCAGCTCGCGTACCGGCACCGGCTTGTCCAGTCTCACAGCGTGGCTGCCCAGCGCCTGGCCGGACAGGCCGGCTGCGGCGAGTTCGGCGAGGTAGCCCTGCGCGTCGCCGTGGCGCGCGTTGACGCGCAACGTCATCGGCGGGTGGGTATTGCTTGCCTCGAGCACGCGCTGCCAGTCCTGCGGGTAAGCCGCGCGCAGCGCGCGTATCCACCAGTGCGGGTGGTTGTAGCGCGCCTCGTCGTTTTGCAGCGCCTGTTCGCGCAGCGACTCGGCGTTGCGTTGGTAGTTGCGCAGCACACCGTTGACTAAGCCTTTGAGGCGGCCGCCGGCGACGCGGCCGGCATGCTTGACCGCGTGGTCGACCACCGCGTAGGGCGCGGCGCGCGTGTACGTCAGCTGGTAGAGCGCGACCAGGAGCAGATATTCGATCCGTTTTTCCGGTAGCGCGCGCGGCACCAGAAGGCGCAGCAAAGCGGAGAGCTCGCCGCGGTGGCGCAATACGCCGTAGCTGATGTCCTGTACGGCGCCGCGCGTCGGCGCCGACAGGTCGGCGTCGGGGCGCAGCAAGCGCGCGAACGCCTCGGTCAGCGTGCGGCCGTTGTCGACCATTTCGATGGCCTGGACGGCCAGTTCCTGCGTGCGGTGCATGCTTGTCCTTGTCGGCGGGCCTAGCCGCCGCGTGCGATGGCCTGCAGGCGGGCGATGCGCTCGGCCGTCTGCGGGTGGGTACGAAACAGGTTGTCGAAGCCGGCGCCCGCGAGCGGGTTGACGATCATCATCTGCGCGGTCTCCGGATGGGCTTCGGCGGCGGGCAGCACAATGCCGCGCGCGTAGTGCTCGATCTTGGCGAGCGCGCTGGCCAGCGCGAGCGGGTCGCCGCTGATCTGTGCGCCGCCACGGTCGGCCTCGAATTCGCGTGCGCGCGAGATCGCCATCTGGATCAGGCTGGCCGCCAGCGGGGCCAAGAGCGCGACCAGGAGGCCGGCGATCGGGTTGACCGGGCGGCCGTGCTCGTCGCGCCCGCCGAAGAACATCGCGAAGTTGGCGAGCGCGGACACTGCGCCTGCCATCGTCGCCGACACCGTCGAGATCAGCGTGTCGCGGTGGGCGACATGCGCGAGCTCGTGCGCCATCACGCCGCGCAATTCACGATAGTCGAGCAGGCGCAGGATGCCGGTGGTCGCCGCCACCGCCGCGTGGGCGGGGTCGCGGCCGGTGGCGAACGCATTGGGCTGGTCCTCGTGGATCACGTAGACGCGCGGCATCGGCAGTCCGGCGCGCGCGGCCAGTTCGGCGACCATGCCGTAGAACTCGGGCGCGCTGGCGGCGCTGACCTCCTCGGCGTTGTACATGCGCAACACCATTTGGTCGGAATTCCACCACGCCCACACGTTCATCGCGCCACCGAAGGCGAGCGCGACGAGCATGCCGCCGCGCCCGCCTATCATCGCGCCGATCACGCCGAACAGCGCGACGATGGCCGCCATCAGAAGCGTGGTCTTCAGCGTACCGTTCATGCGCCCAGTCTCAGGTCCTGCAGTGCGCGCCCGGCGACGAAGTCGCGCGCGGCCAGGCGCTTGCCGCCGGCCGCCTGCAGTTCGGTCAGGCAGGCCAGGCCCTGGCCGCAGCCGACCAGCACGCCGTCGGCGCCGGCGCTCACCACCACGCCGGGCTCGGCGTCGCCGGGCAGCGCGTGCGCCATCCACAGCTTCAGCGTCTCGCCGTTCAGGAGGGTGTGCGCGCCGGGCGCCGGGTTGTACGCGCGGATCGCACGGGCGACCGTTTCGGCGTCCAGCGTCCAGTCGACGCGCGCCTCTTCCTTACTCAGCTTGTGCGCGTAGGTGACGCCCGCCTCGTCCTGCTTTTGCGGCGCCAGCGCGTCGAGCCGGGACAGCGCGTCGACGATGGCGTGCGCGCCGAGCGCGGCGAGCCTCTCGTGCAGGCTGGCCGCGGTCTCGTCTGCCGCGATAGTCAGCGGATGCACGCTCAGCATGTCGCCGGTGTCGAGCCCGGCGTCCATCTGCATGATGGTGATGCCGGTCTCCTGGTCGCCGGCGAGCAGCGCACGCTGGATCGGCGCGGCGCCGCGCCAGCGCGGCAACAGCGAGGCGTGGATGTTCAGGCAGCCGCGGCGCGGGGTGTCCAGCACCGCCTGCGGCAGGATCAGCCCGTACGCGGCGACCACCATCACCTCGGCGCCGACCTCGGCGAGCATCGCCTGCGCGTCGGCATTCCTCAGCGTGGTCGGTTGCTCGACGCGCAGGCCGTGTTCGAGCGCGAGCGCCTTGACCGGGCTGGGCTTCAGTTTCATGCCGCGGCCCGCCGGTCGGTCGGGCTGGGTCAGCACCAGCGCGATGTCGTGGCCGGCCTCAATCAGTGCGTCCAGCGCGCGCGCCGCGAATTCGGGCGTCCCCGCAAAAATCAGTCTCATTCTGGCTTCCTCGAAAACGCGACGGGACACGACCGCGCGTGTCCCGTCGTCAGGCAGGGCCAAGCCCGCCTTACAGATTGTGTTTTTCGCGCTTCTTCAGCTTGGTCAGGATGCGGCCCTGCTTCAACTGCGACAGGTATTCGACGAACACCTTGCCGTCGAGGTGGTCGATCTCGTGCTGGATGCAGATTGCCAAGAGGCCGTCGGTGTCGATTTCGAACGGCTGGCCGTCGCGGTCCAGCGCGCGCACCTTCACGCGCTCGGCACGGTTGACCTTGTCGTAGATGCCGGGCACCGACAGGCAGCCTTCTTCATAGACGGTCTGCCCGTGCTTCTCGATGATCTCGGGGTTGATGAACGCGGTCAGCCCCGACTTGTCTTCGCTGGTGTCGATCACGACGACTCGGCGGTGCACGTCGACCTGAGTCGCGGCGAGGCCGATGCCGCGGCTGGCGTACATGGTGTCGGCCATGTCGTCGACGAGGCGACGCACCTCGTCGTCGACCTTGTCCACCGCTTGCGCGACCGTGTGCAGCCGCGGGTCGGGGTATTGCAGGATAGTAAGGAGAGCCATAAGCGCCGATTCCGTCACGATGGGGTGCGTCGCGCACCCGAAAATTGGGATACCATCCCTCTGGTATGTAACACGCCGCAGTTTGATGCGTTTTGGTGTCGATGGAAGACCAGATGGGGATACTGACCGATGTTTAAAGCCATTATACCGCTGATGCTCTCGCTGGGCCTGTCCGGGCTCGCCGCGGCGGATACCCTGCAATTGCGGCCGGACGCGCCCGAGCGCTACGTGGTCAAGCGCGGGGATACCTTGTGGGCGATTTCCGGGCGTTACCTGAACAGCCCGTGGAAGTGGCCGAGGCTGTGGCAGATGAACCGCGCCGAGATCAAGGACCCGCACTGGATCTACCCGGGCGACGTGCTGGTGCTCGACCGCGCCAGCGGCAGGCTGCGGCTGGAGAAGGGGCCGCGCACGGTCAAACTCTCGCCACACGCGCGGGTGGTCGACGGCGCGATCAGCAGCATTCCCGCCTCGCGCATCGCGGCGCTGCTCGAGCGGCCGCTGGTGATCGACGAGGCGGCGTTCAAGGCATCGCCGCGCATCGTCGCCGGCCCGGACGAGCGGCTGATGCTCGCGCAGGGCAACACCGTCTACGCGCAGCCCTTGCCGGAAGACGGCCGCTGGCAGTCCTTCCGCCCCGGGCGTGAACTGAAGGACCCGAAAACGGGCGAGCGCCTCGGTTACGAGGCGGTCTACACCGGCGACCTCGAGGTGAAGGCGCAGGGCGCCGACGTCAGTACGCTCATTGTGCGCAGCAATGTCGAGGAAATCGCCGTCGGTGACCGCCTGATCAAGTATGCGTCGACGCCGGTCCTCAATTACGTGCCGCGCGAGGCGCCGGCCGGAACGGGCGGTCAGGTGGTCGCCGTGTACGGCGGTGCGATCGACGCCGCGCAGTACGACAGTGTCGCGATCAACCGCGGCGCGCGCGACGGCGCCGAGGTCGGCTACGTGTTCGGCGTCTACAAGGCGCCACGGCTGATCAAGGTCGACGGCAAGGCGGTGACGCTGCCGGCGCCGTCGGTCGGCCGCCTGTTCGTCTACCGCGTGTTCGACCGCGTCTCTTACGGCCTGCTGCTCGACACCACGCAGGCGGTCACCGTCGGCGACACGCTCGGCCAGCCCGAATGAGCGAACGCTCGGCCTGGGCGACGCTGGCGCTGACGCCGGGCGTGGGGCCGGCCGCCTTCCTGCGCCTGATCGAGCGTTTCGGCAGCGCCAGCGCAGCGCTCGGCGCCGGGCGTACGGCGTGGTCCACGCTGGTGCCGCGCGAGACCGCCGACGCGCTGGCCGCCGAGGCCGGGGCGGCCGCCGCCGAGGCGGCGCTCGCCTGGTCGGAACAGGAAGGTTGCTTCCTGCTGACCCTGCTCGACGACGACTACCCCGAGCGGCTCGCGCAATCGCCGTCGCCGCCGCCACTGCTGTTCGGGCGCGGCCGGCGCGAACTCTTGGCGCGCGACATGCTGGCGGTGGTCGGTAGCCGCAAGGCGAGCGCGCAGGGCGCGCAAAGCGCGCACGCATTCGCCCGCGCGCTGTCGGCGCAGGGCTACACGGTGGTCAGCGGGCTCGCCGCCGGCATCGATGCCGCCGCCCACCAGGGCGCGCTGGAAGCCCTTGGCGCCAGCATCGCTGTGGTCGGCACCGGCATCGACCGCGTCTACCCGGCATCCAACCGCGCGCTCGCTCACCGGCTGGCGAGCGAGGGGCTGATCCTGTCCGAATTCGCGCTGGGTTCGGGGCCGCTGGCCGCGCACTTTCCGCAGCGCAACCGCATCATCGCCGGCCTGTGCCGCGGCTGCCTGGTGGTCGAGGCCGGCACCGAGTCCGGCTCGCTGATCACCGCGCGCCTCGCGCTCGAGGCCGGCCGCGAGGTGATGGCGGTGCCCGGCTCCATCCTCAGCCCGCTCTCGCGCGGCTGCCACCGGCTGATCCGCGAGGGCGCGCGGCTGGTCGAGTCGGCCGACGACATCTTCGACGAGGTCGGCCGTCCCGCCTTGCCGCCTGCTGCAGACGCGCCCGTCGCGACGGCGGCGGAAGAGGACGGGGACGACGCCGCGTGCACGGCGATTCTCGACGCGATGGGCTTCGACCCGGTCGACCTCGACACCCTGCTCGGGCGGGTCGGGTTGACGGCTGCGGCGATTTACCCGATGCTTCTTGCGCTTGAAATGCAGGGCAGGGTGGCCGTGCTCGGTGGCAACCGCTACCAACGACTGTCCTGAGCTGCCCGTCCCTAAGGCCCCCGATGTTTGACGTTCTGACTTTTCTCTTCGAACAATACGACGACCCGTCCAGCTGTCCGGGGCGTGACGACCTGACCCGCGAACTCGAGGCCGCCGGCTTCGAGAGCGAAGAGATAGGCGACGCGCTCGACTGGTTTGACGGAATCCGTCCAGAGGCGTTTGCCGGTTTGAAGGAGTCGGGTGGCGTGCGCATCTACAGCGACTACGAGCTCGAACTGCTGTCGTGCGAGGTGCGCGGTTTCATCTGTTTTCTTGAGGATAACGGCGCGCTCGACGCCGCCCAGCGCGAACTGGTGATCGACCGCCTGCTGGCGCTGCCGTCCGACGAGATCACGCCGGCGGTGGTGAGGCTGGTCGCGCTGCTGGTGCTGTGGCGCGAGCAGGCGGAGTTGCCGCTGTTGGTCGGTGAGGAATTGCTCTCGGCGGTGCACGGTGAACCGACCATGCAATAAGTTTGTCGTAGGGTGCGTGCGCTTGCAGTCTGCATGTCTGTGGGCTTACCATGCGCGCCCTTGCCGGTCCTGGCCGGCCGATGTGATCAAGAGTGCAGCCTTGCGCTCTTGTTTTGTTTGATGGATACCGGATGTGTTCGCCCGCCCGTTGCGGGTAAAGGAAGACGACCTAGACATGCCTTCTAGCCTCCTGATCGTCGAGTCGCCCTCCAAGGCGAAGACGCTGAAAAAATACCTGGGCAGTGACTTTGAAGTCCTTGCTTCGTACGGTCACGTCCGCGACCTGGTGCCGAAGAACGGCGCGGTCGACCCGGACCACGACTTCGCGATGAAGTACCAGCTGATCGCGCGCAACAGCAAGCATGTCGACGCGATCGTCTCCGCGGTGCGCGACGCCGACCATGTCTACCTGGCAACTGACCCGGACCGCGAAGGCGAGGCCATCTCCTGGCACCTGACCGAGATCCTGGCCGGCAAGAAGCTGCTCAAGGGCAAGACGGTGCAGCGCGTGGTGTTCCACGAGATCACCAAGAACGCGGTGCTCGACGCGATCGCCCACCCGCGCGAGATCTCGCAGGACCTGGTCGACGCGCAGCAGGCGCGCCGTGCGCTCGACTACCTGGTTGGCTTCAACCTGTCGCCTCTGCTGTGGAAGAAGATCCGCCGCGGCCTGTCGGCCGGGCGGGTGCAAAGCCCGGCGCTGCGCCTGATCTGCGAGCGCGAGAACGAGATTCGCGCGTTCACCGAGCAGGAGTACTGGTCGGTGCACCTCGACAGCCACAAGGGGCGCACCCGCTTCACCGCCAAGCTCACCCAGCTGGACGGCCAGAAGCTCGACCAGTTCGCGCTGCCCGACGAGGCCGCGCAAGCCGCGGCGCTCGCGCGCCTCGCCGGCCACGAGGCGCGGGTCGCCAGCGTCGAGAAGAAGAAGAAGACGCGTAACCCGGTCGCGCCGTTCACCACCTCGACGCTGCAGCAGGAGGCGGTGCGCAAGCTGGGCATGACCACCGATCGCGCGATGCGCACGGCGCAGCAGCTGTACGAGGGCGTCGATATCGGCCAGGGCACCGTCGGCCTGATCACCTATATGCGTACCGACTCGGTCGCGCTGGCCGCGGAGGCGGTCACCGAGATCCGCCACTACATCGAGCACAAGTTCGAGCCGGACTTCCTGCCTAAGAACCCGGTCACCTTCAAGAACAAGGCGAAGAACGCGCAGGAAGCGCACGAGGCGATCCGTCCGACCTCGGTGTACCGCTCGCCCGAGCAGCTCAAGCCCTTCCTGACCAGCGACCAGTTCAAGCTGTACGACATGATCTGGAAGCGCACGCTGTCCTGCCAGATGGCACCGGCCAAGTTCGATACCACCACCGTCGACATTGCGGTCGGTGACGGCGTGTTCCGCGTCAGCGGCCAGGTACAGACCTTCGCCGGCTTCCTCGCCGTGTACGAGGAGGATGTCGACGACGCCGAGGACGAAGACAATGCCAAGCTGCCGGCTCTGGTCGAGGGCGACGTGCTGCCGGTAGACAAGCTGTACGGCGAGCAGCACTTCACGCAGCCGCCGCCGCGCTTCTCGGAAGCTAGCCTGGTCAAGGCGCTCGAAGAGTTCGGCATCGGCCGCCCGTCGACCTACGCGAGCATCATCTCGACGCTGAAGGATCGCGAGTACGTGATCCTCGACAAGAAGCGCTTCGTGCCGACCGACACCGGCGAGATCGTCAACAAGTTCCTGACCGAGCACTTCGCGCAGTACGTCGACTACAACTTCACCGCCAAGCTGGAAAACCAGCTCGACGAGATTGCCGGCGGCGACCGCAAGTGGGTGCCGGTGATGGACAGCTTCTGGAAGGGTTTCAAGAAGCAGATCGAGGAGAAGGAAGGGATCTCGCGCGAGTCGATCACCACCGAGCAGCTCGACGAGGCGTGCCCCAAGTGCGGCAAGCCGCTGAACATCCGCTTCGGCAAGCGCGGGCGCTTCATCGGTTGTACCGGCTACCCGGAGTGCGATTACACGCGCAACCTGAACGAGACCGCCGAGGAGGCCGCCGAGGCCGAGGCGCCGGAAATCGTCGAAGGCCGGGTGTGCCCGAAAGACGGTGGCCAGCTGGTGATCAAGAAGGGCCGCTACGGCAAGTTCATCGGCTGCGCGAACTATCCGAAGTGCAAGCATATCGAGCCGCTGGAGAAGCCCAAGGACACCGGCGTCGAGTGCCCGGAGTGCAAACAGGGGCACCTGATCGAGCGCAAGAGCCGTTACGGCAAGCTGTTCTACTCGTGCAACCGCTATCCGGACTGCAAGTACGCGACGTGGAACCCGCCGATTGCCGAGCCCTGCCCGAAGTGCGGCTGGCCGATCCTGACCATCAAGACTACCAAGCGGCGCGGCACCGAGAAGGTCTGCCCGCAGAAGGAGTGCGGCTACGCCGAGCAGATCGCGCCGCCGGAGGGCAAGGAAGCGCCGCCTGCCGAGGCTTGAGCAGCTCCCGAAAAAAACGCTTGCACGCCTGTTCGCTGGCCTATATTGGGTGGGCGGGCGCGGTAGGCCCGCCTTGAAAGTGCCGGAATCTTTCCCGGCCATTACGGTTCAGGTGACGAACCGGAATGCCTCAGGGCAAAAAACGCCGCCTTCGGGCGGCGTTTTTCATTTGGTGGCTGCAAGACCTGCTGAGGGGGAACCGATGAAACCCGACAGCCGTTTCTATTTCACCGGCTCGGCCGTGCTGACGCTGTTCTTCCTGTTGACCGGCCAGTGGCTGCTCTTGGTACTGCCGTTCTTCGTGATGCTGTACGGCGTGTTCGTCGCCGACCGAGAGCAGTACGAGGCGATGGACGAGATGGCGATGCAGATGCTGGTGCCGCGGGCGAGCCGGCCGGCCATGCTCTCGCACGAGCGCTTCGAGTGCCACGAGCTCTTGTTCGTCCATGCCGGCTGCCCAGTTTACCGCTACCTCTGCACGCACCAGGAGTGCTGGGCGCTGGCCGGCGCGGCAGGCGAGGTCGACTGCGAAGGCGAAGCGATCACGGTGTTTCCGGGCTTCGTCTACCAGCGCCGCTCGGCCTGAGTCAGGCGGTCAGCGCAGCCTGCAGGCGTTCAGCGAGGTTTTCGGGCGCCGGCGGCTGCCCGGCGCGCGCCGGAGCGGCCCAGATCGGCGCCGGGAAGTGCGCGTCGGCGGCAAAGCGCGGGATCACGTGCCAGTGCAGGTGTGGTACCACGTTGCCTAGGCTTGCCAGGTTGACCTTGTCCGGATTCAGTACTTCGCGCACCGCGCGTTCGGTTTTCAGCACCCACTCTAGCAGGTAGCGCGCGTCCTCGGGCACAAGGTCGGTCATCTCGCGCACATGCGCGTTCCAGATGACCCGGCAGAAGCCCGGATAGCTGGCATCGTCGACCAGGATCACGCGCAGGCGCTCGTCTCGGTACAGGATGTCGCCGCTTTCGCGGCAGAGTTCGCACGGTTGCATGGTGTCTCCTTCAGGGGGGCTGGCCGATTGTACGCCGCCGGACGAGCCAAGGCATGACGTCTGCTATACTCGCCCGGTAGCAGGCACTCGCCCAACATGGGCATGACCTGCAAAACCGAGGTATACCGTGAGTCTTGCCAACAATCTTTTGATCATTGCGTTGCTGATCGCGTGCAGCGCATTTTTTTCGGTGTCTGAAATCTCGCTGGCTGCGGCGCGCAAGATCCGCCTGCGCCAGATGGCCGACGACGGCCACATCAACGCCGCGCGCGTGCTGCGCCTGCAGGAGCAGCCGGGCCACTTCTTTACCGTCGTTCAGATCGGCCTGAACGCCGTCGCCATCCTCGGCGGTATCCTGGGCGAGGCGGCGTTCACGCCGACTTTCGCCGCGCTGTTCAGGCTGGTGACCGACGCGCCGTGGGTGGGTGCGGTCAGCTTTGCCTGCTCCTTCATGCTGGTCACGTCCCTGTTCATCCTGATCGCCGATCTGATGCCAAAGCGGCTGGCGATGAACTTCCCCGAGGCGATCGCGGTACGCGTGGTGCGGCCGATGCTGTTCTGCGTGCGGCTGCTGCTGCCCCTGGTGTGGTTCTTCAACGGGTTGGCCAACGCGGTGTTCCGCCTGTTCGGCGTGCCGCTGTCGCGCAAGGACGAGATCACCTCCGACGACATCTTCGCGGTGGTCGACGCCGGCGCCGAGGCCGGCGTGCTGCACAAGAGCGAGCACCAGGTGATCGAGAACGTGTTCGAGCTGGAAAGCCGCACCGTCCCCTCGGCGATGACGCAGCGCGAGAGCATCGTGTTCTTCAGCCTCGACGAGCCGGCCGACAGCATCAAGTCGAAGATCTCAGAACAGCCGCACTCCAAGTTCCTGGTGTGCGACCACTCGATCGACAGCGTGATCGGCTACGCCGACTCCAAGGACATCCTGCGCCGGGTGCTGTCGGGCGAGCGCTTGTCGCTGAAGGAGCAGGGGATGATCAAGACGGTGCTGATGATTCCCGACACCCTGTCGCTGTCCGAGGTGCTCGAGCGCTTCAAGACCACCCGCGAGGACTTCGCTGTCATCCTCAACGAGTACGCGCTGGTCGTCGGCATCATCACGCTGAACGACGTGATGAGCACGGTGATGGGCGATTTGATCGGGCAGAACGTCGAGGAGCAGATCGTCAAGCGCGACGAGTACTCGTGGCTGGTCGACGGCATGACGCCGGTCGAGGACGTGCTGCGCGCGCTCGAACTGGACAGCCTGCCGGACGACGACAACTACGAGACGGTTGCCGGCTTCATGATGTACATGCTGCGCAAGATCCCGCGGCGCACCGACTGCGTGGTGTGGGAAGGCTACAAGTTCGAGGTGGTCGACATCGACAACCACAAGATCGACCAGATCCTGGTCACCCGCCAGGACGCGGCCGCCAAGCCTGAGCCAAGTTTGGCCTAGCGCAAGTTTTGCCTGCCGCCCATGCGCTAGAGTGGGCGTTTTGCAGCGGAGAAAAGCATGAGCGGTAACCCGCCTGAATTCCGGCCCGCTCCGTATTACGACGGGGTTCCGGACTATATGGTCGACGTCTACGACTGGGCGTACGTCAACCCCGCCAAGGCGCGCCTGCTCGACCGCAACATCGTGGTCAGCACCCTGCTGTTCCTCAACGACCAGCGGCTGATGCGCCGCTACCTTGCGTGTATCCGTCCGGGGAGCCGCGTATGGCAGGTCGCGCATGTGTACGGCGACCTGGTGTCGCGCGCCGCGCAGGCGGTGGGGCCAGACGGCCGTTTCGTGCTGACCGACATCACGCCGGTGCAGGTCGAACACGCGCTGAAGAAGCTCGCGCCGTACCCGCAGGCCGAAGTGGTGCGTGCCGACGCGTCGAACTGGCAGGCCGACGAGCCGTTCGACCTGGTATGCAGTTTCTTCCTCCTGCACGAGGTGCCGGACGAATTGAAGGCGGCCATCGTCGACAATATGCTCGCGCAGGTCGCGCCCGGCGGCGAACTGGTGTTCGTCGACTACCACCGGCCGCGGCCGTGGCAGCCGATCGGCTGGCTGCTCAAGTACGTGAACCGCTGGCTCGAGCCGTTCGCCGAGGCACTGTGGGACAAGGACATCGCCGACTACGCGACACGCAAGGACGACTTCGTGTGGCAGAAGGAAACCATCTTCGGTGGCGTCTATCAGATCGTCCGCGTGCGTTTGCGCTGAACCGCCAGCCGCGCATCCATAAGCAAAGCCCCGCCGAAGCGGGGCTTTGTTGCGTGGCGCGAGCGATTACTTCTCGACGAAGGCCCGCTCGATCGCGTAGTGGCCGGGCTCGCCCATGCGCGGGCTTTCTACGTAGCCCATGCCGTCGAGGATGTGGCACAGGTCGTCGAGCATCGCCGGGCTGCCGCAGATCAGCACGCGGTCGTTCTCGGGGCTCATCTGCGGCAGGCCGATGTCGGCACACAGCTTGCCCGAGGTGATCAGGTCGGTCAGCCGGCCCTGGTTGCGGAAGGGTTCGCGGGTGACGGTCGGGTAGTAGATCAGCTTCTCGCGCACGATGTCGCCGAAGAACTCGTTGTCCGGCAGCTCGCGGGTGATGAAGTCTTCGTAGGCGAGTTCGTTCTTGTAGCGCACGCCGTGGGTGAGGATCACCTTCTCGTAACGCTCGTACACCTCCGGGTCCTGGATGATGGACATGAAGGGCGCAAGGCCAGTACCGGTTGAGAGCAGGTACAGGTTCTTGCCGGGCAACAGGTTGTCCTGCACCAGCGTGCCGGTCGGCTTGCGGCTGATCAGCACGGTGTCGCCTTCTTTGAGGTGCTGCAGGCGCGAGGTCAGAGGGCCGTCCTGCACCTTGATGCTGAAGAATTCGAGGTATTCGGTGTAGTTAGCGCTGGCGACCGAGTACGCGCGCATCAGGGGCTTGCCGTTCACTTCTAGGCCGATCATCACGAACTGGCCGTTGATGAAGCGCAACCCTTCGTCGCGGGTACAGGTGAACGAGAACAGCGTGTCGTTCCAGTGGTGGACGCTGAGCACGCGCTCGGCGGTCATATTGGATGGAATTGCCATGCGATGGTCACTCTCTTGTTCTTCGGTTCCGGCCGCGGCCGCATCGAGGGCATGTTAGTCGGCGGCAGCGGTGGCGAGAACGATTTGTTTTCGCTGAAATTATGATTTTGGGTTATTAGGCGGCGTGCGCTCAGGCGTTTTCCGCCTAAGGGCGGGGTGTTGTCGCTGCGCCGCCGCATAGGATATGCCTGTCCCCGCCGCTTGGCCATATTCAAGCCTATGTCATTTGTTGTGGCATGGTTTTTCTGCAGGCTATACCGCACAAATGGAAGCGCGTGCTCTCGTGTTAAGCTGGGGGCTTTCCGCGGATTCTTGCCCGATGTCCCGCCCCGACGACGCTGCCGAGCGCTTCTGGCGCTACGCCCTCCCTTCCATCCTGGCCATGCTGGTGACCGGCTGCTACGTGGTGGTCGACGGTGTCTTCGTTGGCCATTACGTCGGCCCGATGGGGCTTGCCGCGATCAACCTCGCCTACCCCCTGGTGATGGTGCAGGTCGGCGTCGCCGCCATGCTGAGCATGGGTGCGTCAACCCGCATCGCGCTGCTGCTGGGCGAGGGGCGGCACGCTGCGGCGGGGCGGGTGCTGGTGGCTGCCGCGCTGCTGGCGCTGCTGTTGGGCGGGCTGCTTGCGTTGGGCGGGCTTGTCTGGCTGGACGACTGGCTGATCCTGTTGGGCGCCGGCGGGGACGCGGTGCTGCGGGCCGAGGCGCGTGCCTACCTTGTCTGGATGCTGGGCGGCAGCCCCCTGTTGTGCGCACAGATGCTGGCGACCTATCTGCTGCGCAACGACGGCCGGCCGCGGCTGGCGACAGGGCTGATGGTGGCCTCGACCCTGCTCAACATCGGCTTTGACTACTGGTTTGTCGGCGTGCTCGGCCACGGCCTGGCCGGCTCGGCACAGGCTTCGCTGATCGCGATGGGGGTTGTCGTCGCCGCGGCCCTGGTTTATTTCGGCTCGGCACGCGCCGGCCTGCGCCCGGTCATGGGGCGGATGGGCAAACTGCCGGCGCGGATGGCCGACATCGTGCGGCTGGGCGCGTCCAGCCTGCTGATGGAGCTGAACCTGGCGCTGGTGCTGTTTGCGCACAACCAGCAGTTGCTGGTGTACGGCGGTACCGAAGGCGTCGCCGCGTACGCGGTCGCCGGCTACACCGAGATGGTGTTCACCCTGGTCGCGCACGGCCTCGCGCTGGGCATGCAGCCCTTGCTGGGGCAGGCAGTCGGCGGCGGGCGCCCCGGTGAGGCGCGCGCGGTGCTGCGCTACGGGCTGTGCACGGTAGCAATGCTGGCATTTGGCGTATGGGCGGTGGTCCAGCTGTTTGCCGGCAGCATCGCCCGCCTGTATGTCGCTGCCGGCGATACGGCACTGCTCGCGGCGAGCGCGCACGCGCTGCGCCTCAACCTGAGCGCGCTGCCGTTCGACGGCCTGGCGATCGTCGGCACCCTCGCCTTGCAATCGATGGCCGCGACGCGGCAGGCGCTCGCGCTGACGCTGGGCAAGACCGTGCTGCTCATGCCCGCGCTGTACGGCCTGCCCTTGTGGCTGGCACTCGACGGCGTGTGGCTGGCGATGCCGCTCGTCAACCTCGTGCTCGGCGGCGCGACGGCGTATCTGCTGTGGCGGCAGTGGCAAAGGCTGGGTGCGTCCGCGCCGCAGCCACAGCCCGCCTGAAGCGTCAGGCAGCCAGCTCGGCGAGGGGCAATACGCGCACCGGCGCGCCGGGCGTATCGAGGTTGGCCCACACCCAGTTGCAGTGCCCGATCAGCGTGTCGCCGCCGATATGCGGCCTGTCCTTGCCGGCATGCGCGTCGGCGATCACCGTCACCGCGTAGCCCTGCATCGCCGCGCTGCGTACCGTGCTGTCGACGCAGAAGTCGCTGGCGTAGCCGGCGATCCACAGGTCGCTGACCCCGAGCGATTCCAGCGTCGCCTTGAGCGAGGTCCGGCAGAAGGCGTCGGCCGCCGTCTTGCTGATGACCGTATCGCTGTCTTCGCGCGCGAGCGCGCCGTGCAGCTGCCAGGTATCGCTGCCCGGTGCCAGCGGGCTGCCGGCCGCGCCGTCGTGCTGCACGAAGATCACCGGCATGGCGCGCTTGCGGGCGAGCGAGATGGCCGCGTTGATCGTGCTGATGAGCGACGCAGCGCGTGTGACCAGCGGCGGCCCGTCTATCAGGCCCTGCTGGACGTCGATGACAAGCAGCGCGGCGCGCGAGGGATTGGGCATGGTACTTCCTGACAAGAAAATGGCCACCCGAAGGTGGCCATTGCGAGGATTTACAGCAGTACGCGTTCGACACCGCCGTTCCGCGCGTTGTCGACGTAGTCCTTCATCCAGTTCTCTCCCAGCACGTGGCGGGCGATCTCGACCACGATGTAGTCGGCCTCGGTGCCGGTGTCCGGGCTGTAGCGGCTCAAACCCTGCAGGCAGGAGGGGCACGAGGTGAGGATCTTCACCGGCTTGTCGGTCTCGCCCAGCGCCGCCAGGCCCTTGTTGATTTCCTCTTCCTTCCTGAAGCGCACCTGCGTCGCGATATCCGGCCGCGCGGCGGCGAAGGTGCCCGACTCGCCGCAGCAGCGGTCGTTCAGCGCGACGTCCCCGCCCATCAGCTCGTTGACCACCTTGATCGGCTGGTAGGCCTTCATCGGTGTGTGGCAGGGGTCGTGGTACATGTACTTCTGCCCGGCGACGCCTTCCAGCTTCACGCCCTTTTCCATCAGGAACTCGTGGATGTCGATGATGCGGCAGCCCGGGAAGATCTCCTCGAAGCGGTACTTGGCGAGCTGGTCGTAGCAGGTGCCGCAGCTGACCACCACCGTCTTGATGTCGAGGTAGTTCAGCGTGTTGGCGACGCGGTGGAACAGCACGCGGTTCTCGGTGGTGATCGCGTCGCCCTTGTCGGCGTAGCCGGACGCCGCCTGCGGGTAGCCGCAGCACAGGTAGCCTGGCGGCAGCACGGTCTGCACGCCGGCATGCCACAGCATCGCCTGCGTGGCGAGGCCGACCTGGCTGAACAGGCGCTCCGAGCCGCAGCCGGGGAAGTAGAACACCGCCTCGGCGTCCTCGGCGACCTTGGGGTTGCGGATCACCGGCACCACGTTGGCGTCCTCGACGTCCAACAGTGCGCGCGCGGTCTTCTTGGGCAGGCCGCCGGGCATCGGCTTGTTGATGAAGTGGATCACCTGCGCCTTCACTTCGGGCTTGCCGACGGTCGCCGGCGGCTGCGCCATCTGCGCGCCGGCGAGGCCGAAGCGGCGGGCGAGGCTGGTGCCGAAGCGCTGCGCGCGGTAGCCCCACTCGATCACGCCCTTGCGCATCGCGCGGATGGTGGTCGGGTCCTTGGCGGTGAGGAAGGCCATGCCGACGGCGGTGCCCGGGTTGAACTTCTTCTGCCCGGTCTTCCTGAGGAAGTTGCGCATCGCGACCGACACGTCGCCGAAGTCGATCTTCACCGGGCACGGCTTCACGCAGCGGTGGCAGACCGTGCAGTGGTCGGCCACATCCGACAGCTCCTCGAAATGCTTGAGCGAGACGCCGCGCCGGGTCTGCTCCTCGTACAGGAAGGCTTCGGTCAACAGGCCGACGCCGAGGATCTTGTTGCGCGGGCTGTAGAGCAGGTTGGCGCGCGGCACGTGGGTCGAGCACACCGGCTTGCACTTGCCGCAGCGCAGGCAGTCCTTGACCATGTCCGAGATCGCGCCGATGTCGGACGCCTCGAGGATCAGCGACTCGGCACCCAGCAGCTCGAACGACGGCGTGTACGCCATCGTGAGGTCCGCCCCCGGCAGCAGCTTGCCGCGGTTGAAGTGACCGTTGGGGTCGACGCGCGCCTTGTAGTCGCGGAAGGGCTGGATTTCGTCGTCGGTCAGGAACTCCAGCTTGGTGATGCCGATGCCGTGCTCGCCGGAGATCACGCCGTTCAGGCTGCGCGCGAGCGCCATGATGCGGGCGACCGCGCGGTGCGCGGCCTGCAGCATGTCGTAGTCGTCGGAGTTGACCGGCAGGTTGGTGTGCACGTTGCCGTCGCCCGCGTGCATGTGCAGCGCGACGAACACCCGGCTTCGGAGCACTTTCTGGTGCTGCTCGCGCAGGCCGGCGACGATGTCGCTGTACGCCTTGCCGGAGAACAGCGTTTCCAGTTCGGCCAACAGTTCGCTCTTCCAGCTGACCCTCAGCGCGAAGTCGCGCAGCGCGACGAACACGCTGCTGGAAGCAGGCAGCTCGCGCTCGAGGGGCGCCACCGGCCAGCGTGCGCGGTAGTCGGACAGCGGCGCGTCGAGGTTGTCGAGCAGCCACTGCCAGCGCTCGCGGGTCGCGGCAAGCAGTTCGAGCGCGTCGGCGCGGCGCTCGCCGATGATCTCGTCGCTGGCGAGGTCAACGCCCTGCTTGTCGACGGGCAGGCGGCCGTGTAACCAGTCGGCGAGCGTGTCGACGAGTTTCAGCTTGTTGCCGATCGACAGCTCGATATTGATGCGCTCGATGCCGTCGGAGTAGTCGCCCAGCCTGTCCAGCGGGATCACCACGTCCTCGTTGATCTTGAACGCGTTGGTGTGGCGGGCGATCGCCGCGGTGCGCGAGCGGTCGAGCCAGAATTTCTTGCGCGCCTCGGCGGTGACCGCGATGAAGCCCTCGCCGGTGCGTGCGTTGGCGAAGCGCACCACCGCGCTCGCCGCCTCGCCGACCGCTGTCTCGTCGTCGCTGACGATGTCGGCGATCAGTACCATCTTCGGCCGGCCGCGGCCCTTGGCCTTGGTCGCGTAGTCGACCGCGCGCACGTAGCGCCAGTCGAGGTGCTCGAGGCCGGCGAGGCGGACACCGGCGGCCAAGCCCGCGCCGCCGGGTTTGAAGTAGTCGGTGATCTCGACGATGGCCGGCGTCGCCTCGGCGACGGTGCCGAAGAACTCGAGGCAGACGGTGCGGGTGTGCGCCGGCATCTTGTGCAGCACCCAGCGGCAGCTGGTGATGATGCCGTCGCAGCCTTCCTTCTGCACGCCGGGCAGGCCGGCGAGGAACTTGTCGGTCACGTCCTTGCCGAGACCCACTTTGCGGAACGCGCTGCCGGGGATCACCAGCTCGCGCCGGTCGATCACGGTCTTCAGGTCGTCCTGCAATCGGGTGACGCGGAAGGTCGCGGTGTCGACGTCGTGGATCTTGCCGTAGTTGTGGCCGACGCGTTCGATCTCCATCCATACGCCGTCGGCGTCGACCATCCGCCACGAGGCGAGGTTGTCGAGCGCGGTGCCCCACAGCACGGCCTTCTTGCCGCCGGCGTTCATCGCGACGTTGCCGCCGACGCACGACGCCTCGGCCGAGGTCGGGTCGACCGCGAACACGAGACCGGCGGCGGACGCCGCCTCGGACACCCGCGCGGTGACCACGCCGGCGCCGCAGGCGATGGTCGCGTGGTGACCCGAGAGCCCCGGCAGGGCGATATGTTCGACGCCCTGGTGGCGGTCGAGCTTCTCGGTGTTGATCACCGCGCTCTTGCGGTCGAGCGGGACGGCGCCGCCGGTGTAACCGGTGCCGCCGCCACGCGGGATGATGGTCAGCCCGAGCTCGATGCAGCCGCGCACCAGGGGTGCGATCTCGGCCTCGCTGTCCGGGCTCAGCACCACGAACGGGTACTCGACGCGCCAGTCGGTCGCGTCGGTCACGTGCGAGACGCGGGCGAGCCCGTCGAACAGGATGTTGTCGCGGCGGGTGTGGCGGCCCAGCCGCTTGAGCACGCGCGCACGCAAGGCGCGGGTCTCGTCGAACTGGGTCTCGAAGCGCACCACCGCGTCGCGGGTGGCGGTCACCAGCGCGCCGACCTTCTCGTTGCCCTCGCGGCGCTTTTCGATCTCGGAGAGTCGGTGGCGCATCGCGCTGGCCAGCGCCGACAGGCGGCTGGGGTTGTCCAACAGGTCGTCGACCAGGTAGGGGTTGCGGTCGACCACCCAGATGTCGCCGAGCACTTCGAACAGCATGCGCGCGGAGCGGCCGGTGCGCCGCTCGGAACGCAGGCTGTCGAGCAACTGCCACATCGGCTCGCCCAGCAGGCGGATCACGATCTCGCGGTCCGAGTACGAGGTGTAGTTGTAGGGGATTTCGCGCAGGCGAGGCTGGTCGGGGGCGTTCATCGGGCTACCGGTCAAGAACCATGGAATGCCATGATTCTAACGCATGTGCTGCAGCGCGATAAACGCCGATGACGTAAGGGAATTGCGCGGCGTCAGCCGCGGACTTGCGCCAGTTGTGCGGCGAGCGAGACCGCCTCGAACAGGCTGCCCGGGTGGGCGCGGCCGCTGCCGGCCAATTCCAGCGCGGTGCCGTGGTCGACCGAGGTGCGCACGATGGGCAGGCCGAGCGTCACGTTGACGCCGGCGCCGAAGCTCGCGTACTTGAGCACCGGCAGCCCCTGGTCGTGGTACATCGCGAGCACCGCGTCGGCGTCCTTGAGCCGCGCAGGGTTGAACAGCGTGTCGGCCGGCAGCGGGCCGACGAGGTCCATGCCCTTGGCGCGCAGGCGGCGCAGCACCGGCTCGATCACATCGATTTCCTCGCGGCCGAGGTGGCCGCCTTCGCCCGCGTGCGGGTTGAGCCCGGCGACCAGGATGCGCGGAGAGGCGATGCCGAACTTGTGCACGAGGTCGGCGTGCAGGATGGCGATCACCTCGGCGAGGCTGTCGGCGGTGATCGCGTCGGCGACTTCGCGCAGCGGCAGGTGGGTGGTCGCCAGCGCGACGCGCAGGCCGCCGCCCGCGAGCATCATCACGACCTTGGGCGTGCCGGTGCGCTCGGCGAGGTATTCGGTATGTCCGGAGAACGGCACGCCGGCGTCGTTGATCACGCCCTTGTGCACCGGCGCGGTGACCATGCCGGCAAAGCGGCCGGCGACGCAGCCGTCGATCGCCGCGTCCAGCGTCGCGAGCACGTAGGAGGCATTGGCCGTATCGAGCACGCCCGGCCGGGCGGGCGCGGCAAGCGGCACGTGCAGCACCTCGAGCGTGCCGGCGGGCGGTGGCGGGCGGTCCGGCTGCCAGTCGGCTAGCGGCACAGAGAGCCCGAGCGCTTGCGCGCGTTCGGCGAGCAGCGCGCGGTCGGCGACGACCACGCAGCGCGCGCCGTTGTCGCGGCCCGCGAGCGCGAGCACGAGGTCGGGGCCGATGCCGGCGGGCTCGCCGGCGGTGACGGCCAGGGTCGCTTGCATCCGCATGGCCTTAGTCGTCGCTCAGCTTGTCCTCGATATACGCCGAGTCCTTCAGCTGCTGCAGCCAGTCCTGGTAAGCCTGTTCGGCCTTGCGCTGGCGGATTTCCTGCTTGACCGCGGCCTTTTCGCGCTCGCCGGAGACGTCCTGCGTACGGGTATTCTCCAGGCGGATCAGGTGGTAGCCGAACGGCGAGCGCACCGGCGCGCTGGTTTCGCCGGGCTTGAGCGCGAGCATGGCACGCTCGAACTCGGGGACGGTGTCGCCCTTGTTCATCCAGCCCAGGTCGCCGCCTTGCGGCGCGCTGCCGTCCTCGGAGAAGCGGCGGGCGAGTTCGTCGAACTTGGCGCCCTGCTGCAGGCGGTCGCGCACCTGCTCGATGCGCGTGCGCGCGTCGGCTTCGGATACCGCCTCGTTGGTGCGGATCAGGATATGGCGGACGCGGTATTGCTCGACCATCTGCGGCGCCGAGCGGTCGCGTTTCTCGATCAGCTGGAAGAGATAAAAGCCGGACGGCGTGCGCACCACGTCGGTGTGCTGGCCGGGCGCGAGCGCGTCAAGCAGGCCGACCAGCTCCGGCGGCAGCGCGCTGCTGCCGCGCCAGCCGATCTCGCCGCCGGCGAGCGCGTTCTTGGCGTCCGAGTAGCTGGCGGCGACCTGCGCGAACGGCTTGCCGGCGGCAAGGTCAGCCTGCGCGCGGCCGATCTTCTGGCGCGCGGCGTCGATCTGCTTGGCGTCGGCGCGTTCGGGAACACTGACCAGGATGTTGGCGATGCGGTACTCGGCGCGCTTGGCGTTCTGCGCGCTGGCGAGCACCTGCTCGACCTCCTGGTCCGACACGTTTGCCTGGCTGCTGGCGACACGCTCGCGCAGCCGCTCGAGCAGCACTTCCTTGCGCAGGTTCTCGCGGAAGGCCGCGTAGTCGGTGCCGTCCTTGGCCAGACGCGCGCGCAGGCCGGCCACGTCGGTGCCGTTCTGGCGGGCAAGGCGGGAGACGACGTCGTCCAGTTCGCCGTCGCCGACGCGCACGCCGTTGCTGGCCGCGTACTGCAGCTGCAGCTTCTCGAGCAGCAGCTGGTCGAGCACCTGCCGTTGCAGCACGGCGGCAGGCGGCAGCGGCACGCCCTGGCGCTTGAGGCCGGCTTCGACCTGCGCGAGGCGCGCGTTGACGTCGGAGAGGGTCACCGCGTCCTTGCCGACGACGGCGACGATGCGGTCGACGGTGGTGACGGCGGCGCTGGCGGGCAGGGTGAAAACGCCTGCGAGGCAGGCGGCGATCAGGGTTCTTTTCATGGCGCGGTTCATTCGTTGGTCTTGCTGTATCCGGGGATGGCGAGGCGCAGTTTGTCGGCGACCGAGCCGGTGCTCGACAGGTCTTTCAGTTCGAGCTGGAACATCACGCCGGTCTTGAACTCGTCGATATCGGTCAGGTAGCGCTGGCCGACCATGCGGAAGGTCCAGCAGCCGGCGTTGTACTCGAAGCCGGCCAGCGTGTCGAACGCCTGCTTGGCGGCCAGCGAGTACTCGACGCGGCCGACGCCGTACAGCTGGCGGGTGATCGGCCACTGCGCGGCGAG
The DNA here is from genome assembly GCF_010435965.1 of Crenobacter caeni. Lineage (GTDB taxonomy): Bacteria > Pseudomonadota > Gammaproteobacteria > Burkholderiales > Chromobacteriaceae > Craterilacuibacter > Craterilacuibacter caeni. Next base: position 290,415 of record NZ_JAAGAA010000001.1, read on the forward strand.
TTCGACCTGGCGGGTCGGGTACTCGAAGGTCTGGCCGTTGATGGTGACCTGCTCGTCGCGGTCGTAGCGGTAGCGCATGCTGACCGTCTTGCCGGCGGCCGGCTTGTAGTAGACGCCGACGTGGTACTTCTCGGTACGGCTGTCTTCCGGGTTGTACTGGATCGCGCCGTCGAGCCGCCAGTCGCGGGTAAGGTCGCCGCCGACGGTGGCGAGGATGTCGGAGACGTTGTCTCGGCTGCGTTCGGCTTCGCCAGGCAGCGTGACGCGGTCCTTCTCGAAATAGAAGCGCTGGCCGACGCCGACGCGTAGCCGCTCGAGGCCGCTCTCGTTGTCGATGTAGCGCGAGGTCACCGCCGCCGTCAGCTGGTTGGCCTCGTTGATGCGGTCCCAGCCCGAGTAGCGGTTCTCGGTGAACAGCTGCGTCCAGTCGAAGTCGGTGGTCGCGCTGTCGAAGTTGGGTAGCGCGCTCTGGTCGCGGTACGGGATGTTCACGTAGTAGAGGCGCGGCTCCAGCGTCTGCGTGTGCGCGTGGCCGCCGAACTCGGAGTCGCGCTCGAAGTAGAGGCCGGAGTCGACGCTGAAGGTCGGCGTAGTCACGGTCTTGCTGCGCTCGACCTGGCGGGTCGGGTCGCTGGCGTAACGCCAGGCGTCGAGGTCGTAGCGGCGGTAGTTGACACCGACCTTGGGTTCGACGAAGCCCCAGCTCGCGTCGGCGCGCCACGCCAGCTGCGGGTAGACCATCAGGCGGTTGCCTTCCTGCAGGTCCGGGTGCGAGAAGCGGGTCGCCTCGGAGAGCAGCTGCCAGCGGAAACCGGCCGGCAGTGCCTGGCCGCCGTTCAATTGCAGCTGCGGCAGCCGCGCGTACGGGATCAGGTCGCCGCGGGCGTCGTCGATCAGCGTCTGGTAGCGCTGCGCGCGCAGGAACACGCTGCCCCAGCCGAGGTTGTAGCTGGTCCACGCCTGGCGCTCGAGGTTGTCGCTGGACACCTGCGCGAGGCGGTCGCTGAAGTCGTCGAAGTAGTCGTTGTCCGACACGTAGCTGCCGCCGTAGCCCCACGACCAGTTGCTGGCGAGTTGCTGCTGGTGCTCGCCCTTCCACAGGTAGCGGTGGGTATCGGTTTCCTTGTCTTCGATCTGTTCGGTGTACAGGGTGCCGGTGTAGCCGGGCTGAAGGTAGCGGAACTCGCCGCCGAGCATCAGGCCGCGCTTGGCGATGTAGCGCGGGAACAGTGTCGCGTCGTAGTTGGGCGCGATGTTCCAGTAATAGGGCAGCGTGATGTCGAGCCCGTTGCTGCCGGTGGAGAGCGTCGGAAACAGCAGGCCGGACTTGCGCGCGCCGTCCAGCGGAAAGTCGATCCACGGCGTGTAGAGCACCGGCACACCGCCCAGGTACAGCCGGGCGTTACGCGCGACGCCGATATTGCTGCGGTAGTCGGCGTCGATGGTGGTCGCCTTCAGGTACCACGACTCGTCGCCCGGGTCGCAGGTGTTGGCGGTGGTGCGGCCCAGTTCGTAGTGCTTGTCGCCGAGGATGCGCAGCTTTTCGCTCTTGCCGCGCAGCACGCCGCCGCCCTGGTTGAACGCGAAGGTTGCGTCATCCGCCTCGCCTTGCCGGCTCTGCATCGAGTAGTCGAGACGCCGGCTCACGATGTCGCTGCCCGGCTGCGTCATCTGCACGCGGTCGCCGGCCTGCACCAGTTCGCCCTTGTCGACGTAGTAATCGAGCCAGTCCGAAGTGACTTTCTGGTCGTCGCGCACGGCGACGACGTTGCCGCGCGCCTTCAATTCCTTGTCCATCTGGCCGTCCATCGCGTCGGCGGTGACGGTCAGCGTGCCCGGCGGCAGGGTTTCGGCGAACAGGGGGGCTGCCGGGAACAGCAGGGCGACGGTGGCGGCGATGACGGTTGGGCGGAAGTTGGCTGGCATGTGCGTCTGGGGACGTGTGGTAAGCCCGGAAAATGAAGGTACAATCGCACAATTGTATCAATCTCGCAATGAAGCCACCATGCAGCGACTCGAAGCACTTAAAGCCTGGCTTGCCACGCTGTTTCCGGGGGAGGCGCTGACCGTCGAATTCGCCGCCGCCGACGCCGACTTCCGCCGTTACTTCCGCGCGACGCTCGAGGACGGCAGCACGCGCATCGTGATGGACGCGCCGCCGGACAAGATGGACACCGACCCCTACGTGCGCGTGCGCGAAGTATTCGCCATGGTGCGGGTGCCGGAAATCATCGCGCGCGACCGCGAGCAGGGCTTCATGCTGCTCGAGGACTTCGGCCGCGTGCAGCTGATCGCCGCCCTTGAGCACGACAACCGTCCCGAGGTGCAGCGCGTGCTGCTGCTCGAGGCGATCGACACCCTGATCGAACTGCAGAAGGGCAGCCGCTCTGGCGTGCTGCCCGAGTACGACGCGGCCCTGTTGCGCCGCGAGCTCGACCTGTTTCCCGAGTGGTTTGCTGCCAAGGAGCTTGGCACGCCGTTCACCTTCGCGCAGCGCCAGGCGTGGGCCGGCATCTGCGACGCGCTGGTGTCGCGCGCGCTCGCGCAGCCCAAGGTCTACGTGCACCGCGACTACATCGTGCGCAACCTGATGCTGACCTCCGGCCGCCCCGGCGTGCTCGACTTCCAGGACGCGGTGTACGGCCCGGTCAGCTACGACCTGGTGTCGCTGCTGCGCGACGCGTTCATCGAGTGGGACGAGGACTTCGTGATCGATCTGGTCGTGCGCTACTGGGAGAAGGCGCGCGCGGCAGGGCTGCCGGTGCCCCCGAACATCGACGACTTCTACCGCGACTTCGAATGGATGGGCGTGCAGCGCCACCTGAAGGTCGCCGGCATCTTCGCGCGTCTTTATCACCGCGACGGCAAGGACAAGTACCGTCCGGAGATCCCGCGCTTCATCAAGTACCTCAAGCGCACCAGCCGCCGCTACGGCGAGCTTGCGCCGCTGTACAAGCTCTTGGTCGAGCTGGTCGGCACCGACGCGACCGACGCCGAGCTTAGTTCGAGCTACCCGGTGCTCGGCGTGAAGGGTTGAGTATGCGCGCGATGATCCTCGCCGCCGGCCGCGGCGAGCGCATGCGGCCGTTGACCGACCATTGTCCGAAGCCCCTGCTCGACGTCGGCGGCGAGCCGCTGATCCTCTGGCATATCCGGCGCTTGGCCGCGGCCGGGGTGCGCGAGATCGTGATCAACCACGCGTGGCTGGGCGAGCTGATCGAGGCGCGCCTCGGTGACGGCGCGGCGTACGGCGTGTCCATCCGCTACTCGGCCGAGAGCGGCGCTGCGCTGGAGACCGCCGGCGGCATCGCCACCGCCTTGCCGCTGCTGGGCGACGCGCCTTTTCTGGTCGTCAACGGCGACGTGCTCACCGACATCGACTTCGCCGCGCTGGCTGCGCACGCAAGTGCGCTCGACGGCGTGCATAAGCTTGCCCGCCTCATGCTGGTCGGCAACCCCGCGCACAACGCCAAGGGCGACTTCGGACTGCTGCCGGACGGGCGCGTTTCGGCAGACCCAGCGGGGGGCGTGGGCCTGACCTTCGCCGGCGTCGGCCTCTACCATCCCGCGCTGTTCGCTACCACGCCTGCCGGCGTGCCGGCCAAGCTCGCGCCGCTCTTGCGCAGCGCGATGGCGAAGGGGCAGGTCAGCGGCGAGCGCCACGACGGGCTGTGGCTGGACGTCGGCACGCCCGAGCGGCTTCTTGAAGCCGACGCGATCGCCCGGGCCCGGGCGTGAGCCGGCGCATCCTCGGCATCGACCCGGGCAGCCGCATCACCGGCTTCGGCGTGATCGACGTCGTCGGGCAGGAGCGCCACTACGTCGCCTCCGGCTGCGTGAGGACGCCGCCTGGCGCGCCGCTTGCCGAGCGCATCCGCGTGTTGATGGCAGGCCTGCGCGACGTGATCACCACCTACCAGCCGACCGAGTCGGCGATCGAGCAGGTGTTCGTCAACGTCAACCCCGCCGCGACGCTGATGCTGGGGCAGGCGCGCGGCGCGTGCATCGCCGCGCTGGTCGACGCCGGCCTGCCGGTCGCCGAATACACCGCCTTGCAGGTCAAGCAGGCGGTGGTCGGCCAGGGCAAGGCGCCCAAGGAGCAGGTGCAGTTCATGGTGGTGCACATGCTGCGCCTCTCCGGCACGCCGCAGGCGGATGCCGCAGACGCCTTGGCGGTGGCGCTCGCCCACGCCGGGCACGCCGGGCTGATCGCCGCCACCGGCGGCGCACCGCGCAAGGTACGCCGCGGCCGCTTCGTCTGACCTGGCACGGGCGGCGCGCGCCGTCTGTGGCACAATGCTTTCCTTCTGTTTTCCATAAGGATGTCCCGCATGATCGGACGCCTGAGCGGTACCCTCGTTGAAAAGCAGCCGCCGCAGATCGTGATCGACGCCGGCGGCGTCGGCTACGAGGTCGACGTGCCGATGAACACCTTCTACCAGTTGCCGGCGACCGGGGCGAAGGTCTCGCTGTTCACCCATCTGGTGGTGCGCGAGGACGCGCACCTCATGTTCGGATTCGCCAGCCGCGACGAGCGCGAGGCGTTCCGCCGCCTGATCAAGGTCTCCGGCATCGGCGCGCGCATCGCGCTGGCCATCCTCTCCGGCATGACTTGCGACGAGCTGGCGGTCGCGGTCGCCGCCGAGGATGTCAAGCGCCTGTCGGCGGTGCCCGGCATCGGCAAGAAGACGGCCGAGCGCCTGGTGCTCGAATTGCGCGGCAAGCTCGCCACCGGCGCGCTACTTTCCACGCCGGGCGGGCTGCCGCTCGCGACCACGCCGGACGAGAAGTCCGACATCGTCTCGGCGCTGCTCGCGCTCGGGTACAACGAGAAGGAGGCCGCCGCCGCGGTCAAGCCGCTGCCGGTGGATGTCGGCGTGAGCGACGGCGTGCGCCTCGCGCTTAAGAACCTGATGAAAGGCTGACCCCATGGCCAACGTCGCGGTATTGATCGACGCGGACAACGTCTCCCCCAACTGGATCGAGGACGTGCTGGAAGAAGCAGGCAAGCTTGGCGTGCTCGCGCTCAAGCGCGTGTACGGCGACTTCAGCAAGCACGACAAGGCGTGGCGCACGCTGTGCGCGCGCTTCGCAATCCACCCGATCCAGCAGTTCCCCAATACCAAGGGCAAGAACGCGTCCGACATCTCGATGGTGATCGACGCGATGGATTTGCTGCACTCGGGCCGCTTCCAGAGCTTCTGCCTGGTCTCCAGCGACAGCGACTTCTCGCGCCTGGCGACCCGCTTGCGCGAGGACGGCATCGAGGTGTGGGGCTTCGGCGAGGAGAAGACCCCCGGCGCCTTCGTCAACGCGTGCAGCAAGTTCGTCTACGTCGAGGTGCTGGCCGAAGAGGCCGAGCCCGAGTCGGAAGCGGTGAAGCCGGAGGCCGGCAAGGCACCGGAGGCGCCGCAGCGCGTGCTGCGCCCGCTCGACAAGAAGCTGCGCGCCCAGTTCAAGAAGGCGATCGAGGCCTCGGGCGACGACGAGGGCTGGGCGGACCTGGGCGGCGCCAACAGCCTGCTCGGGCAGTGGATGCCGGACTTCGACCCGCGCAACTACGGCTACCGCAAGATTTCCGAGCTGGTCGAGAAGTCCGGCTGGTTCGAGGTGAAGAAGGCGGCGCAGGGGCGCGGCGGCGTGTTTATCCGCCTGAAGGCCGGCAACGGCAAGAAAAAGTAGGCCAAGTAGGGTAGGTTAGCCCCGAAGGGGCGTAACCCACCAATGGGGCGTCTCTAGTGGTGGGTTACGGCCTGCGGCCTAACCCACCCTACCTCTGAGCGCGGCAAGCAAAGCGGCGCGAAGGAATGAGTGGCGTAACCCACCACCGGCAGCCACCTTGGTGGGTTACGGCCTGAGGCCTAATCCACCCTACCTCACGATCTCACGACCTCGCTCACAGCAGCCGGCACCGGTGCCGGCGCGGCAGGAAGCAGATGATAGAAACCGACAACCTCAGCGGCGGCGCGCCCAAGCGCATCGTCACCCAGCAATCCGTCTCCAGCCAGGAAGAGGCGCTCGAGCGCGCGCTGCGCCCCAAGCTGCTCGACGAGTACGTCGGGCAGAAGAAGGCGCGCGAGCAGCTGGAGATCTTCATCGAGGCGGCCAAGAAGCGCGGCGAGGCGCTCGACCACGTGTTGCTGTTCGGCCCGCCGGGCCTGGGCAAGACCACGCTCGCGCATATCGTCGCGCGCGAACTGGGGGTCAACCTCAGGCAGACCTCGGGGCCGGTGCTCGAGCGCGCCGGGGATCTGGCCGCACTGCTGACCAACCTCGAGCCGCACGACGTGCTGTTCATCGACGAGATCCACCGGCTAAGCCCGGTGGTCGAGGAGATCCTCTACCCGGCGCTGGAGGACTACCAGATCGACATCATGATCGGCGAGGGTCCGGCGGCGCGTTCGGTGAAGATCGACCTGCCGCCGTTCACGCTGATCGGCGCGACCACCCGCGCCGGCATGCTGACCAACCCGCTGCGCGACCGCTTCGGCATCGTCGCGCGGCTGGAGTTTTACAGCGCAGAGGAACTCACCCGCATCGTCAGCCGCTCGGCGGGCCTCTTGGACGTCACCATGGGCGAGGACGGCGCGTTCGAGGTGGCCAGGCGTTCGCGCGGCACGCCGCGCATCGCCAACCGGCTGCTTCGGCGGGTACGCGATTACGCCGAGGTGCGCGCCGACGGCGTGGTCAGCGCACAGGTGGCCGACGCCGCGCTGGCGATGCTGGACGTCGACCCGGCTGGCCTCGACGTGATGGACCGCAAGCTGTTGCAGGCCATCCTCGAGAAGTTCGGCGGCGGGCCGGTCGGCCTCGACAACGTCGCCGCCGCGATCGGCGAGTCGACCGACACCATCGAGGACGTGATCGAGCCCTATTTGATCCAGCAGGGCTACCTGCAGCGCACGCCGCGCGGGCGGATGGCCACCGCGTTGGCATTTACTCACTTCGGCCTGCCGCTGAGGGAGGGCTGACATGCAGCGGCTGATCATCAAGACGGGTTCGGCCCTGCCTGCGCTGCGCGAGCAGCTCGGCGACTACGAGGACTGGATCGCCGCCGGGCTGGGGGAGGGCGGCTGGCGGGTGGTCGACGCGATGGTGGGCGAAGTGTTGCCACCGCCCGCCGCGGTCGCCGGCGTGGTCATCACCGGCTCGCCGGCGATGGTCAGCGACCGTGCGCCGTGGAGCGTGGCGCTGGCCGCCTGGCTAAGAGGCGCGCACGCGGCGCGCGTGCCGCTCTTGGGTATCTGCTACGGCCACCAGTTGCTGGCCGACGCGCTGGGTGGCGAGGTCGGCTACCACCCGGCCGGGCCGGAAGTCGGCTTTGCCCGCGTGAAGCTTACTGCCGCCGCCGGCGCCGACCCGCTGTTCGGCGGCCTGCCGGCGTCGTTCGACGCGGCGGTGATCCACTGGCAGAGCGTGCTGCGCCTGCCACCGGGGACGGTGCGCCTGGCCGGTAACGATTTCGAGCCCAACCACGCGTTCCGGCTCGGCGAGAGCGTCGGCGTGCAGTTCCACCCGGAATTCAGCGCCGCGGCGATCCGCGGCTACCTCGACTTGCTGGCAGAACGCCTCGCCGGCGAGGGGCTGGACGCCCGCAGCCTTGCTGCCTACCCGGACGACCTTACCGCCGCCGCCGGCTTGCTGCGCCGTTTCGCGGTGCGGGTGCGCGACGGCGTGGCGCGACCGGCGTAGAATTCCGTTGAGATTTTTAATTTGCTAGGGATAAACGTATGTTTTATGCGCTACTCGGAGCGACCCTGCTGGTCGCCCTGCTGACCTCGCTTGCGACCGCCAAGTTCTTCGACGGCGCGGTCGGCAAGATCCTGTCGCGCATCGTGGGTGACGAGCTGGCCGACCCGTGGCGGCGTTACCTGCGTTTCGCGGTGATGGTCGTCGGCGTGTCCGGCGGCGTGCGGCTGTGGGAGCTTGAAAAGTACGTGACCGCCAGCCGCGAGTCGGCCGCGCTCGAACTGAACGGCATGCGCTGGACGCTGGAAATCTACCGCACGCTGATCGAGACCCTGCAGTCGATCGCGTGGGTGATGCTGCTGTTTTTCCTTGCCGCGATGATCGCCTACGTGATCGTGCGCGCGATCGAGATGCGGCAGGACCATCGCTGAGCAGATCCCGGCCATCCGGCAGGCGCCCCGCAAGCGGGGCGCTTTTTTTGCGCGTTTAGCTTCGTTTTTATTCGATTATTGCGCGTTATTTTTCATTTTCGGCATTTAAGGCAAGTGTTGGGTGGGTAGCGTTCGAAGCGGCAACGGTTTTGGCACCATGGGCTAAATGTTTGAAGAAAATATTATTCTAATGTAATTTGACGCTAATGTTTTGCTTCGGGCAGACTGGTTCCAATCCCGCCGCCCGGCGGGGCGTCCCACCAACAGGCCGGCCACTGCCGCCGGCCGGTACCTGTCCGAAAGGGATTGCATGGAAGAAGTGATTCAACAGGCGGCGCCGCAGGCGCCGCGTGGCCTGGTCGACCGCATGCTCGATACCATCGAGCGCGTCGGCAACCGCCTGCCCGATCCGGTGACGCTGTTCATCGGCCTGACCCTGCTGGTGTTCGTCGGCAGTTACTTTGCCGCCGAGGCCGGCCTGTCCGCGCTCAAGCCCGGCAGCGGCGAAACCATCGTGCCGGTGTCGCTGATGAGCGCCGACGCGATCCGCGCGTGGATCGTCGACGCGCCCAGGCATTTCGCGCTGTTCCCGCCGCTGGCGACCGTGCTGGTCGCCATGCTCGGCGTCGGCGTCGCCGAGCGCAGCGGCCTGCTCGCCGCCTTGCTCGGCCGGCTGGTTGCCTGCTCGCCGCGCGTGCTGTTGACCCCGATCATCGTGTTCATCGGCGTGCTCTCCAACGTCGCGGCCGACGTCGGCTACGTGGTGGTGGTGCCGCTCTCCGCGATGCTGTTCGCCGCGTCCGGCCGCCACCCGATCGCGGGTCTCGCCGCCGCGTTCGCCGGCGTCTCCGGCGGCTTCTCGGCCAACATCCTGCTCTCCACGCTCGATCCGATGCTCGCCGGCATTTCCGAAGCGGCCGCGCATATCGTCGACCCGGCGTACACGGTGAGCGCGGTGGCCAACTACACCTTCATGGCCGCCTCCACCGTCACCGTCGCGCTGCTGGCGTGGTACGTGACCGACCGCGTGATCGAACCGCGCCTGCCGGCGTGGCGCGACCAGGGCGGCGAAGAAATGCAGCGCTGCTCGGCCTCCGAGGCGCGCGGCATGCGCTTTGCCGGCATCGCCTTCGCGGTGCTGCTGGGCCTGATCCTGTGGGCGACGCTGCCGGAAGGCGCGCTGCTGCGCAACCCCGAGACCGGCGGCTTCGTGCCTTCGCCCTTGATTAACGGCGTGGTGATCCTGATCATGCTGGTGTTCCTGATCCCGGGCATCGCCTACGGCGTCGGCACCCGCACCTACAAGAGTGACCGCGACGTCGCCCGCGCCATGTCGCAGAGCATGTCGGACATGGGCTACTATCTGGTGCTGGCGTTTTTCGCCGCGCAGTTCATCGCGCTGTTCGCCGACAGCAAGCTCGGCCTGATCCTCGCGATCAACGGCGCCGAGGCGTTGCAGGCGCTGGGCCTGTCCGGCCTGCCGCTTCTGCTGCTGTTCGTGCTGCTGACCGGCTTCATCAACCTGTTCATCGGCTCGGCGTCGGCCAAGTGGGCGCTGCTCGCGCCCATCTTCGTGCCGATGCTGATGCTGACTGGCTTCTCGCCGGAGGCGACCCAGCTCGCGTACCGCATCGGCGACTCGGTGACCAACATCATCACCCCGCTGATGGTGTACTTCCCGATGGTGCTGGTGATGGCCAAGCGTTACCTGCCCGAATATGGCCTGGGTAACCTGATCGCGCTGATGCTGCCCTACTCGGTGGTGTTCATGGTCGGCTGGAGCGTGATGCTTGCGGCGTGGCTGGCGTTGGGCCTGCCGATCGGCCCGGGCGTCTCGACTTTCCTGCCGGTCGCCGGCTGACCGGCCCTCTCCCTGCCCTCACCACCAACCCCTCTCCCGCAAGCGGGCGAGGGGAGTGCGAGATCCTTCTCCCGCTTGCGGGAGAAGGTGGCGCGCAGCGCCGGATGAGGGCCGCCGGACGAGGGCGCTATGCCTGCAGTTGCCGCAGGATATCGGCGAGCACGTCATCGGTGCGCGTCAGGATGTCGTGGTTCCAGTAATGCAGCACGCGCAGGCCGCAAGCCTGCAAAGCTAGGTCTCGGTGCAAATCGGCTGCGTCGCCGTGCTGGCTGCCGTCCGCCTCGACGGCGAGCCTTTTTTCGAGACAGATGAAGTCGATGATGTAGCCGGCCACCGGGTACTGGCGGCGGAACTTGTGGCCGCCCAGCCTGCGGTCACGCAGGTGTAGCCATAGCAGGCGTTCGGCGTCGGTCTGCTGGGCACGCAGGGCGCGCGCCAGTGGGGTCAGGCGGGACATGGTTTGGGCCGTCGTGGACAACTGCATTGACCGTAGCAGCTGGCGTGCCGGCCCTCACCTCGCCCTCACCCCCGGCCCCTCTCCCGCAAGCGGGCGAGGGGAGGGCCGTGATCCTTCTCCCTTCGGGAGAAGGTGGCGCGTAGCGCCGGATGAGGGCTAGCCGCCTACCTTCACCTGCGACCACACGCGGTTCAGTTCGCGGCGCGACTTCACGTCGAGGTCCTTCAGCGGGATGTAGCGGCCCTTGGCCGGGTCGAGCGTGATCACCGGGTTCGCCTTGATCGCGGGCAAGAAGTGGGCGCGGGCGGTGGTGACCGGGTTGGTCGCGCCGATCTGGTTGGAGATCTCCGCCGCGTTCTTGCCGTCGAGCATGAAGTCGATGAACTTGTGCGCGAGGTCCGGGCGCGCGGCGCTCTTGAGGATGGTCATGTTGTCGACCGCCAGGATGTTGCCTTCCTTCTGCGGCTGGTAAGCCAGTGCGAACGGACGCTTGGCCTTCTTGGCGTCCTGCTGCGCTTGAAAGAGGTCGTTCGAGTAGCCGTGGGCGACCCAGATGTTGCCGACGGTCAGCTCCTTGATGTAGCTCTGGTTGTTGAACGCGGCCCAGTAGGGCTTGGCCTTCTTGATCACGTCGGCAGCGGCCTTGAGGTCGGCACTGTTGGTGCTGTTGGGGTCTTTACCCAGGTACATCAGCGCGGCGGACATCAGCTCGCGCTGGCTGTCGAGCACCGTCACCTTGCCCTTGATCTTGGCGAGCACCGCCGGATCGAAGACCAGTGCCCAGCTGTTCGCCTTGTCCAGCACGCCGGCCTTTTTCAGCGCGGTCTCGTTGTAGCCCAGCAGCGTCAGCGTCACCACGGTCGGCGCGGCGTACTGGTTGCCCGGGTCGAACGGCGCGTTGATCTTCAGGTAGCCCGCGTCGAGGTGCTTCCAGTTGGGCACCTTGCGCTTGTCGATCGGCTGCAGCTTGCCCTGCTTGAGCAGGGTGTTCACGGCGAAGGCGGTCGGGAACACCATGTCGTAGCCCTTGGCGCCGGCGGAGAGCTTGGCGAGCATTTCCTCGTTGTCGCCGTAGTAGTCCTGCACCAGCTTGCACTTGCAGTACGCCTCGAAGCGCTTGGCCGTCTCGGCCGACAGCGCGTTGTTCCAGTTGTAGATGTGCAGGACGTCCTGTGCGCTCGCAGCGCCTGCGGACAGTGCCAGAAGAGCCGAGATGGCCAACCGTTTCATACCGTGAAGTCCTCTTTCCGAGTCGTTTGAAAAACAAAATCCCTGCACCGCAGGCGCGGGCAGGGAGCGAGTCAGGTGCCGGCCATGCGCCGGCCGGGCCGTGGCGGCTCGATCGGGTGCAGGCAGGCGTTAGCCGCGGGGCGCTGGCCGTCGCGGCGGGTCAGGTGGTGCGTCATTCAGAGCGAAACCATATTGTCGCGGTGGATCAGCTCGGGCTCGACCAGATAGCCCAAGATGCCCTCGATGTCGCGGGTCGGGCGGCGCATGATCAGGCGCGCCTCTTCCGAGCCGTAGTTGGCGAGCCCGCGCGCGACTTCGGCGCCGTTGTCGTCGACGCAGGCGACCACGTCGCCGCGCAGGAAACGCCCGTCGACGCGGGTGACGCCGACCGGCAGCAGGCTGGTGCCGCGTTCGCGCAGCGCGCGCGCCGCGCCTTCGTCCACCGTCAGCGTGCCGGCCAGCTGCAGGTGGTCGGCCATCCACTGCTTGCGTGCGGCCATGCGGGTGGTCGGTGCGGTCAGCTGGGTGCCGATCGCCTCGCCGTCGGCCAGGCGCGACAGTACCTGCGCCTCGCGCCCGCAGGCGATCACCGTGCTCGCGCCTGAGCGTGCGGCGCGCCGTGCGGCGAGCACCTTGGTCAGCATGCCGCCGGTGCCGACGCTGGAGCCGGCGCCGCCGGCCATCTCTTCCAGCGCGGGGTCGCCCGCCTCGGCCTCGTGCACGAAGCGCGCGTCCGGGTGCTTGCGCGGGTCGGCGGTGTAGAGGCCTTGCTGGTCGGTCAGGATCAGCAGCGCGTCGGCCTCGATCAGATTGGTCACCAGCGCGCCCAGCGTGTCGTTGTCGCCGAAGCGGATCTCGGCGGTGACCACCGTGTCGTTCTCGTTGATGATCGGCACCACGCCCAGCGCGAGCAGGGTGGCAAGCGTGGTACGCGCGTTCAGGTAGCGGGTGCGGTCGGCCAGGTCTTCATGGGTGAGTAGCACCTGCGCGGTGCGGATGCCGTGCTCACCGAAAGCGTGCTCGTACGCTTCGCACAGCCCCATCTGGCCGACAGCCGCCGCCGCCTGCAATTCGTGCACCGCCTTCGGCCGTTTGGCCCAGCCCAGGCGCTGGCAACCCTCGGCGATCGCGCCGCTGGAGACCAGCAACACCTGCTTGCCGCGGCGCTTGAGTTCGGCGATCTCGCCGGCCCAGCGCGCGAGCGCGCCGTGGTCGAGGCCGCGGCCGTCGTTGGTGACCAGGCTGGAGCCGACCTTGATGACCAGACGGTCGGCGGTGTGGATGGCGGATTGCATGGGGTGGACGACCGCTTGTGTGCAAAGCGCAAAGTTTACCCAAAAAAGCGGGGGGCGGGCAGCACCGGCTAAGCGCCTGCGCGGTGTTCGATCAGCTGGTAGAGCGGCGTCTGCCGCGCGACGCGCAGCGGGTAGGCGCGCGCGCGCACGCCGTGGCCGACCAAGAGGCACGGCGCGAGGCGGTTGAACACTCGCCCGGCGAGCAGCACCAGCGGCGGATGCTGAGGGTGCTCGAGCGAGAGCGCGAGCTGCGAGCGGCCGCTCTTCGGCTCGACCACCATCAGCGGCTCGACGCGGCGCGCGACGATCTCCAGGCCGACGCGGGTGTCCATGTCGTCGCCGTAACGCACCCAGCGCACCAGCGCGCCCTGCCAGTTTTGCCCGCGCGCGCGCCACAGCACGAATTCGCCGGCACGCAGCGCGTGGCCCGGTGCGCTGCCGGCGAGCGACAGGCCGCTGCCGCTCAGGTCGACCACCGTCAGGTTGACTGGTGAGGCCGGCGCCGGCCGCTGCAGCAGCCGCGCGCGGTGTTCGAGTTCTTCCTCGTCGTGGCCGGTATCCGGGAAGTGCCAGCGCCCGCCGTTGGCAAGGTGCCAGCAGGCAGCGAGCCCGGCGACCAGCTCGACGCTGCCGCGCCCCCTCTCGCGCACCTCGCGGCGCATCGGCCGGCTGCGCAGGTCGGTCAGCAGCGTCTGGTAGAGTTCGGCGTCGTCCTGCGCGTCGGCCGTGCCCTCGCGGGCCAGGCTCAGCGAGCGCTCGCGCAGCCAGTCGGCCAGCGCCGCGGTGTCGAGCAGCGGGGGCGTGCCCGGCATGAGGCCCAACAGCGGCGAGACCTGCACCGCTAGCGCGGCGAGCTTGTGCTGCTGCGCGGGCGAGAGGCGCTGGGTGTCGACCATGCCGATCAGGCGCAGCGCCTTGTAGGCGAGCGCGTCCGCGTCGACGTTCAGCTCCCCGGCGAGCCGATGCAGCGCGTGCGCGTTGTCCCAAAAGTCGTCCGGCAGCGGGTGGTAACCGGTGAGGTGGGCGAGCGCGACGTCCTGCATCGCCAGCTGCGCGGTGCCGATCACATGTGATGCGCGCGTGCTGTCGTGCGCGCGCAGCGCCTCGTCCACCGCGCGGAGCAACACGGCGAGCCGCCCCTGCGCGAGCCGCCTGGCGAGCCACGCCGCCTCGCGGGCGCGCGGCGCGGTCGAGAGTTCGCGCAGGCGCAGCTCGCCCTGCAGCCATTCGGCCGCCTGCGCGCACGCGTCCTGCAGCGCGGCGTAACGGTTCAGCCGCTCAACCGGCGGCAGCGGCGCCGCGGCCAGCGTCTCCAAAAGGCCGGGCAGCGTGCGCGAGAGCACCGCCGGCGGCGAGCGCAACGCGTCGTCGCACTGCAGCGCGAAGTCGGGCGGAGTGGCGGACAGCAGGGCAGGGAGCAGCAGCATGCGGGTCTACGGTAGTGCGACTGCGGTGGTCTGCGCGCCTGCCGGCAGCGCGTCCAGCACGCCGGTAAGCGCATCGGCCAGCGCGGCCATCTCGGCGGCGCTCACCACATACGGCGGCATCAGGTAGACGGTCTGCCCGATCGGCCGCAACAAGAAGCCCGCCGCGAGCATCCGCTCGAAACAGAGCCCGGCAAAACCCGCCGGCGCGCAGGGCACGTCGAACGCCCAGATCTGCCCGGTGTGGCGGAAGCCCTTCACCGCCGGGTGGGCGGTGAGCGGTGCGAGCGCCGCGCTGATCTCTTTTTCGCGTACGCGGTTGCGCGCGAGCACGTCGTCGGACTCGAAAATGTCGAGCACGGCAAGCGCGGCAGCGCACGCCGCCGCGTTGCCGGTGTAGCTGTGCGAGTGCAAAAAGCCGCGGGTGACGTCGTCGTCGTAGAACGCCGCGTAAATGTCGTCGGTCGACAGCACGCAGGAGAGCGGCAGCGTGCCGCCGGTGATGCCCTTGGAGAGGCATAACAAATCGGGGCGGATGCCGGCCTGCTCACACGCGAACAGCGTACCGGTGCGCCCGAAGCCGACCGCGATCTCGTCGGCGATCAGGTGCACGCGGTAGCGGTCGCACAGCGTGCGTGCCTGGCGCAGGTATTCGGCGTCGTACATCACCATGCCTGCAGCGCCCTGCACCAGGGGCTCGACGACAAGCGCGGCGATCTCGTGGTGGTGCTTGGACAGCAGGTTGTCTAGCGACACCGCCGCGCGGCGCGCCACATCTGCTGCGCTCTCCCCTGCGCGCGCCTGCCGTGCGTCAGGGGTCGGTACCGTGAAGTTTTGCCGGATCAGGGGCGCGTAGGTAGCGGAAAACAGCGGCACGTCGGTCACCGCCAGCGCGCCGGCGCTCTCGCCGTGGTAGCTGCCCGTAAGCGACACGAAACGGGTCTTAGTCGGCTCGCCCATGTTCTTCCAGTAATGGAAGCTCATCTTCAGCGCGATCTCGGTGGCCGAGGCGCCGTCCGACGCGTAAAAGGCGTGCCCGAGGCCGGTGAGCGCGGCGAGCCGCTCGGAGAGCTCGACCACCGGGCGGTGGGTGAAGCCCGCCAGCATCACGTGGTCGAGCGTCTCCAGCTGGCGCACGATGGCGGCGCGGATACGCTGCTCCTTGTGGCCGAACAGGTTGACCCACCACGACGACACCGCATCCAGGATGCGCCGCCCGTCGAAGTCGACGAGGTAGGCGCCGTCGGCGGAGGCCACCGGCACGATGGGCAGCGACTCGTGCCGTTTCATCTGCGTGCACGGGTGCCAGACGGCGGCGCGGCTGCGCGCCAGGTAGTCTTGGTTGTCGCTCAACGTGCGCTCCCTGCGGATGGATGGCGGCATCTTAGCATGCCGCCGCCGGCCGTCTGCGCCCGCCGGCCAATGTTGATCCAGCGCAAGTGCGGTGTAGGTTTCCCGCCACAAGTCGCCGGTCATGCGGTAGCATCCTATAAATGGCGTTTGCATTTAACGGGGGGTTTCTGCCAGTGTTGCTGACAGATGCTGCGCAAGGCACCAACGTCATGGCAAAATGCCGGCACACGAAGCAGACGCTTGGCATAATTTGCGTATGCAAAAAGGTTACACTCTGATCGAGCTGATGATCGCGGTCGCCATCATCGGCATCCTTGCCGCGGTCGCCATCGTCGCGTATGTGGACTACAGCCGGCGCGCGCAGGTCGCGGCCGCGCTGTTCGAGACCGAGCCGATGCGCCGTGCGATCGACGTACAGCACGCGACGGGTGAGGGCTGGCCACAGGGCAACGCGTCGGCAGGCTTCGCCGGCTACCAGAGCCACACCATCGCGCAGGTCGCGGTGCAGCCAGCTGCCGGCGCGCGGCCCATGACGCTGGAAGTGACGCTTGCGGCGCCCTGGGTCGCCAGCGGCGCGAAGCTCGAGCTGTACCCGGACAGCGCGAGCGGCGGCTACAACTGGCGCTGCAGCAGCGACCGGGCCAAGAATCTGTTCGCCTTGCTGCCGGCCAGTTGCCGGGACGGCGGTTAGGCAAGTAGTACCCTTTGAAAAACGGCAGCGGTTCTTATTCACCTGGGAGGTTAGCAACATGAAACGTGTACAACAGGGCTTTACCCTGATCGAACTGATGATCGTGGTGGCGATCATCGGTATTCTCGCGGCAGTCGCGATTCCGGCGTATCAGAACTACACGGCTAAAGCGAAAATTTCGGCATCGCTCGCTGAGCTGGCTGCAGCTAAAACACCTATCGAAGTAGCCCTTAATGAAGGGACAGATGTCACTGATGCCACTTCTTTGGCAGCTGTGGGTGTTGCATCTGCTACTGGCAATTGCAACATTTCCATCACTAAAGCAAATAATGCCTACACGCTGAAGTGCGATGTGCAAAAGGCGCCGACGTCTTTAGGTACTCCTAAGGTCGCTCTGACTAGGACTGCTTCTGGTGTGTGGAATTGCTCCACTACGGTCACTGCCGATTATTCGCCTAAGGGTTGTACCGCAGGTGCGACCATTAACTAATGATTTAAAATGAAACAAGGTAGTGCGTAGGGTGGATTAGCCGCCACGCGGCGTAACCCTTCGTCTATGTTGATCAAGACACCACCTTCGGGTGGTGTCTTACCATCCAGCCCTTCCGGTTTTTCCCATGAACCGAATGTCGTCCGTCCTAGCTGCGCCGCTGGCCGCCGGGCCTGTGCTTCCCTTGTCCGCGCTGCCGGTTGCCCTTCTCGCCATCCTGCCGTTCCTGTTGTGGTTGCGCTTCGCACCGGATGGCGACCTGCTCGCCAACGCGCTGGCACTGCTGCTGGCGGTTGCCCTGGTACTCGCCTGCCTGCCGCGGATGGGGGGCGAACTGGTACTGCGCCCGGGTTTGCTTGCGGCGGCGGCGCTGACGCTGGCTGCCTTGCCGGCGCTCGCCGGCGCGCCTTACCCGGGCGTCGCACTCGGGCAACTGGCGACGGTGTGGCTGGCGGCGCTCGCCGCGCAGGCGGTGGCGACCCTGCCGCGCGGCGCGGTGCTCGCTGCCTTGGCTTGGGGGCTGTTCGCCGGCGGTGTGCTGCAACTGTTGATCGGCGCCGCGCAGGTGTTCCAGCTGGCGCAGCCGTGGGGCTTGTGGTTTGTGGTGTCGGACGGACTGGGCACGCTGTTCGGCAACCTTGCCCAGCGCAACCAGTATGCCAACTACCTGACGCTCGCGCTGGTATCGCTTTGCTGGCTCGTCGCGCGCCGGCGCCTGCCGGCGTGGCTGTTCGTATTGCTGGCAGCGCTGTTTGCGTTGTTCCTGGCGTGGTCGGCGTCGCGGCTGGTGATCGTCTTCGCGCTGGGGTTGAGCTTGCTGGCGGCGGGGCTGTATCTGGCCGGCCGCCGCGCCCTCACCCCCGCCCTCACCCCCGGCCCCTCTCCCGCCAGTGGGAGAGGGGAGGGCATCGTGGAGTATTTGCCGGCAGATCCTTCTACCGCTGGCGGGAGTGGGGCGTGCAGGGTGGATCGTTTACCGGCAGGAAGCGGGCCGACAGTTCCTTCTCCCGCAGGCGGGAGAAGGTGGCGCGCAGCGCCGGATGAGGGCTCGGCGCTCACCCGCATGGCGGCCGCGCTCGGCTTCGCCATCGTACTGATCGCGCTGTGCCAGTTGTTTACCAGCCAGATCAACGCGGGGCTGTCCCTGCTCGGCCTGCCGGTCGACCTGCAAAGCGGCGCCGGGCGCTTCATGGATGGCGGCTTTGGCGCGCGCCGCTGGATCGAGTGGCAGAAGGCGTGGCAGGTATTCGTCGCCCACCCGCTGACCGGTGTCGGCCTCGGCGGTTACGCCGCGCAGTCGGTCGTGCTGGAGCCTGCGTTCGCCGGCGAGTGGTCCGAGAGCTGGCTGTTCACCCACTGCCACAGCATCGTGCTGCAGCTGCTCGCCGAAACCGGCCTCACCGGCACGCTGGCGGTGGCGGTGGCGCTCATGTGGGCGTTTTTGCCGTGGTTCCGGCGGCAGAACATCGGCGCCGACGCGCTGCTGGTGCTCGGCCTCGCGCTGGTGCTGCTCGGGCACAGCCTGCTCGAGTACCCGCTGTGGTACGCGAGCTTCCTGATGGTGTTCGCGGTGCTGGTCGGCGTCAGCCCCGCCGCCGGCTGGGCGTTGCCGGTGCGCGCGTCCTTGCGCCGCGTCGGCGCGCTGCTGCTGGTGCTGGTCATCGCCGGCCAGACGCTCATCGGCGTGACGCATTACTTCGACTGGGTGAAGTGGGTGGTGCCGAGCAGCGACGCGCGCGAGAACAAGGCGCGCATCGAGGCGCTGCTTGTGCAGGGCGCGAACCCGTCGTGGAGCTACGACGCCGACCAGTTGCTGTCGAACTACCTGGGCGGCGACGCCGCGCACCTCATGCTCAAGCAGCCGCTGTTCGAGCGCCTCGCCGCATACCGGCCGTATCCGGCGACGCTGACCAAGCTTGCCATGCTGCGCGCGCACGCGGGCGACGCAGCGGGGGCCCGCGACGCGCTGCGCCGCGCGGTCGCCGCTTACCCGGCGACGGTACCGGGCATCGCGGAGACCCTCGCGCAGGAAAAAGCCCCAGCGCTGGCACCCCTGCAGGCGATGGCCGCGCGCGCGCATGAGGCCTACCAGCAGCACGGCCCACTCGCTGCCGCACGCACGGTGCGCTGACGGACGTTGTCTATCGGTGTGCCGTTGCCGGCGCCGTCGTTGGATGCCTTCTCCCGCCAGCGGGAGAAGGTGGCGCGCAGCGCCGGATGAGGGCGCAGCCCCGCCACCCTCACCCCCGGCCCCTCTGCTGCCAGCAAGGGGGGGTTAGCCTCTAGGAGGCGTAACCCACCACCACACAAAGCCATTTTGCGGGATGGCGTTTTAATCGCGGCTTTGCCCGCCGCGTCTAATGGTGGGTTACACAGCCCATTCCCGCGCGCCGCTTCGCTTGCCGTGCCTATCGGTGGGTTACGCCGACGTTGTCGGCTAACCCACCCTACACGGCCACATGGGTACGTTACAATATCCGCCTTGTCTGATTTCCCCTTGCACAACATGCAATCAAGATCCCTGCTGGCAGGCTTGGCGCTGGCCCTGTGGGCGGCCGTCGCCGCCGTGCCGTTTCTGTCGCGCATCCATTACCTGCCGCTGCCGCAATGGTTCGGCGAGATGAACGTGGTGTGGCTGACGCACGCCGCCCTGTTGCCGCTGGCGCTGCGTGACGGTTTGTCGGCCTTTGGCGCGCTGCCGCGCACCACGCTGTGGCTATTGTTGCTGGCGCTCGTGTGGGCTGTGCAGCCCCTGTGGGTGCCACTGGCCTTTCCGGGGCTGAACGCGGCC
This sequence comes from Crenobacter caeni, assembly GCF_010435965.1. Lineage (GTDB taxonomy): Bacteria > Pseudomonadota > Gammaproteobacteria > Burkholderiales > Chromobacteriaceae > Craterilacuibacter > Craterilacuibacter caeni. The sequence goes on from NZ_JAAGAA010000001.1 coordinate 310,127, forward strand.
ACCGCCTGGGCGTTCGTGCTGCTTGCGCTGCTTGGCCTGCTCACGCAGCGGCTGCGCGAGATCTACGGCGACGAGGCGGTGTACCTGCGCTTCGCGCAGGCGCTGCTGGTCGGCACCGTGCTGCAGAGCTTGATCGGCTTCGCGCAGGTGACCGGCCTCGCGCAGGTGATGGGCGGCGTGCTGTTTTACGATGCGGCGCACCCGACCAGCAATGTGTTCGGCCACCTCGGCCAGCGCAACCAGTACGCGCACTACCTGGCGTGGGGGGGCGCCGCAGCGGCCTACCTGTGGGCGCGGCGCAGGCTGGGTACCTGCTGGGCGGTGGCGGCGGTGGCGTGGCTCGCGCTCTCCATGGCGTGGGCGGGGTCGCGCACGGTGCTGCTCTACGCGGCGGCGTTCCTCGCGCTGGCGCTCATCTGGGCGCTGCGGGTGCGCGACGCGGAGGGGCGGCGCTTTGCGGGCGCCTTGGCGGCGGCGGCGTTTGCCGTGATCGCGTTGCAGTTTGCGCTGCCGTGGGTGAACCAGCTGTTCGCCGGCGGCGCCGTGGAGAGTGGGGTCGAACGCATCGCGGCTGCGGGCGGCGAGGGGATGAACTCGCGCCGTTTCGCCGAGTGGCACAAGGCGTGGCTGGTGTTCGGCGATTACCCGCTGTTCGGCGCCGGCTGGTCGCAGTTTGCCGCGCACAGCGTCGCCCTGCAGATGCGGCCCGAGTTTGCCGAGGCAGCGTTCAATAGCGGGCTGTTTGCCAACAGCCACAACCTGGTGCTGCAGCTATTGGCCGAGACCGGCGTGGTCGGTACCGGCGCGGTGCTGCTGGGCTTCGCTTGGCTCATGTGGCCGTTCTTTGGCCGAGGCATGGCGGCGCGCCACCTACTGCCGGTGGCGATGCTGGCGGTCACGCTGATCCACAGCCAGGTCGAGTATCCGCTGTGGTATCTGTACTTTCCGGCGGTGGCGGTGGTCGCGCTGTCGCTGTCTCCCGCGCCTTCGCTGCGCGCGCCGCTTGTTGTAAAGCTGGGGCTAGCGGGGCTGATGCTTATGCTTGTCTGGTTGTCGGTCGCAGCGTGGCCGCGTTACCGCGAGCTGGTCAGCCTCTACACGCCGCCCTACAACGCCGAGCTGCGCGCCAGGAACCAGACGCGGCTCGCCGCGATCGTCGAAAACGAACCGATGTTCGCCTTCCACGCGCTGAACACGCTGGACAACTACCTGCGGGCCGACCGCGAGCAGCTGCAGCAAAAGCGCGCGTGGATGACGCGGCTTGCCGCGTTTCGCCCCTACCCGGACGTACTGCTGAAGAAGGCGCAACTCGAGGCACTGGCGGGCGACACGGCGCAGGCGCGGCAGACACTGGCGTACGCGCTCGCGTCGTTCCCGACCTACGCGCCGCGCTTCATGGCGACACTCGCCGGCAGCGAGCCCGCGTGGACGGTGCTGTACGAGGATGCCAGCGCGGCGCGCGCGCGGCTGCCCGAGCGTTACCGCTAAGGAAGCGGGCATGCAAAACGGCGACCCATCGGGTCGCCGTTTTTTACGGGAGGCGTAGCGGCTTACGCGGCTAGCGCGGCCTTCATCTTCTGCAGTGCCTTCGCCTCGATCTGGCGGATGCGCTCGGCGGATACGCCGAATTCGGCGGCCAGCTCGTGCAGCGTCGCGCCGCTGTCGTCGGCCAGCCAGCGTGCCTCGACGATGCGGCGGCTGCGCGCGTCAAGCGACGCGAGCGCCTCGTGCAGGCCTTCGCTCTGCAGGCGGTCGACCGCCTTCTTCTCGATCTGGCGCACCGGCTCGTGCTCGCTGTCGGCGAGCCAGTCGATCGGCGCGTAGCCGTCGTCGTCACCGTCGTCGGCCAACAGCGCGATGTCCTGCCCGGTCATGCGGGTTTCCATCTCCAGCACTTCTTCGGGCTTGACGCCGAGGTCTTCGGCGATCTCGCGCGCCTCGCTGTCGGACAGCGCCGACATGTTCTTCTTCATGCTGCGCAGGTTGAAGAACAGCTTGCGCTGCGGCTTGGTGGTCGCGATGCGCACCAGGCGCCAGTTGCGCAGGATGAATTCGTGGATTTCGGCCTTGATCCAGTGCACGGCGAACGAGAACAGACGCACGCCGCGGCTGGGTTCGAAACGCTTGACGGCCTTCATCAGGCCGATATTGCCTTCCTGGATCAGGTCGGCCTGCGGCAGGCCGTAGCCGGCGTAGCCGCGTGCAATCGACACCACCACGCGCATGTGCGACATCACCAGGCGGCGGGCCGCCTCGAGGTCGTTCTGGTCGTGGTAGCGGGTCGCCAGCTCGGACTCTTCTTCCTGCGTCAGCATGGGCAGGCGGTTGACGGCCTGAATGTACTGCTCGAGGCTGCCGGTGCTGGAAGGTACGGGCAAAGCGAAAGTAGCGCTCATGTGGAAACTGTCCTCCTAGTCTCGAATTCCGATGTTAGCACTCGGGATTAGTGAGTGCCAAGCAACGGAAGTTCCTCTTAGCATGAATGTTTTTTATCGCCCGATAGCGCGGGAGAGGGGTGGCGCTCTGGCAGGCGGGGGGGCAAACCGGCCGGAAAATCAGCGTGGCCTTGCGGTACACGGGCCATCCAAGCCGGTTTCGACGCCGCATCGTCGATGCGCAGATCGTGATCAGGTACTCAGTGCGCGCGCACCTGCCGCAGGTGGTGGTCGGTCGCGAGCCGGGCGCCGCTGACCGCCAGTAGCGCGGAAAGGCCGGTGAGCGCGGCCAATTCGCCTGCCGTCAGCCCGCGCAGCGCGAGCTGTTCGTTGTAGAGGCGGGCGAAGTCGGCGAGCACAGGGTTGGCGGCGGCGATCAGCCAGCTCGACAGCCCCCACGCGGCCAGCGCGGCGAGCACGCCCTGCCACAGTGCGTGGTAGAGGAAGGGGCGGCGGATGAAGTTGTCGGTCGCGCCGATCAGCTTGGAGATCTCGATCTCGTCGCGGCGGGCGAGGATCTGCATGCGGATGGTGTTGTGGGTGACCAGCACCAGCGCCAGCGCAAAGGCCGAACCCAATAGCAGCGTCAGCTGGCCGCCCAGCGAGATCAGGCCGGCGAGCTTCTGCGCCCACGCCGCGTCGAACTGCACCTCGGCGACCATCGGCAGGCCGGCGATCTCCTTTTGCAGGCGGTCGAGTTCGGCGGCGTCCAGTGTGGCGGGCTTGACGACGAAGGCGTCCGGCAGCGGGTTGCCGTCCAGCCCCTCGGCCATGCCGGTGACGCCGCTACGCGCCTCCAGTTCGGCGAGCGCCTGCTGCTTGTCGACGAAGGTGGATTGTCCGACGCGCGGATGCTGCTTGAGCGAGCTTGCGACGGCGGCGATGTCGGCCGGTTCGCTCGCCATCTCCATGAACACGGTCAGCTCGGGGGTGACGTCGATCTTGCCGCTCCACTGCTGTACGCCCTGCACGACCAGATAAAGCGCGACCGGCAGGCTGAGCGCGAGCGAGAGCATCGCGAGGTTGAGCAGGCTGGCGATCGGCGCGCGCGCGGTGCGCTTGAGTGCCAACAGCGCGCTTTGCGCGTGCAGGAACAGGTAGTGTTTCATGCGAACTGTCCTTCCCTGAGGCGGATGATGCGCCTGCCGTAGTCTTCCATCAGCGTCTCGTCGTGCGCGGAAATCAGCACGGTGACGCCGACCTGATGGAAGGACTTGAACAGCTCCATGATGTCGAGCGCGTACGCGCGGTCGAGGTTGGCCGATGGTTCGTCGGCCAGCAGGATGGCAGGGCGGTGCACCACGGCGCGCGCGATGCACAGCCGCTGCTGCTCGCCGCCGGACAGGCCGACCGGCATCGATTTCTCGCGCCCGGCGAGGCCGACCTTGTCGAGCGCGGCGCGCACGCGGCGCGCGGCGTCGCGGCGGTCGAAGCCGATGATGTCCAGCGGCAGCACCACGTTGTCGAACACGCTCCTGTCGTACAGGATCTTGTGGTCCTGGAACACGATGCCGATATGCTGGCGCACGTAGGGCAGCTGGCTGGCGCGCAGGCGGCTCAGGTTCTGGCCGTTGACCAGCACGTTGCCGCTGGTCGCGCGGTCGATGCCTGCAACCAGCTTGAGCAGCGTCGACTTGCCGGCGCCGGAGTGCCCGGCGAGGAACACCATCTCGCCGGCGTCGATCTGGAAGGACAGGTTCTTCAGCGCGTCGAAGCCGCCGGGGTAGCGCTTGCTGACCTGGTCGAATTTGATCATGGGCGTCATGGGCTGCGGCACCCGTGCTAATCAAACAGCGCGTCGACGTAGTCGCGAGCGCTGAACGGGCGCAAGTCGTCGATGCTCTCGCCGACGCCGACAAAGCGTAGCGGCACCGGACGCTGCTTGGCGATCGCGGCGATCACGCCGCCCTTGGCCGAGCCGTCGAGCTTGGAGAGGATCAGGCCGGTCAGCCCCAGCGCGTCGTCGAAGGCCTTCACCTGCGTCACGGCATTCTGCCCGGTGTTGGCGTCGATCACCAGCATCACCTCGTGCGGGCCGTCCGGGATCGCCTTCTGGATCACCCGCTTCACCTTCTTGATCTCTTCCATCAGGTGCAGCTGGGTCGGCAGGCGACCGGCGGTGTCGGCGAGCACCACGTCGATGCCGCGCGCCTTGGCTGCCTGGATCGCGTCGAAGCAGACCGCGGCGGCGTCGCCGCCTTGCTGCGCGATCACGGTGACGTTGTTGCGCTCGCCCCACGCCATCAGTTGTTCGCGCGCGGCGGCGCGGAAGGTGTCGCCGGCGGCGAGCATCACCTTCTTGCCCTGCGACTGGTAGTACTTGGCGAGCTTGCCGATCGAGGTGGTTTTGCCGGCGCCGTTGACGCCGGCCATCATGATCACGAAGGGCTGCTTGCCCTCGACGCTCAGCGGCTGTTCGAGCGGGCCGATCAGCTCGAGCAGGGAATCCTTGAGCGCGCCCTTGAGCTCGGACGCGTCCTTCAGCCCCTTCAGCGACACGCGCTCGCGCACGTCGCCCAGCAGGTGCATGGTCGCGTCGACGCCCATGTCTGCGGTAAGCAGCACCGTCTCCAGTTCTTCGTACAGGTCCTCGTCGATCTTGCCGCCGCCGAACAGGCCGGCCAACTGCTTGCCGAGCTTGCTGCGCGTCTTGGCAAGGCCGGCCTTCAGCCGTTCGGTCCAGCTGAGCTTGCGCTCGGGCACCGCTTGAGCGTCCGGCTCGGCGGGCGCGCTGGGCGCTGGGGCCGGTGCCTCGGGGAGCTCGATAGGGACAGCGGCTGGTGCCGGCACCGCATGGCCGGCATCAGGCGCCGGTGCGCTGGTAGGCGGTAATTCGTCACGCTCGTATGCGGCAACAGGTTCGGCGACGGGCACGGGCTGTGCAGGCGTTACCGCCGGTACGGGTTCCGGTACCGGCGCCGTGGTGTCTGGCGCCTGGATGGGCGCGGTTTCAGGCGTCGCAGGCGCGTTGGCCTGCGGCGCGTTGTCCTTGGGTTTTCGCTTGAAGAAACTGAACATGCTTCGGCTGTACTCGATCGTGGAGCAGGGATTGTAGCGTATTCAGGCTGGGTGTCGCCCATGGCCGGCAATCACGCCAGAAAAAACATATATAAGGTTGCGCTTGTCCGACAAAGCCTGCACAAGCGGCCGCTTCAGGGTAAACTTGCCGGCTTGCAACAGGAGGGGTTATGGGCGAGTACCGCAACAAGGTCCGCGTGATCGCCGGCAAGTACCGCCGGCGCCAACTGGCGTTTCCGGACGTGGATGGCCTGCGGCCGACGCCGGACCGCGTGCGCACGACCCTGTTCAACTGGCTGGGTGCCGAACTGGACGGGCTGGTGTGTCTGGACCTGTTCGCCGGCAGCGGCGCGCTGGGCTTCGAGGCCGCGTCGCGCGGCGCGCGCCGAGTTGTGATGGTCGAACGCGACCGCAGTGCGCTCACGCTGCTCAAGGACAACCGGCGCATGCTCGGTGCAGACGAGATCGACGTGGTCTCGGGCGACGCACTCGCCTACCTGCGCGGCGCGCGCGAGCGCTTCGACCTGGTGTTCCTCGACCCGCCCTTCGGGCTGGACCTGTTGCCCGCGCTGTTGCCCTTGTTGCCGGGTCTGCTCGCGCCCGGTGCGCGCGTCTACCTCGAGGCGGCCAGGTTGCCGGACCTGGCCGGCTGGCGTGTGCTGAAGCAGGGCTCGGCCGGCGCGGTGCGCTACGCGCTGGTCGAAGCGGATGTTGCCGAGCCGGCATAAACGTATAACGGCGCCTTCCTTGCCCGGGCGCAGGGAGGGTGACAAAATCGTGAAACGCAAATAGTTGAGGGAATTGCTATGTCTTTGATGATTACCGACGAATGCATCAATTGCGACGTCTGCGAACCGGAGTGCCCCAATAACGCGATCTCGCAAGGGGAGGAGATCTACGTGATCGACCCCAACCTGTGCACGCAATGCGTCGGCCACTATGACGAGCCGCAGTGCCAGCAGGTGTGCCCGGTCGACTGCATCCCGCTCGACCCGAACCACGTCGAGTCGCAGGACGAGCTGTACCAGAAGTACCTGATCATCACCGGCAAGGCCTAAGTGGCTGATCTTTCGCGGGTTTCGGGGGCGGGTTGTCGTCTTTTACCGGGTAAATGGCTGAAAAAGGCAGTTTTCCGAAAAAAATCCGCGAAAAGTGTTGACGGTGAAAAAAGGGGTCTGTAGTATTCGGGTCTCTTCAGGAGGGATTCCCGAGCGGTCAAAGGGATCAGACTGTAAATCTGACGGCACTGCCTTCGAAGGTTCGAATCCTTCTCCCTCCACCAGAATAAAGATTATCTTGGCGACGTGAAGACATGCGGCGCGTGATAAGCGGGTGTAGCTCAATGGTAGAGCAGAAGCCTTCCAAGCTTATGACGAGGGTTCGATTCCCTTCACCCGCTCCAGGATATTAAGTAGTTGCAGGCCCATGTAGCTCAGGGGTAGAGCACTCCCTTGGTAAGGGAGAGGTCGGCGGTTCAATTCCGCCCATGGGCACCAATTCAACCTTGTTTAGTTTCAGGGATACTGCCATGGCTAAGGAAAAGTTCGAGCGGACCAAACCGCACGTAAACGTTGGCACCATCGGTCACGTTGACCATGGTAAGACCACTCTGACTGCTGCGATCACCACCATTCTGTCGAAGAAGTTCGGTGGCGAAGCCAAGGATTACTCGCAAATCGACAGCGCGCCGGAAGAGAAGGCCCGCGGTATTACCATTAACACCGCGCACGTCGAGTACGAAACCGAAACCCGTCACTACGCTCACGTTGACTGCCCGGGTCACGCTGACTACGTGAAGAACATGATCACCGGTGCTGCCCAGATGGACGGCGCGATTCTGGTGTGCTCGGCCGCTGACGGTCCGATGCCGCAGACCCGCGAACACATCCTGCTGGCTCGCCAGGTGGGCGTTCCGTACATCATCGTCTACCTGAACAAGTGCGACATGGTCGACGACGAAGAGCTGCTGGAACTGGTCGAAATGGAAGTGCGCGAGCTGCTGTCTTCCTACGACTTCCCGGGCGACGACCTGCCGCTGGTCAAGGGTTCCGCGCTGAAAGCGCTGGAAGGCGACCAGTCCGACATCGGCGAACCGTCGATCTTCCGTCTGGCTGACGCGCTGGACAGCTACATCCCGACGCCTGAGCGTGCTGTGGACAAGCCGTTCCTGCTGCCGATCGAAGACGTGTTCTCGATCTCCGGCCGCGGTACCGTGGTGACCGGTCGCGTCGAGCGCGGCATCGTCAAAGTCGGCGAAGAAATCGAAATCGTCGGCCTGAAGGCAACCGCCAAGACCACCTGTACCGGCGTGGAAATGTTCCGCAAGCTGCTGGACCAGGGTCAGGCTGGTGACAACGTCGGCGTGCTGCTGCGCGGCACCAAGCGTGAAGAAGTCGAGCGTGGTCAGGTCCTGGCGAAGCCGGGTTCCATCACCCCGCACACCAACTTCACCGGCGAGATCTACGTGCTGAGCAAGAACGAAGGTGGCCGTCACACCCCGTTCTTCGCGAACTACCGCCCGCAGTTCTACTTCCGTACCACGGACGTGACTGGCGCGATCAGCCTGCCGGAAGGCGTTGAAATGGTGATGCCGGGTGACAACGTTTCGATCACCGTCGAACTGATCGCCCCGATCGCGATGGAAGAAGGTCTGCGTTTCGCGATCCGCGAAGGTGGCCGTACCGTCGGCGCCGGCGTGGTTGCAAAGATCATCAAGTGATCTAAGGTTTTAGGCCAGTAGCTCAATTGGTAGAGTATCGGTCTCCAAAACCGAGGGTTGGGGGTTCGAGACCCTCCTGGCCTGCCAAATAAGACTAACCGGCGATTTTCGCCGGTTAGTCTTTTGTCGCATCTGCAGCGGGAATTTATATGGAAATGCAAGACAAGATGAAGCTGGCGCTGGCCGGTCTGCTCGTTGCCGCCGGTGTCGCGGGCTTCTACCTGGTGCCGGAAGGGCAGGGCTTGTTGCGTGCGCTCGCGTTTGTCGCCGGTCTGGCGATGGCGGTCGGCGTGCTGTGGGTGTCGACCCCGGGCCGCGAATTTGTCGCGTACGCGCACGAGTCGGTTGCCGAAGCCAAGAAGGTGGTGTGGCCGACCCGCAAGGAAGCGACGCAGATGACCGGTCTGGTATTTGTCTTCGTCACTCTTCTTGCGCTCTTCATGTGGCTGGTCGATTCTTCGTTGACCTGGTTCTTTTACGATCTGATTCTTAAGCGGGGTTGATGATGGCCAAACGCTGGTATGTGGTTCACGCTTACTCCGGTTTCGAGAAGAGCGTGCAAAAGGCTTTGCGCGAGCGCATCGACCGCTCCGAAATCGCCGACCTGTTCGGTCAGGTGCTGGTGCCGGTCGAGGAGGTGGTCGACATGAAGAACGGCCGCCGCTCGATCACCGAGCGCAAGTTCTTCCCGGGTTACGTGCTGGTCGAGATGGACATGACCGACGACAGCTGGCACCTGGTGAAGAGCACGCCGAAAGTCACCGGCTTTATCGGCGGTACCGCCAACCGTCCGGCGCCGATCTCGGCGCGCGAGGTCGAGGCCATCATGCAGCAGATGCAGGAGGGCGTCGAAAAGCCGCGTCCGAAGGTGCTGTTTGAGGTGGGCGAGAAAGTGCGCGTGACCGATGGTCCGTTCAACGACTTCAACGGCACCGTCGACGAGGTCAACTACGAACGCAACAAGCTGCGCGTCTCCGTGCAGATCTTCGGCCGCGACACGCCGGTCGAACTCGATTTCAACCAGGTCGAGAAAATCTGATTTTCGCTTGGTAAATCAATTGGGTGCGTGTATAATCACGCGCTCTTGTTGGGGAGCGACACTTTCGTGTCGCGTTTTACCCGTTTAGGAGCTAATTGTGGCAAAGAAAATCATCGGCTTTATCAAGCTGCAAGTGCCGGCCGGCAAGGCCAACCCGTCGCCGCCGATCGGTCCGGCGCTGGGTCAGCGCGGTCTGAACATCATGGAATTCTGCAAGGCGTTCAACGCCCAGACCCAGGGTATGGAACCCGGTCTGCCGATTCCGGTGGTGATCACTGCTTACGCGGACAAGTCCTTCACCTTCGTGATGAAGACCCCGCCGGCTTCGATCCTGCTGAAGAAGGCCGTTGGCCTGAAGAGCGGCTCGAGCAAGCCGAACACCGACAAAGTCGGCAAGATTACCCGCGCACAGCTGGAAGAAATCGCCAAGACCAAGCAGCCTGACCTGACTGCCGCTGATCTGGACGCTGCTGTTCGCACCATCGCGGGTTCCGCCCGTTCCATGGGTCTGATCGTGGAGGGTGTGTAACATGGCGAAGATTTCCAAGCGTCTGAAGGCCCTGAAGGCCGGTGTTGACCGCAACCAGCTGTACGTCGTTGACCAGGCCATCTCCATGGTCAAGTCCGCTGCGACCGCCAAGTTCGACGAGTCGATCGACGTGGCTGTGAACCTCGGCGTTGACCCGCGTAAATCCGACCAGGTCGTGCGTGGTTCCGTCGTGCTGCCGCGCGGTACCGGCAAGTCGGTCCGCGTTGCCGTGTTCGCACAGGGTGCCAACGCTGAAGCCGCCAAGGCTGCCGGTGCAGAGATCGTCGGTTTCGACGACCTGGCCGAGCAAGTGAAGGCCGGCAACCTGGACTTCGACGTGGTGATCGCTTCCCCGGACGCGATGCGCGTGGTTGGCCAGCTGGGTCAGATCCTCGGCCCGCGTGGCCTGATGCCGAACCCGAAAGTTGGTACCGTGACCCCGAACGTCGCCGAGGCCGTGAAGAACGCCAAGGCTGGTCAGGTTCAGTACCGTACCGACAAGTCGGGCATCATTCACGCGACCATCGGCCGCGCTTCTTTCGAAGAAGCCGCGCTGCGCGAGAACCTGGGCGCACTGGTTGAAGCTCTGCAGAAGGCCAAGCCGGCTGCATCCAAGGGCGTCTACCTGAAGAAGATCGCCGTATCCAGCACGATGGGCGTGGGCGTTCGCGTCGACGTCGCTTCGCTGACCGCCTAATTGGTGGTTTCGGGCGGGCCGCTCCGGTCCGCCTGCTAAAAGGCTTTGGGCTGGCGGGTAACCGCCAGAGTGTCAAAGACCGTAGGAGTCCATCGGACTTAATCGCCGGCAACGGTATCCTACGCAGATGGTACCCGAAAAGAAGGCTTCAAAATGAGGCCCATGTAGCTCAGGGGTAGAGCACTCCCTTGGTAAGGGAGAGGTCGGCGGTTCAATTCCGCCCATGGGCACCAGTTCTCTGAATGTCTCCTGAATAGGTCGCCGCTGCAAGAGGGGCAGGCAACTGTCTCATTTCAGTCTAGGAGGTAGACCTTGAGTCTCAATCTTGAAGATAAAAAGGCGGTAGTAGCCGAGGTGTCTGCCAAGCTGGCCGACGCACAGACGCTCGTCATCGCCGAATATCGGGGTATTGAGGTTGGTAGCATGACCAAGCTGCGCGCCCAGGCGCGTGAGCAGGGTGTGTACCTGCGCGTTCTGAAGAACACGCTGGTGCGCCGTGCTGTAGCGGATACCGCGTTTGCCGGTCTGGCTGACCAGATGGTCGGTCCGCTGGTTTACGGTATCTCTGCAGATCCGGTCGCTGCCGCCAAAGTACTGCATCAGTTTGCCAAGGCTGACGACAAGATCGTCATCAAGGCAGGTTCCTACGAAGGCAAGGTGCTGGACGCTGCTCAGGTTGCTGAGCTGGCTTCGATCCCGAGCCGCGAAGAACTGCTGTCCAAGCTGCTCTATGTCATGAAGGCACCGCTGTCGGGCTTCGCCCGCGGTCTGGCCGCTCTGGCAGAGAAGAAGCAAGCCGAAGCTGCTTAACCCTAATTGATTCACTGAACAGAATTCAGGAGATTTTCACATGGCTATTACCAAAGAAGACATCCTCGAGGCCGTTGCTGGTCTGACCGTGATGGAACTGAACGACCTGGTCAAGGCGTTCGAAGAGAAGTTTGGCGTTTCCGCCGCTGCTGTTGCTGTTGCCGCTGGTCCGGCTGCTGCTGCTGCTGAAGAGAAGACCGAGTTCGACGTGATCCTGTCCGCCGCTGGCGACAACAAGGTGAACGTGATCAAGGTTGTCCGTGCTCTGACCGGCCTGGGCCTGAAGGAAGCCAAGGACATGGTTGACGGCGCGCCGAAGACCCTGAAAGAAGGCATCTCCAAGGCTGAAGCTGAAGACATCGTCAAGCAGCTGACCGAAGCTGGCGCCAAGGCAGAAATGAAATAATCTTCCGTAAGGAAGATTGAAGGGGCTGGCGGAGCAATCCGCCAGCCTTGTTGCGCTTGTGGTGGGTAAGAGCCGAGTCACTAAAAGCCAGCATCCCGAGCGCGGCTGTTGACTTTTGGTTACTTGCGCCACCACACCTCGATGGAGACTCTATGAGTTATTCGTTTACTGAGAAGAAGCGTATTCGTAAAAGTTTTGCGAAACGTGCCAGCGTTCTCGACGTCCCATTCCTGTTGGCGACCCAGATCGATTCGTATACCGATTTCCTCCAACTGGGTGTGCCGCTGGATCAGCGCAAGGATACGGGTCTGCAAGCGGCGTTCAAGTCGATCTTCCCGATCGTCAGCCACAACGGGTACGCCAGCCTTGACTTCGTCCACTACGTGCTGGGCGAGCCGCCGTTCGACGTGCAGGAGTGCCAGCTGCGCGGCATCACCTTTGCCGCGCCGCTGCGCGCGCGCATCCGGCTGACCATCCTCGACAAGGAGTCCTCCAAGCCGGTGGTGAAGGAGGTGCGCGAGAACGAAGTCTACATGGGTGAAATCCCGCTGATGACCGCGAACGGCTCGTTCATCATCAACGGCACCGAACGCGTGATCGTCTCCCAGCTGCACCGCTCGCCGGGCGTGTTCTTCGAGCACGACCGCGGCAAGACGCACTCGTCGGGCAAGCTGCTGTTCTCCGCCCGCGTGATTCCGTACCGCGGCTCGTGGCTGGACTTCGAGTTCGACCCGAAAGACCACCTGTACTTCCGTATCGACCGTCGCCGCAAGATGCCGGTGTCGATCCTGCTGAAGGCGCTGGGTTACACCGACGAGCAGATCCTGGCCGAGTTCTACAGCTTCGATACCTTCTTCCTGACCGAAGACGGCGTGCGCCTGAAGGTCGTGCCGGAGCGCCTGAAGGGCGAGCTGGCCAAGGCCGACATCGTCGCCGCCGACGGCAAGCTGATCGTCGCCAAGGACAAGCGGATCACCGCTAAGACCGTGCGCGACCTGGCGACCGCGGGTATCGAGAGCATCGAGGTGCCGTTCGACACGCTGGTGGGCAAGGTGCTGGGCAAGGCTGCGGTCAACCCGGAAACCGGCGAAGTGCTGGCGCGTGCCAACGAAGAGATCACCGAAGAGCTGCTGGCCAAGCTGGACATCCACAGCGTGCCGGAAATCCAGGTGCTGTACACCAACGACCTGGACCAGGGTGCGTACATCTCGCAGACGCTGCGCTCGGACGACACCGAGACCCAGCTCTCCGCGCGCGTCGCGATCTACCGCATGATGCGCCCGGGCGAACCGCCGACCGAGGACGCCGTGGAAGCGCTGTTCCAGCGCCTGTTCTTCGACGAGGACACCTACGACCTGTCGCGCGTCGGCCGCATGAAGTTCAACACGCGCACCTACGACTACAAGTTCGACGACAAGTCGCCGGAGTGGTTCAGGCAGCTGATCGGCGAGAAATTCGCCGGCCGTAACGGCACCACCGCCGGCATCCTGTCGACCGAAGACATCGTGTCGGTGATCGCGATCCTGACCGAACTGCGCAACGGCCGCGGCGAAGTCGACGATATCGACCACCTGGGCAACCGCCGCGTGCGTTCCGTCGGCGAACTGGCCGAGAACCAGTTCCGTGCCGGTCTCGTGCGTGTCGAGCGTGCGGTGAAGGAACGCCTGAACCAGGCCGAGTCCGACAACCTGATGCCGCATGACCTGATCAACGCCAAGCCCGTCTCGGCCGCGATCAAGGAATTCTTCGGCTCCAGCCAGCTGTCGCAGTTCATGGACCAGACCAACCCGTTGGCCGAAGTGACGCACAAGCGCCGCGTCTCGGCACTGGGGCCGGGCGGCCTGACCCGCGAGCGCGCCGGCTTCGAAGTGCGCGACGTGCATCCGACCCACTACGGCCGCGTGTGCCCGATCGAAACGCCGGAAGGTCCGAACATCGGCCTGATCAACTCGCTGTCCGTGTTCGCACGCACCAACGAGTTCGGTTTCCTGGAAACCCCGTACCGTCGCGTGATCGACGGCAAGGTGACGATGCAGATCGATTACCTGTCGGCGATCGAGGAAGGCCGCTACGTCATCGCGCAGGCGAACGCCACGCTGGACGAAGAGGGCAAGCTGATCGACGAGCTGGTGACCTGCCGTGAAACCGGCGAAACCATCCTGGCGACGCCCGACCGTGTCGAGTACATGGACGTGGCGACCGGCCAGGTGGTATCGGTGGCGGCCTCGCTGATTCCGTTCCTCGAGCACGACGACGCGAACCGCGCGCTGATGGGCGCGAACATGCAGCGTCAGGCCGTACCGTGCCTGCGCCCGGAAAAACCGTTCGTCGGTACCGGCATCGAGCGTTCGGTGGCAGTCGACTCGGGTACCACCGTCGTCGCCCGCCGTGGCGGCGTGGTCGACTATGTCGACGCGAACCGCGTGGTGGTGCGCGTGAACGACGAAGAGGCGACCGCAGGTGAAGTGGGTGTGGATATCTACAACCTGACCAAGTTCACCCGCTCCAACCAGAACACCAACATCAACCAGCGTCCGGTGGTGAAGGTGGGCGACCAGATCGCGCGTGGCGACGTGGTGGCCGACGGTGCGTCGACCGACCTGGGCGAGCTCGCGCTCGGCCAGAACATGACCATCGCGTTCATGCCGTGGAACGGTTACAACTACGAGGACTCGATCCTGATCTCGGAGAAGCTGGTCGCCGAAGACCGCTACACCTCGATCCATATCGAAGAACTCAACGTGGTCGCCCGTGACACCAAGCTGGGGCCGGAAGAGATCACCCGCGACATCCCGAACCTGTCCGAACGCATGGCAGGCCGCCTGGATGAAGCCGGTATCGTCTACATCGGCGCCGAAGTCGAAGCCGGCGACGTGCTGGTCGGCAAGGTGACCCCGAAGGGCGAAACCCAGCTGACCCCGGAAGAGAAGCTGCTGCGCGCGATCTTCGGCGAGAAGGCGTCCGACGTGAAGGACACCTCGCTGCGCGTGCCGACTGGCATGGTCGGCACCGTAATCGACGTGCAGGTGTTCACCCGCGAAGGCATTGATCGCGACAAGCGCGCGCAGTCGATCATCGACGCCGAGCTCAAGCGTTACCGCCTTGACCTGAACGACCAGCTGCGCATCTTCGAAAACGACGCGTTCAGCCGTATCGAACGCCTGATCGTCGGCAAGGTGGCTAACGGCGGTCCGAAGCGTCTGCCCAAGGGCACCGAAGTCAGCCGCGAGTACCTGACCGAACTGCCGTCCAAGCACGACTGGTTCGACATCCGCATGGCCGACGAGGACGTCGCCAAGCAGCTCGAACTGATCAAGGAGAGCCTGTCGGTCAAGCGCGAGGAATTCGACCTGCGCTTCGAGGACAAGAAGCGCAAGCTGACCCAGGGCGACGAACTGCCGCCGGGCGTGCAGAAGATGGTCAAGGTGTACATCGCCGTCAAGCGCCGCCTGCAGGCAGGTGACAAGATGGCCGGCCGTCACGGTAACAAGGGTGTGGTTTCGCGCATCCTGCCGGTCGAAGACATGCCGTACATGGCCGACGGCCGTCCGGTCGACATCGTGCTGAACCCGCTGGGCGTACCGTCGCGTATGAACATCGGCCAGATTCTCGAAGTCCATCTGGGCTGGGCCGCCAAGGGCATCGGTGAGCGCGTCAACCGCATGCTGAAGGAACAGCGTTCGGTCGGCGAGATCCGCGAGTATCTGGACAAGGTCTACAACGGCACCGGCAAGCCGGAAGACATCGCCAGCCTGAGCGACGACGAGGTGCTGAACCTCGCCCAGCATCTGCGCCGCGGCATGCCGTTCGCGACGCCGGTGTTCGACGGTGCCAAGGAAGCGGAAATCCGCCAGATGCTCGACCTCGCGTATCCGGACGAAGACCCGCACACCCAGCAACTGGCGTTCAACGCGTCGAAGACGCAGATGACCCTGTTCGACGGCCGCTCCGGCGAAGCCTTCGACCGCAAGGTCACCGTCGGCGTGATGCACTACCTGAAGCTGCACCACCTGGTCGACGACAAGATGCACGCCCGTTCGACCGGCCCGTACTCGCTGGTGACCCAGCAGCCGCTGGGCGGTAAGGCGCAGTTCGGTGGCCAGCGCTTCGGTGAGATGGAAGTGTGGGCGCTGGAAGCCTACGGCGCCGCTTACACGCTGCAGGAAATGCTGACCGTGAAGTCCGACGATGTGACCGGCCGTACCAAGGTCTACGAAAACATCGTCAAGGGTGAACACAAGATCGAAGCAGGCATGCCGGAATCCTTCAACGTGTTGGTGAAGGAAATCCGCTCGCTGGGCCTCGACATCGATCTGGAACGCTATTGATAGGCAAGGCGGCGCGGGCATGGCGCCCGCGCCTGTCGCCTGAATGGAGACGCAATGAAAGCTCTGCTCGACCTCTTTAAGCAAGTCACGCAAGAAGAAGAGTTTGATGCGATTAAGATCGGCATCGCCTCCCCCGACAAGATCCGTTCCTGGTCGTACGGTGAGGTCAAGAAGCCGGAAACCATCAACTATCGCACCTTCAAGCCCGAGCGCGACGGCCTGTTCTGCGCCCGCATCTTCGGGCCGGTGAAGGACTACGAGTGCCTGTGCGGCAAGTACAAGCGCCTCAAGCACCGTGGCGTGATCTGCGAAAAATGCGGCGTCGAAGTGACGCTGTCCAAGGTGCGCCGCGAACGCATGGGTCACATCGACCTGGCGTCGCCGGTTGCCCACATCTGGTTCCTGAAGTCGCTGCCGTCGCGTCTGGGTATGGTGCTCGACATGACGCTGCGCGACATCGAGCGCGTGCTGTACTTCGAGGCGTTCGTCGTGACCGACCCGGGTATGACCCCGCTGCAGTCGCGCCAGCTGCTGACCGAAGAGGACTACCTCGACAAGCAGGACGAGCACGGTGACGAGTTCGTCGCGCTGATGGGCGCCGAAGCTGTCCGCGAACTCTTGAAGAAGCTCGACCTGGTCGGCGAAATCGAGACGCTGCGCCGCGAACTGGAAAGCACCAGCTCGGACACCAAGATCAAGAAGATCGCCAAGCGCCTGAAGGTGCTCGAGGCGTTCCACCGTTCCGGCATGAAGCCGGAGTGGATGATCATGGAAGTGCTGCCGGTGCTGCCGCCGGAACTGCGCCCGCTGGTGCCGCTGGACGGTGGCCGCTTCGCGACCTCCGACCTGAACGACCTGTACCGTCGCGTGATCAACCGGAACAACCGCCTGAAGCGCCTGCTCGAACTGCGTGCGCCGGACATCATCGTGCGCAACGAAAAGCGCATGCTGCAGGAATCGGTTGACTCGCTGCTGGACAACGGCCGTCGCGGTAAGGCGATGACCGGTGCCAACAAGCGCCCGCTGAAGTCGCTGGCCGACATGATCAAGGGTAAGGGCGGCCGCTTCCGCCAGAACTTGCTGGGTAAGCGCGTCGACTACTCCGGCCGTTCGGTGATTACCGTGGGCCCGACCCTGCGCCTGCACCAGTGCGGCCTGCCGAAGAAGATGGCGCTCGAGCTGTTCAAGCCGTTCATCTTCCACAAGCTGGAAGTGATGGGCCTCGCCTCGACCATCAAGGCAGCCAAGAAGCTGGTCGAGCAGGAAGTGCCGGAAGTGTGGGACATCCTCGAGGACGTGATCCGCGAGCACCCTGTGATGCTGAACCGTGCGCCGACCCTGCACCGTCTGGGTATCCAGGCGTTCGAGCCGGTGCTGATCGAAGGCAAGGCGATCCAGCTGCACCCGCTGGTCTGCGCGGCGTTCAACGCCGACTTCGACGGTGACCAGATGGCCGTCCACGTGCCGCTGTCGCTCGAAGCGCAGATGGAAGCCCGCACCCTGATGCTGGCGACCAACAACGTGCTGTCGCCGGCGAACGGCGAGCCGATCATCGTGCCGTCGCAGGATATCGTGTTGGGTCTGTATTACATGACCCGCGACAAGGTGAACGGCAAGGGCGACGGGATGATGTTCTCCGACGTCTCCGAAGTGCAGCGCGCCTACGGCACCAAGCAGGTCGAACTCGGCACCCGTATCACCGTCCGCCTGAAGGAATGGGAGAAGGACGAGCAGGGCGAGTTCCAGCCGGTGATGAAGCGTTATGAGACGACCGTCGGCCGTGCGATCCTGTCCGAAATCCTGCCGAAGGGCCTGGGCTTCGAGCATGTGAACAAGGCGCTGAAGAAGAAGGAAATCTCCAAGCTGATCAACGCGTCGTTCCGCCGTTGCGGCATCCGCGACACGGTGATCTTCGCCGACCAGCTGATGTATACCGGTTTTGCCTACTCGACCCGCGGCGGCATCTCGATCTGCGTGGACGACATGGAGATCCCGGCCAAGAAGTCCGAGCTGCTTGCCGAGGCGAACAAGGAAGTCAAGGAGATCGAGGAGCAGTACCGCCAGGGTCTGGTGACCCAGGGCGAGCGCTACAACAAGGTCGTCGACATCTGGGGCCGTACCGGCGACAAGATCGCCAAGGCGATGATGGACAACCTGTCCAAGCAGAAGGTGCTGGACAAGCACGGCAACGAAGTCGACCAGGAATCGTTCAACTCGATTTACATGATGGCCGACTCCGGTGCGCGGGGTTCCGCGGCGCAGATCAAGCAGCTGGCCGGTATGCGTGGTCTGATGGCCAAGCCGGACGGCTCGATTATCGAGACGCCGATTACCGCGAACTTCCGCGAAGGCCTGACCGTGTTGCAGTACTTCATCTCGACCCACGGTGCCCGTAAGGGTCTGGCGGATACCGCGCTGAAGACCGCGAACTCGGGTTACCTGACCCGTCGTCTGGTCGACGTGACGCAGGATCTGGTTGTGATCGAGGACGACTGCGGCACCAGCAACGGCTTCGTGATGAAGTCGGTGGTGCAGGGCGGTGACGTGATCGAAGCGCTGCGCGACCGTATCCTCGGCCGCGTGACCGCGGTCGACGTGGTCGACCCGAGCAGCGGCGCGACTGTGGTCGAGGCAGGCACCCTGCTCGACGAGGCGATGGTCGACCTGATCGACAGCCACGGCGTCGACGAAGTGAAGGTACGCACCGCGATTACCTGTGACACCCGCTACGGCCTGTGCGCACAGTGCTACGGTCGCGACCTGGCGCGCGGCAAGCGCGTCAACGCGGGCGAAGCGGTTGGCGTGATCGCCGCCCAGTCGATCGGTGAGCCGGGCACCCAGCTGACCATGCGTACCTTCCACATCGGTGGTGCGGCCTCGCGAAATGCGGCTGCCAGCCAGGTTGAAGGTAAGTCCAACGGTACCGTCCGCTTCTCGAGCCAGATGCGTTACGTCGCCAACTCGAAGGGCGAGCTGATCGTGATCACCCGCTCCGGCGAAGTGGTGATCCACGACGACATCGGCCGCGAGCGCGAGCGCCACAAGGTGCCGTACGGTTCGACGCTGGTGGTCAAGGACGGCGACGTCATCAAGGCCGGCACCGTACTGGCGACTTGGGACCCGCACACCCGTCCGATCATCACCGAGTACGCTGGCCGCGTGAAGTTCGAAAACGTGGAAGAGGGCGTGACCGTCGCCAAGCAGGTCGACGAAGTGACCGGCCTCGCCTCGCTGGTCGTGATCGACCCGAAGCGCCGCGGTACCAGCACCTCCAAGATGCTGCGTCCGCTGGTCAAGCTGCTCGACGAGTTCGGTAACGAGGTGAAGCTGGCCGGTTCCGAAACTTCGGTCTCGATCACCTTCCAGGTCGGCGCGATCATCACCGTGCGCGACGGTCAGGAAGTCGGCAAGGGTGAGGTGCTGGCGCGTATTCCGCAGGAAACGACCAAGACCCGCGACATTACCGGTGGTCTGCCGCGTGTGGCCGAGCTGTTCGAAGCGCGTTCGCCGAAGGACGCCGGCATGCTGGCCGAGGTGACCGGTACCGTTTCGTTCGGTAAGGACACCAAGGGCAAGCAGCGCCTGATCATCACCGACGTCGAGGGCAACGGCTTCGAGACGCTGATCCCGAAGGACAAGCACGTGCTGGTCCACGACGGTCAGGTGGTGAACATGGGCGAGACCATCGTCGATGGTCCGGTCGATCCGCACGACATCCTGCGCCTGCAGGGGATCGAGGCGCTGGCGCGCTACATCGTGCAGGAAGTGCAGGAGGTCTACCGTCTGCAGGGTGTGAAGATCAACGACAAGCACATCGAGGTGATCATCCGCCAGATGCTGCGTCGCGTGCTGATCACCGACGCCGGCGATACCGAGTTCATTCCGGGCGAACAGGTCGAGCGCGCCGAGCTCTTGAAGGCGAACGACCAGATGAACAGCGAAGGCCGCATCCCGGCGCAGTACGATAACGTGCTGCTCGGCATCACCAAGGCTTCGCTGTCGACCGACTCGTTCATCTCGGCGGCTTCCTTCCAGGAAACCACTCGCGTGCTGACCGAAGCCGCGATCATGGGCAAGAAGGACGACTTGCGCGGCCTGAAGGAAAACGTGATCGTCGGCCGCCTGATTCCGGCGGGTACCGGCCTCGCGTACCACCGCAGCCGCCGCAACGACGCCTTCACCGGCGAGCTGACGCCGGAGAGCGTGTTCGGCGACATCCCGGCCGATACCGAGGCCGCTGCCGACGAGTAATCGCCGCATAAGCTGACCCGGAAAAAAGCCGTCAATTCAATGGGTAACATTGGGTTGGCGGCTTTTCTTCATTGACGCTGGCCGGCCGCTTCAATATAATCTCGCGTCTTTAGGTGGCTTGCCGCCTATTTTTCACTCAACAGGGAACTGATAGTCATGCCAACTATTAACCAACTGGTCCGCAAGGGGCGCGTCGCCATCACGGCGAAGAGCAAGGTCCCGGCGCTCGAGGCTTGCCCTCAGAAGCGCGGCGTTTGCACCCGCGTTTACACCACCACCCCGAAGAAGCCGAACTCGGCTCTGCGTAAGGTGTGCAAGGTCCGCCTGACCAACGGCTTCGAAGTGATCTCGTACATCGGCGGTGAAGGCCACAACCTGCAGGAACACTCGGTCGTGCTGATCCGCGGCGGTCGTGTGAAGGACTTGCCGGGTGTGCGTTACCACACCGTGCGCGGCTCGCTTGACACCGCAGGCGTCAAGGACCGTAAGCAGTCCCGCTCCAAGTACGGCGCGAAGCGTCCGAAGTAATTCTTCGGCATTTTCAGGCGGCACCCGCCGTCGAGTAAGTGGCCACTTAGCTGGGTGGTCCAGAGCATGTCGCTCAACTGAATAGAATTAAGGAATCAAAATGCCACGCCGCAGAGAAGTCCCCAAGCGCGAAATCCTGCCGGATCCGAAGTTCGGTAGCCAGGATCTGTCCAAGTTCATGAACGTCGTGATGATCGACGGCAAGAAGGCTGTTGCCGAACGCATCATTTACGGCGCACTGGCCCAGATCGAGAAGAAGACCGGCAAGAACGCCATCGAGGTGTTCAACACCGCTATTGCCAACGCCAAGCCGATCGTGGAAGTGAAAAGCCGCCGTGTAGGTGGTGCTAACTACCAAGTCCCTGTTGAGGTTCGCCCGTCCCGTCGGATGGCTCTGGCAATGCGCTGGCTGCGCGACGCTGCGCGCAAGCGTGGCGAGAAGTCCATGGATCTGCGTCTTGCTGGCGAGCTGCTGGATGCAGCCGAAGGCCGTGGCGGCGCCATGAAGAAACGTGATGAAGTGCACCGCATGGCAGAAGCCAACAAGGCCTTCTCGCACTTCCGTTTCTAATCTAACTTTTTTAAGGTTATCGCCGTGGCTAGGAAAACTCCTATTGAGCGCTACCGTAACATCGGTATCTCTGCTCACATCGATGCTGGTAAGACGACTACCACCGAACGCATCCTGTTTTACACCGGTGTAAACCACAAGATCGGTGAAGTGCACGACGGTGCTGCGACCATGGACTGGATGGAGCAGGAGCAGGAGCGTGGTATCACCATTACCTCCGCTGCGACCACCACGTTCTGGAAGGGCATGAGCCTGCAGTTCCCGGAACACCGCTTCAACATCATCGACACTCCGGGGCACGTTGACTTCACCGTCGAGGTGGAGCGCTCCATGCGTGTTCTGGACGGCGCCGTGATGGTGTACTGCGCGGTCGGTGGCGTTCAGCCGCAGTCCGAGACCGTGTGGCGTCAGGCCAACAAGTACAAAGTGCCGCGTCTGGCGTTCGTCAACAAGATGGACCGTCAGGGTGCGAACTTCTTCCGCGCCGTAGACCAGGTGAAGACCCGTCTGCGCGGCAACCCGGTGCCTATCGTGGTGCCGATCGGTGCCGAAGACGGCTTCCAGGGCGTTGTCGACCTGCTGAAGATGAAGGCCATCATTTGGGATGAAGCGTCCCAGGGCATGAAGTTCGAATACGGCGACATCCCGGCTGACGTTCAGGCGACCGCTGAAGAGTGGCGCGAGAAGATGGTCGAGTCCGCCGCTGAAGCCAGCGAAGAACTGATGAACAAGTACCTGGAAGAGGGCGAGCTCTCCGAAGAGGAAATCATCAGCGGCCTGCGCGACCGTACCCTGCGTTGCGAAATCCAGCCGATGCTGTGCGGTACCGCGTTCAAGAACAAGGGTGTGCAGCGCATGCTGGACGCCGTGGTCGAACTGCTGCCGTCGCCGGTTGACGTTCCCCCGATCGCTGGCGAAGAAAACGGCCAGCCGGCCGTGCGTCACGCTTCGGACGACGAGAAGTTCTCCGCGCTGGCGTTCAAGCTGATGAACGACCCGTACGTCGGCCAGCTGACCTTCTTCCGTGTGTACTCGGGCGTTGTGAACTCCGGCGACACCGTGCTGAACTCGGTCAAGGACCGCAAGGAACGCATGGGCCGTATCGTGCAGATGCACGCCAACGACCGTATCGAGATCACCGAAGTCCGCGCCGGCGACATCGCCGCCGGTATCGGCCTGAAGGACGTGACCACCGGTGAAACCCTGTGTGCACCGGACGCACCGATCATCCTGGAACGCATGGAGTTCCCGGAGCCGGTGATCCACGTTGCCGTCGAGCCGAAGACCAAGGCTGACCAGGAAAAGATGGGCGTTGCCCTGAACCGCCTGGCCAAGGAAGACCCGTCCTTCCGCGTGCGTACCGACGAAGAGTCGGGCCAGACCATCATTTCCGGTATGGGCGAACTGCACCTGGAAATTCTGGTTGACCGCATGAAGCGCGAATTCGGCGTTGAAGCCGCAGTGGGCGCACCGCAGGTGGCTTACCGCGAGACCATCACCAAGACCGTTACCGACGTCGACGGCAAGCACGTCAAGCAGTCGGGTGGTAAGGGTCAGTACGGTCACGCCGTCATCACGCTGGAGCCGTCCGGCGAAGGCAAGGGTTACCAGTTCTTCGACGAGATCAAGGGTGGCGTGATTCCACGCGAATTCATCCCGTCGGTGGACAAGGGTATCCAGAACACCCTGAACAACGGCATCCTGGCCGGCTTCCCGGTGGTGGACGTAACTGTCCGCCTGACCTTCGGTTCCTACCACGACGTCGACTCCTCGCAGATCGCGTTCGAACTGGCGGGTTCCATGGCCTTCAAGGAAGCCATGCGCCGCGCCGGTCCGGTGATCCTCGAGCCGATGATGGCTGTCGAAGTGGAAACCCCGGAACAGTACATGGGCGACGTGATGGGCGACCTGAACCGTCGTCGCGGCATCGTGCTGGGCATGGACGACGATGGTCTGGGTGGCAAGAAGATCAAGGCCGAAGTTCCGCTGGCCGAGATGTTCGGTTACTCGACCGACCTGCGTTCCGCTACCCAGGGCCGTGCTACGTACTCGATGGAGTTCAAGCACTACTCCGCCGCGCCGAAGCACGTCGCTGACGCCGTGATGAACGCCAAGAAGTAATTCCGCGCTGTGGCCGGCCTGCGGGCCGGCCTGATTTGATGTTCTTTAATTAAGGATTTTTGCAATGGCAAAAGAAAAGTTCGAGCGGACCAAACCGCACGTAAACGTCGGCACCATCGGTCACGTTGACCACGGTAAGACCACCCTGACCGCAGCGATCACCACCATCCTGTCGAAGAAGTTCGGTGGCGAAGCCAAGGACTACTCGCAAATCGACAGCGCGCCGGAAGAGAAGGCTCGCGGTATTACCATTAACACCGCGCACGTCGAGTACGAAACCGAAACCCGTCACTACGCTCACGTTGACTGCCCAGGTCACGCTGACTACGTGAAGAACATGATTACCGGTGCTGCCCAGATGGACGGCGCGATTCTGGTGTGCTCGGCCGCTGACGGCCCGATGCCGCAGACCCGCGAACACATCCTGCTGGCTCGCCAGGTGGGCGTTCCGTACATCATCGTCTACCTGAACAAGTGCGACATGGTCGACGACGAAGAGCTGCTGGAACTGGTCGAAATGGAAGTGCGCGAGCTGCTGTCTTCCTACGACTTCCCGGGCGACGACCTGCCGCTGGTCAAGGGTTCCGCGCTGAAAGCGCTGGAAGGCGACCAGTCCGACATCGGCGAACCGTCGATCTTCCGTCTGGCTGACGCGCTGGACAGCTACATCCCGACGCCTGAGCGTGCTGTGGACAAGCCGTTCCTGCTGCCGATCGAAGACGTGTTCTCGATCTCCGGCCGCGGTACCGTGGTGACCGGTCGCGTCGAGCGCGGCATCGTCAAAGTCGGCGAAGAAATCGAAATCGTCGGCCTGAAGGCAACCGCCAAGACCACCTGTACCGGCGTGGAAATGTTCCGCAAGCTGCTGGACCAGGGTCAGGCTGGTGACAACGTCGGCGTGCTGCTGCGCGGCACCAAGCGTGAAGAAGTCGAGCGTGGTCAGGTCCTGGCGAAGCCGGGTTCCATCACCCCGCACACCAACTTCACCGGCGAGATCTACGTGCTGAGCAAGAACGAAGGTGGCCGTCACACCCCGTTCTTCGCGAACTACCGCCCGCAGTTCTACTTCCGTACCACGGACGTGACTGGCGCGATCAGCCTGCCGGAAGGCGTTGAAATGGTGATGCCGGGTGACAACGTTTCGATCACCGTCGAACTGATCGCCCCGATCGCGATGGAAGAAGGTCTGCGCTTCGCGATCCGCGAAGGCGGTCGTACCGTCGGCGCCGGCGTTGTTGCCAAGATCATCAAGTAATCGGCTACGGAGACTCTCATGCAAAGCCAGAAAATCCGTATCCGCCTGAAGGCGTTTGACTACAACCTGATCGACCGCTCCGCCCAGGAGATCGTCGAGACCGCCAAGCGCACCGGCGCCGTGGTCAAGGGTCCGGTTCCGCTGCCGACCAAGATCGAGCGTTTCAACATCCTCCGTTCGCCGCACGTGAACAAGACTTCCCGCGACCAGCTGGAAATCCGCACCCACCTGCGCCTGATGGACATCGTCGATCCGACCGACAAGACGGTCGACGCGCTGATGAAACTCGACCTGCCGGCAGGCGTCGACGTCGAAATCAAGCTGCAGTAATCGCGGAAAATACGGCGTAACTGCGCTAAGTGATTGCGCCGTATGATTTTTCTGTGATACATTTGCGGACTCTCGTTTCTGAGAGTCCGCTTTTGTTTTTGTATGCCGGTCAATCGTAATCGGCACCTGCAAAAGGAAATAAACATGACTTTAGGTCTGGTCGGACGCAAAGTCGGCATGACCCGCATTTTCGCCGAGGATGGCGCTTCCATCCCGGTGACCGTGCTGGATATGTCCGCTAACCGCGTCTCGCAAGTAAAATCCGCCGAAGTAGACGGCTACACCGCCGTTCAGGTTACTTTTGGCGATCGTAAGGCAAGCCGCGTAGTCAAGGCTGCTGCCGGTCACTTCGCAAAGGCTGGCGTCGAAGCCGGTCGTGGCGTGCGCGAATTCGCGCTGACCGCTGAGCAGGTCTCCGCGTACAAGCCGGGCGACAAGATCACCGTTGAGATCTTCACCGTTGGTCAACTGGTCGATGTGACCGGTACCTCCAAGGGTAAGGGCTTCTCCGGCGTGATCAAGCGCCACAACTTCTCTTCCAACCGCGCGTCGCACGGTAACTCCCGTTCGCACAACACGCCGGGTTCGATCGGTCAGGCTCAGGATCCGGGCCGCGTTCTGCCGGGTAAGCGCATGGCAGGTCAGTACGGTAACGTCAAGAGCACCGTCCAGTGCCTGGAAGTTGTTCGTATCGACGCTGAGCGTCAGCTGATCATGGTCAAGGGCGCCGTCCCGGGTGCCACGAACGGCGACGTGGTCGTTCGTCCTAGTGTGAAGGCGGGTGCGTGATGGAATTGAAAGTAATCAACACTCAGGGTCAGGCTCTGGAAGCTCTGCAGGCCTCCGAAGCACTGTTCGGCCGCGAGTACAACGAAGCGCTGGTGCATCAGGTTGTTACCGCCTACCTGGCGAACGCCCGTAGCGGCAACCGCGCACAGCTGACGCGTGCTGAAGTCAACCACACCACCAAGAAGCCGTTCAAGCAGAAGGGTACTGGTAACGCGCGTGCCGGTATGACTGCTTCCCCGGTTCGCCGCGGTGGTGGCCGTGCGTTCCCGAACAAGCCGGATGAAAACTTCAGCCAGAAGGTCAACCGCAAGATGTACCGTGCCGGTGTGGCGACCATCCTGTCGCAACTGGTGCGTGACGAGCGTCTGATCGTGGTTGATTCGCTGTCCGTCGAAACGCCGAAGACCAAGGAATTTGCCGGTCTGGTGAAGAGCATGGGTCTGGAACAGGCTCTGTTCATCACCAAGGAACTGGACGAGAACCTGTACCTCTCTTCGCGTAACCTCCCGAACGTGCTGGTGATCGAAGCCCAGCAGGCTGACCCGTACAGCCTGGTCCGCTTCAAGAAGATCGTGATCACCCGCGACGCTATCAAGCAACTTGAGGAGCAGTGGGCATGAATCAAGAACGTCTGATGCAGGTTATTCTTGCTCCGATCGTCTCCGAAAAGAGCACGATGATCGCCGAGAAGACCCAGCAGGTTGCTTTCCGTGTCGCCACTGACGCGACCAAGGGCGAGATCAAGGCCGCCGTTGAACTGCTGTTCAACGTGAAGGTTGCTGGCGTTTCGACCGTTAGCGTGAAGGGCAAGGTCAAGCGTTTCGGCCGTACCATGGGTCGCCGCAAGGACACCAAGAAGGCTTACGTCAGCCTGGTTCCGGGTCAGGAATTCGACCTGACCGCAACGGCCGCGGAGTGAGGAGATAGAGCATGCCTATCGTTAAAGTAAAGCCGACTTCTGCCGGTCGCCGCGCAGTCGTCAAGGTCGTTCACCCCGACCTGCACAAGGGTGGTGCTTACGCTCCGCTGCTCGAGAAGAAGACCTCGACCGCCGGCCGTAACAACAATGGCCACATCACGACCCGTCACATGGGTGGTGGCCACAAGAAGCACTACCGTATCATCGACTTCCGCCGCAACAAGGACGGTATCCCGGCCAAGGTTGAGCGCGTCGAATACGATCCGAACCGCTCCGCGCACATCGCGCTGCTGTGCTACGCCGACGGCGAGCGCCGCTACGTGATCGCCCCGCGTGGCGTGAAGGCCGGTGCCGTGCTGATTTCGGGCGCTGAAGCCCCGATCAAGGCCGGCAACGCCCTGCCGATCCGCAACATCCCGGTCGGTACCACCATTCACTGCATCGAGCTGCAGCCGGGCAAGGGTGCGCAAATCGCCCGTTCCGCTGGCCAGTCCGCCATGCTGCTGGCCCGCGAAGGCATCTACGCCCAGCTGCGTCTGCGCTCCGGCGAGATCCGTAAGGTGCACGTTGACTGCCGCGCCACCATCGGCGAAGTCGGCAACGAAGAGCACAGCCTGCGCAAGATCGGTAAGGCCGGCGCGAACCGCTGGCGTGGTATCCGCCCGACCGTCCGCGGTACGGCGATGAACCCGATCGATCACCCGCATGGTGGTGGTGAAGGCCGTACTGGTGAAGGCCGCGTGCCGGTTAGCCCGTGGGGCCAGCCGACGAAGGGCTTCCGCACCCGTCGCAACAAGCGTACCGACAACATGATCGTACGCCGCCGCTATTCCAATAAAGGGTAATTGAAACATGGCACGTTCGCTTAAAAAAGGCCCGTTTGTTGATCTCCACCTGCTGGACAAGGTGGATGCGGCGCGTGCATCCAATGACAAGCGTCCGATCAAGACTTGGTCGCGCCGCTCGACCGTCCTGCCGGACTTCATTGGTCTCACGATTGCTGTTCACAACGGTCGCACCCACGTTCCGGTCTACATCTCCGAGAACATGGTTGGTCACAAACTGGGTGAATTCTCTCTGACTCGTACCTTCAAAGGCCACGCTGCCGATAAGAAGGCCAAGAAGAGGTAAGGTGAAGCGATGAGAGTATCTGCACATTTGAATAACGCTCGCCTGTCGGCCCAGAAGTGCCGCCTGGTAGCTGATCTGATCCGCGGCAAGTCCGTGGAGGAAGCGCTGAACATTCTGGCTTTCAGCCCGAAAAAAGGCGCCGAACTGCTGAAGAAGGTGCTCAACTCGGCGATTGCCAACGCTGAGCACAACGAAGGCGCGGACATCGACACCCTGAAGGTGGCAACTGTGTTCGTTGACAAGGGTCCGAGCCTGAAGCGCTTCACGGCCCGTGCCAAAGGTCGTGGCAACCGCATTGAAAAGCAGACTTGCCACATCACCGTGACCGTAGGCAATTGAGGGGTTAGCAATGGGTCAGAAGATTCATCCGACGGGTTTCCGTCTTGCCGTGACTAAAAACTGGTCTTCGAAGTGGTTCGCCAGCTCCCAGGATTTTCCGGGCATGCTGAAGAAGGACATCGAAGTCCGTGAGTTCCTGAAGAAGCGTCTCGCACACGCTTCGGTTGGCCGCATCGTCATCGAGCGTCCGGCCAAGTCCGCCCGCATCACCATCCACAGCGCCCGTCCGGGTGTCGTGATTGGCAAGAAGGGCGAAGACATCGAACTGCTGAAGCGCGAGCTGCAGAGCAAGCTTGGCGTGCCGGTTCACGTGAACATCGAAGAAATCCGTCGTCCGGAAACCGACGCGCAGATCATCGCTGACGGCATCGCCGCTCAGCTCGAGAAGCGCGTGATGTTCCGCCGTGCGATGAAGCGTTCCATGCAGAACGCGATGCGCATGGGCGCCCAGGGCATCAAGATCATGAGCTCGGGCCGTCTGAACGGTATCGAAATCGCACGTACCGAATGGTACCGCGAAGGTCGCGTGCCGCTGCACACGCTGCGTGCGGACGTCGACTACGCGACCAGCGAAGCCAAGACGACCTACGGCATCATCGGCATCAAGGTTTGGGTGTACAAGGGCGATCTGAAGCCGGGTCAGGTTCAGGCCGCACCGGTTGCCCCGGAGAAGAAAACGAGAAAGGCAGGGGCACGAAATGCTGCAGCCAACTAGACTCAAGTACCGTAAACAGCACAAGGGCCGCAACACCGGTATCGCCACTCGTGGCAACAAGGTGAGCTTCGGCGATTTCGGCCTGAAGGCTGTCGGTCGTGGCCGTCTGACCGCGCGTCAGATCGAAGCTGCCCGTCGTGCGATGACCCGTCACATCAAGCGTGGCGGCCGCATCTGGATTCGCGTGTTCCCGGACAAGCCGATTACCTCCAAGCCTGCTGAAGTGCGTATGGGTAACGGTAAGGGTTCCCCGGAATTCTACGTGGCTGAAATCCAGCCTGGCAAAATGCTGTACGAAATGGACGGCGTGGCAGAAGAACTGGCCCGCGAAGCATTCCGTCTGGCTGCTGCCAAGCTGCCGATCGCTACGATGTTTGTGACTAGACAGGTGGGTCAGTGATGAAAGCGTCCGAACTGAGAGCTAAAAACGTGGACGAGCTGAAGGCGGAACTGCTGAGCCTTCTGAAGGCACAGTTCGCCCTGCGGATGCAGCATGCCACGCAGCAACTCGCCAAAAACAGTGAACTTAAGAAAGTGCGCCGCGACATCGCTCGTGTCCGTACCGTTCTGAAAGAGAAGGCTGCTTGATATGAGCGAAACCAAAGTGGTACGTACGCTGACCGGTAAGGTGGTCAGCGACAAGATGGACAAGACCGTGACCGTACTGGTCGAGCGCAAGGTCAAGCACCCTGTCTACGGCAAGGTGATCCGTCTTTCCAAGAAGTTCCACGCGCACGACGAGGCTAACGAGTACCGTGAAGGCGACATCGTTGTTATCAGCGAGTCCCGTCCGCTCTCGAAGACCAAGACGTGGGTCGTGACCAGCCTGGTCGAGAAAGCTCGCCAGGTGTAAAGCTTGCAGAGGGGGCGACCCCTCTGTATAATGGCCACTTTCCTGCCCTGTCTGGCAGGATTCTGCCCTTACGGGGTCCAAAACTGGCCGTTTGATACGCCGCATTCGCGGCGTTTCATCTGTAAAGCCGCTCAAACATGCAGCGGTGGATCAGGTGAAAGTGACGGGTTAAGTTGGATAGAAAAGGTAATCAAATGATCCAAATGCAGACCATGCTTGAGGTCGCAGACAACACTGGTGCGCGCCATGTGCAGTGCATCAAGGTGTTGGGCGGCTCCAAGCGTCGCTACGCAAGCGTTGGCGACATCATCAAGGTGAGCATCAAGGATGCTGCTCCGCGCGGTCGTGTCAAGAAAGGCGACGTCTACAACGCAGTTGTGGTTCGTACCGCCAAGGGCGTTCGTCGTCCGGATGGCTCGCTGATCAAGTTCGACGGCAACGCCGCCGTTCTGCTGAACGCCAAACTCGAGCCGATCGGCACCCGCATCTTCGGGCCTGTTACGCGTGAACTGCGTACCGAGCGCTTCATGAAGATCGTGTCGCTGGCACCGGAAGTGCTGTAAGGAGCTAGCATGCGCAAGATTCGCAAAGGTGATGAAGTCGTAGTAATCACTGGTAAGGACAAGGGCAAGCGCGGCACCGTTCTGCGCGCTCTGGAAGGCAAGGTCGTGGTTGAAGGCATCAATGTCGCCAAGAAGCACATGAAGCCGAACCCGGTTCGCGGCATCGCCGGCGGCATCGTCGAAAAGACCATGCCTGTTGACGTTTCCAATGTTGCCATTTTCAACCCGAACACCCAGAAAGCTGACCGCGTTGGCTTCAAGACGCTGGAAGACGGCCGCAAGGTACGCGTCTTCAAGTCGTCCGGTGAAGTGATCGGGGCTTAAGGAGTCAACATGGCACGTCTGTACGATTTCTACAAAGAAACGGTTGTCGCCGAGCTGACCAAGCAGTTCGGTTACAAATCCATCATGGAAGTACCGCGCATCGAAAAGATCACCCTGAACATGGGTGTTGGTGAAGCGGTTGCCGACAAGAAGGTCATGGAATTCGCCGTGGGCGACCTGGAGAAGATTGCCGGTCAGAAGCCCGTGGTGACCACCGCCCGCAAGTCGATCGCCGGCTTCAAGATCCGCGATCACTACCCGGTCGGCTGCAAGGTGACCCTGCGCCGTGAACGCATGTACGAGTTCCTCGACCGCCTGGTGACGATCTCGCTGCCGCGCGTTCGCGACTTCCGTGGTGTTTCCGCCAAGTCCTTCGACGGTCGCGGCAACTACAACATGGGCGTCAAAGAGCAGATCATCTTCCCGGAAATCGAGTACGACAAGATCGATGCTCTGCGTGGTATGAACATCACCATCACCACCACGGCGAAGACTGACGAAGAGGCCCGCGCTCTGCTGGCTGCGTTCAAGTTCCCGTTCAAGGGTTAAGCACATGGCAACACTTGCACTGATTAACCGTGAAGAGAAGCGCGCCAAGCTGGTAGCCAAGTACGCTGCCAAGCGCGAGCAACTCCTCGGCATCATCAACAACGAAAGTCTGTCGGACGAAGAGCGCTTCGCTGCTCGTCTGAAGCTGCAACAGCTGCCGCGCAACGCTAGCCCGGTTCGCCAGCGCCGCCGTTGCGCCATCACCGGTCGTCCGCGTGGCGTATTCCGCAAGTTCGGCCTCGGCCGCAGCAAGCTGCGTGAAATCGCCATGAAGGGTGAAATCCCTGGCGTAACAAAGGCCAGCTGGTAATAGGAGAACACGAATGAGTATGCACGATCCTATTTCCGATATGTTGACCCGCGTGCGCAACGCCCAGCGCGCTTCGAAGACCTCGGTTTCCATGCCGTCGTCGAAGCTGAAGGTTGCGATCGCCCAGGTTCTCAAGGAAGAAGGCTACATCGAAGACTTCGCCGTCGCCGGTGAAGAGAAGAAGCCGTCGCTGGACATCCAGCTCAAGTACTACGCCGGTCGTCCGGTCATCGAGCGCATCGAGCGCGTTTCCCGTCCTGGCCTGCGTGTCTACAAGGGTTCCGGCGAGATCCAGAAGGTGATGAACGGCCTGGGTGTAACCATCCTGTCGACCTCCAAAGGTGTGATGACCGACCGCAAGGCACGTGCTGCCGGCATCGGTGGTGAACTCCTTTGCATCGTGGCGTAATGGGAGGATTACATGTCTCGCGTAGCTAAAAATCCCGTTGCGATTCCGGCAGGCGTTGAAGTCAAATTCACCGCCGAAGAAATCGTCGTCAAAGGCCCGATCGGCACGCTGAGCACTGCACTGTGCGCAGACGTCGACGTCAAGCTCGACAATAACGAGCTGACCTTCGCAGCCAAGAGCGACAGCAAATTCGCGCGTTCCATGTCCGGTACGCTGCGTGCGCTGCTGAACAACATGGTGACCGGTGTTTCCAAGGGCTTCGAGCGCAAGCTCCAGCTCGTCGGCGTGGGCTATCGTGCCCAGGCCCAGGGTGATGCCGTGAACCTTTCTCTCGGTTTCTCCCACCCGGTCGTCCACAAGATGCCGGCAGGCGTCAAGGTCGAGACTCCGTCTCAGACCGAGATCCTGATCAAGGGTGCAGACAAGCAGCAAGTTGGCCAGGTCGCGGCTGAAATCCGCGCCTACCGTTCGCCGGAGCCCTACAAGGGCAAGGGCGTGCGTTACGCCGACGAGGTTGTGGTTCTGAAAGAAACCAAGAAGAAGTAATTGAGGCACTGACATGGATAAGAAACAAGCTCGACTCCGCCGCGCACGCAAAACCCGTGCCCGGATCGCGGAGCTCAAGATGGTGCGTCTGTCGGTACACCGTACCAACTGCCACATTTACGCTCAGATCATCGACGCGACCGGCAGTAAAGTGCTTGCCAGTGCTTCCTCCCTGGAAGCAGAAGTGCGCGCCGACATCGCCAACGGTGGCAACACCGCTGCTGCAGCGATCGTGGGCAAGCGCATCGCCGAAAAGGCCAAGGCTGCCGGCGTCCAGCAGGTCGCCTTTGACCGCTCGGGTTTCAACTACCACGGCCGCATCAAGGCCCTGGCAGATGCAGCCCGTGAAAACGGCCTGCAATTCTAATTCGGAGTGAAGAATGGCTAAGCACGAGATTGAAGATCGTGGCGACGGTCTGATCGAGAAGATGATCGGCGTCAACCGCGTCACCAAGGTGGTGAAGGGCGGTCGCATTATGGCTTTCTCCGCTCTCACCGTTGTCGGTGATGGCGATGGTGGCATCGGCATGGGCAAGGGCAAGTCGAAGGAAGTGCCCGTTGCCGTGCAGAAAGCCATGGAGCAAGCACGTCGCAACATGGTGAAGATCCCGCTGAAGAACGGTACCCTGCACCACGCAGTGGAGGGCCGTCACGGTGCGACCACCGTGTTCATGCAGCCGGCCAAGGACGGCGCAGGTATCAAGGCTGGTGGTCCGATGCGCGCGATTTTCGACGCCATGGGCGTTCGCAACGTATCCGCCAAGATCCATGGTTCGACCAACCCGTACAACGTGGTTCGCGCCACCCTGGACGGCCTGATGAAGATCTACACCCCGGCTCAGATCGCTGCCAAGCGTGGCCTGACCGTGGAAGACATTCTGGGGGCAAACCATGAGTGATCGTAAAACCGTCAAAGTGACCCTGGTGAAAAGCCTGATCGGTCGCCTTGAATCGCACAAGGCTTGCGCTCGCGGTCTGGGTCTGAAGAAGATCCGCCAGACCGTCGAAGTGCTGGATACGCCTGAGAACCGTGGCATGATCAACAAGATCAGCTACCTGCTGAAATGCGAGGGCTAACATGGAACTCAATACCATTCAAGCCGGCGTAGGCGCCAAGCACGCCAAGCGTCGCGTGGGTCGTGGCATCGGTTCCGGCCTGGGCAAGACCGCCGGTCGCGGTCACAAGGGTCAGAAGAGCCGTGCCGGTGGTTTCCACAAGGTTGGCTTCGAAGGCGGTCAGATGCCTCTGCAGCGTCGTCTGCCGAAGCGCGGCTTCAAGTCGCTGTCGGCCGGCAAGACCTGTGAAGTCCGTCTGTCCGACCTGGCTGCTCTGCCGGTTGACGAGATCGATCTGCTCGCACTGAAGCAGGCTGGTCTCGCGACTATCCAGGCTCTGTCTGCCAAGGTGATCCTGTCCGGCAAGATCGAACGCGCCATCAAGCTGCGTGGCGTTGCTGCCACTGCCGGTGCACGTGCCGCGATCGAAGCTGCTGGTGGCTCCATCGTTGAATAAGGCGTAAGTACGTGGCGAATACTTCTCTAGCGGCAAACACCAATAAGTTTGGTGATCTCAAGCGCAGGATCTGGTTTCTGGTCGGTGCGCTGATCGTTTACCGTATTGGTGCGCATATTCCGGTTCCCGGGATCAACCCTGCCGAACTAGCGAAGTTGTTCCAGTCGTCACAAACGGGTCTGCTGGACATGTTCAACATGTTCTCCGGTGGTGCCCTGTCGAGATTTACGGTATTTGCCATCGGCATCATGCCGTACATCTCGGCCTCCATTATTCTGCAGCTGGCTGGGGAAGTGATTCCCCAGCTCAAGCAGCTGAAGAAGGAAGGTGACGCGGGACGTCGCAAGATAACCCAGTACACGCGTTACGCCACCGTTCTGCTCGCGACTTTCCAAAGTTTCGGCATTGCGGTGATGCTTTATAAACAGCCCAACCTGGTGGTTGTCGGCCAATGGGAGTTCTACCTCTCGACGGTCGTAACCCTAGTGACTGGCACCATGTTCCTGATGTGGCTCGGCGAGCAGATCACCGAGCGGGGTATCGGCAACGGTATTTCGCTGATCATCTGCGCCGGTATCGCGTCCGGTGTGCCGTCGGCGATCGGCAAGACCCTGACCCTCGCGGGCCAGGGCTCGCTGCCAGTGCTGCTGACTATCCTGTTGTTTGTCGGCGTGATTGCCGTGACCTACCTCGTCGTGTTCGTCGAACGCGGCCAGCGCAAGGTCCTGGTCAACTACGCGAAGCGCCAGGTCGGCAACCGCGTGATGCAGGGTCAGAGCACGCACCTGCCGCTGAAACTGAACATGGCCGGCGTAATTCCGCCGATCTTTGCGTCCAGCATCATCCTCTTCCCGGCAACGGCCCTCGGCTGGTTCGGGAGTGGTGAAGGCGTGGGCTGGCTGAAGTCCATTGCAGACAAACTGCATCCGGGCCAGCCGCTCTACGTCCTGCTCTACGCAGCAGCCATCGTCTTCTTCTGCTACTTCTACACCGCCCTTGTGTTCAACCCCAAGGAAACGGCAGACAACCTGAAGAAGAGTGGGGCTTTTATCCCCGGCATCCGTCCTGGTGAACAGACTTCCCGTTACATCGAGAAGATCATCATGCGGCTGACCCTGATCGGGGCCGTCTACATCACTCTGGTGTGTCTGCTGCCCGAGTTCCTGATCTTGAAGTGGAACGTTCCGTTCTATTTCGGCGGAACCTCGCTGCTGATCATCGTGGTGGTGACGATGGACCTGATGACCCAGGTGCAGTCGTATGTACTGTCCCACCAGTACGAGAGCCTGTTGAAGAAGGCAAACTTCAAGGGCGGCGGCCTCAGCCGCTGAGTCCGGGGTTAGCTGGGTTATCTGGCTAGGCAAACGATCCAGATTCGCCGGGCCGCCTGCGGGCGGTTCCGGTGCTCTTCTGTCCCGCAAGGTGGGGTGGTCGGGCGTCTGGCTGGTGGTAACGGACACCACCCGGTGTCGATGGCTCTTCGGGAGCCGGTTGACCGGCCCACGGCCGGTTCGACCTTTTGTGTTCGATAAGGAACT
This sequence comes from Crenobacter caeni, assembly GCF_010435965.1. GTDB lineage: Bacteria > Pseudomonadota > Gammaproteobacteria > Burkholderiales > Chromobacteriaceae > Craterilacuibacter > Craterilacuibacter caeni. The sequence goes on from NZ_JAAGAA010000001.1 coordinate 345,662, forward strand.
GATATGCGAGTACAACCCTCGGTAAAGAAAATTTGCCGTAACTGCAAGATCATCCGCCGCAACCGTATCGTGCGCGTGATCTGCACCGACCCCCGTCACAAGCAGAAGCAAGGCTAACATTTGTTAGGCCTTCATTTGCGTGATACAATCGCAAACTTTTCAAGGTCTTAAGGATAGACTATGGCCCGTATTGCAGGGGTAAACATCCCCAATCATGCGCATGCCGTCATTGGCCTGCAGGCAATCTACGGCATCGGTCAGACGCGCGCGAAGCTGATTTGTGCAGCTGCTGGCGTGAATCCTTCCTCCAAGGTTAAGGATCTGACCGACGCAGAGATGGAAACGCTTCGTGAAGAAGTGGCCAAGTTCACCGTTGAAGGTGACCTGCGCCGTGAAATCACCATGAGCATCAAGCGTCTGATGGACATGGGCTGCTACCGCGGCTTCCGCCATCGCCGTGGCCTGCCGTGCCGCGGTCAGCGTACTCGCACCAATGCTCGTACTCGTAAGGGTCCGCGCAAGCCGATCGCTGGCAAGAAGTAATTTTAAGGATCTCTGATAATGGCTAAAGCAAACACAGCAGGTCGTGTACGCAAAAAAGTGCGCAAGAGCGTAAGCGAGGGCATCGTCCACGTTCACGCTTCCTTTAACAACACCATCATCACCATCACCGATCGTCAAGGGAATGCTTTGTCTTGGGCTACCTCCGGCGGTGCTGGTTTCAAAGGGTCGCGCAAGAGTACACCGTTTGCAGCACAGGTTGCTGCAGAACATGCTGGTAAAGTTGCCCAAGAATACGGTGTCAAGAATCTGGAAGTTCGCATCAAGGGCCCTGGCCCGGGTCGCGAATCTGCAGTTCGTGCTCTCAACTCGCTTGGCTTCAAGATTACCAGCATCTCCGACGTGACGCCGGTGCCGCACAACGGTTGCCGTCCGCCCAAGAAACGTCGTATCTAATTCGGAGATTTTGAGAAGATGGCACGTTATATCGGCCCCAAATGTAAACTCGCGCGCCGCGAAGGCACCGATCTCTTCCTGAAGAGCGCGCGTCGTGCGCTGGACTCCAAGTGCAAACTCGACACGCCGCCGGGCCAGCATGGCGCCCGCAAGCCGCGTCTGTCGGACTATGGTTCCCAGCTGCGCGAAAAGCAGAAAATCCGCCGCATCTACGGCGTGCTGGAGCGTCAGTTCCGCAACTACTTCGCTGAAGCTGCCCGCCTGAAGGGCTCGACCGGCGAGAACCTGCTGCAACTCCTCGAGTCCCGTCTGGACAACGTGGTGTACCGCGTAGGTTTCGGTTCGACCCGTGCAGAAGCGCGTCAGCTGGTTAGCCACAAGGCGGTTACCGTCAATGGCAAGACCGTGAACATCCCGTCCTACCAGGTGAAAGCCGGTGACGTGATCGCTATCCGCGAAAAGAGCAAGAAGCAGGTTCGTATCCAGGAAGCGCTGGCACTGGCCGAGCAAATTGGTCTGCCGTCCTGGGTTTCCGTTGACGCGAAGAAGATGGAAAGCGTCTTCAAGTCCGTTCCGGAGCGTTCCGAGCTGTCGAGCGACATCAACGAACAGCTGGTTGTGGAATTCTATTCCAAGTAATCGCTAGCCAGAGGAATGTCTATGCAAAACAGCGCTTCGGAATTTCTTAAACCCCGTCTGATCGACGTGCAGCCGGTGAGCGCCACGCACGCCCATGTCTCCATGGAGCCGTTCGAGCGTGGTTACGCGCATACCCTGGGTAATGCGCTGCGCCGCATCCTGCTGTCCTCGATGCCGGGCTTTGCTCCGACCGAAGTGACCATCGCTGGCGTTTTGCATGAGTATTCCGCACTTGACGGTGTTCGGGAGGATGTTGTCGACATTCTCCTGAACCTCAAGGGCGTGGTGCTTAAGCTGCATGGTCGTGACAGCGTCGTACTGACCCTCAAGAAAGAGGGTGAGGGCGCAGTCCTGGCCAGCGATATCGATCTTCCGCACGATGTGGAAGTGGTCAACCCCGACCATGTCATCTGCCACCTGTCGGCAGGCGGCAAGGTCGAGATGGAGATCAAGGTCGAAACGGGCCGCGGTTACCAGCCGGTATCCGCCCGTGTCAACAGCGAAGATAACCGTGCGATCGGTACCATCCAGCTCGACGCGTCGTTCTCGCCGATCAACCGTGTAAGCTTTGCTGTCGAAAGCGCACGCGTTGAGCAGCGTACCGACCTCGACCGTCTGGTTCTGGATATCGAGACCAACGGCGTGATCGAGCCTGAAGAGGCTGTTCGTGCCGCCGCGCGTATCCTGATTGACCAGCTGTCCATTTTTGCCGATCTCCAGGGCACGACGGTCGAAGTCATCGAAGAGAAGCAGCCGCCGATCGATCCGATCCTGCTGCGCCCGGTCGACGATCTCGAACTGACGGTTCGCTCCGCGAACTGCCTGAAGGCCGAGAACATTTATTACATCGGCGATCTTATCCAGCGCACCGAAACCGAGCTTCTGAAGACTCCGAACCTCGGCCGCAAGTCGCTGAATGAGATCAAGGAAGTTCTCGCCTCCAAGGGTCTGACGCTCGGCATGAAGCTTGAGAACTGGCCGCCGGCAGGTCTGGAAAAACCGTAAGCTACGGGATAAAAGGACAAAAGAATGCGTCATCGTTATAGCAATCGTAAACTGAACCGCACGACCAGCCATCGTCTGGCGATGCTCCGCAACATGGCGAACTCGCTGCTGCGTCACGAAGTGATCGTGACCACGCTGCCGAAAGCCAAGGAGCTGCGTCGTGTAGCCGAGCCGCTGATCACTCTCGGCAAGAAGCCGTCGCTGGCCAACCGTCGTCTGGCCTTCGATCGCACCCGTGACCGCGAAATCGTGGTCAAACTGTTCGACGTGCTGGGTCAGCGTTACGCTACCCGCAACGGCGGTTATGTTCGCATCCTGAAGTACGGTTTCCGCAAGGGCGACAACGCCCCGATGGCTCTGGTTGAGCTGCTGGACCGTCCGGAAGGCGAAGCCGTCGTCGTTGACGAAGCCGAGTAATCGGAGGGCGCAAGCCCTGGCAAAAAGGCCACCCCCAGGGGTGGCCTTTTTCATTGGTGGCGCAGCGCGCCGAGGAAGTCCCACAAGCGGCTGTTGCGGCTGTACGCAACGTTGAAGCGCCACCAGTCGTCGTGGCTGCCGTCGCAGGAGAACAAGCGCCCCGGCGCGAGGACGATGCCGGCGTCGCGCGCCTGCTCGGCCAGAGCCGGCGCAGCGTGTGGCGGACGGGCCAGCAGGAACAGCCCGTGTGCGGGCCGCGCGAACAGCGTCCAGCCCGCCGCATCGAAGCGTTGCTGGCACACATGCTGTGCCTCCTGCAGCGCCTCGCGCGCTTCATTCAGCTGGCGGCGGCTGCCGGCCGCTTCGGCCAGTTCCATCGCCAGCATCTCGTTGAGCACCGGCGTGGTCAGGCCGGTGATCATCTTGTAGCGCAGCAGCCGCTCTATCCTTTCCTGGCTGGCGACCACGTAGCCCACACGCAAGCCCGGCGCGAGCGACTTGGAGAAGCTGCCGATATACACATGCCGCTCAGCGCCGCCTAGTGAACACAGCGGTGGTGGCGGTGCCGGGTGGAAGGGCTGCGCGACGTTGTCCTCGACCAGCGTGCACCCCGCGTCGTCGAGCAACTTCATCACCCGGTACGCGGTGGCAAGCGTGTAGCTGGCACCGCTCGGGTTGTTAAGCAGCGGGTTGCTGAAGAAGAGCCGGGGCTTGTGTTGCGCGAGCAGGGCCGCCAGCCGTTCGCAGTCGGGCCCGTCTGCGTTCCACGGCACGCCCACCGGCTTGAAGCCGCGCAGGCGCAGGCAAGAGATCAGGTTGCAGTAGCCCGGCTCGTCGATCAGCACGGTGTCGCCCGGTTCGGCCAGCGTACAGGCGACCATGTCGAGTGCCTTGCTCGCGCCTTGCGTCATCAACACCTGCTCGGCGCCGACTTGCAGGTGCTGCGCGCACAGGCCGCGGGCAATCTCGCGGCGCAGCGGCTCGTAACCCTGCGGGTCGCCGTACGGGTGGAAGGGAGCCTTGCGGCGGGCGATGGTGCGCATCGCCGAGCTATTGGCGTCGCGGTCGTACCAGTGGTCCGGCAGCCAGCCGCAGCCCGCGTAGAGGATAGCCGGGTCGCGCTGGTAGATGCGGCTGAGCAGCCAGTCGTCGTCGATCGGCAGGGTCGACAGCGCCGGTAGTACCTCGCGGGCCCGGCCCAGCGGCGGCGCGACAAAATAGCCCGCGCCGCGGCGGGCGACCAGCAGTCCGCGCGTGGTCAGTCGCTGGTAGGCGTCGCTGACCGTGAAGGTGCTGATGCCACGGCTGCGCGCCGCCTCGCGCACCGAAGGCAGCCGCTCGCCCGGGCGCAGGCCACCGGTTTCGATGCGGCGGGTGATTTCTGCCGCCAACTGCTCGGCGAGCGCGATTGTACTGGTCGGTTGTGCGTTTTCCGGCATGGTCTGTCGGTCAATCTGATAATTGTCCAGCATACATGGCCATCTGCCCGTCTTCCAGCGCCGATGCCTTGTCCGCCGTGCAGAGATTCCATCTGTACGGCCTGGCATTCTCTTTGCCAACTGTCGCTGTTTTCTCCGCGCCCTGCTGGCTACATTCAGCGCAGGGCACAACGGTGCCGACAAGGAGAACAAAGATGAAGCAGGAGAACATGCAGGCTTACTGGATGCCGTTTACCGCCAACCGGCAATTCAAGTCGGCACCGCGGATGCTGGTCAGCGCCGACGGCATGTACTACAAGGACGACGCAGGCCGCGACATCCTCGACGGTTGCGCCGGCCTGTGGTGCGTGAACGCCGGCCACAACCGCAAGCCCATTGTCGAGGCGATCCAGCGTCAAGCCGCCACGCTCGATTACGCGCCGCCGTTCCAGCTTGGCCATCCGCTTGCCTTCGAGGCCGCCGAGCAACTGGCCGCGATGGCACCCAAGGGCTTGGGCAAGGTGTTCTTCGTGAATTCGGGCTCCGAAGCGGCCGACACCGCGCTGAAGATGGCGATCGCCTACCACCGCGTGCGCGGCGACGCGGCGCGCGTCAAGCTGGTCGGCCGCGAGCGCGGCTACCACGGTGTGAACTTCGGCGGCATCTCGGTCGGCGGCATCGCCGGCAACCGCAAGCTGTTCCCGGTGACGCTCACGGCGACCGACCACCTGAAGAGCACGCACGACTTGGCGCGCAACGCGTTCAGCCGTGGCGAGCCCGAATACGGCGCCGAACTCGCCGACGAACTTGAAGCACGCATCACCACCTTGCACGACCCGTCGACCATCGCCGCGGTGATCGTCGAGCCGATGGCCGGTTCGACCGGCGTGCTGATCCCCCCCAAGGGCTATCTCAAGCGTTTGCGCGAGATCTGCGACAAATACGGCATCCTGCTGATCTTCGACGAGGTGATCACCGGCTTCGGCCGTCTGGGCGCCGACTGGGCTGCCAACCGCTTCGACGTGCTGCCCGACATCCTGACCTGCGCGAAGGGCCTGTCCAACGGCGTGGTACCGATGGGCGCGGTGCTGGTCAAGCCGGAGATCCACGACGCGTTCATGGCCGCCGCCGGCGATCGCATGATCGAGTTCCCGCACGGCTACACCTACTCGGCGCACCCGCTGGCGTGCGCGGCGTCGATCGCGACGCTGAACCTGTACCGCGAGGAAGACCTGTTCGGCCGTGCGGCCGCACTCGCGCCGCGCTTCGAGGAGAAGGCGCACGCGCTGCGCGGCGAGCGCCACGTCAAGGATATCCGCAACCTGGGCCTGGTCGCCGGCATCGAACTGGACAGCCGGCCGGGCGCAGCGGGCCAGCGCGGTTTCGACGTGTTCCTCAAGTGCTGGGAGAAGGGGGTGCTGGTGCGCTTTACCGGCGACATCATCGCCTGCTCGCCGCCCCTGATCATCGAAGAGCAAGAGATCGACCGCCTGTTCGCCGCGATCGGCGAAGCCATCCGTGAAACCGAATAAACAGGACAGCACTATGCAGCACATCCAGCATTACATCGGCGGGCAGAGTGTCGCCGGCCAGGGCGGCCGCAGCGCCGACGTGTACAACCCGGCGCTGGGCGAAGTGGTCGCCCGCGTCGCGCTGGCCGATCAGGCCGACGTGAACGCCGCGGTGGCCACCGCGCGTGCCGCCTTCCCGGCGTGGGCCGACACCTCGCCGCTGCGCCGCGCCCGCGTGATGTTCAAGTTCAAGGAGCTGCTCGAAGCCAACCAGCGCAAGCTCGCCGAGCTGATTTCGTCCGAGCACGGCAAGGTGGTGTCCGACGCAATGGGCGAAGTCACCCGCGGTCTCGAGGTCGTCGAATTCGCCTGCGGCATCCCGCAACTGCTCAAGGGCGAGTTCACCGAGCAGGTCGGCGGCGGCATCGACAGCCATTCGATGCGCCAGCCCTTGGGCGTGGTCGCCGGCATCACCCCGTTCAACTTCCCGGCGATGGTGCCGCTGTGGATGTTCCCGGTGGCGATCGCCTGCGGCAACACCTTCATCCTCAAACCGTCCGAGCGCGACCCGTCGGCCGCGCTGCTGCTCGCCGAGCTGCTCAAGCAAGCCGGCCTGCCGGACGGCGTGTTCAACGTGGTGCACGGCGACAAGGAAGCGGTCGATACCCTGCTGACCCACCCGGATGTGTCGGCGGTGAGCTTCGTCGGCTCGACGCCGATCGCGCAGTACATCTACGAGACCGGCGCGCGCCACGGCAAGCGCGTGCAGGCGCTGGGCGGTGCCAAGAACCATCTGGTGGTGATGCCGGACGCCGACCTCGACGGCACGGTCGAGGCGCTGACCGGCGCCGCCTTCGGCTCGGCCGGCGAGCGCTGCATGGCGATCTCGGTCGCGGTCGCGGTCGGCGACATTGCCGACGCGCTGGTCGACAAGCTGGCCGCGCGCGCGAAGACGCTGAAGATCGGCGTCGGCGCGGACGTCGAGGCGGAAATGGGCCCGCTGGTGACCCGCGTGCACCGCGACAAGGTGAAGGGTTACGTCGACACCGGCGTCGCCGAGGGCGCCACTCTGGTGGTCGACGGCCGCGGCTACAGTCACCCGGGCTACGAGAGCGGCTTCTTCCTCGGTCCCTGCCTGTTTGACCGGGTGACGCCCGAGATGACCATCTACCGCGAAGAGATCTTCGGGCCGGTGCTCGCCGTGGTGCGCGTGCCGGACTTCGAGAGCGCCGTCGCGCTGATCAACGCGCACCCGTACGCGAACGGCACCAGCATCTTCACCCGTTCCGGTGCGGCGGCGCGCGAATTCAGCCATCGCATCCAGGTCGGCATGGTCGGCGTCAACGTGCCGATCCCGGTGCCAATGGCCTTCCACAGCTTCGGCGGCTGGAAGGCGTCGCTGTTCGGCGACCACCATATGCACGGCCCGGAAGGGGTGCGCTTCTACACGCGGATGAAGACGATCACCAGCCGCTGGCCGGAGCGGCTGGACGCAGAGTTCGTGATGCCGACGATGAAGTAAGGGTTGACTCGTGGGGAGGTGGGGCCGGCGCATGCCGGCCCTTTTTTGTCAGAGCCTGTTTACGGTCTGCTGCGCATCAGCGATACGGCGTTAAAAACGGCTTCGAAATGCTCATGGACAAGCTGTACATTCCGCTTTCTCAGCCGTTTTCGCCTTGTCTCGCTCTCGCTCGCGAGACCGTGAACACGCTCTCAGCGCGTGCGGCGTGCCCAGAGGCTGCCCGCCACCAGCAGCAGGGCGCACAACAGCAGCACCGGCAGGTTGCCCGTGCGCATATACGGGGTCAGCCCGCTGCGGCCGGTCACCGTGACGTTCAGCACCTGCGTGGTGTTGGGCGCGGCGAGCGCCTTGACGGTGCCGTCCGCCTCGATCAGTGCGGTCATGCCGGTATTGGTCGAGCGCAGCATCGGCCGGCCGGTTTCGAGCGAGCGGGCCTGCGACAGCTGCAGGTGCTGGTCCATGGCGACGCTGTCGCCGAACCAGGCCAGGTTGCTGACGTTGGCGAGCAGCGTCGCGTCGCGCGCCGGGCCGATCAGTTCCTCGCCGAAGCTGTCTTCATAGCAGACGTTGAAGGCGACCTGCTGGCCGGCGAGCGCGAGCGGCGCCTGCGCGCTGCCGCCGCGGCTGAAGCCCGACAGCGGCATGTTCATGTAGCGGTAGATCCAGCCGATCAGCGAGGGTAGCGGGATGAACTCGCCGAACGGGACCAGGTGGTCCTTCGCGTAATAGGGCAGGCGCTCGTCGCTGAAGGCGACCACCGCGTTCAGATAGCCCTGGCCGTCGTCGGTGCGGCGCGGGATGCCGGCGGCGACCGCCATCTTCTTGGCGTGCGCCTCGCGCTGGATCATGGTGATCACGCCGGACGGCAGATCGTCGAGGAACAGCGGGATCGCCGTCTCGGGCAGGATCAAGAGGTCGGCGCGCGCGGTTGCGATCATGCGGAAGTAGCGCTCCAGCGTCAGCTGCTGGATGTCGGGGTTCCACTTGAGCGATTGCGGGATATTGCCCTGCGCCAGCGCGACACGGGTCGGCTTGCCGACCGGCTGCGTCCAGCTGACGCCGGAGAGGGCGGCACCGCCGCCCCACACAGCGGCGACGAGTGCGGCCATGGCGAACCTGCCGCGCATGTTCGACACCGGCAGTTGCGCGAGCACGCCGGCGGAGAGCGCGACGAGGAAGGTCACCGCGTGGATGCCGCCGACGGCCGCGTAGCCGGCGAGCGGGCTTTCGGTGATCTGGCTGTAGCCGACCGCGCCCCACGGAAAGCCGGTCAAAAACCAGCTTCTCAGCCATTCGGCCAGCGTCCACAGCGCCGGGAACAGCACGAGGTGGGCAAGCAGCAGGCGCCCGCGCGCGAGGCGGCGGCTCAGCGCTATGGCCGTGGCGGGAAACAGTGCGAGGTAGGCGGGCAGCAGCAGCGTGGCCGCCGCCGCCGGCAGCGACGGCAGGCCGGCCACCGTATGCAGGCTGTGGTAGATCCAGTTAAAGCACGCGGTGTACGCGGCGAGGCCCCACAGGTAGCCGGTCAGGAAGGGATGGGCACCCTCGCGCGCGGACAGCGCGAGCGGCACCGCGAGCAGCAGCGGCATCAGCCAGAACAGGCGGTAGGGCGCGAACGCGAACAAGGCAGCTGCGCCGCTGGCGACCACCAGCGTCCAGTAAAGCGGCGCGCGCATCAGGCGTCCTGCTCGGGGGCGGGCGGTTCGGCTTCGCGTCTGGGGGTGACGATCAGCGTGTGCAGGCGGCGGCTGTCGGCGCGCAGCACGGTCACGTCGAGCCGGCCGAGGCTGACGCGCTCGCCGCGGTGCGGCACGTGGCCCATCGCGCCGAGTACCAGTCCGCCCAGGGTGTCGGCGTCCTCGTCGGCGAAGTCGGTGCCGAAGAAGGCGTTGATGTCCTCGACCTCGGTGGTCGCCTTCACGCGGTAGCGGCTGCCGCGGATCGGCACGATATTGTCTTCGGTCTCGTCGAAGTCGTACTCGTCGTCGATGTCGCCGACGATCTGCTCGATCACGTCCTCGATGGTGACGAGGCCGGACACGCTGCCGTACTCGTCGACCACGATCGCCATATGGTTGCGCGCGTTCCTGAAGTCGCGCAGCAGTACGTTCAGCGGCTTGGACTCGGGGATGAATACCGCCTGCCTGAGCGAGTCGTGCAGGTCGAAGTTCTTCGGGTCGTGGAAGTAGCGCAGCAAGTCCTTGGCCAGCAGGATGCCGACGATATTGTCCTTGTCGCCGTCGATCACCGGGAAACGCGAATGCGCGGTGTCGATCACCATCGGCAGGAAGCGCTCGATCGGCTCGTCGGTGCGCACCACGTCCATCTGGCTGCGCGGCACCATCACGTCGCGCACCGACAGTTCGGCGAAGCCCAGCACGCTCTCTATCATCGACAGCGCGTCGGCGTCCATCAGGTTGCGCTCGAACGCCGCGCGCAGTTGCGCGAGCAGCTCCTCGCGGTCGTCCGGTTCGTGGGTGAAGCGGTTGAGCAGGCGTTCGAACCAGTTGGGCGTGGGCTTGCCGTCGTCCATCAGGCGTTCCCCTTCTCGCCCTGGTAGGGGTCGGCGAAGCCCAGGCGGGCGAGGATGCGCGTCTCCAGCGCTTCCATGGCGTCGGCTTCGGCGTCGTCCTCGTGGTCGAAGCCCTGCAGGTGCAGCATGCCGTGCACGGTCAGGTGCGCGTAGTGCGCGGCAAGCAGCTTGCCCTGTTCGGCGGCCTCGCGCTCGACCACCTCGGCGCACAGCACCAGGTCGCCGCACAGCGGCATGCCGGGGACGGGCTCGCCCTCGTTCAGCGCGAAGCTCAACACATTGGTCGCGTAGTCCTTGCCGCGCCACTGGCCGTTCAGTTCGCGGCCTTCAATGGCGTCGACCACGCTCAGGCTGATCTCGGCGCGTTCGTCGCCACCTTGCAGCGCGGCGCACGCCCAGCGCTCGAACTGCGCACGGGAAGGCAGCGTCTTGGCGCTGCTGCGGTTGTCGTAGGCGAGGGTCAGGCGCGCGGCGCGGCGCGAGAGCAGTGGGTTACGCTTGGCTTTTTTCATCTTGTTCGATTGCGTGTTGGTCGTAGGCGTCGACGATCTTCTGCACCAGCGGGTGGCGCACGACATCGTCGCTCTGGAAATGGTGGAAGTGGATGCCGCGCACCGCCTTCAGGATGCGCTCGACCTCGACGAGGCCGCTCTTCTGGTGGCGGGCGAGGTCGATCTGGGTGACGTCGCCGGTGACCACAGCCTTCGAGCCGAAGCCGATGCGGGTGAGGAACATCTTCATCTGCTCGGGCGTGGTGTTCTGCGCCTCGTCGAGGATGATGAAGGCGTTGTTCAGCGTGCGCCCGCGCATATAGGCGAGCGGCGCGATCTCGATCAGGTTCTTCTCGAACAGCTTGGCGACGCGGTCGAAACCCATCAGGTCGTACAGTGCGTCGTACAGCGGGCGCAGGTAGGGGTCGACCTTCTGCGCGAGGTCGCCCGGCAAGAAGCCCAGCTTCTCGCCGGCCTCGACCGCCGGGCGCACCAGCACGATACGCTTGACCGCGTCGCGCTCCATCGCGTCGACCGCGCAGGCGACCGCGAGGTAGGTCTTGCCGGTGCCCGCCGGGCCGATGCCGAAGGTGATGTCGTGTTCGAGGATGGCCTTGATATAGCCGGCCTGGCGCGGCGTGCGCCCCTTGAGGTCGCCGCGGCGGGTGATCAGCACCGGTGCGTCGGCCAGGGCCATGCGGTTCATGTGCTGGCGGATCTCGACCAGCGTCAGCTGCACGTCGTCGACCGACAGTTCCTGCTTGTCGGCCAGCAGGTAGAGGCGGGTCAGCGCGTCGGCGGCGTCGCGCGCGCGCTCGCCCTGGATGCGGAACGCTTCGCCGCGGCGGGTGATGGTGACGTCCAGACCAGTTTCGATCTGCTTGATGTTCTCGTCGAGCACGCCGGCCAGACGGGCCAGTCTTTCGTTGTCGACAGGGGTGAAGCTCAGGTGTTCGCTGTGGGACATGGTATCCGTGTGAGGGACCGCCGACAGGCGGCCCCGGGGTCGTCATGCCCTGATGGTATTACACCGACTCGGTCGTGACTACCTCACCGCCCAGCGAGTGCGGGTAAGCCTCGGTGATCCGCACGTCTATCATCTGGCCCAACAGGCGCGGCTGGCCGACGAAGTTGACTACGCGGTTGTTGGCGGTGCGCGCGGCGAGCATGCCGGCGTCGCGCTTGGAGACCGACTCGACCAGCACGCGCTGGGTGGTGCCGACCATCGCGCGGTTGACCGCGTAGCCGTTGGCCTCGATCACCTCGTTCAGCGCTTCCAGGCGGCGCACCTTCTCGGCGTGCGGCGTGTCGTCCGGCAGGTTGGACGCCGGCGTGCCCGGGCGCGGGCTGTAGATGAACACGAAGCTGAAGTCGAAGCCGAGGTCCTCTACCAGCTTGAGCGTCGCGTTGAAGTCGGCCTCGGTCTCGCCGGGGAAGCCGACGATGAAGTCCGAGCTCAGGCAGATGTCCGGGCGCACCGCACGCAGCTTGCGGATGATGGACTTGTACTCGAGCGCGGTGTAGCCGCGCTTCATCGCCATCAGGATGCGGTCGGCGCCGCTTTGCACCGGCAGGTGCAGGTGCGAAACCAGCTTGGGCAGGCGAGCGAAGCAGTCGATGATGCGGTCGGTGAACTCGCGCGGGTGGCTGGTGGTGAAGCGGATGCGCTCGATGCCGGGCACCTCGTGCACGTAGTCGAGCAGGAGCGCGAAGTCGGCGATCTCTCCATCGGCCATCAGGCCGCGGTAGGCGTTGACGTTCTGGCCCAACAGCGTCACTTCCTTGACGCCCTGCGCGGCGAGGCCGGCGATCTCGGTCAGCACGTCGTCGAACGGGCGCGACACTTCCTCGCCGCGGGTGTACGGCACCACGCAGAACGAGCAGTACTTCGAGCAGCCTTCCATGATAGACACGAAGGCGGCGCCGCCGTCGACCTTGGCCGGCGGGATGTGGTCGAACTTCTCGATCTCGGGGAAGGAGATGTCGACCTGCGAGCGGCCCTCGGCGCGGCGCGCGCGGATCAGCTCGGGCAGGCGGTGCAGCGTCTGCGGGCCGAACACCACGTCGACGAAGGGCGCGCGCTTGACGATGGCTTCGCCCTCTTGGCTCGCGACGCAGCCGCCGACGCCGATCACCAGCTCGGGGTTCTTGTCCTTCAGCTCGCGGATGCGGCCCAGGTCGGAGAACACCTTTTCCTGCGCCTTCTCGCGCACGCTGCAGGTGTTGAACAGGATGACGTCGGCGTCCTCGGGACGGTCGGTCTTGACGGCGCCTTCGGTGAGCCCGAGTACGTCGACCATCTTGTCGGAGTCGTACTCGTTCATCTGGCAACCGAAGGTCTTGATGTAAACCTTTTTCATCTGTCTTGCGCTCGGGAAATGATAAATGCCAGCAACGCCCCGCCCAATTCCCGTCGCCGGGTGCGGTTTTTTGCTGGCAAATGAATGGCTTGCGCGCGAGTGTACCACAGGCGCGGCAAAACGGTCGGGGTAGCCTCAGTGCGCCAGTGGCGCGAGCATGCCCTGCGCGTCGTCGCCGTAGCAGGCGAGCTTGCCGCGGCCAAGCGGGTAGGGTGTGAAGCCGAGTTTGCGCCAGTAGCTGGCTGCGCCCTGCACGGCGACCAGCCGCGCGTAGCGGTAGCCCTTCTCGCGTGCCGAGCGTAGCGCCTTCTCCATCAGGCGCGGCGCGACGCCGCGTCCGCGCAGCCGCTCGCTGATCGCCATGTCGTGCAGGAACAATGTGTCGCAGCGTTCGGGAAGGCTTGGCAGCGGGGTGTCCAGCGCCGGCGGCGTCTCGCCTTGCCAGGGGTGGGCGAACAGGTAGCCGCGCACGCGGCCGTCCTCCTCCGCGACGAAGCAGGTGTCGGGCGACAGGCGCTGGCGCGAAAAGAGCGCGTCGCGGCTTTCGATCAGTTCGGCGCGGTAGCACTGCGCCTGCACGGCGAGCACGGCGTCGATATCGGCGGCGCGCATCGCGCGCAGTGTGACTTCCGCTTGCGGGCGGGAGGCAAGGTTCTGGCTTGGCATGGCAGGGAGGCGCGGTCAGATGCGCCGTATGTTTTTATACAATCTACCGGAGATTGTCGCGATGCAGCATGAAAGCGTCAAGGCGGGGGGCGGTTGGAATGTGTGCGGGCAGTGCGGATCCGGGTATGGGCGAATGCAAAAAAGCCAGCGCGCTGCGCTGGCTTTTTTATTGGTGGCGAATCAGGGACTCGAACCCCGGACCTGCGGATTATGATTCCGTCGCTCTAACCGACTGAGCTAATTCGCCGTGAGGCCTGACAAGTCAAACCCCGGTAAAACGGGTGGTGGCGAATCAGGGACTCGAACCCCGGACCTGCGGATTATGATTCCGTCGCTCTAACCGACTGAGCTAATTCGCCACGCTTTCGATGCCTTGGCATCGAGGCTGCGAACTATAAGGGCCGCCCCGACGGGTGTCAACCCTTTGCATGACAAAATCCGCCATTTCCCACAGCGTTCGCCGGTTTTTTTGCGGGTTTGTGCTGTCGGATCAATGGCTTGGGTGTTTTATAGCGTGTGGCAGCGGTCGCCCTGCGTGAAGCCCGCCCAGTCTATGCCAACGCCGCGGCCGAAGGCGACCACCTTGAAGAGTTCACCCATCTCGGCCGGCGACACCAGTTTCTGCGCGGCGGCCGCCTGCGGCGCGTAGCGCGCGGTGTCGCTGCTGTCCAGACGCGACAGTTCGTCGGCGAGCCCGGCGTTGACGAGGAACTGCGCCTGCGACAGGTAGCCGATCAGATCGAGCCCGGCTAAGAGCCCCGCCTCGGCGACGGCGGTGAAGTCGACGTGGCAGGTCAGGTCCATCAGGCCGGGGAGGAAGAACGGGTCGTCGACCGTGTGGTGGCGGTAGTGGCCGATCAGCGTGCCGCGGCTGCGCTGCGGGTGGTAGTACTCGGCGCGCGGGAAGCCGTAGTCGATCAGGATGATCGCACCGCGCGCAAGGCGTGCGGCGAGCGTCGACACGAAGGCCGCGTTGGCCGGGCTCACCTCGCTGACGTAACCGGCGATGGCCGGCAGGCAGACGCCGGCGTGCTCTGCGAGCGCAGCGTCGGCCGGGCGGTCGGCGAAGGCGAAGCCCGTGCCCTCGCGCACCACGCCACGGCGCAGCACGGCGCCACGCTCGCCACGCGCCACCAGCTCGCACGGCATCGCGTCGAGCACCTCGTTGCCGATCACCACGCCGTCAAGCCGTTCCGGCAGCTCGCTCGCCCAATGGACGCGATCCAGCCACTGCGGCGCCTTGTCCGCCAGCAGCGCACGCTGGCGGTCGATCAGGTCGGGCGACAAGTCGATAATCACGTAGCGCTCGGGCAACTGGCCCAGTTCGGCCAGGCGCTCGAGCAGGTCGGCGGCGAGGCGGCCGCTGCCGGCGCCGAATTCGTAGACGGTGCCGCCGGTCTGCGGCAGCAGTTCGGCAATCTGGCGGGCGAGGGTGGTGCCGAACAGCGGGGTGAGCTCCGGCGCGGTGGTGAAGTCGCCGCCGGCGCCGAGCTTGGCGCTGCCCGCCGCGTAGTAGCCGAGGCCTGGCGCGTACAGCGCGCGCTCCATATAAACGGAGAACGGCAGCCAGCCGCCGGCGGCGTCGATTTCGGCGCCGATCAGCGCGCACAGTTGTTCGCTTGCGGCCAGGGCGGCCGCGTCGGGGGCGGGAAGCTGGGTCATCACGGGATTCCGGTACAATATGACGCGATTGTCTGCCAAAGCCCAGGTCATGAGAAGGGCATGGCAGGGGCACGGACAACAGGAGGCGCGATGGACGACAAGGTGGTGCTGGTGACGGGGGCGGCCCGGCGGGTCGGCGCGGGGATCGCGCGGCACTTGCACGCTCGGGGCTGCAAGCTGGTGTTGCACTACCGCGGCTCGCGTCTTGAAGCCGAAGCGCTGGCCGACGAGCTTGAACAGGCGCGCCCCGGCTCCGCCTGCCTCGTGCAGGCCGACCTGACCGCGCCGGGCGCGCCCGAGCGGCTGGTCGCCGACGCGGTGGCCGCCTTCGGCCGGCTGGACGCGCTGGTCAACAACGCGTCTAGCTTCTATCCGACCGAGGTCGGAGCCATTGGAGAAACCGACTGGGACGACCTGATCGGCTCCAACCTGAAGGCGCCGCTGTTCCTCGCGCAGGCGGCCGCGCCGCACCTGGCGGCGACCCGCGGCGCGATTGTCGGCATCGTCGACATCCACGCCGAGCGGCCGATGGCGAAGCATCTGGTGTACAGCGTCGCCAAGGCCGGTCACGCGCAGCTGATCCGCGCGCTCGCGCTCGAGCTGGCTCCGCAGGTGCGCGTCAACGGCGTCTCGCCGGGGGTCAACCTGTGGCCGGACGATGAAGTGTCGTTCGACGCGGCCGAGCGCGCGCGCATCGAGGCGAGCATCCCGCTGGCGCGTACCGGGGGGCCGGACGACATCGCGCGGGCGGTCGCCTTCTTGCTGCTGGACACCGACTACGTGAGCGGGCAGATCCTCGCGGTCGACGGCGGGCGCAGCGTGGTGCTGTAGCGGCGCTGGCGAAGCCGGGCGGTTTGGCGCTAAAATCGCCGGCTTTTCAGCCCCTTACAGCCTGCCATGACTGATTCGAACGACGCCGCCCTCAAGGCGGACAAGGCCGCCTACGAGGGCAACAAGCTCACCAAACGTCTGCGTCACCATGTCGGCGACGCGATCAACGATTTCAACATGATCGAGGGCGGCGACCGCGTGATGGTCTGCCTGTCCGGCGGCAAGGACAGCTACGCGCTGCTCGACATCCTGCGCGGCCTGCAAAAGTCGGCGCCGATCAGCTTCTCCATCGTCGCCGTCAACCTCGATCAGAAGCAGCCGGGCTTCCCGGCCGACGTGCTGCCGGCCTACCTCGAGTCGATCGGCGTCGAGTACCGCGTCGTCGAGGAGGACACCTACTCGATCGTCAAGCGGGTGATCCCCGAGGGCAAGACCACCTGCAGCCTGTGCTCGCGCCTGCGCCGCGGCGTGCTCTACCGCGTGGCCGAAGAGCTGGGTGCGACCAAGATCGCGCTGGGCCACCACCGCGACGACATCCTGCAGACGCTGTTCCTCAACATGTTCTACGGCGGCAAGCTCAAGGCGATGCCGCCCAAGCTGGTGTCGGACAACGGCAAGCATGTGGTGATCCGCCCGCTCGCCTACTGCCGCGAGAAGGACCTCGAGCGTTACGCCGAGCTGCGCGAATTCCCGATCATCCCGTGCAACCTGTGCGGCTCGCAGCCCAACCTGCAGCGCCAGGTGGTGAAAGAGATGCTCAACGATTGGGATCGCCGCTTCCCCGGTCGTATCGAAACCATGTTCCGCGCGCTGCAGAACGTGGTGCCGTCGCATCTGGCCGACCCCAAGCTGTTCGACTTCGTGAACCTGGTCGCCGGCGAAGTGCCGGCCGCCGGCGGCGATACCGCCTTCGACAAGGAAGAGTTCCACGACCCGCATCCGGTGGATGAAGACGGCCAGGCCCGGAAGCGGATCAGCATCCTCGACTCGCGTCCGAAGGAGAGTGCCTGTGGCGGGTAAGGCGCGCCACCCGTTCCGCCGCCGCGTGCGCGGCGGCGTCGACGCGATGCCCGAAGTCGAGATCTCGGAAACCGGCAATATCCGCTCGCTGCACTTGGGTTCGGAGACCGTGCAAAGCTCGATGAACCTCGACGAGCCGTCCGAGCTGGTGC
Source organism: Crenobacter caeni (assembly GCF_010435965.1). Taxonomy (GTDB): domain Bacteria; phylum Pseudomonadota; class Gammaproteobacteria; order Burkholderiales; family Chromobacteriaceae; genus Craterilacuibacter; species Craterilacuibacter caeni. Next base: position 362,846 of record NZ_JAAGAA010000001.1, read on the forward strand.
TCAGCTACACGCGGGCGATGGCGGGTTTCCTGCTGTTCAGCGAGGAACCCGAGCACATCCTGCATATTGGGCTGGGCGGCGGCTCGCTGGTGCGCTTCATCGACGAGTACCTGCCCGACGCGCGCCAGGTCGCGGTCGAGATCAACCCGCAGGTGGTCGCGGTGGCGCGCTCGTTCTTCCAGTTGCCGCCGGAAGGCGAGTACTTCGAGATCGTCGAGGCCGACGGCGCCGACTACGTGAAGATCCCGCGCGATTCGGCCGACGCCATCCTGGTCGACGGCTACGACGGCCTGCAGATCGTCGACGCGCTGGTCAGCGACGACTTCTTCGAGGACTGCAAGCGCGCGCTCAGCCCGCGCGGCGTGTTCGTCGCCAACTGGTGGAGCGGCGACAAGCGCTACCAGGGCTTCCTCGAGCGGCTGCTTGCGGTGTTCGACGGGCGCGTGCTCGAGCTGCCGTCGGCCGGCCACGGCAACGTCGCGGTGCTGGCGTTCAGGCAAAGCCCGGTGCCGACCGCGTGGGACGCGCTGGAAGAGCGCGCGGCGCGGCTCGAATGCCGCTACGGCGTCGAGTTCTCCGACTTCGTGCGCCGCCTGCGCGAGAGCAACCTGCACAGCGCCGGCCGCTTGCTGATCTGACGCGCCGTGCATGCAGGACTGTTGCAACCCGCCCGCAGGCGGGTTTTTTCTTGTGCGCGACAGCGGGGTGTAGAGCCCTATTGCATAGGGGAATAAGGCGTATAATCGCGACTTTTGCGGCCTCGCGCCGCGCCGGCCGTCTCAGGCGCCGGCGGCCGCGTCCCGGCAGACGGGCGCGCCCGGGTAATCACTTCCGTGGAATCCATCGTGATCAGACAGCAACTCCTCTCCCGCATTGCCGACAAGTCGGCGGTCATCGGCATCGTCGGCCTGGGCTACGTCGGCCTGCCGCTGATGCTGCGCTTTGCCGAAGTCGGCTACAAGGTCATCGGCTACGACATCGACCAGCGCAAGGTCGACGCGCTGATGAACGGCAGCAGCTACATCGAGCACATCAGCGCCGACAGCATCCAGCGCGCGCTGATGGACGGTTTCGAGGCGACCTGCGACTTCGCGCGCGCGGGCGAGGCCGACGCGCTGATCCTGTGCGTGCCGACCCCGCTCAACAAGTACCGCGAGCCGGACCTCTCCTTCGTGCTGAACACCATCGATTCGCTGGTGCCTTACCTGCGCAAGGGGCAGCTGGTGTCGCTGGAGTCGACCACCTACCCGGGCACCACCGACGAGGAGCTGCTGCCGCGCATCGAGTCGCGCGGGCTCAAGGTCGGCCAGGACGCTTTCCTGGTGTTCTCGCCCGAGCGCGAGGACCCGGGCAACCCGAACTTCACTACCCGCACCATCCCCAAGGTGTGCGGCGGCGTCACCCCGGCCTGCCAGGAAGTCGGCGTCGCGCTCTATAGCGCGGTGATCGACCAAGTGGTGCCGGTGTCGAGCACCCGCGCGGCCGAGATGACCAAGCTGCTGGAGAACATCCACCGCGCGGTGAACATCGGCCTGGTCAACGAGATGAAGATCGTCGCCGACAAGATGGGCATCGACATCTTCGAGGTGATCCGCGCCGCGGCGACCAAGCCGTTCGGCTTCGTGCCCTACTATCCGGGGCCGGGCCTGGGCGGGCACTGCATCCCGATCGACCCGTTTTATCTCACATGGAAGGCGCGCGAGTACGGCGTGAACACCCGCTTCATCGAGCTCGCCGGCGAAGTGAATTCCGGCATGCCCGACTGGGTGGTGGCCAAGGTCGCGTCCGCCTTGAATACGCGCAAGAAGGCGATCAACGGCAGCCGCGTGCTGGTGCTGGGCATCGCCTACAAGAAGAACGTCGACGACATGCGCGAGAGCCCGTCGGTGTTCCTGATGGAAAAACTGCGCGCGCTGGGTGCCGAAGTCGCGTACAGCGACCCGCACGTGCCGGTGTTCCCGCAGATGCGCGAGCACCATTTCGATCTGGCGAGCACCGAACTCACCGCCGAGTCGCTCGCGTCGTTCGACTGCGTGCTGTTGGCGACCGACCACGACAAGTTCGACTACGCGCAGATCAAGGCCAGCGCGCAGCTGATCGTCGACACCCGCGGCAAGTACCTCGAGCCGGCCGACCATATCGTGAGGGCGTAAGCGATGCACGCATTCGAAACCATCCAGGGCCGCAAGGTCCGCTTCGCGCTCGTCGGTTGCGGCCGCATCGCCGCCAACCACTTTAACGCGCTGGAAAAGCACGCCGACCGCGCCGAGCTGACCGACGTGTGCGACATCGACCCGGCGGTACTCGCCGCGGCGGTTGCGCGCACCGGCGCGCGTGGCCACGCCAGCATCGACGCGCTGCTGGAAACCAGCGACGCCGACGTCGTGATCCTGACCACGCCGTCCGGGCTGCACCCGGCGCAGAGCATCGCCGCGTCGCGCGCGGGCTTTCACGTGATGACCGAGAAGCCGATGGCGACGCGCTGGGAAGACGGCCTTGCCATGGTGCGCGCGGCCGACGAGGCCGGCCGCCGCCTGTTCGTGGTCAAGCAGAACCGCCGCAACGCGACCCTGCAATTGCTCAAGCGCGCGATGCAGGCCAAGCGCTTCGGCCGCATCCATATGGTCAACGTCAACGTGTTCTGGACGCGGCCGCAGTCCTACTACGACCAGGGCGCTTGGCGCGGCACCTGGGAATTCGACGGCGGCGCGTTCATGAACCAGGCGAGCCACTACGTCGACCTGCTCGACTGGCTGATCGGCCCGGTCGAGAGCGTGCAGGCGTATATGGCGACGCTGGCGCGCGACATCGAGGTCGAGGATACCGGCACCGTCAGCGTCAAGTGGCGCTCCGGCGCGATGGGCAGCATGAACGTCACCATGCTGACCTACCCGAAGAACCTGGAAGGCTCGATCACCATCTTGGGCGAGAAGGGTTCAGTGCGCGTCGGCGGGGTCGCCGTCAACGAGATCCTGCACTGGGAATTCGAGACGCCGCACGAGATGGACGCCGAGATCAAGGACGCCAGCTACGCGACCACCAGCGTGTACGGCTTCGGCCACCCGCTCTACTACGACAACGTGATCCGCGTGATGCAGGGCGAGGCCGAGCCGGAGACCGACGGCAGGGAAGGCCTGAAGTCGCTCGAGCTCTTGATCGCGATGTACCTGTCGGCGCGCGACGGCCGCCGCGTCAGCCTGCCGCTCGACTACTGAGCCCACGCACGAGGAACAAGGGATGAGCGAAATGATGATCCACCCGACGGCGCTGGTCGACGAGGGGGCGCAAGTGGGCGCGGGCACCCGCGTCTGGCATTGGAGCCATGTCTCGGCCGGCGCGCGCATAGGCGCCGGCTGCTCGTTCGGGCAGAACGTGTTCGTCGCGAACGACGTGGTGATCGGCGACAACGTGAAGGTGCAGAACAACGTGTCGATCTACGACGCGGTGACGCTGGAAGACGACGTGTTCTGCGGGCCTTCGATGGTGTTCACCAACGTGAACAACCCGCGCAGCCACGTCAGCCGCAAGCACGAGTACCGCCGCACGGTGGTGAAGAAGGGTGCGAGCATCGGCGCCAACGCCACCGTGGTGTGCGGCCACGTGATCGGCGAGTACGCGTTCATCGGTGCCGGCGCGGTGGTCACCAAGGATGTGCCGCCTTACGCGCTGATGGTCGGCACGCCGGCGCGTCGCATCGGCTGGATGTGCCAGTGCGGCGAGCGCGTCGAGAGCACGCTGGGCGAGCACGAGTGCGCCGCCTGTGGCACCCGCTACCAGGTCACCGGCAACAGCTGCACGCCTGTCTGAACATTTTCATCGGGCGGGTGAGCCGCGCAGCGGCTTCTCCCGCCCGGTTTTCTGTTTTACATACCGGTTTTCGCCCGCAGGGCAACAAGGTTCACCCATGTCCATCCAGTTCATCGACCTCAAGGCGCAGTACCAGCATCTGAAAGCCGACATCGACGCGCGCATCCACGCGGTGCTCGACCATGGCCAGTACATCATGGGCCCGGAAGTGGCCGAGCTCGAGGCGGCGCTCGCCGACTACGTCGGCGTCAGGCACGCCGTCGGCGTCAGCGACGGCACCACCGCCCTGCAGATCGCGATGATGGCGCTGGGCATCGGCCCGGGCGACGAGGTGATCACCAGCCCGTTCACCTTTATCGCCACCGGCGAGATGATCGCGCTCTTGGGCGCCAAGCCGGTGTTCGTCGACATCGACCCTATCAGCTACAACCTCGACCCCATGCTTGTCGAGGCGGCGATTACCCCGCGTACCCGCGCCATCATGCCGGTCAGCCTGTACGGCCAATGTGCCGACTTTGCCGCGATCAACGCGATCGCCGCCAAGCACGGCCTTGCGGTGATCGAGGACGGCGCGCAGAGCTTCGGCGCAAGCCAGCACGGCCGCCGCTCGGGCAGCCTGTCCACCATCGGCTGCACCAGCTTCTTCCCGTCCAAGCCCTTGGGCTGCTACGGGGACGGTGGTGCGTGCTTCACCGACGACGATGCGCTTGCCAAGAAGATGCGCGAAATCCGCGTGCACGGGCAGGACAGGCGCTACCACCACCCGGTGATCGGCCTCAACGGCCGCCTCGATACCCTGCAGGCGGCGGTGCTGCTGGCCAAGCTGCCGAGCTTCCCGGATGAGGTTGACGCGCGCGCGCGCATCGGCGCGCGTTACAGCCGCCTGCTGCAGGATGTGGCGCGGGTGCCGGTGGTCGGCGAGGGCAATACCCACGTCTACGCGCAGTACACCGTCGAAGTCGCCAAGCGCGAGGCGGTGCAGGCGGCCCTGAAAGAAGCCGGCGTGCCGACCGCGGTGCACTACCCGATCCCGCTGCATCTGCAGCCAGCGTTTGCCGGGCTTGGCCAGGGCGCGGGCAGCTTCCCGGTGGCCGAGGCGGCTGCGGCGAGGGTGATGAGCCTGCCGATGCACCCCTTCCTCGATGAGGCGAGCCAGGACGCGATCGTCGCTGCGGTGAGGCAGGCGCTGGCGTGAGTGCCGTGATACGGCGCGTGCGTGCGCTGTTTGCCGGCGGTTTCGCCCGCAACGTGACGCTGCTCGCCGGCGGCGCCGCGCTGTCGCAGTTGCTGCCGCTGATGGCCGCGCCCTTGTTGACCCGGCTTTATACGCCGGCCGACTTCGGCGTGCTGGCGATCTACACCGCGTGGCTGTCTTCGCTGGCGGTGCTGATGACCGCGCGTTACGACATGGCGATCGTGCTGCCGCGCGAGGACGCCGACGCCGCACGGCTGATGGTGCTGTCGCTCGCGCTGTCGTTCGCCTTGTCGCTCGTGGCCATTCCGCCCTTGTGGCTGGCCGGTGACACGCTGGCCGCGTGGGCGGGCGAGGCGTCGCTCGCCCGGCTGTTGCCGTGGCTGCCGCTCTCCCTGTGGCTGGCCGGGCTGATGCAGGCGTTCACCAGCTGGAACAATCGCCACCAGCGCTACCGCGCCAACGCAGGCGGCCGCCTCGCGCTGGGCGGCAGCCTGGTCGGCGTGCAACTGGCGGCGGGTTTCGCGGGGATGGGCGCGACCGGTCTCGTGCTCGGCCAGGTGGCCGGGCAGGCTGCGTCGACGCTGGTGCAGGCGTGGCAGGACATGCGCGGGCGCTTCGGCTGGCGGCGCGGCGTCGACCGCGCGGGGCTCGCCGGTGTAGCGCGCCGCTACCGCGAGTTTCCGCTGATCAACGCACCGCACGCCTTCGTCGCCTCGCTGCAGGACATGCTGACGGTGACGCTGCTGACCGCAGCGTCCGGCTCGGCGACCGTCGGCCTCTACGGCCTGTTGATGCGGGTGCTCAAGCTGCCGGCGGCCTTGGTCGGGCAGGCGGTCGCGCAGGTGGCGTACCGCGACCTAGCCGCCGCGCACGCCGCGCATGAGCCCTTGCGCCCCTTGCTCGCGCGCCTGATGGCCATCCTGTTCGCGCTCGCGCTGCCGCCCTTCGTGGTGATCGTGCTGTGGGGAGACGCGCTGTTTGCGTGGGTGTTCGGCGAGACCTGGCGGCAGGCGGGCGAATACGCGCGCATGCTCGCCCCCTACATCCTGTTCCATTTCGTCGCCTCGCCGTTGGGGATGGTGCCCTTGGTGATCGGCCGCCAGCGCACCGCGTTCGCGTTCACCGTCGCCGGCATCTCGCTGTTCCTCGCGGCGCTGTCGATCGGTTTTGAGCGATTCGGCGACGTCGGCGACGCTTTTGCGTTAGTCTCGGCAGTGATGACTGTCTATTTTTCTGCTTATTTTGTCTGGTTGTGGAAGGCGGTGCGGCGATGAGGCTGTGGCGCGCCCTGTTATACCGGCTCTCCGGGCTGATCGGCCCGCGCATGGTGGTCGGCTTCACCCGCTACGACGGCGTACGCCTGCCCCGCGTGCGCGTCTCCAACATGACGCGGATCGAGCACCCGCACCAGCTGATGGTCGACGACAACGTGTTCATCGGCCACTTCAACCTGATCGACGCCTCCGGTGGCCTCGCCATCGGCGAGGGCTGCCAGATCACCAACTACGTGTCGCTGCTCACGCACTCCAGCCACGACGCGCTACGCCTCTACGGCGCGGCCTACCTCGACCACCGCGAGCACGCGGGCTACCTGAAAAAGCCGACCGTGCTTGGCAAGTACTGCTTTGTTGGCCCGCACGCGGTGCTGATGCCGGGCGTGCGCCTGGGCAAGGGCTGTCTGGTGTCCGCGTATTCGCTGGTCGAGGCGGGCGACTACCCCGACTTCGCGGTGCTCGCCGGCAACCCGGCGCGCGTGGTCGGCGATACCCGCAGCCGCGACGAGAAATTCCTCGCCGCGCATCCCGAACTCAAACCCCTGTACGAGGCGTGGGCCCATGATTGACAGACTCTTGGTGGTCGGCTCGGCGTCGGTACATACCTGGCGCTACCTCGCAGGCATCGCGCCCCATGTGCGCGAAGTGTGGCTGGCGACCAGCGACGACGTGCCGCCGGCGCGCCGCCCGGCCAACCTGGCCGGCGTGTTGCGCGTCGACTTCCGCTTCTCGTCGTTCTCGGCGGTCGGCAAACTGCGCGGCTGGATGAAGTCCATCCGCCCCGACGTCGTGCATATCCACCAGGCCAACAGTGTCGCCTGGCACGCGACGCGCGCCGCGCGCGGCCTTGGCGTCCCCATCGTGCTCACCGCCTGGGGGTCGGACGTGCTCAGATTGCCGCAGCAGAACCCGCTGATGGGGCAGATGGTGAAGGCCAACCTCGCCGCCGCCGACCTGATCACCTCGGATTCGCTGCATATGGCGGCGAAGATCCGCGAATTCACCGGAGACAAGGCGCGCATCGCGGTGCTCAACTACGGCATCGACGCGCTGCCGGAAGCGGTCGACGTCGCCGCCAAGCCCTACCAGGTGCTGTCGTGCCGGCTGCACAAGAAGCTGTACCGCGTCGACGCGATCCTCAGGGCGTGGGCCGAGGTCGAGGCCGACCCGCGCTACGCGCGCTGGAACCTGACCGTCGCCGCCAGCGGTGAGGAGACCGATGCCTTGAAGGCGCTCGCCGCAGAGTTGAATCTTGCGCGGGTGGCGTTCACCGGCTTCGTGCCGGCTGCCCGCCTCGCCGAGCTGTACGCGCAAAGCCGGGTGTTCGTCAGCGTGCCCGAGTCGGACGCGACCAGCATCAGCTTGCTGGAGGCGATGGGGCACGGTTGCCTGCCGCTGCTCTCCAACCTGCCGGCCAACCTCGAATGGGTGATCGACGGCATGGGCGGGGTGATCGCCGAGGACATCGGCCGGCTGGGCGACGCGCTGAAGGGTGCGCTCGACACCGCCGGCGACGACGCGCGTCTCACGGACGCCGCCATGCTCAACCGCCGCCTGGTCGAGGCCAAGGCGCTCCACCACGAAAACATGGCGAAATTCGCCGCGCTCTATACGGAAGTGACCGGCGCCGCCCGCGCCGCAGAAAAAGCATGAAAGTTGTCCACCTGACCAGCGCGCACCCGCGCCACGATATCCGCATCTTCGTCAAGGAGTGCCAGAGCCTGGCCGCCGCCGGCTTCGACGTGAGCTTAATTGTCGCCGACGGGCTGGGCGAGGAGATCCGTGGCGGCGTGCGCATCCACGACGCCGGCGCCAAGACGGGCGGGCGCTTCTCGCGGATGACCGGTACCGCCCGCCGCGTGTACGAGGCGGCGCGTGCGCTCGCGCCCGACGTCGTCCACTTCCACGACCCCGAGCTGATCCCGGCTGCGCTGCGCCTGAAGCAGGCCGGCATCAAGGTGGTCTACGACGTGCACGAGGACGTGCCGCGGCAGATCCTCGCCAAACACTGGATTCCCGGTGCCGCGCGCCCCTGGGTGTCCGGCGGCTTCGAGCGGGTTGAAGACTGGGCGGTTGGCCGCTTCGACGCGGTGGTCGCCGCGACCCCGCATATCCGCGAGCGCTTCGCGCCGCGCGCGCTGCATTGTGTCGACGTGTGCAACTACCCCATCCTCGACGAATTCCTGCAGGAAACCGACTGGAACGCGCGGCGCAACGAGGTGTGTTACCTCGGCGGCATCAGCCGCATCCGCGGCATCGGCCCGGTGGTCGACGCGCTGCCAGAGACCTGCGTACGGCTGAACCTGGCTGGTCCGTGGAGCGAACCCGCCCTGCGCGACGAATTGGCCCGGCGCGAGGGCTGGGCGCGCGTCAACGAGCTGGGCGTGCTCGGCCGCGACGGCGTCGCCGAGGTGCTCGCGCGCAGCAAGGCGGGCCTGGTGACGCTGTTCCCGACGCCGAACTACGTCGACGCGCTGCCGATCAAGCTGTTCGAGTACATGGCGGCCGGCCTGCCGGTTGTCGCCAGCGACTTCCCGCTGTGGCGCGCCATCGTCGAGGACGCCGGCTGCGGCCTCTTGGTCGATCCGGAGAATGCGGGCGCGGTCGCCGAGGCGATCAACACGCTGTTCGCCGACGAGGCGCGCGCGCGCGAAATGGGCGAGTCCGGCCGGCGTGCGGTGCTCGCCAAATACAGCTGGGCGGCCGAGGCGGACAAGCTGGTCGCGCTCTACCGCACGCTCGAAGCCGCAGCCTGAGGCGGCCAACCCGCACGACAGAACACGATGAAGATCCTGTATATCAACCACTACGCGGGTTCGCCCAAGCACGGCATGGAGTTCCGCCCGTACTACCTCGCGCGCGAATGGGTGCGCGCCGGGCACGAGGTGAACATCGTCGCCGCCGACTTCTCGCACCTGCGCCAGCACAACCCCGAACTCTCCAAGGCCTACGCCGACCAGGAGATCGACGGCATCCGCTACACCTGGTGCCGCACGCCTCGCTACGAGGGCAACGGCGCGAAACGGGTGGTCAACATCTTCGCTTTCCTGCGCCGGCTGATGGGGCTGTCCGGGCGTTTCCTGCGCGACTGGAAGCCGGACCTGGTGATTGCGTCGAGCACCTACCCGCTCGACACCGTGCCGGCGGCCTTCATCGCCGGCAAGACCGGCGCGCGCCTCGCCTACGAGGTGCACGACTTGTGGCCGCTGACGCCGGTCGAAGTGGGCGGCATGAGCCCCAAGCACCCGTTCATCCGCCTTTTGCAGTGGGCTGAGGACTTCGGCTACCGGAAGGCCGACACCGTGGTGTCGATGCTGCCGTGCGCGCAGGACTATATGCTCTCGCACGGCATGGACCCGGCCAAATACGCGGTGGTGCCGAACGGGGTGGACGTGGCCGAGTGGCAGGGCGAGCCGTTGCCGCTGCCCGACGCGCACCGTGAATTGCTCGCGCGCTTGCGCGCCGACGGGCGTTTCATCGTCGGCTACGCCGGCGGGCACGGCCTCGCCAACGCGCTCGACTTCCTGCTGGAAGCGGCGGTGGGCCTGACGGACAGCCGCGCCGCCTTCGTGCTGGTCGGCGATGGGCCGGACAAGGCGGCGCTGGAAGATCAGGCGCGCAAGCTTGCTCTTTGCAACGTACATTTCCTGCCGGCCATCCCCAAGCGCGCGGTGCCGGCCTTTCTTGCCGCGACTGACGCGCTGTACATCGGCTGGCGCAAACTGCCGATCTACCGCTTCGGCATCAACCCGAACAAGCTGTTCGACTACATGATGGCCGGCAAGCCGGTGATCCACTCGGTCGACGCCGGCAACGACATCGTCGCTGCCGCCGGCTGCGGCGTCAGCGTGGCCGCGGAAGACCCGGTAGCGATCGCGCAAGGCGTGCGCGCGATGATGGCGAAGACGCCAAACGAGCGCGGCCGCCTGGGCGCGGCTGGCCGCCAGTACGTGCTGGCCAACCACGATTACAAGGTGCTGGCGCGGCGGTTCCTACAGGTAACTTGCCGATGAGCGGTTCCTCGCTGGCTCTGGATTATGCGGTTTACGGTAGCGGCAGGCCGCTGGTGCTGTTGCTTGGTTTCGGAATGGTGCATGAAGATGCGTACGAACTTGGCTATCTGGCACCGTTGATTGGTCGCTATCAGATGATCTGCGTGTCGGCGCGCGGACACGGAGCCAGTCCGGCACCGCTTGCTGCGGACGCGTACGCGCTGGCAGACATCGTGGCCGATATCGATGCGCTGCTGGCGCGTTTGTCCGTCAATGACGCGCTGCTTTGGGGGTATTCGCTGGGCGCCAAGTTCGCACTGGGCCTGGCGGCCTGGCACCCAGAGCGGGTGGGAGGTCTGGTGCTGGGTGGGTTTGAGCGCCACAGCCGCGTGGACGTCGACAAAGATCTGGTATTGGAAACATTGCGCGCTGGTGGTCAGCCATGGTGTGCGTTGTGGCAGCGCCTGATGCCGGTGCCGCCGGGGATGGCGAGTCGGCTGCAAGGCTGTAACCGGGAGGCGTTGCGGGCGCTGCGCCTTGCGGAAGGGACGTGGCCCGATCTGGGCGAGTTGCTGGCTCAGGTCAAGGTTCCCGTGCGCATGTATGCGGCGGCGGATTGTTTTGCTCTTGCCGACATGCAAGAACTCGCCGCCTCGCGTGGTGATACGTGCACCGTTTTGAGCGAGTGCGACCATTTCTCGCTGCTTGCCCAACCCGAGCGGGTTGTGCGCAAGCTTGCGCTGTAATTGCGATGCGTCAGCCGGTTGACGTGCCGCTGATCGAATGTGAAGGAGGTTCGAGATGAGCGAACAAAAATTCCTGCCGTTTGCCCTGCCCGATATCGGGGAGGAAGAGATTGCCGAAGTGGTCGACGCCTTGCGTTCTGGCTGGGTGACCACCGGCCCCAAGACCCGCCAGTTCGAGGCCGAGTTTGCCGAATTCATCGGCGACGGCGTCGAGGCGATCGCGGTCAACTCGGCCACCGCAGGCCTGCACCTGGCGCTCGAGGCGCTGGGCATCGGCCCGGGCGACGAGGTGGTGGTGCCGACCTACACCTTTACCGCCACCGCCGAGGTGGTGCGCTACCTGGGCGCCGACCCGGTGTTCGTCGACGTCGACCCGGTGACGCTGAACATGACGGCCGAGGGCCTGCGCGCGGCGATCACGCCGAAAACAAAGGCGGTGATGCCGGTGCATTTCGCCGGCCTCGCCTGCGAGCTAGACGCGATCATTGTGGTGGCGCGCGAGCACGGGCTGAAGGTGGTCGAGGACGCCGCGCACGCGCTGCCCACGCTGTACCGGGGCAAGCTCGTCGGCGCGCTGGACTCGGATGCGACGGTGTTCAGCTTCTACGCGAACAAGACGATGACCACCGGCGAGGGCGGCATGGTGGTGTCCAAGGACAAGGAGCTGATCGCGCGCTGCAAGGTGATGCGTTTGCACGGCATCAGCCGCGACGCCTTCGACCGCTACCGCTCGACGACGCCGGCGTGGTTCTACGAGGTGGTCGCGCCCGGCTTCAAGTACAACATGCCCGATATCGCCGCCGCCATCGGCCTGCACCAGTTGCGCAAGATCCGCCGCTTCCACGCCCAGCGCGAGGAGATGGCGACGCGCTTCGATGCAGAGCTTAGCGACCTGCCGCTGATCCTGCCCGCGCGTCCGGCGCACGCGGCGAGCAGCCACGCCTGGCACCTGTACCCGGTGCGCCTCAAGCCCGAGGCCGGCGTCAAGCGTGACGACTTCATCGCGAAGATGGCCGAGCGGGGCATAGGCTGCTCGGTGCACTTCATTCCGCTGCACCTGCACCCGGTATGGCGCGACGGCTACCACCTGACGCCGGCCGACTACCCGGCGGCGCAGGCGGCGTTCGAGGCCGAGGTGACGCTGCCGCTGTACACCAAGATGAGCGCCGACGACCAGGCACGGGTGATCGCGGCGGTGCGCGGGGTGCTCGGCGCATGAGCGGCGGGCCTTCCGCCCTGCCTTGCTGCGCCGGCAGCGGCCACGGCTCGCCGCTGGTGAAGCGGCTGTTCGACATCGTGGCGTCCGCCGCCGGGCTCGTGCTGCTGTCGCCCTTTTTGCTGCTGATCGCGCTATGGGTGAAGCTCGACTCGCCGGGGCCGGTGTTCTTCCGCCAGGTGCGGGTGGGGCGGGGCGGCGTGCTGTTCCGCATCCACAAGTTCCGCACCATGCAGGAAAACAGCGAGCGGCACGGCCAGCTGACGGTGGGACTTGATGCGCGGGTGACCGGCGCCGGGCATTTCCTGCGTAAGAGCAAGCTCGACGAGCTGCCGCAGCTGATCGACGTGCTCATGGGGGACATGAGCGTGGTCGGCCCGCGCCCCGAGGTGCCCAAGTACGTCGCGCATTACCCGGATGAGGTGAAGGCGCTGGTGCTGTCGGTGCGCCCGGGGATCACCGACTGGGCGTCGATCAGCATGATCGACGAGAACCAGATCCTCGGCGCTGCCGCCGACCCCGAGCGCGCGTATCTCGACGAGGTGCTGCCGCAAAAACTCGAACACTACGTGCGCTACGCGCAAAGCTACTCGCTGCTGGGCGACTTGCGCATCATCGTCGCCACCCTTCACAAGATTGTCGAGCGTTGACCAAAACCATGTCGTTCGAACGCCTGCTCTCCTTCTCGCGCCACCACAAGATGGCGCTTTTGATGTTGCTGGACGCGCTGTTGCTGCCGCTGGCGCTGGTGTCCGCCGTGCTGTTGCGTCTGGGCGGCAACTGGGACCCCAAGCTCGACCCGTTCTGGTGGCTGTTCCTGGTGCCGCCCTTGTGGGTGATCCCGATCTTCATCAAGTTGGGCCTCTATCGCGCGGTGCTCAAGTACGTCGACGACCGTATCGTGTACACGGTGCTGGCCGGGGTGAGCCTGGCGGTACTGGTGCTGATGGCGGTGATCGTGATGGCGCGGGTGGGCCCGTTCCCGCGCTCGTCGGTGATCATCTTCTGGGTGTTCGCGATGGCGTATATCGGCGCCAGCCGCTTCCTGCTCAGGGGGCTGGTCAGGCGGATCGACGCGGTCGACGCGCCGCGCGAGCATGTGCTGATTTACGGCGCGGGCCACGCCGGCGTGCAGCTGATGCTCGCCCTGCAGGCCGGGCGCGAGTACCGGCCGATGGCCTTCGTCGACGACAACCCGCAGCTGTGGCGGCGTACCTACCGGGGCCTGGCCGTGCACGCGCCGGCCGAGCTGCCGGTGCTGGTGGACGAGCTGGGCGTCAAGTCGATACTGCTTGCGATGCCGTCGGTCGGCCGCGCGCGCCAGCGCGAGATCCTGGTGTCGCTGGAGAAGCTGCGGGTGCCGATCAAGCAGTTGCCGGGGATGGCCGAGCTGGTGTCGGGCGAGGTGCGCGTCGAGGCGCTGCGCGAGGTGTCGATCGAGGACCTGCTCGGGCGCGAACCGGTGCCGCCGCGCGAGGACCTGCTCGCGGCGAACATCCGCGGCAAGGTGGTGATGGTCACCGGCGCCGGCGGCTCGATCGGTTCCGAATTGTGCCGGCAGATCGTCCGCCACGGCCCGGCCAGGCTTGTGCTGTTCGAGGCGTCCGAGTTCGCGCTCTACGCGATCGACCAGGACCTCGCCGCACGCGCGAGCGCCGTGCCGCGCGACCCCATCCTGGGCTCGGTCACCGACGAGGCGCGCCTCAAGTCGGTGATGCGCGCCTTCGGCGTCAATACGGTGTACCACGCCGCCGCGTACAAGCATGTGCCGATGGTCGAGTACAACACGGCCGCCGGCGTGTGGAACAATGCCTTCGGCACCGACCGCTGCGCGGCTGCGGCCGAGGCGTGCGGCGTCGACACCTTCGTGCTGATCTCGACCGACAAGGCGGTGCGCCCTACCAACGTGATGGGCGCTTCCAAGCGGCTGGCCGAGCTGTGCCTGCAGGCGCGCCACGCGCGCGGCAGCCGCACCCGCTTCGTGATGGTGCGTTTCGGCAACGTGCTGGGCAGCTCGGGGTCGGTGGTGCCGCTCTTCAAGCGGCAGATCGCCGCGGGCGGCCCGCTGACGCTGACGCACGAGGCGATCACCCGCTACTTCATGACCATCCCCGAAGCGGCGCAGCTGGTGATCCAGGCCGGCGCGATGGGCGAGGGCGGCGACGTGTTCGTGCTCGATATGGGCGAGCCGGTCAGGATCATCGACCTGGCGCGGCGCATGGTGCACCTCTCCGGCCTCGAGGTGCGCGACGCGGCGCACCCGCACGGCGACATCGAGATCCGCATTACCGGCCTGCGCCCGGGCGAGAAGCTGTACGAAGAATTGCTGATCGGCGACGGCGCCGAGCCGACCGAGCATCCGCGCATCCTGCGCGCGCGCGAGTACCATCTGCCTGCGGCCGAACTGTCGCCGCTGCTTGAGCGCCTGGCGGCCGCATGCCAGGCGGAGGACGGCGCGGCGGTGTTCGAACTGATGCCGTCGCTGGTGCACGAATTCACGCCGGCCGGTGCGTGCACCGACCGCGTGGCAGCCGTATCAGGCCGTCTCTAGGCGGACGGCGGGCTGCTGGCGGGTGATGGCCGCGCGGCCCAGGCAACTGTTGCAATGTTCGCTGGCGCACTGCCTGAGCGGGCAGACCACGCCGTTGCGTCCGCCGTGCTTGGCCGCGTACATGCGTTCGTCGGCGAGCTGGACCAGCGCGCGCCAGTCGGGAGCGTGGTCGCAGGTGCGTTCGGCCACGCCGATGCTGGCGGTCACCGGCTTGCCGCTCGGGCGCTCGCCAAGCCCGGTGCCGTACAGGCGGGCGAGCACCTGCATGGTCTGCTCGCAGTCGGTCGACGGCAGGATCAGCACGAATTCCTCGCCGCCCCAGCGCGCGAGGATGTCGCCGCCGCGCAACTGGCTGTTCACGCTCTTGGAGAGGTTTTTCAGCAGGACGTCGCCGGCGTCGTGGCCGTGCTCGTCGTTGACCCGCTTGAAGTGGTCGAGGTCGATGAAGGCGACCGACAGCGGGGCGCCCGAGCGTAACGACTGGTCGAACTGGATTGCCAGCATCTCCTCGCCGCTGCGGCGCGAGTAGCAGCCGGTCAGCGGGTCGCGCAGCGCCTGGCCGACCAGCGCGCTCATCAGCACCAGCTGGCACAGGCTGGCCAGCGCGGCGACGCCGGTGATCAGGATCAGCAGCCAGAACTCGGCGGTGAACGACGGCCAGTCGCTGCCCCCCAACTCGGAGAGGCCGGCCAGCCCGTAAGCGAGCAGTACCGGCGCGGCGAACGCGGCAGTTTCCAGCAGGGTCAGCGGGAACACCGCGAAGCCGGCCAGCAGCACGAAGGGCAGGAAGGCGTAACCGGTGCCGAGCGCGGCGGACAGGCCGTCGAGCTGGTGTTGGGCCATCAGCAGGTGCGAGATCACGTAGAACAGCGTGGGGATGGCGAACAACGTCGCCATCGAGCGGTAGGCGTGCAGCAGGCTGCTCTTGCCGCGTGCCCGGCTGAACAGGGCGGCGAAGGCGGCCGTCGCCGTGAGCCTGAGCGCCGCCAGTTGCGCCCACAGCGGAAAAGGCAGCGTCGCGACGTCGACGACGATCCACAGGGGCGTGAGCAGCGCGAACAGCAGGGCGAACAGGCGGACCCGGTTGACGATCATGGTTGCGCGGCGGCTGGTCAGCAGCGGCAGGTGGCCAATCGGGCTGACCAGTTGGCGGCTGTCGCTGCGCTCCAGTTCGTCGGGCAACAGGCCCGCCAGCGTGCGGCTGAGGAAATCGGTCAGTGTGGGTATGCTCAAGTCCGTCTGGCTCCCGGTCAACCTGGGCTGGGAATGTTTGCCTGACAATATACCATCATGAACTCATAAAGCATATTGCGGTGCGGCGAGCCTGTGCTGGCCGGCCACGACGGGAAGGGACAAATGGAAACGCGCTGGCTGGAAGACTTTCTGGTACTCGCCGAGACCGGCAGTTTCACGCGTTCGGCCGAGTTGCGCCACCTGACGCAGCCGGCTTTTTCGCGGCGCATCAAGTCGCTGGAGGGCTGGGCCGGCTGCGAGCTGATCGACCGCACCACCTACCCGACCCGGCTGACCGCGGCGGGCGAAGCGCTGCGCGAGGAGGCGCTCGCGGTGCTCGGCAAACTGGGCAGCGCGCGCGGCCGGCTGGCGAGTTTGCGCGCCGCGCACGACGACATGCTCGAGTTTGCGGTGCCGCATACCCTGTCGTTCTCGTTCTTTCCGCGCTGGCTGTCCGGGGTCGAGGACGCGTTCGGCGAGCTGCCTTGCCGGCTGTCGGCGAGCAATGTGCACGACGCCTTGCTCGCCTTCGTCGAAGGCGGAAGCGACCTCCTGATGTGCTACCACCATCCGCGCCAGCCGGTCGAGCTGACCGACGCGCGCTACCGCGGCCTGCAACTGGGCACCGAATACCTGCGCCCTTACGCGCGGGCCGAGGAAGACGGCGCGCCGATGTTCCGGCTGCCGGGCGACGCGCAGGCGGCGATCCCCTTTCTCGGCTACGCGCCCAACGCGTATTTCCACCGGATGAGCGAGCTGCTGCTCGAAGCGGTCGGCGCGCCGTGCGCGCTCAGGCTGCGTTACGAGACCGACATGGCCGAGGGGCTCAAGCATATGGTGCTGCAGGGGCACGGCCTCGCCTTCCTGCCCGACAGCGCGGTGGCCGGGGAGCTTGCGCGCGGCGAACTGGCGGTGGCGGGTGAGCCAGGCTGGCAGGTGGCGATGCAGGTGAGGCTGTACCGCGACGTGCGCCGGCGAAAACCGGCGCTCGACGCGCTGTGGCACAGCCTGTCCGGGCGTTACCCGGCGGTGTGAGCACAGAACAATGCTTAGAAGTGGTAGCTGACGCCAGCCTGCAGCGCCATGACTTCTACGCTGGCTTCCTTATTCCCGTATGCGTCTTCGAAGTCGACCTTGCCGTAGTGGGTGAGTTCGGCGAAGACGCGCCAGTCGCTGCTGAGCGTGCTCTCGACGCCGAAGCCGAAGACCGGGCGGTAGTCGTGCTGGGTTGCGCTCTCTCCGTTGACCGTTGCGCGGGCGCGGGCTTGGGACGCGCCCAGACGGCCGTACACGCCGAACGCGTCGTTGACCGGCAGGTGGCCCAGCGCGCTGAACGACACCGAGCGGAAGTTGGTCTTCAGCTTGTTCGTGCCGTAGTTGCGCTTGCTGTCGCCCAGGTCCGCGTAGGCGAGTTCCAGCGACAGTTGCGGCATCAGGTAGTAGCCGGCGTTGATCGCGATGCCCGCACGGGTGTTTTCCTGATTGCTGCCGTTACCACCGAGCACGCCGAAATCGGTCTTGTGACGGGCGATGGCACCGGCGATGCCGATATATTCGTCATCCGGCTGCGCGGCGTGGGCGCCGGCGGCGAGAACGGTCAGGAGCAGGGCGGAAGTCAGTTTTTTCATGTGCGTTGGCCTTGGAGATGGTTGCGCAATGCTATATGAATATTTGTGCATCGGCAAAAACCACTGTCGGGGACTGTGCCGGTTGTTGCTTTCGTGCCATGCATTTTTTGCATGACCCCATCCGCATTCGGAATTGGCCGGCAGGCGATGGGCTCGTCTAGAGTTTCAGCCTTCTTCGCCCCCAGTGGCGCAACGCTTTGAAAGCCCAGAACATGCAAACACGCCTCGAACACGACCTGATCGGCGACCGCGAGATCCCGGCCGACGCCTACTGGGGGATCCACACCCTGCGTGCGGTGGAGAACTTCCCGATCACCGGCGTGCCGATCTCGCATTACCGCGAACTGGTGCTTTCGCTTGCGCTGATCAAGCAGGCCGCCGCACAGGCGAACTGCGAGCTGGGCTTGCTCGACAGCCGCAAGGCCGAGGCGATCGCGGCCGCGTGCGGCGAGATCCGCGCAGGCGCCTTGCACGAGGCGTTTGTGGTTGACGCGATCCAGGGTGGCGCCGGTACGTCGACCAACATGAACGCCAACGAGGTGATCGCCAACCGCGCGCTCGAGCTGATGGGGCACGCCAAGGGCGAGTACGCGCACCTGCACCCGAACGAGCACGTGAACCTGTGCCAGAGCACCAACGACGTCTACCCGACCTCGCTCAGGCTGGCCACGCATATGGGCATCGCCCGGCTGATCGAGGCGATGGGCCGCCTCAAGGTGCATTTCGACGCCAAGGCCGACGAGTTTGCCGACGTGCTGAAGATGGGGCGTACCCAGTTGCAGGACGCGGTGCCGATGACGCTGGGTCAGGAGTTCCGCACCTACGCGGTGATGCTGGGCGAGGATATCGAGCGTCTGCAGGAGGCCGCGCGGCTGATGCTGGAGATCAACCTCGGTGCCACCGCGATCGGCACCGGCATCTGCTCGCACCCGGACTACGCGCCGCTGGTGTGCAAGCACCTGTCGCAGCTTTCCGGCCTGCCGCTGATGACCTCGCCCAACCTGATCGAGGCGACGCAGGACTGCGGCGCCTTCGTGCAGGTTTCGGGCGTGCTCAAGCGCGTCGCGGTCAAGCTCTCCAAGACCTGCAACGACCTGCGCCTGCTCTCGTCCGGCCCGCGCGCGGGGTTTGGCGAAATCAACCTGCCGGCGCGCCAGGCCGGCTCGTCGATCATGCCGGGCAAGGTCAACCCGGTGATCCCGGAGGTGGTCAGCCAGGTCGCGTTCGAGGTGATCGGCAACGATGTGACGGTGACCATGGCCGCCGAAGCCGGCCAGTTGCAGCTCAACGCCTTCGAGCCGGTGATCGCGTACAGCCTGTTCCGCAGCATCGGCCACCTGATCGCCGCCTGCGACACGCTGGGCGAACACTGCGTCTCCGGCATCACCGCCAACCGCGACTTCCTCAAGCGCCAGGTCGAGCACTCGATCGGTCTCGTCACCGCGCTGTTCCCGATCATCGGCTACGCTGCGGCGACCGAAGTGGCCGGCGAAGCGTTCAGGCGCGGTGGCAGCGTCGCCGACATCGTGCTTGAGCGCGGGCTGATGAGCCGCGAGCAGCTCGACGCGGTGCTGCAGCCGGAAGCGCTGACCCGCCCGCGCTGGGTCAAGGTCTGATTTGAAGCAGGCGCCGTGGCAGGCTATTCTCCATTGTGCATTGCACAATGGAGGCTGTCATGGCCGGCTTTCCCTCTCTCGCGGACGCCCGCGCGTCCGCCGTCTTGCGCAGCCAGCACGCCTGGCTGCGTTTCTGTATCTTCTTTACGGCGAGGCAGCTGCGCTCACCCGAAGCGTTGCCTGAGCGCTGCCGGCGCCTGCTGCGTCGCCAGCAGGCCGACCGCCTGGCCTTGCTGCACGACACATTACCGGCCCTGCTGTGGCCGGCGATTTGCTGGTGCGCCACCCTGCCGCCCGCGCAAGCGGGGCAGTGTCTTGCCGCGCTAGATAGTGCTGCGTGCCGGCAGCGCCGGCTGATCGTCGAAGCCGCGCGCTCACTCGACGCGCTGGCTCAGGCGTGAAAAAAGCCGGGGGGTGCCCCGGCTTTTCTTTACGCAGACACCTGCGGCGTACTTACCACTCGATATTCCACAGGTCGGCCAGCTCGTCGGCGTCGACCGCGTCGACTTCGTCGCGCGCGTTCAGCCACGCGACGAGCGATGCGCGCATTTCCTCGGTGACCTTGGTGCGGCCAACCGGGAACACGATGCCTTCGAAGCGCTGCACTTCGTCGCCGCCGAAGTGGCCGCCGAAGCTCACGCCCTGCGCGTCGACCGTCTCGAGCCAGGCGTCGAGCAGCGCGTCCTGCGCCTCGGCCGCCAGTTGTGGCTTGAGGGTAACCAGCAGCGAGAAACCTAGTTCGGTGAATTCACCGACCTTCATCTTCTTGCGCTGGCGCGGGCTCAGGCGTTTCAGGCGCTGCTTGCTGTTCGGGTTGTGCATGGGAAAGTCCTTCCTTGGAGATAGCCCGCGATGATGCAGTGTATCTTTTTTTGTCACAAGCCCCTTGAAGTCTTTATGCAAATTGGGTTGTGTTGCGGTTTGGGAGGATAATCGCAGGCAATCTTGTTGGCAGGACAAAGTGAAGGGATAAACAATGACAAAAAAGGCGCTTAGCCTGATTGGCTGTTTGCTGCTGTCCGCGTGCGGCGGCGGTGGCAGCGGCGGTGGCTCTCCAGGCTCCCTAGGTAGCTCGTTCGGTGAAACGCCAGTCCGCGTCAGCAGTTGCGTCAGCCTGGCGGCCGGTAACGAGTGTGCGCCCGGCGTACGAGTCGAGAGTAATGCCATTGGAGATGGCAGTGCCGTGCTCACCTACGAAAATCAGGGATCGGTACCCCGAGATTTGCTGGTGAGTGGGATTGGCGGCATCCACACGGTCAGCGCCGTGCTGTATTCGAGCGATACGACACCGAATGACCTGCCGGATTCCGGTAGTGGCGGCAGGCTGTTCGACGCGGTGTCCCGGCAGCACAACAGTATCCCCGTACAGATTTCGAAGGAAAACCTGCAAGCGCCTGCTGACTTGCGGGATCTATTGAAAAACAACGTCGGGACTTCTGCGCCTGCGCCAGTCCAGCCGAGTGGAAACTGGACATCGATCGTCAACGACAACATCACCACTGTCCCAACTGCAAAGCTTGCCGAGCGTGATTTGCCGAACAGTGGCGGCGGGAAGGTCGTTGTGTGGGGACAGAACACTGCCCTGACGAACCTTTCCTCTTGCGGTGCGCCACTGACGGGCGATGACCTTGCCAAGGCCGACATGAAGGTAAGCATATGTCAGGCTCAGGCGATGGCCGACATGTTCGCATCTAAGGTCTACCTGCTGGCGACCGAACTGATCGGTACGCCGTGGGGAAACGAAGTGCCTGCCGCGCTGCAGTCTTGGTTGCTGGATAGGTCAACCAAAGATATCCATATCGTGCTGCTCGATATCACCCCCGATGGCCAACCGCTGGGCACGATCGGCTACTACTGGTCTGTCAACAGCTTCCGCAAGGGTGTGAAGCCCTACAGCAACGAGGCCCTGGTGTTCTATATGGACGCGGCGACGTTTGCCAAGCTGGATCGCTACACGATTGGCGAAACCGAGTACGGGGCCTGGCGGCCCGAGGGCACGTACCCGGCGCTGGGCATGACGACGCTCGCGCACGAGTTCCAGCACATGATCCAGTTCTACCAGAAGCAGGTGCGGCACGGTGCTCCGGTGGGGGCAGGCGACACCTTCCAGAACGAGACTGCCGCACAGGCCTTGGGTTATCTGGCCGGCCGGAAGATGTTCCCCGATGTCGAGACAGACCCGCATCTGAGGACAGAGGTTGTCGGTGGCTTCGAAGGTGAGTTCAGGCAATCGCTCGGTTATTCGGGTTGTCTGATGGATAGTTGGGGTGGCAGCGGCGACATGTGCTCCGCTGGCGCGCACTACCCGCAGGCGCTGAGCCTTGCGATGTACATGCTGCACCAGTACGGACCCGGTATCCTCAAGGATTGGGTGCAGGGGCCGGAGAACGGAATTGCCGCCATCGAAAAGGGGTTGGCGTCGGCGAGTACCGGACTGAAGTACCACGAAGTCGTCCGCCGCTGGGGCATCTCGACCCGTATGGAAAAGGCCGCGGGCAATTTGGGCTTCCCTGCCAGGAAGTGGCCGCTCGGCACGGCCACCATTGACTTGGGCGCAGTCAGCCCTGGCGCCTATTTCAACTTCAAGGTGGGGAGTTTTACGACGACCCTGCCGGCTGCCAGTGCTCCGCGCTACGCGGTCAATGTCCAGCCGGGAATTGCAGAGAACACGCGCGTGCGTGTGCCCGGTGGCAGCCGGCTGCATCTGGTCGTGTATTGAGTGCAGAACGCAAGAAGGGCGGCCTCGGCCTCCCTTCTTTACTGATGTACCCACTTACAGGCCCAGTTCGTCCCACATCGCGTCGACCCGGGCGCGGGTGGCCGAGTCCATCACGATGGGCGTGCCCCATTCGCGCGTGGTCTCGCCTGGCCACTTGTTGGTCGCATCCAGCCCCATCTTGCCGCCGAGGCCCGACACTGGGCTCGCGAAGTCCAGGTAGTCGATCGGGGTGTTCTCGATCAGCACCGTGTCGCGCACCGGGTCCATGCGCGTGGTGATCGCCCAGATCACCTCCTGCCACGAGCGGGTGTCGACGTCGTCGTCCACCACCACGATGAACTTGGTGTACATGAACTGCCTGAGGAACGACCACACCCCCATCATCACCCGCTTGGCGTGCCCCGGATATTGTTTCTTGATGCGGACCACCGCCATCCGGTAGCTGCAACCCTCGGGCGGCAGGTAGAAGTCGGTGATCTCTTGGAACTGCTTTTGCAAGATGGGCACGAACACCTCGTTCAGCGCGACGCCGAGGATGGCCGGCTCGTCCGGTGGCTTGCCGGTGTAGGTGCTGTGGTAGATCGCGTTCTCGCGCATGGTGATGCGCTCGACGGTGAGCACCGGAAAGCGGTCCTGCTCGTTGTAGTAGCCGGTGTGGTCGCCGTACGGCCCTTCCAGCGCGGTGTCGTTAGGGTGGATATGCCCTTCGAGCACGATTTCGGCGCGCGCCGGCACCTGCAGGTCGAAGCCGATGCAGCGGGTCAGTTCGGTGCGCGCGCCGCGCAGCAAGCCGGCGAACTGGTATTCGGACAGGGTGTCCGGCACCGGGGTGACCGCACCGAGGATGGTCGCCGGGTCGCAGCCGAGCACCACCGCGACCGGATACGGCGTGTCCGGGTGGCGCGCGCAGAACTCGCGGTAGTCGAGCGCGCCGCCGCGGTGCGCCAGCCAGCGCATGATCACGCGGTTCTTGCCGATGACCTGCTGGCGGTAGATGCCGAGGTTCTGCCGCTTCTTGTTGGGGCCGCGGGTGACGGTCAGCCCCCAGGTGATCAGCGGGGCCACGTCGCCCGGCCAGCAGTGCTGGATCGGCAGCTTCTCGAGGTCGACCTCGGCGCCTTCCCATACGATTTGCTGGCAGGGCGCCTTGCTCACTTCCTTCGGCGCCATCGACAGCACCTGCTTGAGTAGCGGCAGCTTGTCCCACGCGTCGCGCAGCCCCTTCGGCGGCTCGGGCTCCTTCAGGTAGGCGAGCGTTGAGCCAATCTCGCGCAACTTGTCGACGCTGTCCGCGCCCATGCCGCGCGCGACGCGCTCGGGCGTGCCGAACAGGTTGGCGAGCACCGGGTAGGCGTAGCGCACGCCATCGCGTTCGGGTCGCTCGAAGAGCAGGGCGGGGCCGCCCGCGCGCAATACGCGGTCACCGATCTCGGTCATCTCCAGGTGCGGCGACACCGGGCGGGCGATGCGTTTGAGGTCGCCGTCGGCCTCCAGTTGCGCGATGAATTCGCGCAGGTCGCGGTATGGATTTTTCATGTTTTATGTTCTTTTCATGATCTGGCTCAAGGTTTCACGCGGAGGGCTTTGCTAATTTTGCTGCCATCGATACGCGTATGGGATGTTTGAGCCACGCGTCTTGACCCAAGATTCTAAACGCAAAAAACCTCACCGTTCAGGAGAATAATGATGAAGAAGTTCGCAATCGCCGCGCTCGCCGCCGCTCTGGCCGCTCCCGCTTTCGCCGCCCAGGGTGACATCCTGGCCCGCTTCCGCGTGATCGACATTGATCCGAGCGCATCGTGGAGCAATGGCAATGTCGTTCCGGGGCTGGATGTTGATGTGAAGAGCCAGGTCGCACCTGAGCTCGACTTCACCTACATGATCACCAACAACATCGGCGCCGAACTGATCCTGGGTACTGCCCGCCATCAGGTGACCTCGAATAAGCTCGGCAATCTGGGCAACGTCTGGGTGCTGCCGCCGACCGTGACCCTGCAGTACCACTTTGCGCCGGAAGCGGCCTTCCGTCCGTACGTGGGTGCCGGTATCAACTACACCCGCTTCTACAAGAGCAGCTTGAAGGCAGGTGCTGCAGATCTGGATATCGACAAGAACAGCTGGGGCGGCGCGCTGCAGGTCGGTGCCGACTACGCGGTCAACAAGGACTACTTCATCAACGTCGACGTCAAGAAGATCTGGATCAAGACCGACGTGAGCCTGAATGGCGCACATGTGGGTGAGTTGAAGATCAACCCGTGGGTGTTCGGTCTGGGCATCGGCACCAAGTTCTGATCCTGGCCATCTCCATGCAAGGCGCCTGCGGGCGCCTTTTTGCATTGTCTGGCGGCACTGGGCCGCCGGCGCTACACCGTTTATAAGCCGTCCGTGCGGCCCGCTGACAAACGGTACTGTTTGCCCGCTTTGCGTGATCCGCATTTGAGGCGGATCAGCAAACTGCGCTGAGGCCTTGAATTTGCAAGGCATTCCCGGCTTCCCCCCGGGGGGATTTTTGCTACAATTGCGCCCTTTTTTATGGGCGGGGACGAAAGATGGCGCTCCTTGAAATCCGCAACGTCGTAAAACAGTTCGATGACTTCACGGCTGTCAACGACGTGAGCCTGTCGGTCGAGGCAGGCGAGTTCTTCACCCTGCTGGGTCCTTCCGGTTGCGGCAAGACCACCTTGCTGCGCATGCTGGCGGGTTTCGAGCAGCCGGACGCCGGGCAGATCCTGCTCGACGGGCAGGACATGTCGCGTGTGCCGCCGGAGAAGCGTCCGGTGCATACGGTGTTCCAGAACTACGCGCTGTTTCCGCACATGACGGTGCGCGAAAATATCGCGTTCCCGTTGAAGATGGCCGGCTGGGCCAAGGACAAGATGGACGCGCAGGTCGACGAGTTGCTGGAAGACGTGCGCCTCACCGAATTTGGCAAGCGCTACCCGCACGAGATGTCCGGCGGCCAGCGCCAGCGTGTCGCGATCGCGCGCGCGCTGGTCGACCGTCCGCGCCTGCTGCTGCTCGACGAGCCCCTGTCCGCGCTCGACGCCAAGCTGCGCGAGGAGATGCAGCTCGAACTGATCAAGCTGCAGAAGGAAGTCGGCATCACCTTCGTCTACGTCACCCACGACCAGGGCGAGGCGCTGGCGCTCAGCCACCGCATCGCGGTGATGAGCCGTGGTCAGGTCGAGCAGCTCGACATCCCCGAGAACATCTACGGCAACCCGAAGAACCGTTTCGTCGCCGACTTCATCGGCCAGTGCAATGTGCTGGAGGGGACGGTGCGCGCGGTCGATGGCGGGACGATGACGGTCGATATCAAGGGCTGCGGCGAGGTGCGTACGCTCGCGGTGCCGGGTGTAACCGTCGGCCAGCAAGGCTGGCTCGCTTTGAGGCCGGAGAAGATCAAGCTCGACAAGGAACTGTCGGACCTGCCGGACGAGGCGTATTTCAGGGGGCGCATCCACGACTGCCTGTACCTGGGCGATGTGACCATCTACATCGTCGAGGTTGCCGACGGCGTGCTGATCGAGGCGATGCTGCCCAACAACATCCCCGGGGTCGCCAAGTTCTTCGACGACGGCGACATCGTCGAGATTGCCTGGCGTTTCGACGCCGGCAGCTTCCTGACCGAGTAAGCGCCATGAAGAACCGTCTGGGCAAATGGCTGCTGTCGTGGCCGCCGCTACTCTATCTGGTGCTGTTTTTCCTGATCCCGACCGCGATCATGTTCGTCGCGGCGTTCCGCTTTCCCGGTGACTACGGCGGCCTCGCGCCGATGTATTACTACGAGGAAGGCAAGCTCATCTGGGACCTGACGCTGGAGAACTTCACGCGCCTTGTCGAGGAGCCGATCTATTTCGAGCTGTTCGCCAAGTCCGCGTGGTACGCGGCGCTGACCACGCTGATCTGCCTAGTGATGGCGTACCCGCTGTCGTGGCTGATTGCGCGTTCGGCGAAGAAGTACCGCGACCTGTTGCTGCTCTTGGTGATCCTGCCGTTCTGGTCGAACTTCCTGATCCGCATCTACGCGTGGATGATCATTCTCGGCCCGCAGTCGGCGTTCACTCGTGCGGTCAACTGGGTATGGACCGGCATGGGAGGTGAGCCGGTGCAGCTCTTGTTCACCCCGTTCGCGGTGATCGTCGGCATGGTCTACGTGCACCTGCCCTTCATGGTGCTGCCCTTGTACGCCAACCTGGAGAAGCACGACCTGTCGCTGTTGTCGGCCGCGCAGGACCTGGGCGCGAACGCTTGGCAGCGCTTCTGGAGGATTACCTGGCCGTTGAGCCTGCCCGGCGTGTTCGCCGGCTCGGCGCTGGTGTTCATCCCGGCGCTTGGCATGTTCGCGATTCCGGACATCCTGGGTGGGACCGACTCGATCATGATCGGCAACTTGATCAAGCAGCAGATCCTCGACACCCGCGACTGGCCGTTCGGTGCGGTGCTGTCGATCATGCTGACGGCCGGGGTGTTGGCGATTGCAATGCTGGGCGCGCTGATCGCGCGCAAGGGGGTGAAGCGTGGCTAAGGCCAAACAGTCCGCCTGGCTGAAGGTATCGGCCTGGGTGACCTACCTGTTCCTCTACCTGCCGCTGGTGATCGTGGTGGTGTTCTCGTTCAACGACTCCAAGCTCAACGCGGAGTGGGTGGGCTTCACCACGCGCTGGTACAGCCAGCTGTTCGCCAACGAGAAGATGCTGACCGCGGCGGGCAACTCGCTGCTGATCGCGCTCGCGGCAAGTTTCCTGTCGACGGTACTGGGCACGCTGGCCGGCATGGCGCTGCACAAGTACAAGGTGCCGTTCCTGAGCTTCCTGGTGCTCACGCCGATCGCGATTCCCGAGCTTTTGACCGGGGTCAGCCTGGTGATCTTCTTCGTCTTGGTCAACCAGATCCTCGGCATCCTTGAGCTCGGCCTGTTCACCATCCTGCTCTCGCACGTCGCGTTCTGCATCGGCTTCGTCGCCATCGTGGTCAAGGCACGCATGCAGGGGATGGACGAGAGCCTGGTCGAGGCCGCGCGCGACCTGGGCGCGACGCCTTTTCAGGCGTTCCGGCTGGTGACGCTGCCGGTGATCCGCCCGGGCATCATCGCCGGCGCCCTGATGGCGTTCACGCTGTCGATCGACGACTTCGTGATCACCTTCTTTACCGCCGGCGCCGGCGCGTCGACGCTGCCCTTGGAGATCTACTCGATGATCAAGATCGCGGTGACGCCGGAAGTGAACGCGGTGTCCAGCCTGCTGATGCTGCTGACGCTGGTACTGATCGTGATCGCCTCGCGCGTCTCGCCCGGTGCCCTGCGCGCGAACGACTGAGCGCGCAGCTGCGGCAATCGGGGCAGGCTTGGGCCTGCCTTTTTTACGTGCGCCGGGGATGCCGCGGCGCGCTTGCCCGCCGGCAGGCGCCGCCGTATGCTCTGGCAGTCAATAATTTGCCCATTAAATGCCGTGGTCAACGCTGCGCGTTCCCATGTGGCCCATTACACGGCCCTGATCACCTTCGTGGTGATCGTCTTCACCAGCTTCTACCCGTTCACCGGCTGGGCGTATAGCGGCCGGCCGCTGTTCGAGTTCCTGAGCTACCCGCTGCCTTACTACTTCCGCGTGTTCGACAACGCGGTCAACTTCATCGTCTACCTGCCGCTGGGTTTCGCGCTGGCGCTGACCTGCAGGCCGCGCATCCTGGGCTGGCTGCTCGCCGTGCTGCTGTGCGGGCTGGCCAGCCTGCTGGTCGAATTCGGCCAGCAATTTTTGCCCAGCCGCGTGTCGTCCAACCTCGACATGCTGTACAACGCCGCCGGCGGTGCGCTGGGCGCGACGCTGGCGGTCAGCCCGCTGTTTCGCCGGCTATGGCACCGCATCTGGCGGGCCCGCCAGCGCTATTTCCGCAGTGAAACGGCAGCCGACTACGCGGTGGTGCTGATCGCGCTGTGGTTCGTCACCCAGCTCGACCCGTCGGTGCCGCTGTTCGGCGTGGTGGTGCGCCCGCTGGGGCTGCCGCAGCCCTTTGTGTCACCGCTGGAAAACCCCATGCTGTTCCTGCTGTTGGTCGAGGCCGGCAGCGTGATGCTGCACCTGGTCGCGGTGCTGTTGTTTGTTACCACCTTCCTGGCAGACAGGCGCTACTACGCGCGCGCGGTCATGCTCGTGATGCTGCTGCCGTGGCTGCTGAAGATGATGACCGCGGGCGCGCTGCTCAAGCCGATGGCGCTGTTCGAGTGGATCAGCTTCAACGTGATGACCGGGTTGTCGGCGGGCTTCCTGCTGGTGTGGCTGTTCACACGCTTCCCGCCGCTGGTGCAGGCGGTGGTCGCCCTGCTCGCGCTGGCCGGCACCCGGGTGCTCGCCGCGATGTGGCCGCTGACCCGCTCGGACGAGGAAATGCTGTCGCTGTTCCGCTGGCATTACGGCCATCTGGCCAATATGAACGCGCTGATCGCCTTCCTGTCGCAGTTGTGGCCGTACGCGGCGCTGGCGACGCTGCTGGGTCTGCTCTGGCAGTCAGCCCGCCAGCGCAAGGCGTGACAGCTCGCTGATGCGGCTGATGCGCGCGTCGACATAGTCGGGGCGCTGCGGCTTGCGGCTGAGCCAGACGGTCTTCATGCCCAGAGCTTTGGCCGCCTTCAGGTTGTCCAGGCTGTCCTCGACCATCACGCAGTGCTGCGCCTGCAGGTGGTGGTCGACCAGCACGCGGCGGAACGCCGACGCGGCGGGCTTGGGGGTGAAGTCGAGGCGCTCGACGCCGTAGTGCGCGCAAAAGTGCTGGTGGACGCCCATCGCGCGCAGCAGGTCTTCCACATAATGCTGCGGCCCGTTCGAGAGCAGGATCTTGCGGCCGGGCAGCGTGCGCAGCACGCTGTCGAGGTCCGGCTCCCAGCGCAGCATGGGGCGGAACACCTCGGTCGGGTGCGTCTCGCGCAGGAAGTGGTGCGGGTCGATGCCGTGGTGTTCGACCAGTCCGCGCAGCGTCGCGCCGTATTGCTGCCAGTAACGTTCGCGCAGCGTGTGCGCGGCTTCCTCGTCCACTGCCAGCTTGTCCATGATGTAGCGGGTCATCAGTTCGTTGATGCGCGGGAAAATGCCGTGGTCGGCGTCGTGCAGGGTATTGTCGAGGTCGAAAATCCAGGTGGGGTGGGTCAAAGCAGTCTCCTGTAATCAGGCTTGCGATTATCCGGCAAGCGCAGCCTTGGGCGAAGGTTGAAATTTTTTGTGATGCTAATCAACAAGATGACGGACTTCTGCCATTTCCTGTACAGGAAGGTGTTGACGGAGGCGGGCTGCAAACGTATAGTTCGCCACCTCGACGCAGCGCACACAACGCGAAACGTCACTGCTCTTTAACAGAACGAACAACCGATAGGTGTGAGTGCTTGGCGCAGCCAACACTTGCACTGCAAGAGAAGGAAACGAAAGTTTCTTTGGACTTGCGTGCCAGAAGTACGAAAAAGTTAGAGATTGAACTGAAGAGTTTGATCCTGGCTCAGATTGAACGCTGGCGGCATGCTTTACACATGCAAGTCGAACG